>CAXXGD010000001.1:0-106017 GCA_963669385.2 Rhodospirillales bacterium
CGGCGGCGCCTTCTCCGGCTTTGCCCCGCAGCAGCGCACGTGGCTCGAGTTGCTGCGTCTTCGTGGCATCCTACGTTTCGATCCTGATTTCTCGGAAGAACCAGAAGATCCCTTGGATCCTCCCAACCACCTTGTGCGCTTCGCATTCCAGCGCTTTCAGGACCATCTGGTCGCCGAGGCGCTGCTCGACGAAGTCACACCGACCCGGAGCGCCTTTGTTAACAGTGGGCCGCTCGTCTTTCTTCTGGAGCGTTTTGGGTACTCGGAAATCGCAAGCATCTCGTACGAATGGCACGGCGTATTCCAAGCACTTTGGCTCGGGCATGCCGAACGAAATGCGCGCGAACTCTTCGATGACCTTCCGCAAGGACCCGACGCGGTTGAACTTCGGAGCGACGATTTCGTTGAAACTCTCTACTGGAGATCTCCGGACGCGTTCACTGACAGGACGCTTCAACTATTCAACGAATGGATCGTGGACGACAGGAATACAGCAATCATACGCACATTCGCGTTCTGCTCCGGCTCTGTGCCAGAGACCATCCATGGAATGCAGAGCTACTCCACCGCAATCTCGTGCGCCGAAAGCTGCCGGAACGTGACGCGTTCTGGACTGTCCCTGTTAATGCGCTCGGCAAGTACGGGGACAGTCACAGCGAGGCCTTTCGCCTTGCACGTTGGTGCCAAGGGCTGGCTATCAGTCGCGCCGAAGACGCAGTTCTCAAACGAGCTCTATTAACACTTGGCTGGCTTTTCTCGACGACCAACATCAGCCTGCGGGATCACGCTACAAAGGCGGCAATCTCTATCCTCTTGATCCGTCCCCGTCTCCTGCCTGACTTCGTCAAGCGCTTCGCCGACGTGGATGACCCTTACGTCGTCGAGCGAGTGGCTGCGGCCTGTGCCGGAGCCTGTCTACGGGACCCAAATGAGTTGCGGCTGCACGACGCTGCGGACGCGATTTACAAAACGTTCTTTGCGCCCGGCTCTCCGCCGCGGCACCTCCTGACGCGGGACTATGGTCGACTGATTGTCGAATTGGCTAACGACAAGAACATCCTGCCGGAAGGAGTGCTTGTCGAACGGTGTCAGCCACCGTACAACTCACCAGTACCAAGGCTCCCAAAGAACACGAAGAAGATTGAAGTGCGCGCCGAAAAGGTGGGTGCGGGACGAATCCTGGACTCTTGCACGGGCTGGGTCGGCGACTTTGGCCATTATGTTATGGAAAGCGGCCTTAACGACTTCTCTCGAGTTCGATTGTCCGTGACTGCACCGATGGTACCAGAAACCAAACGTTGGGAGTTCAAACGCACTTTCCGATACGACATTGAGCGGGCAAAGTACTGGGTCGTGAACCGCGCTATATCTTTAGGCTGGACGGACACCTTTTTCCCGAAAGACTCGACGGTCGATGATGATCGCTATTATGGTGGTCGCATCGAACGCATCGGCAAGAAGTATCAGTGGATCGCCTATTTTGAGCTTTTGGCTAGAATCGCCGACAACTACTGGATGATGGACGATTCTCACGAGCCGATGTTGTATCGTTATGACACGGCCGTGGACACCTGCTTCGTTCGCAATGTGGAGATTACGCTTCCGGCACTCGACGCTACCGTCACCGAACTGAACAACGAGACGGGTGTATCGCCATTGCCAATCACGGAAGTCTCCGCTCAACGGCAAGCCGCTTGGGTGTTTGAAGCAAGCGTGCCGGAAAGCCGAATTCGTCTAAGTTTAGCTAAGGACGTTAGAGCGCCTGGCGAGTGGTACAGTCTCTACCGATACACTTCGTCTAGCCTTAAATGGCCAGCAGACGAGCGCAAAACCGATGTCCGGTTAGGTCACCCGTTCCGCCAAGAGGAGTTCCATTTTCAAATAATGATTGCATTGCCAAGGCGCGAAGCTGTGTCTTTTGTCGAGCGTTCCGAGGACGCAAAGCTGGACTTTTATGATTGGCTGCCGGGGAACCAAACCGACGCTGGGTTTCTCTATGAATTGGGATTGCGGTCGACTTGGAACGACGGGCTGGAAGAGCCTGAACGAACCATCAATGGCAAATCGTTTTCATTTCGGCAGCTAACGATGGGCTATCACTGGGAGGGCCACCTCGACAAGACTGTTCCGTCGGGTCTTTCATTGCAGGTGCCGTCACCTTGGCTCCTGCGGGAACTCAGGCTCCACGCAGAACCACATCAGCTAGCTCAATTCACAGGACCAGACGACGCGACGATAGCACTTGGTGGAATTGGCACTGGAATCAAGTGGTGTATCGCGCGCCGAAGCGAAGTTGATGTCCTGTTTGACACGAAGGAACTTTCGCCAGTGATGCTAGCGTTTGGTGAGCGCAACGCATGGCCTAAGAAGGGGTACAAAGAGATCTTTCGACGGCGCTGGAACGGGACTCTGCATTTTGTCAGGGGAGTCCCTAAAAGAACGATATGGTTTGAAGACTCAGTAGATGATCTTCCAACATAAGAGTCGCGGGAATTGTGTGGATCAATGTATTGTACATTAATTCTCACAATGGGCGTTTCGTGATAGTGGTTCTCATGCGGAGGTGAATTCTATACAGGGGGGAATTCTGTCTACTGTAAGCTCGTTTCAGACTCATCTGCTCATCTGCAGTGCTATACTATCATATGTATGCATCTCACTCCCACTCGATCGTCCCCGGCGGTTTCGAGGTCACGTCGTAGACCACCCGGTTCACACCCCGCACCTCGTTCACGATCCGCGTCGCCACCTCGGCCAGGAAGGCGTGGTCGAAGGGGTAGCTCTCCGCCGTCATGCCGTCGGAGGAGGTGACGGCGCGAAGTGCCAGCACGTGGTCGTAGGTGCGCTGGTCGCCCATGACGCCCACCGTGCGCACCGGCAGGAGGACGGCGAAGGCCTGCCAGATGGCGTCGTAGAGGCCGGCTTGGCGGAGTGCCTCCATGTAGAGGGCGTCGGCCTTGCGCAGGATCTCGGCCTTTTCGGCGCTGACCGCGCCGGGGATGCGGATGGCGAGGCCGGGGCCGGGGAAGGGGTGGCGGCCGATCAGGGTTTCGGGCAGGCCGAGTTCGCGGCCGAGGGCGCGGACCTCGTCCTTGAAAAGCTCGCGCAAGGGCTCGACCAGCGCCATGTTCATGCGCTCGGGCAGGCCGCCGACGTTGTGGTGGGTCTTGATGGTGACCGAGGGGCCGCCGCGCGGCGAGACGCTTTCGATCACGTCGGGGTAGAGCGTGCCTTGCGCCAGGAAGTCGGCGCCGCCGATCTTGGCGGCCTCTTGCTCGAAGACTTCGACGAAGCTGCGGCCGATGATGCGGCGCTTCTCCTCCGGATCCTCGATACCCTCCAGGCGGCCGAGGAAGAGGCCGGCGGCATCGCGATGCACCAAGGGGATGTTGTAGTGGCCGCGGAAGACCTCGACCACGTCTGCGGCCTCGTTCTGGCGCATCAGGCCGTGGTCGACCAGGATGCAGGTCAGCTGATCGCCGATCGCCTCGTGGATCAGCACGGCGGCGACAGAGGAATCGACGCCGCCGGAAAGCCCGCAGATCACCCGCTTGTCGCCGACCTGGGCGCGGATCGCCTGGACCGCGCTCTGGCGGAAGGCGGCCATGGTCCAATCGCCGGCGCAGCCGCAGACCTCCTTGGCGAAGCGGGCGATCAGCTTGGCGCCGTCCGGGGTGTGGATGACCTCCGGATGGAACTGCACGCCATAGAAGCGGCGGCTCTCGTCGGCAGTGATCGCGAAGGGGGCACCGTCCGAACAGCCCTGCACCGAAAAGCCCGGCGGCAGGGAGACCACACGGTCGCCGTGGCTCATCCAGACCTGGTGGCGCTCGCCCGGCATCCAGACGTCTTTGGTCAGCGCCGTATCGCCAGTGACCTCAACAAAAGCCTTGCCGAACTCCTGGTGGTCGGCGCCTTCGACCAGGCCGCCCAGCTGGTGCACCATCAATTGCTGGCCGTAGCAGATGCCGAAAACCGGAAGGCCCAGAACGAAAATCTCCTCGGGCGCCTGCGGGCTGTCCTCGGCGATGGCCGAGGCCGGGCCGCCGGAGAGGATGATGCCCTTGGGGCGCAGCGCGCGAATGCGGTCCATGCCGGCATTGAAGGGCAGGATCTCGCTGTAGACGCCTGCCTCGCGCAGGCGCCGGGCAATGAGCTGGGTGACCTGAGAGCCGAAGTCCAGAACCAGAATCGTGTCCGTCATGGAAAGGTAAGAGCATAAGGCCAAGGACTCTGTCCAGAGGACCCGTCAGGCCTTGGGCGCGGATCTGTCCTGCGCCGCTTGACCCGGGCCCTAAGCCATGGCGAGTGTTGGGGATCCGACCCGATCAACCTGGAGCGCGTGACAGCGGTGAGCGACATCGTCATCTCAGAGTTCATGGACGAGAGCGCGCTGTCAGCGATTCCGGACAGCCTGACGCTGCTCTATGATCCGAGCCTGGTCGAGGCACGAGGGCGTCTGCTGGCGGCCTTGGCAGATGCGCGCGCGCTGGTGGTGCGCAATCGCACTCAAGTCGACGCTGCACTCTTGAAGGCAGCGCCCAGGCTCCGCGTCGTCGGCCGCTTGGGCGTCGGCCTCGACAACATCGACCTGGCGGGCTGCGAGGCGCGCGGCGTTGCCGTCCATGCCGCGGTCGGGGCCAACGCCACCGCCGTTGCGGAGTACGTGATTGCCGTGTCTCTGACACTCGTGCGGCAGAGCGCATTCTCGGCCACGACTGCCCTGCTCGCAGGCCAATGGCCGCGCGAAAAGCTGATCGGCGGCGAGCTTGCCGGCCGCTGCCTCGGACTGGTGGGTTTCGGCAGCATCGCGCGGGCGGTCGCCGAGAGAGCCCAGGCCTTGGGCCTGTCCGTACTCGCGCACGATCCCCACCTTCCGGCCGGAGACAGCGCCTGGGGAGAGGCCAAGCGCGCCAGCTTTCCGGACCTCCTGGCGGCAGCCGACATCGTAAGCCTGCACGTTCCCCTGACGCCCGAAACACGCCATCTGATCGATGCCGCCGCGATCGGGCGCATGAAGCCCGGTGCGATCGTGATCAACACGGCGCGCGGCGGCGTCGTCGACGAGGCCGCCTTGGCCGGGGCCTTGCGAGGCGGCCGGCTGGGCGGAGCCGCACTCGACGTCTTCGAATCGGAACCTTTGAGCGCGGCGGCCATGGCAGACTTTGCCTCCTTGCCCAATCTTATACTGACCCCGCATATCGCCGGGGTGACGCAAGAGGCCAACATCAGGGTGAGCCGCATGACCGTCGACGCTATCTTGAGGGAGCTGGGAATTGGCAATGGCTGAGAGCGAGACCATAACGCCGGCCGAAGCGGAACGCCTGGTGACCAAGGCCCTGGTGGCCGCCAACACCAGCCCGCGCAACGCGGCCTTCGTCGCCGAGGCGCTGGTGATGGCGGAGGTCGACGGCCAGCCCGGCCACGGCCTCTCTCGCGTCTCCACCTATGCCGAGCAAGCCCGGCTGGGCAAGGTCGACGGTCATGCCGAACCCATCGTTAGTCATGAGACACCTGCGTTCCTGGCCATCGATGCCCGGCACGGCTTTGCCTTTCCGGCGATCGACCTGGCCATTCGCGAGCTGGTGCCCTTGGCGGCCGAGACGGGCATGGCTGCGGCCGGTTTGTTCAACTCGCACCACTGCGGCCAGGCCGGTCGTCATGTCGAGCGGCTGGCGGATGCCGGCTGCATGGCGATGATGTTCGCCAATACGCCCAAGGCCATGGCGCCCTGGGGCGGCAGCAAGCCGCTGTTCGGCACTAACCCCGTGGCCTTCGCGGCACCGCAGTACGAGGCGCCGCCGCTGGTTATCGACCTCTCGCTCTCCAAGGTGGCGCGCGGCAAGGTGGTGGCGGCCGGCAAGCGCGGCGAAGCCATTCCGGAGGGTTGGGCGATCGACGCCGAGGGACGCCCCACCACGCAGCCCGGCGAGGCCTTGAAGGGCTCGATGGTGCCCATGGGCGACGCCAAGGGCGCCGCCTTGGCCTGGATGGTGGAGATCTTGGCGGCCTGCCTGACCGGGGCCCGCTTCAGCTTCGAGGCCAGTTCCTTCCTGTCGGCCGACGGCGATCCGCCGGCCGTGGGCCAGTTGATCATCGCCTTCGACGTCACGCGGATCTCCGGCGGCGCCTTCCAGAAGCACCTGCAGCGCCTGACCATCGAGGCCAAGGCACAGGACGGCACTCGCCTGCCGGGGAGCCGTCGCCTGGCCAACCGAGAGAAGGCCGCGCTGGAGGGCCTCAGCGTTCCCAAGTCCCTCTTGCAAGAGGTTCGCGCATTGGCCGGCGAAGCCTGAAGAGCTACATCGCCTCGACCAGCCAGAGCGAGACCCAGGGCAGCGCGATCAGCAACAAAAGGCGGACAATGTCCGCGATCCAGAAGGGGGTGACGCCGCGGAAGATGGTGCCAAGCGAGACGTCCTGCAGAACGTTGCGCAAGACGAAGACGTTGAGGCCGACCGGCGGCGAGATCAGGCTGATCTCGGTCACCACGACGACGATGACGGCAAACCAGATGAGCGCCAGCTCCGGATCGGAGAGCAGGCCCGTGCCGAAGTCGAGCTCGTACATCAGGGGATAGAAGACCGGCACGGTCAGCAGGATCATCGAGAGGCTCTCGAGCACGCAGCCCAGGACGATGTAGATCACCACGATCCCCAGAATCACCAGATAGGGGCTGAGATCGAGATCGGCGATCCAGAAGGCCAGGCTGTCGGGCAGGCCGGCGAAGTTCACGAAGTTGGAGAAGATCTCGGCGCCGATGACGATGGCGAAGATCATCGCCGTGGTGCGCGCGCTCTCCAGGCAGGCGCCGAAGAGCTTCTTCGGCCCCACGCCGCCCATCGCGAGCGCGATGACGAAGGCCGCGGCGGCGCCGACGCCGGCAGCTTCGGTCGGTGTGAAGAAACCGCCGTAAATGCCCGCCATGATGAGGACAAAGAGGCCCAGGACGCTGATCACGCCGAGGCGCTCACGGTTGGAGAAGGGCTCCGTGCCTTCCGATTTTGGCGCCAGTTCGGGATTGAGGCGGGTGACCACCCAGATCGCGGCGATGTAGAGTAAGAGGCCCAGAATGCCCGGCAGAATACCGGCGATGAAGAGCTTGCCGATGTCGGATTCGGTGATCAGGCCATAGATGATCATGACCACGCTGGGCGGGATCAGGATGCCGAGTGTGCCGCCGGCGGCGATCGAGCCGCTGGCCAAGCTGTCGGCATAGCCATAGCGCCGCATCGAGGGCATGGCGACCTTGGACATGGTGGCCGCCGTCGCCAGCGAGGAGCCGCAGACGGCGCTGAAACCGCCGCAGGCCAGCACCGAGGCCATGGCAAGGCCGCCGCGGGCGCGGCCCAGCAAGTGATTGGCGGCGGCGTAGAGGCCGTGGCTGACGCCCGAGATGGTCAAGAGATTGCCCATCAGGATGAAGAGCGGCACCACGGATAGGGAGTAGGAGAGACCGGTGTCGAAGGCGACCGAGCCAACCATCGACCAGGTCGCGGACCAGCCCCGCATGAGGGCGAAGCCCACCGCGCCCACCAGCGCCATGGCAAAGGCGATCGGAACCCTGAGGAAGAGCAGGGTCAGCAGCACCGCAAAGCCGATGAGGGACTCGGTCATGCCGGCCGTCCTCGACCCAGGCGCAGCAGGGCCAGGGCAGCACTGAGCGCGGCCAGCAGCGCCGCGAACCAGGCAAGCGGCGCCAGCGGCACCGCCAGTGCATTGGTGACCGAGCCGTCGTGTGCCAAGCGCAAGGCGTGCTCGGCAAGGCGCCATGCGATGACGCCCAAGACCAAGGCCGAGATTCCCGCGCCCAAGAGGTGCACGAAGCTCTGCAGGCCGCGCGGCATGCGGCTGTAGAAGAGGTCGACCTCGATATGCTCGCCGGCCGCCGTGGTCAGCGGCAAGGCGGCGAAGATCAAGGCGCAGAGCATCAACTGCGTGAGCTCGAAGGCGCCGGTCAAAGGCGCGTCGAACCAATAGCGCCCGATCACGTCCACCATGGTGAGCCCGGTCAGGCCCGCCAAGAGGAGCGCGCAGCAGCCGCCGAGGCTCCAGTCGAGAAGCCGGGCATAGGCCGGGCGCTTGGAGGGTGGCGGCCGGCCACCCTCCGCCTCCAGGTTCGCGGACATGGCGTGCTGCCGGCTTACTGGGCTGCGCCCGACTGGCGCCGCAACTCCTCGAGCGCCGCCGTGCCGTCATAGCCCTGCTCGGCCACCTCGTCGGCCCAGAGCGCTTCGTAGTAGCTGGCGGCGTTCTTTACCGCCTCGACCATGGCCGGCGAGGCGTCATGGATCTCGATGCCGGCGTCGGTGATCTTCTCGATCGCCTTCTCGTCGGCATCGTTCCAGGCCTTACCGACCAGGGCGGCGAAGGCAAGGCCGGAGACCGCCTCGATGGCAGCCTGATCCTCCGGCGAGAGCTCGTTCCACTTGTCCTCGTTCATCACCAGGAACCAGGTGGTGTTGTAGAGGCCGCCCGGCACCCGCATGGCGTACTTGAGGTCGTCGGTCAGCTTGAAGGCGGTCAAGGCCTCGTAGGTGAAGGTCACGCCGTCGATCACGCCGCGCGAGAGCTTCTCGTAGACCTCGCCCGCCGACATGAAGAGCGTGGTGGCGCCCATATTGCCCATCAGCTCGGCGATGTAGCCGCCGGGCGTGCGGATTTTGAGGCCCTGCAAGTCTTCAGGCGTTTCGATCTTGCGGACATTGTTGTGCAGCACGCCGGGGCCGTGCACGAAGAGGCCCAAGAGCTTCACGCCTTCGTGCTCTTTCTGGGCGTCCAGGTGGCCGGTGTAGACGGTCCAGAAAGCCTGGGAGCTGGCCACCGCATCGTCGCCGATGAAGGAGAACTGGCCGATGCGCGAACGCTTGAAGCGCTCGTCGGTAGTGAAGGAATGCAGGCCGTAGGTCACGTCGGCCACGCCGTCGACCGCCATGTCGTAGTGCGCCGGCGGCGCGCCCAGGGGCTTGGCCAGAACGCGGACCGTGACGCGTCCGTC
This sequence comes from Rhodospirillales bacterium, assembly GCA_963669385.2. GTDB lineage: Bacteria > Pseudomonadota > Alphaproteobacteria > Kiloniellales > JACOMY01 > JACOMY01. Next base: position 8,999 of record CAXXGD010000001.1, read on the forward strand.
GGTCGCCTCGGCGATCTGCTTGGCCCAGGGCTTGATGGCGTGGACCACGATGGGATGGCGCGGCGGCAGCCAGGAGGAGAGCACCAGCTCGGTTTCCGCCGCCGCCGGCAAAGTCAGTGCCGCCAAGGTCGTGGGCGCCGCCAGGCTTAGCGCCAATGCCATCTTGCCAAGTCTTCTTGTCATAGTCCCTCTCCTGTCTAGGGCGCTGTCCGCGCCGGGTTATTGAACGAAGGATGCCGCTTGGGGGTTCATGCCGCCGGCCGCACCCGGTCGGGGTGGGCGGCCGCGATTGCCGGGTTCTTCGCGCAGGCCGCCTCGACGGACTGGATCCGCGTGAGCCCCTCCAGGGATGCGCCCCAGCGGTGCGCGTTATAGAGCTGCGGGATGAGGCAGCAGTCGGCCAGGGTCGGATGCTCGCCGTGGCAGTAGTGGCCCGTCTCCGGGCTGTCCAACAGCACTTCGACGGCCTCCAGCCCACGGCGGATGTTTTGCTGCATCCAGCTGCGCCGCGTGTCCTCGTCGCCGCCGGCCAAGGCCACGATCCGGTTGACCGTGGCCAGGTTGCAGACCGGATGGATCTCCATGGCGATGGCTTGCGCGATGGTGCGCACGCGGGCCCGCCCGAGCGGGCCTTGCGGCAGCAAGGGCGGCTGCGGCCTCGTTTCCTCCAGGTACTCGATGATGGCCAGAGATTGCGAAAGGGTGGTGCCGTCGATCTCCAAGGTCGGCACCAAGCCTTGCGGGTTGCGAGCCAGATGCGCTTCGCTCCTCTGCTCGTTTCTGAGCAGATCGACCGAGGCGGCCTCGTAGGCCTCGTCCTTCAGGTTAAGCGCGATTCGCACCCGATAGCTGGCCGATGACCGCCAGTAGTCGTGGAGCAAGGTCATCGGATCAGTTCGCCGCGTCCGACAACTGCTTCTCGTGCATCCAGGCGGCATGCTTCGGCGCGCGCTTGGTCTTGGACCATTCCTCCAGCATCTCCCATTTCACCGCGTCGAGTCGCTCCAGCATGGCCTCCTCGTCGGGATCGGGCGCGGCCAACTCTAAGCGGTGGCCGCTTGGGTCGAAGAAGTAGATGGAGTGAAAGATCGAGTGATCGGTAACGCCCAGCACCTCGACGCCATTGGCCTCAAGATGCTCCTTGAAGGCCAGCAAGGTCTCGCGGTCCTTCACCTTGAAGGCGATGTGCTGGGTCCATTCCGGCGTGTTGGGGTCGCGGCCCATCGCCGGCTTGGTCGGCAGCTCAAAGAAGGCCAGCACATTGCCGCCGCCGGCATCGAGGAAGATGTGCATGTAGGGATCGGGCTCTTTGGTCGAGGGCACGTGGTCCTCGGCGATCGCCAGCACGAAGTCCATCTTGAGGTTCTTGGCGTACCACTCGACGGTCTCCTTGGCATCGCGGCAGCGATAGGCGACGTGGTGGATCCGGTCGATCTTCATGAGGCTTCTCCCTCGGTCTCGGTCAGTGTTGCGGCCGCCATGGCCTCGCTGAGCACGGTGCGGTCGCCAATGTGGTTGGCGAGCAGCAGGACCAGGCGGGCGTTGATCCGGTCGCTCTCGGCTTTGGACTGGCCTTCGTGCAGGGCCAGAAGCTCTGCATAGAAGCCGTCCGGGTCGGGTATGTTGGGGGCTGTGTTGAGCGTGGGCATTGGGGCCTTCCTTCCTCAAGCCTTGCCGATGGCGCGCCGCAATGCGTCGGCGACGGCTGCCTCGTCATAGTCGGTCCAGCGGGCGGCGACGTGCTGGTCCGGGCGCAGCAGGTAGCAGGCCGCCGGCGCGCCCCCCAGATAGCGCTCCTTCAGTGCGGGCGAGGGCAGGGAGCCGCTGTCGATCCGCAGGGTCTCCACAGGGATGCCCTCGACCTCAAGGCCGTCCGGCGCGGGGCAGTCGATCGCCAGCAGCTGGAAGCGGTTGCCCAGGCGGTCGATCAACCAGCCGTCATCGGTGGGCGCGTCCACTGCCGGGGCGCCGGGACGGGTGCCCGACGGCAGGGCCTTGCTGTCCGGCCCGTTCAAGGGCGAGCCGTCGTGGATGGAAGGCAGGGACAGCCGGCCGGAGTTCACCAAGGGGCGCGCGAAGTCATGCCTCTCGGAGAGGTCCAGGACGGCATCGCGGAAGAGACGGCTCACCGGCGACTTGGGCGTGATGAAGTCGGTCGAGCGGGTCGAGTTCATGATGTTCTCGTCGGCCGCCTGCACCCGCTCCAAGTCGTAGCTGTCGAGCAGGCTTTCCGGCGCCTTGCCCTGCAGCACCAGGGCCAGTTTCCAGGCCAGGTTGTCGGTGTCCTGGAAGCCGCTGTTGGCGCCGCGCGCACCGAAGGGCGAGACCTGGTGGGCGGCATCGCCGGCGAAGAGCACCCTGCCGTGGCGGAAGCGCTCCATGCGGCGGCATTGGAAGGTGTAGATCGAGATCCACTCGAACTCGAAGCTGACCTCCTCGCCCAGCATGGCCTGCAGGCGCGGGGCCACCTTCTCCGGCCGTACCTCCTCTTTTTTGTCGATGTCCCAGCCGAGCTGCAGGTCGATGCGCCAGAGCCGGTCCGGCTGTTTGTGCAGCAAGGCCGACTGGCCGGGATTGAAGGGCGGGTTGAACCAGAACCAGCGCTCGGATGGGAAGTCCGCGTCCATGATCACGTCGGCGATCAGGAAGTTGTCTTCGAAGACGCGGCCGTGGAAGTCGAGCCCCATGTGACCGCGCAAGGGCGAGGCCGCACCGTCGCAGGCGATCAGCCAATCGGCCTCCACCCGGTAGGGGCCGTCGGGCGTCTCCACCTGCAGGCTCACACCGTCGTCTCTGCTGTCGACGCCGATCACGTGGTTGCGCCCGCGCAAGTCCACCGGCTTGCCGGCCGCCTTCAGCGCGCGCAGCCGTTCCACCAGGGCGTGCTCCAGATGGTACTGCTGGAGATTGATGAAAGCGGGGCGCTTGTGGTCGCTCTCGGGCAAGAGGTCGAACTGATAGACCATGCGCTGGTCGAAGAAGACCTTGCCCTGGTGCCAGACCACGCCCTTGTCGACCAGGCCGTCGCCGCAGCCCAGCCGGTCCAGGATCTCCAGCGGCCGCTTGGCGAAGCAGATGGCGCGCGAGCCCCAGCTCACCCGGTCGTTCTCGTCCAGGACCAGAACCGGCACGTCCTTTTCGGCCAGGTCGATGGCGGCGGCCAGCCCGATCGGGCCGGCACCCACCACGACGACGGGATGGCGCACTGGCGAGAGCGCGTCCTGGTCGGCCGTGTGCTCATAGGGATAGAGCGGGACCTCGAAGATTTTCGACATGACCCGGCCTCCGTTCAGCCTTGGAGTGACGCCCACATGGCCTGGTCGCGCTCTGCCGTCCAGATGCGCGGCGTGTCGATGCCCAAGGCTTCGTCGTAGGCCCGCGCAACGTTGAAGGGCAAGCAGTGCTCGTAGATGGCGAAGCTCTCGAACTTGGGATCGCAGAGCTCACGGCAGGCGGCCATTGCGTCCTTCAGGCTGCGGCCGGCAGCCGCCGCGGCGGCCACCGGGCGATAGGTGCTCTCCAGGAAGTCGCGGGTGAGCGCGATGGCCTCGCGGACCTGGTCCTCGCTCACGAGCGCGTCGCCGCGACCGGGCGCCAAGGCACGCGGGCGGAAGTCGGCGAGCCTGTCCAGCGTCCGGGGCCAGTCGTGGAAGTGCCCGTCGCCGCAATAGCAGGCGGAGTGGAACTCCACCGTGTCGCCGGAGAACATCACCCCGGCATCGGGGATCCAGGCGACGCAGTCGCCGGCCGTGTGCGCGCGGCCCAAGTGCATGATGTCCACCCGCCGCTTGCCCAGATAGACGGTCATCTTGTTCTTGAAGGTCATGGTGGGCCAGGTGAGGCCGGGGATCGACTCTGCCGCCTGGAAGAGGCGCGGAAAGCGGCCGAACTCGCTGTCCCAGTCCTCTTGCCCGCGCTCGTGGATCATGGCGCGGCAGGCCTCGGACGCGATGATCTGCTCGGCGCCGTAGGCCGCCGCCCCCAGCACGCGCACCGCGTGATAGTGGCTCAAGACGACGTACTTGATCGGCTTGTCGGTGACTTCGCGGATGCGCTTCACGACTTCTTGCGCCATCACCGGGGTCGCTTGCGTGTCGACCACCATGACGCCGTCGTCGCCGATGATGATGCCGGTGTTGGGGTCGCCCTCTGCGGTGAAGGCGTAGAGATCGGGGCCCACCTCGGTAAAGGAGATGGTCTTGTCCTCCATGTCGCCGGTCGATGCGAATGCCTTGGCCATTGTGGATGCTCCTTGAGCGTTACCAGTCGGTCTTGTCGGGTGCGGGCAGGACGCGGCCCCTGCAGATGCCGAGGCCGATGCGGTAGCCCTCGCCCTGGGCCCAGCCCTTTAGCGTGAGTGTGTCGCCGTCCTCGATGAAACTGCGTGTGGCACCGCCCTCCAGGGTCAGGGGTTCCTTGCCGCCCCAGGTCAGCTCCAGAAGCGAGCCGAACTGATCCTTCTCCGGACCGGAGATGGTGCCGGAGCCGAGCAGGTCGCCGGTCTCCATGCGGCAGCCGCCGACGGCGTGGTGGGCCAATTGCTGGGCGGCGCTGTAGTAGAGATTGCGGGCGTTGGTGTGCGAGATCCGGCTGGCCTTGGCGGCGCCGTCAGGCTGCATCCAGACCTCCAGCTCGATGTCGTAGAGCAGCGGGCCCGGCTCTTGCAAATAGGGCAGCAAAGGCTTCTCGCGCTCAGGGCTCGCGACCCGGAAGGGCTCCAGCGCCGCCTTGGTCACCACCCAGGGGCTGATCGAGGTGGCGAAGGCCTTGGACTGGAAGGGCCCCAGCGGCTGGTACTCCCAGGCCTGGATGTCGCGCGCCGACCAGTCGTTCAGCAGCACGTAGCCGAAGATCATGGCGTCGGCGTCCGCCACCGTGATGGGCTCGCCCATCTGGCTCGCCACGCCGACGACGGCGCCCAACTCCAGCTCGATGTCGAGCCGCTTGCAAGGGCCGAAGAGGGGGGCGTCGGCACCGGGCGGCTTGGTCTGGCCCAGCGGGCGGCGAATGTCGGTGTTGCTCACCACCACGGTCGAGGCGCGGCCGTTGTAGCCGATGGGGATGTGGAGCCAGTTCGGCGGCAGCGCGTTCTCGGGCCCGCGGAAAAGGCTGCCGACGTTGAAGGCGTGCTGGCGGCCGGCATAGAAGTCGGTGTAGCCCCTGACCTCGAAGGGTAGGTGCATGTCGACCTCGCCGGGCCGGACGGCGGCACGCTCGCGCAGGTCCTTGTCGTCGCGCAAGGCCGGGTCGCCGCCTTCGGCCAGCAGCTCGGTCAGGCGCTCGCGCACCCGCTGCCAGGTGGCCTGGCCCTTGGCCATGAAGCTGTTCAGCGCCGGCTTGTCGAAGCAGGGCCCGCCGGTCTCCAACAGTCCGGCCGCCTCCAGCATCGCCAGGTCGAAGGCCCGATCGCCGATGGCCACGCCGCATCTTGGCGCCTCGCCGGGCCGGCTGAAGACCCCGTAAGGCAGATTCTGCAGAGGAAAGAGGCAATCAGGCCCGTTCGCCTCTTCGATCCAGCTTCGCATGCGCTCCTCCGATTTGCGTGTCGGCCTGTTCCAGTTCGATATTAATTTCATTTGAAACTATGTCAAGACCGATTTCGACTTGGGTTCCAATCAAGGTGGTTGGGTCCAATCGACACGACCCCCAACCAACCCCCACCACGTCATCCTCCGACTTGATCGGAGGATCGCGCTCCGTACTCTCATCCGGAGGGTAACAAAGCACCAACGATGCCATTCGCGCGCCAAGTGCCTCCAATCTGGATTCGGTCCCGCAATTCTACGGTTTTCCGTGCGGACTCTAGGGTAAGTGCGCCCTTTCCGACTGCTTCTTCGAGCGGCGCGAGATCCTCCGATCAAGTCGGAGGATGACGTCAGGGGGGGATGGGAAAGGTGCCAATCTCCAATGACCAAGCGTGGAGTGGCTGCCGCATCACGACCTACTTTCCAAGGAAAGTTGGCTCGTTTGCTGTCGAATACAGCCTGAGAAGCACGCTACAAATCCGCAAGCCGATCCCTGGCTTGAAATTGATTTCCAATGAAACTACTCTCATCTGAGACCTGGAGACATAGAGTGATGAACGAGCAAGGCCCAATGGCCACGGAAACGCGAGACGCGGCGCCGCAAGGACACCCCCCTTTCGACCTGCATAGCTTCTTTCCCTACCTGGTCCGGGTCTTCTACCAGACCGTCAGTCAGTCGGTGAGCGACATCTACGGACCGCTCTACGGGCTTAGCGTGTCGGAGTGGCGGACCATGGCGGTGCTGGGCAACCGGCTCCTGTCCGCCGGCGAGATCGTGGAGCGCTCCAGCATGGACCGCGTTGCGGTGAGCCGGGCGATCAAGGGCCTGCGTGAGGCCGGCCTCTTGAAACGCGACATCGACGGCGACGACCGGCGCCGTGCGGTGCTGCGCCTGACCGAGAGGGGGGCAGCGGTCTTCAACGACCTCATCCCTCGGGTGCGCCAGCTGGAACGGGACTTGTTGGCCGGCCTGTCGGAGGCGGAGCGGCTGAGCCTGATCGGGCTCATGGCCAAGGTCCGCGCCAACGCGGAGGGCTTGGCCGGCGGCACGCCAGGGGGGTAGGGACGGGTGGCGGGTTGTATGCGGTCGGGCAGATGAGACGGGTTGCCGCCCTCTACGACAAGAAGACGAAGTCCGTGGAGGTCAGCTGGTCCGCCTTCGACAGGCCATTCAGCTTGAAGGTGATGTCGGCCACGCCGTCGCCGTTGCCATCCACCTCCACGGTGCGCTGGCCGGCGAAGCGGGCTTCCGTGTTGCCGTTGCCCGCGAAGTCGGCATCGCCGATGAAGGCGAAGACGCCGGTCTCGACGCCGGTGGCGAAGACCAGCTTGTCCTGATCGCTGCCGGCATTGATGAGCGCGCCCTGGAAATCCGCGATCGTCGGGGCATCGCCGATGAAGAGCGGTGCGCCGTCGAAATCGAAGGAGTCACTGCCGGATCCACCGACGGCGCGGTCATTATCCGACATCTGGATGCGGTCGCTGCCTGAGTTGCCGCTCATGGTGTCCGCGCCAATGCCGCCGTATAGGCGGTCATCACCTCGACCGGCATTCAGCGTGTCTCCGCCGCCGGCTCCATAGAGAGTATCATCCTGACGGCCGCCGGACAGCAGGTCGTCCCCTGCGCCTCCAAAGAGCTGATCGGCATCGCTGCCGCCGAAGAGGCTGTCGTCTCCATTGCCGCCCTCCAGAGTATCCAAGCCAGACGCGCCGTAGAGCAGATCGCTTCCCTGGTCACCGCTCACGAAGTCGTTGCCGTTACCGCCGAAGAGCTCACTGTCGTCACCATCGCCGCCGAAAAGGCTGTCGTCGCCATTGCCACCGAAGAAGGCCCTGTCGTCCCCGCTATCGCCAAAGAGGCTGTCGGCACCGCCGTCGCCTTCAAAGCTCCAGTCGCTCCTACTGCCGCCGTAAAGGACATCCCGGCCGTGCCCGCCATAGAAGTGATCGTTACCCCCATCGCCACCGAACAGACTGTCGGAACCGGAGTCGCCGTAGAACTCCCGCGCGCCATATCCGGCGAACCTCCCCTCGTATCCGCCGAAGAGGCTGTCGGAGCCCGAGCCACCGAAGAAGTCATAGTCGTCGCCAGTACCGCCGAAGAGGGCGTCGTCTCCATCATCGCCGAAGAACTTGTAGTCGCTGCTGAATCCAGTATCGGAGCCGAAGAGGCTGTCGGCGCCAGATCCGCCGAAAAGACTGAAGCCGCCGACAAGGGAGTCGGTTCCGGAGTGGCCGAAGAGGTACCTGTCTCCGAAGACGGTGTCAGTGCCATCCCCGCCGCCTACGAAGTAGAACGCACTGGCGACGTCGTCTCCCGCACCCCCCCACACGAAGCCGAATCCGTCAATGTGGTCGTCGCCATCCCCACCGCTGACAAGGCGGCTGCCGGAGATGCTGTCGGATCCGGAGTCGCCGCCCAGGTTGTTGCCACCAAACAGGCTGTCCGATCCGGAGCCGCCGAAGAAGGAGGTGCCGCCGTAGAGTCTGTCGTCACCGTCATCGCCGTAAAATCGCAGGTTCGGTCCACTGCCACCGAAGAGTCGGTCGGAGCCGGATCCGCCGAAAAAGCTTAGATCACCTACCAGAAAGATGCCCAAAGGGCTGCTATCACCCCCGTAGAGGCGGTCGGAGCCGGACCCACCGAAAAAGCCTTTGTCATTCCCGTCGCCTCCGAAAAGAGTATCGTTCCCTAGATCACCGGAGAGGAAGAAGTCTTCCCCCTTGCCGCCATAGATCGTGTCGGGTGCGGTGCCGCCGAAGAGCGAGGTGTCGTCGCCAGCTCTACCGAAGATCTTGTCCGCACCGCCACCGCCCTCGATCACGACGTCCCCCGTGCCGCCGCCGTAGAGGCTATCGCGCCCCGGTCCGCCATAGAGACTGTCGGCGCCACCCAAGCCGTAGAGCGTGTCGTCGGCGCCGTAGCCCAGAATGGTGTCGATGGCATTCGACCCGGTCAGCGTGTCTGGCCCCTCGGTCCCTGGGATGAACGCCATAGTTTCGCCCCTCTGAAATCAAGATCGCTAAAGTCTATCGGTGTCACTAGGCTAATGGTTGTACAGCCGGGGAGCAAGGAGCGTCACGGGTTAGGGCAGCCTTCTTGACCACGCGTGTCACGAACTGTTGATGCCGCGAAGGCCAGGTCGTTGCGGCGGAAACCCGCGGTAAGACGGCGCCCTCCTCATTCTCTCCATTGTCTGTCAACTAACTCGCCGCCGTGCCATATTGCTTTGCGTTGGCAGACCCACACGTCAGTGAGCATGACCCAGACCGCCACCCATCCTGCCAGACGGCTCATCGACCGCAGAGGCCTCCTCCGGCTTGGCCTGGCTGCCGCCTCGCTTGCCTTGGCGCTGCCGGCGACGGCGCTGGCGCAGGCGGTCCCGCAGGTGATCGTCGAGCAGGTGCGCATCGACAGTTTCGAGGACCAGGTGGAGGCCTTGGGCACCCTGCGCGCCAACGAGAGCGTCGACCTGACCGCCAAGGTGACCGAGATCATTGCCCGCATCGACTTTCAGGACGGGCAGGAGGTCGAGCAGGGCGACGTCCTGGTAGAGATGATCTCCGACGAGCAGAGCGCGCTCTTGGAGGAGGCCCGCTCCGAATTGGACGAGGCGAAGGATCAGTACGACCGCATCCGCCCCCTGGCCGAGCGCGGCTATGCCACCGGCACCCAGCTGGACGAGCGGCGGCGCGAGTTCGAGACCGCGCAGGCCCGCTACCGGGCCATGGAATCGCGCCTGCAGGACCGCCTGGTGATCGCGCCCTTCAGCGGCGTGGTGGGGCTGCGCACCATCTCCGTCGGCGCCCTGGTCGAGCCGGGCACGGTGATCACCACCTTGAACGATATCAGCGTGATGAAGCTGGATTTCTCGGTGCCCGAGACCTTCTTGACCACCTTGCGCCCCGGCCTGCCGATCCGCGCCTACTCCCGCGCCATGGGCGAGAGGGTCTTTCAGGGGGAAGTGGCCAGCATCGACAACCAGATCGACCCCGTCACGCGCTCGATCCTGGTGCGGGCCATTATTCCCAATACTGACAAGCTCTTACGCCCTGGCCTTCTGATGAGCGTCGAGCTGGTGAAGGCGCCTCGCGACACGCTCGTGATCTCAGAGGAGGCGCTCATCCGGCGCGCCGGCCAGAGCTTCGTCTATATCGTGGTGCCGGCCGAGGGCGGCGGCGAGGTGGTGGAGCAGCGCAAGGTGGTCACCGGCGGTCGGCGCGCCGGCGACCTGGAGATCCTGGAGGGCCTCAGCCCCGGCGAGTTCGTCATCACGCACGGCACCATCAAGGTCCGCCCCGGCATGAAGGTCACCATCTCAGCGGAGCAGACACCGGGCAGCAACGTCAGCGATCTCATTCGCAAGAAAGACTCCTAGAAAGCTGAAATAAAGGGCGATGTGGCTTTCCGATACCTCCGTCACCCGGCCGGTCTTCGCGGCCGTCCTGGCGCTCTTGCTGATCGCCTTCGGCCTGGTCGCCTATGACCGGCTGCCGCTGCGCGAGTATCCCGATATCGATCCGCCTATCGTTTCCGTCGAGGTCACCTATCCAGGTGCCGCGGCCAATGTCGTGGAAAGCCGCATCACCGAGTTGATCGAGCAGCGCGTGGCCGGCATCGAGGGCATCAAGTACATTACCTCCTCCTCGTCCGACGGGCGCTCGGACGTCACCATCGAGTTCAAGGTCAGCCGGGATATCGACGCTGCCGCCAACGATGTGCGCGACCGGGTCTCCGGCATCCTGGACGACCTGCCGCCGGAGGCCGACGCGCCGGAAATCCAAAAGGTGGATTCCAACCAGGACGTCATCATGTGGCTGAACCTGGTGAGCACGGAGTTGAGCGTGCCGGAGCTCACCGACTATGCCGAGCGCTACCTGGTCGATCGCTTCTCCATCGTCGACGGGGTGGCGCGGGTGCGCGTCGGCGGGGCGCAGAGCTATGCCATCAGAATCTGGCTTGACCGTCAGGCCCTGGCCGCCCGCGGGCTCACCACCAACGACGTGGAAGAGGCCCTGCGGGCTGAGAACGTGGAGCTGCCGGCCGGCAGCATCGAGTCGCGCCGCACCCAGTTCGGCGTACGCGTCGAGCGCTCCTTCCGCACCGCCGAGGACTTCGCAAGCCTGGTGCTGGCGCGCGGCGAGGACGGCTATCTCGTGCGCCTGGGCGATGTCGGCGAGGTCGAGCTGGGCACCGAGGAAGACCGCACCTTCTTCCGCGGCAACGAGGTGCCGATGGTCGGCATCGGCATCATCAAGCAGTCGACGGCCAACACCGTCGAGGTGGCCCGCCTGGTCAAGGAAGAGGCGGCGCGGCTGAACAGGACCCTGCCGGCCGGGATGTCGATCGAGCAGAGCTACGACACCTCGGTCTTTATCGAGGGCGCCATCTTCGAGGTCTACAAGACCCTCTTCATCGCCATCGCCCTGGTGGTCTTGGTGATCTTCCTCTTCCTCGGCAGTTTCCGCGCCATGCTGGTGCCGGCGGTCACCGTGCCGGTCTCCCTGATCGCCACCTTTATCGTACTTCTGGTCTTAGGCTTTTCGATTAACCTCTTGACTTTGCTGGCAATGGTCCTGGCCATCGGCATGGTCGTCGACGATGCCGTCGTGGTGCTGGAGAACATCCATCGCCGCATCATGCAGTTGGGCGAGACGCCCCTGGTCGCGGCCTTCGAAGGCACCCGGCAGGTCGGCTTCGCGGTGATCGCAACCACCTTGGTGTTGATCGCGGTCTTCGTGCCGATCGCCTTCATCGAGGGCAATGTCGGGCGGCTCTTCTCCGAGTTCGCCTTGACCATGGCGGCGGCGGTGGCTTTCTCCAGCCTGGTGGCGCTAAGCCTTTCCCCCATGCTGGCCTCCCAGTTGCTGGGCAACCGCCAGAGCGAGAGCGGACTGGAGAGGCTGGTCGATGCCGGCTTCCGCGCCACACGCCGCTTCTACGGGGCGAGCTTGAAGGCGACCATGCGCTTGCGCTGGCTGGTGGTGGCGATTTTTCTTGTCCTCGTCGCCGCCACCGCCTGGCTCTATCAGCAGATCCCCAGCGAGTATGCGCCACGCGAGGACCGCGGCGCCTTCTTCGTGCTGGTGGACGGGCCCGAGGGGGCTACCTACGAGTTCATGGAAGACTACATGAACGAGATCGAGGCGCGGATGATGCCGCTGGTGGAGGACGGCGAAATCACACGGCTGCTGATCCGTGCGCCGCGCGCCTTCGGCAACATCGAGACCTTCAACCACGGCATCGCCATCGTCGTCCTGAACGACTGGGACGTGCGCCGCAGCGGTTGGGAGATCATGGATGACGTGCGCGCGCGGCTTGGCAACCTGCCCGGCGTACGTGCCTTCCCGGTCATGCGCCAGGGCTTCGGCCAGAGGGTGCAGAAGCCGGTGCAGTTCGTGATCGGCGGCGGCAGCTGGGAGCAGCTGGCCGAGTGGCGCGACATCCTTTTGGAACACATCGCCGAAGACAATCCGGGCCTGATCGGCATCGACTACGACTACAAGGAAACCAAGCCGCAGCTGGAGGTCGAGATCGACTACGACCGTGCCGCCGAGCTGGGCGTCACGGTCTCTGCCATCGGGCGGACCCTGGAGACCATGCTGGGATCGCGCAGGGTCACCACCTACATCGAGGACGGCGAAGAGTACGACGTGATCCTCGAGGGCGACCGCTCGCGCCAGAGGACGCCGAACGACCTTACTAACATCTACGTCCGCTCCGACCGCACCGGCGCGCTGATCCCGCTGTCGAATCTGGTCACCGTCAAGGAGACGGCCGATTCCACCTCGTTGGACCGCTACAACCGCGTGCGCTCGATCACCATCGAGGCCAACCTGGCCGACGACCTGGCGCTGAGCGACGCGCTGGCCTATCTGGAAGGTCTGGCCGAGCAGTACCTGCCGGAAGAGGTCATCATCGACTACAAGGGCCAGTCGCTGGAGCTGCGCGATTCCAGCGAATCCCTGATGTTCGTCTTCGTCCTGGGAATCCTGGTGGTTTTCCTGGTGCTGGCGGCCCAGTTCGAAAGCTGGATCCACCCTCTGGTCATCATGCTGACCGTGCCGCTGGCCGTCGGCGGCGGCCTCTTGGGGCTCTATCTCACCGGCGGGACGCTCAACCTCTACAGCCAGATCGGTTTGATCATGCTGGTCGGCTTGGCGGCCAAGAACGGCATCCTGATCGTCGAGTTCGCCAACCAGCTCCGCGACAACGGGCGCGCGTTCGACGAAGCGCTCTATGAGGCCTCGCTCACCAGATTGCGGCCGATCATCATGACAGGCATCACCACGGCGGCCGGCGCGGTGCCGCTGATCGTCTCCAGCGGCGCCGGTGCGGAGACGCGCTTCGTCATTGGCGTGGTGGTCTTGGCCGGCGTGCTGGCGTCGACCTTCCTGACGCTCTATTTCATCCCTGTCGCCTATGGCCTCCTGGCGCGGCGCACCGGGTCTCCCGGCGCGGTGCGCCGGCGGCTTCTGGCGGAGAAGGCCGACACACCTGACCATCAGCCGGCGGAGTAGGGATTTGGAGAAGGACGCGGCGGCGGCGCTCGCCTCAATCTGGCAGCTGGGCGAGGGCCCGGCGGATGCTCTCGAGCGCGTGACGCTCGCCGGCCGCGAACCGCAGCTGCCGTCCAGCTTCAAGGTCGGCGTGGCGGCTCAGTCGACCCTGGCAGCCGCCACCCTGGTAGCGAGCGAGGTCTGGCGCCTGCGCAGCGGCGAGGCTCGCGGCATCAGCGTGGACATGCGCCACGCCACGACGGAGTTTCGCAGCGAGCACTACCTTCAGGTCGACGGCGGCCCGGCGCCGGAGCTCTGGGACCGTATCGCCGGGGTCTACCAGACCGGCGACGGCGGCTGGATCCGGATGCACACGAACTTTCCGCATCATCGCGACGGCATACTGGCATTGCTGGACTGCGCCTATGAACGAGACGCGGTGGCCGAGGCCTTGAAGGGCTGGACGGCGGAGGCGCTGGAAGAGGCCGCCTCCGCACGCGGGCTTTGCCTCGCGATGATGCGCAGTTTCGAGGACTGGGATGCCCATCCGCACAGCCGCTTCGTGTCAGCTCAGCCCCTGGTGGCGATCGAGCGCATCGGCGACAGCCCGCCGGAGCCCCCGCCACCGGCCGTGCGGCCGCTCTCGGGTTTACGCGTGCTCGACCTCACCCGCGTCATCGCCGGCCCCGTCGCCGGCCGCTGTCTGGCAGCCCACGGCGCCGAGGTCCTGCAGGTGACGGCGGAGCACTTGCCGCAGATGGCACCCCTGGTCATCGACACCGGCCGCGGCAAGCGCTCCTGCTTCTTGGATTTGCGCCGCACCGAGGGGCGCGACACGCTGGCCGCATTGCTGGCCGAGGCCGACGTCTTCATGCAGAGCTATCGACCCGGCGCTTTGGCGGACCGCGGCTTCGGCGTCGAGGCGGCAGCCGAGGTCCGCCCCGGCATCGTCCATGCCTCGCTCTCGGCCTATGGCCCCGAGGGGCCTTGGGGCGGGCGTCGCGGCTTCGATTCGCTGGTGCAGACGGCGAGCGGCTTCAACCACGCCGAAGGGCAGGCAGCCGGCGAGGCAGGTCCGCGCGCGCTACCGTGCCAGGCCTTGGACCACGGCTCCGGCTATCTGCTGGCCTTCGGCATCATGCGGGCCTTGGCGCGTCGGGCAGAGGAGGGGGGCTCTTGGCGGGTTGCCGTGTCGCTTGCTCGCACCGGCCAGTGGCTGCGCGGGCTTGGCCGGCAGGAAGCCTTGAGCTATCCTGACCCCGAGCGCACAACATTGAATGATCTGATGGAAGAGAGTGACACCCCCTTCGGCCGGCTATCGGCCGTGACTCACGCCGGCGGAATCGACGGAGTTCCGCCGCGGTGGGAGGCGCCTGCCGCGCCGCTGGGAAGCCATCCGCCGCGATGGCGAAGCACGTAAGTTTGCTGCTCCTCTCCACTTAGCGGAATTCCGCATGGCGGCCGCAACGCGAGGGCTTATTGAACCGCTCGGCGGTCTCGTGCACTCTCCGCGGCCTCGATAGAAAGAGATCACTCATGTCAGTCCTGAACACCTTTCGCAGCGGCCCCGACGAGCGCGGCCACTTCGGCATCTTCGGCGGGCGCTTCGTCGCCGAGACCCTCATGCCGCTCATCCTGGCGGTGGAGGAGGCCTACGAGGCCGCCAAGCGGGATCCGAGCTATGAGGAGGAGATGCGCTGGCTGCAGGCGCACTACGTCGGCCGGCCCAGCCCGCTCTATTTCGCCGAGCGGCTGAGCGAGCACTTCGGCGGCGCCAAGCTCTACTTCAAGCGCGACGAGCTCAACCACACCGGCAGCCACAAGATCAATAACTGCCTCGGCCAGATTCTCCTGGCCAAGCGCATGGGCAAGACCCGCATCATCGCCGAGACCGGCGCCGGCCAGCACGGCGTTGCGGTCGCCACGGTCTGCGCGCGCTTCAACCTGCCCTGCGTGGTCTACATGGGCGAGACCGACGTGGAGCGTCAGGCGCCCAACGTCTTCCGCATGAAGCTTTTGGGCGCCGAGGTGATCCCGGTCACCAGCGGTACCGGCACCTTGAAGGACTCCATGAACGAGGCCTTGCGCGACTGGGTCGCCAACGTCGAGAGCACCTTCTACATCATCGGCACGGTGGCCGGCCCGCACCCCTATCCCGCCATGGTGCGCGACTTCCAATCGATCATCGGCGATGAGGTACGCCAGCAGTTGGAGGAGCAAGAGGGGCGCCTGCCGGACAGCTTGGTCGCCTGTATCGGCGGCGGCTCCAACGCCATGGGCCTCTTCCATCCCTTCCTCGACGACGAGGGGGTGCGGATCATCGGCGTCGAGGCGGCCGGTCATGGGATCGAGAGCGGCGAGCATGCGGCCTCTTTGAACGGCGGCGAGCCCGGCGTGCTGCACGGCAACCGCACCTACCTGCTGCAGGACCACGACGGTCAGATCAAGGACGCCTACTCGATCTCTGCCGGCCTGGACTACCCCGGCATCGGCCCGGAGCATGCCTGGCTCAACGACATCGGCCGCGCCGAGTACGTCTCGGTGACCGACAAGGAAGCGCTGGAGGCCTTCCAGCTCTGCTCGGCCAAGGAGGGCATCATCCCGGCGCTGGAGCCGGCGCACGCCCTGGCGCATGTCGCCAAGATCGCGCCCGAGCTGCCGCGCGACCACATCATGGTGATGAATCTTTGCGGGCGCGGCGACAAGGACGTCTTCTCCGTCGCCGAGCACTTGGGAGTGTCGCTGTCATGAGCCAGAGCCGTATCGAGCGGCGCTTCGCCAAGCTGAAGGAGGAGGGGCGAGGCGGCCTGGTCACCTTCATCACCGCCGGCGATCCCGATCCCGAGACCTCTTACCGGATCGTCGAGGGGCTACCGGCGGCCGGGGCCGACCTGATCGAACTGGGCATGCCCTTCTCCGACCCCATGGCCGACGGCCCGGCGATCCAGGCCTCCTCGCAGCGCGCGCTCAAGGCCGGAATGACCCTGTCGCGGACCCTCAACCTCGCAGAGCGTTTCCGCCAGAAGGACCAGGACACGCCGATCGTGATGATGGGCTACTACAACCCCATTTACCACATGGGGGTGCCGGTCTTCCTGAAACGTGCGGCGGACGCCGGTGTCGACGGCCTGATCATCGTCGACCTGCCGCCGGAAGAGGACTTCGAGCTCTGCCAGCCGGCGATCGAGGCCGGCCTGCATTGGATCAGGCTGGCCACGCCGACCACCGACGATGCCCGCCTGCCGGAGGTGCTGCACAACACGTCGGGCTTCATTTACTATGTCTCCATCATGGGCATCACCGGTACCAAGTCGGCCCAGCAGGAGGACGTGGCCAGCGCGGTCTCGCGGCTCAAGGCGTCGAGCGACCTACCGGTAGCGGTTGGCTTTGGCATCAAGACGGCGGACCATGTGGCCGAAACGGTCGCCGTCGCCGATGCCGCCGTTGTCGGCTCGGCGCTGGTGGAACGGGTGCGTGCGAACTTGGATGAATTTGGCAAAGCCAAGCCACAAGCCGTTGATGCTGCATTGGATTTCGTGCGTGAGCTGTCACGTGGCACGCGCGGCTGAGGAACCCGAGCGGAGAAGGCGATGAACTGGATCACCAACTACGTCCGGCCGAAGATCCGGGCGCTCGTGGAAAAGCCGGGCGATCAGGCCGACACCCTTTGGGAGAAGTGCACCAACTGCGGCGCCATGATCTTCCACCGGGAGCTGACGGAGAACCATCGCGTCTGCACCCAGTGCGGCCACCATCTGCGCTTGGGTGCGCGCGAGCGCCTGGCGCTGATCTTCGATCAGGGCTCCATCACCTACCATCCGCTGGGCGATACCCTGGCCGATCCCCTGAAGTTCCGCGACCAGAAGCGCTACAGCGAACGGCTGAAGGACGCTCAGGCCAAGACCGGCGACAAGGATGCGCTGATCGTGGCCAGCGGCACGATCGACTCCATGCCGCTGGTGGTGGCCGCCTTCAACTTCGCCTTCATGGGCGGATCCATGGGGGTCGCGGTCGGCGACGGCTTCCTCTTGGCCGCGAAGGTCGCGGTCGAGAAGAAGGCGCCCTTGCTGGCGATCCCGGCCTCCGGCGGCGCGCGCATGCAAGAGGGCATCCTCTCGCTGATGCAGATGCCGCGGACCACCATCGCCGTTCAGCAGGTGCGCCAGGACGGCTTGCCCTATCTGGTCCTGCTGACGGATCCGACGACCGGCGGGGTCTCCGCCTCCTTTGCCATGCTGGGCGACATCACCTTGGCCGAGCCCGGCTCGGTGATCGGCTTTGCCGGCCAGCGCGTAATCGAAGAGACCATCCGCGAGAAGCTGCCGGAGGGCTTCCAGCGTGCGGAGTACCTGCTGGAGCACGGCATGGTCGACATGGTGGTGCATCGCCGCGCCATGAAGGAAACTCTCTCCAGGGTGATCTCCCTGCTGACCCAGCCACTGGTCATCAAGGCGCTGCCGGGGCCTGAGGAGAAAGCCGAGACTGCGCCGAAGGAGGAGGCGGCGGCCGAGGAGAAGCATGCCTGACAGCCCGGCGGCCGTCAGCGATCTTGTCCTGGAGCGTCTGACCCGCCTGCATCCCAAGGTCATCGACCTCACCCTGGACCGGGTCTGGCGCCTGCTGGATCTGGTCGGCAATCCCGAGCGGCGACTGCCGCCGGTGGTGCATGTCGCCGGCACCAACGGCAAGGGCTCCGTCCTCGCCGCCTTGCGGGCCATGCTGGAGGCCCAGGGCCTGCGGGTGCATGTCTACACCTCGCCGCACCTGGTGCGCTTTCATGAGCGGATTAGGTTGTGTGGTCAGCTGATCGACGAGGCCGATCTGGTTGCGCTGTTGGAAGAGTGCGAGGCGGCGAACGGGCCGGATCCTATTACCTTCTTCGAAGTCACAACGGTCGCGGCCCTCTTGGCCTTCGCCCGCATGCCGGCCGATGTGCTCCTGCTCGAGGTGGGCCTGGGCGGGCGCCTGGATGCCACCAATGTCATCGATCGGCCGGCGGTCACCGTGATCACCCCGGTTTCCATTGACCACACGCAGTACCTCGGCGAGACATTGGAAGCGATCGCCTTAGAGAAAGCCGGCATCTTGAAGGCGGATGTGCCGGCGGTCGTCGCGCCGCAAGACCCGCGCGCGCGGGCCGTGATCGAGGAGCGGGCGAGCGCTGTCGGCGCCCCCCTGTTTCTTGCCGGCCGCGATTGGCAGTTTTCTGCCCAGGACGGCGCATTGTTGTTGGACGGCAGCCGCTATCCCATGCCGTCCTTGCCAGGACGCCATCAGTTGGAGAATGCGGCCACGGCGCTCAAGGTGGCCGAGGTCTTGGGCGAGGCCGTGCCAGGCCTCCGCTTGGCGGAGCGCGCGAAGAAAGAGGGGCTGGGTCGGACCTCTTGGCCGGCCCGCCTACAGCGGCTGGGCGAAGGCAGGCTCTTGGAACAGCTGCCGCGGGACTGGGAGCTATGGCTGGACGGCGGCCACAACGCGGCCGCCGGCCGGGCGCTGGCGGACCAGCTGGACCTCTGGCACGAGCGGCCGGTCCATCTGATCTATGGGCTGCTCAACACCAAGGCGGTCGGTGACTTCCTCGCCCCCTTGGTCTCACGTGCCGCCAGTCTCCAGGCGATCGCCATTCCCGGCGAGCTCAACAGCCTGAGCGCGGCAGAGGCCGCGGCCGCCGCTGCAGGCGCCGTTCCACGCGATAACTTGGAGGCGGCCTTGGCCGCCCTGCCGAAAGACGGCGGTCCGGCCCGCGTATTGGTCTGCGGCTCGCTCTACTTGGCCGGGCGGGTTCTGGCGATGCATCAGGGACCGAATTGCCGCAAGCGCGAAGCAATCCGTTTCCGCCAGTAAGGTCTCCGCTCAGATCTTGGTCGGGTCGAAGGCCGTGACTTCGATCTCGATCCGCATCTTCGGATCGAGCAGGCCGGCCTGGATCATCGTTGAGGGCGGGCGGACCTCGCCGAAGGCTTCTTTCAGCTGCGGCCAGCAGCGTTCGAAATCCCGCCGGTCGGGAAGAATGTAGCTCACCCGGACAACGTCCTTGAACGCGAAACCGGCGACGTCGAGCGCGCGCTCGATCGTGCGCAGCGTGTTCCTGCATTGCTCTTCGACGCTGTCGGGCAGGATCCCGCTCTCCGCATCCAGTCCCGTCGATCCGGCGACGAAGCACCAGGCGCCGTCCACCAGCGCCCGCGAATAGCCGATCTTCGCCTCGTAGGGCGATCCGGACGAAACAAGATGACGCGTCGAGCGGCCGCTGCCGGCAGGGATGCCGGTCGCGCCGGCCTCCGCGGGCTCGGGGCTGTTGCGCACCTCGATGTGCTGCAGTTTTCCATCGTGCACCACGACGTACTCGATGCCGGGCCGACGCACCTTCTCGCCGGCCTTGGTCGTGCCCGAGAACAGGAACTCGAAACGGACGATGCCGGGCTTGACCTCTTCGACGCTGTCGACCTGCCAACGCAGGCTTTCGAAGTTGCCATGAAAGGCTTCTTGCATGGTCATGATCTGATCGACGCCGAGATAGATCCCGGTGGTCTGCGAGCTGTAGGTCGTCGCCTCGGTCATCAGGGTCCGGATTTGCCGCAGGTCACTCCTGTTCGATAGCTCGAAGTAGTGCTTTGCGAGATCTAACGGGGTCATGGCGACGTCTCCGTCGTGGCGCGTGTGATGTAGATCGCAGGGCGAGGCTATGGCGTGGTCGAGTAGTACTCGATCAACCCTTCGTCGGAGACCTCCTCGTTGAGCTCGATGCTCTGGTCCAGAATGCCGGTGACGTCGAAGGCGGGGGTGGCGCCTTGCGGGACGATGGTGCTGCTCATTCGGGACAGCAGCTGCAGGTGCTCGGCCGCGCGCTCGTCGCCCGAGAGGCCGAGGCCGATCAGCGCGTACTTGCGCAGGTCGGCGCCGGCGGCGTTGTCGATCGAGGTGCCCCGGCCGACCGACTCGGCCAGGACGGCGGGCGAGGTGAAGCCAGTCAAGAAGGCCAGCGCCCGCTCGCTATCCCCCAGGTTGACCAGATAGCCCAGCGCGACGACGGCCCCCACTTTGCCCTTGTGCGCCAGGCGGGCGACCATGGGGTCGTCGGACGCTGGCGGCGGGCTGCCGATATAGGAGATCAGCGGATCGGCCGCCCTGGCGCTGCCGATCATCCCCAGGGTGAGCGCGATGTTCTCGTGATAGAGCACCTGCTCGGGGTCGTTCAGCATGGCGACCAGGATGTCGACATGCTGGTCGCCATAACCTGCCGCCTGGTCGAGCGGCAGGCCGTCGAAGTAGATCTGGGTCACGAACTCCTGCACGGGCGGCAGCGGGCGATCGCGCTCGGCCAACTGCACCGGCAGGCTGGGGCCGATGTCGGCAACGGCGATGGCGACGCCGCGGAAGGCACTGCACTCGCTGGCGTTCACCTCGCGTCGGTTGGTACCCAAAGCCCAGAACATCAGGTTGTGGGTCGCGGTATCGCGATGCGGGAGGCCTTTGTTGTGGCCGAACTCGTGTGCCCAAAGGATTCCCTCCAAGTCCGCGAGATAGCGCTCGACGATCAGGTTGTCCTGATTGGTAAGCCCACAGCCGCGGTAGGAGGTGTTGAAGGTCCCCTGGCAGAAGTTCACGTCCCGCACGGTCTTCACGCCCGCCGGTATGCCGAAGACTTGAGCCAGGGCGATGCCGCTGTCGACGCTTCCGTCGCCCTCTGCGAAGACCTCGACCGGGCCTTGGCGGGCAAAGGTGACGGCGCAGGCGATATCCTCCTCGCTGTCGGCGCTCTGCAGCACCAGCGAGGCGTCGCTCAAGATGGCGTCGGCGCGGGCCTCGTCGAGCAGGGCGGTTGCGTGCCTGGCGATCCGGACGCTGTGGGTCATGCTGGCAGGCGGCTCTCCGCCAGCCTCCGGCGGCTCGCCTCCGCTGACCGTTGGCGTTGGCGTAGCGGAGCCTCCTCCGCCTGAGGTCGTGGCGCAGGACGCAGCCGCGAAGAGCGAAAGCAGCAAGAGTGCAGCCCGGGCAGAGGAAGCGGTCATGGTCGGTTCTCCTGTCTGATCAGGGCATCTCCTTCACCCTGCGCCGCCTAGCCCCTCGGCAAGTCTAGAGCCTGCTGCTGCGTTGCGCCAAGAGGGCGGGTCCCGTCGGCACCCTAAATTTGCCGTTCATCGTCGCTGTTCCGTGGTTCGCGCTCGCCTCCATGCTCGACGGCTGCGGCTTCTGCCGGCTCTGTCCGAGGCGCAGCGGTGTTCTGCGTGCCGGTGCCTTGATCTATCTGACGCCGCCGGTGACCATGCTTTGGGCTTGGGCGACAGTCTCCCAACCTCTCAGTATTGGCGCTCTCGCCGCCTTTGCACATTGCCGTCTTGTCGTGAGCTGGCCCGCGAGCGGCCGTGATAGGAGCCAGTGATCTTGCATCCCGACCTCGCCGATCTCCTCGCCATTGCCGCGGTCTATGTGACCGGCGTCGTTCTTCCCGGACCCAACTTCGTCGCCACCGTGCACCGCGCAGTCTCGGCCTCGCGGACCGAGGCCATGTCGCTGGTTGCCGGTATCGCACTGGTGAACATGCTCTGGGCAGCCGCGGCGATCGGCGGCATCACGCTTCTCTTCGCAGCAGCGCCTTGGCTCTTCCTCGCCATCAAGCTGGCCGGTGCCGCCTATCTTCTGTGGATGGGCATCCAGCTGATCCGCCGGGCCGGCGCCCCTGTCGGCAACAGCGCCTTGCCGGCCGGCAAGGGACATTGGCGCGCCTTCCGTGCGGGCCTCCTGACCAATCTGGCCAATGCCAAAGCCGTCGTCTTCTATGCCAGCATCTTTGCCGCCGCGACGCCGCAAGATGCGCCCCTCTGGTTCGCCGCCGCCGTCGTCGGCACCGTCGGCCTGATCGCCTTCCTGTGGTACGGAAGCCTGGCGCTCTTGCTATCGCTGGGCGGGGCCGCCGCGGCCTACCGGCGTGCCAAGCCGTGGATCGACCGCACCTGCGGTGCGATCATCGGCGGGCTCGGCATCAAGCTGGCGGCCAGCAGCTAGCCCCGTCGAGGCATCCCTCGTCGGGCCGGCATTGCGGAGCCGCTGCGCCCCTGACGCCGCGGCGCCGCCAACCAGGTCTTCCGGACCCGCTCTCGCCTAGTTGCCTTCGCCGTGCGGGGCCAGAACCTCCGGTCCCGGTGGCGGCACGCTGCTGCGTCCGCCGCGCTTCTTGCGGGTGAGCAGGCTCGCCGGTCGCCGGTCTGCGCCGATGTCCATGACGCTGAAGGTCTGGTTGACATAGTTGGTGATGCCGTCGAGGCCGCTGCAGAACTCGCGCAGCTCCGGCGTCATCTCGGCCTCCACGACGCGCTGCGGGCGGCTAGGATCCATGGTTTCGAAGCGGACGTAGAACCAGGGCTCACCGCGCTTGATGATGAGGTCGCGGCCCTCGTCGTGCCACTCAAAGGCCCACATCAAGGAGCGCGGCCAGTTGTGAAACGGGAAACGCCCGCCGATCATCAAGCCCGGCCATTGCGGAGACTTGTAGTCGTAGTAGGGCGGCAGCTGGTTCACCCAGCAGGGTTCGTCGCAAATGAAGCGGTAGGGCGCGACGATCTGCAGGCAGGGGCGCTTGGGATGGCGCCAGCGGTTGGGCGCCATCGAGGTGATCATGCGGTCCAGCTTGCTGCCGGAAACAGTGCTCTTGATCCCGGCCGCGTTCACCACCTTGACGTTGCCCTTGTCGTCGCGGGTCAGGCGCAGGTGCATGTCGACCGGACAGGCCACAGAATAGGTGCGGGCATCGCCATCGATGATTGCCGGGCAGTGGTTCACCGCCTTGGGGTGCTCGGGCGGGTGGGCGTGGCCCTTGATTGAGCGCGGGGCGTCCCACAGGAACCCCGGACCACCGCCGTCGACCAGCCAGCCGATGTCGACCACGCGGCTGCGCGAGCGCTTGGTGGTCTTCTCTTTGGTCCCGCTTTTCGGCAACTCGCCGCCGCTGCCGAAGGCGTTGGCGGGCGGCATGCTGTCGCCGGGCGAGTCGTCGCTCTCGGCAAGGCTGGTCAATTGCGACTCGTCAAGATCGCCGTCGCTCTCCTTGCTCGGGGTCTTCGTGGTGGTGGCCTCGGCCGCTGCTTCGGTCTTGGCTTCCTTGTCGTCTTCTATTACGCCACTCATTTAGCATTGGCTCCTTTGTCGCAGCGCCCCCTGGCTACGCCTGCCGGGTCAGCGCCAGTGCCGTTAATATGCAAGCTAAGGTCTTGTTCGGCGCCTTGCAATCGCTGAGCGCCTTGCTCCGGGGCATTTCTTGGTCCATGTCTTGGCGCATGTCTGCTGCCTTTTTGACGCTCCCGACGCCGGAGCCGCGGCGATGAGCGACGATGAGAAGCGCTTCGAGCGGCGCGTGCCGGAAGGCGACGACCGCGAACGCCTGGTTTGTCGCGACTGCGGTTTCATCGCCTACGACAACCCGAAGGTCGTGGTCGGCAGTGTAGTCACCTGGGGCGATAAAATCCTGCTTTGCCGGCGCGCCATACCGCCGCGCAGGGGCTTCTGGACCTTGCCGGCCGGCTATCTCGAGGTGCAGGAGGCCCCGGAGACCGGCGCCTGCCGCGAGGCCTGGGAGGAAGCGCGCGCCAAGATCGCCATCGATCAATTGATGGCCGTCTACACCATCGAGCGCTTGAGCCAGGTGCAGCTCATCTATCGCGCACAGCTGACCGATCCGGCCGTAGAAGCAGGGCCGGAGAGTGAAGAGGTTGCACTCTTCGACTGGGCCGACATCCCTTGGAGCGATCTCGCCTTTCCCAGCGTGCACTGGGCACTGAACCACCACCGCACGCTAGGCTCGGCACAAGCTTTTGCGCCGTTGGTAAACCCGGAGGGCGGCGTCGGCGCCATGAGCGAGCTGGGTCTTTAGAGCCGTCAGCGCTTGATTTCTGCCTGACTTGCGTAACTGCGGCGCGGACGGCGCCCCCGCCGTTCCGGCAATTCCTGCGGTGTTGCCGGCGGGCTCGGCAGTGGTCCTGGTCTCTTGCCGGTGAGGCGGTAAATCTCTTGCCAGGCAGTCACGGCAGCGGCGACGGGGCCGGGTACCGGAAGGCCGGCGAACCAGCGGGAGACGGAGGAGCGATCGACGCCCAGTGCCTCGGCCAGGCGGGACATCCAGCCGCGCTCGCCGAAGAGGCCGATGGCGGCGCGGCGCAGGTCTTCAGAGGTCAAGAGCAGGCTATCCTTTCCCATGAACGACAGGGGCCCGGCCTCCCGAAGGAAGCCGGGCCCCATGCCGGTTTGGCGCTGATCGCGCTCATATCAGCCTCTCGGCTTCGCGTTGCTGGATGAAGCGCAGCACCGCTTCCGAGAAGCCGTCGATGTGCGTCCAGGCTCCATAGCCAACGCCGTTCCTGTAAGGTGCGACGTTGATCATGTAGGCCTGATCGGCCAGCGGGTCGGGCACCCGATCATGGCTTTGCTCATCGCTCAACACGATCAGGCGGCCATGCGCCAGGCGGTTCATCTCCGCCACCGCATGGCCCAGCCGGGTCCCGCCCGCCGCTTGCGAGCAGCGGATGGCATCGACGCCGGCCATACCGCGCCTGGCCGGGACCTCCACCACCTCGTTGGAGAAGGTGAAGACCCTGAGGTCACCCGGGATGACGCTGGCCAGCATGGCCGCCGCGTCCAGCCGGGTCATCTCCGAGCGGTAGGACAGCCGCGACAGCATCGAGCCCGAGACGTCGACCAGCACCAAGGTCCGGCCGCTCAAGACCGGCCATTCGAGGATCGCCTCGAAGAGGGCTTGGTCCAGGGCCGCCTCGAAGCGTGGCGCCGCCCGCGCCGCCGCCAGATAGCGGAAGGGCAGGACACGCCTGGCACCGCGCCTGGCCAGGATGGCATAGCGCACCAGGCCCTCGTCGACGCCGGCCTCGGCCATGCCGCGCAGGTTCCGCAGCAGGGCCAGGTAGCCCAGCCGACCCTCGCGCAGCAGACGCTCGAAGGTCGCTTTCTTGTCGGCACCGGCCGAAAGGCCGACCTCCCAGGTGTCGGGGCTGGGCAGCCGCTGCTCGGCCAGCTGCTTCCAGAGTGCGGCCTGGGCCTCGTCTCGAGGCTTGGCGTGCACCAGGAAGAGGACATCGCGCAGCCGGATCGGCCCCTCGCGGTCGTACTTCGCCAACTGGTAGGCGTCGAACTTGGTGAAGGCCCGCCCCAGGCCAAGCTTCAGCTGCTTGGCCAGCGGCCGCCGGCCCTCTCGCCAGTAGAGCGCCAAGAGCTCGCTCAGCTCGTCGGCCCGCTGGATCACCCGGTGGATGGTGTCAGCCACCAGGCCCTCGCCTGCGCCGGTCCGCACCAGCGCCAAGAGAAGCAGCAAAGGCGCGTGCCGCAGGTGCATCTCCTCGCGCGCCTCGATGGCCAGCCTTGCGACGGTCCGAGGCGGCAGCTCGGCCGCGGTCGCGACAAGGCGATCGGCGATCGCCACACCGTCCTCGTAGAAGCCCTCTTCCCACAGCAGGCAGCTCATCAACGAGCGCCTGAGGCGCGCCTCCGCCGAGATCGGCCGGGCG
Source organism: Rhodospirillales bacterium (assembly GCA_963669385.2). GTDB lineage: Bacteria > Pseudomonadota > Alphaproteobacteria > Kiloniellales > JACOMY01 > JACOMY01. Next base: position 34,533 of record CAXXGD010000001.1, read on the forward strand.
GGTGCCCCTTCATGGGTGACAGGTCTGGCTTTGCGGCCGGCAAAGATGTTCAGCCGCATGACTCCCTCCTTCGGGTTAGCAGTCAGAGCAAATGTCCCCGATCAAAGGCATTCCCACCTGTCAGAGCCTGACAGGTCGCCTATTGCCGAAGACGCGGGTTCCCGGGAACAAGCGAAAACGGTGCCAGTGGCCGGTTTGCACTCGGCCTACTCGATTTCCAGTCGAAGGATCCGTTCCCTTCACCACGGGAGGCCGTTGATTGTCACAGTCTGATGCAGAATGCAACAGAATTGGCAGATAGTGTGGCGGTAGAACCTCGTCCTGTTGCGCTTCGACAACAGTGGCCTCGCGCCAAAGAAACCTGAGAGGATAGGGTGGTGAGGCCGAAGGAGCGTGCCAGCACCATGCGGAAACGGCCCGATCGGGCGTTCCACTATGGCAGGTGCGCGTCCACGTCCATCATGGCGTCGAGAATTCGGCCGACAAATATCCTATCTTTTTCAATACGGTAGAAGATAATGTGACGTTGGTACACGAACCGTCGGCAGTTGGTCTTCTTTCCATACGTCATGCCGATGCGAGGGTACTCACCAAGCATCTGCAAACTCTGCTGCAGGCCTTCGTAGTATGTCTGTGCCTTTTCCCACCCAAACTCACGAATGCCATAGCTGAGCATTCGCTCCACGTCGGCATCGGCAAGGAGCGATAGTGTGACCTTCATTCCTAGGTCTTCTGGCGGTTGGTCCTCTCCTGCTCTACGCCGGTGAGTACAGACCGCCAAATGTCTTCGAGAGATCGAGAGCTGGGGCCGGCGCTCCAGCCTTTTTCGAGCTCGGCGTCCAGGAAAGCCTGCTGTTCTTCACGCGTGAGCTTCCGGAAGGTCGCGATCTCCTCCTTCGTAGGTACGGCCGCGCTGTTGACCGTGAAGGGCGCTCTTGTGCGGGTTGTCATAGTGTTAAGATATCAAACTCAGCAGCGGATTCAAATGCGGGTCACGAGCGCCTCGACCGGGCTGGGTGAAGCGAGGCCGTCCTGCATTGGCCACAGCTGGCTGACATCGGAGCAGTTCCGGTCTGCGTCGTCAGGAGAGGTCGAAGCCCTGCTTGCGGACATAACGGCCCCAGTCGTCGCGCGCCGGCTCGGCGTACTGCCGGGTGCGCTCCTCCGACCAGCCGTAGAGTTCGGCAGGCCCCCAGCGTCTTAGGCTGCGTTGCTTGTTCGGTGGCACCGGCAGCGTCTCTGCGCGGACTCGGTCATAGTGCTCTACGGCCTCGATCAGGCCCGTATCGTCGTAGCGATCCTCGTGCAGGGTGACGCTTGCCGGCAGGCGTTGGCGCAGCGGTGGGGCCTCCGCCGGCCAGCCGAGGCAGAGGCCGGCCAGCGGAAAGACGTGCTGCGGCAAGGCCAAAAGCGCCGAGACCTCCTCCACGCGATTTCGGATCTCGCTGACCGGGCAGCCACCGAGGCCGAGCGACTCGGCGGTGTAGAACGTGGTGGCGAGCGCGATCCCGGCATCCACGGCTGCATTCATAAAACTGTCCAGATGCTCGTTGGCGAAGGGATGGCGACGATGGTCGGCCAGGCGGCGGATGCGCCGGCCGTCGCCGCAGAAGACCAGCGAGACCGGCGCTTCGGCCACCCAGGGAAACTGCGGCACAAGGGCCGCCAGTGCTGCCCGCTGATCGCCGTCGCGCAGCCAGACGACGCTGACCTGCTGCAGGTCCGACTTCGAGGGCGCGGAGAGGCCGCCGGCCAGGATGCTGCGGACCAGGGCCTCCGGCACGGCGTCGGGCGAAAAGGCGCGGATCGAGCGCCGGGTCAGCATCTGACGCAGGAAGGGGCCGTCGCCCTCGGCCTCCACTCTTGACCCGAAACGTGCGGCGATGAGGTCGGTGAGGCTGGCGGTCATGAACGACTTTCCCTAAGAGTGAGGCCGGCAGAGAAAGCCTAGCGCGCGTCCTCCAAATCCTGACACCGGTGCCATGTCGCAGTCCTCATTTCCCCATCTCTTCTCGCCGCTGACGATCGGCGGGCTCACCTTGAAGAACCGCATCCTCTCGACCGGGCACGACACCTGCCTGGCCGCCGATTACAAGCCGAGCCCGGCGATGATCGCCTACCATCGGGCGCGTGCGGCCGGCGGGGCGGGCCTGATCGTCACCCAGGTCGCCGGCGTCCACGAGACTGCGCGCTATACCTCGCATGCCATCTTGGCGACCGACGACGCCTGCATCCCGCCCTATCGGGATCTGGCGGAAGCCTGCCATGGCGAGGGCTGCGCCGTGTTCGGCCAGCTCTTCCATCCCGGGCGCGAGATCATGGAATCGGCGGACGGCACGCAGCCGGTGGCCTATGCGCCCTCCGTCAGCCCCAGCGAGCGCTTCCACACCATTCCGCGCGAGATGACTGCCGCCCTGATCGCCGATATCGTCGCCGGTTATGGCCAGGCGGCAAGGCGCATGGCGGAGGCCGGCCTGGACGGGGCGGAGATCGTCGCCAGCCACGGCTACCTGCCGGCGCAGTTCCTCAATGCGCGGGTCAATCGCCGCGAGGACGCCTATGGCGGCAGCGCGGAGAAGCGCCTGCGCTTCCTGGAAGAGGTGATCGCCGAGGTGCGACGCCAGGTGCCGGCCGGTTTCGTCCTGGGCATGCGCATCTCCGGCGACGAGAAGACCGAGGAAGGCCTCAGCGAAGCGGACTCGCTGGCTGCCATCGTCGCGCTTGCCGAGCGGCTGGACTATGTGAACGTCATTGCCGGCAGCTCTGCCTCACTGGGCGGTGCCATCCACATCGTGCCCCCCATGGTGGTCGCCAACGCCTACCTGGCGCCCTTTGCTGCGGCGGTGAAGGCCAAGGTCGCGATCCCCGTCTTCGTCGCCGGCCGGATCAACCAGCCGCAGGAAGCGGAGCAGGTCATCGCCTCCGGCCAGGCCGACATGTGCGGCATGACCAGGGCGCTGATCTGCGACCCGGAGATGCCGAACAAGGCGGTGGCCGGTCGCCGCGACGACATCCGCGCCTGCATCGCCTGCAACCAGGCTTGCATCGGTCATTTCCATCTGGGGGTGCCGATCTCCTGCATTCAGCATCCGGAGACGGGCCGCGAACTCACCTACGCCGAGCGCCGGCCGGCGGGGATCCGCAAGCGGGTGCTGGTGGTCGGTGGCGGGCCGGCCGGCATGAAGGCAGCCGCGGTCGCAGCCGAGCGCGGCCACGACGTGGCCTTGCACGAAGCCGGCCGGCAGTTGGGAGGCCAGGTGCTGCTGGCGCAACTGCTGCCGGGCCGTGCCGAGTTCGGCGGCCTGGCGACCAATCTGGCGCGCGAGATGGCGCTGTCCGGCGTCGCGGTCTCCCTGAACAGCCGAGCGGACAGGGCTCTGATCGACGCGGCTACGCCCGACGTCGTCATCCTGGCCACCGGGGGCCGGCCGCGCTGGCCAACGATCGAAGGGCAAGACAGCGGCCATGTCGTCGATGCCTGGCAAGTGCTGAAGGGAGAGGCGAACGTCGGCGCTTCGGTCGTCGTTGCCGACTGGCGCGGCGATTGGATCGGGCTCGGCTTGGCCGAGAAGCTGGCGCGCGACGGCTGCCATGTGCGCTTGGCGGTGACCGGCCTCCATGCCGGCCAAGGCGTGCCGAACTATGTGCGCGACCACGCCGCCGGCATGCTCGCCAGCCTGGGCGTGGAGGTGCGGACCTATGCGCGCCTCTATGGCTTGGACGGCGATAGCCTCTATTTCCAGCATGTCGCCAGTGGCGAGCCGATCATCTTCGAAGGCGTGGAGACGCTGGTGCTGGCGCAGGGCAACGAGCCCGATCGCGCCTTGGCGAAGGAGCTGGCCGACTGGCCGGGCGCGCTGCACGAGATCGGCGACTGCCTGGCGCCGCGCACGGCGGAGGAGGCGGTGCTGGACGGGCTAATGGTCGCCAGCGCGCTTTAGGTCAAGAATTCAGTCCTTTGGCGCCGCCGCGGGCCTTGACAAGCGGCCCCTGCAGGCATAAGTGCAGCGCCAGTACGGCGTTAGCACTCGCCTTCTGGGAGTGCTAACAGGCTCCGTGCATTATCAGGAGCATTCCGAAACCACTCTCTCGATCGAGGAGGAAATCCCACATGAAGTTCCGGCCGTTGCATGACCGCGTCGTCGTCCGTCGCTTGGAAGAGGAAGAGAAGACCGCGGGTGGCATCATCATTCCGGACACCGCCAAGGAAAAGCCGATGCAGGGCGAGATTCTCGCCGTCGGCCCCGGCGCGCGCAATGAGAAGGGCGAGCTTGTCGCCCTCGACGTGAAAGCCGGCGACCGCGTGCTGTTCGGCAAGTGGTCCGGCACCGAGGTGAAGATCGACGGCGAAGAGCTGTTGATCATGAAGGAGAGCGACATCATGGGCGTCCTCGACGGCGCTGCTGCGGCCAAGGCCGCCGCCTAAGTCTGCTCCCTTTAAAGCAACGCTAGATCAGAGGATTAGCGAACATGCCTGCAAAAGAAGTTAAGTTTGGCGGTGATGCCCGCCAGCGCATGCTGAAGGGCGTCGACATCCTGGCCGACGCGGTCAAGGTGACGCTTGGCCCGAAGGGCCGCAACGTGGTGCTGGACAAGTCCTTCGGTGCGCCGCGCGTCACCAAGGACGGCGTGGCCGTTGCCAAGGAGATCGAGCTCTCCGACAAGTTCGAGAACATGGGCGCGCAGATGGTGCGCGAGGTTGCCAGCAAGACCAATGATCTTGCCGGTGACGGCACCACGACCGCGACCGTGCTTGCCCACGCCATCGTCCGCGAAGGGTCCAAGTCGGTGGCCGCCGGCATGAACCCGATGGATCTGAAGCGTGGCGTGGACCTGGCCGTCGAGGCCGTGGTCGCAGACTTGAAGGGCCGTTCCAAGCAGATCGCTGACAACAGCGAGATCTCCCAGGTCGGCACCATCTCCGCCAACGGCGATGCCGACATCGGCGGCATGATCGCCGAGGCCATGCAGAAGGTCGGCAACGAGGGTGTGATCACCGTCGAGGAGGCCAAGAGCCTGGCGACCGAGCTGGACGTGGTCGAGGGCATGCAGTTCGATCGCGGCTACCTCTCTCCCTACTTCGTCACCGACGCCGACAAGATGCGCGTGGTGCTGGAAGACCCCTACATCCTGATCCACGAGAAGAAGCTCTCCGGCCTGCAGCCGCTGCTGCCGGTGCTGGAGGCCGTGGTGCAGTCCAGCCGTCCGCTGCTGATCATCGCCGAGGACGTCGAGGGCGAGGCGCTCGCCACCCTGGTGGTGAACAAGCTGCGTGGCGGCCTCAAGATCGCCGCCGTCAAGGCGCCGGGCTTCGGTGACCGCCGCAAGGCCATGCTCGAGGACATCGCCGTCCTGACCAAGGGCGAGGTGATCAGCGAGGACCTCGGAATCAAGCTCGAGAGCGTCACGCTCGACATGCTCGGCACGGCGAAGAAGGTGATCCTGAACAAGGAGGATACCACCATCGTCGACGGCGCTGGCGAGAAGGCCTCTATCGACGCCCGCTGCACCCAGATCCGTCAGCAGATCGAGGAGACCACCTCGGACTACGACAAGGAGAAGCTGCAGGAGCGGCTGGCGAAGCTCGCCGGCGGCGTTGCCGTGATCCGCGTCGGCGGTGCCACCGAGGTCGAGGTGAAGGAGCGCAAGGACCGCGTCGAGGACGCCATGAACGCGACCCGCGCTGCCGTCGAAGAGGGCATCGTCCCCGGCGGCGGCACGGCGTTGCTGTCGGCCATCAAGGCGCTCGACGGCGTCAAGGGTGCCAACGACGACCAGCGCGTCGGTATCGAGATCGTGCGCCGCGCTCTCAAGTCCCCGGCCAAGCAGATTGTCGAGAACGCCGGTGCCGATGGCTCCGTCGTGGTCGGCAAGCTCTTGGAAGCCACCCAGGACAACTGGGGCTATGACGCCCAGACCGGCGAGTATGTCGATCTGGTCGCCAAGGGCATCATCGATCCGACCAAGGTGGTGCGCACCGCGCTCCAGGATGCGGCCTCAATCGCCGGCCTCCTGATCACCACCGAGGCCATGGTTGCCGAGGCGCCGAAGAAGGACGCTCCGGCGGCTCCGGGTGCCCCGGACATGGGCGGCATGGACTTCTAAGTCCAAAAGCCTCCCGCTAGGGAAAGGAGGGCCGCAGCCGCAGGGTTGCGGCCCTCTCTCTTTGCGATTGTTCCTGGAACTGCAGTTGGCTGATTCGAGCGAGCTGCATGACCGGCATGGTGGCGCGTGTCAGCATTCCCATTTTTGCTCTGAGGGCGCCTTCGCTAACAACCAACACCCGTCATCCTACGGCTTGACCGGAGGATCTTTTGCCACTCTCGCGAGCAGCGGATAGTGGTCCTCCGGTCAAGCCGTAGGACGACGTAGGTGGGTATGTTGCTTACGCGCCCTCACTTCACCTTCAAGAAGTTGGAACAGGCGCTGTTTCGCAAAGCATCCTAAGCAAAGCAGCTAACCTCCACCGTCGCGATACACGGCCATACGCGTCGCTGCCGCCGCTTCCAGATGAAGGCCCAGGTGTTTAGCGATGACCTCGTCTGCAACCGATCGCTCGCTGATGCCGGAGGGTGCGCCGGGTGATGGAAAGCTGAGCGAGTAGGCGATGAAGCGCTCTCTGGAGACCGCGTAGAGGCGCCGCAGTTCCGCCAGGGGATCGGGATGGTCGTCCGCCCTGATCGAAAGCGCCGGATAGGCGTCGGGCCCTTGAATGACGATGGCCGCCGACTGTTTGCCACGCTTGTCGCCGCCGGCCGCCTCGCCGGCCTCCATCGCCGCCAAGAGACGCTCCACCAGCGGCGTCCCCTCTTGCGCCTTGAAGGTCTCGAGGGTGTCCACGATGACGGCCTCTCCGGCCAGCATGTTGCCGGCGACCGAGATGCCAGGTTCTGCGATGTGGCCGCACCACGAGACGCAGTCGGACCCGGTGTAGCCCGCCGTAGAGCCGCTGGCGTCCATGACATGCAGTTGGCGCGAGGCACGCCCGCCATCGGCGGCGATCAGCATCTCGCAGACATCGGCAGCACGAAAGCCCGCGCGCAGCCAGTCCAGGCCGATCTTGCCCAGCATGGGGTTGAGCATGGCTTGCGTGGAGACCGCGCCGACCCGCGCTTCGGTCCAGGGGCAAAGTGCGCCTACGGCGAAGAACCGCGAGGCGATGGCCAGCCCGATTAAGCCACTATCTCGATCATGAGCTATGACGGACCAAGTCATGCGCTGAACCTCCTTTCTTGCTATCGTCGCCCTGTTCGCCGTTTGGCGCTCTCTCTAGGCCGACTGGAAGTGAGATGACTGCCCTTCTCGAAGTTCGCGATCTCAGCGTCACCTTCCGGACCGGCGAAGGCCCGTTGAAAGCGGTGGACCGGATCTCCTTCGATGTTCACCCGGGTGAATTCGTGTCGGTGGTGGGCGAATCCGGCTCCGGCAAGTCGATGACGGCGCATGCGATCATGGGCTTGGTGCCGCAGCCGCCGGGCGAGGTCTCGGGCGCCACCCTCTTTGCGGGTCAGGACCTTCAGGTTTTGGACGAGAAGGCCCTTGCGGCAGATCCGCGGCGCCAAGATCGCCATGATCTTTCAAGAGCCCATGACCTCGCTCAACCCAGTCTTGAGCATCTCCACTCAGCTGCGCGAGGGTATGGTCCGGCACTTGGGCCTCACCACGCGGCAGGCCGACAGCCGGGCGGTCGACCTCTTGAAGATGGTCGGCATTCCCGAGCCGGAGCGGCGCCTGAAGCAGTACCCGCACCACTTCTCCGGCGGCATGCGCCAAAGGGTGATGATCGCCACCGCGATCTCCTGCGAGCCGCAATTGATCATCGCCGACGAGCCGACGACGGCCCTGGACGTCACCATCCAGGCGCAGATTCTCGACCTCATGAGCAAACTCTCCGAGCGGCTGGGCGCGGCGACCATTCTGATCACCCACAACCTGGGGATCGTGGCGCGCTATGCCTCGCGGGTGAACGTCATGTACGCGGGCCGGATCGTGGAGAGCGCGGCCACCGAGGAGATCTTCGATCGGCCGGGGCATCCCTACACCAAGGGCCTGCTGGCCTCGATCCCACGGGTCGACAAGCCGCGCCAAGAGGCTCTGATCCCGATCCAAGGCCAGCCGCCCGATCTCTTGCACCCCCTGCCTGGCTGCAGTTTCACGCCGCGCTGCCCCTTGGCGGAAGAGCGCTGCCTGGAGGGCCTGCCGCCCTTGATGGAGATCGCCAAAGAGCACCGTGCCGCCTGTATCAAGGCCGATCGTGTGTGACGTCGGCGGAGGGGCCTGCCGGCTCATGGGAGCGCCAAGCCACTCTGTGTGTTTGGATATTGATCGTATCAAAGCGAATGCCAGTAAGCTCTCCTCTAACGCTCAATTCTCAAATACCTGTCACCGGCTCCGTCATTGCGAGGAGCCTTAGCGACGAAGCAATCCAGAATCAAAACGCGGCTTGATGTGTAATGGATCGCCGCGCTTCGCTCGCGATGACGGAGGTTTGTGCTTGGGGCTTGGGTCATTAGTAGGAATTCAGTGTGGAGCACCTTGAGATTCGACGATCAGTATTGTGAGGCTGAAGTCTTCGGAACAAGCACGCACCCCTAATGCCTCTCCTTGAACTCGCGGACGTCCATGAGGTCGCGCATGGCATCGCCCAGGAAGTTGATGGAGAGCACGGTGATCATGATGAAAAGGCCCGGAAAGACGCCCAACCACCAGGCGCGGCTGATGAAGCTGCGGGCATCCGACAGGATCAGCCCCCAGGTCGGCGTGTCGGCCTCGACGCCGAGGCCCAGGAAGGACAGCCCGGCCTCGGCCAGGATCGCATAGGAGATGCTGACCGTTCCCTGAACGATGATCGGCGCCATGGTGTTGGGCAGGATGTGGCGCCACATGATGCGGTTGTGGGAGGCGCCAAGGGTGCGGGCCGCGGCGACGTATTGCTCCTCCTTGATCGTCAAGACCATGCTGCGGGCCACCCGCGCGAAGTCGTCGACGAAAGCCAGCGAGACGGCGACGATGACGTTCAAGAGCCCGGTGCCGAAGACCGCCACCAGATAGACGGCGATGATGAAGTTGGGAAAGGCCCACTGCAGATCGACGTAGCGCATGATGACCGTGTCGATGAAGCCGCCGAAATAGCCGGCCATGACCCCCAGCCCCACGCCGATCACCAGTGCTACCGCCACGGTCGAAATGCCGACGAAGAGCGAGATCCGGGTGCCGTAGATCAGCCGGCTCAAGAGGTCGCGGCCAAGGTCGTCGGTGCCGAGTGGATGCTCCCACGAGGGCCCGCCCATCATCATGAAGGCCATGTCGTTGGGGTCGTAGGGCGCGATCAGCGGCGCCAGGATCGCGCTGACCAGCAGGATAGACAGCACCACCAACGCCGCCGCGGCCTTGTAGTCGGCCATGAGATAGCGAATCCAGCGGCGGCGGCGGGCGGGCCGCTCTTCGAGCTGCAGCGCGTCTCTTTCCGCGACGTCCGTCATCAGTCGTAGTGAATTCTTGGGTCGATGACGGTGTAGAGGACATCGACCAAGAGGTTGGCGAAGACGAAGATGGCGGAGACGGCCAGGATCGCCCCTTGGACGACGGGATAGTCCCGGTTCAGGATGCCCTCGATCAGAACCCGTCCCAACCCCTTGATGGCGAAGACGTTTTCGACCACGACGGCGCCCGCCATGAGCAGCGCTACGGCGATCCCCAGGACCGTGACGACGGGGATCAGAGCATTGGGAAAGGCGTGCACGAAGATGATCCGCCAATGCAGCAGGCCCTTGGCGCGCGCGACGTTGATGTAGTCGCTCTTCAAGACCTCCAGCATGGAGGAGCGGATCATCCGCGCGATGATCGCGGCAAAGGGTGTGCCCACGGCGATGGCGGGCAGGATCAAGTGCGACAGCCAAGGCCAGAAGCCGTCGGAGAGTGGCGCGTAGCCGATCGCCGGCAGCCAATGCAGATTGGCCGCGAATACGATGATCAGCATGATGCCCAGCCAGAAGTCCGGCATGCTGAGCCCCAGAAAGGCGATCACCGTCACCGTGTGATCCAGCGCCGAATGCTTTCTCAAGGCGGAGATCAAGCCGGCCGGCACGGCAATGGCGATAGCGATCACGAAGGATATCCCGGCCAGCGAGAGGGTGCGCGGCAAGGCCTCCATGACGATGCGCGAGACCTCGATGCGGCTGCCGTAGATGGAGTTGCCGAGGTCGCCCTGCAGCACCAGGCCGAACCACTTCACGTATTGGACATAGACCGGCTGGTCCAAGCCCAGCTTGGTCTTCAAGTCGGCGATCGCCTGGGCGTCGCCGACATCGAAGAGGATGGCGGCCAGCGGGTCGCCGGGAATGGCGCGCAGCATGAAGAAGACCAAGGTGGCGACCGCCCACATCACCACGATCGCGCCCAGGAAGCGGCGGACCAGATAACCGCTCATCGCACTGCGCTTGGCGCTGCCTCGCGGCGGCCGCTAGGGCCGCCGCTTGACGTCTTTGTGGTCATGCAACCTGAACCCGGTCCATGTCGACCAGGCCCGGGATCCGGCTTTCGTCCGGGAAGAAGACCTCCTTGCGGTAGACCAGGTTGTCGACCGGATGGAAGATGAAGGCACAGGCGACCTTGTCGGAGGTGAGCCGGTTCGCCTTCTGCACCAGGGCCTTGCGCTGATCCAGATCGGCCGTGGTGCGCTCTTCGTCGATCAGCTTGTCCACCTCGGCTTCCGAGAAGAAGCCGAAGGGATGGACTGCCTTGTCCCGCGTGCGGCCATTGAACTTGGAAGCCGTCTGCATCCAGTCAACAAGGCCGTCGTCCGGGTCGAAGTCGCCGCCGGAGCCCAGGCGGCAGAGGTCCCAGTCCATCTTGTCGAACTGATCGATCAGCACCGGGAAGTCCTTGGTGTCCAGATCGATGTCGATGCCGAGACCGGTCTTGAGGATGTTCTTGATGACCAGCACGTCTCGACGGGTCGCGGGCGTGTGGATCACCTTGAGGGTCGGGAAGCCCTCGCCGTCGGGATACCCGGCGGCGGCCAAGAGGCGCTTGGCTTCCTCCAGATCGTACTTCTGGTTGCTGACCTCGGCGATCGAGGGATCGAAGTAGAAGCCCATCGCTTCGTTGATCGTGCCGTAGGCCGGCACGCCGCGGCCGAACTGTGCCCGCTCGATGTAGCGGTCGCGGTCGATCGCCTTCGCAATGGCCAGGCGCACCATGAAGCCCGGATCCTTCATCAATTCGTCCATGGGCTTGTTGAAGTCGGTCACCTTGAAGGGGTCGCGCCAGGGATTCATGAAGAGGCTTTGGAAGCCCGGGCCCGGCACCGTGCTGACGGAGATCTCGGGATTGTCCTCGAAGCGGTCGATCAACTCCGGCGCCGGCGGGTTGCCGCCGATGATCTGGATGTCGCCGGCTTCGATGGCAGCCGCCAAGGGCTCAGGATCGATGATCGGCTGGATCGTGATCTTGTCGAGCTTCGGGCGCTCCGGGTCGTAGTAGTTGTCGAAACGCTCCAGCGTGATGGCCTGGCCCAGCAGATGCTCGGTGACCCGGAAGGGGCCGGTGCCGACAGGCGTCAGGCCGTACTGCTGCGGCCCCATGGCCTCCAGCGCGCCGCGCGAGACGATGGTCATGGCTCGCCCGCTGGAGCGTTCCAGGGTCTTCACCAGCAAGGAGGCCTGGGGGGCGCCCAAGACGATCTTGATCTTGTGGTCGCCCAGCTTCTCGATGTCCTTGATGTTGGAAACCACCCGGCTGTGGATCGACTTGTCCGGGTCCTTGGAGCGCTGATAGGTGAAGATCACGTCATCGGCCGTGAAGGGGTCGCCGTTTTGGAAGGTGACACCCTCGCGCAGGTTGAAGACGTACTCGGTGCCGTCGGCATTGGCGGACCAGTCGGTCGCCAAGTCGCCCTGCGCCACCAGCAGGGGATCGATGTGGGTGAGGCCGCCGAACACGTTGGAGGAGATCTGGAACAGCAGCACCTGATTGATCTGCGCCGGATCCAGTGTGCGGAACTCGCCCACGCCGGCCCAGCCGGCGCGCAGAGTGCCACCCTCGGCGGCGCGCGCGGGGCGCAGGGCCGAGGGCATGAGATGGGCTGCCGTCAGGACCCCGCCGGCCGCCAGCAGACGCAGAACCGTGCGCCTCTCCAGCCTGGGGCCCGAGAAGTCGTGGCGATTGAGGCCGACCATGGGGTCACGCGGATCGAAGTCGTTGGCCTCTTCGTAGTCGCGCAGCATCGATGCTGTAAGGCGAGCGTTCTCTGGGGCATTCGAGTTTGGCATTTTCTATCCTCCCTGGTCTAACGAATGCGAAGACTGCATTTCTTGTCTGTCTCTTGGGTGACCTTTGCTCCTTGTCAAAAGCGTCACATGGTCGTGACGGCGGGTTCCACCTCGGTGCAGGCCACCCAGTGCGCCGGCTCGAGCTGGTCCAGTTGCGGCACCGCCTGGCCGCAGGCAGCGACCGCGTGCGGACAGCGTTCGCGGAAGCTGCAGCCGCTGGGCGGCGAGACGGGACTGGGCGGTTCGCCGGCAAGGGGGGCGCTGCTCTGTCCGGCGTGCAGCTTGGGATCGGGGACCGGCACGGCCTCCATCAGCGCGTTGGTGTAGGGGTGCATCGGCCTGGCGAAGAGCGGCTCGCTGCCTGCGAGTTCGGCAATGCGGCCCAGATACATGACCGCCACACGGTCGCAGAGGTGCTTCACGACACCCAGGTCATGGCTGATGAAAAGGTAGGTGAGGCCGAGCTCGCTCTTCAGCGTCGCCAGGAGGTTGATGATCTGCGCCTGTATGGAGACGTCGAGCGCCGAGACGGCTTCGTCGCAGACGATGAACTCCGGGTGCAAGGCCAAGGCGCGGGCGATGCCGATCCGCTGGCGCTGGCCGCCGCTCATCTCGTGCGGATAGCGTTCGGCGATGCGGCCCGGTAGGCCGCAGAGGTCCAGAAGGTCGTGCACGCGCTTGCGGATCTGATTGGAGTCCATGCCCGGCTCGTGGATGACGTAGGGCTCGCCGACGATCTGCCGGACGGTCATGCGCGGATTGAGCGAGGAGTAGGGGTCCTGAAAGATTGCCTGGACGTGGCGCCGGAATTCGAACTCGCTGGCCCGGTCCATCGCCCAGATATCTTGACCGCGAAAGCTGATCTGCCCGCGCGTCGGCCGCAGCAGTTTCAAGATGCTCTTGGCGATCGTCGTCTTGCCGCAGCCGGATTCACCCACCAGGCCCAGCACTTCGCCCGGCTTGATCTCGAAGGAAACGCCGGCCACGGCCTTCAAGACGCCGACGTTGCGCTTGAAGAGGGCGTCGCGCGTCACCGGAAACTCTACTGCCAGGTCGTCTACCTTGAGCAGCGGCGCGCGAGCATCCTCGTCATGTGGCGCAGCCATCGAGCACCCTTCACCTTGCGGAGTGGCCGCAGCCACCAGGAGACGCCTCGACGCCTCGCAAAGTCGATGCCTCGCTCGTCACAGCACTGCCATCACACCGCGAAACCCGTTCGCTCCGAGATCTCCCTGGGTCAGCCGTTCCCCGCCAGGCTTCCGCTCTCTCACTCTGGTGACGACGAGATGAACGCATCGACCAGGACCCTCTAGGATGGACATCGAGGCTTATTATCGATATTGATAATGCGATCTAATCCAGGAGCATGTCAATGGCCGAGGGCAACCTTTCGGCGGGGACGGCCGCAATCTCCGGGCTGGGCCCGCTGGAACCCAGGAAGAAGGGTGACGCCGCTTACCATGCCATGCGCCGTGCCATTCTTCTGGGGCATCTGAAGGCCGGCGAGTCCCTGACCGAGCAGCGCATCGCCGGCGAGCTGGCCTGCAGTCAGGGGACCGTACGCGAAGCCCTGCTGAAGCTGGAACAAGACGGGCTGGTGTGCCGGCGCGGCTACCGCGGCACTTCGGTCAGCGCCACCTCGGTCACCGAGGCGATCCAGATGCTGGGCATTCGCCTGGCGCTGGAGAGCGCCGCTTTCGAAAGCGTGGCGCGGCAAAGGCCGAGCGGCCTGGCGGAGGAACTGGAAGAGATCGTCGATCAGATGCATCGGGTGCTACGCTCCGAGGACCCCTATCTCTCCAGCGAGCTGGACCGGCGTTTTCACCTCACCGTCATGCGCGCATCGGGCCTGCTGGCGCTCGAGCCGATCTTGTGCCGTTGCACGCTGCATATACACCGTTACACCTATCTGGGTGCCGATTTGACCAGTCCCGACGCACGTTTCGCTGAGCGGCATGTCGATCTCTTGGCGGCGATCAACTCCGGCGACGGCGCCTTGGCAGCGGCATCGGTTCGCGATCACATCGAAGACGTCATTCGTACCTGGGCACCGGGGCTGGCCGAACCCTTCGAGTGATTGCGATCCCTCCCTCGCGCGCGCGGCGGCTTCATCTCGCCGCGCGAGGAGGCCCTTTCGCGCATTGCCTAAGTCAAGGCAATCAGAGGCATGCTATGATACGCCCGAATTCAGCCAGAGACGGTCTGCTCCGCAGGCTGGGATGAAAGGGATGAGCCATGACGCCAGAGGAAGTCTTAGCCCAGCGCCCTCGCGTGCTCTCGCAGGACCAGCGCGCGTTCTACTTCGATGAGGGCTACCTGCTGGTGGAAAGCCTGATTCCTGCCGACACCGTCGCCGCGCTGCTGTCCGTCACCGAAGACTTCGTCGAGCAGAGCCGCAAGCAAGCGGCGTCCGGTCGGGTCTTCGACCTGGCGCCCGGCCATGGGGCGGAGCAGCCGATGGTGCGCCGCATCAAGAACCCCGACGAGCAGCACCAGGCCTATTGGGACTACGCCTGCGACCTGATCGCCGACGTGGTGGCCGATCTGGTCGGGTCCGATGTCGCCTTTCATCATGCCAAGCTGAATTTCAAGTGGCACGGACCGGGCAACGAGGATGCCGTCCAGTGGCACCAGGACATTCAGTTCTATCCCCACACGAACTATAGCCCGCTTACCGTCGGTACCTACTTGACCGATACGCCGAAGGAGGCGGGACCTCTGACCGTTATCGCCGCGAGCCACAAGGGCCCGCTCTATGATCAATACGATGACGAAGGCCAGTGGGTCGGGGCCCTGAAGCCGCGCGATGCGGCAAAGCTTGACCTCTCCAAGGCCGTGTCTCTGCCAGGCCCGGCCGGATCCATCACGATTCACAATTGCCGCACGGTGCACGGCTCTCCACCCAGTAAGGCGAATGGGCGGCCCTTGCTGCTGAACGCCTATAGCGCGGCCGACGCCTTCCCCTATACGGTCAATCCCGCCTTTACCTCTCATGCCCGCACAATCGTGCGGGGCAAGGCGGCTCGCTGGGCGCATCACGACCCCAGGCCCTGCCTGATCCCGCCCGACTGGTCGGGCGGCTACAGCTCCATCTTCGCCGCACAGGCGCACGAGGACGCGGCGGAATAGGGGCCCCACGCCTGTGTCGGCCTTGCCGGCCAGGCCCGGAATCCAGAATTGATGACGATCAGCGAGGAAGAGCTGGCCCGCCACGCCGCGGTGCGCAGCTGGCTGGAAAGCGGTGCCGCCTTCGGTGGCCGCAGGCCGGAGGTCATCACCACACCGGGCAACCTGCTCTTCCTGACACCGGACCTGGTCTACAAGATGAAGCGGGTCATCGACTTCGGGTGGATGGATTTCTCGACGCTGGCCAAGCGCGAGGCGGCCTGCCGGCGCGAGCTCCTGCTCAATCGGCGCACGGCGCCCGACATCTATCTTGCCGTGAAGCCCGTGGTGCGGCGGGCTTCGGGTGGCTTTGCGCTCGGCGGCGAGGGCGATCCCGTCGAGTGGCTGGTCGAAATGCGCCGTTTCGACGAGGCCAAGCGCTTGGATCACCTGCTGGACCGGGGCGCCCTGCCAAGAGAGACCCTCTTGGGCCTGGCGGATGCCGTGGCTGCGCTCCACGCTGCGGCAGAGACGGCGCCGGGGCAGGGCGGGGCCGAGAGCCTCGCCTCGATCGCCCGCGAGAACGCGGAGGACATGGCGCAGGCGCCGGGCCTCTTTCCGCGCTCCGAGCGCCAAGGATTGCTGGAACGAAGCCTGGCCATCCTGCGCGCACGAGCCGGGCTGACGAACGAGCGCGATGCGGCGGGCTGGGTCCGGCATTGCCACGGTGATCTCCACCTAGCGAACATCGTGCTCTGGGAGGGCAAGCCAACGCCCTTCGACTGCATAGAGTTCAACGAGGACTTCGCGCGTATCGACGTCCTCTATGACCTGGCCTTTTTGCTGATGGATCTGGACCATCGCGGACAGCGGGCCTTGGCCAACCTGCTGCTCAATCGCTGGCTTGCCATGATGCCCGAGCCGGCGGTGCAGCTGCGCGGTCTCGCCTTGCTGCCGATCTTCCTCTCCCTGCGCGCCGGCGTGCGGGCCAAGATGAGCGGCTATCTTTGGCTGGAGCAGACGCCGAAAGAACGGCGCAAGCTGGCGGACAGGGCGCGCCACTACCTTGGACTCGCTCGCGGCTACTTGGAGCCCGGGCCGCCCCGGGTGGTGGCGGTCGGCGGGCTTTCCGGCAGCGGTAAGTCCACCCTGGCTGCCGCCCTGGCACCCGTATTGGGCGCAGCACCCGGTGCCGTGCATTTGCGTAGCGACGTACTGCGCAAGCGGCTCTTCGGGGTCACGCCCGAGGTGCGCCTGCCGCCGGACGCCTATAGCGACGCCTGGCATGACAAGGTCGCCCAAGCGCTGCTGGACCATGCTGAAGTTGCGCTCAGGGCCGGTCAGTCGGTGGTCCTGGATGCCGTCAACGGCGAGCAGGTGCGGCGAGAGGCCATCGGCGCTCTGGCCGAGCGCCTGTCGCTGCCGTTCGACGGCCTTTGGCTGGAGGCGCCTCTAGAGGTGATGATGGCCCGGGTGCAAGCGCGCAGCGGCGATGCTTCGGACGCGACGCCGGCCGTGGTCGAAAGCCAATCCAGCTGGCAAGAGCCGCCAGTTGACTGGCTCCGGATCGATGCCTCGGGCCCAGCGGAGGCGGTGCTGTCGTCCGCCCGTGCCCTGCTGGACGACCGGACAGCTCAGGACGGCAAGGGAATCTCGAAGTCCGGATTGGGAACCTTGTAACCGGCTTGGAAGCCCGGTCGTGCGGCCAGGGCCAGGTACCAACGCCGTACGTGCGGAAACTCCGCCATGTCGATCTGCTGCCACTCATAGCGGCTGGCCCAGGGCCAGATTGCGAGGTCGGCGACGCTGAGATCCTGGCCGGCGACGAAGGCGTTGCCGGCGAGCTGGCGATCGAGGACACCATAGAGGCGCTTTGCCTCTTTGTGGTAGCGCTCTTCGGCATAGGGCGCCTTACCGGGGTTGAACTTCAGGAAGTGGTGCGCCTGACCAAGGAAGGGGCCTTGGCCGCCCATCTGCCACATCAGCCACTGCATGACGTCCCAGCGCTCTTTGGGCGCCTTGGGCATCAGTCGGCCGGTCTTCTCCGCCAGATAAAGGAGAATGGCGCCGGATTCGAAAAGCGTGCGCCCGTTCTCTTCGTCGACGATCGCGGGGATCTTGTTGTTGGGGCTGATGGCCAGGAAGGCGGGCGCGAACTGCTCGTCCTTGGAAATGTCGATGGCGTGCGTCTCGTAGCTGAGGCCCAACTCTTCGAGCGCGATGGAGACCTTTCTGCCGTTGGGCGTGCTCCAGGTGTAGAGGTGGATCATGGCCTTGCTCCTCCCGTTCTGGCCAAGAAAAACAAAGAGACGACCCGCCCCGGCATTCGCTGGCCAGGGCGGGTCTCTCGGCTGTCGATGCGTCGCGGCACCTGAGAAGGGCTACTGCGCGGCTGTCTGTTCGAAGATCGTTGCGAAAATCTGGTCGAGCTCTTCGGCCAGCGCTTTCAGCTCCGGACCGCCTTCCTCCATATAGGGGGCGAAGACGTGGCTGGGGGTCTTGTAGGAGAGGGTCGCGGTGCCGTCCGGGTTCTCGGTCAAGTAGAAGCGGATCGGCGCTTCGATCCCGGCGGCGATGCTGGCGTCCAGCATGCGGCGGGCGAAGTCGTTGCGATAGACGCCGACCACGCGATTGCCGGGAATGGTGATGCCCTGATTGGCGGCGCCGCCCGATGCGCTGGCGGTGGTCACCAGACCCATCTCGTTCTCTTTAATCGTGACCTTGAGGCGCTCCCAAAGCTCTGGATAGCTATAGCCGGTCACCACCACCTGCCAGCCGTCCCGCGGCGCCGGATCGGCCGCTTGGGCGCCGAAAGCGGTGGTGAGCAGGAGGAGAGGCAAGAGCAAGCGCAGCATGATGGGTCTCCCTGGTGGCTGAGTGCTCCAGGACTTTAGACCTGCTGGAACAGGACGCAAGGTCACGACTGATTGATAGGCTCTGGCACTGCCGTAGGATGGCGTCCCATTGAAGCGGTGCGCCGTCTGAATCTTGCTCTACACTATTGAAATAAGGTCACGATTCAGACCGCGGATCTAGGCAAGCAGTACCGTGATATAGCCGATGTAGCAGCAGAACAGGAGCCCGCCGACGGGTCGCCTGATGATCGGCTGCATGGTGGTGAGGAACAGCAGCGCCAGGGTAGCGGCCAGCATGACCCAGATGTCGATAGTGATCACCTCGCCCGGCACGGCGAAGGGAACGGCAATCGCGGTGGCGCCGAGCACGCCCAGAATGTTGAAGAGATTGCTGCCCAGAACATTGCCGATCGCGACGCCCGACTGACCGCGAAATGCGGCGACGATGCTGGTCACCATCTCCGGCAGCGAGGTTCCGATGGCCACGATGGTGGCGCCGATAGTGGCTTCCGTGAGGCCGTAGTAGCGGGCGATCTCGACTGCGCCCTCAACTAGCAGATGGGCGCCGATCAGGATGAGGGCCAGGCCGATGAAGGTGTGGAGGAGACTGATGCCGAGCTTCGGCTGAGCGGCCGCGAGCTCGCTTTCGGCCGTTCCGATGTTCCCCGCTGCGACGGCGACCGGGTTGCCCGCTGGCGCCGCACTCGAGGCGCCGTCTGCGCTCTTCTCGGCAATGGCGCTTTCTGCCGCCTTCCGCCTGTTCTTGGCGGCGGTCTTCTTGGCGCGACGCTCGTAGAAGTAGGCAAAGGCCAGATAGCCGGCCAGAAGGGCGACGAGGGCGATGCCGACCCAGCGGTCGATAAAATGGAAGTAGCCGAGGAAGAGCACGCCAATGCCCACAAGCGTGCCAAAGGTCATGGCCCAAGCATCGCGGCGGAACTCTACCGTAGCGACGACCATCGGGCGGACCAGCGCACACAGCCCCACCACCAGCAGGACATTTGCGATGTTGGAACCGACGACGTTGCCCACAGCCAAGGAGGGGGCTCCCGCAAGCGCTGCTTGGACCGAGGTGACGATCTCCGGGGCCGAGGTGCCGAAAGCGACGATGGTAAGCCCGACCAGCAAGGGGGAGAGACCCAGCCGCAGCGCCGTCGCCACCGCCCCGCGGACGATCAATTCGCCGCCGATCAGGAGTCCGACGAGGCCTCCCAGGGTCATGAGCGCAGTCAACATTCAGGCTGAGTTCCCTGGGTCAGCGGCAAAGACAGATACCCCCGTCCCGCATGCCATGCGGGCGCCTCAGTGCCACTTGGTACGGCCCTGGCCGGAAACAAGAGGCAAAGCGGTGACGCTTCTTCGGTCCCGCTATGCCGCAAGGCGGCCGTGGGCGGCAACGAGAAAAGTCTTTGCGCCCTTGGCCGGCAACACGGCAGTCTGTGCGGATAGGCGAAGGGCGGGAAGGATGTTCCATGGTCGCGCGTGTGGCGACAGTTGCGTTCCAAGGGATCGATGTGGTGGATGTCGACGTGCAGGTGCAGGTCTCCGCGGGACTGCCGACCTTCGCCGTGGTCGGCCTGCCGGACAAGGCGGTGGCCGAAAGCCGCGAGCGGGTGCGCGGCGCGCTGACGGCCCTGGGCCTGGCCCTGCCGCCAAAGCGCATCATCGTTAACCTCGCGCCGGCCGACCTCCTGAAGGAGGGCAGCCACTTCGACCTGCCGATCGCCCTGGCGCTGCTGACCGCCATCGGCGTGCTGCCGGCCGAGGAGATCGGCGGTACGCTGGCGCTCGGCGAACTGGCGTTGGACGGGCGCCTGGCGGCGGTCACCGGCGTGCTGCCGGCCGCGATCCACGCCTCGGCCAAAGAACTGGCCTTGATCTGCCCTGCCGCGCAAGGCGGCGAGGCGGCCTGGGCCGCCGGCATCGAGGTCTTGGCGCCGGCCTCGCTGCTGGCACTCGTCAACCACATGAAAGGCACCCAGGTCCTCTCGCCGCCCGAGCCCAAGGCCGAGGCGCCGAAGCAGGCGGCGCTTCCCGATCTCAAGGACGTCAAGGGCCAGGAGACCGCCAAGCGCGCCTTGGAGATCGCCGCTGCCGGCGGCCACAATCTCCTGATGGTGGGGCCGCCCGGGTCGGGCAAGTCGATGCTCGCCAAGCGGCTGCCTGCCCTGCTGCCGCCGCTGACCCCTGCCGAGGCCTTGGAGGTCTCGATGATCCACTCGGTCGCCGGCACCCTGCCGGAGGGCGGGATCCTGCGCCACCGGCCCTTCCGTGATCCGCACCATTCGGCCTCGCTGGCGGCCCTGGCCGGCGGCGGCATCAGGGTGAAGCCGGGAGAAATCTCGCTGGCGCACCTGGGCGTCCTCTTCCTGGACGAATTGCCGGAGTTTCACCGTGCCGCGCTGGAGGCGCTGCGCCAGCCCTTGGAGAGCGGTTCTATCGCTATCGCGCGCGCCAACAGCCATGTCAGCTACCCGGCAAGGGTCCAACTGGTGGCGGCGATGAATCCCTGTCGCTGCGGGCACCTCGACGACCCGGCGCAGGCCTGCTCGCGCGCACCGCGCTGCGCTGCCGACTACCAGGCCAAGATCTCCGGCCCGCTGTTCGACCGCATCGATCTGGTGGTCGAGGTGCCCGCCGTCAGCGCCGCCGACCTCTCGCTACCGCCGCCGGCCGAGGATTCGGCGACGGTCGCAGCGCGCGTCGCGGCCGCCCGGCATGTGCAGGCAGAGCGCTTTGAGGCCTTGGCTCAGCCACTGCGCACCAATGCGGAATTGGAAGGCCAGCTTCTGGAAGAGGTGGCCGCCCCGGACCGCAGCGGCCGGGAGCTGCTGAGCGAGGCGACGGCACACATGAAGCTCTCGGCGCGTGGCTACCATCGGGTCTTGAAGGTGGCCCGTACCTTGGCCGATCTGGACGGCGCCGAAGCGATCGGCCGATCCCATATCGCCGAGGCGCTCAGCTATCGCCGACGCTTGCCACGGTCGACCTGACAGCGGCGGTTTCCCGTCCAACCTTACTCCTGCACAAAGTCGGTGATGGTAGGATGCGACGGCAGCTTGCCAAATGCGCTGGGGAACGATTCAATCGCTGCACAGGTCTTTGGAGGCATCGGTGCAGCGGAGATCATGAGCATAGAAGAACCGCTACGAGTGACCGGCAGGCCAGGGTGCGATGAGCTGTTCCCGGCACGGGGCGGCAGCTATCGCTCCGTTTCGAACCCCGTGCTCAGCGCCCGGCGCGTGCGTTCATGGTAATGCAGCGCTTGAGCCGTGCCGTGGGTCTCTTGCTGCTGGTCATGGGGATTGCCGTGACCGCCGCCTCGGCAGCAACACCTGCCGACCAGATCGCACGGGCGGTGGAAGAGATCTATGCGCGCGACGGCCTACAGCGCGCCTTGCCCACGCAACAGCCCGAGCCCAGCGAGCGAAGGCCAAGTGCTGCGGAGAGGCCCTTGCCACCCGAGAGTTCGGTCGAGCTTCCAGCCGGCGAATTCAGTGGTGCGGCGAGGCTCATCTTTTGGCTGCTGCTGGCGACAGGCCTCCTACTGCTCGTCCTCTTCCTGGCGAAGAACGCGTCCGACTTCCAATGGGCATCCAAGCCCGCAGCGGGGGATGAAAGAGAGAGGGAGCGCGCGAGCGGTCAGCCGTCGGCGGGCGCGGCGAGAGACGATATGCTCGCCGAAGCCGATCGCTTGGCTGGGCAAGGCGCCTTTTCGGAGGCCGTTCACCTTCTGCTGCTCGCTAGCCTGGATAGCTTGCGGCGGCGCAGCGGTCTCGCGCTGGCCGAGTCGCTGACCAGCCGGGAGTTGCTGACCCATCTGCAGTTGCCCGCCGATGCCGCCAGTGCTTTTCGGGCGCTGGTCGGCACCGTGGAGATCAGCCTCTTCGGCGGCAAGCCCATAGGCGCGGCAGATTTCCGCTCCTGCCAGAAACACTACCTGCAGTTGACCGCCATCGCGGCAAGCAAGCCGTCATGACCGCTGCTAGGCCAGTGTTTTCCCGCCGTGCCGTCGTTTGGCTCATCGCGATTGGGGCCGCCGCTTTCATCGCCATGAGCTACTTCCTGATCTACGGCGAGAGCATTCGGCCGCGCCAGGCCGCCGGCGCCAACAGCTATTCGCGTTCGGCGATCGGGCATAAGGCCTTCGTGGATCTCCTGCGGCACTTCGATGTGCCGCTGCTGGTCAGCCGCTACGAGTCGGCCGCTCGTGCCGGCGGCCAGTCCCTCCTCATCCTCGCCGAACCCCAGAACCCGGACCAGGTGGCCGCACTCGCAAACGAGCCGGCGGACGGACCGCTCCTCCTGGTGCTGCCGAAGTGGCATGGCAGACCGGATAGGAACCGGCAGGGCTGGCTGGCAGAGGCCACCTTGCTTCAGGCAAAGACAGTCACGGCGATCTTGGCGGCCCTTGTCCCCGACGCTTCGATCTCGCGACCCGGGCAGGCAAGCAACTGGACGAGCAGCCTTTTTGCAGTGCAACCCAGCCTGCAAGCGCCGCAGCTGATGCACGCCCCCGCGCTCAGAGCGATCCTGGCGGCCGATCAGGGCCTGTTGATCGGTGCGCTGCAGCAGGGCGATCGAGAGATCTGGATCCTGTCGGACCCCGACATCCTGTCGAATCATGGCCTGTGGCAGGGCGACAATGCCGAGATCGCTCTGGATCTCGTCGAAAGCCTGCGGGGCCGGGAGGGGGCGGTGGTCATCGACGAGACGATCCACGGCTTCCTGCAGCGGCCCAGTCTTTGGCGTACTCTCGTAGAACCGCCGTTCGTGCTGGTCACCCTGCAGGCGCTGGCAGCCCTCGGCATTCTCTTGTGGGCTGGCGCCCTTCGTTTCGGGTCGCCGCAAGCGGTCGGCCGCCCCTTCGAACCGGGCATCGCGACCTTGATCGAGACCGGCGCCAACCTGCAGGGCTCCGCCGGTCAGGCCAAACACAACCTGCGGCGCTATGCCGACGCCACGCTGAGCCATCTTGCGAGCCGCCTGAACGCGCCCAAGACCCTAGGCCGCGAAGCCTTGCTGGCCTGGCTCGATCGGGTCGGCGAGGCGCGCGGGCTCGCTCAGCCCCATAGCCGGGTCGACGGCGAAGTACAGTCTTCGATCCGTGCGGCGCACAGCAGCCGGTCGGACCTCATCGCAGGCGCCAGACGCCTCTATCACAGCAAGCGGGACCTTCTTGATGACCCTTGAGACGGTGCAATCCCTGTCGAGTGCGCTGAAGCAGCAGATTCGAAAGATCGTGGTCGGCCAGGACACCGCGATCGACCTCTTGCTGGTCGGACTGCTGGCCGAGGGCCATGTGTTGTTGGAGGGCGTGCCGGGTACCGCGAAGACCCTCCTGGCGCGCACCTTCGCGGCCTGCCTGTCGCTCGAGTTCGGACGCATTCAGTTCACGCCCGACCTGATGCCGGGCGACGTGATCGGCACCAACCTCTTCAACTTCCAGACCAACCGCTTCACCCTGACCAAGGGGCCGATCTTCACGCAGCTGCTGCTGGCCGACGAGATCAATCGGACCCCGCCCAAGACGCAAGCCGCCCTGCTGGAGGCCATGCAAGAGCGCGCGGTGACGATCGACGGTGAAAGCCATGACCTGGGCGGCATCTTCATAGTGATCGCCACCCAGAATCCGATCGAGCAGCAGGGTACCTATCCCCTGCCGGAAGCCCAGCTCGACCGCTTCTTGTTCAAGCATGTGCTGGACTATCCCTCCGGCGAGGAAGAAGAAGCCATCGTCGCGCTGCACGGCTCGAGAACCTCGATGCCGAAGCTGGAGAGCTTCGAGATCGCGCCGATCGCCGATCTTTCGCTCCTCGACGAGGCGCGCTCGACCGTCGCCCAGATCCGCTTGGCGGAGGAGATCGTCGCCTACATCGTCGCCCTGGTTCGGGCCACGCGCGAGCACCCATCCCTGCAGTATGGCGCCTCGACGCGGGCCGCCAACATGCTGGCCGTCGCCGCGCGCGCCTATGCGGCCTTCAGCGGGCGCGACTTCGTGATCCCCGATGACGTCAAGGCCCTGGTGCTGCCGACCTTGCGTCATCGCGTCGTCTTGGCGCCGGGCGCAGAGATCGAAGGCCTGACGACGGAAGAGATGCTGCGCCAGCTCGTCGAGCAGGTCCCGGCGCCCAGATGATCAAGCCGACCCGCCGCGCGATTGCCCTCTTCTGCGCCGGCGTGCCGGCCTCATTGGCCATCGTCCTGATCGATCAGTCGCTTTGGCAGTGGGGCGCCGTCGTTCCCGTGCTGGCGGTCTTCGTAATCGGGGTCGACGCGGTGCTGGCGCCCAGAGCGCGGGACATCGCGATCGATGTGCAGCTGCCGGACGTCCTCTACATCGGCGAGAGCGATGATTTGCAGGTAGCGCTGGGCCATGCGGCATCGGCACCGGCCAGTCACTGCCGGGTATTGGTCGAGCTGTCCGGACCCTGCCAGCAGCCTCCGCCGCGCGGGACCGACCTTCTCCCGGGCCAAACCAGCTATCTTTCGATGGAGGTTACGCCCGAGCGGCGGGGGGAAGTCCTGCTGCAGGCCTTATGGCTGCAGTGGACCGGCCCCCTTTCCCTGGTCGCCAGGCAGCGCCGCCTAAGGGTCGAGCGTCGCGCGGCGGTCGTGCCGAACGTGCGGGCCGTGCGGACCCTGGCAATCAACTTTGCCTCGCAGCATGCTGTCTTCGGCGTGAAGCCGCAGCGACAGCAGGGAGACGGCAGCGAGTTCGAGGCCCTTCGCGACTATGTCGCCGGCCTGGACCATCGATCGATCGATTGGAAACACTCCGCCCGGCACGCCAGGCTGGTCTGCAAGGAATTCAGAAGCGAGCGCAACCAGCAAATCGTCTTCGCCTTCGACAGCGGGCACCTGATGAGCGAACCGCTGGCCGGCGTGCCGAAGCTGGATCATACCATCAACGCGGCCCTTCTGATGGCCTATGTGTCGCTGCGCGGCGGCGACCGGGTCGGCGTCTTCGGCTTCGATTCCAAGGTCCGTCTCTTCGCCGAACCGCTCGGCGGGCTGCACAGCTTCGCCAGGCTTCAGCGCGAGGTCGCGCGCCTCGACTATCGCTCGGACGAGACCAACTTCACGCTTGGCTTGATGTCGCTCTTCTCGCGCTTGAGCCGGCGAACGCTCGTCATCGTCATGACCGAGTTCGTGGACACCATCACTGCGGACCTTATGGTCAGCAACCTTCAGCGGCTGGCATCGCGCCATCTGGTGCTCTTCGTAACCCTGAGCGATCCGGCACTCTCGCGCACCGCCGACGCCTATCCGGAGAGCCTGCGCGATCTGTCCCGGGCAGTGTTGGCCGAAGACTTCCTGCGCGATCGCCGGATCGTGCACCGCCGCCTCCAGCACCTGGGCGTGCGCTGCCTCGAGGCGCCCAAAGAGCGGATCGGGGCGGCACTCATCAACCAATACTTGGCCATCAAGCAGCAGGAGCTGCTATGACCCGAGCCTTCCCTCCGGGTCGCCCGGCAACGAGACGCGCGGCATGAAAAGGCTAGAGCTCAAGAGCTCCGAGTTCAGGCGTGAGCGGCAAGCCACTTGGACCGAGCTGGAGCATTTGATCGACCGGGTCGATGCCCAGGGCCTCGCCAGTCTCAGCCCGGAGCAGGTTTCACGGCTGCCTTTGCTCTATCGGGCCACCCTATCCTCCCTCTCGGTCGCCAAGGCCATTTCGCTCGACCGCAACCTCCTCGTCTATCTGGAGGCCTTGTCGACCAGGGCCTATCTCTGCCTCTACGGCTCGCGCGCCAGCCTCTTCGAGGCCCTGGGCCACTTCTTTCTCACGTCTCTGCCGGCGGCGGTGCGCGACGCGCGCTGGTATCTCTTCATCTCCATCGCAATCCTCCTGTCGGGTATGGTGACCGGCCTTTGGCTCACGCTGGTGGAGCCCGACTACTTCTACACCTTCGTACCTGAAAGCCTGGTCCAGGGGCGCTCGCCGGTCAGCTCGAACGAGGCCTTGCGAGAGCCGCTCTATCGTGGTGTCTCGGCTTCGGAAGAAGTGACGCTCTTCGCCTCCTTCCTGTTTACGCACAACGCCGAGATAGGAATTCTCTGCTTTACCTTGGGCTTGGCCCTGGGCTTGCCGACGCTCGTCCTGCTCTTCACCAACGGCCTCACTTTGGGCGCGTTCATCGCGCTCTATGTCAGCCGCGATATGGGCATCGAGCTATCGGCTTGGCTCTTTGTCCATGGCACGACGGAACTCTTGGCAGTGGCGCTTTGCGGGGCCGGCGGCCTGCTCTTGGGCTCCAGTCTGCTCTTCCCCGGGCGGCACGACAGACTGGCAACCTTGGCCAGGCAGGGGCGCAAGGCGGCCGTCATAGCGATCGGCGCGGTGGTGCTGTTCTTCATCGCAGCGCTGCTGGAGGGCATTGCCCGCCAAGCGATCTCGGAGCCCTCCCTGCGCTTTCTGATCGGCGGCCTCTGCCTGGCGGCTTGGGCGGCCTACTTCGCACTGGTCGGCCGAGGCAAGGACGTCCCGCGCAATGGCTAGCCGGTCAGCGCCCGTCGATCACAACGAGCGGGGGAGGCTCGCCCGGCAGATCGCGACGCCGGAAGGGGTGCCCATCACGGCGACGCTGGCAAGCCGCGGCGAGCGGGCGATAGCATTTGGCATCGATCTCGGCATCATCTTCGTCAGCTTGGCGATCCTCTGGGTCCTGCTGATCCTGCAAGGAGGGATTTTCGACGGCTTTGCCTTGGCGGCGACGCTGCTGGTCTCCTTCGCCGTCAGGTCCTTCTACTTCGCCTTTTTCGAGCTCCGCTGGCGCGGCGCCACGCCCGGAAAGCGGATGCTCAATCTGCGCGTGGTGGACCGAGAGGGCGGACCGCTGGTGCCCGCGGCCGTGCTGGGGCGCAATCTGATGCGCGAGGTGGAGGTCTTTCTGCCGCTCTCCTTCCTGCTGATGCCGAACCAGTCGGGCGACCAAGACTGGGCTGTCACGCTGGCGTTCCTCTGGATCGGGCTCTTCGGCCTGCTGCCGCTCTTCAATCGCGACAACATGCGCGCCGGCGACCTGGTGGCCGGCACCTGGGTGATCGTCATTCCCAAGCAGGCCCTGCTGCGCGACCTGGCGACCGCTCACGTTCAGAAGAGCGACGCAGAGGAGGCCTACCGCTTCACCCAGGTGCAGCTTGAAATCTACGGCGTCTACGAGCTGCAAGTGCTGGAGGAGGTGCTGCGAGACGCGGGTCCTCGCTCGGCGGCCAACCGACAGGCCGTCGCAGAAAGCATCCAGAAAAAGATCGGCTTCCAGCCGCCCGCCGGCGTCGCGTTCGAGCCGGTCAAGTTCCTCGAGAGCTTCTACAAGGCGCAGCGCAAGCGCCTGGAGTCCGACATCGTCGTGCGCGGCAGGCGGCGCAAGAGCAAGCACGACCGCTGATCTGGCCGGATGCCGGCCATTGCTTGGCGCGGCATCCGGCGAGCGCTCGACTAGTCGAAGACGGCCGCCAGCGTCTCTATCTCAACGCCCTCTTTCTGCATTCTCAGATGATAATAGCCCACGGCAGCCAGAATGGCGGTGAAGGCGGAGAAGAGAGCGTCGACGACCCAGGAGACCAGCAAGAAATTAGTCAGGCCATCGACGGAGTAGAGCGGAACCGGGATGAGGGTTTTCTCCAGCACCCACCCTATGGCAATCGCCGCGATCGCCACGAGGAAGAGGATCCCGAAGATCGGCCAACGCGCTCCCTTGGTGAGCGTGGCGCTGCGCCCGAGGCTGGCGATGACTCCGGGCCGCTCGATCACCGCCGCGGGGATGGCCACCCAAAGCACGGTCATGATGATGAGCCCCGGGATGATCAAGGCAATCAGCCCGATGCCGATGAGAATGGCTTGCAGGAGGATCACGGCAAAGATCGGAAAGACGAGGGTCACCCCACGCGAGATGCAGGCGCCAAGTGATGCGCGCTGGCCCCTTAGGTCCTGAACCGTGCCGAAGACCACCACGGCCGTTACGATCGATCCCAAAAGCATCTCGATCAGTGTGATCTTGAGTTGGTCAAATGTAGATCCGCCCCCGCCGCTGTTGATCAACATATAGGTGTAAATGATGCCTGGTGCACTGATGATTAGCGAAAGCAAGAAGAAGGGCGCAAAGTTTCGTCCTAGGACACCAAAGCTATCCGACAAGACATCCCCTATGGAGAATCGTCCAGGCTCGACCATCTGAAATCCCCTCTTCGCACCATTCTCGGTCATCAACGGTCTAATGACGCAGGCTTGTTCGCGAACGCGCTAAGCTTCTAGGGCAAGCTCTATCACCGCTTGATGGCAATCAACAAGCGGGTCGAGCCATGGCTTGCTTGGGAGTGCTATTCGGCTGCTTGCGGATGACCCGGCTGGTCGTCGTTCGAGGCGCGCAGCCGGCCGGCGAAGGCGCGATAGAACTCCTCCAGGCGCTCGGCGAGCCATTGGTGCTGGCGTGCCCAATCGGTGCGATTCTCCAGGGCGGCACCCTTGGCGGTCACCGAAATGCGGTGGCTGCGGTCCTGGGCCTGGGTTTCCCAGTCCAAGGGGTAGCCTACGGTTGCTTCGATGTCGGGGCGCTCTTGCTGCAGCATCAAGAAGGTTTGGGCGGCCTCGTCGCCGCTCAGCGCAATCTCGACCCTCAGGCTCTGCTCGCGGCGCTGCTGCACCACCGAGAGGCGCACACCGGAGCGGCCGATGCGAAATCCGGCCCACGATCTGGGCGCCGGCTTGCCGGAGGGGCGGATGGGGCCGCCGCGATCGCGCAAGTGGTCCATCAGGGCGGACCAATAGTCCTGCTGCAGGCGCCGGCTTTCTGAGATCTCTCCGGTCTCGATGGCCCGAACCCCGCTGCGCGCCTTGCGGGTCCAGTGGTTGGGGCTGGCCAGGAGATGGAAGCGCGGCGCTGCGAGCGAACCATTAACCCGGAAGACCTGCAGCTCCAGGCCATAGAAGCTGAGGCGCGAGGAGGCGAGGCGGTTCAGCCAATCCAAGGCCGCCCGGTGCTCGTCTCGAAAACGCTCGGCGATCCAGACGATCTTTCCGGCGTCCAATCCGGCAGCGTAGGAAATCAGGCGTCCGAGGTAATCGTTGTCGGTCTTGCAGAGCTGGGTTTCGATCAGGACACGGCTGTCGTCGGCGGTGTCCCGGCAGATCAGATCGGCGGTCAGCGGCCCGACCACGCGGTCGGCGGCTTCCACTTCCAAATCCATGCCGAGTGCGTCGATCAGGAGGTCGAGGTTGTCGGCCTCCGCCAGCCAGGCAATGAAGGCCTCACGTCCTCCCGTCCAAAGGGTCGTAGGGTCTATTGCCTCAAGGCGCCCGAGCATGCGGTCGCTCATTAGGATCGATCCTCCAAAACACACTTATCTATCGAAGAGGACGCCGATGACCTCGGCGGTCAGGCTGTCTCGGGGCTCACGAGCCGCTTTGCCTGCCGCTGGTTCTTCTCGGGTACCATCGGCCCCCAAACTCAAGACTTGTCGGGGCGAACTCCGTCTCAAGGACGACACGCTCGCAATCGAAGGCGACGCCGCCTCCGGGTTTCAAGTGACACCACACTCTAGTGGCGGCGGGCTCACGCGTCGAAGTGTTAAATTGTAGCGGCCCCCGCCCGCGACGAGGCTGCTGCTGCCGGCGAGGATTCGCTCGACGCCGTGAAAGCAGTGGCGGCTGGCCCCGCCCATGACCAAGACGTCGCCGCTGGCCAGCTTGAAAGAGCGGGTGGGGTCTTTGCGACCAGGTCCACCGATGCGGAAGAATGCACTGTCGCCCAGCGAAATCGATAGGACGGGCGCATCCAGCGCCGCCTCGTCCCTGTCACGGTGCAGGCCCATCCGGGCAGTCGCGTCGTAGCGGTTGATGAGGCAGGCTTCTGGCGGGGCCGGATAGCCGGACAGCTGCTCCCAAATCGCCAAGACGGCCTCCGGTATCATCGGCCAAGCCCGGCCCGTGACAGGATGGCGCGCCTGATAGCGATAGCCTGCCTTGTCCGTCACCCAGCCCAAGGGTCCTGCATTGCTCATGATGACCGACAGGGGCTTACCGCTCTTGGGCATGCTCGGGCGATAGAGCGGCGCTCTCTCCAACAGCGTTTCGACCTCTTGCAGCAAGTCTTGCTGCTGGCTTCTGTCGAGCCAGCCGGGATGCCAGGCTAGGCCTTGGGGCCAAGGAGCAGGCATGGGCCTAATCCTTGCCCTCCTCGTGATTGCGGGTCCGGGCGTCCTCACTCTGGCGCCGGGCGCTGCGGACACCGAGCCAGCGCACTGCCAGATAGCCGATCAGCGAGACCAAGGCGGCATAGCCGGCGACCTCCGCCAAGACAGGGTTGTTCCAGCGGTTCTCGGCCAGAAGAGAGATCAGAACGGAGGCAAGTGCGCTGAAGACAAGCACGCCCAAGACGGCGCGATAGAGGGGATCCTTCGGAAAGGGCGGTGTCTCTCGAAAGAGCGGCATGGAGGTCTGATCTCCTTTTCGGTCCAGCGGCACCGGATTGGCGCTCAAGCCCGCGACATTTGCAAGGCAGAGAGCGCAGCTTTGGCGTCTTGCAGGTGGCGCTCGTGACCTTATATAGCGAACGAGCCAATGCCCTCTCTCGGGCTGCCTTTCCGGATGGCTCGACCATTCGGAGAGCTGTCCGGCAGAGCGGCACCTAACCCTGGGCCCGCGTGCTCGGTGCTTCGGCAGTAAGGCCGGCCAATGGGCTGCTGAAAGGAGTGTACGATATGAGCAAAGTGATCGGAATCGATCTCGGTACCACCAATTCCTGCGTCGCCGTAATGGAGGGTTCGCAGGCCAAGGTCATAGAGAACACGGAAGGCGCGCGGACCACGCCCTCGCAGGTCGCCTTCACCTCGTCCGGCGAGCGGTTGGTCGGTCAGTCGGCCAAGCGCCAGGCGGTAACCAACCCCGAGAACACCATCTTCGCCATGAAGCGCCTGATCGGGCGGCGTCATGACGACCCGACGGTTGGCAAGGAC
The DNA here is from genome assembly GCA_963669385.2 of Rhodospirillales bacterium. Lineage (GTDB taxonomy): Bacteria > Pseudomonadota > Alphaproteobacteria > Kiloniellales > JACOMY01 > JACOMY01. The sequence goes on from CAXXGD010000001.1 coordinate 65,722, forward strand.
CGCGATCTGGTCCCCTACAAGATCGTCAAGGCCGAGAACGGCGACGCCTGGATCGAGGCCCGCGGCGAGCGCTTCTCGCCCTCTCAGCTCTCCGCCTTCGTCCTGCAGAAGATGAAGGAGACGGCCGAGAGCTATCTGGGCGAGACCGTGACCGACGCGGTCATCACCGTGCCGGCCTATTTCAACGACGCCCAGCGCCAGGCCACCAAGGACGCCGGCAAGATCTCCGGCTTGAACGTCTTGCGCATCATCAACGAGCCGACGGCAGCAGCCCTCGCCTACGGCTTCGATAAGAAGCAGAGCGGCACGGTCGCGGTCTATGACCTGGGCGGCGGCACCTTCGATATCTCGGTTCTGGAGATCGGCGACGGCGTCTTCGAGGTGAAGTCGACCAACGGCGACACCTTCCTCGGCGGTGAGGACTTCGATGCCAGAATCATCGATTACCTGGCCGACGAGTTCAAGAAGGAGAACGGCATCGACCTGCGCCAGGACCGCCTGGCGCTGCAGCGCCTGAAGGAAGCGGCCGAGAAGGCCAAAATCGAGCTCTCTTCGGCCAAGGAGACAGAGGTCAACCTGCCCTTCATCACCGCCGATCAGTCGGGTCCGAAGCACCTGACCATGAAGCTCACCCGCGCCAAGCTCGAGGCCTTGGTCGGTGGGCTGGTCGACCGCACCATGGAGCCGGTGAAGAAGGCCTTGAAGGACGCTGGCGTCACCGCCGGCGAGATCGAGGAGGTGATCCTGGTCGGCGGCATGACCCGCATGCCCAAGGTGATCGAGACGGTGAAGTCCTTCTTCGGCAAGGATCCGCACCGCGGCGTGAACCCGGACGAGGTGGTGGCCGTGGGTGCCGCCATTCAGGCCGGCGTCTTGAAGGGCGACGTGAAGGACGTGTTGCTGCTGGACGTGACCCCGCTCTCCTTGGGCATCGAGACCCTGGGCGGCGTGATGACCAAGCTGATCGACCGCAACACCACGATCCCGACCAAGAAGAGCCAGACCTTCTCGACCGCCGAGGACAGTCAGACCGCGGTGACCATCCGGGTGTTCCAGGGCGAGCGCGAGATGGCGGGCGACAACAAGATCCTGGGCCAGTTCGACCTGGTCGGCATCCCGACCGCACCGCGCGGCGTGCCGCAGATCGAGGTCACCTTCGACATCGACGCCAACGGCATCGTCAACGTCTCGGCCAAGGACAAGGCGACCGCCAAAGAGCAGCAGATCCGCATCCAGGCCTCCGGCGGTCTTTCCGACGATGACATCAACCGCATGGTGAAGGAGGCCGAGGAGCACGCCGGCGAGGACAAGGCCAAGCGCGAGATGGTCGAGGCCAAGAACCAGGGCGAGGCTCTGGTGCACCAGACCGAGAAGACCTTGAGCGAGGTCGGCGACAAGGTCGGCGCCGAGGACAAGCAGGCGATCGAAGCGGCCGTTGCCGAACTCAGGACCGCTTTGGAAGGCGACGACAAGGCGGCGATCGATGCCAAGACGCAAGCCTTGGCGCAGGCCTCCATGAAGCTCGGCGAGGCGCTCTATCAGCAGCAGCAGACCGACGGCGGCGGCGATGCCGGCGGCGAAGGGCCTGCGGGCGGCGCTGGTTCCGGTCCGGCCGGTGGTGGCGACGAAAAGGTCGTCGATGCCGACTTCGAAGAGGTCGACGACGACAAGAAGAAGTCCGCCTAACGGCCGAACCCGGAAAAGGGCTTTCGGGACTCCGGGGGCCGGTGATGGCTTAAGCGGCTGTTGCCGGCCCCCGTTTCGATCGTTCTGGAGCAATAAAAGCGTAACCAATGGCCCAAGATTTCTACGAGCTTCTCGGCGTTCCCAAATCTGCCAAGGGGGACGAGATCAAGAAGGCCTACCGCAAGCTGGCACTGCAACTGCACCCCGACCGCAATCCCGACGACACGGAAGCCGAGCGCCGCTTCAAGGACGTCAACCACGCCTACGACGTCCTGAAGGACCCGGAAAAGCGGGCCATGTACGACCGCTTCGGCCCGGCCGCCTTCGATGGCTCCGCCGGCGGTCCCGGCGCCGGCCAGCGCGGCCGCGGCGGCGGCTTCGACTTCGGCGGCTTTGCCGATATCTTCGACGAGATGTTCGGCGAGTTCGGCGGCCAACGACGCGGCGGCCGTGGCCGCAGCCACGGCGCCGATCTGCGCTACAACATGTCGATCACGCTGGACGAGGCCTTCTCCGGCAAGCAGACCACGGTACGGGTTCCGGGCACGGCCAGCTGTTCGACCTGCAGCGGCAGCGGCGCCGAGCCGGGCTCCAGCCCCACCGTCTGCCCCTCGTGCAACGGCCGCGGCCGGGTCCGCGTCAGCCAGGGCTTCTTCACCATGGAGCGCCCTTGCCCAACCTGCCAGGGCGAGGGCCGTACCCTGGACAAGCCCTGCAAGTCCTGCAACGGCGAGGGCCGGGTGCACAAGGACAAGACCCTGCAGGTCAACATCCCGGCCGGCGTCGAGGACGGCACCCGCATCCGCCTTGCCGGCGAGGGCGAGGCCGGCCTGCGCGGCGCCCAGGCGGGCGACCTCTACATCTTCCTCTCGATCAGGGACCACGACTTCTTCGAGCGTGCGGGCGCGGACCTGCAGTGCGTGGTGCCGATCCAAATGACCACGGCGACCCTGGGCGGCAGCATCGAGGTGCCCTCGATCGACGGCGGCCGGGTCAAGGTGACCATTCCCGAAGGCACCCAGTCGGGCCAATCCTTCCGTGTGCGCAACAAGGGCATGAGCGTGCTGCGCAGCCGCGAGCGCGGCGACCTCTATATCGCCTGCAAGGTCGAGACCCCGGTGAAGCTCAGCCGGCGTCAGAAGGAATTGCTGCGCGAGTTCGAGGAAGCCGTCGATCCCCGCGCCTCCAGCCCGGAGAGCCACGGCTTCTTCTCCAAGGTGCGCGATTTCTTCGACGGGCTGAAGAGTTGAAGGGGATAGAGGCCTCACGCATTCCGTCGTTCACTCCCGGGGTCAGTAGCGGCACAAATGATCGCTGAGAGCGGTCTGCTTTTTGGAAGGCGGAATGATTGGCTTACCCGTTAGAAGATGGAAAACTCTCTGGGTCGGCCTGACCATGACAGGACTTTGCCTGTTGTTCGGATTGACAGATCTTTGGTGGCGCCTTGAGAGATTCCTCTGGGGTGTGCCAGACGAATACTATCCAGAAATAGCATTCATGGTGATCTACTTGCCCATCTTCATCGTGATCTTGATCGTAGGTCTATACCTTGGACTGACCAGAGATAAGGTTTCGTCTAAAGAAGAAGCGTAGGGCCAACGCTGTCTGCCCGACAGATTTCTTATTGGAATTTTGTTTGGTACAATATTCGCCAGTTACTCCGGCAAGACATAGATCGGGCGGTGCCGGAGGCTGAGGCTGACCGTCCCGCCTTCGGCGGACAGACGCTCTCTAGTCGGTGTTGTCTGGCCAATGGCGGTGATGACCGGCTCCACCCAAACGTGACTGCCGCCGACGGCAAGCTCGGCCGTCAACGGCGGTTCGCTGTCGCCGGGGAGCAGCACAGCCTTGGGGTCACGCCAGGCGATCCAGAAGGTCCTGCCACCGCGCCGCACGCGATAGATGCGTGCGTGAGGGTCGGCGTGGAAGACACGCTCTATGCTTTGGTAGCCCGCCAAGTGCCCCATCATCTGCCGGATCGCATAGAAGGGCGGATACTTGGCGGTCACCCGGCCGCGGCCGTATTGGACCTCCAGTGCACCGCCCCAGGCCGAGATACCCGCACCCGCCTGCGCGATCTTCAGCTTCATGTGCGGAATGTCGGCGATGAAGGCGAGGTTGATCAGCTTGATTCCCTGCTCGGCGGCGATGACCGTGCGCTGGACGTGATCGGCGGCGACGAAGCCCCTGGTCCAGGCCAAGGTCGTCGGATCGCCTGCCACCAGCTTCTTGAAGTAGCCTGTCAGGCGGCAGCGGTCGGCCTCTGTCGCTGGTCGGCCCAGCAGGCCAAGCTTGCGGCCCTTGCAGCGTGTCGCCGGCCCCCAGCCGATGTAGGAGGTCGGCAGGGTATCGCTGATGATCACAGGCTTCACGTAGCCGCGCCGGCCCATCTCGTACTTCAGCCAGCGCATCTGGTCCTCGATCTCGTAGGGGTCGCCCAGATTGTGCAGGTTGACCAGGTCGAAGATGTCGGGCCGGTCCAGGACGGCGCGCATGTCGGCCAATCCGTGATGGGTGTCATGCCGCTTGGTCTGGGCCCAGACCCGCTCGTAGTCGGCGGGATTGCCGACATTCATGTCGACTGGCGTGGTGAGAAAGGCGACGTGGGCGACTTGGACTTCCGGGTAAGCGCGGTGCGCTGCGCGGTAGGCGATCGCCAAGGTTTCCAGATACTCGCCGACCGGCTCCGGCTGATAGCTGGAGAACTCGGTGCCGATCTCGACATAGCGGATCGGCCAGCGCAGGCCGGGCATATCGTCCTTGCCGTCGCCGTCGTAACGCTCGACCACCTGATAGACCCAGTTTTCGAACTTGTCGCGATGCTTGGGATTCGGCGAGGCGTTCTTCACTTTCAGCAGGCGCACGTCCTTGGAGCCCCAGCGGCTGTGCGGCTTCAAGGCCAAGGTCAACTCGGTGAAGCCCTGGTCCTGAAAGTTGCGCACGAACCAGTCCAGCCGGGTGAAGTCGATCGGCCGCTTGGGGCCGCTTTGCATCTTTCCCCAGGAGACCGCTTCCGGAAAGTGCTTCATGCCGGGCATGCCGGTCTCGGCGAAGGCGGCCGCCAGGGTCCGGACCAGGCGCTCGTTGTCGAGCACGGCGTACTCCAGGCCCACGACGATCCCGCCGCCGGCGAAGCGGCCCGGTTTCTGGCCGGACTGTGCGGCCAGGTCCATCGTGCCCAGCGAGAGCCAGGCCGCCAGTGCGGCGGCAAGAATGCAAGTCGTACGGCCCGGCATGTGCCCCGTCTCCTTCCACCGTTTCCCGTCGCGTCCTACGCGTCCAGCGCTGGGATCATAGCCCTTGCCGGCCCGCTTGGGGTCACTTTGTGATTGATCGGCTCCGGAGATCGGGCATCGTGCGCGCATAGCTGGGGATAGGAGCAAAGGCTTGGTTTGGGTCGTAGGCATCGATACCGGCGGCACCTTTACCGACGTCTTCGCCGCGAACACGGCGACGGGGGAGACCCACTGCGTCAAGTGCGCCTCGACACCGCAGGATCCCAGCGAGGCCATTCTCACGGGGCTTAACCAGCTGAACGCGCTCCATGGCGTCGATCTTTCGGGCCTTGCGGCCTTGGCGCATGGCACCACCGTCGGCACCAACGCCCTGATCCAGCGCACGGGCGGCAGGGTCGCGGTCGTCACCACCCGCGGCTTTCGCGATCTCCTTGAGATCGGGCGGCAGACCCGGCCGCAGATCTACGATCTGCAGTTGGACGCGCCGGAACCGCTGGCCGACCGCTCGCTGCGCCTGGAGGTGGAGGAGCGCGTCCTCTCGGACGGCACCGTCCTGCGGCAGCTCGACAGCAGCAATCTGCCGGCCATCGCCGAGACGCTGCGGCGCGCGGAGGTCGACTCCTGCGCCGTCTGCTTCCTCTTCTCCTACCTCAACCCCGCGCACGAGCGGGCGGTGGGCGCGCAGCTGGCCGCGCTGCTTCCCGATCTCAACATCTCGCTCTCCTCCGACGTGCAGCCGGAGTACCGCGAGTTCGAGCGCTTCAACACCACCGTCATCAACAGCCACCTGCAGCCGGTGATGACGCGCTACATCGACCGGCTGGCGCGCGAGTTGGGCCGGATCCTGCCGCCCAACGCCGGCGTCGGGGTGAACCAGTCGAGCGGCGGCCTGATGACGACGGAAAGAGCACGCGCCTATCCGATCCGCACTGCGCTCTCCGGGCCGGCGGCCGGCGTCGTGGGCGCGGTCCATGTCGCCGGGCAGGTCGGGCGCGGAGACATCATGACGGTCGACGTCGGCGGCACCTCGGCCGACGTCTCGCTGATCCAGAACTATCGCCCGAGCGTGACCCTGGAGCGGGAGGTGGCCGGCTTTCCCATCCGCCTGCCGATGATCGATATCCACACTATCGGGGCCGGCGGCGGCTCGATTGCCTGGTTCGACCGCGACGGCCTCTTGAAAGTCGGCCCGAGAAGCGCCGGGGCCGATCCGGGGCCGGCCTGCTATGGGCTGGGCGGCGAGGAGCCCACCGTGACCGACGCCAACCTCGTCCTGGGACGCCTGGCGCCGCAACTGGCGGACGGCGGCGTCGCCCTGGACCGCGATCTCGCGGTTGCGGCTCTGCAGCCGATCGCCGATCGCCTGGGCTGGTCGGTCGAGAGGGCAGCGCTCAGCGTCATCGACATCGTGGTCTCCAACATGGTGAGGGCCTTGCGCACCATCTCGGTCGAGCAGGGCCACGACCCTTCGGACTACCTGCTGATGCCCTTCGGCGGGGCCGGGCCATTGCACGCCCGCGCCATCGCGCTGGAGCTACGCATCGGCGAGATCCTGATGCCGGCGGTGCCGGGCATCGTCTGCGCCCAGGGCTTGATCGTCGCCGAGCAGCGCGAAGATTTCGTGACGAGCCGCCGGATCGCGGTAGAAGAAGGCTGCATGGTCGAGGTCGCGGCTGAGGTCGCCGGGATCGACGCGCACGCCGGCGCCTGGTTTGATCGGATCGGCGCGGAGGAGGGGGCTTTCCGCCGCGAGCTGGTGGTCGACGCGCGCTACGTCGGGCAGAATTTCGAGCTGCGGGTGCCGCTAGGCGTGGCCCCGAGGGGCCGGGCGATCGACCTGCCCAGCAGAGAGGCCTTCCTGGAGCGATTCTTCGCCGTGCACGAGCAAGCCTACGGCTATGCCAACCGGCGCGCGCCGGTGGAGATGGTTAACATCCGCTTAACCGGCCTGGTCAGCGGTTTCGAGCTGGAGGAGGCCGGCTTGGCCGCAGCCGACGTGGTGCCGGAGCCCCGGTCTCATCGCCAGGTCTGGTTCTCCGCCGCCGGGCCGACGCGGACCGCGATCTATCGCAGGGGCGATTTGGCGGCCAGCAGTGCCTTGGCCGGACCCGCCATCATAGAGCAACTGGATGCGACCACCCCGATCCACCCCGGCGACAGCGCCGAGGTCGACCGTTTCGGGAACATCATGGTGAGGCTAGCGCAATGAGCCGACTGGACCCTGTCCGCATCGAAATCCTGGCCAACGCCTTCCGCTCCATTACCGACGAGACCTTCGTTTCGCTGATGAAGAGCGCATACTCCACCAACATCAAGGAGCGCAAGGACCACTCGACTGCGGTCCTCGACAAGGACTGCCGGCTGGTGGCGCAGACCATGGCTTCGGCCATCCACATCGCCTCCATGACCGGCCTGGCGGCGAAGCTGCGCGAGAAGTACCGCGCCGTGGACGGCAGCTATCCGGGCCTGGCCGAGGGCGACATCTTCGTTGCCAACGACCCCCATGTGGCCGGCGGCACGCACTTGCCGGACGTCAACTTGGCGACGCCGGTCTTCCATCGGGGCCGGGTCGTCGCCTTCGTCTGCAACATCGCCCACCACGCCGACATCGGCGGGATGGCCCCCGGCTCCATGGCCGGCGGCATGACCGAGATCTATCAGGAGGGCCTGCGCATCCCCTTGGTCCACCTCTTCAAGGAGGGCCAGATCCAGCAGGACATCATGGACCTGCTGCTCCTGAACGCCCGCGTGCCGCAGGAGCGGGAAGGCGACTACTTCGCCCAGATCGCGTCCTGCGGCCTCGGTCGCCGTCGCATGGGCGAGGTCATCGAAAAACACGGCATCGAGACGGTCGAGCAAGCCTTCGACGAGATCATCCAACGCACGGCCCAGCGCATTCGCCAGGGAATTCGCGGATTCCCCGACGGCACCTACCGCTTCGAGGACCTGCTGGACGACGACGGCTGCGGCACCGAAGACATCAGAATTGCGGTCACGGCGGAGGTCGCGGGCGAACGTATTCATTTCGACTTCACCGGCAGCGACCCGCAGATGACCGGCAACCTGAACGTCACCTTGAACGCCACCGTGGCCTCGGTCTGCTTCGCCGTCCAGGCCCTGCTGGATCCCGACTGCCCCAACAACCAGGGTCTGATCGACGCCATCGAGGTCACGGCCCCGCCCGGCACGGTCGTCAGCGCCGTCGCACCCGCCGCCGTCGCCGCCCGCGCGCACACCGGCCAGCGCATCATCGACGTTGTCTTCGGCGCCTTGGCCGAGGCAGCGCCCGAGCAGTCGCTGGGCGCCTCCAACGGCGCCAACACCACGCTCGTCTTCTCCGGCGTCGACCCCAGGAGCGGCCAGCCCTACGTCTATCTGGAGACCCTGGGCGGCGGCATGGGCGCGCGCGCCACCAAGGACGGCAAGGACGGCGTCCAGGTCAACATCACCAACACCTCCAACCTGCCGATCGAGGCGATCGAGACCGAATACCCCCTGCTGGTCGAGGAATACGGCCTGGTCGAAGACTCCGGCGGCGCCGGCTGCTTCCGTGGCGGCCTGGGCTTGCGCCGGGCGGTGCGGCCTGTGGGGCACAGCTGCCAGTTCAATGGGGTGGGGGAGCGCTTTCGCCATGCGCCTTGGGGGGTGTTTGGCGGAGAGGCGGGCAGGCCGGGGCGGTTTGTGCTGGTGGAAGGAGATGGAAAGCAATGCCAGCTGGCGCCCAAGCCGCCGACGGCAAGCCTCGGGCCGGACGAGCTGGTGATCGTCGAGACGCCGGGTGCCGGCGGCTACGGCGACCCGAACGAGCGCTCGGTCGAGGCTGTGACTTGCGACATCGTATGTGGCAAGGTCTCTGCTTAGCACAATACCGTCATGAACGCGGCATAGCCTCACTTCGAGGCCCTAAATTGTAACCTCGATCGAGACTAGTCCCGTGCCGCCACCGGGAATTGTCACTCCTGCTCCTAGCACTAAGGTGTCGGTGCCGCTACCGCCATTGTACAAGTAGCCGGCGAATTCCGCCTGACTAGCCACCATGAAGATGTCTTCGCCACTCTCTCCGTAGGCTGTGTCTAGCCCTAAACCACCGAAAAGCGTGTCAGCTCCTCCAACCCCGGAAATGGATGCTATGTAATCACCAAATAGAAGATCGTTGCCGCTATCTCCATACACATTGTCGTCACCCGCCTGGCCCGCGACGCTGGTATCATGACCGCTGCCACCGAAGACGAAATCGTTTTCGCTACCACCCGATGGTCTAATGTCCGCGCCGTCTCCACCAAACACCGTGTCATCTCCGGCATAGCCTCGGAGAGACGAATCATTCCCACTGCCACCGGAGATCAAGTCCGCCCCGCTGCCTCCGAACAATCGAAACTCATCTCCACTGCCACCAAGAAGGCTATCGTCTCCATCTCCGCCGAACAGAGAACGATCGTTGCCATCGTCCCCGTATAGGAAATCATTCCCTGTTCCGCCTGACAAGCGTCCATCGTCGCCCATTCCACCCCAAATAGTGTCTGCTCCTGAGCCCCCGTAGATGCTAAAGAATGTGCCATCATCTCCGCTGCCAGCCACAATCTTGTCGTCGCCAGCGTCACCGAGAATGAAGGCTTCACTACCGCTGCCGCCATAGAGGCTGTCGTCTCCCTCTCCACCAAAAAGAAAGGAGTCATTCCCTTCATCTCCGAAGATCGAATCGTCACCTGAACCACCTCCGAAAAAGGAGTCAATATCGCCGCCTCCAAACACCGTGTCAGCACCGGAGCCGCCAAACAGGCCGAGATCAATTCCACTATCTCCAGTTATAGTGTCATTGCCATCACCGCCTTCAAGCGTTCTGTCATCTCCGTCTCCGCCTCCGAGAACATCTGCTCCAGATCCGCCAAAGAACGAGGAGTCGCTTCCGCTGCCGCCATAAATCCTGTCTCCATCTGCTCCACCTACAAACACAGAATCATCGCCATCGCCGCCGTAGAGGCTATCCGCGCCGGAGCCACCGTAGAGGAGAAAGTCATTTCCACTGCCACCGGCCATCAGGTCATCGCCATTTTGGGCGCGGTTGAAGTTGTCGTTGCCGCTGCCCCCGAAGATGCTGTCCGCGCCGTCACCACCGTAGTTGTAGAAATCCACTCCGTCGCCGCCGTAGAGCCGGTCGGCGCCTGCGCCGCCGAAGGCGAAGCAGTCGTTGGCGCTGCCGCCGGAGAGGCTGTCGTCGCCCGCGCCGCCGGTGAGGAAACTGTCGTTGCCGCTGCCTCCATAGAGGGAGTCGACGCCGCTGTCTCCGGTTAGCCTGTCGTTGCCGTCGTCTCCGAACAGCACGTCCACGCCACTGCCACCGTAGGCACTATCGCTGCCCTGGCCGCCGAAGAGGTCGCTGTCGTCTCCCCTCTGGCCGAAGATCGCGTCGGCGCCATTGCCGCCGAAGAAGCGAATGTCGTCGCCGTCACCGCCGATCAGGCTGTCGTTGCCGTTGCGCCCGAAGAAGCGGTCGTCCATCCCACTGCCGCCGTAGAGCTTGTCGGCGCTGCCGCCACCCTCGAAGCGACGGTCGTCGCCGCTGCCACCGAAGAGGGTATCCTGGCCGGGGCCACCGTAGAAGGTGTAGTCGTCGCCCAGGCCGCCGCTCAGCGTATCGGTGCCGTTGTAGCCGTAGAGGAAAGCGTCCGCATCCTCGCCGCCGTCCAGGATGTCGTTGCCGATCCCCCCGAAGAGGGCGCGGTCGGCGCCCTCGTCGCCATAAATCCGGTCGGCCTTGGTGCCGCCCAGCAGGGAGTTGTCGGCACCGCTACCGCCGAAGAGCGTGTCCGCTCCGCTGCCGCCGTAGAGGCGCTCGTCCGCGCCGGAGTCTCCGTAGAGCGTGTCGTTCCCGATATCGCCGGAGAGGGTCTGGTCGTCGCCCGCGCCTCCGTAGAGCGAGTCGCTGCGGGATCCGCCGAAGAGGAAGCTGTCCGCGCCACTGTCGCCGGCCACGCGGTCGCGCCCGCTGCTGCCGGTCAGGCCCGAATCATCGCCGCTGCCGCCCGAGAGGCTGTCGTCACCCTGGTCTCCGGCAATCGCGCCGTCAGCGCCTGCCCCGCCGAAGAGATAATCGCTGCGGGTACCGCCCGAAAGGTAGGAGTCATCGCCGCTCCCTCCCGAGACACTGTCCTCGCCCGACCTGCCCTCCAGTGTGGAGTCCGCCCCGGACCCACCGTAGAGCCTATCGGCCCCCTCGTCTCCATAGAGGATACTGTCGTCGCCGCTGTCACCCGAGAGTGTGTCGTTGCCCAGGTTTCCGTAGAGGCGATCGTCGTCACCATCGCCGCCGTAGATCGTGTCCGCGCTCGCTCCGCCAAGCAGCGCACGATCGTTACCGGAGCCCCCTTCCAGCCGGTCCGGGCCTTCCTGCCCGCTGAAGCCCTCGTCGTCACCGCTGCCGCCGAACAGGCTGTCGCTTCCTTGGCCACCGAGAAGAAAGCTGTCGGCCCCGAGGCCGCCGTAAACGCTATCGTTGCCCAGATCCCCGAAGAGGCTGGTGTCGTCCCCCTCCCCACCGTCGATCAGGTCACGCCCGCTTGCGCCGTAGAGGGAGACGTCATTCCCGCTTCCACCGAAGAGCGAGTCCCTACCGCTGCCCCCGTCAAGCGTGTCAGCTGCGCTCAGACCATAGAGCCTATCGTTTCCCCCGTAGCCCAGAATTGTGTCGACGTCGCTCGCTCCGGTGAGCGTGTCCGGGCCCGGTGTTCCTGGAATGAATGCCATTGCTTTGCCTCCCCACCCACTGGGCTAAGTCCCTGAACCGACGAAGTATCTAGGATGCTTCAAAGGCCGGACCGTTGGCGAGTTATCCGCCGAATTCTGCCGTGCCATCTCAGCATTGTTGTCAGCATCGGTTTGGCCGAAAGTCTACAGCCGTCAGATGCCTGCTAGCAATTCACTTTCCGTTGCTGGTGGTAGCCGGCGATTTGGCAGAGCGCTGCTGTGCAAGGCAGATCTCTTAGAGCCCAACCCGAAACAAACGAAGCGCATTTTATGGCCTACGGCACAATTCCCTGGAGCCTGAAGGTGTCGGTGCCGAGAGTGCCCACTATTCGGAAACGCGCCAATTCCCGCCAAGAGCCGTCATCGCGAGGAACTTTAGTGACGACGCGATCCAGTCTATAACCGACTAACTTTTTTGTGCTGGATTGCTTCGCTTTGCTCGCAATGATGAAGAATGTGGGACGCATCGCGAAGAAAATCGTACTGTCATACGCTCGCTTACTGTTGCCTGCCAAGTCATCGGCAGCCGTTGACAAGGATTCGACAGCTTCGGGTTGGGCACTTAGAGGACAACGAGATCCGCTCAACCCCCTAAACGTGAAGTGTCACCTCGATGGAGTTGAGGCCAAACCCCGCATTTAAAATGAGCGCTCCTTGTTCCAGGATCAGCGTGTCTGTTCCCTCTTGGCCATCGTAGGTATAGCCAAGAAGAAAGTCTCCTTGGCTTGCCACCAAGAAGACGTCGTTACCGCTGCCGGCGAAGATGCGATCCGTGCCGGACCCGCCGACCATCGTACTTGCTCCGCTGCCATCGCCAAGTTCGTCGTCGCCGGCACCACCGTAGACCGTATCGTCGCCGCGGTTGCCACTCGCCTGATCGTCCCCACTTCCACCGTAGATCGTGTCAACGCCGGTTTCTCCAGATAGACCACGATCGTTGCCACTGCCTCCGAAAATGAGATCGGCACCGAATCCGCCCGACATGTCGAATTCGTGCCCGTTTCCCCCGTACAAGGTGTCACTCCCGGTGAAGCCAAGGAGGGCCAAGTCCATACCCTCACCGCCGTACACGATGTCGTCTCCTGATCCGGCGTAGAGGGATTGATCGTTCCCGCTGCCTCCGAACAGCTGGTCATCACCAGATCCACCGAAGAGACCGGTGTCTGCACCACTGCCGCCGAACAGGCGGTCGTCTCCGCCCTCTCCGCGGAACACGGTGTCACCGCCTTGGCCGCCCTCCAGGGTATCGGCACCCAGTCCACCAAAGAAGCGATAGTCACCGCCGTTGCCGCCAAACATACTGTCAACGCCATCACCTCCTAGAAAGCTGATGTCCGCACCGTCACCGCCATAGAGCCGGTCCAGCCCGCTCCCCCCAAGGAAGCTCGTGTCGACGTCGATGCCGCCGTAAAGGCGGTCGTTTCCGGTACCACTTTCGAAGCTGGAATCAGCGCCTTCACCGCCGAAAAGCCTGTCATTGCCGGTCGCACCGAAGAAGCTGGCGTCGTTTCCGGTATCGCCCATCAAGGTGTCGTTGTCGTTGCCGCCATAGAACGCGCTGTCGTCGCCAGCGCCGCCGTAAAGCTTGTCTGCGGCGGCGCGACCGGAGAAGCTTTCGTCGTTGCCGCCATCCCCGTACATCCGGTCGATGCCGCCGCCGCCGTAGAAGGTGACATCTCCTCCGCTGCCGCCGAACATAGTGTCTTTCTTGCCCTCACCGAAGAAGAAGGAATCCTCACCGCTGCCTCCGAAGAAGCTGTCATTGCCGGCGCCCCCGAAGAGGGAGTAGTCGTCACCAGCGCCACCATCCAGGCGGTCCGGACTGACCCCGCCGTAGAAAAAGGCGTCGTCACCGCTGCCACCGTAGAGCTTATCGCCGCCGCGCTCACCGTCGAGCGTGCGGTCGTCACCATCGCCGCCGCGAACGACATCGTTGGCGCGATCCCCCATCAGGGCGGTGTCACTGCCGTCGCCGCCGTCAATCAGATCGGCATTGGCGCCACCGTCCAGCTGCCTGTCGGCACCGCTGCCACCGTAGAGGCTGTCCAGCCCTGCGCTCCCGTAAAGCAGGCTGTCGTCTCCGCTGCCTCCCGAGAGCGTATCATCTCCCACGCCGCCGGAGAGCATGGCATCTGCGCCCACCCCACCGTCAAGGAGGTCAGCTCTGGATCCACCGGCGAGATTTCTGTCGTCTCCCGCGTCACCAAAGAGGCTGTCTTGGCCGGTGCCCCCGCTCAGCGTGGCGTCATGTCCGCTGCCGCCCGATAAGCTGTCGTCGCTTTCCGCGCCGAACAGAGAGTCCGCGCCGCTCGCCCCAAAGAGCGTGTCGTTCCCACCGTAGCCCAGAATGGTGTCGACATCGCTCGACCCGGTGAGCGTGTCCGGCCCCGGTGTCCCTGGAATGAATGCCATTGCGGTGCCTCCCTCTCACCCCGGGGTTGGCAGTCTTGCTAGGGGCTTGGCGCGCCTCTTTGGTTCTGCGCTGGGTGCCGCCCGGTCCCGGTGGCTGTTCCTCGGTCGAAACCCTAGGGCTGCAGCGACCTGGGGTCCAATCAACTCTCGGACATCTTATGCGACAAGCGGGAGAGCTCGGGGCCGCTCCGGCGATAGGAATGGCGACCTATGCTGCGGGCGGCCGCTGTACGTCTATTGCGCGGCACCATCCAGGCGCACCGCGATCATCGAGGCGTTGGCCCAGATGGGGTGTTCGCTGCCGCCTGCGGTGGCGAATTTGGTCTCCTCCAGGCCGACCAGATAGAGTTCGTTGCCGGCCTCGCCGACGACCCGGCCCAGGATCTGGTGCATGACGCCGTCCAGGCCCGTCCAGTCCGTGTCTTTGAAGCCTGCCAAGCGGGCAGTCTCGGCCGCATACGCGATGGTACCGCTGATCTCGCCGTCGCTGACAGTCAAGGAGACCTCTGCGCCGACGTTCCTGGAATGGGTGTTGTCGTCCAGCTGCAAGCGACCCTCCAGCTTGCCCGCGGCCGAGCGCAAGGTGCCTTCCATGTGAAAGACGCCGATGATCTGCTGCTCTTCAGGAAGCAGGCCGCCGAAGAGATCGTCGTTGTCGACTTCCATGCTGACGGAAAGATAGGCGCGGTACTCCCCCTCCGGAAGCGCGGCGGTGTAGGCCTCTCCGCCCAGGAAACCATGCATGATGCCCGCACCCTCGAAGTGATTGCGGTCGAGGACGCGGCCGTTCTTGTAGCCGATCGCGGAGTGCCACCAGACCCTGCGCAACGCCGCCGCTTCGACCTGGTCTTCCACACGGTCGTCTTCGAAGAAGATTCGCCTCAAGACGAGAGTCTCCCGATCGCCTTTCGGCGTCGTCTGGGTGGTTTCGAAGGTGCTGCCTTCCTGTGCGCCGGCGGCCACCAGCTGGAACCCCTTGACCTTCTCGGTAAAGGTGAATAGCCCCGTCTCTTCATTGAAGCAGAGATCACTCAAGAGGCGCTCTTGCAATGGCGCCTTCTTGCTGGCGCCCGACAGGCTGTAGTCGACGATTCCTACGCCGCGCGCGGCGTCGCAGTCCTGCAGGCGGAAAACCTCCACCTGCGGCCCGGCCGCCGCCGTTTCCTCTTGTGGTGCCTGCTCGGCGCCGGCGACTGTTGGCGTCGCCGAGGCCGGCTGTTGGTCCGCCTGCGGTGGCGATGCGGGCTTGTCCACCGCAGGCGCGGCCGCTGCCGTGGCAGCCGGCTCAATGCCGACGACGTTTCCGGAGAGCACCTGCAGCGCCTGCAACTCGTGGGCCACCTGTTCGGGATGGGCCATCACCTCCGCATAGCCCGGCCCCGCGCCCAGCGTCTCCAAGAACTCCTGGACCGTGCCGCCGCGCAGGGCCGAGGCGACCTCGATGTCGTAGTTCTCCACGATGCCGTCGACGTACTGCGCCTCTGCTGTGCGGGCGACGTGGTCACGGATGAGCGGGCGCAGCAGCACGTGCAGGGCTTGGACGTAGGCCTCGTACTCCTGCTGCTTGGCGCGGTAGGTCTCCTCGATCCGGGATCGGGTCTCTTCGGGGCTGAGGGCCGTGCTATCCCAGTTGGGCAGGGCGCTGTAGCTGTAGTCCTTGACGTCTGCCCAGGTAAGGTCGGTCGCTTCCAGGAAGGGCTCGGAAATTGAGACCTGGTTTCCGAAGAGGAGGATGCTGTCAAAGGCGGCGGTCGCCGGCTGCGGGGCGCTTGCGGTGTGCGAGGGCTTGAAGGCGATCAGTGTCGGGCAGTCGCCGATGGCCTTGCTGGAACCCTTGAGCGAGAAGACCGCTTCCCGGCCGTCCGCCAGCCGCAGCGTCACGCGGTTATGGCGCTTCAGCCCGTCGATGACGCCGATGAAAGTGCCGACGGTCTCGCGGCTGTCGGTGGTGATGCTGCCCTCACCGTCGATCAGCACCTCTTCAGGCCCGGCGCGGTCGAAGATGATCGAGACCAGGCTTCCGCTAGCCGGCGTAGCGCCGCCGACGAAGACCTCAATGGCATTGCCTGCCCCGCCGCCGGTGTCGCAGGTGACGACGATTTCGTTGCCGGGCCCTGCGGCGACCCGCGCCTGGCGGAAGCCATCACCGGCATCCGAGGACCAGCGCCCTTCGGCGGCGATTGTCCGGGAAGCGACGCACGCGACCAGCAGTGCCGCCGCGGCGGCGATCATCATTCCTCTGGGCATGAGTCCGCGATCCCCCACTTGAAGCCTTCACCGCTGCATAGCCTCTCTCATGGGGGCCCAGGATGCAACCCTGGGCAGAGCGGGGAGGGAACAACGACCCGGGTGAAATAACCTACGATTATGGCGGCATGCCTTGGGGTATGAGATGCGCTACCCGTGGGGAGCGGCGCAGTTTGCCAAGCAAGAGGCTGTCATCGGACCGCCTGGTCGCGGGCTCAGGGCAGCAGGGCGCTTCAGCCTGCCCAAGCTTTGCAGCTGCTTTCGCTGACGGAGGCATTCGTCCAGCCTCCGCCCTTGACGGTCCAATCCGGGTCCGCAACGGTCACGTAGGTCCAGTCGCCAACGGGCAGGTGCTTGAAGCTCACGAAGTCTCCCTGCCTGATCTCTGCGAGGACGGCTGGCGAGGCGGCTTGCCCGGCATAGAGCGGGGTCGTGGGGCCTTGCCAACCCAGGCAACCGCCCGGGAACTCGTCCACGATCGGGAGGTCGATCAGGCGCTTTCGGATCGAGATGTCATTGAGATCCAGCTGCTTGCCTTTAGTGTTGACGGAGCAGGCATACTGCTTTTCCAGCGCGCGGATGCGGCTCACGAGCTGCGTGGCCTCCGCATCAAGGGAAACCTGTTTGCCTTGACAATCACTGTGGTCGAAGACCGCTTGGCCCAGCGGCGAGCCAAAGCAGTATCCGGCCCGGTCCATGATAAGGTTGCGGGTGAACCAGAGGTCATGACAGCCATCATTGGCGCCGGCGGCGGCCGGTGTGAGCATTGCCGGGACGAAAATGGCCAGGAGCGGTATCAGAAAGCGCATCGGCAGAGCTTGTGGGTCTGTGGTGGGTCTTGTCAAGACGGGTACATCGGTGGACGTTGTGCTTCATCGAAGTGCCGGTTCATGCTGGCGGATCAGCCTCCTTTCAGTCCTAGCGTCGCCAGGAGGCAAGGAGACTGGCTTTCCCACCAATTCACCCGACGCATCCTCAAGTGATTCCTTGGCGTGCTCCCGGATTCTCCGGGTCCGAAACCAAGTGCCTAAAGCGTGACCTCGATCGACACCAGACCAGCGCCTCCGCCAGGGATGGTAACGCCACCGCCAAGCAGCAGTGTGTCGGTTCCGGCGCCGCCGTCGTAGAGGTAGCTCACGAAGTCGCCCTGGCTAGCCACCACGAAGGTATCGTCGCCTGTACCGCCGTAGGCCGTGTCGTATCCCGCACCACCTGTCAAGATATCGGCACCGTCGCCACCATAGAGCTCGTCGTTGCCTGCGTCACCGGAGACTATGTCGTCACCAGTTTCGCCTTCGAGCCTCGAATCATCACCGCTACCGCCATAGATCACATCCGCACCGTCGCCACCGATCAAGATCGAGTCGTCTCCGCTGCCGCCAAAAACGCTATCTAAACCACTGTTGCCGTCAAAGCGGCTATCTGCACCGGCGCCCCCGTAAAGGCTGTCGTCTCCATCCCTGCCAAAGAAGCGAAACTCATCTCCGGACCCGCCGAAGAGAGTGTCGTTTCCGTTGTCGCCCTCGAAGGAGGTATCATGGCCATCGCCGCCGTAAAGAGTGTCGGCTCCGGTGTATCCGAAGAAGAAGCTGTCATCGCCTGATCCAGCTGAAAGGGTGTCGGCTCCTGACCCACCCTCGAACCGTCTGTCGTCTCCGCTGCCGCCGGAAATACTGTCGTCACCTAGACCACCGAAAAAGCTGGCGTCGTTTCCATCATCCCCGGAGGCCACATCCGCGCCCGACCCGCCATAGAAATCTGTGTCGTTGCCGCTACCGCCGGAGATCGTATCAGCCGCAGATTGGCCATAGAAGAAAATATCTATCCCACTACCACCATAAAGCTTGTCATTTGCATCATCGCTCGACAAATAAAATGGGAGGTAGCCTCCAAAAATGAAGCTGTCATCTCCACCTTCACCAGACAAGGTATCCGATCCTAAATGTCCGGAAAGCACATAATCATTTCCGTTGCCCGCGAAGATCGTGTCGTCTCCGTGACCTTCGGAGATGCTTGTATCGTCTCCATCACCACCATAAACGAGATCCGCTCCCGCACCCCCCGAGAAATTCGCGTCATTGCCACTGCCACCAAAAATAGTGTCATTGCCGGAGACCCCACCAAAAAAGCTATCACTACCACTATCTAAATAGAGGACATCATTACCCGAGTTACCTTGAAAATTAACGTCAATTCCATCACCACCAAAAAGCGTGTCATCTCCTAGGTTTCCTGCAAATAGACTATCGTCTCCGCTGTCACCGCTCAGAGTGTCGTTTCCCGTGGCTCCGGTAAAGAGAGAATCGTGACCGCTGCCCCCAAACAATACATCTTCGCCAGCGTAGCCTTGAAATCGGAAGTCGTTCCCATCGCCACCGTAGATTTGGTCGGACCCGGAATCGCCAAAGAAGTAACTATCCTCCCCGCTTCCGGCGAATAACCAATCATCGCCATCACGGCCGTTAAAGATTGAGTCTACGTCGCTTCCACCAAAGAGACTGTCGGAGCCAGTGTCGCCAGAGAACTGAAGGTCTGCTCCGTCGTCGCCATAGAGTGAGTCGTCGCCTTCGCGGCCTAGGAACCACGTGTCCGCAGCATTGCCACCATAGACTGTATCTGCTCCGCAATCACCAAATAGTGATCGATCTGGATTTGCGCCTCCAAACAGCGTGTCGTTTCCGATGCCACCAAAAAGCCGAGCATCTTCGCCCTCAGCGCCAAAAATTGTATCGTCACTATTGAACCCGGACAACAGTGAATCGTTTCCCGCGCCGCCGTCGATAACATCATCTCCTGAATAGCCCAAAATGAACGAATCCTCCCCGCTGCCTCCATAAAGGAAATCGTCACCTGAACCGCCGTAGAGCCTATCAGCACTTGTTCCGCCGAACAGGCTGTCGGCTTCATCACCTCCGAAGAGACTATCGCTGCCCCCCTCACCATCAAGCCTATTGGCGCTGCTGTTGCCGATGATCAGGTTGTCCAGCTCATTGCCGACGCCATCGATGTCGCCGGCATCCGCCTGTAGGACCAGCTGTTCGATGTAGTCACCGGTCGCGGTGGACGGCAGGGTAAAGCCGATCGAGGAGACCACCCGGTCGGTGCCTTCCCCAGTGCCGTCCACGACAACGTCGGTGGCGGTCTCAACCACGAAGGTATCGTCGCCACTGCCTCCGGTCATGGTATCGGTGCCGCTACCACCTACCAGGTAGTCAGCTGCGTCATCGCCATAGAGGGCGTCTGCTCCACTACCTCCGAAAATGCTGTCGGCCCCTTCGCCTCCGAACAGATCGCTGTCGTCACCATCGTCTCCAGAGACCGTATCCGCACCGTTGCCGCCAAAAAGGCGGACATCATTGCCGGAGCCCCCCGAGAGAATGTCGTTCCCATTCCGCCCGAAGAAGCGGTCGTCCGATCCGCTGCCGCCGTAGAGCCTGTCGGCACTGCCGCCGCCTTCGAAGCGCCGGTCATCACCGCTGCCTCCGAAGAGCGTGTCGCGCCCGGGTCCGCCGTAAAAGGTGCGGTCGTCGCCGCCATCGCCCGTCAGGACGTCCGAGCCCTCGTCGCCATAGAAAAAGCTGTCCGCGCCGCTGCTGCCGGCCAGGCTGTCGTTGCCGATACCTCCGAAGACCGAGAGGTCCGCACCCTCCTCGCCGTGGATGACGTCCGCCTTGGTCCCGCCATAGAGGGAATTATCCGCGCCACTGCCGCCGAAGAGGCTATCGGCCCCGCTGCCGCCGAGAAGCGCTGTGTCGTCACCGTCGCCGCCAAAGAGCGTGTCGTTCGCGATCCCGCCGAAGAGGCTGCGGTCGTTTCCGTCCCCACCGTAGAGGGAGTCGGTCCGCGAGCCACCGAACAGCAGGCTGTCGGCGCCGCTGCCACCGGCAATCCGGTCCCGGCCACTGTCGCCCAGCAGGTCACTATCGGCCCCGCTGCCACCCGATAGGCTGTCGTCTCCCAGGCCTCCGGAGAGGGTGGCATCCGCCCCGTCGCCGCCGTAGACGAAGTCGGTCCGCGTGCCGCCGTGAAGGACGCTGTCATTGCCGCTGCCTCCGGAGACGCTGTCCTCGCCGGAGCCTCCCTCCAGCGTCTGGTCGGCCCCGGAACCTCCGAAGAGCCTGTCGGCCCCGTCCTCGCCGGCAAGGCTCAGGTCGTCTCCCTCCCCACCGGCAACCGTGTCGTTGCCGAGCCCACCGGAGAGCGTGGCGTCCGCCCCCTCGCCGCCGTCGATGACGTCGCCGCTGGTGCCGCCGATCAGCAGGCTGTCGCCGCCCGATCCACCGAATATCGCGTCAGGCCCATCGCCCCCCTCGAGCAGCTGGTCGGCACCACTGCCGCCGACTAGGCTGTCGGCACCGGACTCACCCAGCAGCGAGATGTCGTCGCCCTGGTCACCAAAGAGGGAATCGACCCCGCTGCCGCCGGCCAGCGTGCCGTCGCCACCGCTGCCGCCGAAGAGGCTGTCGCGCCCGGTGCCGCCGAAGAGGCTGTCCGCGCCGCTCGCCCCGTAGAGCGTATCGCGTGAGCCATAGCCAAGAATGGTATCGACGTCGTCAGTACCGGAAAGAGTGTCAGGTCCTTCCGTGCCCGGAATGAATGCCATGTTCCTGCCTCCCCTGCGCCTCGGGCGAAGTTGCCGGCGCGCAAAGGGGTCTAGGGTGTTTCAAATGTTGCCCCGATGCGCGAAGCCGCTAAGGCGTCTCGCGCCGCGCCCCACCAAGGGGCGAGCGCCTTCCCGATCGAAAGCCTAGGGCAGAGGCCGCCCGTCACGCAATCATCTTTAGATTAGTGACTGTGCGTTCCTGCGGACAGAGGCCTCGCCCTACCGCCGATGCAGCCGCTCCCCGGCCACGTAGGTCGCCGCGACCGACCGGTCGTCGCCCAGGGTCATCAGCACGAAGAGTTCCTCTGCGAGGTTGCCCTCGATGGTCTCCATGCGGTGCGCCATGGCAGGCGTGGCGTGGGCGTCGAGGACCACGATGTCGGCGTCGAGGCCCGGCTCCAGCCGGCCGATGTGCTGCTCCAGGCCGAGCGCGCGGGCGTTGCCGAGCGTGATCATGTAGAAGGCCTCCAGCGCCGGCAGGTTCCGGCCGCCCAGCTGGAG
Source organism: Rhodospirillales bacterium (assembly GCA_963669385.2). Taxonomy (GTDB): domain Bacteria; phylum Pseudomonadota; class Alphaproteobacteria; order Kiloniellales; family JACOMY01; genus JACOMY01. The sequence continues at coordinate 87,151 of CAXXGD010000001.1, forward strand.
GACCTTGTAGGCCTCGGCCAGGGTTTGCAGCATGGAATAGCTGGTGCCGCCGCCGACGTCCGTCGCCATGCCAATCCTTAGTGGATGGCCGGCGGGGTCGCGGGCGCGCTCAAGGTCGAAGAGGCCGCTGCCGATGAAGAGGTTGGAGGTGGGGCAGAAGACAGCGACGGAGCCGGTCTCACTGAGCCGGCTGCGTTCTTCCTCCTCCAAATGGATGCAGTGGCCGAAGAGGGACCGCGGGCCTAGGAGGCCGTGGCAGTCGTAGACGTCGGTGTAGCTGGCGGCCTCGGGGAAGAGCTCTTTGACCGTCTCGATCTCGCGCAGGTTTTCGGCGAGATGGGTTTGCATGTGGAGGTCCGGGTGTTCGCGCAGCAGAGCGCCGGCACTTTCCAACTGCGCTTCGGTTGAGGTGATGGCGAAACGTGGTGTGACCGCATAGTGCTGGCGGCCCTTGCCATGCCAGCGCTCGATCAGCGCCTTGCTCTCGTCATAGCCGCGCTGGGCCGTGTCCAACAGAGCGTCGGGCGCGTTGCGATCCATCAGCACCTTGCCGGCGATCATGCGGGCGTTGCGCTTGTGGGCTTCCGTGAAGAAAGCCTCCACTGACTGGGGGTGCACGCTGGCGTAGACCGCGGCCGTGGTGGTGCCGTTGCGTTGAAGTTCGTCCAGGAAGAAGCGGGCGACCCGTTCTGCATGTTCCGGGTCGGCGAACTTCTGCTCCTCGACGAAGGTGTACCTCTCCAGCCAGTCCAGCAACTGCGCGCCGTAGGAGGCGATGACCTGGGTCTGGGGGAAATGGATGTGCAGGTCGATGAAACCCGGCATGACGAGTGCGTCCGGATAGTGGTCGACGCTCACGCCCTCATCGAGCAGGGCTAGGAGCGCGCTGGCCTCGCCAACTTGCGCAATGCGGCCGTCGTCGATCACCACCAATCCGTCTTGCAGATAGCGATGGCTGGCTTCCGCACCGACCTCGGCCGGGTCGTCGGAGAAGGTGAGAATCCGGCCCCTGATAGCGCGTGAGGACATGGCGGGCTATTGCTCCCAGCCGGGCGCGCCGGCGTTTATCCAGGCGGCCAGCAACTCTCGCTCCGCCTCCTCCATCTCGGTGATGTTGCCCGGCGGCATGGCGGTGCTGTAGACCGACTGCAGCGCGATCGGCGTGGCCTGGCGGCGGATCTCCGCCTGTGTCTCCAGGACGACGCCCTTGGGCGGCGTGGCGATGCCTTCCCACAGAGGCTCCTTGGCGTGGCACATGCTGCAGCGCGAGAGGATCACCAGCTCGACGTCGGCCATGTCGGTCTCCGGTGTGGCCTTGGCATCCACGATGTTGCTGGGGGGCAGGCTCAAGAGCACCACCAGGATCATGCCGGCCACCGCCGCCGCCCAGGTCCACCAGGGGCTGGCGGCACCCTTGTGGCGCTCGTTGAAGAAGTGGCGGATCAGCGCGCCGACCACCAGCACGATGGAGAGGATCAGCCAGTTCCACTTGCTGCCAAAGGCTTGGGGGTAGTGGTTGCCGATCATCACGAAGATGACGGGGAGCGTGAGGTAGTTGTTGTGGACGGAGCGCTGCTTGGCTTCGCGGCCCAGCTCCGGATCCGGCTCCTCGCCGGCGCGCAGGGCCGCCACCACCTTGCGCTGGTTGGGGATGATCACGAAGAAGACGTTGCCCACCATCATCGAGCCGATGAGCGCGCCCATCTGCATGTAGGCGCCCCGGCCGCTGAAGATCAGGGTGAAGACGAAGGAGAGCACCACCAGGAAGGCGAAGCCGACGGCAGCCAGCGCCACCTCGTTGCGCCCCAGCGGGGACTTGCAGAGCAGGTGATAGACGCCCCAGCCCAGCCCCAGCCCGACGAGGCTGATGAGGACCGCCACGATGGGCGAGATGTCGAGCACCGAGATGTCGATCAGATAGAGCCCGGCCGAGAGGTAGTAGATCAGCACCAGCAGCGCCATGCCGCTGATCCAAGTGGTGTAGGCCTCCCACTTGAACCAGGTCAGCTGATCGGGCAGTCGGGCAGGGGCCACCAGATACTTCACCATGTTGTAGAAGCCGCCGCCGTGCACCTGCCAGGTCTCGCCGCCGGCGCCTTCGGGCAGGCCTTCGCGCTTCTTCAGGCTGAGATCCAGGTGAACGAAGTAGAAGGAGCTGCCGATCCAGGCGATGCCGGCGATGACGTGCAGCCAGCGGACGGCGAAGTCCACCCATTCCAGTAAGATTGCGCCCATGTCTCTTGTGTCTCCCGCCTTCGTGCTCCCGATCTCAAAATCGAGATGTCCGATGCTCCGATGGGTTGGATCGAGCTTAAGGCCGGCGGGTGTCCCCTGTGAATGATTCGGGAATTAGCATGACTTTCAAAAAAACCCGAATAAACTGACAGCTGGCTGAGGAACGAACCGCTGTGGCCCTTCTCGAGAACATTCGGGTCTTCGTGCGCGTGGTGGAGCAGGGCAGCCTGTCGGCTGCCGGCCGGCAGTTGCGCCTGTCGGCTGCGGTGGTCAGTCACCGCATGCAGGCGCTGGAGGCGCATCTGGGGGTGCGTTTGCTCAATCGCACCACGCGGCGGGTGCAGCCCACCGAACAGGGCCAGGCCTTCTATAACGCCTGCCAGGACGTGGTCAGCGCCCTGGAGTTCGCCGAAAGCGTGGTGACGGAGGCCGGCGGCACGCCCAAGGGGACGCTTCGGGTGACGGCGCCCCTGGGCATCGGCCGGCGCCTCCTCGCCGATCTGGTGCCCGAGTTTCGCGAGGCCTATCCGCAGATCGAGGTGCAGCTGCGCCTCTCCGATCACCTGCTCGATTTGCTGGCCGAATCCGTCGATGTCGCGATCCGCATGGGCGTGATGGCCGATTCCGCCCTGATCGCCCGCAAGATCGTCGACTGCGAGCGCATTCTCTGCGCGGCGCCCGCCTATCTGGAGGCAAAGGGGAGGCCCAAAACGCCGGACGAGCTCTTGCAGCACGAATGCCTTCTGCTGCGCTTCCCCGGCTCGCAGCAGTTTCGCTGGACCCTCAACGGTAAAGACGGGCCGGTCACGATCCCGATACGCGGCAGCATCGATGCCGACGACGGCGATGTCTTGACCACCTGGGCCTTGATGGGCTGTGGGATCGTGATGAAACCGGTATGGGAGGTGGCCGAGCACCTGCGCAGGGGTCGCCTAATCCCGGTGCTGCGCGACTTCGCGCCGGAGCCGGCGGTCTTGAGCGTCCTCTATCCGCACCGCCAGCTGCTGTCCGCCAAAGTCAAGGCCTTCGCCGATTTCGCTATCGAGCGGCTGGGTGCCGAACTGCGCGCTCTGCAGCAAGACCTCGATCTCTGAGTGCGGCAAGGATACGTTCGGCCGCCCAGTCGATCTCCTCGGCCGTGGTGTAGCGGCCGAGGCCGAAACGCAGGCTCGCATGGGCCTCTTCCGCCGTGAGGCCGATGGCGCGCAGTACGTGCGAGGGTGCCTCAGCCGTAGAGCTGCAGGCAGATCCGGTCGAGATGGCGAGATCCGGCAGGTCGAGCAGGAGGTCGGCGGCATCGAGGCCCGGAAGGGTGACGTTGAGGCAGCCGGGCAGACCCTCTTGCTCCGCACCGTTGCGCCGAAGCGTCGGTGCGCCTTGACGCAAAGCAGCCAACAGCCGATCTCTCAAGCGGGCCAGCTGCTCTCTATCGGCGGCGCGCCTCTCGCCCGCCAGTCGGCAGGCTGCGCCCAAGCCTGCTGCAAGCGCCACCGGCAGCGTGCCTGCTCGGCGACCGCCCTGCTGGCCGCCGCCATAGGTCAGGGGACGCAGTGCGACACCGCCCTTGACATAGAGTGCGCCGATACCTTGGGGGCCATAAAGCTTGTGGCCGGAAAGGCTCAATAGCGCGATCCCTTGCGCTTCGACGTCTATCTCCTCTGTGGCGAGTGCCTGCGTCGCATCTGAGTGGAAGATCGCAGCGTGATCGCGGCAAAGGGCGCCGATCCGCTCCAGCGATTGCAATGTGCCGATCTCGTTGTTGGCCGCCATGATCGAGACCAGGGCAGGCCCCTCCGCGAGCAGCCGCTCCAACTCCCCCAGGTCGACCCGCCCGCCGGTGTCGGTGGCAAGGAGAGTCACCCTTGCACCGCCGGCACGCAGTGCGGCAGCCGGCTCCAACACGCTGGGATGCTCGATCGCCGAGACGATGATCTGCTCGACGCTTTGGGCGACGCCGAAGAGCGCCAGGTTGTTGGCCTCCGTGGCGCCGGAGGTGAGAATGATCTCGGATGGACGGCCCCCGATCAGCGCGGCGATGCCTTCACGCGCGCGCTCGATCGCCCGCATGGCTCGCCATCCGGCGGGGTGCTCGCTATGCGGGTTGCCGGCCTGAGTTGGGTCGAGCCAAGGCTCCATGGCGGCCCGCACCTCGGGGTCGAGCGGCGTGCTCGCCATATGATCCAGATAGATTAGTCGCCCTTCTTGCGCCATGACTGAGCCGGAGGCCGGCACGGAGCGTCACCTCCGCACCGGCCTTTCCCCCGTCAGGCAACTAGGCGTCGACGCCCTTGACGTACCACTTGATCTTCAGGAGATCGGCGTCGCTCATGGTCTCGCCGGCTGCGACCTTGACCTCGCCGTCCACACTCTCGATCGGGCCGGTGAAGGGGTGCAGCGAACCGTCGATTAAGCCTTGATGGACGGCGTCGGCCTCGGCGCGGACGTTGTCCGGCACCTCGTCGCCATAGGGCGCCATCTTGACCATGCCTTCCTTGAGGCCCCACCAGATGGATCCGCTCTTCCAGTTGTCGTCGATGACGTCCTGGGTCCGCTTGACGTAGTAGCCCGACCAGTCGTCCATGATCGAGGTCAGCTGCGCCCTGGGGGCATAGGCGCTCATGTCGGAGGCCTGGCCGAAGCCCCAGACGCCGCGCGATTCGGCGACCTGCAGCGGGGCCGGGCTGTCGGTGTGCTGACAGATGATGTCGGCACCCTGGTCGATCAGCGCCTTGGCGGCGTCGCCCTCCTTGCCCGGATCGTACCAGGAGTTGACCCAGACCACCTTCACCTCGGCGTCGGGCCGCACCTTCTGGGCGGCCAGTGCCAGCGCGTTGATGCCCATCACCACTTCCGGGATCGGGAAGGAGGCGATGTAGCCGATCACGCCGCTCTTGGACATGTGGCCGGCGATCGTGCCGCACACGGCCCGGCCCTCGTGGAAGCGGGCATTGTAGACCGAGACGTTGGGCGCGGTCTGATAGCCGGTGGCGTGCTCGAACTTGGTCTTGCGGAACTGCTTGGCGACCCTCAAGGTCGGGTTCATGAAGCCGAAGGAGGTGGTGAAGATAAGCTCGTTGCCGCCGGCGGCGAGCTGGCGAATGACCCGCTCGGCATCCGGGCCCTCGTCGACGTTCTCGACATAGGTGGTCTCCACCTGGTCGCCGAAGTGATGCTCAACTGCCTCAAGGCCCAGGTGATGACCATGCGTCCAGCCGTGGTCGCCGATCGGACCGACGTAGACGAAGGCGACCTTCGTGGGGTCCTGGGCGAAGGCGCGGGTTCCGGTGAGCGACAAGGCGCCGGCCGTCGCCGCCGTTCCTGCCAGGAATTGCCGTCGAGTGACTCTATTAATCATTGCTGCTGTCTCCCTTAGTCACGCTTCTTTAAGTTCGACCCCTCTTGGAGGTCCTTCCCCAACGTCCAACTCCAGAGGTTGCTGCCTGGAGTTGTCTCTTTGATCTCAAGCGGCCGGTCCGACGCCGTCGAGTGGGCCGCCGCTTCGCCGGTGACTGCCCTCGGCAAGCGGACCATCTGGTGCGCGCCGTGGAAGCCATCCCTTGTCCGTTCGCTGTTCCCTTGCCACACTTCTGACAGATTAACGGACAAATTTCCATTGCTGAAATTCGTGGCTGTCCAGCAATCTTGCATTTTTTGGGTCTCGGTCATCCCTACCGTCTCCTGCTTGCGGCCCATCACGTCGACGGCCGGAAGGGGATGCCCAGGCAAGCCGGGGCATTGAGCCGGCCCTTCCAGGGGCCGACCGCGATCAGGGTCAGCACCAGGATGGTCGCCAGATAGGGCAGCATGTTCAAGACCTGCGCCGGGATCTCTACGCCGAGGCCCTGCGCCAGGAAGGCACCGATGGTGACGCCGCCGAAGAGGTAGGCGCCCATCAGCACCCGCCAGGGCCGCCAGGAGGCGAAAACCACGAGCGCGAGCGCGATCCAGCCGCGTCCGGCGGTCATCTCCTCCGCCCACATGGGCGTGTAGGAGAGCGACAGGTAGGAGCCCGCCAGGCCGGACATGGCGCCGCCGAAGATGACCGCGCGGTAGCGCACGCCGATGACGTTGTAGCCGATCGAATGGGCTGAGATGTCGGACTCACCCACTGCCCGCAGGATCATGCCGGCGCGGCTCTTCTTGAGGAACCAGGCGACGCAGGCGGTGGCGACGATCGAGAGGTAGACCAAGAGGTCGTGGCCGAGGATCAGCTGCACGATCGGCGAGGCCTCGCCGTCACTGAACATCTCCAGTATCGTCGGCAATTCCTCGACCGGCACGCCGACGAAGCTGGCGCCCAGCAGCGCCGAAAGGCCGATGCCGAAGATGGTGAGTGCGAGGCCCGTGGCCACCTGGTTGGCTGCCAAGGTCAGAGTCAAGACCCCGAAGGCAAAAGCCATCAGCGCGCCCGCAGCAGTGCCGGCCACAACGCCCAGGATCCCGCTGCCGGTCGAAACACCGACGGCGAAGGCCGCCACCGCGCCGGCCAGCATCATGCCTTCGATGCCCAGATTGAGAACGCCGGACTTCTCCACCACCAACTCGCCGAGTGAGGCGAAGAGCAGAGGCGTCGCCGCGGCCATGATGGTGATCAGAACGGATACCGTGAAGTCGAGGGTCATGGCTGATTACTCCGTGACCAGGCGTACGGACCGGACCCGATAGCGGACCAGGAAGTCGGACGCCAAGAGGAAGAAGAGAAGCAGGCCCTGGAACACCCCCGTCACCGCCTCGGGCAGGCCGACCTCGACCTGGGCGTTCTCGCCGCCGATGTAGGAGAGCGCCATCAAGAGGCCCGACAGGATGATACCCAGCGGGGTGCAAGCGGCCGAGAAAGGCCACGATGATCGCGGTGAAGCCGTAGCCCGGCGAGATCTGCGGAATGAGCTGACCGATTGGGCCGGCGACTTCGAAAGTTCCGGCGAGGCCCGCCAGGCCGCCGCCGACCAGCAGGCTGAGCCAGATGATGCGGTTCTGGCTGAAGCCGGCGAAGCGGGCCGCGGCCGGCGCCTGGCCGACGACGCGGATCTCGAAGCCGACGATGGTGAAGGTCATGATCACCCAGCCGGCCACCGCGATCAGAATGGCGATCAAGGTGCCCACATGCATGCGCGTGAACTCCAGCACGATGTGCAGCAGGGCCGAATCAGAGAACATGCGCGACTGCGGGAAGTTGTAGCCGTCGGGGTCCATCCAGGGACCAAAGACCAGCAAGCTCAAGAAGAGAGTCGCCACATAGGTCAGCATCAGGCTGGTCAAGATCTCGTTGACGTTGAAGCGGGTCTTCAGGAAGGCGGGAATGGAGGCATAGGCCATGCCGCCCAAGACGCCCGCGATGCACATCAGCGGCAGGATATAGAAGCCCTCGTTGCCCCAAAAGGCGAGTGCCACGCCGCCGCCGGCGATGGCGCCGACGGTGAGCTGCCCCTCTGCGCCGATGTTCCAGACATTGGCCCTGAAGCCCATCGCCAGGCCGACGCCGATCATGATCAGCGGCCCGGCCTTCACCATCAACTCGCTCAAGCCATAGACCGTGAGAAGGGGTGAGATGAAGAAGTGATAGAGCGAGGAGAAGGGGTCGAAACCCATAGCCAAGAAGATGAAGAAGCCGGCCACGACGGTCATCACGACGGCCAGCAGGGGCGTCGAATAGAGCAGCGTGCGCGAAGTTTCCCGCCGAGGTTCGATCTTGAACGCCATGAGCCTAGTTCCCTCCGCCGGAAGTCGCTTGCTGGTCCTGTCCGTGGACACCGCCCATCAAGAGGCCGATCTCGTCAACCGATGCCTCTGCCGTCACAAGTGGTTCGGAGAGCACACCGACGTTGATGACCGCCAAGCGGTCGGAGATGGCCAGCAGTTCGTCCAGGTCTTGCGAGATGACGATGATCGCCGTGCCCTCGCTGGCGAGATCGGCAATGGCCTGGTGGATGGTCGCGGCAGCGCCCGCGTCCACGCCCCAGGTCGGCTGCGAGACCACCAGCACGTTGGGTGCCTGCAGGATCTCTCGGCCGACGATGAACTTCTGCAGGTTGCCGCCCGACAGGCTGCCGGCCGAAGTCTCGCTGCTGGGCGTGCGCACGTCGAAGGCCTCGATCACCTTCTCGGCGTAGCTGCGCGCCTCGGCCCCCTTTATGAAGATCGAGTTTAGTAGGTTCATGCGGTGATGGCCGCTCAAGACGCCGTTCTCGATCAAGCTCATGCCCGGCACCGCGCCGTGGCCGTTGCGTTCTTCGGGGACGCAGCAAACGCCAAGCTTTCTTCGCCCGCCGGCCGCCAGTTTGCCGACTGCCTCACCATCCAGGCGAATCGTTGTCCGGCCGATCGGCCAGGGATTCGCCGGAGAGCGCCTGCAGGAGCTCGTTCTGCCCGTTGCCGGCGACGCCAGCGATGCCCAGAACTTCGCCGGTGCGAACCTCGAGAGAGATGTTCTTTAGGTCTATGCCGTGCGCCTCCTTGGAGGGCAGGGTGAGCCCCTCCACCACCATTCTCGGCTCGCCGAACTTGCCGCCGGTCCGACGCGTCACGGTCTGCAGCTCTTCGCCGATCATCAGCTGGGCCATGGCCTGGGCGCTCTCCACGTTGGGATCGCACTCGGCTACCACCTTGCCACCGCGCAGCACGGTGGCGTTATGGCAGAGCGCCTTGATCTCGTGCAGCTTGTGGCTGATGTAGAGGATCGAGCAGCCGCCTTCGGAGAGCTGCCGCAAGGTCCCGAACAGGCGGTCGACCTCTTGCGGGGTCAGGACCGAGGTCGGCTCGTCCATGATCAAGAGCTTGGGGTTCTGCAAGAGGCAGCGCACGATCTCGATCCGCTGCCGCTCGCCCACCGAGAGGCTGTAGACGTCGCGATGCGGGTCCAGCGGCAAGCCATAGGTCTCGGAAACCTCGACCACCCGCTGGGCCAGCTGAGCCAGGTCGCCCGGCTCGTCCATGCCCAGCGCGATGTTCTCCAAGACCGTCATGGCCTCGAACAACGAGAAGTGCTGGAACACCATGCCAATCCCGAACTGGCGGGCGGTGCGGGGGTCGGTGACTCTCACCTGTTCGCCGTTCCAATGAATTGCGCCTTCGTCCGGGTGCAGCACGCCGTAGATCATTTTCACCAGCGTGCTCTTGCCGGCGCCGTTCTCGCCGAGGAGCGCGTGGATTTCGCCCGGCGCGACGGCGAAGTTCACGCGGTCGTTGGCCACGACGCCTGGAAACCGCTTGGTGACGCCACGAACCTCCAGGCGTGGCGGCAGGGCCGAGCCTTCGTCAGTCATGAGACCGCTCCCTCTTCTTGTCGTTCCTTTGCGGCGTCCAGGCCGCTTTGCTTGCGTCGCTCGAAGGCCTGCAGCACCTCGGTCGTCACAAGCGCGGCGATGACCTCCGGGCGCTTGTCGTCGATGCCGAAGTTGCCGATCGGACAAACCAGGTGGTCCAGTAGGGCCGCATTGCCGCCGCGCGCGGTGAACCACCGCTCGAAACGGCGCCGCTTCGTGCGCGATCCGATGAGGCCGACATAAGCCAGATCTTCTCTCGCGAGTGCTGCCTCGGTGATGGCGAAGTCCAGTGCGTGGCTGTGGGTCATCACCACCGCCGCGCCGCCGGGCCTGGCGTCGCGGGCGATTTCTACGGCATCGGACTGGTCGACCTGTACCCGCCGGTCCAGGCTATCCGGGAACTCATCGGCGCGGGCGTCGGACCACAGCAGCTTGACGGGCAAGGCCGCCAGAGCGCGAACCAAGGCCTTGCCCACATGGGCCGGCCCCGAAAACCACGACCTGGGGTTCGTCTTGCCGCTCCTGCGCCTCTTGGCTGGCCAGATCAGCGGCGGCGGCTTGGTCGGCGCGCTCCAGCTTCAGCACCACGTGCCCGCCGCAGCATTGGCCGACGGCCGGCCCCAGCGGCATGTCCAGGCTGTCCGTGTTCTCGCCCGAGGCGATCATGGCGCGTGCGCGCGCGATCGCCTCCCATTCCAGCCGCCCACCGCCGATGGTGCCGAGAATGCTGTTCTGCGTGACTGCCATGCGCGTGCCCTCTGCACGGGGTGTCGAGCCGCGCGCGGATGTGACGGTCACCAGAACGACCGGCTCGTCCGCCGCGAGACGCTGCTCGACGTCATAGGCGAGGCGCTGGCTCATGCGGCTGCTCCGCGCAAGCGCTCGATGGTCATGAGCACGCGCTCCGGCGTGGCGGGGGCGTCCAGGCGCGGGCAGATCCGGTGATCGGCCAGGCTGGCGATGGCGTCGGAGATGGCGTGCAGCACCGACATGCCGAGCATGAGAGGTGGCTCGCCCACAGCCTTGGAGCGAAAGACCGTCTCTTCGCGGTTGTCGGGTGTTGTCCAGAAGCTCGACGTTGAAGATTCGGGGCCGGTCGCCGCAAGCGGGGATCTTGTAGGTGCTGGGCGCGTGGGTTCTGAGTCGGCCCTTGTCGTCCCACCAGAGCTCTTCGGTGGTGAGCCAGCCCATGCCCTGAACGAAGCCGCCCTCGACCTGGCCGAGATCGATCGCCGGATTGAGCGAGTTGCCGGACCTCATGCAGGATATCGACCTGCTCGACCCGGTACTCGCCGGTCAGGCAATCGACCGCCACTTCCGAGCAGGCTGCGCCATAGGCGAAGTAGTAGAAGGGGCGGCCTTGGCCCTTGGCCCGATCCCAATGGATCTTGGGCGTGCGGTAGAAGCCGGTCGAGGAAAGCGAGATCCGCGCCATGTAGGCCTGCCCGATGAGGTCGCTGAAGGCGATCTCTTGATTGCCGATCTGCACCCGGCCGGGGCGGAAGACCACTTGGTCCTTGGGCACACCCCACTTCTCGGCGGCGAAGTCGATCAGACGGCCCTTGATCGTTGTGGGCGGCCGAGAGGGCTGCCATGCCGTTCAGATCGGAGCCGGAGGAGGCCGCGGTCGCCGAGGTGTTGGGCACCTTGGCCGTCGTGGTGGCGGTGATTCGCACCTGATCGATGTCGACCTGGAATGCCTCTGCCACCACCTGGGCCACCTTGATGTAGAGCCCCTGGCCCATCTCCGTGCCGCCATGGTTCAGGTGGATGCTGCCGTCTCGGTAGACGTGCACCAGGGCGCCGGCTTGGTTGAAGTGGGTGGCGGTGAAAGAGATGCCGAACTTGACCGGCGTCAAAGCCAGGCCGCGCTTGATCACCCTCGAGGAGGCGTTGTGGTCGCGGATTGCGGCGCGCCGGGCCCAGTAGTCGCTGCTCTTCTCCAAGCGCTCGATGATCTCGGGCGCCAGATTGTCCTCGACCGTCTGGTGATAGGGGGTGACGTTGCGATCGCTCGCGCCATAGAGGTTGCGCTTGCGGATCTCCAGCGGGTCCTTGCCGGTGGCGAAGGCAATCTCGTCGATCAGCCGCTCGCCGCCCACCATGCCCTGCGGGCCGCCGAAGCCGCGGAAGGCCGTGTTGGAGCAGGTGTTGGTCTTCAAGGGTTCCGAGACCAGGCGGACATCGGGGAAATAGTAGCAGTTGTCGGCGTGGAACAGCGCCCGGTCGGTGACCGGCCCGGAGAGATCGGCCGACCAGCCGCAGCGGGCGGCATAGGTCATCTTGACCGCCTGGATCAGGCCCTCCTCGTCGAAGCCCACGTCGTAGTCGACCAGGAAGTCGTGGCGCTTGCCGGTGATCACCATGTCGTCGTCGCGGTCCGGCCGGATTTTGGCAGCGCGCCCGCTGCGCTTGGCAACCAGGGCGGTGACCGCAGCGAAGAGGTTGCCTTGCGTCTCCTTGCCGCCGAAGGCGCCGCCCATGCGGCGGATCTCGACCGTGACCGCGTTGGAGGCCACGCCCAAGACGGTACCCACCATGTGCTGAATCTCGCTGGGGTGCTGGGTCGAGGAGTAGACCGTGACCTCGTCGTCCTCGCCGGGCAGCGAAAGCGCGATCTGGCCCTCCAGGTAGAAGTGGTCCTGGCCGCCGATGTCCATGCGTCCTTGCAGCCGCCTGGGTGCGCGCGCCAGCGCCGCGGCCGCATCGCCGCGGGCGAGGGTCAGTGGTTCGGTCACCACGGCACCACTTTGCTTGGCGGCCTCGATCGAGAGCACCGGCTCTAGCGGATGGTACTCGATCTCGGCCTCGAGGGCGGCGCGGCGGGCCAGGTCGCGGCTGGTCGCGGCCACCGCGAAGATCGGCTGACCGGCATAGTGGACCAGGTCCTCGGCGAAGACCGGCTCGTCGTGCCTATGGGTCGGGCTGATGTCGTTCTCGCCCGGAACATCCCTTGCGGTGAGCACCAGCACGACACCCTCCGAGGCACGCACCCGCGCCAGGTCGAGCTTGACGATGCGGGCATGCGCTTCGCTGCTGATGCCGAGGTAGACGTGCAGGAGGCCGGCAGGCTCCGGCATGTCGTCGATGTAGACGGCCTTTCCGGAGACGTGCTTGTGTCCGCTGTCGTGGCGCCGCGGCGCGTGGACCGCTCCTTCGATCGTGTCAGACATAGCTCTGCCTCGCTTTCAGTCTAGCGCAAGGGCGCGCCCTTGCGGCAGCCGTCTTCGTCGCGCCCTCAGACATGCGCCAGCTGCCGATCGCCGACCAGTCGGGTTTCGACCGCCGACTGACTGGTCTCCAGGTAGAGGCGCATCAGCAGGTTCTTGGCGACCTGCATGCGGTAGCCCGCGCTGGCCCGCCAATCGCTGATCGGGCTGTAGTCCTGCTCGAGTGCGGCCATGGCGCGCGCGACCGTCTCTTCGGTCCAGGCCGCCCCGGTGACGCTCGCTTCGGCCGCAACTGCCCGTTTCGGCGTTGCCGCCATGCCGCCGAAGGCGATACGCGCCTCGGTAATCCGCTCGCCTTCCAAGCGCAGGCTGAATGCGGCCATCACGGCCGAGATGTCCTGATCGAAGCGCTTGGAGATCTTGTAGGCTCGATAGCGCGTGCCGGCCTTGGGAAGGGGCACCACGATCTTCTCTACGAGCTCGCCGGGCGCGCGATCCTGCTTGCCGTAATCGATGAAGAAGTCCTCGATCGGCATGGAGCGGCGCACCGCGCCGTGACGCAAGTGCAGCGTTGCACCCGCCGCGATCAGCATCGGCGGCGAATCGCCGATGGGAGAGCCGTTGGCGACATTTCCGCCGATCGTGCCCGCATTGCGGATCGGCAGCGAGCCCAGGCGGCGGATTACCTCGCCCATGTCGGGATAGTGCTGCGCCAGGCTGGAAAGTGCGTCCGTATAGCTGGCCATGGCGCCGATTTCGAGGCCCTCGTCGCTCTCGGCGATGCGGGTCAGCTCTGCCACGCGACCGAGGTAGATCACGGTCTCGGGCCGCTGCATGTCCTTGGTGACCCAGAGGCCGACATCGGTGGATCCGGCAACGAGCGTGGCGCCGGGATTGGCCTCCAACAGCTCTGCCAGGGCTTCCAAGGTAGCGGGGGCGAAAAAGCGCCGTCCCGCACCGTCATCCACCGAGACCGTTTCCTCATCGGCGAGATCCTTGAGGGCGGCGATGGTGGCGCCCTCGAGCCCGATGAAGCGGTCGGCCTTGGGGTTCAGCTCGTACATCGTCTGGGCTGCGCGCACGATCGGCGCGTAGCCGGTGCAGCGGCAGAGGTTTCCGGCCAAGACGTCGTCGATCACGCCCTCGTCGGGCGCGGCATCGCGGTGCCGGCTGAGTGCGAAGAGCGACATCACGAAGCCCGGCGTGCAGAAGCCGCATTGCGATCCATGGCAGTCGACCATGGCCTGCTGCACCGGATGGAGCCTGCCGTCGCTGTCGGCCAGATGCTCGACGCTTAAGAGCTGGCAGCCGTCCAAGGTGCCGACGAACTGGATGCAGGCGTTGACCGCCTCATACTTGAGGGCGCCATCCACCAGCTTTGCCCGCACCACCGAGCAGGCGCCGCAGTCGCCCTCGTTGCAGCCTTCCTTGGTGCCGACCAGGCCCTCGACGCCGCGCAGGTAGTCGAGAACGGTCATGGTCGGATCGACCACACTCAGACGGCGCTCTTCGTGGCCTAGGAGAAAGCGGATTTCCTCTCGCATGTCATGCTCTCCTGCGATCAGCTGCCGCGATAGGTTGCATAGGAATAGGGCGAGATCAGCAGCGGCACATGATAGTGCTCGCCGGCGCCGGCCACGCCGAAACGGATCGGCACCTGGTCCAGGAAGCTCGGATCGGGGAGCTGGGTGCCGCCGGCAGCGAAGTAGGAACCAACGTGAAACACCAGTTCGTAGCGACCTGGGGCCGAAATCCGACCCGCTCAGCAAGGGCGCGTCGCAACGGCCGTCGTCGTTGGTTACCGCTTCGCTCAAGGCCTCGTGGCCGACGGCCGTCACGCGAAAGAGCTCGATCCGCACGCCTGCGGCGGGCCGCCCGCTGGCGGTATCCAGCACGTGGGTGGTGAGCTTGCCCGCCTGGCCTGGCACTTGCGCCGTCATTCAACTTTCCTCCCGCTTCGACCGCCCTCTTGCGTCGGGCCGCATTATTGATCATGCAGTGGGGCCCGGCAGGCCTCAGGTCTTATGCTGGCCTCAGTCTCCGTCATGGGGTCGTCGGAGAGAAGAGGGGCTGCTTCGGAAGGAGCTTAAAAGAAATCTAACAAGTGGCCAGGCCGCTCTCGTCCTATAGTCAGAGGGGAAATCCTGAACTTCAGGCGTGAGAGGAGCCATGGCCGACACCTATCCCCGCGACATGATTGGCTATGGGCGCCAAACCCCCGATCCGCGTTGGCCGGAGGGAGCGCTCATCGCAGTCCAGTTCGTCATCAACTACGAGGAAGGTGGCGAGAACTGCATTCTGCATGGCGATGCCGCCTCCGAGATGTTCCTGTCCGAGATCGTCGGTGCCGACGCCTGGCCGGGGCAGCGCCACCCGAACATGGAGTCTTTCTACGAGTATGGCTCCAGGGCTGGCTTCTGGCGGCTGTGGCGCACCTTCCAGTCGCGTGGCCTGCCGGTCACGGTCTATGGCGTCTCGATGGCGCTGCAGCGCAATCCCGAGGCCGTGGCGGCGATGAAGGAAGCGGGCTGGGAGATCGCTACGCACGGCCTCAGGTGGATCGACTACAAGGACTTCACGCGGGAGGAAGAGCGGAAGCACATGGCCGAGGCCATACGCATCCACACCGAGGTTACCGGCGAACGGCCGCTAGGGTGGTACACCGGCCGCGGATCCGAGCACACCTTGCCGCTGGTGATGGAGGAGGGCGGTTTTCTCTATTCCGCCGATTCCTATGCCGACGAATTGCCCTACTGGGTCGAGGGCCCCAAGGGGCGGCAGCTGATCGTGCCCTACACCCTCGACGCCAACGACATGCGGTTCTCCACGCCGCAAGGCTTCAACTCGGGCGACCAATTCTTCACCTACCTTAAGGACAGCTTCGACGTGCTCTACGAGGAGGGCAGGCAGGGGGCGCCCAAGATGATGTCGGTCGGGCTGCACTGCCGCCTGGTGGGCCGGCCGGGCCGGGCCGCCGCACTGGCGCGCTTCCTCGACTACGTCACCGGTCACGACAAGGTCTGGGTGACCCGCCGCATCGACATTGCGCGCCACTGGCACGAGCACCACGGAGGTGGTCAATGAGTCAGCGGCCAGATCTCGGAAATCTCGAACGGGCCGCCTTCGTCAACCGCTTCGGCCAGGTCTTCGAGCATTCGCCCTGGATAGCCGAGGCGGCGCTGGATGCTGGCTTGCCCGAAGACGCCGGCACCGCCGAGGGTCTGCATCGCGCCTTTTGCGCGGTCTTGAGGGTGGCTTCGGAAGAGCGCAAGCGCGACCTGATCATGGCGCACCCGGACCTTGCCGGTCGCCTGTCACGGGCCGGCGCGCTCACCGCCGACTCCACCAAGGAGCAAGCCTCGGCCGGTCTCGACAGTCTCAGTGACGCCGAGTTCGAGCGCTTCACAGCGCTCAACGATGCCTACAAGCGGAAGTTCTCAATCCCCTTCATCATGGCGGTGAAAGGCTACGACAAGCGCCAGATCCTGTCCGCTTTCGAAACGCGGATCGAGAACGACAGCGAGACAGAGTTCCAAACGGCGTTGGAACAGATTGAGCGCATCGCGCTTCTGCGATTGAAGGACCTCTTGCCATGAACGTCACGTCGTTGGACCTGGGCGAACGGGTGATGGAGCGCTGCAGCGAGCTTGCCGGCTGCTCCGAGGATCCGGCTTTCCTCACCAGGCGCTATCTCACGCCTACGCACAAGGACGCCGCCCTCAAGGTGAAGGCCTGGATGGAGGCGGCCGGCATGACCGCCGAAGTCGACGCCGCCGGCAATGTGGCCGGGCGCTACGAGGCGACCACGCCCAACGCCCGCTCACTGCTGATCGGCTCTCACATCGACACGGTGCGCAAGGCCGGCTGGTATGACGGCAATCTCGGTGTGATCGCCGCCATCGAATGTGTCGGCGAGTTGGCGCGTCAGGGCCGGCGCCTGCCCTTCGCCATCGAGGTGGTGGCCTTCGGCGACGAGGAGGGCAGCCGCTTTCCCACCACCTTGACCGGATCGCGCTCGGTCGCAGGCACCTTCGATCCGGCCTGTCTCGACGCCGTGGACGAGGAGGGGGTGAGCCTGCGCGAGGCTTTGGTGGCCTTTGGTGGAGATCCCGAGCGCGCCGGTGCTATCGGCCGCGCGCCGGACCAAGTCCATGCCTATGTGGAACTGCACATCGAGCAGGGCCCGGTCTTGGAAGACGAGGGCTTGGCGGTCGGCACGGTGACGGCCATCAACGGTGCCAGCCGCTTCGAGCTTCACGTCAAGGGAATGGCCGGCCATGCCGGCACCGTACCCATGGCGCTGCGCCAGGATGCGCTGGTCACGGCCGCGCAGATGGTCTTGGCCGTCGAGGAGATCGGCCGGGGCGGCGACGGCCTGGTGGCGACGGTAGGCAAGATCGAGGCGCTGCCAGGCTCGGTCAACGTGGTGCCGGGTGATGTCGCCTTCACCCTCGACGTGCGTGCGCCCAACGACGCGCAGCGCCTGGCGGCGGTTACCGCCATCACGTCTCGTTGCCACGAGATTGCCGACCGGCGCGGCCTGACCTTGAAGATCGAGCAGAAGCACGAGGCCAGTGCCGCAGTCTGTGCCCCTTGGATCATGGAGCAGTTCGATGCCGCAGTGGCGCGCCAACACATCAGGCCTTTCCGCTTGCCCAGCGGCGCCGGTCACGATGCCATGGCCTTCGCCGATCTCTGCCCGATCGGCATGCTCTTCATGCGTTGCGGCGGCGGCATAAGCCACAATCCCGAGGAGACGGTCACCACCGAAGACACCGATATCGCTACCAAGGTCCTCCTCGACTTCATCGAGCGCTTCGAGCCGCGGGCCTGAGGGACCGGCGATGAGCGAGAGCAGCGCGCCGCCTCTTTGGATTCGCGATCCGCTCGCAATTCTCTGCCACGAGGATGCTTCGGGCGGGATCGTGGTCGCCGAAGGGCGGATCCTCGAGCTGGTGCCGGCAGGCGCCCGGCCGCGGACCGCCGAAGCGGCGGTCTTCGATGCCTCGCAGCACGTGGTTCTGCCAGGCCTGATCAACAGCCACCATCACTTCTACCAGACCTTAACGAGGGCCTGTCCGCCGGCGTTGGACAAGCCTTTGTTTCCCTGGCTCAAGACGCTCTATCCGATCTGGTCCGGCCTCACGCCGGAGGCCTTTCGCCTGGCCGTGCGCGTGGCGCTCGCCGAGCTTTTACTGTCCGGCACGACCACGACCAGCGACCACCACTACGTCTTTCCCGCTGGCCTGGAAGAGGCCATCGACATCGAGGTGGAGGAATGCCGGGCCCTGGGCATCAGGGCGGTCCTCACCCGTGGCGCCATGAGCCTGTCGGAGGAGGAGGGCGGCCTGCCGCCGAGGCGCGTGGTGCAGCGCGAGGCCGCCATTCTGGCCGACAGCGAGCGTCTGGCGACCCGCTATCACCAGAGTGGCGAAGGCGCCATGCTGCAGATCGCGCTGGCCCCTTGCTCACCTTTCTCGGTCACCAGAGAGCTGATGGCCGATACCGCGGCCCTGGCGGCCAAGCACGGCCTCAGGCTCCACACCCATCTGGCGGAAACGAAGGACGAGGAGGGCTGGTGCCTGGACCGCTTCGGCTGCCGTCCGCTCGACTATCTGGACGAGGTGGGCTGGCTGAACGAGCGGACCTGGCTGGCCCACGGCATCTGGTTCTCCGAGGCCGAGATCGCCCGTCTGGGCAAGGCCGGCGTCGGCATTTGCCACTGTCCCAGCTCCAACATGATCCTGGCCTCCGGCGTCTGTCCGGTGCCGGATTTGGAGGCTGCCGGCGCGCCAGTCGGCCTTGGCGTCGACGGTTCGGCCAGCAACGACGGCTCCGACATGATCGGCGAGGTGCGCCAGGCCTTCCTGCTGCAGCGCTTGACCCATGGCGCAGAGCGGGTCTCGCACCGCGACGCCTTGCGCTGGGCCACCGAGGGTTCCGCACGTTGCCTGGGGCGGCCGGACCTGGGCCGGATCGCGCCAGGTCTGCAGGCCGATCTCGCCCTCTTCAAGCTGAGCGAACCGCGCTTCTCCGGTGCCGGCGACCCCTTGGCCGCCTTGGTGCTCTGTGGCGGCACGACGGCCGACCGGGTGATGGTGGCCGGTCGCTGGGTGGTCGAGGAGGGAGAGATCCCCGGCCTCGACCTGGCGGCCCTGAAAGCCCAGCACCAGGCCCGAGCCCTTGCCCTCCAATCACGC
>CAXXGD010000002.1:0-26268 GCA_963669385.2 Rhodospirillales bacterium
GGCGTCGATCTGTTCGAGGCTCGGGAACTTGGCGATCACGACGAGGCGGTGGTCGTCGGCGCCGTTCAGCGCGCGCTCCGCCTTGCCCTGATAGAGCAGTTCGGCGCCGTAGAGGCGGGCGACCTCCCTAGTCTTGGCCAGGTAGTCCTGGAGCTTCGCTTGGTCTTTGACGGCGATCCTGGCGATCATCAGGGCGCTCATGGTCTGATCCTCATTGTGTGGTTTGGGGGGTGATGCCTTGCGTTAGGCGGTAATCCGCATCGCGGCCGGCCTCGGCCTATCCGGCTGGAAACCGGCCGCGGGGTCGTGCGCCTTTCGCCAGGCCTCGCTGTCTCGGGCAGTGAGCGGCGCTTGCAGCAGCACGTGGTCGCGCCGCCGCTCGGTCCGGTCGAAGTCGCCGGGCCGGGTCAGCAGCAGCTTGGCGAAGCTCCGGTAGGCTCTGAGCCTGTTTGCGAGCGTCCGGTGCGCTTCGGGGCGGCTGGCCACATAGCGCTCTGCGATTGCGCCGAAATTCTCGGCCTCGCGACCGGTGACTTCCGGCACGGCAGGCGAGGGTGCGCCGACGGCAAAGGCACCGCGTCGGTACTCTTGGCAATAGAGGCGAAACTGGGTGAGAAGCCCCTCTGGTGCACCCTGCGCCTTGAACGCCTTGGACAGCATGGCTTCAGAGATGTCTTTGTAAGTCACCTTTCGATTCAGGGCCTGACCCATTGCGTCGGCAACCTCGTTCGGCGTGAGCAGTCTGGGCCCGGTCGGGCGATAGACCTTGCCCGCATGCCGCGCCGGGTCGATCAAAGCTTCGACGGAAACGGCGGCGATATCCTCGTTCGACGGCGGCGCATCCTTCTTCTCGTCGCCGGGGCCGAGCGGCAAGGGAAGGATTCCCAGCTGCGCCGCAGTCTCCAGCACCATGAAGTAGTTGTCGGCGAACCATCCGACGTTGTTTACCGTCATCGTGGTGTCGGGCAGCAAGGCCAACAGGCGCTGATTGAGCCAGGTCTGGCGGGTGAAGAAGGAGACATGGTCCGGGTCTGAGAGCCACTGGTCCAGGATCACCACGTGCTCGAGCCTGCTTTCTTGCGCGGCGACCACAAAGACGCTGCCGAAATGGAGGCCGTTGGGTGCCGTCGGCGCGCAGTGGTAGGCGCGTTGAACTCCCTGCATCGCCCGGCGCATGTCGGAGACCGCATAGAGGTCGCCGACGAAGATCTCGGCGCCCGCATCGCGCAAGAGGCGCGCACGACGGTCGTCGGTTCGGACGAAGGCGCGCAGGGAATAGCCGCGTTCGAGCAGCTGCAGGCTCACGGGCAGGCCGGTCTTGCCGCCGGCGCTGGTGACCAGGATCTTGGGCTTGATGGACATGGATCTGGCTCTTTCGATTGCGTCTTGACCTCGGCTCCGCCGCCTCGTAGGGGCGACGGGCATAGAAGTTGGCACGTGCTTGTTTTTTTCAAGTTATAACTTGATTATAGCAAGTCACGCTCTCGTGAGGTTTTGAAAGATGGCATCATCCCGTCGCTATCGGCTGCTCTGCCCCATAGCGCGCGCCCTGGACCGCGTGGGCGACCGCTGGACCCTGCTCGTTCTGAGGGATCTGCATGCCGGGCCGGCGCGCTTTTCCGACCTGCAGCGCGGATTGACCGGGATAGCGACCAACCTGCTCACCGACCGCCTGCAGCAGCTGATCGAAGACGGTCTGGTCGAGCGCCGCGAGGGCGACTTCGGCTTGGCCCTCTACGCCTTGACCCCGCTTGGTGCGCGCACGCGCCCGCTGCTCTTCGAACTGGCTCTCTTCGGCGGCCTCTTTCCGCCGGGCGAGGAACCGCGTCGGCCGGGCAACCTGCGCACCATTGCCGTGACCTTGAGTGCCGCCTGCCAAAGGGCGGTGACGCCCGACCTCAGCTTCGTGGCGGAGATCGAGGTCGATGGGGAGCGATTCGAGCTGCGCGCGCATGAGGGAGAGGTCGCCATGCGGGTCGGCGCTCCGGCGGCGCCGGACGTGGTGATGTCGACCTCCTACGAGCCGATGATCGCCGCCGGGGAGGGCGAGATCTCGCTGGAAAGCTTCAGCGAGAAGCATGTGACGATGACGACAAGGACGCCCGGCAAGGACCGTGAACTCTTCACCTTGCTGGCCGGTGCCATGGCGGTCCTTCAACAGGCAGGCGAGAGTGAGAGGCGGACCGACCCGACCTGAGGTCATCGGGGCTTGCCGTGCAATCGCATCCGTGCTTGCTGGGGCGGCAGCCTGTTCGAAGGAGTGGGGTCAGATGAACCGGATCATCGCGCTTTGGTGTGTGCCGCGGTCTCGCTCGACCGCGATGGAGCGGATCTTCTTCGGCCGCGAAGGTCTCAAGATCCTGCACGAGCCCTTCCTCTACCTCTATTACGTCGGGGAAGCGCATCGCGCCCTCCCGCACTTCACTCCGGACCCGGAGCATCCGGTTACTTTCGAGGGCTTGCGCGACCACATCCTGGCCGAGGCCGAGGAGAGCGCGGTCTTCTTCAAGGACATGAGCTATTACGTCGTGCACCACTTGGCCGAGGCGTCCGAATTCTTCGACGGCTTGACGAACACCTTCTTGGTTCGCGATCCGGCCGAGACGATTCTGTCCTACTACAAGATCGACCCGGAGGTGACCTTGGATGAGCTTGGGCACGAGGCGCTCTACCGGCATGCCCTCTTCGTGGCCGAGAAGAGCGGCAAGCCGCCCATCGTCGTGGACTCGGGCGACCTGGTCGCCGATCCCGAAGGCATGCTCAGGGCCTATTGTCAGGCCATCGACATGCCCTTTCAAGCCGACGCGCTCGACTGGGAGGGCGGTCCGCCCAAGGAATGGCAAGCCTTCGCCGGATGGCACCAGGACGTCGCCTCGTCAAAGGGCATCGCGCCGGGCCGCGGTCCCTCGGCGGAAGAGCTGGACCTGCTGCGCAACGACGACAGGCTGCGTTCCTATGAGGAGCATCACCGCCCCTACTATGAGAAGCTGCAGGAGTTCCGCCTGAAGCCGCTCGCGGGCCGTCACTAGCGGCATAGCAGCACGCTTTGGAAGGAGGTTTTCCCATGCGCGTGCTGGTCCTAGGCGGCTATGGCCTGATCGGATTGGAGATCGCCAAAGCGCTCCTGCGCGCCGGGCACGGTGTCGTCGGGCTCGCGCGTTCGGCGGCGCGGGGCAAGGCGCTCTTGCCGGATGCCGATTGGATCGGCGCCGACATCGCCAAGCTGGTCGAGGCGGATGGCTGGCGGCCCCATCTCGCCAAGGTCGATGCCGTGGTGAACGCAGCCGGCGTGCTGCAAAGCGGGATCAGAGACCAGGTCACGGCCACGCAAAGGGACGGGATCCTCGGCCTGATCGCCGCCTGCAAGGATGGCGGGCCGCGCCTTTTCATACAGGTATCGGCGGTAGGCGCCTCGCCTGATGCCTCGACGGCCTTCTTAAGATCGAAAGGGCAGGCCGATGCGGCCTTGATGGCCAGCGGGCTCGACTGGACGATCTTTCGGCCGGGATTGGTTCTTGCACCCACGGCTTATGGCGCGACCAGTCTGCTCAGGACCTTGGCCGCCGTGCCGCTGGTGCAGCCGGTCATGTCGGGCGAGGCGCAGGTGCAGACGGTCGACGTCGAGGCAGTGGCCGAGGCCGTCCTCCTGGCCTTGAAAGGCGATCTTGCGGGCAAGAGCTTCGACCTGGTGGAAGAGGACGCCCATAGCCTCGTGGAGATCCTGCGTCATCTGCGAGCCTGGCAAGGCTTTCCCAAGGCGCGGAGCGTCGTGGTGCTGCCGCGCGGGCTTGGGGCGATCGGCGCGAAGCTGGCGGACCTGGCCGGTCTCATGGGTTGGCGTCCGGCCTTGCGGACGACGGCGCTGAAGGTGCTGGAGGAGAACGTCCTTGGCGATCCGGCCCCCTGGCGCCAAATGACGGGAAGTGCGTTGGCGTCGCTGCCGGAAACGCTGCAGCGCCTGCCGTCCACCGTGCAGGAGCGCAGCTTTGCCCGCACGCAGCTGGTCTTTCCGGTCCTGCTGCTGGCCCTGTCCGCCTTCTGGTTGCTGTCCGGCGTGATCGCCTTGTGGCGACAAGAGGAGGCCGTTGCGGTCTTGGGCGACAGCCTTGCACCCTCCGTCGCGTACCTGGCCGTGCTTGTCGGTGCCGGCCTTGACCTCGCGATCGGGCTAGCCCTGCTGTTCCGAAGGCTTGTCCGGCCGGCGGCATTGGCCGCGATTGCCGTGTCTCTGGCCTACTTGGCGGGCGGGACGGTCCTGACGCCATCGCTCTGGCTCGATCCCCTGGACCCTTCGTGAAGGTGGTGCCCGGCGCGGCCTTGGCCTTGGCGGTCTGGGCCATGGCGGGAGAGCGCTGATGCTTTGGCTCGACCTGATCCGCTGGCTGCACATCCTGGGCGCGACCGTGCTGCTGGGAACCGGTTCGGGAATCGCCTTCTTCATGGTGATGGCGCATCGGACCAGAGACAGCGCGATCGTGGCGCACACGGCTGCCATCGTCGTCCTCGCCGACTGGCTCTTCACCGCCAGCGCGGTGGTTCTGCAACCGGTGACCGGCGTCCTCCTGGCGCTGGAGCTGGGATGGGCGCTAACGGAGGGTTGGATCTTGGCGTCGCTGGCGCTCTACGTCTTCGCCGGCTGCTTCTGGCTGCCGGTTGTGCACATGCAGCACCAGATGCGCGACCTCGCGCGCCAGGCCCACCAGGCGGGTACGGCCTTGCCCGAGCGCTATCACCGCCTCTATCGGCGCTGGTTCCTTTTCGGCTTCCCCGCCTTCGCCGCCGTCCTGGTGATCATCTGGCTGATGGTGGCCAGGCCCCTTCTCATTTGAGAGAGGGCGGGCATCGCTCAGGTCTTCCTTGGCTGATAGACGCCCGCCGCCTCGATATGCAACCAGGCCCCGAAGCGGCGCTCGATCTCGGCCCTGGCGCCCACCGTGACCTCCAGCTGCAGCTGGTGGCCCGGCCATTCGCCCAACACGGTGACGCCCTCGATTGCCCGGACCTGCTGCAAGAGGTCGGGATCCGCCTTGTCACGTGCCTCGCGCTTGACCGCCACCACCAGCTTCATCCTGTCTGCTCTCCTTGCTCAGATCCGAAGCGTGGCGGCGCGGTTGATGTCGGCGACGCGCAGGTTCGGCAGTCCGCGTCCCTGGGCCAGGCTGGAAAGGCCCAGATCATAGGTGAACTGCAGTAGCATGGCGCGCGCGAACTCGGCACGCGCCTGGTTGCGCGCCATGCCTTGATAGGAGGATTGGCGGGCGAGGATGGCGCTCAAGGTTGCCGTTGCCGCCGGGGCCGCCATGGAGGTTCCGTCGAAGGCGGCATAGGGGGAGGCGAGGCCATGGCGCTCCGGCACGGTGGAGATGATGCCGACGCCGCTGGAGGCAACCTCGATCTCAGGTCCGAAGCAGCTGAAGTTGGCGAGAAAGGCGCCGTGCTGGCCGATGAGGCTCGGGTCCTGGGGCACCCGTGCGGCGGCCAGCGACCCGTCCGGCGCAAGACCCAGGACGCCCAGCGCGGCCACGGCGACGACCTCTGGGTGGCCGGCGGGAAACTCGACCGGCCCGGCGGAGTTGCCGGCAGCGGCGATTGAGAGCGTGCCGCGCTCGAAGGCGTCGATGATGGCGTCGTGCAGAATGTCCGAGGCGGGCCCGCCGAGGCTCATGTTGATGAGGTCGGCCGCGTGATCCTTCGAGAGGATCTCGATGGCCTGGGCGATGTCGCCCTGATTGGCCCCGGCGGCGTCCGGGAAGACGCGCAGGGAGGTCAAGGTGCTGGCGGGCGCGATGCCCTGGAACTCGCTGCGCTCCCTGTGTCTGGCGCCGATGATGCCGCTGACATGCGTCCCATGCGCGTCTACGTCCTTGCCGGCCGCGGCCTTGTCGTCGTGCACGCCGTTGATGACCGAGCCTGCCAGCTGCACGTGCTCCAGATTGGGATGAGGCCCGCAGCCGGTGTCGATCACGCCGACCTTGATACCCTCGCCCAGGGTAAGGCCGTCGCCGCTTACCAGCCCGGCCGCACGGTGCCACCAGTTGCGGGGCCCGTTGGCCGGCAGCTTGGCACAGCGTACGCGGACCGTCCCGCGCGGCCCCCGCACCAGCATGGTCCAGTGGCCTGAATAGGGGACGACGATGGCCTCGACCGGATTGAGGAAGCTCGGGTAGCGGAAGACCACCTCGCCGTCTGCGTCACTCACGCCGGAAAGCCGGTCGCCGATGCCGAAGGCCGATGTCAGCGAGACATGCACCTCGGCATGCTGCAGTGGGCCGCCCGAGCCTCGGATGCGCAAGGTCAGGGTCTCGCCGCCGCCGAAGATGGAGGTGGTGCCCTGCGGCGCGGCCAGGCGCGCGCCGAAATCGCCCAACGGCAGAATCGGCGACGGCCGGTAGAGGATCTCCGGCTCCAGCATGACGTCGCCGGGCAAGTCCCGCTGCAGCGAGGAGACCTCGACCGGATCGGCCTCGAACACGACGATCCGCCGGTCCGTCTCCTTCTTGACCGAGGCCCGTGCCATGGCCTGTGCGGCCGGAGCCACCCGCTTCTCGGCAAAGCTTTCGAAGGCGGCGACCGCGTCGGTCTTTTCCTGATTGGAGAACTTTCCGGCCCGTCTGCTCGCCATAACAAATCGTGCCATTGTGTCGGCTCCACTTTGTTATCGATGCCCGCGACCGATCGGTACTGGATAGACTAGATAGGGTCACCCACTACCGGAAACAACCAGCCTTGCGTCTTTGCTGCGCCCGTCACCAGCCAGGCCGCAAGGGATGCGCAGCACCAGCGGTCTTCGAGCGTTCGAGTGCCTGGTCCCAAGTGGTAGCGCGCGAGGCGATCACCACTCGGATTAGGACAGTTTGCTCTAAGGAGAGCTGAACAGGAAGTCGGTTGCGGTCAGCTGATCGGCCTTGCTGATGCTGTAGAGCTTGAACTCGAAGTCAGCGGCGCCGTCGGCGTCGCCATCCACCTGGACTCGCTCGCTTGCCGCATCGAAGCGGGCTTGCGGAGACGCGCCGTCGAAGGCCGCATCGCCGATCCAAGCGCCGTTCGCCCCAATTTGCAGCAATAGCTTGTCGCCTCCACCTTGGATTTCTCCCGCAAAGTCGAAGATATGCCCCTGAATTCCCGTAAGCTCGTTCCGATAGGCAAAAGTATCGTCGCCGATGCCGCCGTAAAGCAAATCGTAGCCCGAACCACCCTGCAGCGTGTCGCTTCCGCCCTTGCCTTGGATGCGGTCGCTGCCAGACCCTCCGAACACCCTGTCGCCGCTGATACCAGCGTACTCTCGGCCTCGCCGCCACCCCAGAGATAGTCATTTCCTTTGTTGCCGAAGAGAACGTCACTACCCTTGCGCATAAACTTTATCAACGCCGCCACCGCCGCGAATGTGGTCACTACCATCACTACCGATTAGAATGTCGTTGTCAGCCTCGCCAAAGACACTATCATCATTGTCTCCCCCCCAAAGCTTGTCGTTGCCAACGCCGCCTAGCATCAAGTCTTGGTCACCCCAACCCCGGGCGGTGTCATTTCCACCACCGCCGAAGATGTAGTCGTCACCTTTGCCTCTACCTCCGAACACATCGTCATTGTCGGCCCCGCCATACATTAGATCTACGCCGGAATCGCCATTAAGCCGATCACCGCCCGGTCCTCCAAAGAGTGTGTCTGTATCATTCTGACCCGTAGGATAAAAGAAGACGTCTCCATACCAGGAAAAGAGAACGTCACTACCGTGGCCGCCGTAAACCACATCGACGCCAGTGTCACCCTGAGGCTGTCGTCGTCGGTACCACCAAAAATTAGATCTGTCCCACTCCCGCCTCTGAGGTCATCTTTACCACCGCCGCCAAAAAGCGTGTCATGACTGCCGTTGCCGTAGATGCGGTCATCACCAGAGAGTCCGAATACCTCGTCGCTGGTCTCTCGGCATCGAGCCTCTCGCTGCTACTGGTGCCTACGATCACGTTCGGTCCAGTGCTGCTCGACGGCAAGGTGCCAACGACTTCGATGCTCTTCAGATGGAGGGGTGTGGTGTCTAGCGCACCGCCGAAGAGGAGCGTGTCGGTTCCAGCTCCGCCGTAGAGTGTTTCCGTGCCGTAGATGATCGGCGACCGTGGTGATAACGAAGACATCGTCGCCGCCACCGCCGAAGCCGACATCCTGGCCTCGTCCTCCCTGCAAAAGGTCGCTGCCGGCACCGCCGGCCATGCGGTCGTTGTGATCGCCACCGAAGAGGGCATCGTCGCCGGAGCCTCCAATCAGGCTGTCGTCCAAGCGACCGCCGAAGAGCTTGGCCGATCCGGAGCCGTCAATCAGGCTGTCCTCGCCCCCACCGCCGAACAGGCGGTCATCTCCTTCGCGGCCCTTCAGCAGGTCATCTCCGTATGCGCCGAACAAGCGATCGTCGCCGCCGTTGCCGTTTGCTTGGTCCCCGTTAGGCCCGCCGAAGAGTGAATCGTTCCCCGATCCACCGATCAGGCTGTCCTCGCCCGTGCGGCCGAAAAGACTGTCTGCTCCGCTGCTGCCGATAAGTCTGTCGAGACCCTCGCCGCCGTAGAGGATGTCGTCGCCAAGGTTGCCGCGCAGCTGATCATCGCCCTTGCCGCCGAACAGTTGGTCATCCCCTTCACCTCCGCCGAGATAGTCATCGTCCAATCCACCGCGGCGATGTCCGCGCCGTCGCCGCCGAAGAGCCTGTCGCTGCCACGCAATCCGTAGAGCCTGTCGTCTCCTTCGGCTCCGTAGAGGAGGTCGTTCCCCTTACCCCCATAGAGCAAATCGTCCCCTGCCTCGCCGATCAAGGTGTCGCTGCTGCCAAGGCCGTAGAGCCGGTCGTCGCCTGAGAGACCAAGAATCTGGTCCGAGAGCGAGGTGCCGATCACCGTGTCATCTGCGCTGGTGCCGTAGATCGTGCTCATAACGGTCTCGTCCTTCCCCTGGTGCAAGCCGCGACGCAGGCGCTATTGCGTCAATCGTCGAAAGCCTCGTCCGGCTGCGGTTGAGTGGGCATGACACGCTTATGACGCGGCTATGACGCGACGGGGCAATCCTTGTTTGTAGAGGCCAAGCATAATACGACCAGGGCTTCAATTCAAACCCTTCCGCGCTGCGGCGTGATTGGGTGAAGCATGACGGGCCGTCCGAGGATCTGCGATCTGTGTTTGGAGCCACCGGCATCGATCCGCTTGATTGGGGTCCCAGACGGACGGGATGGCGACGTCGCTGTCGCAATCGTGGGCTGATTTGCCCCCGTCGCTTGACCTCGGGGCAGTTAGGGTACTTCACTCTCAAGGTAATCGGCTGCTGCGGCAGGACAACAGCAACGCAGCTTGAACTGAACCACGGGGCGGGCGTCGTTATATGAACCAGATGCTAGAGCGCATGCTCGGCAACAGTTGCGGGGCGATCCGGATTGGCAAGGCCTTGCCGGAAGTCCGCTCCTCTCTGCTCGCTATAGGCGCGGTCTGCGCGATGCTCGCCGGCTGCACTGGGTTGGCGCGCAACGCCGTACCGGTGGAGCAGATCGAGGCCGCTGCGGTCCCTGGCATGCCGGCGGAGGTGCGGGCCTTGGGGCTGGCGCCGAGCCCGGTGCTACAGCACGACTTTAGCGAGGCCATCGTCGAGGGCGGCCTGGAGCAGGCTTGCGACGAGAGAGAGGGGCAACCGGTCTTCTGCGTCTTGGTGATCTCCGGTGGCGGCGGCTTTGGCGCCTACGGGGCCGGTTTGCTGAACGGCTGGACCGCGTCCGGCGAGCGCCCCGCGTTCAAGATCGTGACCGGTGTCAGCACCGGTTCTCTGATCGCTCCCTTCGCCTTTCTCGGGCCGGCATGGGACGAAGAGCTGCGTGTGGCCTACACCAGCATCACCGGCGACGACGACGTCGTCACCTCGCGCGGCGTGCTTGGCCTCCTGACCGCGACGCGCTCTCGGGCAGCGAGCCCCTAGAGGCTCGCATTGCGAGCTACGTCGACGAGGAGCTGCTCGCCGCGATCGCCGCCGAGCATCGGTCCGGTCGCCGTCTCTATGTCGGCACCAGCAACATGGACGCGCAACGCATCGCCATCTGGAACATGGGCGCGATCGCCGACAGCGGCGGACCGGAGGCTCTGGCCCTCTTCCGCAAGGTCCTGCTGGCCTCTGCCTCGGTACCGATCATCATGCCGCCGGTGCTGTTCGAGGTCGAGGTCGATGGAGAGCGCTTCGACGAGATGCATGCCGACGGCGGCGTTCAGGCACAATTCTTCGTGCCGCTGCGCGTCATCGATCTTCAAGGCGCCATCAGAGAGGCCAGGGAGCAGGGCTTTCCCGCAACGCCCGTCCCGCGCATGTTCGTCGTCCGCAACGCCAAGTTCACGCCGGTGGCCAAGCCGGTCGAGCGCAGCCTCGGACCGGTCGCCAAGCGGACGGTCTCGACCCTGATCCAGTCCATGGGACAGTCGGACCTCTACCGGGTCTATGCCATCGCCAAGGCGCGCGGGGGAGAGTTCAGATACAGCGAAGTGCCGGTCGACTTCATCTGGGGATCCGACCAGGAGTTTGACGGGCCGGAGATGCAGCGCCTCTACGACATCGGCTATGCGCGTGGCCTGGACGGCAGCGCCTGGTCCGACACGCCTCCGGGCCTCTTCTCCATCAATACCGCGCCGGGAGACGAGTAGGCGGAGGAGGGGCCGTCAGCACCAAGCAGAGGATTTCAAGCAGGTTCGTGTTCGTTCATTTCCGATATCGCCACGATGAAGGAAAGGCATCGGATTAGCGCACGCTGCTTCCAGCGTGCTGCCGGCTATCCTCGAGCAGAGGCTCGAACCCCGCCCGGCCTACTCGGCTGCGGCCTCCATCGGCGCCTCGCGCCGGCCGCTTCGGCAGTAGGTCTCAAGCCATGGGGTGCGATGGCCATCCTTGGACCAGAGGATCGGAAAGAAGCTCTCGTCCATCGTGGTCTCGCCGCAGCGTTGATAGCGGCGGACGATGTAGCCCCCGGGTCGATCCGAGAACTGCGCCTCCGCCGGGACCATGTGGATCCCGATCGAGCGCCGCATCTGCCGTCGGTTCGGTTGGCGCCGGAGCCGTGCCAGATCTCGCCGGCGTGGAAGACGATGGAGCCGGCCGGCACCTCGATCGCCACCGGCTCGGGCGGCGATACGCCGGCCGCCGCGGCGGCGCGCTGCATCAGCGCACGATAGTCGTCGGGCGCGTGAAAGCCCTCGGGCAAGGGCGTCAGCGGCCAGCGGTGCGAGCCCGGTACGTATTCGATCGTGCCGGCATCGCGATGGGTGTCGTCCAGGGTGACCCAGCAGGTCAAGGTGCGCGGCGGGTCGAGGTAACCCAGGAAGGAGGTGTCTGATGCAAGGTGATGGACTTGGTGCCGGGCGGCTTCCACCAGATGGTGTCCAGCGCCAAACGCGTACCAGACCAGCCGCCCAATCTGGCCGCCGCCAGGCCGATGTCGGCCGAGAGCACCAGGCTTGCCACCGCCAGGTCCGACTTCCAGGCATTGGCCATGTGGCGGGTGACGTCGGGCAGGCTCATGCCCTCGCGCCAGTACCACTCGTCGGGATAGACGCCGGTGTCGAAGCGGCCGGCAAAGAGCTTCGGGAAGCTGTCACGAAGTGCGGCGAGCTGCTGGTCGCCGAGGAGGCCTTCCAGGACTAGAAAGCCCTCTCTCTCGAAGCGCTCGATCTGCTCGTGCGGAGGCCGGTCAGGCCTGCAACGCGATAGGGCATGGCGAAGACTCTTCGATTGCTATATACATTAGCAGAATGTAGGTCTGCAGAGATGAAACTCAATCGAATGAATTTCTGAGAACCGCGGCTATGGCCATACTGGACCGAATTGACTTCGAGATCCTCAGCCTGCTGCAGAAGAATGCACGGCTGACAAACAAGGAACTCGCCGCAGCGATCGGCCTGGCGCCCTCCAGTTGTCACGAGCGGCTGAAGCGCCTGCGCGCCGAGTCTGTTCTGCTGGGCGCCCATGCCGAGGTGGACCCGAGCGCGCTCGGCATTGGGCTCGAGGCGCTCTTGATGATTGAATTGCCAAGCACGAGCGCCACACGGTGGACAGCTTACTCGAGGCCGTGGTGGAGATACCCGAGGTGCGTTCGGCCTACCTGATCACCGGCCGCTACGACGTGGTGGTCCACGTCGTCGCCCGCGACATGACCCACCTGAAGGACCTGGCCCTCGACCGCTTCACCAGCCGTCCCGGTGTCGCCGGCATCGAAACCTCGATCATCTTCGAAGGCCGGCGCCGGCACGAATTGCCGGCCTTTGCGGCGGAGGGGGGCGGGTAGGCAGGAGTGCATGACGCGGCGTGTTCGAAGCCCTGCATTCAGGCCCGCGCAGCTGAGTTTTGCACCAAGCCCTCAGCCAAAAATGGTAATCTCGACAGAGACGAGAGACCCGGAGCCGCCTGGAATTGTCGCTCCATTGCCGAGCATTAAGGTGTCGGTGCCGCTATTGCCATTGTAGAAGTAGCCGATGAAGTCATCTTGACTGGCGACGACGAAAATGTCATCGCCCTCACCGCCGAAGGCGGTGTCCAGGCCCTCACCGCCGATGAGTGTGTCGGCGCCGGAGTCGCCACGTAGTAGGTCATTGCCCTCGTCGCCCAGCAGGCGGTCGGAGCCGTCGCCTCCGTCAAGACAGAAGTCGTCCCCAAGGCCGCCGTAGATCAAGTCGGTACCGCTGATACCGCCCAGGTGCCTGTCGTTTCCGATGCCACCGTAGAGGAGGTCACCGCCGGATCCGCCTATGAGCAAGAAGTCGTTCCCGCCATTTCCGGAAATGATGTCGTCTCCCTCACCGCCGTCTAGAATTGTGTCGGCTCCACCTCCGCCGACAACTGTGTCAGCCATTGATCCACCATAAAGACGACCGTCTGCCCCGCTGTTGCCGAAGAGCGTATCGCGGCCCCGATCCCCGAAAATGTAGCTATCCATGCCGCTGCCGCCAGAGATAGTATCACTTCCTATGTCTCCGCTGAGCGACCTGTCCGCACCGTTGCCGCCGAAGAGGACGTCGTCTCCAAACTCGCCGCCAAGGGAGAGATCGTCGCCGGCTTCGCCGGAGATCGTGTCGTCTCCATAGTCGCCGATGAGGCGGAAGTCTGCCCCCTCTCCGCCGTAGAGCGTGTCGGCGTCTGTGCCGCCGTAGAGCACACGATCGTCACCGCTGCCGCCGTAGAGGACATCCTCGCCGTTCCCCCCAAACAAGCTACTGTCGCCGCCGCTTCCGCCTGACAGGCTGTCGAGTCCGGACCCGCCGAACAGCACATCTTCGCCGTCATCGCCTTGTAGGTTGTCGCTCCCATCGCCACCAGAGACGGTGTCGTCCCCATGACCGCCGAGCCCGACGTCGTTGCCCAGGTCAGTATAGAGCCTATCGCTTCCACTACCACCATAAAGGAAGTCGTCTCCACTGCCTCCACGAAGGCGGTCCTCGGCAGTCGCACCGTAGAGAGAATCGCTTCCCTCGGCTCCCTTCAAGACGTCGATTCCGGTGCCACCAAAAAGCCCGTCATCCCCCAGTTGGCCGAGCAGGGTATCATCTCCATCACCGCCGATGAGTAGGTTGCTGCCGCTGTTGCCATCCACTATGTTGGTTAGTTCGTTGCCGGCGCCGTTTAGATCCTCGCCGTTTCGGACAAAGCGCAGTTTTTCAATTTCTCCGCCTGCATCGCTGGGCAGGGTGAAGTTGCTTGTGGAAATCACCGTATCATTGCCCTCGGCGGTATATTCGGTCACCTGATCGCTTGCATTGTCGACCCGGAAGATATCATCGCCCATGCCGCCGGCCATGTTGTCGATGCCGGAGCCACCATCAAGGGTGTCATTGCCTGCCCCTCCGTAGACCAGATCCCCGGCCTGGCCTCCCTTGGCGATGTCACTGCCAGTGTCCCCGAAGAGTGTGTCAGCCCCGGCATCACCGATTACTGTGTCCATTCCTGAACCGCCGAGGACAACATCATCCCCAGTGGCAGCAAACGCGGTGTCGTCTCCATGGGCACCGGAGAGAAGGTTGTTGCCGCTGTTGCCGCGCAGCACATTGTCGAGACTGTTGCCGACGCCGATTAGATCCCCTCCATTGCGGTCGAGACTCAGCCTCTCGATCTCGCCCCCTTCGCCGCCCGGCAGGGTGAAATCGATAGAAGAAATGACCTTGTCATTGCCCTCGGCGGCAAATTCGGTAACCTGATCACCTGCGGTGTCGACCCGGAATTTGTCGTTGCCCGGACCACCTGCCATGCTATCGCTTCCGGCGAAACCGTTCAGTATGTCGTCTCCGGCCTCTCCAAACAGGAGGTCGTCGGCCTCGCCCCCTTTTGCGCTATCGCGACCTGATCCCCCGAACAGAGTGTCGTCGCCGCCTTGGCCGAAGAGTTTGTCCAAGCCGCTGTCGCCTAAGAGGGTATCTGCCCCTTGGCCACCGAAAAGCTTATCGCTCGCGTTCAGGCCGTAGAGCGTATCGCCCGCCTGATAGCCGAAGATGCTGTCGACGTTGCTCGTGCCGGTCAGGCTGTCTGGCTCGTCAGTTCCAAGAATAACTGCCATAGTCTGCGTCTCCCCTTCATTTGTTCTCCAAGTCCGTGAAGGAATCAAAGAAGCCGGGGCGCCGTGCAGAGTGGAGATCACCCGACCGTGCGCCGCCATCGCCTTATCGTAAGCTGGCATTTGCAAGTTGACCGGTCTCTGAGATCCTACAGCTCACCGGGATGGAATTCCAAGGTGTTCTCGGCTAAAAGTAGCGCGCGGCCCTGCCGACCCGATGGGAGCGGGCGACAGGGGAGCGCTCTCCATCGATTCCTAGAGGGAGGAGCGGGTTTCGGCCTGGCGGTTGCAGGGGGCGGAGGCGATGCCTGCCAGGGGCCGTCGAAGAACCCGCCGCGACCCTCCCCTTATTAGGGAGGGAGGCTGGGCTTGCGCAGGCGCTAGCAAGTCCCCCTGAGAAGGGGGATAGAGGGGGGTCCTCGATTTCCCAGCGCGCAACGCCACCGAGACGGGCGCTTGCAAGGGAGATGTCGCGGCCGATGCAGGGTTTCTTGAATCCGATGATCGGACGGAGGGCGCCCTCGGATCTCACAGCGGCCAGGTCAACGCAGCTGTTTCACCACATGCGCTATCACATAATTTTATGATATATTTTTTCTTCGATCGATATCATTTGTGTCCGAGCTAAGCCGCTTCCCCCAGGATCTTGCGCAGGGCCGTGCGCCCAAGGCGGCCGACGCCGTCTCTGATGTCCGACTCGATGGCGATGGCGAGCGCGATGGAATCGCGCTTGCGCAAGGCTGCGATGATCTCCTTGTGGCGGTCGATGGTGTAGTATTCCTGGGCGTAGCCGGCGGCCACCCGCAGGAAGGGCCCCAGTTGCAGCCAGAGGCTTTCGATCATCGGCAAGGCGACGGGGACCGGGTTGGTGGCGTGGAGTTCGGTGTGGAAGCGGCGGTTCAGCGAGGTCGAAGCCTCCAGGTCGCCGGCGTCGAAGGCGGAATCGATCCTGGCGTCGATCATCTCCAGCTCGTTGATCTTCATGTCCGACATGTAGGGCAGCGCGCGCTCGGCGGCGTGCGCCTCGACGCAGCAGCGCATGGCGATCAGTTCCTCGAAGCGCTGGGTGGTCATCTCGGGAACGATGATCCGGCGATTCTCCAGGACTTTCAGCGCATTCTCGGAGCTCAAGCGGCGCAGTGCCTCGCGCACCGGGGTCGGGCTGACACCGACCGTCTCGGCCAGTCCGCGGATGGTGAGTGCCCGGCCGGGCGAAATGGCGCCGATCATCAAGGCGTGGCGCAGACGCCGATAGGCATACTCCTGAGATGTGACATCATTTGGCCGCGGAACCTCAGGAAGGCTCAGTGCTTCGGGCTTGGGCATGATTCCTTGCGCTCCGTGCTGCCGACTATTTTTCGTCGAGAGCGACAATAGCAGCTTGACAAGCGTTCGAAAAGTGATATCAACTCTATTTTGTGATCACAAATGTGATGATGTGATCTCTAAGGGAGAAATGCCAAAGTGAGCGCAACGGCAGCAAAGGACTGGATCGAGGCGAACCCTGAGGTGGCGAGCCTGCGCGCGGCGGTTTGCGATCTCAACGGTGCTCTGCGCGGCAAGCGGGTTCCGGTCTCGCAGCTGGAGAAGGTGCTCGACGGAGAGCTGCGCATGCCGCTCTCGATCACCGGCGTCGACGTCTGGGGCGAGGACATCGTCGGCGGCAAGCTGGTGTTCGAGACCGGGGATGCCGACGGCCTGTGCAAGTGGACGGGCAGGGGCCCGCTGCCGCTCGACTGGACGGCCAAGCCCTCGGCGCTGGTGCCGCTGTGGCTGGCCCAAGAGAACGAGAAGCCCTTCCTCGGCGACCCCCGCCAGGCACTGGCCGCGGTGCTGGACCGCTTTGCCCGGCGCGGGCTGACGCCGGTGGCGGCGAGCGAGCTGGAATTCTATCTGGTCGATGCCAGCCAGGAGATACCGCAAGCCCCGGTCTCGCCGATCTCCGGCCGGGTGCTGGACCGCGATGCCGTCCTCTCCTTGCGTGAATTGGACCACTTCGACGAATTCCTCGACGACGTCTATGCCGCCTGCGCGGCACAAGGCGTGCCTGCGGATGCCGCCATCGCCGAGAACGGCCCCGGGCAGTTCGAGATCAACCTGGTCCACGTTCCCGATGCCTTGAGGGCCGCCGACGATGCGATCCTCTTCAAGGAGATCGTCCGCGGCGTCGCCCGCAAGCACGGCTTTTCCGCCACCTTCATGGCCAAGCCTTACGGCGAGCGCGCCGGTAGCGGCTTTCACATCCACTTCAGCCTGCTCGACCGCGAAGGCAGGAACGTCTTCGACGACGGCGGCGATCGGGGCTCCGAGGTCCTGCGCCATGCGGTTGCCGGCCTGCTGGACGCGATGGCGGACTCGACCCTGCTGTTCGCGCCGCATCTCAACTCCTACCGGCGACTGCGCCCCGGGAGCCACGCCCCCAGCGCGGTGGCCTGGGGCTACGAGAACCGCACCGCGGCCGTCAGAATCCCCGGCGGCTCGCCGAAGTCGCGCCGCATCGAGCACCGCGTCGCCGGTGCCGATGCCAATCCCTACCTGGTGATGGCGGCAATTCTGGGCGCGGCGCTGACGGGCATCGAACAGGAGTTGACGCCGCCGGACCCCATCACCGGCGATGCCTACTCCCGCAAGCTGCCGGGAATTCCGCCCGACTGGGCCTCGGCGGTAGAGGCCTTCGCCCGCAGCGCGACGATCCCCGAGCTGCTGTCGCCGACCCTGCAGCGCATGCTGGTCGACTGCAAGCGGCAGGAAATGGACGTCTTCGCCCAGCGGGTCACCGATTTCGAGTACTACAGCTATCTGGAGGCAGTCTGATGAACGCTGTTTCCCATCCCTACGCCGGCAGCGGCAAGCACACCGGTAGCTACTATGCCGCCAGTGCCAACCGTACTGCCCTGCGCCCGCAACTGGTCGGCAGCCAGGAGAGCGACATCTGCGTTTTGGGCGCCGGCTATTCCGGCCTCTCGACCGCACTGCATCTAGCGGAGAAAGGCCATCAGGTTACCGTCGTGGAGGGCGCGCGGGTCGGCTGGGGCGCGTCGGGGCGCAACGGCGGGCAGATCGTCAATGGCCTGAACGCCAGCCTGGGCGTCATCGAACGCCGTTACGGCGCCGGCGTTGCCGGGCAGGTCGGCCAAATGCTGCAGGAAGGCGGCAAGGTCATCCGCCGCTTCGTCAAGGCCTACGATATCCAGTGCGATCTGAAGGAGAAGAATCTCTTCGCCGCCTATACCAGCAAGCATCTCGGCGAGTTGGAGGCCAAACAGGCGCTCTGGCGCAAGCACGGCATGGACGAGCATGAGCTGCTCGACAAGGCCGGCGTGCGCCGCCATGTCGCCAGCGACGCCTATTGCGGCGGCATGATCGACCACAGCGGCGGACATCTGCATCCCTTGAACCTGGCCCTGGGCGAAGCCGAGGCGATCGAAAGCCTGGGCGGCAGGATTTACGAGATGTCGCCGGCGCTCTCTCTCGATCGGAGCGGCCCGGATCCGGTGATCAAGACCGACCAGGGGGAGATTCGCTGCAAGACCCTGGTCCTCTGCGGCAATGCCTACCTGGGCCACGTCGTGCCGGAGCTGACCAGCCGGGTCATGCCGGTCTCCACGCAGGTGATGGCGACCGAGCCTTTGGGCGCCGAGGGCGAGGCTCTGCTGCCGAGCGACCTCTGCGTCGAGGACGTGCGCTACGTGCTGGACTACTTCCGGCTCTCGGCCGACAAGCGCCTGCTCTTCGGCGGCGGCACGGTCTACGGCGGGGCGGACCCGAGCGACATCGAAAAGAAACTGCGTCGGAACATGGAGAGAGTGTATCCCCAGTTGCGCGGCGTTAAGGTAGACTATGCCTGGAGCGGCAACTTCGCCCTGTCCTTTTCACGCGTACCGCAGATGGGCCGGATCGATGACTCTATCTACTTCGCCCATGGATACAGCGGCCACGGCGTTACCGGCTCGCATCTCTTTGGGCGGATCCTGTCAGAGGCCATCGACGGCGACCTCAGCCGCTTCGACGTCTTCTCCAAGCTACCTTGGTACCCCTTTCCAGGAGGGCGGACCTTCCGCGTGCCCTACTCGGTGGCCGGATCCTGGTGGTATGCGCTGCGCGATCGGCTCGGCGTCTAGCTGCGTTACACGAAGCATCTCTAGGGAGTGAAACATGAAACATCTGACAACAGGTATCGCGGTGGCCGCAGCCATGACGGCGGGCACCGCTCTTGCGCAAGACAAGGTGGTGAACGTCTACAATTGGTCGGACTACGTTGCCGAGGACACCATCAAGAACTTCGAGGAACAGACCGGAATCAAGGTCGTCTACGATGTGTTTGATTCGAACGAAGTGCTCGAAGCCAAGCTACTGAGCGGTTCGTCGGGCTACGATGTCGTGTTTCCCAGCTTCGAGTTCATGCTGCGCCAGATCGGCGCCGGGATCTACCAGCCGGTGAACAAGGAGTCGCTGACCAACTACGGCAATCTCGACCCCGACGTGCTGGCGCTGCTCGCCGAGAGGGACGAAGACAATACCTTTGGAGTCCCCTACATGGAGTACACGACCGGCATCGGCTTCAACATCGATCAAGTCGAAAAGCGGATCGATGCGGACAAGTACGGTAGCTGGGCCATGATCTTCGACCCCGAGACGGTAGCCAAGCTCGAGGACTGCGGGGTCGCACTGCTCGATTCACCTGGCGATCTCTTCCCGGCAGCGCTCAACTATCTGGGGCTCGAACCCGACAGCAAGGACAGCGGCGACCTCGAGAAGGCGACCGAGCTCTTGCAGCAGATCCGGCCCTATGTGCGCTACTTCCACTCTTCGCAGTACATCAACGATCTGGCCAATGGCGATATCTGCGTTGCCGTGGGCTGGTCGGGAGACGTGCTGCAGGCGCGCGACCGCGCCGACGAAGCGGGCCAGGGCATCAACTTGGCCTACTCGGTGCCGCGCGAGGGTGCCTTGGTTGGCTTCGACATGATGGCCGTGCCCGCCGATGCGCCGCACCCGGAGGAGGCCTGGGCCTTCGTCAACTACATCCTGCAGCCGGAGGTCGCTGCCGGCATCACCAACTACGTCTACTTCGCCAACCCGAACAAGGCCGCGACCCAGCATGTGGACCCGGACGTACTGAGCGATCCCGGCATCTATCCCTCGGCCGAGGTGCGCGCCAAGCTCTATACCACGACGCCGAACCCGCAGCGCTATGCGCGCAAGGTGACGCGGGCTTGGACGTCGATCAAGACAGGACAGTAACTCCGGGTGGCGGGGCGGTTCTCCGCCCCGCCCAACCACGAGACGAAGGGAGGTTGGCATGGCCGAAGCCGCGGTCAAGCATGAACAGGCGCGCCCTTGGGCGGACCCCAACGCCGAGCCGTTCATCCGAATCAAGAACGTCACCAAGAAGTTCGGGGATTTCGTTGCGGTCGATAACGTCTCGCTCGACATCTTCAAGGGAGAGCTCTTCTGCCTGCTGGGCGGCTCGGGCTGCGGGAAGTCGACCCTGCTGCGAATGATGGCCGGTTTCGAGTCGATCACCAGCGGCGTCATCGAGATCGACGGGCAGGACCAGGCCGGCATCCCCCCCTATCACCGTCCCACCAACATGATGTTCCAGTCCTATGCGCTCTTTCCGCATATGACGGTGGAGCGCAACATCGGCTACGGCCTGCGCCG
The DNA here is from genome assembly GCA_963669385.2 of Rhodospirillales bacterium. Taxonomy (GTDB): domain Bacteria; phylum Pseudomonadota; class Alphaproteobacteria; order Kiloniellales; family JACOMY01; genus JACOMY01. Next base: position 20,213 of record CAXXGD010000002.1, read on the forward strand.
CGACGGTGTTGCGCGCGCCGAGATCGACCAGCGGGTCGCCGAGATCATCGAGATGGTCCAGCTGGGCCAGTTCGCCAAGCGCAAGCCGCATCAGCTATCGGGCGGCCAGCGTCAGCGCGTGGCCTTGGCCCGCTCCCTGATCAAGCGTCCGAAGCTCCTGTTGCTCGACGAGCCGCTGGGCGCGCTCGACAAGAAGCTGCGCGAAGAGACCCAGTTCGAGCTGATGAACATCCAAGAGGCACTGGGCGTCACCTTCGTCGTCGTCACCCATGATCAGGAAGAGGCGATGACGCTCTCGTCCCGCATCGGCGTGATGACCGCCGGCGAGATCGTGCAGGTCGGCGAACCGCACGATATCTACGAGTACCCCAACTCCAAGTTCGTCGCCGAGTTTATCGGCTCGGTGAACATGTTCGAAGGCCGCGTCGTCGAGGATGCGGAGGATCACGTGCTCATCCGCTCGGAAGAGGGGGGCTGCGACATCCACGTCTCGCACGGCGTCAGCTGTGCGCCGAACCAGAAGCTCTGGTTTGCCGTTCGGCCCGAAAAGGTGATGCTCGGCCGTGACCGGCCGGCGGGCGACGTCAACTTCGCGGCCGGCAAGGTCGACGAGATCGCCTACATGGGCAACCTCTCGCTCTATCGGATCATACTGGACAGCGGCAAGCAGGTCCGCATCACGAAATCCAATCTCGAGCGCGTCGATCGCGACGCCATCGAGTGGGACGAGAAGGTCTTCGTCAGCTGGGGAGACGCCTCCGGCGTCGTGGTGACGTCATGAGTGCCGTGACCGCCACCGCCGGCCTGATCGAGCGTACGCCGCCCTTGCGCTGGACGGCGGCACTGCTGCAGCGGCTGGGGTTCTCGGGCCGGGGATTGGTGATCGCCGTCCCGACCCTCTGGCTTTTGGTGTTCTTCCTCATACCCTTCTTCGTGGTCGCCAAGATCTCCTTGTCGGAGGCGGCGATCGCCCGACCGCCCTACCTGCCGCTGACCGAGTGGGGGGAAGAGGGTCAACTGCTGATAACGCTGAACTTCGGTAACTATCAATACTTGATAGAGGACGCGCTTTACTATTTAGCCTATCTGAACTCGATCAAGATCGCGGTCATCTCGACCATTCTGGCGCTCCTGATCGGCTATCCTATGGCCTATTACATAGCGCGCAGCCACGAATCCAAGCGCAACATCCTGCTCTTGCTGGTGATCCTGCCGTTCTGGACGTCCTTCTTGTTGCGGGTCTACGCCTGGATCGGCTTCTTCAAGGGCAACGGCGTCATCAACAACTTCTTGATGTCGACGGGTATCATCTCCGAGCCGTTGGTGATGCTGCAGACCGACTTCGCGGTCTATGTCGGTATCGTCTACACCTACCTGCCCTTCATGATCCTGCCGCTCTACACCAATCTGGTAAAGCTTGACGGCGCGCTCTTGGAGGCGGCTTCCGACCTCGGTGCGCGGCCGATCATGACCTTCTTCACGGTCACACTGCCGCTCTCGATTCCGGGGATCGTTGCCGGCTCGATGCTGGTGCTGATCCCGGCGATCGGCGAGTTCGTGATCCCGGCTTTGCTGGGCGGCCCCGACACCTTGATGATCGGCCGGGTTCTTTGGGACGAGTTCTTCTCAAACCGTGATTGGCCGGTGGCGTCCGCGGTAGCGATTGCCATGCTGATCGTGCTGGTCATTCCGATCATGATGCTGCGCAATGCGGGCGGTGCCAGCAGGGAGGCAGGATGATGCGCAAGGGCGGATACTTCCTGCCGGTCACCTCGGTGCTGGGCTTTGCCTTCCTCTATGCACCGATCGTCAGCCTGGTGATCTTCAGCTTCAACGAATCGAAGCTGGTGACGGTGTGGGGCGGCTTTTCCACCAAGTGGTACGGAGAGCTATTCCGCGATCCCCAGATCCTGAGCGCTGCCTGGCTCAGCCTGAAGGTCGCCTTCTTCAGCGCCTCCATCGCACTCTGCCTGGGCACCTTGGCAGGCCTGGTCCTGGCCAGGTTCCGGCGGTTCCGCACCAAGACCCTGCTGACCGGCATGGTCACCGCGCCGCTGGTGATGCCGGAGGTGATCACCGGTCTATCGCTGCTGCTGCTCTTCGTGGCCATGGAAGCGACCCTCGGCTGGCCGGCTGGCCGCGGGGTCGACACCATCATCATCGCGCATACGACCTTCTGCATGGCCTATGTCGCCGTCGTGGTGCAGTCGCGGCTGGTGGATCTGGATGAATCGCTGGAGGAGGCGGCTCAAGACCTTGGCGCCACACCATTTCGGGTCTTCTTCGACGTCACCTTGCCGGTGATCTCGCCGGCGCTGGTGTCGGGCTGGCTGCTCGCTTTTACCCTGTCGCTGGACGACCTGGTGATCGCCAGCTTCGTCTCGGGCCCCGGCTCCTCGACGCTGCCCATGGTGATCTTCTCCAAGGTGCGCTTGGGCGTCAGCCCGGACGTCAATGCCTTGGCGACCATCATCATCGGCGTGGTGGCCATCGGCGTGATCGTTGCGGCCTGGCTGTTCCGGCGCAGCGCTCAACAGCGTCCCCTCTGATGCAGTTTCGGCAAGTTAGGAAACGCAAGCCATGACCGAGAACCTGGGCGATCGCGCCTTTAGGACCACCGAGAACAAGGGTCGCTGGCCGGAGATGACCTACGGTGGCGCGCTCAGCTTCCTGCGCCGGCGCTACAGCCGTGATCTCACCGGCGTCGATGTGGCGGTGAGCGGTGTTCCCTACGATTCCGCCGTCACCCACCGCACCGGCGCCAGGTTGGGGCCGGCGGCGATCCGGGCCGCCTCGGTGCAGCTGGCGGAGTTGAAGGCCTTTCCCTTCGGCTTCGATCCCTTCGAGCATCTGGCGATCGTCGACTACGGCGACTGCTTCCTCGATCCGCACCATCCCGAGAGCGTGCCGGAAGCGATCGAGGCGCATGCCGCCGCGATCATCGAGGCCGGCGTCAGGATGCTGACCTTCGGCGGCGACCACTACGTGGCCTATCCGCTGATCAAGGCGCATGCCAAGCATTACGGACCAGTGGCCTTGCTGCACTTCGATGCCCACAGCGACACCTGGGACGACGACGGCAAGCGCTTCGATCACGGCTCGATGTTCACCCGCGCCGTCAAGGAGGGGATCGTCGACGTCACGCGCTCGACCCAGATCGGCATTCGGACTTTCAACGACAGCGACCACGGCTTCGAAGTCCTGACGGCGCCCTGGGTGCATCGCAACGGCATCGATGCGGCGCTTGAGATCATCCGCGAAAGGGCCGGCGACGCGCCGCTCTACTGCACCATCGACATCGACGGACTGGATCCTTCCTTCGCGCCCGGCACCGGCACCCCGGTCCCTGGCGGTCTCAGCACCTGGCAGGCGTTGGAGTTGATCCGCGGCCTTGCCGGCATGACCTTGATCGGCATGGACGTGGTCGAGGTCTCGCCGCCCTTCGACCATGCCGAGATGACGGCCTTGGCGGCTGCGACGATCGCGCATGACTGGCTCTGCCTGCTGGCCGAGGAGAAGGGTGCTAAACGCAAGGTGGTCGGTCGGCTCTAGGAAAGACATGATGAAGATCGGGATCCTTGTCTGCGGGCGTCCTCCGGAAGAGCTGAGGGAGCGCCACGGCGCGTATGACGCCATGTTCAGCCGCTTTTTGGATGGGCGCGGTTTCACCTTCGACAGCTATGCGGCGCTGGACGGTGAGCTGCCGGATGACGTCCTCGCGGCCGATGGATGGTTGATCACCGGCTCGCGCTTCGGCGTATACGAGGATCATGATTGGATCCCGCCGCTGGAGGACTTTCTGCGGCGCGCTTATGCGGCAAGTGTGCCCATCGTCGGCATCTGCTTCGGTCATCAGCTTCTGGCTCAAGCCCTGGGCGGCAAGGTCGAGAAGTTCTCCGGCGGCTGGTCCGTTGGCGGTGAAACCTACGCGCTTGACGGGCTAGGCAAGGAGATGCGGGTGATGGCCTGGCATCAGGACCAGGTGGTTGAAAAACCGCCCGAAGCGGAGGTCGCCGGATCGTCTGCCTTCTGTCGCTTCGCGGCTCTGGCTTACGGCACCAAAGCCTACACGATCCAGCCGCATCCGGAGTTCCTGCCCGACTATGTCGGTGAACTGGTCGAAGCGCGGCGCAACATCCTGCCCGAAGAGGTCACCCGCAAGGCGCTTGGAAGTTTGGGTCAAGAGATTTCTTCGCCTCTGGTCGCCGACAAGATCGAGCAGGTCTTCCGGCAGGGTCGAAGGTGAGCGTGGAGCGGCCGTCCCAGCTTCTTTTGAGCAAGAGGTGGGAGGCCGCTGGGACGAAGCTCTAAAATATCTGCTGAGCTAACCTGCCTTCGGGCGCTAAACATCGAAACTGGAAATGCGATCATGAATGCAGGATCATCACGCGACTGGATCGGGACACTCCCGGACGAGTTCCAAGCCTACCTTGCCGACCGGCGCCTCGAAGAAGTCGAGTGCATCATCCCGGACATCGCCGGCATGTCGCGCGGAAAGGCGATGCCGGCACACAAGTTCAGCCCCGATGAGGCGTTTTTCCTGCCGACGTCGCTTTTCTACCAAACCATCACCGGCGAGTACGTGGAGATCAAGTCCTACGACGAGACCGAGCCGGATATGGTGTTGCGGCCGGACATGAAGACGGCATCAGCCGTGCCCTGGGCGAGCGACGCCACCTTGCAGGTCATCAACGACTTGGAAACGCGGGACGGCAGGCCGGTCGGCCTGGCCCCGCGCAGCGTCTTGAAGCGTGTCATGTCGCTCTATGCCGAACGGGGATGGAAGGCCGTCGTCGCACCGGAACTGGAATTCTATCTGACCAAGCCCAACACAGATCCCAACGAGCCGATCGAACCGCCGGTCGGCCGCACCGGCCGTCGTGGCGTCGGGCGCCAGGCCTATTCGATGGTTGCCGTCGACGAGCACGGCCCGGTCATCGACACCATCTACGACTTCGCCGAAGACCAGGGCTTGCAGATCGACACCGTCATCCAAGAGGGCGGCGCGGGTCAGATGGAAATCAACCTGCTGCATGGCGATCCCCTGGACCTGGCCGACCAGGTCTTCTACTTCAAGCGCGCGATCCGCGAGGCCGCGCTCAAGAACGGCATCTTCGCCACCTTCATGGCCAAGCCCATGCGCGACGAGCCCGGCAGCGCGATGCACGTGCACCAGAGCGTCGTCGATGCCGTGACCGGCGAGAACATCTTCTCTAACCCCGACGGTTCGGCTACGGAGCTCTTCTATCACTATATTGGTGGATCACAGAAGCATCTTATGGAGCTGGTGCCGATCCTGGCACCCTACGTGAACTCCTACAGGCGACTGCGTGCGCACATGTCGGCGCCGACCAATCTGGAATGGGCGGAGGACAATCGGACCACCGGCCTGCGCATCCCGCACGCGCCGCCGGTGGCGCGCCGCGTGGAGAACCGGGTGATCGGGATCGACGCCAATCCCTACATTGCCATCGCGGCCAGCCTTGCCTGCGGCTACCTCGGCATGATCAACGCAACCAAGCCGAGAGAGCCGGCCAAGGGCGAGGTCTTCGAAACGGCCGAAGGCCTGCCGATAAATCTCGACGACGCGCTCGATCTCTTCGAGGAGGCCAAGGAGATCCGATCGGTCCTGGGAGACGACTTCTGCGCGCTCTATGAGGCGATCAAGCGGGCCGAGTTGGAGGAGTTCCACGGCGAGATCTCGACCTGGGAGCGCGAGCATCTCCTTCTGAACGTCTGATCGACTGGGCGGATAAACGCGACATGGACATACTCACGGCCAACGACAAGCAGGGTGTCCATCCGACGTCCTATTATGCCGACAGCGTCTCCTTGCCGCCGCCGCTGCCCAAGGCTGAGGGGGCGATGTCGTGCGACGTTTGCGTCATCGGTGGCGGCTTCACCGGGCTTTCGGCGGCGCTGCACTTGGCCGACAGGGGCTTTCAGGTGATCCTGCTGGAAGCCCATCGAATGGGCTGGGGCGCTTCGGGACGCAACGGCGGTCAGGTCGGCACCGGACAGCGGATCGACCAGGACGACTTGGAGAAGTTGCTGGG
>CAXXGD010000003.1:0-150000 GCA_963669385.2 Rhodospirillales bacterium
ATCGTTGGCGAGTCAGGATCGGGCAAGACGACGCTTGGCCTGGCGATCCTGCGCCTTATCTCTTCAAAGGGGCCGATCGTCTATCTAGGCAATCGCATCGACGGCTTCAGTTCTTCGCAAATGCGCCCGCTGCGCAAGGAAATGCAGATCGTCTTCCAGGACCCCTATGGTTCTCTCTCTCCTCGCTTATCCGTCGGCCAGATCATCGAGGAGGGTCTGCTCATCCAACAGCCAGGATTGGATTATGACGAACGCCGCGATCGGGTTGGCACCGCGCTCACCGAGGTCGGCCTAGAGCCGGAGGCACAAGACCGCTACCCGCATGAATTCTCCGGTGGCCAGCGCCAGCGTATTGCGATTGCTCGGGCGATGGTTCTGCAACCCAAGTTCGTCATGCTGGATGAACCGACAAGTGCACTCGATATGAGTGTCCAGGCCCAGATCGTCGATCTCCTGAGGGGCCTGCAGGCCAAGCGCCATTTGGCGTACCTGTTCATCAGCCACGATCTCCGCGTCGTACGAGCGCTGTGCAACTACGTGATCGTGATGCGCAACGGCAAGGTCGTCGAGGAAGGACCGGCCGATCAGATTTTCGACCATCCTCGCGAAACCTACACCCAGGCCCTGTTGGCAGCCGCATTCAACCTCGAGGTCGCACATGTGACTGAGCTCACGGAAGCCTAGACTGGAATTGTCGTGTGTTTGCAATTGATATCACGCCTAAACATCTTCCAAAAAGATCTGCATGCGGATGCATGGTTTCAGCGAATCTGACCTCCAACAGCTTTAAAGGCCGTTCCCTTAGCGATGCGGTCCAGTCCAGAAGGGAACAGGGCAAATGAGCATGCTGAGTGAATTCCGCGAGTTCGCGGTCAGGGGCAACATGGTCGATATGGCAGTCGGTATCATCATCGGCGGTGCGTTTGGCACCATCGCCAAGTCGCTGGTCTCAGACGTGATTATGCCTCCGATCGGGCTGGCAACCGGCGGTATCGATTTTTCCGAGTACAAGATCACCTGGCCCAGGCGGACGGCGACAAGGAAGCCGTGACCATGAACATTGGCGTGTTCATCAACAATGTGATCAGCTTCTTGATCGTCGCCATGGCCGTATTCTTGATCGTCAAGGTGGTCAATGCCATGCGCAGACAGCAAGAGGAAGCCCCTCCTACAGCGACGGAACCGACTGCAACCGAGCAGCTGCTGTCCGAAATCCGTGACGAATTAAAGAAGAGCTAACGGGGATACTCGACCGGGCCAGCGCAGCCGTTTACACCCGATACCAATAGGTTGTTGGCCCGGTAACTGCGGCACGCGGAGCTGACCGTGAACAGGAATAGCATAGCGTGTCATTTTCGCACTTTGGGATCATTGAAGAAAAGCCATATATACGAACTGACAATAGATCAGAACGCCACAATGGCGCAGCTCTGATGGTAAGAAAAAGCTTGCCGCAAGTTGGACGGCATCAACAAGCAATTGTGCTGTTGTGTGTCGACTACGTCTCAGCGATTTGGCACTTCTGTGACGCGAATGAGCAATCGTGCTCGTCCTGGCTGGTTCCGTGGGCGTATCGAGGCATGGTTGCTGAATATGTATTTCTGCCACTACAGATAAAGGTCTCACAAAGGAACGGATGAGTGAAAGGAGGCCGGTACTCCCGGCCCGAACCGGACAACCTGTATGACACTCTACCTCCCGATCGCCGAGATGCCGTCAATGTCCTGGTGTTCCTGGGCATGGGGGCCGCGGTCGGGTTTTTGTCTGGGATGTTTGGCGTTGGCGGCGGCTTCTTGATGACCCCGCTTTTGATCTTTTCCGGGATCCCCCCCGCCGTGGCGATCGGCACGGAAGCCGCTCAGATCGTTGCTTCTTCTGTGTCCGGAGCCATCGCCCAGTATCAGCGCCGCAACGTCGATATCAAGATGGGGCTGGTTTTGCTGATTGGCGGTATCGTCGGATCGGTAATGGCGTTCAGATTGTCAAGGAGCTGCGCCAACTGGGTCAGTTTGAGCTCTTTGTCTCGCTGGCCTATGTGATCTTCCTCGGCATCATTGGCGCCTTGATGCTGATTGAAAGCCTGAACACGATGCGCAAGGCGCGGGCGGGGCATGCCCATCCGCGCGCCGGCCAGGCCAGCATAGCTGGCTCCATGGCTTGCCATTCAAGATGCGCTTTCACCGCTCGAAGCTCTATATCAGCGCGATCCCGCCACTCTTGCTGGGCGGTTTTGTCGGGTTTCTGGGCGCGATCATGGGCGTCGGCGGTGGCTTTATTATCGTCCCGGCGATGATCTATTTGCTGCGTGTGCCGACCAATGTGGTTGTCGGCACGTCTTTGTTCCAGATTCTCTTCGTGCCCGGCACGTAATGGACGTCGAGATATTCGGTGAAATCGACGCGGCCCACGGCATAGGCGATGATCCCAAGGGTGCCGGCGGCGATCATCACCGGCATGATGGCCAGACCGTCCAGCCCGTCGGTCAGGTTCACGGCATTGGCCGACCCCACGATCACGCAGATGGCGAAGGGGATGAAGATATAGCCCATGTAAAGGAGCGTATCCTTGAAGATCGGCAGGGCGAGCTGGTTCTGCAGGTCTTCGGGATGGTACTGGGTGGCCCACCATGCGGCGATGGCGGCAATCAGGATGCCCAGGGCCAGGCGCAGCTTGCCGGGCACGCCCTTCGTGTTCTGCTTGGAAACCTTGGCGTAGTCGTCGGCGAACCCGATCAGTGCAAAGCTCATCGTGACGAACAGGACCAGCCAGACAAACGGATTGTCGAGCCGCGCCCAGAGCAGCGTCGAGGTCAGAAGCGCGCCCACGATCAGCAGGCCCCCCATGGTGGGCGTACCGGCCTTGGCCAGATGCGCCTCGGGTCCGTCGTCGCGGATCGGCTGGCCCTTGCCCTGGCGTTTGCGCAGCACCGCGATCAGCGGACGGCCAAAGAGAAAGCCGAAGATCAGCGCGGTCAGAAAGGCGCCGCCCGCACGGAAGGTGATATAGCGAAAGAGGTTGAAAAAGTCCCCGCCATCCGACAGCGCGGTCAGCCAATAGAGCATGTCAGATGTTCCTTACTCATGATCTGGGGCCGGGGCATGGCCCATTTTGCGGATCGCGTCAACGACGCGGGCAAGGTCCATGCTGAGCGAGCCCTTCACGAGGACCACATCGCCACTGTCGAGGCGCGACCGGATGCGCGTCGCCATCTCGGCGCTGGTTTCGGTCCATTGGCCGCGCCGCATTTCGGGCAGGGTTTCATGCAATGCCTGCATCAGCGGACCCACGCAATGGACGACGTCGATCTGCCCGGTCGCGGGGTGATCGGCCAGGGCGGTGTGCAGGGCGTGTTCCTGCGGACCCAGCTCCTTCATGTCACCTAGGATGGCGATGCGGCGGCCCTTGCTGACGCGGCCGATATTGTGGGTCGTCTCGCAGGCGGCCAGCACATCAAGTGCGGCGGCCATGGAGGTCGGGTTGGCGTTGTAGGCGTCATCGATCAGATCGAGCGTGAGATGGGTTTCCACCGGGTCGAGGTGGATGGTCTCGCGCGCGCCGCGGCCGGTATAGGGCGTCCATCGGCCCAGCGCCTGGGCCGAGAGGGCAAGGTCGGCGCCCAGAGCCTCGCAGGCCGCCAGCGCGCCAAGGCCGTTCATCGCGAAATGCCGGCCCGGCGTGGCCAGTTTGAAGAGAAGCGGTGTGTCGTGGGCCTGGGCCTGCACGACGGTCTGCCCGCCCTGCACCTGTACGCTTTTCAGAACGAAATCAAAGCCATGCTCGCCAAAGCCGATATCGCGGACCTTGCAGTCGATGGCCTTGGCCTGAAGGATGGCGGCCTGTTCGATGTCATTGTTGAGGATCGCCACGCCTTCGGGTTCCAGCCTTCGAGGATCGAGGCCTTTTCGACGGCGATCCCTTCGATGTTGTCGAACGCCTCGAGGTGGGCGGTGCCGACGGTGGTGATCATCGCCACGTGGGGGCGGGCCATCTTCGCCAGCGGTGCGATTTCGCCGGGATGGTTCATGCCGATCTCGATCACCGCATAGTCGGCATCGGCCGGCATCCGGGCCAGCGTCAGGGGCACGCCCCAATGGTTGTTGTAGCTGGCCACGCTGGCATGGGTCCGGCCCTGGGAGCCGAGCATCTGGGCCAGCATCTCCTTGGTGGAGGTCTTGCCGACGCTGCCGGTCACGGCCACGACGCGGGCCTGCGTGCGGGCACGGCCGGCACAGCCCAGGGCTTCGAGCGCGGTCTGTACATCATCCACAAGCAGAAGCGGCGCGTCCTCGTCCACGCCGTCGGGGATATGCGAGACGATGGCGGCGGCGGCCCCTTTTTTCAGGGCATCGCCCACGAAGTCATGGCCGTCGCGGGCAACCTTCAGGGCGACGAACAGATCGCCGGGCTGGAGGGTGCGGGTGTCGATGGAGACGCCGGTGGCCTGCCATGCGCCTTGTGCGGTGCCGCCGGTTGCGGCTGCGGCGTCGGAAGCGGTCCAGAGGATCATGCGAGCTTTCCGTCCAGTGCGGCCACGGCGATGCTGGCCTGTTCCACATCGTCGAAGGGCAGGATCTGGTCGCCGATCTCCTGCCCGGTCTCGTGACCCTTGCCGGCAATCAGCAATGCGTCACCGGCACCCAGCGCATCGACGCCGCGCAGGATCGCCTCGGCCCGGTCGCCCACTTCGGTGGCACCCGGCGCACCCGACATCACCGCGGCCCGGATGCTGGCGGGGTCTTCGCTGCGGGGATTGTCGTCGGTGATGAAGGCCACATCGGCATTTTCCACCGCCGCCTGCCCCATCAGCGGACGCTTGCCCCGGTCACGGTCGCCGCCTGCGCCCACGACGACGACGAGCTTGCCCATCACATGAGGGCGCAGGGCCTGAAGGCCGGCGGCGACGGAGGCCGGCGTGTGGGAGTAATCCACGAAGACCGACGCGCCATTGCCGCGGGTGGCGGCAAGCTGCATGCGTCCGCGCACGGTGGTCAGGTGCGCAAGCGTCTCGAAGACCCGCGCGGGCTCGGCCCCGCAGGCGATGATGAGACCGCAGGCCAGCAGGATGTTTTCGGCCTGAAACCCGCCGATCAGGTTGAGACGGCTCTGATAGGGTCTGTCCTGCCACGAAAAGCGCAGGTCCTGCCCGGTCGCATCGAAGCGCTGGCTGAGCAGGCTGAGATCGGCGGGGCCGCGACCGACGGTCAGGATGGTCTGACCGCGCGCGGCGGCGACGGCGCGCATCTCGGGGCCCTTGGGATCATCCATGTTGATCACGGCGGTGCCATCCTCGGGCAGGACGCGGCGGAAGAGGCCCGCCTTGGCGGCGAAATAAGCCTCGAACGTGTCGTGATAATCCAGATGGTCCTGGGAGAAGTTGGAGAAGGCGGCGGCCCTGAGCTGCACCCCGTCGAGGCGGCGTTGTTCCAGCCCGTGGCTGGAGGCCTCCATCGAGGCATGGGTGATGCCGTGGCCGGCAGCCTCGGCCAGGGTGCGATGCAGGGTGATCGGCTCGGGCGTGGTGTGGTGAAGCGGCGCGGTCCAGGCGCCCTCGACGCCGGTGGTGCCCAGGTTGATGGCGGGCAGGCCCATCTCGACCCAGATTTGCCGCACGAAGGTGGCGACGGAGGTTTTGCCATTGGTGCCGGTGACGGCGACCATGTGTTCGGGCTGCGCCCCGAACCAGAGGGCAGAGGTATAGGCCAGCGCCTGGCGCGGGTCTTCGGCAACGATCAGGGCGGCATCGGAGGCGGCAAGCTCGCCCTCGGCAATGTGCGCGCCCACTGCATCGGTGAGGATCGCGGCAGCGCCCATGCGCAGGGCATACTGGATGAACTCACCGCCATGGACGCGCGTGCCCGGAAGGGCCGCGAAAAGAAAGCCGTCCTTCACCTCGCGGCTGTCGACGGCGATGCCGGTGATCCCGGGATCACGCCCGCCTTGCGCCCGCAGGGCCAGCGTGCTGAGTTTTCTTGACTGCTCGGCCATCGCGTCCCCGCTTTGCGCGTTCTAGTTTGACGATGTGAGCGTTATACCAGCCAGTTGTCCGGGTTCAACTTGCGGCCGCAGACCCAGCAGGGGCGCCACGCGCTTGATGATCTCGGCCGCCACGGGAACGGCGGTCCAGCCGGCGGTGCGGCGCGGTTTGTCGCCGTCATTCATCGACGGCTCGTCCAGCGTGACGATCAGCACGTAGCGCGGATCGTGGGCGGGAAAGATGCTGGCGAAGGTGGCGATGACCTTGTCCTCGTAATAGCCACCCCCGCGCGCCTTGGGCTTGTCGGCGGTGCCGGTCTTGCCACCCACGGCATATCCCGGCACCTCACCGAAGCTGGCCGTGCCGCTTGAGACCACCTGACGCAACATCCGGCGCGAGTCGGCGGCCGCGCGTTGCGACATCACGCGGGGACCCAGCTGGGGGCCGCTCTGTTTCAGGATCGTGGGGCTGACGTAATGGCCGCCATTGGCAATGGCCGCATACCCCGCCGCCAGATGCATCGGGCTGGTCGAAAGACCATGGCCGTAGGAGATGGTCATGGTGCTGAGTTCGGACCAGTTGGCGGGCAGCAGGGGCTTGCCGCCCTTGGCCTCGACAATCTCGAACGGGGTGGCGTCGAACATCCCCAGCGTGTTCAGAAACTCTTTCTGCCGCTTGGCACCGATCATCTGGGCGATGCGGGCCGTGCCGATATTGGAGGATTTGACGATCACCTTGGAGACGCTCAACTCCTTGCCATAGTTTCGGAAATCGCGAATGCGGAACTTGCCCCAGCGCAGCGGGCCGCGAATGTCGATGATGGTCTCAGGGTTGACCAGCCCCAGATCGAGCGCCTGCGCGGTGGTGAAGATCTTGAAGGTCGAGCCCAGCTCGTAGACGCCCTGCACCGCGCGGTTGAAGAGTGGGCTGTCGGACGGCTCACCCTCGGTGGGCGGGCGCGGGCGGTCGTTGGGGTCGAAACTGGGCAGGGAGGCGACCGAGATCACCTCACCTGTATAGACGTCCATCAGGATCGAGGACGCGCCCTTGGCGTTCATGATCTTCATGCCGCCATAGAGCACCTCTTCGGTGGCAGCCTGCACGGTGAGATCAAGCGCCAGTTCCAGCGGTTTGCCGCCCTGAGCGGGATCGCGCAGGAAGGCATCGAATTGCTTTTCCACACCGGCCACGCCCACGACCTCGGCGGCACTCACGCCTTCCTTTCCGAAGGAGGCGCCGCCCAGCGTGTGGGCGGCAAGGCGCCCGTTGGGATAAAGACGCATCTCACGCGGGCCGAAGAGCAGACCCGGATCGCCGATATCGTGCACGGCCTGTTTTTGTTCCGGGCTGATCTTGCGCTTGATCCAGACGAATTTGCGCTTGCCGGTGAGGTCCTTGACCAGCCGGTCACGGTCGAGATCGGGAAAATTTCGACCAGCTTGTCGATCGCACCCATCGGGTCGATCAGTTGCGGGGGCTGGGCATAAAGCGAATGGGTTTCGAAATTGGTGGCGAGGATTGAGCCGTTACGGTCCACGATATCCGCCCGCTGGGCCGCAATCTGGCTGCCGGGGGCAAGGACCACGGGTTCCAGCGGGTCGGACATGGCCAGAAGACCATGCGCCCGCCCACGATGGTGAAGGCACAGAAGAAGAAGAGGCCCAGCACCAGAAGGCGGCTTTCGGCACGCTGGCGCGCGCGGTCCTGCATTTCCTCGTGCCGCTTGCGGATATTCTCACGCTCGATCAGGTCGGGGTTCTCGCCGCGCGAACGCGCGCGCAGGATGCGGGCCAGCGGGCGGAGCGGGGTGCGGATCATCGGCTGGCCTCCATTGTGGAGACGTCAACGGGGTTGGTGATGGGCAAAAGGCCCTGCGGCGGGAATGTCACCTCGTCCACGCGGCCGAACTGGTCGGGGCGCAGCGGCAGAAGGCCCAGGCGGTCGAAATTGATGTTGGCCAGTTCGCGCAGGCGGTCGGGGCGGTTGAGGTAGGCCCATTCGGCGCGCAGCACGCCAAGGCGTTCCTGCGTCTGGCCGATTTCGCGCTGGAGACGCTTGGTATCCGAGAGCGCCTGCTGGGTGGCGTAATTCTCGCGGTAGGCCCAGAAGGCGAGGCCGATCACGGCAAGGGCGGTGAGGATATAAAGCAGCGGTCTCATGTCCGTGTGGTCTCCAGAACGGGCATTCCTATGGATTTTGCGTCGATGGCACCGGCGGGGGCGTCGGTGCGGGTGGCCACGCGCAGCTTGGCCGAGCGGGCGCGGGATTTTCCGCAAGCTCCCGGTCGTCGGGGCCGATGGCCTTGCGGGATTTCAGCGTGAATTGCGGCGCGTCCTGCGCGATTTCGGGCGCATAGCGGTTGGCCCGGCCGGTCTGACCCGCGCGGGCCTGCAGGAAGCGTTTGACCATGCGGTCCTCGATCGAATGGAAGGTGACGACGGCCAGTCTGCCGCCCGGCTTGAGCGCGCGCTCGGAGGCCATAAGCCCCTGGAACAGCTCACCATATTCATCATTCACCGCGATGCGCAAAGCCTGAAAGCTGCGGGTGGCGGGATGCGACTGGCCCGGCTTGGCGCGCGGCAGGCAGCTTTCGATGACCTGCGCCAGCGCGAGGGTGGTGGTGATCGGCGCCTGGCTGCGCGCGCGCAGGATGGCGCGGGCGATGCGGCGGCTGGCCCGCAGCTTGTCCATGGTCAGCCGTACGTTCCAGTCGATGCTGTTCGCCAAGAGCGGCCCCGCTTCCTTCTCGGCAGCCTCGACGGCCGGCTTGATGCTCGCGATCAGCTTCGGCAGGTGACCGGGAAGCTGAGCGTTCTCCTGCAGCACCGAAATGGTCGCGGCGACGGCGCCGCAGGCCTCGTGGCCCAAGACCATCACCAGAGTCGAGCCCAGGACCTTGACGGCGAACTCGATGCTGGCGAGGCCATCGACATTCAAGACGTTGCCGGCGACCCGCACCACGAAGAGCGAGCCGCGCGTGTCGTCGAACAGGATCTCCGGCACCACGCGGGAGTCCGAGCAGCAGAGGATGACCGAGTTGGGAGCCTGTCCTTGCCGCAGGATGCGCATCTCCTCGATGAGGTCATCCAGCTCGCGGGTGCCGGTGGTGTAACGCTTGTTGCCTTCCATCAGGCGGTCAAGGGCCTCGTCTCCCGCCAGCTTGTTGACCGGGCCCTCTTGCGCCTGTGCCGGCCGCCACAAGCCGAACCCCGTCGCGGCCAGCGTCGCCCCCGCGCTTCGGGACAAGAAGCTGCGGCGTGTATAGGGACTACCTGGGCTCTTGCTGCACATTCGTGATTCCTCTCCTCACCCCCGCCGTTCGGATGCGACCGGCAGGGGTGATCATGGGCGGCTGGGCCGGAGACGCAAACGCTACTCCGCAAACTCGATCAAGAGGTCCTTGGCGTCGACTTGGGTCCCGATCGGCGTCACCAAGTTTGCGATGGTGCCGTCGCGCTCGGCGTGGACGGCCGTCTCCATCTTCATCGCCTCGATGGTGAGCAGCAGATCGCCGGCCTTGACCCCGCCGCCCGGCCTCGACGGCGACAGAGGCCACCATCCCCGGCATGGGGGCGGCCACGTGGCGCGGATTGCCGAGCTCCGCCTTGGGATGCTTGCGCGCGGTCGCTGTCGCCCGGCGGTCGGTGATGCGCACCATGCGCGGCTGGCCGTTCAGCTCGAAGAAGACACGGATCTGGCCGTCCTCGTCGGTCTCGCCCATGGCCTGGCAGCGCACGATCATGGTCTTGCCGCGCTCCAGGTCGACGGCGATCTCCTGGCCCGGCTTCATGCCGTAGAAGAAGATCGGCGTCGGCAGGCGCGAGACCGGCCCGTAGTCCTCTTCGCGGCGCGCATAGTCGAGAAAGACCTTGGGATACATGAGATAGGAGTTGAGCTCCTCCTCGTCGACCTTGCGGCCCAGCTCCGCCTCCACCTCCGCCTGCTTGGCCGCCAGGTCGGCCGGCGGCAGGGCGGCGCCGGGGCGCCCCTGGATCGGCTCGGCGCCTTTCAGGACCTTGCGCTGCAAGGCGTGCGGAAAGCCTCCCGGCGGCTGGCCCAGTTCGCCCCGAAAGAAGCCGATCACCGATTCGGGAAAGGCGACTTCGCGGCCGGGGTCCTCGACCTCGCTGCGCGAGAGGCCGGCCGAAACCATGGCCAGCGCCATGTCGCCCACCACCTTGGAGCTGGGGGTAACCTTCACGATGTCGCCGAACATCTGGTTTACATCGGCATAGGCGCGCGCGATCTCGTGCCAGCGCTCGGCCAGGCCCAGGCTGCGGGCCTGCTCTTTCAGGTTGGTGAACTGGCCGCCGGGCATCTCGTGCAGATAGACCTCGCTGGCACCGGCCCTGAGGTCGCTTTCGAAGGCGGCATATTGCTGGCGCACGGTCTCCCAATAGTCCGAGATCTCGCGGATGCGGTCGGGGTCGAGGCCGCTGTCGCGCGGCGTGTGGCGCAGGGCCTCGACCAGGGAACCCAGGTTCGGCTGCGAGGTCAGGCCCGAGAAGCTGTCCATCGAGGCGTCGATCACGTCGGCCCCGGCGTCGACCGCAACCAGCAGGCTGGCAGCCGCGATGCCGGAGGTGTCGTGCATGTGGAGGTGCAAGGGCAGGCCGGTCTCCTCCTTGACCGCCTTGACCAGCCGGGCTGCGGCGGCAGGGCGCAGCAGGCCCGCCATGTCCTTGATCGCGATGACCTGGGCGCCGGCCTTGGCCAGATCGCGTGCCATGGTGACGTAGTAGGCCAGATCGTACTTCGGCCGTTCCGGGCTCAGCAGGTCGCCGGTGTAGCAGATCGCCGCTTCGCAGACCTTTCCGGCCTCCAGGACGGCATCCATGGCAATCCGCATGTTCTCGACCCAGTTCAGCGAATCGAAGACGCGGAAGATGTCGACGCCGCTGGCGGCGGCCTGGCGCACGAAGGCGCGCACGACATTGTCGGGATAGGTGGTGTAGCCCACCCCGTTGGCGCCGCGCAGCAGCATCTGTAACAGGGTGTCGGGCATGGCGTGGCGCAGTTCGGCCAGCCGCTCCCAGGGGCATTCCTGCAGAAAGCGCATGGCGACGTCGAAGGTCGCCCCGCCCCAGCACTCGTGGCTGAAGATCCGCGGCAGATTGGCGGCATAGGCGGGTGCCACCTGGATCATGTCGTGGCTGCGCATGCGGGTCGCCAGCAAGGACTGGTGGGCGTCGCGCATGGTGGTGTCGGTGAAGAGCACCTGGTCCTGCGCCAGCATCCAGTCGGCCAGGGCCTTGCCGCCCTGGCGGTCGAGGATGGCCTTGGGCGAGCCCCCCTCCGGCGCTGCCGGAAGCAGCTTCGGCAAGGCCGGCGGCAAGGCGTGCGGCGAGGGCTTGGGCCTGCCGGCCACCTCCGGATGGCCGTTGACCGTGATGTCGGCGATGTAGCGCAGGATCTTGGTGGCCCGGTCGCGCGGTGGCGCCAGCTCGAAGAGCTCCGGGTGGTTGTCGATGAAGCGCGTGGTGTAGCTGAGATCGCGGAAGCCTTGGTGCCCGATCAGGTTCTGTAGAAAGGCCAGGTTGGTGGCGACGCCCCTGATGCGGAACTCGCGCAGAGCACGGTCCATGCGGGCGATCGCCTCCTCCGGCCGCGGCGCCCAGGCGGTCAGCTTCTCCAGCAGGGAATCGTAGTAGCGGGTGATAATCGCGCCCGAGTAGGCGGTGCCGCCGTCGAGCCTGATGCCGAAGCCGGTGGCGCCGCGATAGGCGGTGATACGGCCGTAGTCGGGGATGAAGCTGTTCAGCGGGTCTTCGGTGGTGATGCGGCACTGGATGGCATGGCCGCGCAGCGTGATCTCTTCCTGCTTCGGCACGCCGCTGCCTTCCAGGTCGCCGATCAGCGCGCCCTCGGCGATGCGGATCTGTGCCTTGACGATGTCGATGCCGGTGACCTCTTCGGTGACGGTATGCTCGACCTGGATGCGGGGATTGACCTCGATGAAGTAGAAGGCGCTGGTGTCGGCGTCCATCAGGAACTCCACCGTGCCGGCGTTGCGATAATCGGCCCGCCGGGCGATCCTGAGCGCCAGCTCCGCCAGTTCCCGGCGCTGGGCGTCGTCGAGATAGGGGGCGGGCGCGCGCTCGACGACCTTCTGGTTGCGCCGCTGGATCGAGCAGTCGCGCTCGAAGAGGTGGACCAGCGTGCCGGCGCTGTCGCCCAGGATCTGGACCTCGACGTGGCGCGCGCGCTCCACCAGCTTCTCCAGATAGACCGCGCCGTTGCCGAAAGCGGCCTCGGCCTCGCGCTGGCCGGCGAAGACCTCCTGCTCCAGGCTGCCGGGGCTGCGGATGGCGCGCATGCCGCGACCGCCGCCGCCCCAGCTGGCCTTCAGCATGACCGGAAAGCCGATGGCCTCCGCCTGGCGGCGGATTTCCGCCATGTCCTGGCCCAGCTCCTCGGTTGCCGGGACGACCGGGACCTCGGCCTCCACCGCGACGCGGCGGGCCGAGACCTTGTCGCCCAGCATGCGCATGGTCTGAGGGCTGGGCCCGATGAAGGTGAGGCCCGCCTCGGCGCAGGCCTCCGCCAGCTCCGGCTTCTCGGAGAGGAAGCCGTAGCCGGGATGGACGGCATCGGCGCCGGCATGGCGCGCCACGCGAATGACCTCCTCGATGTCGAGGTAGGCCCTGACCGGCCCCCGTCCGGCGCCCACCTTGTAGGCCTCGTCCGCCTTGAAGCGGTGCAGCGAGAGCTTGTCTTCCTCGGCATAGAGCGCGACGGTCTCCTTGCCGAGCTCGTTGGCCGCGCGCAGGATGCGGATAGCGATCTCGCCACGATTGGCGACCAGCAGTTTCTTGATCTCGGCCATGGGCGTCGGGTCCTCTTCTCGGCGGTTCTGCCGCGCGCGCCAGCTCTTGCGGGGTTACTTGGGCAGGGGCAAGCCTGTCAGCGTCACGGACTCTTCAAATAACGCTCTGCGGCAGGCCTTATTCCCTGGTCAGGTTCTCGGCTAGCCTCCTCCGTTAAAGAACGCCAGTCCACACGATGTCTCACAGCTACGTGTGGTTGCAGCCGCCCGACCTTGTCGACAAGGGTGGGAGAGACCTAGCCTGGTGCGCAGTCGCGGAGAAACCTGGCGCACGCAATGCCTGACGCCCAAGGCGGGTCCTCTATCCGAACGGAGGGGACCTTTCCCGGTGACAGATGACGGCGCGCCGCGTCTCTCCGGCAAGATCCAACGAGAAACGGGAGGTCGTCGATGAAGACGACGTGCAAGGCAAGTTCCGCAAGGGCGTTTCTACTGCTGGCGGGCAGTGGGCTCATCTTGCTTTCCGCCTGTAGCACCGGTGGCGGCTCTTGTGCCGAGCAGGCGACAGCGGCGGGGCAAGCGGCCTGTCAGGAGAGGGTCGCGGCCTTCGTGGCCGATCCCCATCCGAACCAGCCCTTGCGGACACGTTAAACCGGACGTTCGCCGAGATCTTCGGCGAGGCGCAGCAGATAGCCGTCGGGATCCTGCACCAGGAACTGCCGTTGGCCGAGCTCGACCCGGTCCCTGCGGTACCAGCCTTCCTCGACGGGCCGGAAGAGAGACCAAGCGGCCGCCGCCAAGCGTTGCAGGATCGGCTGCAGGGCCGCGACTTCGATCTGGAAATTGATGCCGCGGCCGTAGGGAGGCGACAGCGCGCCCGTCAGCCAGTGATCGGCACCCTCTTCGAACTGCTCCAGCATGACCTGGGCCCCGTCCAAATCAAGATAGAGAAAGCCGTCTTCCGGGCGAGCGAAGGCCACCTGGAAGCCGATGAGATCGCACCAGAATGCCTGACTGGCCGCGAGATCGGCGACGACGAGCTCCGGTACCAGCTTGGCGAATTCATTCATAGGTTCATCCTGTCTCCACGGCGAAGAGGTCGACCTTCTCCGACTTACCAGCAAGCGCGATGGGATCAATCTTGCGGAATGCGAAGGACCCTGTGAGCTGTGTTCGAACCTCCTTTGAAATCAGCAAGTCTTCGCCGGTCGCTTTGCAGGCAGCGGCAATTCGGCTGGCCACATTCACCGTGTCCCCGATGACCGTGTACTCCAGTCGGTCGGGTGTGCCGACATTGCCGACCACGGCCTTGCCTGAGTGAATGCCGACGCCGTGTCGTAGGGCAGCCTGACCGCGGCGCTCTCGCTCTTTGTTGTACGCGTCAAGGGCGCTACGCATGGCGATTCCGGCCTGCACTGCGCGATCAACGTCGTCTGCCGCCGGCCGGGGCGTCCCAAAGGTCGCCATCAAGGCATCGCCGATGAACTTGTCCAAGGTGCCGCCATGAGCGAACACGGCGTCGACCATACGCGAGTGGTACTCCGACAATAGGGCAACCACCTCTTGAGGCGACATGGTCTCCGACATGGCGGTAAAGTTTCGGATGTCCGAGAACAGCACGGTGACCACCTGCTCTGCGCCGCCCGGCTTGAAGAAGGTGTCGCTGGCGTCGCTGATTTCATCACGGACGGCCGGCGAGAAATAGCGGCCAAGTTGAGCGTTGGCCCTTTCGAGCTGAACGCCTGAAAGCATCAATCGACGCGCCAAGAGCGTGGTGAGAACGACCATGCCGCCGACAATCACGATGATCGCAAACTCAGCCAGGATCCCACCAAGCTGCAGGGGCGGTCCCATGAGGGATTTGGCGTAGTCGCCCGTGATTTCCGTCCGCGAGTCGAGCAGGGCTGCAGCGACATACCCCAGATAGACCGCCGCCGATCCAAGCGATGCGACCAAGGGATAGAGGGGGCGCAGAGGCAGACCGTTCAACACGATCATGGTCAAGGCTACGGGCACCAGCCCGCCCTTCAAGGTAAAGGAAAGGGGCATCACCTCCGGACCGCCGACGCTGGTCAGCCAAATCAGCGGCAGCACGGCGAGGAGAGCGACGTCTATTCCGGCCGCGGCAAGGCCTATCGGCACTGGGTTCGACACAGGCTTCAGGCTGCGCAACAAGAATGCGGCACAGGCCGCAGCTGCCAAGAAGACAGCCACGGAGAACACCAGTTCGAAGACACTGCCATAGGCGGCGATAACAACCGCAGTCGACAGCAAGAACACGACTATTCTGGCGACGATCGCGCTGCGAAGACCGCGCCTTTCACGTTTCAGTAAAAGGTCTGCTACCCTAGCCATCACTCAGTCTCGCTCAAGACGGCCAGCCAAGCAGAAAGGCGATAGGCGAGTCCACCTCGCAGCGAAACTTGGACCTGCACTTTGTGCCTCCTCCTCTGGCGCCGAACAAGTGCAGGTGGCATTCTCGTGAGGCTCGCCAGTCCTGCGTCAACAAGGCTAAGGTTGGGCGCATGTACGGGCAAATCCCACGAGGAAGGAGAGGACAATGGCGCTAGAGAAGGG
Organism: Rhodospirillales bacterium; assembly: GCA_963669385.2. Taxonomy (GTDB): domain Bacteria; phylum Pseudomonadota; class Alphaproteobacteria; order Kiloniellales; family JACOMY01; genus JACOMY01. The sequence goes on from CAXXGD010000003.1 coordinate 15,318, forward strand.
AGTCCGCCAGCTGGTCGATGAGGCCAACGCCGAGATCGAGACCGTCAGCATCGAGGAGGCGCAGCGACGGCTGGGCGACGAGGATACCGTCTTCGTCGATCTCCGCGACATCCGCGAGCTCTGGCGCGATGGCACCATCAGCGGCGCCTTTCACTCGCCTCGCGGCATGCTGGAGTTCTGGGTCGACCCGGAGAGCCCCTACCACAAGCCGGTTTTCGCCTCGGGCAAGAGCTTTCTGTTCTATTGCGGCAGCGGCTGGCGCTCGGCGCTGGCGACCAAGGCCGTCGCCGACATGGGCCTGGCGCGCGTCGCCCACATCGAAGGCGGCTTCGGCGCCTGGAAGAAGGCCGGCGGCGCGATCGATGCGGTGGAGAAGAAGGACGGGTGAGGCAGGTTGGATAGTTGGGTTTCTGTGTGGTGACTAAATAAAACCCCCGGCTGCACTGCCCAATTCATGAAAAGCTGGCCAAAACCAGCCTGCTCTCCGTCATTGCGAGGAGCGAAAGCGACGAAGCAATCCAGAAATCCGTGAACTTTGCGCTGGATCGCTTCGCTTTGCTCGCGATGACGGAGGGAGGAGTTCGTGTTTTCTTTTGGAGCTGGAACTTTCGGGCGATACGTACCGATTCAATTTTTGAAATAGGCGCGATTTCTCACCCATCCAACTCATGCGGGGTCGACGCGATCTTCAAGAAGATCCGGTCCTCGCGAAGAATGAACCGCTCCGCCTGCGCGAAGGCGTAGTTCTCGCGGCCCAAGGGATCGGCAGCCAGTCGGGCCCGATAGGCCTCGTAGGCGGCAAGGCTCTCGATGTTGTAGACGCCGTAGCCGATCGTGCTGGAGCCCTCGTGCGGTGCGAAGTAGCCGATGAGGTCGGCGCCGCAGCGCGGGATCGCCTGGCCCCAGTTCTTCGCATAGGTCTCGAAGGCTGCCTTCTTGTAGGGGTCCAGTTCGTAGCGGATGAAACAGGTGATCATGCCGGCCTCCAAGTCTCTGTTGCGGTGAGGAGACTGCGTCAGGACAAGGCCGGCATGCTTCGGCTGAGAGCGAAGTGTCCTAGCGGCCCCGCGTGGCCAGCGCCACGCCACCTGCCGCAAGCGCCATGCCGACCCAGGCCAGCGGCGGCAGGGCCTCGCCCAGCAGAAGGGCGGCGACCAGGGCCGCGGTGGGCGGCGTCAGAAAGAAGAGCGAGGAGACCCGCGCCGCCTCGCCCCGGCGCAGCATGGCCAGCAGCAGGGTCACCGAGACAAGCGAGTTGGCGAGCACCAGGTAGGCCAGCGCGATGGCGAAGTCGACCGTTACCTCGACCCGCATCGGCTCCAGCGCGGCGGCGAGAGGCAGCATCAGACCGAAGCCCACCAGGTACTGGATGATGTTGGCGCTGATCGGGTTGGCCTCGACACCGAAGCGGCGCTCGTAGAGCGAGGCGGCAGTCAACCCCAGAAGGGCCAAGACCGAGTAGAAGACACCCAGGAACGACGTGGTCTCCACCGCCGCGCGCGCCAGGATCACCAAAGCAGCCCCGCCCAGCCCGAAGATCAGGCCCAGCCAGCGCTTCGTGCTCACGCGCTCGCCCAGCATCAAGGGCGAGGCGAGCGCCACCAGAATCGGCTGCAGTGCGGCGATCAGCGCATTGGCGCTGGCCGAGAGGCCCACGGTGACGGCCACATAGGAAAAGCTGAAGTAGACCACCTGGATGAGGAAACCGACGGCGGCGATATGCTTCCAATCCCCTCTCTTGGGCCAAGCCGGGCGCATGACCAGGGCTACCGGCAGCAAGATCACCAGGACCGCGGCATAGCGCAGGGTAAGGAATGTCAGCGGGTCGGCATCCTCCAATCCCAGCTTGGCGAAGGCAAAGCCCGACGACCAAAGCAGCACGAAGAGAAGGGGTGCCAGCCGCAACCAGAGCGGCCGGCCGGGCGGTGGGGCCGACATGCGGGGATCAGGCGCGGGTAACCAGGTCGATGAGGCTCCCCAGGTAGTCCGGCACCACTTGGCTGGCCGGGCCGTGATGCACCTCGCCGAAGTAATGCGAGCCGTCGCTGGGCTCCAGGTTCAACTCCACGCAGTGTGCGCCGGCATACTTGGCCTCCGAGACGAAGCCGGCGGCCGGATAGACATTGCCGGAGGTGCCGATGGAGATGAAGAGATCGCAAACCTCCAGGGCCTGGCCGATGCGTTCCATGTGGAAGGGCATTTCGCCGAACCAAACGACGTTGGGGCGCAGGCGACCCATCATCCCGCAGCGCGGGCAGTTGCTGACGGGCTCGATGTCCTCGCGCCATTGGCTGACGCCCTCGCAAGCCAGGCAAGCGGCCTCCAGCATGGCGCCATGCATATGGACCAAGTTGCGCGAGCCGGCGCGCTCATGCAGGTCGTCGATGTTCTGGGTGACCAGCAGCACCTCGCCGGGATAGTCGCTCTCGAAACGCGCCAAGGCCTCGTGCGCCGGATTGGGCTTGATCGCCGGGTCCATCACGCCGCGCCGGCGGGCGTTGTAGAAGGCCTGGACACGCTCCGGGTCGCGGGCGAAGGCTTGCGGAGTGGCCACATCCTCGATGCGGACGCGCGACCAGAGACCGTCCTCGTCGCGGAAAGTGTCGAGACCGGATTCTTTTGAGATGCCGGCGCCCGTGAGCACGACGATCTTCAAGGGTGGCCAGTGCCGTGGCGACATAAATTGCTCCTCTCTCGGCGGCAATGCTAGAGGAGTAGAACGTCAAGCGGGAGCCCACAAAAGGTGCAGTCAGCTATTCCGGCAGAGGTGGAGGAACGACTGGGGCTGGGCATCCTGGCCGCCTTCGGCTGTTTCTTCTTCTTCTCCTCGATGGATGCGCTGGCCAAGTGGCTGGGGGCGGCCTATGCGGTCTCGCAGATCGTCTTCTTCCGCTCGCTCTTCGGCTTCATCCCGGTCGCCGTGGTGACCTGGCGCGAGGGCGGGATCTCGACCTTGCGCACCAAGCGCCCCTGGCTGCATTTCCTGCGCGGGTTTTTTATCCTGGGGGCACTCTATTTCTACTTCCTGGGCCTCAAATACCTGCATCTGGCCGAGGCCCTGGCGATCGCCTTTACCGCACCGCTCTTCATGACCGCGCTGGCGGGGCCGGTCCTGGGCGAGAAGGTGGGCCCGCGCCGCTGGTCGGCAGTGATCGTCGGCTTCCTGGGCGTGCTGGTCATGGTGCGCCCGGACCCGGAGAACCTGCAGCTGGAGGCGCTCTATATCCTTTTCTCCGCCTTCTGCTTTGCCTTGACGGGGCTGACCACGAGGCTGCTGGCGCGTACCGAGACCTCGGCCGCCATCATGCTCTATTCTACCTTGTCGCTCTTCCTGCCGATGGCGGTCCTCATGCCCTTCCAATGGATCACGCCGGACTGGCTGGCCCTGGGCCTCTTCTTCACCATGGGCATCTTCGGCGGCCTGGGCCTGCTGCTCTTGACCACGGCCTACCGCAACGCGCCGGCCTCGGTGATCGCGCCCTTCGAGTACTCGGCGATGATCTGGGCGGTGCTCTTCGGTTGGATCGGCTGGAAGCAGTTTCCGGAACCTTCGGTCTGGTACGGCGCCGTCCTGGTCGCCGGCGCCGGCCTCTACATCGCCAACCGCGAAGCCCGGCTGAAGCGGCAGGTGGCTCAGGCGGCTAAGGGATAGACCGCTTCCGCCTGATAGATCGGGCCCTCGCCCGTCAGGAAGGAGCGATAGAGCACAAAATCCTCGACCGGGAAGGGGCCGATGCTGAGCAGGCTGTGCTGCAGGATGAAGGGGTGCAGCGCCTCGCCCGGCGTGTACTTCAGCCGCGCCAAGGTGACGTGTGGGGAAAAGCGGCGCCGCTCCGGCTTGCAGCCGACGCGCTGCAGCGCGTTCTCCACCTTCTGCTGCAGGCGGAAGAGGGGTTCGGTTTTCTCCACTTTGGCCCAGAGCGCGCGGGCCTTGGCCCCTTCGCCCCAGTGGCCCAGGCCCTTCAAGGAGAGCTCGAAGCCGCGGCCGTCGAGGCGCGCCAATTCGTGCGCGATGTCGTCAGCCATGGCGCCGTCGACCTCGCCGATGAAGCGCAAGGTGATGTGGTAGCTCTCCTCGTCCAGCCAGCGCGCGCCCGGCAGGCGGCCGGCGACGGCGGAGAGCGCTTCGCGCACCTGCTCGGGCAGGCTGAGGGCTACAAAGAGGCGCAACATGACTTCCCTCGCTCCTGGGAAAGGCTACCCGAACCGCCGCTGCGGGCTCAAGGGCAAGGATAGGTGTAGACTCGATGAATTGCCTCGATGCCGTCCAGCACATCTTGCGAGAGTTCGACCTCGGCGGCGCCGATCTGGGTCTCCAGCTGCTCCAAAGAGGTGGCACCGACGATGGCGGCCGTGGTGAAGGGGCGCGAGAGGACGAAGCTGGTGGCCATCTGCACCGGGTCGAGCCCATGCCGGCGGGCCAGCGCGACATAGTCGGCGACCGCCTTGGGCCCGTTCTCGGTAAAATAGCGGCGGTTCTCCGGAAAGAGGGTCATACGCGCGCCGGGCGGCCGTGCGCCGTTCAGGTACTTGCCCGAAAGGGCTCCGGCCGCAACGGGTGCATAGGCGATCAGCCCGCAGTTCTCCCGCCAGGCGACCTCTGCCAATCCGGTCTCGAAGCTGCGGTTCAAAAGGCTATAGGCGTTCTGGATGGTGACCATGCGCGGGCCGATGTCTGCCTCGGCCAAGGCCATGAATCGCATCACCCCCCAGGCCGACTCGTTGGAGACGCCGATGTGGCGCACCTTGCCTGCCTCGACCAGGCGCTGCAGCCCGGCGAGCGTCTCCTCCAGCGGCGTGATCTCTTCGTCGGGGTTCGGCAGAAAGCCCAGCTTGCCAAAGACGTTGGTGCCCCGGTCGGGCCAGTGCAGCTGATAGAGGTCGATGTAGTCGGTCTTGAGCCGCTTCAGGCTGGCGTCGACCGCTTCCTCCAGGAAGGCGGCGGTATGACGGGTCTTGCCGCCGCGCACGTAGTGGAAGCGCTCGCCACCTGGCCCCAGGATCTTGCTGGCCAGGAAGACCCGGTCCCGTCCGCCGCGGCTGGCGAACCACGAGCCGATGATCTCTTCCGTACGCCCGTAGGTGCTCTCTCTGGTCGGCGCCGAGTACATTTCGGCCGTGTCCCAGAAGGTGACGCCGCGCTCGAGTGCCAGGTCCATCTGCTGATGGCCCTCGGCCTCCGTGTTCTGCTCGCCCCAGGTCATGGTGCCCAGGCAGATCGCGCTGACCGTCTCGCCGGTCCGTCCCAGCGCCCGCTGTTCCATGCTTGGCATCCCCTAATGGTCGATCCTGACAGGCCTATAGCCACTTCGCGCCGAAGCTGCAAAGTCCATGTAGCGCAGTGTGCTCGCTCTTGATCGAATGGCTTTCTCGTCCCAATATGCCTGAACAAGCATGGTGCCGCTACGCCCAAAGCGGCGATGGATGTTGTCGAGCAGCGGCTAAAGCGTGCGAAGGAGGACTACGAAGAATGGTCAAGGAAGAGGACGCCGAAATCCCGGTAACCCCGGGAAGCGGCAATGTTTTTGCCGACCTAGGGTTCGACGAGCCCGAGGAGGAGCTGACCAAGGCACAGCTGGCGATCCACATCCGTCGGATCATAAAGCGTCGTCATTTGACCCAGGTTGCGGCCGCTTCGCTCATGGGCATCGACCAGCCCAAGGTTTCTGCCTTGGTCAATGGCCGGCTTGGGAACTTCTCGAGCGAACGCCTCATGCGCCTTCTGACGGCGCTCGGCCAGGATGTGGACATCACGGTTAAGGCCAAGCCGCGCAACCGCGCTCAAGGGCGTATTCGTGTTGTCGATGCCGCGTAGGCGTAGCCTGGTCGCAAGCCGGAAAGGGTGTCAGGACAGCAGTGCCAAGACCCCGGTGTAGCCGTAGAGGCGCTCGCCGGCGATCTCGCCGGCAGCGTAGAAGCCGGTGATGGGGATCTCGCCCAAGCGCTCGCGCAGGATCTCCAGCTCGGCGCCCTTGGCGCCGAAGAGCTGCGGGCCGCGGGCGACGCAGGAGATGTAGACGGCCGCCTGCGGCGGGGCGCTGGTGCGGCCGAGGACCTCGTCGGCCATGCGGACGAGGTCGCTGCGGGCGGCGTCCGGATCGCGGCGGCAGAAGAGGATGCGGCGGCCCGGCTCCACCAATTCGCCGACCGCGAAGCAGCCCTGGTCCGGATCCAGGCCGACGAAGTCCCGTACCAGATAGTCGCCTCGTTCCGCGCCCAGCACCGGAAAGGCCGGATGCAGAAAGGGCCAAGCCCCCGCCAGATCGCCGCCGAAGTCGCGCTCGACCAGATCGAGCAGCGCGTTCAAGGCGGGCTGGCCCTCGATTTCCTTCACCACCTGGCCGTCGGCGGCGGTGATCGCCATCGGCTCGGTCAGGGGTACACAGCTCTGCGACAGCCCGACCGCCACCGGCACGCCGTCGCCCAGCAGCACGCCGCTCAAACCCGGCTCGGTACTGACCTTGGCGCCGGCGGTGGCGGGGCCGCGGCGCGAGGCGGTAAGGCCGCCCAGGCAATAGGCGCGGCAGCCGTTGGCGAGGTCGCTCAAGAGGCCCGGCAGATCCGGCGTGCGCGGGTCGGCGGCGACCAGCGCCAGGCTCATGGCCTGCTGGCCCGCCCAGTCGGAGAGCAAAGCCGGGGCGCTGTCCCAGCCTTGCTGGATCGGGCCGAAGCTCCTGAAGGACTCGGCCGGCAAGGCCATAGCGAGAACCGAGAGGCAGGGGCGGTCGAAGCGTTCGCCGCTGCGGTCGACGATGCCCATGCCGACCGTGCCGACCACGCTGTCGATGCCGCTGGCCGCCTTCAGCTGACCGACGAGCGCATCGAACTCGCGCGCGAAGTGATCGCTGGCGTAGAGCAGGGCCAGGTTCGCCCCTTCGGGCAAGGGGGCTGCCGCCGCCAAGGCCTTCTGCAGCGCCTCGGCGCCTGTCTCGGCCTCGCCCAGGCCGGCGCTGTAGCGGCGGGTCAAGAGGCCTTGACCTGCTTCAGGTGCACGGCCCGGCGCAGCAATTCCCGCGCTCCGGGCAGCAGTGTCTCGACGATGATGCCGACCCCTTCGCTGTTGGGGTGGATGCCGTCCGCTTGATTCAGCTCCGGCACCAGGGCCACGCCGTCCAAGAGGAAGGGGGTGAGCACCAGGTCATAGTCCTCTGCCAGACGCAGATAAAGCGGGTCGAACTCGGCGGCATAGTCGGGACCCAAGTTCCGCGGCGCCATCATTCCGGCCAGCAGCACCGGCACCTGGCGGCGGCGCAGCTCTTCGATGATGACGCGCAGGTTGGCCTCGGTCTCGGCCGGGGAGAGGCCGCGCAGGCCGTCGTTGGCCCCCAGGGCCAAAAGCAAGGCGTCGGGCCGCTCCGCCAGGGTCCAGTCCAGCCGCGCCTTGCCGGAGGCAGAGGTGTCGCCCGAGTTCCCGGCATTCAGCACCGTCACTTTCCAGCCTTCGGTCTGCAAGGCCGTCTCCAGCTGCTCGGGCAAGGTCGCGCCCGGCGGCAGGCCGTAGCCGTGCACCAGGCTATCGCCGAAGGCCACCAGTGTCAGCGGCGGCGGTGCGTCCTGCGCTGCTGCCCCTTGCACGAAGCCTAGGCCGAAACCCGTGAGCACGCCGGCCAAGGTCCGGCGCGAGATGATTCGCCATGTCATAGAAGGGAAGTGGGCGGTCCATTGCGGCGATCAAGCGGCTCAAGGGTGATGCCATAAAGGCGACATAGCTTGGCCATCGCGTCGGCCGCCCACCAAGGAACGCTTGACCCTCATCAGGGCTGCGCCATATGGCAGCAGTCGGCAGAGCGGAAGGCCATTGGGGCATGATAGAGCTAGGCGCGGTCACCCTTACCCTGGCCTCACAGGCCGGTCCGGTCGAGATTCTGAAAGGGATCGACCTCCGGATCGGCGATGGCGAGACGGTCAGCCTGGTCGGGCCTTCCGGCTCGGGCAAGACCTCGCTTCTGATGGTGATCGCCGGCCTGGAGCGGGCCACCAGCGGCAAGGTTGAGGTCGCCGGGGTCGACTACGGCGGCCGCAGCGAGGACGCTTTGGCGCGCCTGCGCCGCCAAGCGATCGGCGTCGTGTTCCAGGATTTTCACCTGGTGCCGACCATGACGGCGCAAGAAAACGTGGCCATCCCGCTGGAGCTTGCCGGCGAGCCCAAGGCCTGGCGCCGCGCTGCAGAGGCTTTGGAGAGCGTCGGCTTGGGCCATCGCCTCACCCACTATCCGGGACAGCTGTCTGGCGGCGAGCAGCAGCGCACCGCCCTGGCGCGCGCCGTGGTCGCCAAGCCCTCCATCCTCCTGGCTGACGAGCCCACCGGAAATCTCGACGGGCAGACCGGCCAGCAGGTGATCGATCTGCTGTTTCGGCTGCGCGGCGACAGCGGGTCGACCTTGCTTCTGATCACCCATGACCAGGATCTGGCGCTGCGCTGCAGTCGCCGGGTCAGCCTGGCCGACGGCTGCATCCTCGACGACAGCCGACCGCAGGCCGCGGTGGCTTGATGGGCGAGCTCGGCCTGGCTTGGCGCTTCGCGCGCCGCGAGCTGCGCAGCGGGCTGGGCGGCTTTCGCGTCTTTCTCGCCTGCTTGGCATTGGGCGTGGCGACCTTGGCGGCGGTCGGCACCATCTCGGCCGACCTCTTGGCCGGCCTGCAGCGCGACGCGCGCAATCTGCTGGGTGGCGAAGTCGACCTGCGGCTTTTCAACCGCGACCTTACGGCCGAGGAGCGGCAGTGGCTGGAGGCCAATTCGCAAGGGCTATCCGCGGTCGCCAACCTGCGGGCCATGGCCACCAATCCGGAAAGCGGCGAGCGGCGCCTGGTCGAGCTCAAGGCGGTCGACAGTCACTATCCTCTGTTCGGAGAGCTCGGCTTGGCGCCGGCCCAGAGTCCGCAGGCGGGTCTGGAGAGGCGCGATGGCCGCTGGGGCGCCTTGGCCGCGCCCGAGCTCTTCCGCCGCTTGGGCCTTTCGGTAGGCGACGCGGTCAGGGTCGGCGTCGAGATCTTCGAGCTGCGCGGCGAGATCGAGAAAGAGCCCGACAGCATCGCTCGCGCCGTGACCCTGGGCCCGCGCCTGATAATCGCGCTGGAAAGCCTGGAGGCGACGGGCCTCGCTCAGCCGGGCAGCCTGGTCTATCGCCACTGGCGCCTGGTCCTGCCGCAGGGCGAGGCCTTCGAGGCCTGGTCCGAACGCCTTGCCGTGGCCTTTCCGGATGCCGGCTGGCGCGTGCGCGGGCTCGAGGAGGCGGCCCCGAGCGTGGCCCGCTTCGTCTCTCGCGTGCGGCTCTTCATGACCTTGGTCGGCCTGACCGCCCTGGTGGTCGGCGGCGTCGGTGTGGCCAACGCCGTTCGCGCGCATCTGGATTCCCGCCGCGACACCATCGCCGCGCTGAAGTGCCTGGGGGCTTCGGCCGGCCTGATCGTGAAGCTCTATCTCGTCCAAGTCCTGCTGCTGGCGGGTGTCGGCACCCTTGTCGGCCTTTTGGTCGGCGGCCTGGCGCCGCTTGTCGCCGCGCCCTTCCTCGGCGAGCTCTTCAACATCACGCTGGGGGGCGCACCCGACGCCTTGCCGCTGTTGCGCGCGGCTGCGATGGGCCTGCTGACCGCCCTGCTCTTCGCCTTCCTGCCCTTGGCGCGCGCGCAAGGACTGCCGGCTGCCGGCCTTTTCCGCGGCTATGTCGACCAGCGGCAGGTCAGACGCCCCGGCTGGCTCTGGCCGGCGATGGGCGTGACGGGTGGCCTGCTGATCGCGCTGGCCGTCTTCGGCAGCGACGATCGTCTCTTCGCGCTTGGTTTCGTCGGCGGTGCGGCCGCGGCTCTTCTGCTCTTCCGGCTGGCGGCGGGACTGGTGGTCTGGGCGGCGCGCCGCATACCGCGCCCCAAGCACACCACCTTGCGCTTGGCCCTGGCCAACCTCTATCGGCCGGGCGCGCCGACCGTCAGTGTCGTTCTCTCGCTCGGCATCGGGCTCACGGTCTTGACGGCCGTCACCCTGATCCAGGCCAATCTCGACCGGCAGGTGACCGAAGAGATCCCCGAGAACGCCCCCACCTTCTATTTCATCGATATCCAGAACGATCAGGCAGAGGCCTTCGACCGCTTGGTCGACCGGCATGCCGGCGAAGCCGCGATGGAGCGCGTGCCGATGCTGCGCGGGCGCATCACGGCCGTCAAAGACACGCCCGTCGCCGAGATGGAGATCCCGCCCGACGTGGCCTGGGTCTTCGAAGGCGACCGTGGGCTCACCTGGGCCGAACGACCCTACCCCGGCGCCGAGCTGACCGAAGGTCAATGGTGGCCGGCGGACTATCGCGGCGAGACCAAGCTCTCGTTGGACGCCAATCTCGCCGACTTGCTGGACCTGAAGATCGGCGACAGGCTGACCGTCAACGTCTATGGCCGCGACGTCACCGCCGAGATCGCCAACCTCAGGCGCATCGACTGGCAGAACCTGCGCATCAACTTCGTGATGATCTTTTCGCCCGGGCTGCTGGACAAGGCGCCCGCCTCGCACATCGCCACCGTGCGAATCGGGGCGGCGCAAGAGGCCGCGCTGTCCGATGCGGTGGCGGATGCCTTCCCCAACGTCTCCGGCATTCGCGTACGCGAGGCGCTGGAGAGTTTTACCCGGATGCTGGACAGCGTGGCGACGGCGGTGGGCGCCACCGGCAGCATCACCCTATTAGCCGGCCTGCTAGTGCTTGCAGGCGCGATCGCGGCGGGCGAGCGGCGTCGGCGCTATGATTCGGTGGTCTTGAAGGTGTTGGGGGCAACCCGTTCGGTGCTGGCCGGCGGCCTTGCCATCGAGTTCCTGCTTCTGGGCCTGGTGACCGCCGTGATCGCCGCCGTGATCGGCAGCCTCGCGGCCTGGGTCGTCGTTACCCTGGTGATGGGCGGCGCCTTTGCCTTCTTGATAGAACCCGTGCTGATCACCCTGGCCGCCGGATTGACGCTTACCTTGCTGTTCGGGCTTGCCGGGACCTGGCGCGCGCTGGGGGCGTCGGCCGCCCCCTACCTGCGCAACGAGTGAGAAAAGGCGCTAAATCCCGCCGAGCCGCTGTGAAATAAGTTGAGAATCGTCCGGTTTTCGTTGATCCGCGACGCTCGTTGGCCAATATATCGACACTAAGTTTGCTATCATCCCTGTCTAACGTTCCGGAGGGAGTTGAGAACACATGGTCGGTCCGAATCCGCAGGTCTACACCCGTACGCAGACGGCGGAGGCCATTGATGTTGGCCTGCGCACCTACATGCTGCGGGTCTACAACTACATGGCCCTGGGCGTCGCCTTTACCGGCGCGCTCTCGTTCCTGATCGCGTCCAACGAACAGCTGGTGATGAGCCTCGGTGGGCTCTCCATCGTCTTCTTCATCGGCATCCTGGCAATGGGCTTTATCGCGCCCAAGATCATCATGACCAAGTCCATCGGGGCGGCCCAGGCCGCTTACTGGGCTTATGCCGCCCTCTGGGGCGTGGCATTGGCGCCGATGTTCTACTACTACGGCCACATGGACCCGTTCCTGATCGTACGGGCCTTCTTGATCACGGCCGGCGCCTTCGCCGGGGTTAGCCTCTACGGCTATACCACCAAGCGCAATCTCTCGGCCTTCGCCACCTTCTTCATCATGGCGGCGGTCGGCCTGATCATCGCGCTTCTGGTCAATGCCTTCCTGGTGGAGAGCAGCGGCCTGGCCTTGCTGATCTACTGTGCCGTCGTGCTGATCTTCTCCGGCATCACGGCCTGGCAGACGCAGATGATCAAGAACATGTACCTCGAGCAGGATGCGGGCGACGTGGCGCAGCGCAAGGCCATCTTCGGTGCCTACATGCTCTACGGCAGCTTCATCACGCTCTTCATCTACATCCTCTCCATCCTCGGCATGATGCGCGAGTGACGCTGGAGGACAGCGGATGAGCGAAGGCCCGGGCGGCGACGCCCGGGCCTTAGTTTTTGGTCGGATGGCAGGAGTCGATAGCCTGTAAGCAGGCGTCCCGAAACCAGTCTCGAAAGGCCTGGACGATTGGCCGCCTGGCGCTTCTCTCCGGCACCGTCAGGCAATAGGGGTGGCTGAATTCCAAGCTCTGCATCACGGGCCGCACCAGCAGGCCTTCTTGCAGCGGGCCTGCCGCAAAGAAACCTTGGCAGAGAACGATGCCCAGACCGCTCACTGCCAGATCGATGGCGGCCTTGGAGGAATTCGCGGTCAAGCTGCGGGCCGATCGTCGAGGCAGCTCCACTGCTGCTGCATCGAACCAACTTGGCCAGCTGGGAAAGGCCGCCGCAGACGGTCCCCAGTCGGTATGGATCAAGGGCACGCGCGAGAGCTGCTCTGCCGAGCCCAGCGGGCCGTGCGTGACCAGAAAGGCGGGTGAGCAGGCCGGGAAGGCCCGATCCGTGGCGATCTCTTCGCTCTCGTGTTCGCGGTTGTGAAAGCGGCCGTAGGACATCCGCACGTCAATTCCATCGCGTTCGAAGGCGACCGGATCCTCCTCGCCGCGGATCGAAAGCTTGCCCGGGTCATGGAGCGCGACAAATTCGCCGATCCGCTCGGCAAGCCAGCCGGAAGCCACCGACGGCGGCACGGATATGGTGATGCGTGCCCGTCCGCTGGCCCCCGTTAGCCGGCGCGAGACGCCATCCAACTCCTCGAAGGCGGCGCTCAAGCGTGGCAGCACCTCCAGCCCCGCTTCGGTCGGGATCACGGAGCGCTTCACGCGGTAAAAGAGCTTGCGGCCGATCTGCTCCTCCAGTGTGCGCACCAGCTGGCTGACGGCGGCAGGAGAGACCGACAGCTCGTTGGCGGCAGCGGCGAAACTGCCATTGCGGGCGGCGGCTTCGAAGGCTTGGAGGCCCTTCATCGAAGGCAAGGCGGGCATATCGGCACCCTATTCGAAAGTTTACCTTTTGAATAGGTCAAATCGAATGGCTTTCAAGAAAGGTGGGATCGTGATTAGAAAGCAGTGCGCACATGGTAGGGCGCACAGTGAAAGAGGAAAGATGTCTCAAGAGCAGCTCGATCATCGCAGCCTGCTGCGTTCGCTCAGCAACGAGCAGCGCAAGATCCTGACCGGGAAGTCCAACTGGCCCGGGCTGGCGAACCTCGCTCTGCATTGGGGCCTGATCCTGCTGCTCGGGGGGCTGATTGCCCTAAGAATCCCCTATTGGCCGATGCTTCTCGTGCCGCAAGGGATCCTGATCATCTTCCTTTTCACACTGCTGCACGAGACGGTGCATCGCACCGCCTTCAAGACGCTGCGGGTCAACAAGGCCGTGGCCTGGGTCTGCGGGTTTCTGATCATCCTGCCACCGGGCTGGTTCCGCTGTTTCCATTTCGAGCATCATCGCCATACCCAGGACCCCGAGCGGGATCCGGAGCTGGCGAGGCCCAAGCCGGACAGCCTTTGGCGCTATGCGGTCCATCTCTCCGGCCTGCCGGTGTGGTGCAGTCACCTGCGCACACTGGTGCGCAATGCGCTCGGCCGCTGCGATGACGTTTTCGTGCCGAAAGAGAGGCTCGGGAAGCTTCGCCGAGAGGCCAGGACCATGCTGGTGCTCTACGTCTCGTTGTTGGCGGCCTCGGTCGCGGCAGGCTCGGCGGTCCTGCTCTATGTTTGGCTGCTGCCCTTGCTCATCGGGCAGCCCTTCCTGCGCCTCTACCTCCTGGCCGAGCACGGGCGCTGTCCTGAGGTCGCGAACATGCTGGCCAACAGCCGTACCCTCTGCACCAACCGGGTCGTCCGCACCTTGGCCTGGAACATGCCCTACCACGCCGAACACCACAGCTATCCGGCTGTGCCCTATCATCGGCTCCCCGATTTCCATGCGCTGACGCGCGGGCACCTGCAAGTGACCGAGCCCGGCTACCTCAGTTTTCACGGGAAATACGTCGTCAGCTGTATTCGGTCGCGGAGAGAGGCCGACCAATCCGGTTCTAACACCGATCAAACGCAGCGCCCGCCGTCGATCTCCAGCAGCACGCCGGTGATCATGGAGGCCTCGTCGGAGGCCAGGTAGAGGGCGGCGTTGGCGATGTCCTCGGGCGTCGACAGGCGGCCCAACGGGATCGACTGGATAAAGGGCGCGCGCGCCTCGGCGCTGTCGGGCTTGCCCATGAAGGTCTCCAGCAAGGGCGTGTCGCCGGCTACCGGGCAGAGTGCGTTGACGCGGATCTGGTCGGGCGCCAACTCGAGCGCCATGGATTTTGTCAGGATGTTCACCGCGCCCTTGCTGGCGTTGTACCAGCTGAGGCCCGGGCGCGGCCGCAAGCCGGCGGTCGAGGAGGTGTTGATGATGACGCCGCCGCCTTGGGCCCGGAACAGCGGCACGGCCCAATAGGCGGCCAGATAGATCGCCTTCACGTTGACCGCATAGACGCGGTCGAGCTCTTCCTCGCTCACCTCCAGCATCGGCCGATTGCGGTGCGAGATGCCGGCGTTGTTGACCAGGATGTCCAAGCGGCCGAACGCCTCGACGCTGCGCTCGATCATCGCTTGGCTGTCGGCGCGGCTGGCGACGTCGGCGGCAATTGCGATGGCGCTGTGGCTGGCCGCGGTGATCTCGCCGGCTACCCGCTCGGCCGCCTCGGCCTGAAGGTCGACGCAAGCGACCTTCGCGCCCTCGGCGGCGAAGCGCTTGGCGATGCCCTCGCCAAATCCGGATCCGGCGCCGGTGATGAGCGCAGTCTTGTTCTCGAGGCGCATCCGCTCCCTCCTCTCGTTGTTGCTCGGCACCCTTCAGCCCTTGGGTCGCTTGGCTGCCTTGGGCTTCTTCGCGTCGAACGTGGTCTTGCCCTTGAAGGCGCAAAGGTCGGCCACCCGGCACTCCGGACAGAGCGGGCGCTGCGCCTTGCAGGTATAGCGGCCGTGCAGGATGAGCCAGTGATGGGCATGCATCTTGCGGTCCTTGGGTACGGCCTTGAGCAGTTTCTGCTCCACCTCCAGAGGCGTCTTGCCGGGCGCCAGGCCGGTTCGGTTGGAGACCCGGAAGATATGGGTGTCGACGGCGATGGTGGGCTCTGCGAACCAGACGTTCAGCACCACGTTGGCGGTCTTGCGGCCGACGCCCGGCAGAGCCTCCAGGGCTTCGCGGTCGGCGGGCACCTCGCCGTCGTGCTTCTCCAAGAGCAGGCGGCTGAGCGCGATCACGTTCTTGGCCTTGGAGTTGAACAGCCCGATGGTCTTGATGTGCTCCTTCAAGGCACCTTCGCCCAGCGCCAGCATGGCCTCGGGCGTGTCGGCGACGGGGAAGAGCTTGGCGGTCGCCTTGTTGACCCCGACGTCGGTCGCTTGTGCCGAGAGCACCACGGCAACCAGCAGGGTGTAGGCGCTGTCGTACTCCAGCTCGCTCCGCGGCTCGGGCAGGGCCTCGGCGAGGCGGTCGAAGAAGAGGGCGATATCGGCTTTGCGCATGGGCCGACATCTAAAGCGCAGGAGGCCGCGCTTGTCACCTCCAGGCTTGCGATGCCGCCATGCGGAAGGCTGGACCTGGGCGCCGGCGGGCCATACCCTCACCTCTTATGAGCTCGCTTCCCAGTCCCTTGGCATCGCCGCGAGAGGCGCCCTTCGTAGGCGACGCGCAGTTCGATGCCGTGCTGACGCCGCACCGCAGTCTGGGTCCGCGCGGCTTCGCGGTGCTGATGGTGGCGGTTTGCGTGCTGTCCTTCGCCGCGGGCCTGGTCCTCTTCCTGGCCGGCGCCTGGCCGGTCATCGGCTTCTTCGGCTTGGACGTGGTGCTGATCTACCTGGTCTTCCGGATCAACTACAGGCGTGCCAAGCAGTACGAGAGGGTACGCCTCTCGCCCCAGCAACTGCGCATCGACAAGGTCTCGCACCACGGCCGCTGGCGTTCCTTCGTCTTTCAGCCGGCCTGGGTGCGGGTCGAGATTGAAGAGCCGGCCGAACCCGACACCCCGTTGCACCTGGCGTCACACGGACGGCGCTTGAAAATCGCCAGCTTTCTCTCCGCCGAAGAGCGCGTAGACTTCGCAAGGGCCCTGCGCCGGGCCATCCGCGAAGCCATCAGGCCAGAGGCCTACTTCAATCCCAGCACGTCGCGCATGTCGTAGAGGCCCGGCGGCTTGCCGGCCAGCCAGAGTGCCGCGCGGACGGACCCTTGCGCATAGATCTCGCGGCTCTGCGCCTTGTGCGTGATCTCGATGCGTTCGCCCAGCCCGGCGAAGATGACCGAATGGTCGCCGATCACGTCGCCGCCGCGCAAGGTGGCAAAGCCGATGCTGCCTTTGGCGCGCGCGCCGGTGTGGCCGTCGCGGCTCTTCACCCAAAGCGATTCCAGAGGCTTGCCGCGGCCGGCCGCGGCCGCCTTGCCGAGGCTCAGCGCCGTGCCGCTTGGGGCATCCACCTTCATCCGGTGGTGCATTTCCAGGACCTCGATGTCGTAGCCTTCGTCGAGTGCCCGCGCCACCTGCTCGACCAGGGTCAGCAGCAGGGTCACGCCCTGGCTCATGTTGCTAGCGGCCATGATCGGCGCCCGCTCCGCTGCCTTGGCGACACGTTCCAGGTCCTCCGGCGACATGCCGGTGGTGCCGATGATCAGAGCCTTGCCCTGCGCCGCGGCCAACTCGGCGTGGGCGACGCCGGCGGCCGGGATGGTGAAGTCGATCACCAGGTCGCTGGCCGCAAACAGCTGACCCGCATCGTCCGTCGGCTTTATGCCCAGAGGGGGCAAGCCCGCCAGGCTTCCGAGATCACGATCCAGTGCCTCGCTGCCGGCTTGCTCCGATCCCGCAGCAACGTGGCAGCCCGGTGCTTGGGATACGGCGCGCAGCAGCATGTGACCCATGCGCCCGTTGGCGCCGGCGATTCCGATTCTGATGTCCTCGGCCATGTGCGGCTTTCCTCGCGCTTCTCATGAGCGGCAAAATGTCCAACCCTTTGCCCAGCATGCCTTGCCACAGGCGCGGGCTCAAAAGGCTTTGGCGGCAGCTTGGCGCGTCGGAAGGAAGCATCTTTCTGCGGCGAGCCGGCACAGGGCACGATTCGATCCACACTTTGAGCACAGCGTCCTGGAAGGGCTCCAATCTCGAAGATTCAAGGTCTTGCCCGAACGGCCTTGGGTCGAGACCCGCTATGGCCCTGTGGCGAGAACGCAAGGTTTGGAAAATGCAATCCTAAAGTTCGCTTGCAACGGCTCGAGGCCTTCGCCTTAAATTTGCCGCGCTTGAGGCCCATCCGGCCAAAGTCTAACGAATTCCTGCCTACTTCCGAGGGCCTTCACCTATGCGCATACTAGCTGCTGTCGTCGTCTTTCTTGCTGCGTGCAGCACCACGGCTCTGGCGGAGAATTCAAGCGGCCCCTGGGGAATGAGCGTCAGCCACGGTTCGCAGGCGGCGGCGATCAATCGCAGCCTGGCGCCGGGACAGGCGAGCCTAGCCAGCAAGCACCTAAGGCCCACCGTCATCCGCAACCAGGACTATTGGTGCGTGCCCTATGCGCGGGCGGTCTCCGGCATCTCGCTGCGCGGCAATGCCTGGACCTGGTGGCAGGGCGCCAAGGGGGGTCTATCAGCGGGGCAGCGAGCCGGAAATTGGCGCGGTCATCGTCCTTAAGCGGGCGCGTTCCATGCGCCTCGGCCACGTCGCCACCGTGTCGGCCATTGTTGACGAGCGGACGGTCCAGGTCGATCACGCCAACTGGGTCCGCGGCGAGATTCACCGCGGCTCTCTCATCAAGGACGTCTCGCAAGCGAACGACTGGTCGCGGGTGCAGGTCTGGTACCCCCCGCGGAACGACTTCGGCACCACCAACTATCCGGTCTACGGCTTCGTCTATCCGCGCAGCGGGGGCTGATCCCGCCGTTAAGGCTTACGAGCGACGCCCACCCGAGCCGGACGGATCAGGCGACCATTCAAGAGCCAGCCAGGCTCCAGCACCTGCACGATAGTCCCGGGCTCCGCGTTCTCGTCCGGCATCTCGAACATCGCTTCATGATGCTCCGGGTTCAAGGCCTCGCCCATGGGGTCGATGCGGGCCACGCCGTGACGGGAAAAGGCTGCGAGCAGCTCTTTCTCGGTGAGCGCAACACCCTCACGCAGCGCTTTGGCGTTGGCGCTTTCCTCCGGCGTCTCTTCGCCGGCGGCGGCCAGGGCGCGTGCCATGTTGTCGGCCACCTTCACCAGATCGCGTAGCAGCGGTATGGCGGCGAACTTCACCGCATCGCTCTTCTCGCGCTCGGCCCGGCGGCGGGTGTTCTCGGCCTCTGCCATGGCGCGCAGAGCCTGATCGCGCAGGGTCTTGACCTCGCTCTGCAGGGTCTCGATCTCCGCGCAGAGCACCGTCATGGGGTCCAGCTCGCCTTCCTCGGCGGGCGGCTCTTCCGCTGCGCCCGCATCGTCGGAGGCTGCCGGGGAGACATCCTGGGGTCTCAGCTGATCGGGTGCCGGTGTCGCTTCCGCTGCCGGGTCTTGGGACTCCTGGCGCTTGGCCTCGGCCTCTGCCGGCGCGGCGGAAGACTTTTCGTGCTGCATGGACGCGGTCTTTCTCTCTTTGTCTGTCATCTGACGTCGGGGGTGTCCTTGGCTCAGCCGAGCAGGCGTCCAACGACCTTTGAGGTGTAGTCAACCATGGGGATGATGCGGGCGTAATTGATCCGTGTCGGTCCGATCACGCCGATGGCGCCCACGACTTGCCGCGAGGCATTGGAATAGGGCGCCAGCACCAGCGAGCAGCCGGCCAAGCCGAAAAGCTCGTTCTCGGCGCCGATGAAGATCTGCACACCCTCTGCCGTACCGGTGAGATCCAGCAGGCGCAGCAGGGATTCCTTGGTCTCCAAGGCCTGGAACAGCTGGCGGACCCGCTCCAGGTCGGTGACGGCGGTGATGTCCTCCAAGAGCTGCGATTGGCCGCGCAGGATCAGGGCGCCGTCGCGGCTATTGCCGCCCGACCAGACGGCCAGGCCGGTTTCCACCAGGCGCTGCGTGAGCTCGTTGAGCTCGCTCTGGTGGGTCTCCAGGTCCTCGCGGATTTCGGTCTCGGCCTCATTCAACGTGCGGCCGACCAGATGGGCCGCCAGATAATTCGAGGCTTCGACCAGGCTGGCCGCCGGCAGGCCGATCGGCAAGTCGATGATACGGTTCTCGACATTGCCCGACGCGGTTACCAGCACGACCAGGGCGCGCCCGGGACCGAGCGACACGAACTCGATGTGTTTCAGCCGCTCCTCCAGCTTGGGCGCCACCACCAGGCCGGCGCAGCGCGAGAGGCCCGAGAGCGCACCGCTGGCCTCGCTCAGGATCTCGGTCGTATTGCGGCCGGCGGCGTTGCAGAGCACGTCGATCTGCTGGCGCTCGCCGGGCGTGATGTTGCCTTGTTCTAGAATGCCGTCGACGAAGAGCCGCAAGCCCTGCTCCGTCGGCAGGCGCCCGGCCGAGGTGTGCGGCGCGAAGAGCAGCCCCAGGTCCTCCAGATCGGCCATGACGTTGCGCACCGTGGCCGGCGAGAGGTCGAGCCCGATCCGCCGCGAAAGCGTACGCGAGCCGACTGGCGCGCCGGTCTCGACATAAGCCTCCACGATCGCTCGAAAGATCGTTCGCGAGCGTTCGTTCAGGGCGGCGATGACGCCGCCGGGCGCAGGGGGCGTCTCTTTCTGCGACATCGTCCGGTTTGGGTTTCGCTTCTCTTTGCCTATGGCCCTGGGCGCGATCCTGGATCCGCCGTTCGAGCCGGTCCCCTTATGTAAGCGGCACCCTGCGGGCCGTCAATTCAAGCGGCAGGGTAACTGGACGGCGCCGGGTTCAGTCTCTATAGCCCTGCTGTCCCCAGGGAAGACGGCAAGGGAGGATGCGGCGATGCGGCCATCTGGGCGCAAGCTCGACCAGCTGCGCGAGATCAGCTTGGAGATCGATGTCAATCGTTATGCCGAGGGCTCATGCCTGATCGCCTTCGGCTACACGCGCGTGCTTTGCACCGCCTCGGTCGAAGAGCAGATCCCGCCTTGGCTGCGCGGCAGTGGCAAGGGCTGGGTCACGGCCGAATACGGCATGCTGCCGCGCTCCACCCACAGCCGCAGCGATCGCGAAGCGGCCCGTGGGCGACAGAGTGGACGGACCCAGGAGATCCAGCGCCTGATCGGCCGCTCGCTGCGCGCGGTGACCGATCTCACCGCTTTTGGCGAACGGCAGATCAAGGTCGATTGCGACGTGATCCAAGCCGACGGCGGGACGCGAACCGCTGCGATCACCGGCGGCTATGTGGCGCTGCATCTGGCCTTGCAGCACATGCTGGAGCTGGGTGCGGTGAAGCGTCTTCCCTTTGACGACCAGGTAATGGCGGTTTCCTGCGGCATCGTCGGGGGAGAGCCTTGCCTCGACCTGGACTATGACGAGGACTCGAACGCGGATGCCGATGCCAACTTCGTGCTGACCGGGCGCAGCGCCGTCGTCGAGGTGCAGGCCACGGCGGAACGAGCCGCCTTCAGCCGCGCCAGCCTGGACCGCCTGCTGGATCTGGCCGATTCCGGCTGCCGGATCCTTGCGACAAAGCAGCGCGAAGCCCTGGGGCTCTAGGTCTCTGGAGATGCGCCGCCCGCCCGAACGTCTGGTGATCGCCAGCCACAATCCCGGAAAACTGCGAGAGATCGCCGATCTTTTGGAACCCTACGGCAGCGAAGTGATCTCTGCGGGTGACCTCGGCCTGCCGGAACCGGAAGAGACCGGCGAGACCTTCGCCGAGAACGCGCTGATCAAGGCACGTGCGTCTGCATCGGCGAGCGGCTTGCCCGCGCTCTCGGACGATTCCGGGCTATGCGTTTCCGCCCTCGATGGGGCGCCCGGGGTGCGCTCGGCCCGTTGGGCCGGGCCGGACAAGGATTTTTCTCTTGCCATGCGCAAGGTGGAGAGCGCGCTGGGGGAGGCCGGCGACCGCCGCGCCGCCTTCGTCTGCGCCTTGGCCTTGGTGTGGCCGGACGAGCAGGAGGAGATTTTCGAGGGTCGCGTGGAGGGCCGGCTCGTCTTCCCGCCGCGGGGTACCCGTGGCTTCGGCTACGACCCCATCTTCCTGCCCGAAGGCCATGGCATCACTTTCGGTGAGATGGAGCCGGCGGCCAAACACGCGATCAGCCACCGGGCGCGTGCCTTCGCCAAGCTGGTTGCCGCCGTCTTCGCGCCGCAGGCCGGATGACGGGCCCGGATATCGCCGGCGAGCGCGATCTGGCGCTCTATGTCCATTGGCCCTTCTGCCTGGCCAAGTGCCCCTACTGCGATTTCAACAGCCACGTGCGCGAGAGGATCGACCAGGACCGCTGGCGCCGCGCCTTGTTGGGCGAGCTTGCTCGCTATGGGGGCGAGATCGGGCCGCGGCGCCTAACCTCCCTCTTCTTTGGCGGCGGTACGCCCTCGCTGATGGACGGTGAGAGCGTCGCGGCGGTGATCGAGGCGGCCTCGGCGGCCTTTAGGCCGGCGGAGGCGGTGGAGATCACGCTGGAGGCCAATCCCACCTCGGTCGAAGCCGGACGATTTGCCGCCTATCGCGAGGCCGGCGTGAACCGTCTGTCGCTGGGCGTGCAGTCGTTGGACCCAGAGGCGCTCGCCTTTCTCGGCCGCCAGCACAGCGTCGAGGAGGCTCTGAATGCCCTCGCCCTGGCGCGCGCGACCTTTCCCCGGGTCTCCTTCGATCTGATCTATGCGCTGCCCGGACAGAGCCCGGCCGCTTGGGGCGCCGAGCTGCGCCGTGCGCTGGCTTTCGGCTCAGAGCACCTCTCGCTCTATCAGCTGACCCTCGAGGAGGGCACCCGTTTCCATGCCGCCGCCCGCCGGGGAGAGCTCAGCCTGCCGGGCGAGGCCGATCAGGCAGCCCTCTTCCAGCTGACACAGGAAGAGACGGCAGCGGCCGGCCTGCCGGCCTACGAGATCTCCAATCACGCGCGGCCGGGCTGCCAGTCGCGGCACAATCTGACCTATTGGCTCTACGGCGACTATCTCGGGATCGGACCCGGCGCGCACAGCCGGCTGACCCTGGATGGCCGACGCTGGGCGCAACGCCAGCACCGCGCGCCGGAGGTCTGGCTGGAGCGCGTCGAAGGCGCCGGTCACGGACAGCAGGCCCGCGAGCGCCTCTCGCGCGATCGTCAGTTGGAAGAGATGACGATGATGGGCTTGCGCCTGAGCGACGGCATTCCGCGGCTGCAGTTCGAGGCGCGGCTGGGGGCTGCCGTGGAGAGCCTCCTACCCGCCGAGCGCCTGCGAAGCTTGCGAGAGGAAGGCCTCTTGGATCTCGATGCGCAGGGGATCCGGGCCACGGCCGAAGGCCGTGCCCGGCTCAATCCCCTCTTAGGCTATCTCCTGGCTCAGCGTTAGCGCGCTTGTTTGGTCACACGGAATCAGATCCAGCCCGCACCCCCGCCCGGCCGCCCACGGAAGTATCCTGCAATGGGCGGCCGGGTGGGGGTGCGGGCCGGTGCCGTCTGGTCGGAAAACGCGCTAGTTGGTGAGCGCGTCGAAGGAATTCGGCGCCGGAGAGACCACCAGGAAACCGCCGGCATCGATCGCCAGGACGGCGAGCCCGCGCTGAACCGAGCCGTCTTGGGTGAAGCGGAAGATGCCGTCGACACCGCGGTATCCGGCGGGATTGAGGATGGAGTTTCGGTCCAGTCCCACCCATTGGCCCGGCGTCGCCGTTGCTGCGTTGGCCTGGCCCGAGAGAGCCTGGCGCGACAGGTAGCCGGCGAGCGTGACCGCATCGAAGGCGACGCTGGCGATCGGCAAGGGATAGTCGCCGTAGGCTTCCTGGTAGCGGCTGGCGAAGCTGGCGAAGTTCTGCGGCGTGACGCCCGGGAACCAAGCGCCCTGCAGATTGGATTCGGCCTGCAAAGCGGGATTGTTCCAGAGCGACGAGCCCAAGAGCTTCACGGTCTCGGGCGTGATGCCTTCGGACGCGAGCGAGGGGCCCAGCACCAGCATGCGCCCATGCGCATCGGGCACCAGCAGCGCCTGATAGGGTCCGGTCAAGGTGCGAATGGCACTGGTCACGTCCAGCTGCTCGGGCGGATAGAAGGCCGAGCTGACCACCTGCCCGCCGCGTCTGGACGCTGCCGCTTGCGCGCCTTCCAGGCTCTGGCGGCCGAAATCGGTGTTGGGTGCCAGCACCGCGATCTGATTGAAGCCCTGGCCGATGGCGTAGGAGACCACGCGCTCGGCCTGCGACTTGGGCGTGATGCCCAGGAGGAAGGCATAGCCGTCCAGCTGGCGGGTGTCGTTGGAGAAGGCGACGACGTTGACATTGTCGGTGCGGGCGACGTTGGAGACCGACCGGATCTGTGCGCCGAACAGGGGACCCAAGGCCAGCTGCGCTCCCTCCGCCAAGGCCTGCTGCATCGCCTGAGCGGCCATCTGCGGGGTATCGCCGCTATCCTTGATCAAGAGCTCGACCGAATTCTGCTGCAAATCGAAGAGCGCCAGCTGGGCGGCGTTCATCAATTGCTGGCCGACCTGCGGCAGGCGCCCAGAGAGCGGCAACAGGACGGCGACCTTGACCGGCTGCCCCGCGGGAAGAACACGGCCTTGCGTGGCCGGCGCCTGCGTTGTCGGCGCGGTGGCTTGTGCCGTCGAACTGACGGTCTTAGTCTGCTTCGGCTGACAGGCACTGAGCGCCAAGACCGCAGCAGCGAGAAAGGCAATGCCTAGCGAGGCTTTGGTGACGGATCGCATCCTTTCGGTCCCTTTCTCGATCGGGGAGAACGATGCCCGACACTACCCAGCTTGATCAGCACAGTAAACGTGAGAAGCTGGCTGCCGGCCTTTACCTCGTTGCCACACCGATCGGCAACTTGGGAGACATAACGCTGCGGGCGCTGAAAGTGTTCCAATTGGCCGACTCTATCGCCTGCGAAGACACGCGCACGACACGTAAGCTCTTGACGCACCACGCTATTGCGCCGGCAGGGCGGCTTATCAGCTATCACGAGCATTCTTCAGAGAAGGATCGCCGGCGTATTCTTGACATTTGCGCGAGCGGTGGCGCGGTGGCTTTGGTCAGCGAAGCCGGTGCGCCTCTTATCTCCGACCCCGGGTTCGGGCTGGTGCGTGCTTGTGCCGACGCGGGGATCATGGTGACCACCCTTCCCGGCCCCTCCGCTCCGCTGGCGGCCCTGCAGCTCTCCGGACTGCCGGCACAGCCCTTCTACTTCTCCGGCTTCTTGCCGACGAAGGCCTCGGCCCGGCGACAGGAGATCGGGCGCCTGGCGGCGATACCGGCGACCTTGGTGCTGTTCGAGGCGCCGCACCGTCTGGCCGCGAGCCTAAGCGACCTGGCGGCAGGCTTGGGTCCGAGGCCGGCGGCCATCGTCCGGGAGATCACCAAACGCTTCGAGGAAGTCAGGCGCGGCTCGCTCGCCGAGCTGGCCGCCGACTTGGCCGAGCAGGCGGTCAAGGGTGAGATCGTCTTGGTCGTCGGCCCGCCGGCGCCCATTGACGAAACGCTT
Organism: Rhodospirillales bacterium; assembly: GCA_963669385.2. Taxonomy (GTDB): domain Bacteria; phylum Pseudomonadota; class Alphaproteobacteria; order Kiloniellales; family JACOMY01; genus JACOMY01. The sequence continues at coordinate 39,737 of CAXXGD010000003.1, forward strand.
GACGACGCCGAGCTTGAGAGGCTGCTGAGCCAGGCGATGCTGCAGGCCTCCCTGCGCGATGCCGTCTCGCAAGTGGCGGCTGCGAGCGGAACGCCGCGCCGTCGCGTCTACACGCTGGCGCTCGGCCTCTCGGCCAAGGGGGCAGGATCCGATGACGACACTTGAGCGTCGCCGGGCGGCGCAAAGGCGGGGCTCGAGGGCGGAGCTGCTGGCTGCCTGGTGGCTGCGGCTGAAGGGCTATCGTATCGTTGCCCGGCAACTGCGCTTTCCGGTCGGCGAAATCGACCTCATCGCCCGGCGCGGAGATACCCTGGCCTTGGTCGAGGTCAAGCGGCGCGCCAGCCTGGCGGCAGCTGCCGAGTCGATCAGCCCGCAGCAGCGCCGCCGCATCGCCCGCGCGGCCGAGGCCTACCTGATGGTGAATCCGCAGGCTCACGATCTCGACCTGCGATTTGATGCGGTGCTGCTGGCGCCTTGGCGCCTGCCGCGCCACATTCCCTCTGCATGGCATTGACCGAGGAAGGTGAGCGATGAGCGACAGCTGGTCGCCGGCGTCCGGTAGAGCCGACATCGAGGCGGCGCTCTCGGCGCTGGGCCGCGAAGCCGACGAGGAGATCGCCGTCGCCGAAGCCGCGCTGCTGCTGGCGGCGCTCGACCGACCAAGGGTCGGTCTGGACCGCTACCGCGCTCATTTGGCCGAGATCGCCATGCAGGTCGGCGACCGAAAGGCCAAGGATATCTTCGCCAGGGTCGAGGCGATCAACCAGGTTCTGTTCGAGCAGCAGGGCTACGCCGGCGACAGCGCGACCTACGACGATCTGCAAAATGCCAACCTGATTCGGGTGATCGACCGCCGGCGTGGCCTGCCGGTCGCCTTGGCGATCCTCGTTCTCCATGCGGCTCGGTCGCAAGGCTGGCCGGCCGAGGCCTTGCGCTTTCCGGGCCACGTGCTGGTGCGCCTCGATGGGTCCGAGGGGCGGCTCATCCTGGATCCCTTCCATGCCGGCCGGACGCTCGATCCACAGGACCTGCGCAGCCTGGCCAAGGCTATCGGCGGTGCCTCGGCCGAGCTGACGCCGGAGCATGTGCAGGCGATGAGCAACCGCGAGGTCCTGTTGCGCTTGCAGAACAACATCAAGGTGCGCCGCCTGCAATCGGGTGATGCCGGCGGCGGCCTGGCGGCCTTGGAGACGATGCTGCGGCTGGCCCCTGGCGATTGGCGCCTCTGGCGCGAGGCGGCAAGTCTTCATACGCACGCGGGCAACCTTCACGCCGCCATGCTGGCCCTCGATCAGGTGGTCGAGCTGGCCGAGCCGGCCGAGGCACGTTTCGAGGCCGCACAGGCGCGCCAAGCGATCCACGCCAAGCTGAATTAACCGGCCGTCACGCTCTCAACCCTTTGCCTGGAGCAAGCGGGGCTGCATAAGAGGGCGCGCCTCGGCCTTCGCAACAGCAGGTGGACCGACTTTCATGCCGCTTTCCGTCGCCATCCAGATGGACCCGATCCATAACGTCGACATCAACGCGGATTCGACCTTCGCGCTGGCTCTGGAAGCACAGCGGCGCGGGCATGATCTCTGCTACTACCTGCCCAAGGACTTGGTGCTGTCCAATCAGGGCGTGAGCGCCAAGGTGCACCCCATGACCCTGCGCCGGGAGCACGGCAACCACGTGGATCTGGGCGCGCCAGAGGTCTTGGACCTGCGGCAGGCCGACGTGGTCTTGATGCGCCAGGACCCGCCTTTCGATATGTCCTACATCACGGCGACCCACATCCTGGAGCATGTCCACCCCAAGACCCTGGTGGTGAACGATCCGGTCAGCGTGCGCAATGCGCCGGAGAAGCTCTTCGTGACCCACTTCGCCGAGCTCATGCCGCCGACCTTGATCACCTCTTCCGAGGAGGCTGTGCTGGCTTTCCGCGAAGAACACGCAGACATCATCGTCAAGCCGCTCTACGGCAACGGCGGTGCCGGTGTCTTTCACATCACGCCGGGTGACGAGAACCTGAAGGTCCTGCTGGAGCTCTTTACCGAGCTCTACCGCGAACCGATCATCGTGCAGCGCTACCTGCCGGAAGTGCGCCAAGGCGACAAGCGCATCATTCTGGTCGACGGCGAGGCGGCGGGGGCGATCAACCGCGTGCCGGCGGCCGGCGAGGCGCGCAGCAACATGCATGCCGGCGGCCGGCCCGAGAAATCCTCGCTGACTCCGCGCGAGCGGGAGATCTGCGAGGCCATCGGACCAAGCCTCAAAGCGCAAGGCATGATCTTCGTCGGCATCGACGTCATCGGCGACTATCTCACCGAGATCAACGTGACTTCGCCGACCGGCATCCAAGAGATCGACCGCTTCGACGGTGCCAACCTGTCCGGCCTCATCTGGGACGCGATCGAGTCGCGGCGCTGAGCCTCGGCTCGCCAAAGCGCAGTTCTCCATTGCCAGTCCGCCCGGCCTAGGGCTAGCCTGCCGCGTCTTTGGCGGGCAACCAGGGGGTCGTGCTTGAGCGAGGCCAATGCCATCGAGGCTCTAAGCCTCACCAAGGTGTTTGGCAGTGGGACCGATCAGGTCACCGCGCTCAATCAGGTATCCCTTGAAATCAGGCAGAACGAGTTCTTTACCCTGCTTGGCCCCTCTGGCTGCGGCAAGACCACGCTGCTGCGCCTGATCGCCGGCTTCGAGATGCCGACTGCCGGCGACGTCTTGCTGAACGGCAAGTCGGTGGTGGATCTGGCGCCCAATCAGCGGCCGGTGAACACCGTCTTCCAGTCCTATGCTCTCTTCCCCCATATGAGCGTCGCCGAGAACGTTGCCTTCGGCTTGGAGATGCGCGGCATCGGCAGGGCGGAGACCGCCAGCACGGTGAAGGAGATGCTGTCCCTGGTGCAGTTGGATCACCTGGCCGGACGGCGCCCGGCACAGCTTTCCGGCGGCCAGCAGCAGCGCGTGGCCCTCGCCCGTGCGCTCGCCAACCATCCCCAGGTGCTCTTGCTGGACGAGCCTCTCTCCGCGCTGGACTTGAAGCTGCGCCAGGGCATGCGCAGCGAGCTCAAAGCCCTGCAGCAGCGTACCGGCATCACCTTCGTCTTCGTCACCCACGACCAGGAAGAGGCGCTCACAATGTCGGACCGCATCGCCGTCATGAGTCACGGCGAGGTGCAGCAGCTAGGCGGACCGACGGACATCTACGAGCAGCCGATGAACCGCTTCGTCGCCGACTTCATCGGCGACACCAACTTCGTGATGGCCGAGGTCCTGGCGCAGGAGAATGGCTTGCTGCGCTGTCGCGGCGCCGGCGGGCTCGAGGTGCTGGCGAGTGCCGCCGGCAATCCGGCGCCTGGTGACCGCGTCACCTTGGCGATTCGGCCGGAGAAGGTGCGGCTCTCGGCCGAAGGCCACGGGGCCGAGGTGGCCCAGGCCACCTATCTCGGCACCGATACCAGCTACCAGCTGAAGCTGGCCGAGGAGCTGGTCCTGGACGTGCGGGTGCAGAACCACATGGACGGCAGCTCCGCCTTCGCGCCCGGCCAGTCGCTGGCCATTTCCGTTCCGCCCGGCGCGGCGCGGGCCTTGCTGGACTAGGGCCGGGACGAGCAGGATGGCAGAAGCCGTTCAAAGCCTGGCGAACTCCACCGAACTCGACGCGGTCGCCCGCGTCACGGCGGCGAAGGCGCGGGTGATGCGGCGCAGCTTCCGGACGCGCTGGGGATTGGTCTCTCCGGCGCTGCTGATCATCGGCATATTCGGCATCGCGCCCTTGCTGATCACCGTGATCTATTCCTTCCTGGAAGCGGCGACATACGGCGGCGTGATCTGGAATTTCAGCGCCAAGGCCTATGTGCAGTTCCTCTTCGAGCAGGACATCTTCGACGAGACCCTGCACTTTTCCTGGTCCTATCCGCAGATCTTCGGCCGCTCCATCCTGCTGGCCTTGGTGACCACGGTCTTCTGCCTGCTGGTAGGCTTTCCCACCGCCTACTTCATGGCGACGCGCCCGCCGAACCAACGCACGCTTTGGCTCTTCCTCATCACCCTGCCCTTTTGGACCAACCTTTTGATCCGCACCTATGCGATGTTCATTATCCTGCGTGACGAGGGGCTGGTGAACAGCACGTTGATCTGGGCCGGTCTGACAGCCGATCCGCTGCGCCTCCTGCACACCGACTTCGCGGTCTGCCTGGGCCTGATGTACTCCTTCCTGCCCTTCATGGTGCTGCCGCTCTATGCCGCCTTGGAGAAGATGGACTTTCGCCTGGTGGAGGCGGGCTACGACCTCTACGCCAATCGCTGGAAGGTCTTGTGGCGGATCGTCATGCCCTTGGCCAAGCCGGGCATCGTCGCCGGCTGCATCCTGGTCTTCATTCCCTCGATCGGCGCCTATGTGACGCCCTTGCTGCTGGGCGGCGGCAAGGAATTGATGATCGGCAACCTCATCGCGCTGCAGTTCGGCAATGCCCGCAACTGGCCCTTCGGCTGCGCGGCGGCCTTGATCCTCTTGGCCATGGTGCTGGTGGCGCTGCTCTACTACGTGCGCAACACCGGCGCCAAGCAAGGCTTGGGCCATGGCTGAGGTCAGCCTGCCGCAGCGCCGTCGACGCGCGCGAGACCTGAAGAAGCAGGGCGGCTTCGGGACCATCGCCCTTCTCTGCGTCGCCTTCCTCTATGCGCCCATCGTCGTGCTGATGGTCTTCTCCTTCAACGGCATCAAGTCGACCGCGCACCTGGAGGGCTTTAGCTTTGAGTGGTACGGCGCTGCCTTCAGGAACGAGGAGATGCAGCACGCGGCCTGGATCAGCCTTCAAGTCGCCCTCGTCGCCACCGTGGTGGCGACCGCGGTCGCTACCTGCGCTGCGGTGGTGACCACGCGAACCCGGGCCTGGCGCGGTATGACCGGCAGCTACATGGTGATCAACCTGCCCTTGATGGTGCCCGAAATCGTCACCGCGATCGCCACGCTTATCTTCTTCGCGCTGGTCGGCAACGCGCTCGGCATGCAGATCGGCATCATCAAGCTGATGCTGGCGCACACGGTCTTCTGCATCCCCTTCGCCTACATGCCCATCCGAGCGCGGTTGGAGGATATGGACAGGACCTTGGAGCAGGCAGCCGCAGATCTCTACGCCAAACCCTGGCAGGCCTTCCGGCGCGTGACCTTGCCCTTGCTGATGCCCGGCATCATCGCCGGCGCCATGCTCGCCTTCGTCGTTTCCTTCGACGACTTCACCATCTCTCAGTTGGTTGCCGGGCCGGGCGAGACCCCCTTGCCGGTCTACATCTATACCTCGATCCGTCGGGGAATAACGCCTGAAATCAACGCGCTATCGACACTGATCCTGGCCGCGTCGATTCTCTTGGTGACTCTTTCCTTTCTGGTCTCGCGGTCTCGACGCTAGACTGCCGGCCACTAGTTTCGGAATCCAAACGCAGTCAAGAACAGGAGTGAGGCACATGCGTTTCTTCAAGTCTCTGTTAGCATCGGCCGCGGTGCTGGCTTTCGCCGGCGCCGCCCAGGCCGAGGGAGAGCTTCATATCTACAACTGGGGCAACTACACCAACCCCGAACTGGTCAAGAAGTTCGAAGAGAAGTACGGCGTCGAGGTTACTATCGACGACTATGACAGCAACGAAACGATGTTGGCCAAGGTACGTGCTGGCAACCCGGGCTACGATATTGTTGTCCCGACCGATTACACCGTTAAAATTATGATCGAGGAAGATCTTCTCGCGGAAACCAAGCCGAGCGAGATGCCGAATTTCAAGAATGTCGATCCCAAATGGGTGAACGTCTACTTTGACGAAGGACGCCGTTACTCGGTGCCTTGGCAGTGGGGCACCACGACCTTCGCCGTGGACACCGCGGTCTACGACGGCGACATCGACACCTACGCGATCCTGCTGGACCCGCCGGAAGAGCTGGTCGACAAGATCAACATGCAGCCGGACATGTACGAGGTGATCAATGCCTCGCTGCGCTACCTCGGCAAGCCGCTGTGCAACGACAATCCGGAAGACCTGAAAGAGGCCTATGCGGTCTTGAAGGCGGCCAAGCCCAAGTGGCGCACCATCGAGTACGGCATGATCCAGCCGCTGGTCTCGGGCGACATCGCCGCCTCTCAGGGCTGGAACGGCGCCACCATGCGCGCGCGTGAGCAGAAGCCCACCATCAAGTACGCCTATCCCAAGGAAGGCTTCGGCGCCTGGATGGACAACGTGGCGGTGCTGAAGGATGCGCCCAACATGGAGAACGCCAAGCTGTTCCAGGACTTCATCATGGATCCCGAGAACGCGGCGCTGATTTCCGACTTCGCCAAGTACGCCAACGGCATCGCCGGCAGCGAAGCCTTCCTGCCGGCCGAGTTCATCGCGGCGCCGGAGATCACCATCCCGGATGGCGCGCCGACGCCGGAATTCGTTCCGCTCTGCCCCAAGGAGGTGCAGGAGAAGTACAGCCAGATCTGGACCAACCTCTTGAAATAGAGGGCTGTCGGGGGGCCGGATAGACCGGCCCCCTCCCTTCCCGTCCCACCCCATCTTTTCGCGGTCGCCTGCTATGCAGATCATCTACAGTGAAGACCACCGCCTGCACGACGGCGGCAAGGAGCTGATCAACGGCGAGCTGGTGCCGCAGTTCGAGAAGCCGGCCCGCATGGACATGGTGCTTGGCCAGTTGAAGGCGCGCGGCTTCGGAGATCTGCGCGGACCCGATGCGATCGGCCTTGGACCGGCCCGGCGGGTGCACAGCGACGACTACCTCGACTTCATGGCGGGCGCCTGGGATCAATGGGCCGAAGAGATGCCGGACCAGTCCTTCGCGCTGGCCTTCACCTTCGGCATGCGGCGCTTGCGTCAAGAGCCCGGCCGCTCGATTCACCAGCGGCTAGGCTGGTACGCCTTCGATGCCGCAGCCCCCTTCGTGGCCGGCACTTGGCAGGCCATCCAAAGCTCGCTCGACTGCGCGATGACGGCCCAGCGCCTGGTTGCCGGCGGCCAGCGCGCGGCCTTCGCACTCTGCCGGCCGCCCGGCCATCACGCCATGCGCGACATGGCGGGCGGCTATTGCTACGTCAACAATGCCGCGGCGGCCGCACAGGCCTTCGTCGATGCCGGGGCCGAAAGGGTCGCTATCCTCGACGTGGACTATCACCACGGCAACGGCACGCAAGACGTCTTCTACGACAGCGATTGCGTGCTCTTCGTCTCGCTGCATGGCCATCCCGACCAGGAGTATCCCTTCTTCGCCGGGCACGAGAGCGAGACCGGCGCCGGCGCCGGTGCCGGCTTCAACCGCAACTACCCGCTGGTTTGGGGCACGGCCTGGGACCGCTACGGCGAGGCGCTCGACGACGGCATCGCCCACATTGAGGCCTTCGCACCAGAGGCCTTGGTGGTCTCGCTGGGCGTCGACACCTTCGAGAAGGACCCCATCTCGCAGTTCAAGCTGACCAGCCCGGACTATCTGACGATGGGCGGCCGCATCGCCGGCCTCGGCCTGCCGACCCTCTTCGTCATGGAAGGCGGCTATGCAGTGGAAGAGATCGGTATCAACACGGTGAACGTGCTGCAGGGCTTCGAAGAGGCCTAAGCGGACGCGATGTTGAAGCGCCGCAACTCGCCCTCCAGCCTGCCGGTGCAGAAGTAGAGCAGCATCTTGAAGTCGCTGACGAAGGACCACCAGGGATAGGTGAAGGTGGCCGGCTGGTTGCGCTCGATCACCCAGTGCGACAGCCAGGCGAAGGCATAGCCGCAGACGGCCGCCACTGCCAGCAGCCACCAAGTCTGCGTGATTATCGCGATCACCAGCAGCAGCAGGCCGGAACCGGTGCCGAAGACATGAAAGAGACGGGTGAGCGAACGGCTGTGCTCTCCCAGATAGAACGGCCAGAATTCCTGATAGCTCTCTATCTTCCGTTCCGTCGCCATGGCCCATTCCTCCGAATGGCGGCCTTGCGCCCAAGGCCTCTTGTCAAGCCCACCCTAATCCCTCTAGTTGCTAGGTTCATGTAGTGTGGCCCTGGCGGCGGATCTAGCCGCAGGGCAAAAGGAGGAGTTGGAGCAATGGGCTATCGCGTGGCCGTGGTCGGTGCGACGGGGAATGTCGGCAGGGAAATCCTGCAGACCCTGTCGGAGCGCGACTTTCCGGCCGACGACGTGGTGGCGCTGGCGTCTTCGCGCAGCGTCGGGGCCGAGGTTTCCTTTGGCGAGGATGATGTCCTGAAGGTCCGTGACCTCGCCACCTTCGACTTCAAAGGCACCGACATCGTGCTCTCCTCGCCGGGTGCCAAGGTCTCGGCCCAGTACGCGCCGGGCGCGGCGAAGGCCGGCGCGGTGGTGATCGACAATACCTCCCAGTTCCGGATGGATCCCGACGTGCCGCTGGTGGTGCCGGAGGTGAACCCCGATGCGCTTTCCGGCTTTCATCGCCGCCACATTATCGCCAATCCCAACTGCTCGACGATCCAGTTGGTGACGGCCTTGAAGCCCTTGCACGACATGGTGCCGATCGAGCGTGTCGTGGTCGCCACCTACCAATCGGTCTCGGGCGCCGGCAAGGATGCGATGGACGAGTTGTTCCGCCAGACCCGCGCGGTCTACGTGAACGACCAGGTCGAGCCGGAGCACTTCCCCAAGCAGATCGCCTTCAACGTCATCCCGCAGATCGACGTGATGATGGAGGACGGCTCGTCCAAGGAAGAGTGGAAGATGACGGTCGAGACCAAGAAGATTCTGGACCCGGGCATCCGCCTGACGGCGACCTGTGTGAGGGTGCCGGTCTTCATCGGTCATGCCGAGGCGGTGAACCTGGAATTCGACGGTCCGATCGACATCGACGAGGCCCGTGCCGCCTTGCGCCAGGCGCCCGGCGTGGCCGTCGTCGACCACCGGGCGGACGGCGGCTATGTGACGCCGCAGGAGGCAGCCGGCGAGGACAAGGTCTACGTCAGCCGCATGCGCTACGACCCCACCGTCGAGAACGGCTTGAATCTCTGGGTGGTCTCGGACAATTTGCGCAAGGGCGCGGCTTTGAACGCGGTGCAGATCGCCGAGACATTGGTGAACGAGTACCTGACCGAAGGCGTTGCCTAATCCCCGCCAAACGAAGAGGGCAAGGGCTAAAGATGAGCGAGCAGGACGACGACTGGGCACCACCGCCGCCTGAGCAGGAGGCTCCGGCCGCCGAAACCAAGGCTGCGGAGCCGAAGGCGGCCGCGGAGCCTCCGGCTAAAGCGCCGGCTAAGCCGCCTGCTCCGCCTGAGAAGCCGGAGAAGCCGGAGAAATCGGCCAAGCAGATAGCCCAGGACAAGCTCACGCGCGAAGCGATCGTCAGCTTGCGCGCCCGCTGCCTCACCTTGCATCGACAGGGTGACTTGGAGGAGACGGTGCAGAGCTACCGCCGCTACCTCCTAGTCGTGCCCAAGGATCACGCGATCTGGTCCAACCTTGGCGCGGCCTTGCGCTCGATGGGGCATTTCGAAGCCTCCATCGCCGCGCAGTACCGCGCCTTGGAACTGCAGCCCAGGTCGGCCGGCTATTGGAGCAATCTGGGCAACGTCTACAAGGACCTCGATCGTTTCGACGAATCCATCAAGGCGCACGACAAGTCGGTGAAGTTGGAGCCGGGCCATGCCTCCTGGATTCATCATCGGGCCGTGGCCAAGCGCGAAGGCGGTTACTTCAAGGAGGCCCTGGTGGACATCAACCAGGCGATTCGCCTGGCGCCGCAAGAAGACAGCTACCGCTGGGACCGCGCGGTCGTGCTTTTGCACCTGCAGGACTACGAAGAGGGCTGGGTCGGCTACGAGTGGCGCTATAAGCTGGAGCACGCGCCGGCCAAGCGCTCGCGCGTGCCACGCTGGCTTGGCGAGGAGTTCAAGGGTCAGCGCCTGGTGGTCCATCCCGAGCAGGGGTTCGGCGACACCATCCTCTCGACCCGCTTTCTGCCCTTGGTCAAAGAGCGTGGCGGTGAGGTGATTCTCCTTTCCAAGCCGCCTCTGATGCGGCTCTTCGGCAAGCTCGAGGGGGTCGACCGCGTGATTCCGCTCGAGGGCTCTTCGCCCAAGATGCACTATGCCTGCTCGCTTCTCGATCTGCCGCGGATCTTGAAGATCAGCCAGTACAACATGCCGCCCTTGCCGCGCCTCAACATACCCGACCAGGCTAGAGCCAAGGCGCGGCGGATCCTGGCGCCCGGCGGCAACCGCTTCAAGGTCGGGGTGATTTGGACCGGCAGCGTCACCTTCAAGAACAATCGCAAGCGCTCGACGACCGCTGAGCGCTTTATGGAGCTGGGCTCGGTGCCCGGCATTCAGCTGGTGAGCCTGCAGAAGGGGCCGCGCGAGGACGAGCTCGACAGCAGCTACGCCTCGAGCGTGATGCTGGATGCCGGCCGGCAGGTCGACGATTTCGCGGAGACGGCAGCCGTCATCGAAGAGCTGGACCTGGTGATCATGACCGACAGCTCCGTGGCCCACCTTTGCGGCTGCTTGCGCAAGCCGATCTGGAACCTGCTGAACTACGTGCCCTATTGGATGTATGGCTGGGAGACCGAGGACACCTATTGGTATCCCTCCATGAAGCTGATCCGTCAGTCCACGCCCGACGACTGGGACAGCGTCTTCGAGCGGGTCCTGCGCGACCTGCCTGAGGCGGTGCGCGCCAAGCGGGAGGGCCGTTGGCCGAAGTTCCTCGGCGGCGACGGCCGGATCGTGCCCTCAGCCTAGCTGGCGGCAGTCCACGAAAGAAAGATCGGGCGCTTGGGCGAAGCTTTCCTGTGCTTCCACCATGATGAGCTCGCGCTGGTCTTGCGCGGCGGTCGCGCGCAAGAGGCCGTGCAAGCGGGCCAGGGCCTGCCGTGCGCCCTCCAGGTGCGAGCGCCCGGCTAAAATTTCGTAAAGCCAGAGCGCTGCCAAAAGGTCGCCCGATCCATTGGGCTCGATGGTGAAGGTCAAATGCTTGGTGGAAAGCAGCCAGCATTCCTCGGCGGTCACCAGCAGCACCTCCGAGCAGCCCGCCGTGCTTTCGTCGGTGTCGGCGGAGGTGGCGAGGATGGCGCGCGGTCCCATGGCGATCAGGCGCCTGGCGGCGGCGATTGCATCCGCCCGGGTGACGATCTCAACGCCCGCCAAGGTCTCAAGCTCGAAGAGGTTGGGGGTCATCATCTGCGCCAGCGGCACCAGACGCTCACGTGTCATCCGGGCGACGCTCTCCGGCATGTAGAGGCCCTTACCGCGGTCTCCCAGTACCGGATCCAGGCAGTAGGGTGCGTCGGGCTTGGCGGCACGAAATGCAGCGGCGGCCTCGGCGGTTGCAGTCGCGGCCTCCGGCGTTCCCAGAAAGCCCGACAGATAGCCGTCGCTGTCGGCCACCACGCCCAGCTCGGTCAAGCCTTCCAGCACCTTGGCCACCATTTCCCCCGGCAGGATCTGCCCGCCATAGCGCTCGTAGCCCAGATGGTTGGACAAGAGCACCGTAATCACCGGCACCATCTGTACGCCCAAGCGCTGCAGCGGGAAGGTCAAAGAGGCGTTGCCGACATGCCCGAAGGCGACGTGGCTGGATACCGAAATGATCTGCATTGAGTCCCCGAGCGGCCGCTGTCTTGAAGGTTGGCATGCCTGAGCCGGCTTCTTTAGGGCTTGGCAAGGGTCCTGACAATTGCTTTTCCCCGCTTGTGCGCTTGCCTTGAAGACATGGCTGCCTATGATGCGGCCGGCTCCCGCGACAGCAACAATCAGGAAACTAGAGCGTATGTCAGAGACCGCCCGGCCCCGTCGTTCCGTCCTCTATATGCCAGGCTCCAACGCCCGAGCGTTGGAGAAGGGCCGTGCCCTGCCGGCCGACGCCTTGATCCTCGATCTCGAAGATGCGGTTGCACCCGATTCCAAGGTCATGGCGCGCCAGCAGGTGGTGGATGCCGTCAAGGCCGGCGGATATGGGCACCGTGAGCTGGTGGTGCGCGTCAACGGGCTCGACAGCCCTTGGGGTGCGGAAGATCTGCACGCCACCGCCACCTCCGGCGCCGATGCGGTGCTCCTGCCGAAGGTGGAAAGCCAAGAGGTGGTGGCGGACGCCGAAGCCAGGCTGGCCGAAGCGGGCGCTCCGGCCGGCATGCCGATCTGGTGCATGATGGAGACTCCGCTGGGGATCTTGAACGTGCAACAGATCGCCGCTGCCAGCCCGCATGTGACCTGTCTGGTCATGGGAACCTCCGACCTGGTGAAGGAGCTGAGTGCCGCGCACACGGTGATGCGTCTGCCGGTCTTGACCTCGCTGTCGATCTGTCTCTTGGCGGCGCGCGCCTATGGCTTGTCGATCCTGGACGGCGTCCATCTCGATCTGGCGGACGACGAGGGTTTTCGCGAAACCTGCATTCAGGGCAAGGAGCTGGGGTTCGACGGCAGGACGCTGATCCATCCCAAGACCTTGGCTATGGCCAACGAGATCTATTCTCCCAGCCAGTCGGAGGTAAGCCAGGCCCGCCGCATCATTGACGCCTTTTCCACGGCAACCGCGGAAGGCAAGGGCGTCATCGTCCTGGACGGCAAGGTGATCGAGAACCTGCACGTCGAGAACGCCAAGCGGACCGTGGCCCTGGCCGATGCCATCGCCACGCAGGCAGCCTGACCCCATGGCCGAGACACGCGGCGCCAAGACCGGCAGCGGCAACTTCTTCGAAGACTTCTCGATCGGCCAGCGGCTGCGCCACGCCACGCCGCGCACGGCGACGGCAGGCGACGTCGGCCTCTATCAGGCGCTCTACGGCAGCCGTTTTGCGCTACAGAGCGCCAGCAGCTTTGCCCAGAGTCTGGGGTTTCCGGCTTCGCCGCTGGACGACCTCTTGGTCTTCCACCTGGTCTTCGGCAAGACGGTTTCCGACATCTCGCTCAACGCCATCGCCAATCTGGGCTATGCCGAAGGTGTCTTCGGCGTGCCGGTCTATCCGGGCGACAGCTTGAGTTCGCAAAGCGAAGTCATCGGCTTGAAGCAGACCTCGGCCGGCGATGCCGGCATCGTCTACGTCCGCACGCGCGGCGTGAACCAGCGCGACGAAGAGGTGCTGAGCTACGTGCGCTGGGTCCTGGTGCGAAAGCGCAACCCGGAGAGCCCGGCACCCGAGACCCTGGTTCCGGAGTTGGCGGCCGCGGTGCCGGTCGAGCGCTACCAGCTGCCGCTGGGCATCACCTTCTCCGACTACGACTGCGAGCTCGCCGGCAGCCCGCACCGCTTCGACAGCTATGCCGAGGGCGAGCGCATCGACCACATCGACGGCATGACCATCGAAGAGGCCGAGCACCAGATGGCCACTCGCCTCTACCAGAACACGGCCAGGGTGCACTTCAACCAGCATGTCGAGGGGCAAGGCCGCTTCGGACGGCGGCTGGTCTACGGCGGCCATGTCATCAGCCTCGCCCGCGCCATCTCTTTCAACGGATTGGCCAACGCGGTGAAGGTCCTGGCGCTCAACGGCGGCAGCCACACGGCCCCCTGCTTTGCCGGCGACACCCTCTATGCCTGGAGCGAGGTGCTGGAGGCGCAAGCACTTCCCGGACGCTACGATGCGGGCGTGCTTCGCCTGCGCACCGTCGCGACCAAGGACAAGGCCTGCTACGGCTTTCCCGACCGCGGTGGCGATGGCAGGCGCGATGCAGCCGTTGTGCTCGACCTGGACTACAGCGTGGTGATCCCGCGCTGAGATCCGCTCAGAAGCGATCCGCGCTGGCGGCCTCCCACTCCGCTGCCCAGGGGGTCGGCGGAGTGCCGTCCAGCAGCTGGCCCGGCTGTAGCCAGGCGTAGAGCGTGGCGTAACTCTCGTCGCGCTCGTCGCCCTGGCGGCGCAGCAGGTGATGGGGCGCCAGCTGCTCGGGGTGCTCCAGGCCCATGGCGCCGATCAGGTCGAGGAAACTCCGCACCGTGGCCGCGTGGTAGTTGGCGACGTGCTGCTGGCGCTGGGCCACGTCGACCGCGCGGTTGCGTCTGGGGTCTTGCGTAGTCACGCCGGACGGGCAGGTGTTGGTGTCGCAGCGCAGCGCCTGGATGCAGCCCACGGCGAACAGCATGGTGCGCGCTGCATTCACCATGTCGGCGCCGATCGCAAGCTTCTTGATCATGTCGAAGCCGGATACGGTCTTGCCGCTGGCGATGATCCTGAGATCCTCCCTCAAGCCGCAGCCGACCAGCGCGTTCTGCACGAAGACCAGGGAATCTTGGATCGGCGAGCCCAGACGGTCGGAGAACTCGCTGGGCGCGGCTCCGGTGCCGCCTTCGCTGCCGTCGATGGTGATGAAGTCGGGGCGCGGCCCGCCGGCCAGCATGGCCTTGCAAATGCCCAGGAACTCGCTGCGGCGGCCCAGCGCCAGCTTGAAACCGACCGGCTTGCCGCCCGACATCTCGCGCAGCCGGGCGACGTACTCCAGAAGCCCGTTCGGCCCTTCGAAAGCGCTGTGTGCCGGCGGGGAAATGCAGTCCTGGCCGATCGGGACGCCGCGCGCCTCGGCAATCTCGGCATCGACCTTGGCCCCCGGCAGAACTCCGCCGTGCGCCGGCTTGGCGCCTTGCGAGAGCTTGATTTCGATCATCTTGACCTGGTCCAGCGTGGCCCTCTCCTTGAAGGCCTCGGGGTCGAAGCCGCCGTCCTTGGTGCGGCAGCCGAAGTAGCCGGTGCCGATCTGCCAGACGATGTCGCCGCCACCCTCGCGGTGATACTTGCTGAGCCCGCCCTCGCCGGTGTTGTGCGCGAAGCCGCCGATCCTGGCTCCGTTGTTGAGCGCGCGGACGGCATTGGGGCTGAGCGCGCCGAAGCTCATCGCCGAGATGTTGAGTCGAGAGGCGTTGTAGGGCTGCGCGCAGTCCTTGCCGCCGACCTCGATGCGGGCGTTGGTCTTGTCGACATGCTTGGGCGCCAGCGAGTGATCGGCCCGATGGTAGCCCACGTCCTCGATGTCGTACTGGGTGCCGAAGGGCAGCGTGTCGGGCGCGCCGGCTGCACGGGTATAGACCAGCTGCCGCTGCAAGCGGTTGAAGGGCCGACCGCTCTGGTTGGTCTCGATGAAGTACTGGCGGATTTCCGGGCTGATGAACTCCAAGGCATAGCGGGCATGGCCGATCACCGGGTAGTTGATCAGGACATTCGACTTGGAGCGGAAGATGTCCGACAGGCCAAGCAGCCCGTAGGGCACGACGATCACCAACAACCAGAGCCACGACGTCGAGACGAAGGACAGGACCACGGTAAGAATGAGCCCTCCGGCGGCGAGCACGTAGAATAGGGTTCGAGCCATCTTGGCCTTTGCCTCCCGAATAAGACCTTGGCGGAGCTTAACGCGAACTTGCGAGCCCGGTCGATGCATCCTTGTCGCCGGCTTCTCTGGGCTGTGCCCTTGCTTTAGGATCGCTTGAGCCGGCGTCACGAGGACGGGCCGGTGTAGAGGAGGATCGAGGCCAATCCGCAAACTACTCTTCGCGGGCCTGTTGGGCGGCCTCTTCGTCGCCTTGCTTTGGGCCGCCTACGCTTCGGCCGAGCGGCATTTCTTGGCGGAGACGGCCGATAGAGGGCGGACGGTTCTGGCCTTGCAGTCGGAGAATCTGCGCGGCTGGCTGGATCGCTTTCGTGCCCTGCCTCGGATCTACGCCCAGTCGAACGCCCTCAAAAGGCTGTTGTTGAACCCCGACGATTCCGCGCTCTTGGATAGCGTCAACCACCGCTTGGAGCTCTGGAACGCCGCCAGCGGAGCGGCCGACACCTACCTTCTTAACCGTGCCGGCACGACCCTGGCCGCCTCCAACTGGGCCCAACCCGTCACCTTTGTCGGTCAGAATTATTCCTTTCGACCCTATTACACCCATGCCATGGAGGGACGGCTTGGCCGCCTCTTTGCTTTGGGCACGGCGTCGGGCAAGCGAGGCTACTACTTCTCCTACCCGGTGGCCGAAGCGGGTCGTGTGGTCGGCGTCATCGTGGTGAAGGCGGGCGTAGAGGGGATCGAGGCGGAGCTGGCGGCCAGCCCCTATGGTATTTTCGTCACCGGACCGGAAGGCGTGGTGCTGATGGCGGCCAATCCCGACTGGCGCCTGAAGGCACTGGCGCCCTTGAGCGAGAGCGTGCAGGCCGGGATCCGCGACATCCGGCAGTTTGACCTCGATGGCCTTCGCCCACTGCCCTTCGACGCGACGGGAGAAATTCCCCAGGACGGACGGCTTCTGGCGATCAAGGAGGGTGCGGCTGCCGGCGACTATCTGCAACTCGCCGCCGAGATGCCGAGCGAAGGCTGGACCTTGCACTTACTGATGCCCACGCGCTCTGCGCGCAGCCAAGCCCTGACCTCGGTGTTGCTGGTCGGTCTCGGCCTGATTGCCGTCGGACTCCTCGTGGCGCTCTTGTGGCAGCGCCGCCGGCGCTTGATCGAGCGCTTGCGGGCGCGCGAAGAGGCGCAGGGGACCTTGGAGCGCACCGTTTCGGCCCGGACCGCCGATCTGCAAGAGGCCAACCGGCAATTGGAAGAAGAGGTCCGCGAGCGAAAGAGCGCCGAAGAGGATCTCAGACGGGCGCAATCGGATCTGATCCAGGCAGGCAAGCTCGCCGCTTTGGGTCAGATGTCCGCAGGCCTCAGTCACGAGTTCAACCAGCCGCTGGCGGCCATTCGCACCTACACCGACAATGCCGCGGCCTTCCTGGAGCGCGATCAAGAGGCGCGCGCGAAGGAGAATCTTGGGCATATCGCCAAGCTGACCGACCGCATGGCCGAGCTGTCGCGCCACCTGCGCAGCTTTGCGCGCCGCCCGGACCAGGAGGTCAAGCCGATCTCGCTCTCCGCCGTCATCGAGGAGGCCCTGGCATTGCTGGCCGGGCAGCTGAAGAAGGCCGGCGTGGCACCGCGCCTGGAGATGCCCGACAGTCCGCTCTGGGTGCGGGGCGGTCACGTGCGACTGCAGCAGGTGGTGGTGAACCTCGTCACCAATGCGCTGGATGCCATGTCCGGAATGGACCGCCCGGAGCTGACCATCGCCGTTCGCGAGGAGGAGCCGGGCATTCTACTGGTCGTCGAAGACAACGGCGAAGGGCTTTCCGACGAGATCCTGGAGCAGGTCTTCGACCCCTTCTTCACCACCAAGGAGGTCGGCAAGGGCCTGGGCTTGGGGCTTTCGATCTCCTTCAACATCGTGAAGGACTTCGGCGGCAGCCTCAGGGCCGATCATCGGCCGGGCGGTGGCGCCCGCTTCATCGTCACGCTGATCAGGGCCGAAGCGCCGGCCAAGTCGGCGGCCGAACAGGCGTCAGCCTCGGCTCAATGATGCAGCCGGTCGATGTGCGAGCTTCTTGCCTGCGTCCCGTAGATGCGCTGGACGGCCTCGAAGACCATGGCCGTGGTCCAGCCGAAGATCACCATGCCGGCAGCTGCCTGAAAGGCGCCCAACAGGCGCCAGTCAGGCTCCAGGATGATGTCGCCGAAGCCCAGCGTCGTAAAGCAGACGGTGGAGAAATAGAGCGCCGGCTCCAGGTCGTCGAAGATGCCGAGCGCCATGTAGACCACGGCCCAGCTCCAAGCCTCCAAGACGATGGCCAGGAAAAACCAAAGCACGATCGCGGTGATCATGGCGGCGCGGCCGATGTGGCTCTGAAGCGACTGCGCGCGCCTGCGGAACAGCCCCTGGCCGATGATCATGAAGCCGCCGTGCAGGGTCGCGGTCCAGCCGATAAGGAGGGCACCAATCAAAAGGTCGGGAAGCATGCTGTCTGCCATCGAGCGAACCATCCAACACTAGGGTCAGCTATCCTGCCGGGCGGCGGGCTGCGTCACAAGTTCAGCCGGCCGGTGCTCTGGCCGGATAGGACTGGTCAGGACCCCCCGCTTTCCTATACGACTGATCCAATGCAATATCTTGGGCGGGTTTGGGTGCGCCCTACGGGCAGACGGGAGTTATCGTGAATGGCGGAGAAGGTATCCTTCGGCGGTCGGATCTTGATGCTGGGCTGCGGCTCGATCGGGCAGGGCGTCTTGCCGCTCCTGTTCAAGCACCTGGATCTCACGCCGGATCGCATGACGATCGTCGCCGCCGACAAGGGCGGCTCCGAGGTGGCGGCCGAGTACGGTGTTGCCTTCGAAGAGGTCATGCTGACCCGGTTGAACTACCGCGACGTGGTGGGCTCGCGCCTCGGGAAGGGTGACTTCCTGCTGAACCTCTCGGTCGACGTCTCTTCGCTGGATCTCATCGAGTTGGCGGCGGAACGCGGTGCGCTCTATCTCGACACCTGCATCGAGCCCTGGCTGGGCGGCTATACCGATATGCACCGCTCGATCTCGGAACGCTCGAACTACGCGCTGTGGCTCAATTCCAAGGACTTGAAGCGGAAGCTTGGCGCCGGCGCGCCGACGGCGGTCGTGACACACGGCGCCAACCCCGGTCTCGTTTCGCATTTCGTCAAGCAGGCATTGCTGAACATCGCTGCCGACGTCGGGCTCGATACCAGCCCGCCCGGCGACCGCGCCGGCTGGGCTCAGCTGGCGCGGCGTTTGGGAATCAAGGTGATCCACATCGCCGAGCGCGATACCCAGGTGGCCAACATCCCCAAGCAGGTGGGAGAGTTCGTCAACACCTGGTCGATCGACGGCTTCATCGGCGAGGGCCTGCAGCCGGCCGAATTGGGCTGGGGCACGCACGAGCGTCACTTTCCCGAAGACGGCATGCGGCACGACTACGGGCCCGGCTGCGCCATCTACCTGATGCGCCCGGGCTGCTCGCAGCGGGTCAGGACCTGGACACCGATCGAAGGGCCGCTGCACGGTTTCCTCATCACGCACGGCGAGTCCATCTCCATCGCCAACTACCTGACGGTCGAAGAGAACGGCGATGCCGTCTTCCGGCCCACCGTGCACTATGCCTATCATCCGGCCGACGACGCCGTGCTGTCCATGCACGAGCTCAACGGCAAGAACGGCACCGAACAGCAGAGCAAGCGGCTGATGATGGACGAGATCGTCGCCGGCATCGACGAGCTTGGCGTTTTGCTCTGCGGGCACGAGAAGGGTGCCTATTGGTATGGTTCGCAGCTGTCGATCGAAGAGGCCAGGGCGCTGGCGCCGCACAACAATGCGACCTCGCTCCAGGTGACCTCGCCGGTCATGGCCGGCATGATCTGGGCGATCGAAAACCCGGACCGTGGCATCACCGACCCCGAGGAGATGGACTTCGAGCGGATTTTGGACCTCTGCGGCCCTTACCTGGGCCCGGTCGTGGGCGCCTACAGCGACTGGACGCCGCTCACCGATCGTGAGCGCCTCTTTCCGGAGGACCTTGATCGCGAGGATCCCTGGCAGTTCAAAAACGTTCGTGTGATTTGACCTGAGGTTAAGAGGGGTGCCTTTGGTCTCTCAGACTGCGCTATAACGAAAGTCCCCTATGGCGCTAAAAAAGAAGGAAACCAAAGTGATGCGAAGCCGTTTGTTGATTGCCTTGGTGGTCGGGGCGGGCCTCTTGGTGCCGCAGTGGGCCTCGGCCGACGACGAAGCGGACAAGATCAAGAACGCGATCGATACCTATCTGAGTGACGCCAGCGGTATAGAGGACGCCGAAGTCGGCTATCAGGACCTGACGGTCACTCCCAATGGTGCTGTCTATGATGTGAAGCTCAACGGCCTGAAGGTGTCGGAGAAGAAGGGCGTTCAGGTCGATCTTGGCGACTATGCCTTCAGCGTGGAGCCGAAAGACGGCGACTACGTCATCGGTGATGTAGTCATTCCCTCCAAGATCTCCTTCTCGCACGACGGCGAGAGCGAGACCGCGGATCTGGCCTGGACCGTAAAGGCCATCAGCGGCACCTGGTCGCCGCTGCTGGAGGAATTCAAGGCGCTGAATGCCGAGATGACCGACGTGACCGTGACCGTCAACGAGGGTGGCCCCAGCGACAAGCAGATGGTCATCTCGATGGGCGACATGGCAATCAAGATTAACACCGATGAGGAGAGCCCGACCTCTTGGAACAACCAGGGCCTGATGAGCCTCGGCCCGCTGCATGCCGAAGACCCTGAAGGCGACGGCGTCATCGACATCGGCAAGATCCTGATCGAGGTCTCTGTCGACAAGCTGAACCCGCAGAACTATCTGGAGCAGATGCAGGCCTTCACGGCTCTCGCTTCAGCGCACGAGGCCAACGACGAGGCCAAGGTCCAAGAGCTGAAGGAGAAGATCACGGCCTTGGGTGCCGTCGCGGACGGCTTCACCCAAAGCGTCACGGTCAGCGACGTCAGCTTCAAGGACAGCGGGCCGGACGGGGTTGTGTTTAAGCAGAAGCAGGCCATGCTGCTTGTCTCCGCGTCGGCCCCGGCCGCCGAGAGCTCTGCCCGGATGAACCTCAGCTTCAATGGCGGCGGTTTGGAGTATAGCGGCGAGGATCTGCATGGCGAGGATCAGCTGGCCGCCATGCTGGCACCCACCGACTGGGAGCTGGAGCTGAAGCTTCTGAAACTGCCGAAGAAGGAGACCACCGATGCTATCATGGAGGTCGTCTTCGCCACCATCGGCGTGCAGCGCGAGCCCAACTTCGCCTTCCCGCAGATCATGATGGCGATGGGGCAGGCCGGCAGTGAGATCGTGCTGGAGACCCTGGCGCTCGACGGCCCGCTCGCCAGCTTGGACGGCGTGGCCAAGGCCACCGTCGATCCGACCAGCGCCATGGGTGCTGTCGGCGGCGGCACCTTGACGCTTTCCGGCCTGGAAAAGGTCGAGGCGGCCTTGGGCGATTTGCCGAAGGGTATGCAGCAGGAGATCGGCGGTGCCCTGGTCTTCCTAAAGGGACTGGGCAGTCCTGAGACGAAAGACGGAGGCGTGGTCTATACCTACGTCTTCGATCTGCCGGCCGACGGCAATCTCACCCTGAATGGCCAGCCCATGGGCGCCCTTCTGGGCAACTGATCCGCAAAGACCCCCCACCCGGTGCCATAGCCGGGTGGGGTGCCAGCGGAGGTACGAGGTGGAGACAAGTCTTTGCTGCAGCGGTGCTTGGCCATCTGCACGCTCCTTTCCCTTTGCCTGGCGCCGGTCGCCGGCTCGGCTGACGGACCCGAGTGGAGGCCGCTGATCGAGTCATGGGTCGAGGCGCTCAACGAGGGTGAAGAGGGCATCACCCTCTCGATCGAAGGCTTGGCGTTATCGGAAGAGAGCGGACCCAGCACCGTTGCCCGCTTCGACGGGCTGGCACTGACCTTCGGCAAGGGCGGCAGTGCCGAGGCTGGTCGAGGAAGCCTGAGCCTGGACGCTTCCGAAGAGGGAACGATCTCCTTCGGGTCCCTGGAGCTTGACGGGCCGGTTACGGTTCTGGGCCGGCGAGAGCCTAACCGCGTCACCCTGACTTTCGATGTGAGCCGCCTGGACGGGACGTGGGATGGCGGCCACTTCCTCTTTAGCCACCTCGACCTGCTGATCGAGAACTTTCTGGCCCGCAAGGAAGAGGGCGAGGAGCCGGTCGCCATTCGACGCGTTAGCGCGGACATGCTGGTGACTCCGATCGAAGGTGGGCGCTACGACCAGTCCGCCAATCTGGTGGCCCAGGGCCTCGACATCGAAACACCTGATGGCGGCATGGCCCTCGACCGCCTGGTGTTGCAGTTGCAAAGCCATGAGAACGACTTCGACGCCATCCAGGCCTGGGGAGAGCGCTTGAAGGCGGCCGAAAGCGGCCAGTCGCGCGATCCCCTGCCGCCGATCGGCTCGATGTGGCGCGACAGCCGTGTCGTCTTCCTGATGGCCGGGATGCTGGCGGAGAACAAGAACGACCAGCAGATCGTCTGGCTCGAGGATCTGCGCATCGAGACGGCGATCGCCCGGGGTGAAGAACTGGACCGGCTGACCCTGTCGTTCCTTCTGGAAGGCGTCGGGCTGGAAGTGGAGGGCTCGGCCGACCCGGACCTCGCAAGAGCCGCAGGCCTGACCCCCAGTCACTGGCGGCTGCCGCTGGTCGCCGAGGGCGTTCCCGATCAAGCGCTGGGCCGCATGATCTTGGACTTGGTCGCTCAGGAATCCAAGCGGAAGGGCCCGGTGATCGATCCCGAGGGCAAGATCGACATGATGCCCTTCTTCAAGTCGCTCGGCCGCGTCGGGGCGCGGCTGATCTTCGAAGATCTGCTGATTTCCGGGCCGGCCGGCTCGCTGACTGGTGGCGGCAGGCTGACCTTGGCGCCGCAACTGCCCTTCGGCGTCTTCGGCGAGGTGTCTTTGAGCCTCGGCGGTGTCGAGGAGGCCGAAGAGGCCTTGCGTGCCACCGATGATCCCGACGCCGCCAAGATCGCCTTTCTCTTCTCGACATTCTTGAAAGGCTTGGGCAGCCCGGAAGTGGGGCCCGATGGCGCGCTCGTCTATCGCTATGACCTGCATCTCGGCGAAGACGGCAGTGCGCTTTTGAACACCCTGCCGTTGGACGGATTGCTGGATCGCTAGGCGAGTTCCCCGATGCGGACCAAGGTCTCGCGCGCGTCGAAGATTCTGCTGATGGTCACCGGGGGCCTGGCGCTGCTGTCGGTCTGGAGCGTCC
Organism: Rhodospirillales bacterium; assembly: GCA_963669385.2. GTDB lineage: Bacteria > Pseudomonadota > Alphaproteobacteria > Kiloniellales > JACOMY01 > JACOMY01. The sequence goes on from CAXXGD010000003.1 coordinate 62,256, forward strand.
TCGACCAGACGCCGCAAATGGACCAAAGCCTGGCACGACCGCCGGACGTGTGGTCCAGCGGGCCGCTGCCGGCTACGCGGATGGCCGGGGTCCAGGGCGTCGCGGTGGAAATCGTTCTTTCGGCCGACGGAGCTGTCGTCCCGCGTGACCTCGCGCGCTTCGATGCTGCGAAGAGCGAGTCGCCCTTGCTGCTGAAGCTGCAGTCGGGTGCGGCGCCAAGCCGTCAGCCGCAGCAGGATGCCCAGCGCCTGCTGGATTGGATCCGTAGCGAAGGCTTGGCCGGGCGCGCCAAGCTGCTGGCCGACGACTGGGCCCTCCTGGAGGCCTTCGGTAAACTGGATGCAGAGATTGGCCGCGCATTCGCTACTTTGGAGGCAAAAGTCGAGCGTAAGGACGACGCGGCCTCGCCCTGGCTGGGCGGACGCAAGGTCGCCGAGGTCGAAGGCTCTCTGCCGGCCCTGGTCAAGCAGGCGGGCGGCAGCCTTTGGGCGCCCACCTTGCGGGAGCTGCGGCCGGAAGAAATGAAGGAGGCGGAGCAGCTGGGCCTCGAGGTCATGGTCACCGAGGTCGACGACCCCTCCGTCTTTCCCTCGCTGCTGCTGATGCGGCCAGACGCCATCGTCACCGACCAGCCGGCAGAGCTGCTTGCCGAGATCAAGGCGCGCCCCGGCTTGTTTGCCTTCGGCGCGGCGCTAGAGTGAGGCCAGGACGGAGACCCCGAGATGCAACTGACCGACGCGCAGATCGAAGCCTTCCATGAGCAAGGCTACCTCTTCTTCCCTGCCCTCTTCTCGCCGGACGAGATGGCGCCCTTGTTGGCGGCGCTGCCCGACCTCTTGGCCCGCCGCGGCGCGGAGGTGGTGAAAGAGCAGGGCGACGGCGAGGCCGTGCGCCTGGTCTACGCCGCCGATCACTTCGCCGAGGCCTATCAACGGATGAGCCGCCATCCACGCTTGCTGGGGCCGGTCGAGCAACTGCTGGACGAAGCGGTCTACATCCACCAGACCCGCCTCAACCCCAAGCAGGACTACGGTGGCGGCACATGGGATTGGCATCAGGACTTCGGGTCGTGGCATCGCGCCGACGCCATGCCGGAGCCGCGTGCCATCATGACGGCGGTCTTTCTGGACGAGGCCACGGCGGCCAACGCGCCTTTGATGATCGTGCCGGGCTCGCAGCACCATGGTTTGGTGCAGGAAGTCGATCAGCTGCAGGTCACCGGCTATGTGCTGCATGTCATCGATCGGCCGACGCTCACCGGCCTGGTGGCGGAAGGCGGTCTGGTGCCGTTGATGGGACCGCCCGGATCGGTCTGCTTCCTCCATTGCAACATCGTGCATGGCTCCGCCAACAACATCACGCCGATGCGCCGGGCAATCTGGTATGTGAACTACAACGCCGTCTCCAACGCCTGCCGCAACCTGGAACGCGCCTGGCATCACAACAACCGCGATCACAGGCCCCTAAAGGCGCTGGCGGACGACTGCCTGACGGAGCTTTCCGAAGCAGCAGCGGAGTGAAGGGAGAGGCGCCGGGGAGGTGACGCAGGCTCAGCCGATCGGCGTCTTCGATTCCGGCCACGGCGGCCTGACCATTCTGGCTGCCCTGCAGCAGCGCTTGCCCGACCAGCATTTCCTCTATCTGGGCGATCATGCCGCCGCTCCCTATGGCGAGCGCACGCCGGAAGAGATCTATGCCCGCACCCAGGCCGCCGTGGAACTGCTCTTCGCCTTGGATTGCCGCTTGGTGATCCTGGCCTGCAACACCGCTGCGGCCGTTGCCATGCGGCGCTTGCAGCAGGGCTGGCTGGCCCGGACTCATCCGACGCGCCGAGTCCTCGGTGTATTGGCCCCCATGGTCGAGGCCTTGAGCGGGCGCGCCTGGACCGGCGGCCAGCCGCTCCCCTGGCATCGCCGGACCGCCCGCTCGGTCGCCGTCTTCGCCACCCGCCGCACGGTCGAAAGCGGCGCCTACCCGCGCGAGGTCGCCGCCCGCGCGCCCTCGGTGCTGGTCGACCAGGAGCCCTGCCCCGGCCTTGCCGGCGCCATCGAGCGCGACCTGGCCCAAGGCGCGCTCGCCGACATGGTGCAGGACGCGATCCAGCGGCTCTTGGCCCGACACCCCTCGGAACCGCCGCAGGCCGCGGTCCTGGGTTGCACCCACTATCCCTTGGTGGCCGACGCCTTCGCCGCCGCCTTGCCGGCGGGCGTACGCCTGCTGTCGCAGCCAAACGTCGTCGCCGAGTCCTTGGAGCGCTACTTGGCCCGTCACCCGCGGTTTCACAGCGGCACTGGCGAACCGCGTTTCCTTACCACGGGTGATGCACCAAGGGTCTCCGCTCTTGCGGGCCGCTTTCTAGGGTGGTCAGCACGATTTTCCGGCGTGCCTTAAGGCCTCCCCTGTCTTGCGCCCGCAAGACCAACCTGGTCCTAGTTTGACGCTTCAGCGAAGATCGCTTCGACCGTCCAAGTGCCATTCGGCGCGCGCTGTCTGCTCACTTTCATCGCACCCTCGGCCTTGAACTGCGTCATGATCTTATCGACGCGGTCGCTAGGCACGTCCGTCAATCGCTGTAGTCTGTCCACCGCCGCCTCCAGTGCAGGGCTGCTCCAGAATCAGGTCTGAGACCGCTATCGAAGCTCTCACGCAACAAGGGCTAAATCTATACCAATATGTCAAAATTTTCTCCGTTTCATGAATATCCCAACTTCTCCATAAGAAGAGTCCCGTCCAGACAAACAAGAAGGTGTATGACGAATATCAAACCACTCGCCAAGTTTGCTGCACCAATGATCTTTGTCTAACTGCCTTGCAGCATGTTTTGGAACGCCGTTCAAATGATAGATCACAATTTTTTCAAACTCCTCCTCGTAGTTGCCTGTCGGACAAAGCCCGTACCCGAGGGCCTCGAAGGCCTGTTGAAAAGCAGGGATAGTTTCCATTCGACGGCAGCCAGGAGGCCAGTACGCGAAGCCCCAAGCATCTGGCCACCACCACTCGGTTGTACTTCCAGCAGCAAAAGCAATGCAATTATACCTGCTGCTAGGAGGGCTCGTAATCGCAGCGGAGCTAGATAGGTTGGGAAACTTCCGTCTTATTTGGAGGATTGGATCATCGTCTTCGCTCATACCAAGCTATCCACGAGTTCGCCATTTCCAACATGTTCCCTCGCAAACTACTAGGAACTGGATCCTCACCCGTAATTAAAGGCAGGGCAGCAAGCAGATGATCAGGTTGAGTACGGATTTCTTCGATGATAAAGGGTAAGATCTTATATCCCATCGCTACGATTTCATGAAACTCACGATGGTTCAAGATTTCCTTTGTGGATGATGTAGTAAGTGTTCTAAATCGCCACTTGCGAAGAAGGGTATAGAAATCACTCACATAGTCATTGTTACTTGGAGAATACCGTGCCGTTTTCTCTGCAGAGAATGATGTCATGTTATTTAGGCTATAACGCCCGCCAGTTCCGGTATCTTTACCCAGCAAGTTCATTCTACTTCTCCCGTTCTTTGGCCTCATGTATTTTTTCCTCAAGCCAGGCTAGAATGCTCTCAGCTGTTTTCAAATTAAGGAAAACGTCTACTTCCATTTCTCTGACGATTGATCCACGCGTCTCTACCTCGCGCACAGCCCCGAGTTGGTCGTCTTCGCCAATCTCTACCCGTACTCTCCGGGGAATGGCATGCCGCTCCGTGTACAAAGCCATGTGGATGTGGCCATTCGGGGTGACACCACCGATTGCGCCATCAACACGCACTGGTCGGAAGTTGCATCCCTTAATGTAGTCGAAAATGACTGTCGGCGCGGTTGGCCGAGCCGTATCAGATTTGTTAGTCATTTCAACAACTTGCCGCCACCGAACTGTGCTTTGATGTGCTCTATATAGCATCGTACAGATAGTTACACAAGAGATTAGGTAGGATTTAATCTTGAAGAATTTGGTCTATACCAATTAAAAGATTGAGCAAAATGCTATTGACAAAGATTCGTTTCCGATTCCTTTGCCTAAATAGACCAAAGAATAGCCCATATTTAGCTTCAAATAGCATGAGCAGATAGACTCTGTACCTGCTTGTGTAAAGCCAATCAAGACTCTTATCGATCAAAATGCAAAGAAGTTTATTAGAAGAAAGAGTGGGAAATTTTGTCAGCAAGAGTATCAGTGTTTCTCACAAAGATCTCTAGTTTCGATCGAGCTTTCTTTCCTTTTCAAAGGCTGTATATGAATGCAGTTAGGGGCATATTTATTCCGGATTAGGGAATGCTTCCCATTACTTTCCCTTGTGAGAGTCCGCTTGTAAGGCTTTCGTACAAATACCTTGCCTCTGATTTGCGCACGGTATCTCGGTCCGATACAGCGCATGGAGAAGAGCTTGACTATCGCCTACGCGTTCCATACAAACGGAACTCGGAATTCAGAATTCGAAAAAATGGTCTCATGAACCCCCTTGGTCAACGTCCCGTACTGGTCCAAGAGGCCTATCGCGCGATCTTGGAGGAGATCGCGGACGGGCGGTTGCGGCCGGGCCAGCGCGTACGGCAAGAGGAGCTGGCGGGTCAGCTGCAGGTTTCGCGGCAGCCGGTAAGCCACGCACTGGCGCTCTTGAAGCAGGAGGGCTTCCTGGTGGAAGCCGGCCGGCGCGGGCTGGAGGTGGCACCGCTCGATGCAGGTTATCTGCTGGCCAGCTACCAAGTGCGGGCGGCGCTCGATCGCACGGCGGCGCGGTTGGCGGCCTTTCGGGTTTTGACCCACGGCGATGAGGGGGAGATCGTGCGAGGATTGGCCGCCTTGGATTCGGCCTTGGCGCAAGGAGACGCTGCCGAAGGCGAAGGATCGCTGAATGCGCTTGTTGGGGCCGACATGGCCTTCCACCAGGCCATCAATCGGCTCTCCGGCAACCCCGTGCTGGTGGAGATTGCCGAGCGACAATGGGGGCATTTGCGGCGCGGTATGCGCGCCGTCCTGGACAGCCACTACGAGATCGATCGTATCTGGGACGAGCACCGGGCGATTTTTGAGGCCATCCAGAGCGGCGATGGCGAACTGGCGGCCTCTCGGGCGGCCGCCCATGCCGACGAGGCCGGAAAGACGACCTATCGCCACTTGCTCGAGAGCGCGCAGAAGGACGAAGAGGCCGTCGCCTGAGACGGCAGGAAAGGCGAAAGAGGGAACGACGCCATGAGACTCACCGAACAGCAGATCGCCGACTTCCAACGCCTGGGCTACCTCTTCCTTCCCGAGGCCTTCAACGAGACCGAGACCGCGCTGCTGCGAGAGGAGGCCGAGACGGTCTATGCCAGCGACCGCAAGGAGGTCTGGCGGGAGGCCTCAGGCGTCGCCCGCACTGCTTTCGCCGCGCACAGCTACAACGAGGGCTTTCGCCGCCTGGGCGCCCACCCGCGGCTGATCGAGCCGGTCGAGCAGCTGCTGGGCGGCAAGCTCTACATGCATCAGTACAAGGTCAACGCCAAGGCCGCTTTCGAGGGCGAGATCTGGCAGTGGCACCAGGACTTCGGCACCTGGCACCGCGACGACGAGATGCCGGAGCCCTTGGCGATGAACATCGCCGTCTTCCTGGACGAGGTGACCGCGGTCAACGGCCCGCTTTTCATCATCCCAGGCAGCCACACCTCCGGCGTCTTCGAGGCGGGCCATGACCTGGAGACCACCTCCTACCCGCTCTGGACCCTGGACAAGGCGACGGTCAGGCGATTGGCGGATGCCGGCGGGATCGTGGCGCCGACCGGCAAGCCCGGCGGCGTTCTGATGTTCCACTGCAACATCGTGCACGCGAGCCCGCCCAACATCAGCCCCTACGACCGGCGCATCGTCTATCTCTCGCTCTGCCGCACCGACAATCATATCCGCAAGTTCGCCCGCAAGGAGTGGATCGCGCATCGTGATTTCACGCCGATCGAGGCGCTGCCCGACGACTGCCTGATGCAGCTGGCTGACGAACGCCGACAGGCCGCCTGAGAGGGCTGAGATGAATCTCTACGCACTCCTCCAGCGCCGCCTGGAAGAGACCGGCAAGCCGGTTTCCGTCGGCATGATCGGGGCCGGCAAGTTCGGCTCCATGTTCTTGGCGCAGATCCCCAAGACCCGAGGCCTCAAGCTTGCGGCACTGGCCGACCTCGACCCCGATCGAGCCCGACAGGCGCTCGGCGCCACCGGCTGGCCGGACGACGAGCGTGCCGAGGTGGCGATCCTCGAAGACGGCCTGGCCGTGATCGCCCGTGACGACGTCGAGGTCGTGGTCGATGCCTGCGGCCATCCGGCCGCCGGCATCCGTCATGCCTTGGCTGCGGCCAAGAACGGCAAGCATATCGTCATGGTGAACGTCGAGGCTGACGTGCTGGCCGGCCCCTTGCTGGCGGAGGCCTGCCGAAAGGCCGGCGTGGTCTACTCCATGGCCTACGGTGACCAGCCGGCCCTGGTGGCGGAAATGGTGGACTGGGCGCGCGTTTGCGGGCTTTCCGTGGTGGCCGCCGGCAAGGGCACGAAGTACTTGCCGGAATACCACGCTTCGACCCCCGATACGGTCTGGCCCTACTACGGGCTTTCGGCCGAGCAGGCGTCGGCCGCCGGCATGAACCCGCAGATGTTCAACTCCTTCCTCGACGGCACCAAGTCGGCGATCGAGATGGCGGCGATCGCCAATGCCACCGGTCTGACCCCGCCCGAGGGCCTGGCCTTCCCGCCTTGCGGCGTCGACGACCTGCCGCACGTGCTGCGCCCCAAGGCCGAGGGCGGGCAGCTTAGCCGCAAGGGCCAGGTCGAGGTGGTCTCCTGCGTCGAACGCGACGGCAGGCCGGTCTTCCGCGACCTGCGGTGGGGGGTCTACGTGGTCTTCGAAGGCGGCGAGGGCGTGGGCGGCGACTACACCAATGCCTGCTTCCGCCAGTACGGCCTGGTGACCGATTCCAGCGGCCGCTATGCCGCCATGTACAAGCCCTACCACCTGATCGGGCTGGAGCTCGGCATCTCGGTCCTCTCGGCTGCGCTGCGCGGCGAGCCGACCGGGCAGACGCTGGGCTTCCGCGGCGATGTCGCGGCGACGGCCAAGCGCGACCTGGCGGCCGGCGAAATCCTCGACGGCGAAGGCGGCCACTGTGTGTGGGGCCGCCTGCTTCCGGCCGAAACCAGCCTGGCCCGCGGCACGCTGCCGATCGGCCTCGCCCACGGCGTCCGTCTCAAGCGATCGGTGCCGGCTGGGCAAAGTCTCCGCTGGTCCGATGTCGAAATCGGCGACAACGACGAGACGGTTCGCATTCGCCGCGAGATGGAGGCTGCCTTTGCGCCCGAGGCGCGGGCAGCGGAATAGGGCTTGCGCTCACACCTGACCAAGACACTGCTGGACAAAGCACTCCAGCTTGGCCCAGTCGGGTGGTAGCGAGCGATAGCCGACGAACTTGTCGGGGCGCAGAAGATAAAGGCATTCGCCGGCGGCGCCATAGCGTCGGTGCGCCTTGCCCTCGGGGTCGAAGGCGACCCTGCCGGACCATGGGACGGGGACTTTCGGCGGCTTGCCTGCAATGACGAGGACGAGGTCGATCCAATCGGAATAGGCGGCGTCGATCCCGGCGGTGATCTCTTGCAGAGTGCTGGTCAAGGTCTGATCCGCTTCCGCGCCCGCCAGGAAACACAGAAGGTTGTGCCGGCAAGGGGTCAGCAGCTCATAGAGGCGCAGCCGCTTGCCGTCGGGATCCTCCAGATAGCGGACGTCGCTTGCCCGGTCGCCGGCGTGCGGACCCTCGCCGAAAGAGAACCAGGCGGCCGGGCAGCTGGCCTGTGTCGACAGATGCGGCTGGCCCGGCCAGTGCAAGGGCAAGCCCATGTCTTGGCGCACGATGGGCGACTTGCGGTAGGTGATGTCGAGCTGCGCTATGGCGCGGTTCTGCTTCTCGAAAACCGGCTTCAAGCCGATCAGCGTGGTGACGACGTGGTTGCGAAGCTCGCGCGCCACCGGGTTCTGCAGGAGGTAGAGCTCTTCCGTCTGGTCCGAGAGCTTGCCCAGCGCCTTCAAGAGGCCGTGACGCTCGATCTGATAGCTCTCCAGCAGCTCCGGCTTGGCGACGCCGGCGGCGACCAGGCCCAGCTTCCAGGCCAGGTTCTCGGCATCCTGCAGGCCGGTGTTCATGCCGAGCCCGGTGTTGGGCGAGACCAAGTGCGCGGCATCGCCCAAGAGGAACACGCGGCCGATCTTCAAGCGGTCCACGGCGCGATGGTGCACCCGGTAGTAGGCGGCCCTGTTGGCCTCCAAGAGCCTGCCGGGGATGGAGGAGCGGGCGTCGAAGAGGGCCTGCAGCTCCTCCAAGGTCCCGGCCTCGCCCTTGCGCGAGAGCGCGCCGGTTTTCAGGCGGAAGGCGCCGTTGATCTGATGCCAGCCGTCCGGCAAAGGATTTACGGTAAGCTCGCCCTCTTCGGAGAAGAACACATAGACCTCGTCCGGCGGCCGGTCCCAGTCCAGCCGTACATTGCCGATCAGGTTGTCGGCCTCGTAGGAATGTCCGGCCAGCGCTTCGCCCAGCAGCGAGCGGACCGTGCTGCAGGCGCCGTCGCAGGCCGCCAGCCACGACGCCGAGCAGCGTTCTTCCCGGCCGTCCTTGAAACGCAGCTTGGCGGTCACGGCCTCGCCGTCGTCTTCCAGTGACTCAAGATCGACGCCCCACTCGACGGTGCCGCCCTGTGCCTCCAGGTCGCTCAGCAGCAGTTGCTCGGTGTAGGGCTGGCCAAGGTGAAGCTGGAACTTGTAGGGGGAATCGACCTCCGAATAGGTTTGCTGCCAGACTAGCTTGCCGTGCGCATACATCTTGAAGCCGTGCACGACGTTGCCCAGCGCCAAGGCCCGCTCGGCCAGGCCGAAGTCGGCCAGAATTTCCAGCGAGCGCGGCGTGACTTCACTGGCCTTGACCAGTTCGCTGGTGCCCTCTTTGTGGTCCACGATCCGGAAAGCGGTTCCTTGCCGCGCCAGCCCGCAAGCGAGGCAAAGGCCGGTCGGGCCAGCACCGACGATCAGCACCTGCGGATTTCGCGATTTTGCTGTATCCATCGTCGGCTCCCCAACTCTTGCTTCCAGCATAGCAGTTGCAGGCGGTCGACGCGACGATCCGCCTAAGCGACCGGGTCTGACAGGACGCTTGCCTTTGCCGCCCTCCTAAGGGCAATAGGCTGGCCGCTATGACCGAGGGACCGCTCGCCCAATTCAGGGCACTTCGCCAGGCAGGAAAGCTGCAGCATGATCCGGCCCAGGAACTGGCGGCGGAGAAGCTGCAGGCACTCTGCCATTCGCTTCGCGGCTATGAGCCGAGCGAAGGTGCGGGCGGTTGGAAGGCGCGGCTGGGGCTGGCGCGCCGGCGAGAGGACCCGCCGCAGGGCCTCTATCTCTACGGGCCGGTGGGGACGGGGAAATCCATGCTGATGGACCTCTTCTACGATCACGCCGGGGTCGAGCGGAAGCGGCGGGTGCATTTCCACGCCTTCATGACCGAGGTCCAAGACCGTCTGCATGCCTGGCGCCAGCGTACCAAGGGCAAGGAGGGCGATCCCTTGCCGACCTTGGCGCGTGCGCTGGCGAGCGAGGCCTGGCTGCTCTGTTTCGACGAGTTCCACGTGGTGAACATCGCCGATGCGATGATCCTGGGCCGCCTCTTCGAATCCTTGATCGAAGAGGGCGTGGTGGTGGTGGCGACCTCCAACTGGATGCCCGACCGGCTCTACGAGGGCGGCCTGCAGCGCGAGCGCTTCCTGCCCTTCATCGCCTTTTTGAAGGAGCGTCTGGACGTGCTGGAGCTGGACGGGGGGCGGGACTATCGCCGCCAGCGCCTGAAACTGCTGGCCGTCTATCACGCGCCGCTGGGCCCGCGCACGGCGAAGGCTCTGAAGGATGCCTTCGCCGAACTGACCGAGGGGGCCGAGGCCGGCAGCGAATGCCTGATCGTCAAGGGCCGGGAAGTTCCGGTGCCGCTGGCTGCCCGCGGGGTCGCCCGCTTCGATTTCGACGAGCTCTGCGGCCGGCCCTTGGGCGCAGAGGACTATCTGACCCTCGCCCGTCGCTATCACACCGTGATCATCGGCGGCGTGCCGCAACTGGGGCCCGACAACCGCGATAAGGCCAAGCGCTTCATGCTGCTGGTCGATGCGCTTTACGAGGCCAAGAGCAAGCTGATCCTGGGGGCGGAAGCGCCGCCGGACCAGCTCTATCCGCGCGGCGACGGCGCAGAGGAGTTTTTGCGCACCGCCAGCCGCTTGATGGAGATGCGCTCGGCCGAGTATCTGGCCCTGGAGCACATTGCGGCCTGACGCGCCCGCTCTCTCGACAGGCCAGGCCCCGGCAGGCGATAAGGGGCCATGCTCCTGACCAAGGTCCAGGCCTGGGCGCTCGGCCGTTTTATCGTTCATGGGGTTCGCGCCTGGCTCTTGATTGCGCTCGGCATGGGGCTGGTGGTCATGGCCCTGCTGCCCGGCAGCATGACCTTGGCATCGCGAGTGACCTTGGGGTGGGCGGTGACAGCCTTCTGCACCCTTGCTTGCGTCTACTTCCTGACCAAGCGCGGCGATCCGGAGATCTTGAAGAAGCGGGCCCGCCGCTACGACCCTACTCTCTTCGGACATGCCCTCTTTATCGTCTTGGGTTCCAGTGCTTCCATCGTCACCACGATTTGGACCTTGAAGGTCGGTGGCAGCCTCGAGGAGGGCGAGCAGCTCTTTCATCTTCTGCTGGCGGTCTGCACCATCTTCATCACTTGGTTCGCAGTGCATTCGATCTTCGCGCTGCACTACGCCCACCTCTATTACGGTGAAGGGGCGGACAAGGGGGGCCCGCGTGGCGGATTCAATTTCCCGCGCGACGAGGGCGACCAGACCCAGCCGGCCTATGCCGACTTCCTCTATTTCGCCATCTGTGCCGGGATGACCTTCGAGGCCTCCGACGTGCAGGTGACCCAGCGGCGGATGCGCAAGTGGGTGACCTTCCACACGGTTCTGGCCTTCCTCTACAACTCCGTGCTCTTGGCTCTTCTGGTCGACATCGCTGCGACCTTGATCTAGCGTCCGATCGCAGAGAAGCCGGTTTCGACATGAAACAGGCTTCGGCGCGTGAAAGAGCCGCGTCATCCCAAAGATCGCGTGCGCTGCAATGCCGTCAGATCGCCGCTTGTCTGGCGGCTTCGGGCGGGTTACCCCTGTCTGGTGTTTTGCACTGCACCGAAAGCGGTGCGGACGCGCTCGTCGGATGGGGCGGAAGGAGTGAAGACACGGGATGGCACGCAACAAGATCGCGCTCATTGGCGCAGGACAGATCGGCGGCACTCTGGCGCTGTTGGCCGGTCTCAAGGAACTAGGCGACGTCGTCCTCTTCGACATTGCCGAAGGCATTCCCCAGGGCAAGGCGCTGGACATCGCCCAGGCGAGCACGGTCGAGGGCTTCGATGCGGTGCTGGCGGGTAGCGGCGGCTACGAGGCCATCGCCGGCGCCGACGTCATCATCGTCACCGCCGGCATAGCGCGCAAGCCGGGGATGAGCCGCGACGATCTTCTCGGCATCAACATCAAGGTGATGAAGCAGGTCGGCGAGGGCATCAAGACCCACGCCCCCGACGCCTTCGTCATCTGCATCACCAACCCCCTGGACGCCATGGTCTGGGTGCTGCGCGAGGCCTGCGGGCTGCCGCACAACAAGGTAGTGGGCATGGCGGGCGTGCTCGATTCCGCGCGCTTCCGCTACTTCCTGGCCGAGGCGATGGGTGTCTCGGTCGAGGACGTCACGGCCTTCGTCTTGGGCGGCCACGGCGATTCCATGGTGCCGATGGTGCGCCACTCGACGGTTGCCGGCATCGCCTTGCCGGAACTGGTGGAGATGGGCTGGATCAGCCAGGATGCGCTGGATGCCATCGTCAAGCGCACCCGCGGCGGCGGTGCGGAGATCGTCGGCCTCTTGAAGACCGGCTCTGCCTTCTATGCTCCGGCCTCTTCGGCCATCGCCATGGCCGAGGCCTATCTCAAGGACAAGAAGCGCGTGCTGCCCTGTGCTGCCTATCTGCAGGGCGAGTACGGGGTCAAGGACCTCTATGTCGGCGTTCCCGTCATCATCGGCGAAGGCGGTGTCGAGCGGGTGGTGGAGCTGTCCTTGAACGCGGACGAACAGGCGATGCTGGATGCCTCCGTCAAGGCGGTGGAGGGCCTGGTCGAGGCCTGCAAGGCCCTGGGCAGCTGACATCTCCTTGATCATGGTCGGTGCGGCTGTTGCGCAGCCGGGCCGGCTGGTTATGATGGCCGTAGATCTGCGGTCTTCTTGGGATCACTGGCCGGCGGAGATCGGCCAGAGGTGAGCGGGGTAATCGGACCGGAATGAATATTCACGAGTATCAGGCCAAGCAGCTCTTGGCCAAGTATGGCGTCCCCGTGCTGAAGGGCGGGGTTGCCTATACGCCCGCCGAGGCCAAGCAGGTGGCGAACGAGTTGGGCGGCCCGGTCTGGGTGGTGAAATCCCAGATCCATGCCGGCGGCCGCGGCGCCGGGCGCTTCCAGAACGATCCCGACGGCAAGGGCGGCGTGCGTGTCGTCAAGTCGGTGGACGATGTGGTCGACAACGCCAAGGCCATGCTGGGCAGCGTTCTGGTGACCAAGCAGACCGGGCCTGCCGGCAAGCAGGTGAACCGGCTTTACGTCGAAGACGGCTGCGACATCGCCCGCGAGCTCTACCTCTCTTTGCTGGTAGACCGTGGCAGCTCGAAGGTAACTGTCATCGCCTCGACCGAGGGCGGCATGGAGATCGAGACCGTGGCCGCCAACGAGCCCGAGAAGATCGTGACCGTGCCGATCGATCCGGGCCTGGGCTTGATGCCCTTCCACGGGCGCAAGGTGGCGGCCGGCCTGGGCCTCAAGGGCAAGCAGGCCTCGGCGGCGACCAAGTTCCTGATCGTGCTCTACAAGGCCTTCGTCAATCTCGACGCCTCGCTGATCGAGATAAACCCCCTGGTGGTCACCAGCGGCGGCGATGTCATCGCGCTCGACGCCAAGATGAACTTCGACGACAACGCGCTCTTCCGCCACAAGGAAGTGGCCGAGCTGCGCGACGAAGAAGAAGAGGACGCCAAGGAGAGAGAGGCTGCCCAGCACGAGTTGAACTACGTCAGCCTTGACGGCAATATCGGCTGCATGGTGAACGGCGCCGGTCTGGCCATGGCGACGATGGATATCATCAAGCTTTACGGTGGAGAGCCGGCGAACTTCCTGGACGTCGGCGGCGGTGCGACGCGCGAGCGGGTGACAGCAGCCTTCAAGATCATTCTGTCCGACCCCAATGTCGAAGGCATCCTGGTCAACATCTTCGGCGGCATCATGCGCTGCGATGTCATCGCCGAGGGTGTGGTGGCGGCGGCCAAGGAGGTGGCGCTCAACGTGCCGCTGGTGGTGCGCCTGGAAGGCACCAACGTCGACTTGGGTAAGAAGATCTTGAACGAGTCCGGTCTTGCCATCATCGCCGCGGACGATTTGGGCGACGCGGCACAAAAGGTTGTCAACGCGGTGAAGGAGGCAGCCTGATGGCAATTCTTGTCGACAAGAACACCAAGGTCGTCTGCCAGGGCATCACCGGCAGCCAAGGCACCTTTCACACCGAGCAGGCTATCGCCTATGGCACGCAGATGGTCGCCGGCGTCACCCCGGGCAAGGGCGGCAGCAGCCATCTTGGCCTGCCGGTCTTCGACACGGTCGGTGAGGCGGTCGCGGGTACCGGCGCCAATGCCTCGGTGATCTACGTGCCGCCGCCCTTTGCCGCCGATGCCATTCTGGAGGCCTTGAGCGCGGAGGTTCCGCTGATCGTCTGCATCACCGAGGGCATTCCCGTGCTAGACATGGTGCGTGTCAAGCAGGCGCTGAAGGGCTCGGGCTCGCGGCTTATCGGCCCCAACTGTCCGGGCGTCATCACGCCGGACGAGTGCAAGATCGGCATCATGCCGGGTCACATCCACCGGCGCGGCAAGATCGGCGTGATCTCGCGCTCGGGCACGCTTACCTACGAAGCCGTGGCGCAGACCACCGCCTCGGGCCTGGGGCAGTCGACCTGTATCGGCATCGGCGGCGATCCGGTGCAGGGGATGAACTTCGTCTCCTCGCTGGAGCTCTTCCTGGCCGATCCGGAGACCGAGGGCATCATCATGATCGGCGAGATCGGCGGCAACGCCGAGGCCGAGGGCGCGGAGTTGGTCAAGTCCAGCGGTACGAAGAAGCCGGTGGTGGGCTTCATTGCCGGCCGGACGGCGCCGCCGGGCCGCCGCATGGGCCACGCCGGTGCGGTGATCTCCGGCGGCAAGGACACCGCCGAGCACAAGATCGAGGCGCTGAGAAGCGCCGGCATCCATGTCGCCGAATCGCCGGCCGGCCTGGGTGCGGCTATGTTGGAAGCGATGCGCGGCTAGGCCGGGGGCCGGCGCCGCGCGATCAGCGGTGCCGGCCCGGCCGCCTTCGTCCTTATCGACCGGCAAGGAGCCTTCTCGAAGGGGGGGCTCGAACGCAGGCTAGGCTTGTGAAGCACGGGAGCCGAGGATCGAGAAGATGGCTGACGCAGCGCTTGTAGAGACCCTGAAGAACAGTGCCAAGGCGAGCGCCTTGGCCGACCTCTATCGCCGCTTTCTGCACAATGCCGGCGACGTCGATCCGGCTTGGCGCGGCTTCTTCGGCGACCTGGCGCCGGATGCACTGGGCCTGATGGACGGCCTGATCGGACGCCAGACGTCTGCAGCCGCGGCATCCGGCAATGGGCTGCAGGCGGCAGCCGCGGCCACCGCCACCGACGTGCAGTCAGCTGCGCGCGATTCGATTCGCGCCTTGATGCTGATCCGCTCCTACCGCGTGCGTGGCCACCTGCAGGCCGATCTCGACCCGCTGGGCCTGGCGCCCAAGCCGCCGCATCCCGAGCTGGACTATCGCACCTACGGCTTCACCGAAGCCGATCTCGACCGCCCGATCTTCATCAACATGGTGCTGGGCCGCCAGACGGCGACCATCCGGGAAATCGTCGAGCAGGTGCGCAAGACCTACTGCGCCAAGATCGGCGTCGAGTTCATGCACATCCAAGTGCCCGAACAAAAAGCCTGGATCCAGGAGCGGATCGAGAACATCGGCAACCGAACGGAGTTCTCGGTTCCCGGCAAGCGCACCATTCTCGAGCGCCTGACCGCCGCCGAGGTCTTCGAGAAGTTCCTCGACAAGAAGTACACCGGCACCAAGCGTTTCGGCCTCGACGGCGGCGAATCCCTGATCCCGGCCTTGGAGCAGATCGTCAAGCGCGGCGGCCAGCTGGGGATCAAGGAGCTGGTGATCGGCATGCCGCACCGCGGCCGGCTGAACGTGCTAGCCAACTTCATGGGCAAGCCCTTTCAGGCCATCTTCAGCGAGTTCCAGGGCGGTGCCGCCAACCCCGACGACGTCGGCGGGTCGGGCGACGTCAAGTACCACCTGGGCACCTCCACCGACCGCGAGTTCGACGGCAACAACGTGCACCTTTCATTGACCGCCAATCCCTCGCATCTGGAGGCTGTGGACACCGTGGTGATCGGCAAGGTTCGGGCCAAGCAGTCGCAATATGGCGACAAGGAGCGTGCCCAGGTCATGGGTCTCTTGATGCACGGCGATGCCGCCTTCGCCGGCCAGGGCCTGGTGGCCGAGACCTTGGACCTTTCGGAGTTGAAGGGTTATCGCACCCGGCGGCACCATTCATGTCATCGTCAACAACCAGATCGGCTTCACCACCAACCCGGTGAACGCGCGCTCCGGCCCCTACTGCTCGGAGGCGGCGAAAATCGTCCAGGCGCCGATCCTGCATGTGAACGGCGATGATCCGGAATCGGTGGTCCACGTCGCCCGCATCGCCACGGAGTATCGCCAGCAGTTCAAGCAGGACGTGGTGATCGACATGTTCTGCTATCGCCGCCACGGCCATAACGAAGGCGACGAGCCGGCCTTCACCCAGCCCAGGATGTACAAGGTCATCAAGAGCCATCCCAGCGCCCGGGCGATCTATGGCAAGCGCCTGGTCGAGGAAGGCATCATCGCCGAGGCCGAGCCCGACAAGATGGTCAAGGAGTGGCACGACCGCTTGGAGCGGGAGTTCGAGGCGGCCAACAGCTATCGCCCGAACAAGGCGGACTGGCTGGAAGGCCGATGGTCCGGCCTCAAGACCGTGCGCACCTATGACGCGCGGCGTGGCAAGACAGCCATCGAAGAAGAAGGGCTGGCCTCGATCGGCAAGGCGATCACCGCCATTCCGGACAACTTCAACATCAACTCCAAGCTGAAGCGCGTCATCAACAACCGCCGCAAGGCGATCGAGGCCGGCGAGGGGATCGATTGGTCGACGGCCGAGCACCTGGCCTTCGCCACCCTGCTCGCCGAAGGCCATCCGGTGCGCCTGACCGGCCAGGACTGCAACCGCGGTACCTTCTCGCAACGCCACGCCGTCTTCGTCGATCAGGAGACCGAAGAGCGCTACAAGCCCTTGCATCACGTCAGCCCCGATCAGGGGACCTTGGAGATCATCGACAGCCCCTTGTCGGAGATGGGCGTGCTCGGTTTCGAGTACGGCTACTCGCTCGCCGAGCCCAGCGCGCTGGTCTTGTGGGAAGCGCAGTTCGGCGACTTCGCCAACGGCGCCCAAGTCATCGTCGATCAGTTCATCGCCTCGGGCGAGTCCAAGTGGCTCCGGATGTGCGGATTGGTGATGCTGTTGCCGCACGGCTTCGAAGGCCAAGGCCCGGAACACTCCTCGGCGCGGATAGAGCGCTACCTGCAGCTCTGCGCCGAAGACAACATGCAGGTGATCAACTGCACCACGCCGGCCCAGTATTTTCATGCATTGCGCCGTCAGCTGCATCGCGACTTCCGCAAGCCCCTGATCGTGGCCACGCCGAAGTCGCTTCTGCGGCACAAGCGCTGTGTCTCTTCGCTGGCCGACATGACCGGCGACAGCGGCTTCCACCGCATTCTCTATTGCGACGACCTGCCCTCGCCGCCGAAGAGGCCAAGCAAGTGGTGCTCTGCAGCGGCAAGGTCTACTACGACCTCTACGAGGCACGCGAACAGAAGGGTATCAAGGACATCCACTTCCTGAGGATGGAGCAGGTCTATCCCTTCCCGGCCGACGCATTGATCGACGAGTTGGCCAAGTACAAGCACTGCGACCTGGTCTGGTGCCAGGAAGAGCCGCGCAATATGGGGGCTTGGCCTTTCGTCTCCTCCTTCCTGGAGGAGGTGGCCGAAGAGGCTGGGGTAGAGAAGGCACGGCCGCGCTTTGCCGGCCGGTCCTCGGCCGCTTCGCCGGCCACCGGCTCCTTCAAGCGCCATGTGGAAGAACAGAAGACATTGATCGAATCGGCCTTGACCTTGGGCCTCAAGCCCAAGGGCAGGATCGCCATGCGCCGAGACGCGGCGGAATTAGTCTGAAGAGCGAGCGGGGACGGAAGAGGCGATGGCAAGCGACATCCTGGTACCGAGCCTGGGCGAATCGGTGACGGAAGCAATTGTCTCGCGCTGGCTCAAGCAGCCGGGCGAGGCGGTTGCCATGGACGAGGCGCTGGTCGAGTTGGAGACCGACAAGGTGACCCTCGAGGTCAACGCGCCGATTGCCGGCTCCCTGGGCGAGATCCTGGTACCCGAAGGCGAGACCGTTGAGGTGGGCGCCCTCTTGGGACGTGTCGGTGAAGGCGGCGGCGCCGTGGCCGCCGCGCCGGCCCCTGCCCCGGCTGCGCCGGCGCCCGCTCCTGCCGCGCCCGCGCCTGCTCCCGTTGCCGCGCCGCCAGCGCAGGCGAGCGGCAAGAGTGTCGAGGTGAAGGTGCCCACCTTGGGCGAGTCGGTGACGGAGGCCATCGTTTCGCGCTGGATCAAGCAGGAGGGAGACGCCGTCGGCGAGGACGAGCCCATCGTCGAGTTGGAGACCGACAAGGTAACCCTGGAGGTGAACGCGCCGACGGCCGGCGTCCTTGAGGCGCACAAGGCGGCCGAAGGCGACACGGTCGAGGTCGATGCCCTCTTGGCCGTCATTGCCGCAGGCGCTGTGGCGGCCTCGACTCCGGCAGCTGCTGCGGCTCTTGCCCCAGCGGCGGCTCCGGCAACGGCACCTGCTCCGGCACCAGTCGCGGCGGGCGCTAACGGTGGCCTGGATCCGGCCTCCGTCAGCCGCTCGACGAACGGCAAGATCGGGCAAGCCGATCTCTTGGCCTATCTGGGTGTTGCCGCGGCGACACCGGTCATGCCCTTGTCTCCGGCAGTGCAGCGTCTGGTCAGCGAGAACGACTTGGACCCTGGGCGAATTCCGGCGACCGGTAAAGAAGGACGCTTGACCAAGGAAGACGTGCTGAAGGTGATCGAAGATCCTTCGCTTCTGATTCCCCTGGCGCCTCCGCCTGTACCGACACCGCCACCGGCCCCATCCGCGCCACTGCCTGCGACGGCTCCTGCTACAGAGGCACCACGCCAAGAGCGCGTGCGCATGACCAGGCTGCGCCAGACCATCGCCAAGCGCTTGAAGGAAGCGCAGAACACGGCGGCCATGCTCACCACCTTTAACGAGGCGGATATGAGCGCGGTCATGGCCCTGCGCGCGCGCTATAAGGAGAGCTTCGAGAAGGCCCACGGCATCAAGCTGGGCTTCATGTCCTTCTTCGCCAAGGCCGCGGTCGCGGCCTTGAAGGCAGTGCCGGCAGCCAACGCTCAGCTCGATGGCGACGAAATCGTCTACAACCACGATGTCCATATCGGCATGGCGGTTTCGGCACCGGCCGGCCTGATGGTTCCGGTGATCCGCGACTGCGGGGCCAAGTCCTTCGCCGAGATCGAGGCCTCTCTCGTCGAGCTGGCCAAGCGCGCCCGCGACGGCAAGCTGGGCCTGGAGGAGATGCAGGGCGGCACCTTCACCATCACCAACGGCGGCATCTTCGGCTCGCTGCTCTCGACCCCGATCCTGAACCCGCCGCAGTCGGCCATCCTGGGCCTGCACAAGATCGAGGAGCGCGCGGTGGTGATCAAGGGCGAAGTCGCAGTCCGCCCGATGATGTATCTGGCCATGTCCTACGACCACCGCCTGATCGACGGCCGCGAGGCGGTCACCACCTTGGTCAAGATCAAGGAGGCGATCGAGGCACCGGAGAAGTTGCTGCTGGGGCTCTAGCGCCTACATTTTGCAAATAGCAGGCACAGTGTTTCTGGATTAGGTGCTCCGTCGCCGGTGAAGATCGACAATCAATTTCAGAGAGTCCTGTACAGGTTGCCGCCAGCAGGCTACTCTCCGGTTGTACCGGGAGCGTACCGGGGGCCGGATTGGCATTGGATCGCCCCCCGCGAGGCGAGATAAAGTCCTCTAAGCAATTGTAATTGCCTCGAAAGCAAAGCGGTCCGACCAATTGGGGGCGCGGGCTATGGCTTTCATTCCAGGGACACCGGGACCGGATAGTCTTTCTGGCACCTCTGCGGTCGACACAATTCTGGGCTACGGCGCGGGCGACACGCTCTATGGCTTGAGCGCGGCCGACAGCCTCTATGGGGGCCAAGGCGACGACACGCTCTTCGGCGGCAGTGGCGCCGATGTCGCCCTCGATGGGGGTACGGGAAGCGACTCTCTGGCCGGCGAGGGGGGCGACGACAGCAACCTCGACGGTGGCTCCGGGCCGATTTCCTAGCCGGCGGTGAGGGCGCGGACGCGCTCCTCTTCGGTGGGGTCGGCGACGATACCATCGCCGGTGGGGAGCGGCGACGACAGCCTTCTCTACGGCAGTGCCGGTCTCGATACTCTTTCGGGGAACTCTGGCGCCGACACCCACCTCGACGGCGGCGCCAATGCCGACACGATCTTCGGCGGCGATGGCGCAGACACCTCATTGCTGGGCGAACGGGCCAACGATGTGGTCTTCGGCGGCGATGGTGACGACCGCCAGGTCTACGGCGAGCGCGGCGGCGACCAGCTCTATGGTGGAAGCGGGATCGATGCCTTCTTCTATGGCGACGTCAGCTCGGATCGGGTGGACGGCGGCGAGGGCGACGACTATTCGCTCTTACGGAGGCGCCGGCAACGATTCCATGTTCGGTGGCAGCGGGGATGATTCCTTCTTCGACGGCCAGGGGCAAGCGGGACACGATGTACGGCGGCAGCGGTGCCGACCTCAGCTTCTATGGCGGTGGTGGCATCGATCGCATCTACGGAGACGCGGGCATCGATCTGCGCTTCGCCGGCCGCGCAGGCGCCGACAAGCTCTACGGCGGTGACGGCGACGACAGGGAGTTCTTCGGCGGCAACGACAACGACACCCTTAGCGGAGACAGTGGCGGGGATACAACTTCATAGGTGGGACCGGTAACGACAGGATCTATGGCGGCAGCGGAGTCGACGTTAATCTCTTCGGCGGTACCGGCGTGGATAGGATCAGCGGCGGCGATGGCAATGATGGCGGCCTGGGCGGTGGCTCCAGCAGAGACACGATTTTCGGGGGCGAAGGGAGTGACGTCAATGTTAGAGGTGATGATGGAAATGACGTCCTCTACGGCGGCGATCAGGACGACGTGAGCTTCGAGGGCGGCAGCGGCGACGATACTCTTTTCGCCGACGCCGGTGCGGATTTTCGGTTCTTTGGTGGCTTCGGTGACGACAGGCTGTACGCAGGCAATGGCTTCGATGTCAGTTTCCTCGGCGAGGACGGTGACGACAGCCTGTCGGGCGGTGCCGCTTATGACAGCTTTCTATATGGTGGCTCGGGAGCCGACAACCTGTCCGGCGACGAGGCGGCCGACGCCTTTCTCTACGGCGGCGATGGCGACGACCGAATCTACGGTGGCGATGCAAGCGACAACATTCTCAGAGGCGAAGAGGGCGATGACAGCCTCTTCGGCGGCAACGGGGCCGACCTCAGGCAGTTCGGCGGGTCCGGTAGCGACGCTCTCTTCGGCGACGACGGGAACGATATCTCCCTCTACGGTGGCTCGGGGGCCGACAGTCTCTTTGGCGGCAGCGGCGCTGACGTCAGCCTCTATGGCGGGACAGGTGGCGACAGCATTTCCGGCGGCAGTGGGGCGGACGTCACCCTCGCCGCGGTCCGGTGCCGACCTCATCGAGGGCGACGACGGGGCGGACTCCCTGCTCCTCGTCAAGGGGGAGACGACAGCCTCTTCGGCGGCAGCGGCGCGGACATGGGCCTCTACGGCGGCTCGGGTAGCGACAGGATCTACGGTGGCGGCGGGGCGGACGTCACCCTTGCCGGAGGCTCGGGTGCCGACCTCATCGAGGGCGATGACGGGACGGACAGTCAGCTCCTTGGTCAGACGGAGACGATAGCCTCTTCGGCGGCAGCGGCGCCGACGTGAGCCTGTACGGCGGCTCGGGTAGCGACAGGATCTACGGTGGCAGCGGAGCGGACGTCACCCTTGTCGGAGGCTCGGGCGCCGACCTCATCGAGGGCGACGACGGAACGGACAGTCAGCTCCTCGGTCAGACAGGAGTCGATAGCCTCTTCGGCGGCAGTGGCGCCGACGTGAACCTTTATGGGGGCTCGGGTGCCGACAGGATCTACGTGGCAGTGGGGTGGACGTCACCCTCGTCGGCGGCTCTGGTGCCGACGTCATCGATGGCGATGATGGCATCGACAGCCAGCTCTTCGGCCAAGGCGGAGACGACAGCCTCTACGGCGGTGACGGCGACGACAGCCTGATCTCGGCAATAGCGGCAACGACAGCATCTCGGGTGCAAGCGGCGATGATGCGGCGCTCTACGGAGGCTCGGGCGACGACACCATCGCTGGCGGTGATGGATCCGACGTATCCCTAGGCGGGGATTAGCGGCGATGACAGCCTCTCCGGCGGCAGCGGCAGCGATAGCGCCCTCTACGGGCGGAAAGCGGCGCCGACAGCGTCACCGGCGGCAGCGGGGCGGATGCAAGCCTTTTCGGGCGGTGCCATGTCTGACACCGTCGCCGGCGGCGCGGGAGATGATACACGCCTCTTCGGTGATGCCGGGGCCGACAGCATCGACGGTGGCAGCGTAGCGACTTTCTCCTCGATGGCGGATTGGGGGTCGACACTGTCGCCGGCGGCAGCGGAAGCGACCTCTCTTGTGGGGCGCAGAGGGAGACGATAGCCTTTACGGCGGCGGCGGCTACGATACCCTTCTCTACGGTGACACCGGGGCAGACAGGATTTCGGTGGCGACGGTGACGACTTGGCCCTTGAAGGTGGATCGGGAGCCGACACCATCGCTGGCGGCGATGGCGATGACGTCGCCCTCAGAGGTGGATTGGGGGCCGACATTATCTCCGGCGGCGATGGCGATGACGTCGCCCTCAGAGGTGGATATGGGGGCCGACATTATCTCCGGTGGCGATGGTGATGACGTGCTTTTGCAAGGCGAGTTAGGAGATGATACCCTCTCCGGGGATAGTGGCGACGACCTTCTCTATGGTGACGACGGCTCCGATACTCAGTTCGGCGGATCCGGTGATGATAGCCTTTTCGGAGTCAACGGTGTAGATAGCTCGTTCTATGGCGGAGATGACGACGATCGCCTCTATGGCGGTAACGATTTCGACAGCCACTTTTTTGGCGGAAACGGTGCCGATCGTCTCTTTGGTGGCTACGGTAATGATGCACTTTCGATGGTGGTAGCGGGGCCGACAGGCTCTATGGCGGCCACGGAAGTAGCACCTCCTTCGAAGGTAGCAGCGGGGGCCGACCGGCTCTATGGCAGCAACACTCTCGATGCCTTCTTCTTCGGCGGTGCCGGCGACGATAATCTCTTCAATATTCGACTGGGTGTAAGTTTTTATGGCGGAACAGGCAGTGATTATCTGTTTGGCGGGTTCGTAGGAGCCTTTAGGTTCTATGGTGGTAGCGGCGATGACAGGCTCTATGGCGGTGACCGAAGGGCATCGATTTCCGAGGCGAAGAGGGCGATGATAGCCTCTTTGGCGGCGACCAGTTCGACACCCGTCTGTACGGCGGTTCGGTACCGACGCTCTCTTCGGCACACGGGAACGATATGAGCCTCTTTGGCGGCTCGGTGCCGACACGCTCCATGGCGGCGATGGGAACGACCTGAGCCTCTTCGGCGGCTCCGGATCCGATAGCATCTCCGGCGGCGATGGGGTGATGCTAGCCTCTTGGGCGGCGCCGGGGATGACGTAGTCGATGGTGGCGACGGTGGCGATATCGGTCTTTTCGGTGGTTTGGGGCTGGATCTGGTCTATGGCGGCAGCGGTGCCGACCTGCTTGTTGTGGCGAGCCAGATGGAGCTTACCGCCGGGGAGATCCTGGACGGCGGCTCGGCCGTCGACACCCTGGTGCTCGAGGAGGGCGCGACCCTGCCGGCCGGCGTGGAGCAGACTTCCATCGAGGGGCAGATCCGCTGTGGCACCGACGCGACGACACCTTGACCGGCGACGACCGCATCAATGTCCTGAAGGGCCTGGGTGGCGCCGACCGGCTCTATGGCCTGGACGCGGATGACACGCTCTATGGTGCGACGGCGCGGACGCTTCTCTCCTGGGCGGCATCGGTGACGACAGGCTCTACGGCGGCAGCGGCGGCGATGTCGCTCTATCGGGTGACTCGGGGGTCGACATCATCGCCGGCGACAGCGGCGGCGACAGCAGTCTGTTCGGCGGATCCTCGGCCGACACCCTTGACGGTGGCGAGGGGGATGACCTCTCCTCGTCGGCGGCGATGGGGACGACAGCCTTTCCGGTGGCAGTGGTGCGATGACACCTCTTGGGCCAATCCGGAGCGACTCCATCGATGGCGGCAGCGGGGCTGACCTCGGGGTCTTCGGCGGCTCGGCGAATGATGACCTTTTCGGCGGCGAGGGGATGATAGCTCCTTCTTCGGCGGCGATGAGACGACAGACTCTCCGGTGGCAGTGGCTATGACGATCGCTTCTACGGCGAACTGGGGGCCGACACCCTCTTCGGTGGCGATCAGGATGATCGCAGTTTCCTGGGCGGCAGTGGTGCCGACAGGTTGTACGGTGGCAGCGGTAATGATACCGGCCTGTTCGGTGGATCCTCGGCCGATAGGCTCTACGGCGGCGAGGGGGATGACGAGAGCCTCTATGGTGGCGATGGAGAGGACGTGATCTCGGGTGGCGCGGGAGACGACTCTATCCTGGTCGGCGGTTCCGGGCTCGACACCCTTTCCGGCGGCAGCGGGACCGACCTCAGCTTCATGGGTGACGAGAGCGCCGACACGCTTTCCGGTGGCAGCGGAAACGACAGCCTTTTCTATGGCGGCTCGTCGACCGACAGGCTCTACGGTGGCGAGGGCGACGACAGCTCCTTCTTCGG
This sequence comes from Rhodospirillales bacterium, assembly GCA_963669385.2. GTDB lineage: Bacteria > Pseudomonadota > Alphaproteobacteria > Kiloniellales > JACOMY01 > JACOMY01. The sequence goes on from CAXXGD010000003.1 coordinate 86,577, forward strand.
CGATGACGCGGACGACAGCCTCTCCGGTGGCAGCGGCGATGACGATCGCTTTTACGGTGGACTGGGTGCCGATAGCCTCTCCGGCGGTGACCAGGATGGACCGCAGTTTCCTGGGCGGCAGTGGAGACGACAGGCTCTCCGCCGATAGCGGCGGCGGACGGTCTGTTCTTCGGCGGGTCCGGGGCGGACAGCCTCTATGGCGGCAGCGGCGGCGACGTCGACTTCTACGGCGGCTCCGGCCGTCGACATCCTTTTCGGTGACGATGGCGATGACTCGAACTTCTACGGTGGCTCCGGTGACGATAGCGTCTTTGGCGGCGACGGCGACGACTACTTCATGATGGGCGACTTCTTCTTCGGAACCGCGGGCGGTGACGACAGGGTCTACGCGGATGACGGGGATGATCGCTACTTGCTGGGCAGAACCGGAGCCGACGTGCTCTTCGGTGGCAGTGGTAAACGATAGAGGTTTCTATGGCGGCTCCGGGGCCGATAGCCTCTACGGCGGTGATGGGGATGATACCTACCTCTTGGGTGAAGACGGGGCCGACAGCCTCTACGGAGGTGACGGCGCCGACACGCTTGCCGGCGGCGCTGGTCTCGACTCTGTCTTCGGTGGTTCGGGCGACGATGTTTTCGTGGTGACGAACCAGGCGGACTTCGCCGCCGGCCTCTACCTCTACGACGGTGGCTCCGGGACCGACACCCTGGACCTGGGCGCCGGCAATCACCATTCCTGGCGGCAGCACCGGTCTGGTCTCCATCGAGGTCACCATATAGGGCCTCGGCTTAGGCGTCCGCCAAATGGTATAGGGCCGGCGACCAACAAACATTCCTGGTCCGCCTGCCAAGCGAGCTCGCCAAGCGCCGCGGAGCTATGGGTCGATTCTCCCTGTGAGACCCCTGCGGCCTGTGGTACCCTCTCCGGAGGGAGAGGTATCGGGGCACTGGTTCGACGCGAGTTTGTTCTGCGCAGGACCACGCGAAGGTTCAAGACCGCCGCATTCGCCCCGAAAGACCAAGGTCAAGCAATAGGGGTGTGCAAGAGATGGCCTTCATTCCAGGAACTCCGGGACCGGACATTCTGAGCGGGACCGACGCCGTCGACACCATTCTGGGCTATGGGGACAACGACACGCTCTATGGCCTGAGCGCCGCCGACAGCCTCTATGGCGCGCAAGGCGACGACACGCTCTTCGGCGGTAGCGGTGGCGATGTTACCCTCGACGGTGGCACCGGGCAGGACTCCCTCTCCGGTGGCGAGGGCGCGGACAGCAATCTCAGCGGCGGCTCCAGGGCCGATTCCATCGGCGGCGACGACGGTGGGGACGCGCTCCTCTTCGGTGGTGTAGGCGACGACACCCTCTCCGGGGGCAGCGGCGACGACAGCCTGATTTACGGCAGCGGCGGCCTCGACACGCTCTCCGGCGGCAGTGGCGCCGACACCCATCTGGACGGCGGCGTCAACGTCGATACGATCTTCGGTGGCGACGGGGCGGATAACCTCGCTCATCGGCGAGCGGGCCAACGATGTCGTCTACGGTGGAGGCCGGCGACGACCGCCTGATCTACGGTAGAGCGCGGCGGCGACAGGCTCTATGGTGGCAGCGGGATCGATGCCTTCTTCTATGGCGATGTGAGCCCCGACCGGGTCGATGGTGGAGAGGGCGACGACTACTCCTTCTACGGGGGGGCCGGCAACGATTCCATGTTCGGCGGCAGCGGGGCCGATTCCTTCTTCTTCGGCCAGGGTAAGCAGGATACGATGTACGCCGGCAGCGGCGCGGACCTCAGCTTCTATGGCGGCGGCGGGATTGACCGCATCTTCGGCGACGACGGCGACGACGCCACGCTTCGCCGGCCGCGCAGCCGCCGACAAGCTCTACGGAGGTGCCGGCGACGACAGCCTCTTCTTCGGCGGCAACGACAACGACACGCTTTCCGGATGGCAGCGGTACCGACGTCGATTTCTTCGGGGCGACCGGCATCGACTTTATCTTCGGCGGCAGTGGGAGCGATTCCTTGCTCTTCGGCGCAACAGGTGTGGATAGAGTCTATGGTGGGGACGGCGACGACGCCTCACTCCTCGGCGGCTCCGGTAGAGATTCGCTCTTCGGCGGCCAGGGTGACGATAGCAGCTTCATCGGTGGTGAGGGGAACGACAGCCTCTCCGGAGGCAGCGGTATTGATCGAGACCTCTTTGGCCAATCGGGGACCGACACCATCACCGGGGACAGCGGTGATGACAGTTTCCTCTATGGAGGCTCGGGAAACGATACCATTGATGGCGGCGATGGTGATGATGCCACGCTCCTGGGCGAAATCGGCGGACGATAGCATCGCAGGTGGCGATGGGAATGACGTTAGTCTTATGGGGGACACCGGGGCGGACAGCATCTCCGGCGGGTTCGGGGATGACAGGGGTCTCTATGGCGGCTCAGGCACTGACACCATTGATGGCGGATTAGGCGCCGATACCCTTTACGGCGACGATGGTGGTGATAGAAGTTTGCTGGGCGACGACGGTGACGACGTTGTTTTCGGTGGTACCGGCAACGACTCTATCCTGCGCGGCGAAACCGGAACGGACAGCATCTACGGTGGCCTTGGGATTGATACCTTCATAAGAGGCGATGATGGCGACGACGGCATCTTCGGTGGAACCGGCAATGACGCCAGTTTGTTCGGGGGATCGGACGTGGACATCATCACCGGTGGCAGCGGCAACGATCGTAGTCTCTTTGGCGGAACCGGGGATGACACGCTAGAGGGTGGCGTGGGCGATGATACTTACTTCAACGGCGGTGGCGGCGACGATAGCCTTTTCGGCGGCAGCGGTGTGGATGCGACCGTCTTCGGTTCATCCGGGGTCGACAGAGTCGAGGGGCGGCAGCGGAGCCGACGTCAGCCTCTTCGGCGGAGCCGATGACGATACGATCTTCGGCGGCGAGGGGGATGACACGAGCCTCATCGGCTGTCAACGACAACGATGTGATCTTTGGCGGTGAGGGAAATGATTTCCTCATGCTGGGCGGCTATGGGCTCGACACCTTCTACGGCGGCAGTGGTAGCGACGTGAGCCTCCGCGGCAACGAGAGCGAAGACACGCTGTTCGGCGGCAGCGGAAGCGATTCCATCCTGCTGGGAAGTTCGGCGAACGACAGTGTCGATGGGGGTGATGGAAACGACACCTCGCTGCTGGGCGAGGATGGGGACGACGCCGTCTTTGGAGGGCTCGGCGACGATCTCTATCTTTACGGCGGCGCGGGTGCCGATCTCGTCTATGGCGGTGACGGTGCTGACAGGCTTGCCGGCGATGCCGGTTTCGACTCTGTTTTCGGTGGCTCCGGTGACGACGTCTTCGTGGTGACGAACCAGGCGGACTTTGCCGCAGCCCTCTACCTCTATGACGGTGGCACTGGAACCGACACCCTGGATCTGGGCGCCGGCATCACCATCCCGGGCAGCGGCACCGGCCTGGTCTCCATCGAGGTCACTATATAGCGCGTCAACCTGGGCAGCGACTTTTCGGGGTGCCTGGAATTGCGCGCCGGTTATCCAAGCACCGCGCCGCTAAAAGAAAATCGACAGCGCACAAGGGGGGTGAGCGGTCGAGAGATCAAGAGTGACGCGGAGCCCAGTTTCGCGCGATCCGGTTCCCCCTGTGAGGTCAGTACGACCTGTGATATCCTTGTCGTGGGGAGAGGTAGCGGGGCATTGCTACGAAGCGAAATCGCTCTCCCCACGATGATACGCAAGATCTGGAACGCTGTTTTCGCTCCGAACGAACAAGGCAAAGCAACAGGGGCGCGCGAGAGATGGCCTTCATTCCAGGGACTCCGGGACCGGACACACTCAGCGGCACAGATGCTGTCGACACCATTTTGGGCTATGGCGCCGACATCATCGAAGGTGGTAGCGGGAACGATGACAATGTCATCGGCAAGACGGGGGCCGACACCCTCTTTGGCGGAGAGGGAGATGACTATGCCTTCGCCGGCTATGAGGGAGAAGACCTCATCTTCGGCGGCAGCGGGTCCGAGAGCGCCTTCATCGGCGGTGAGGGGGCCGATAGCATCTACGGCGGCAGCGGCAGCGACTCCTATTTCTACGGCGGGTTCGGGGATGACGTCATCTCCGGTGACTACGGTAACCGCACTTTTGAAGGCGATGCCGGAGATGACACGCTGATCGGCGGCGCCGGTATTGACACCGTAGAGGGCGACAGCGGCAATGACGTCTTCATGGTGGAAAGCCAGGGCGACTTCGCGAGCTACTTCTATGACGGGGGGGCTGGAACCGACACCCTGGTGCAGGGGAAGGCGCGACCATCCCGGGCGGTGGCAGCGGCCTTGTCTCCATCGAGGTCACCATTTAGGCTAGGCAGTCTTCAGCGGGCGAGCGCACCTCGGGTTCGGATTGGCGCCTCGCCTCCGCCGGCCTCCCGAAGGACGCTGGCCTTCGGAACCGGCGAAAGATTTTGGGCCGGTTCAACCAGAATCATGCTATCATCCGGAATCGCGAGAGCCAAGAGGACGCTGGATCGGAGAAATGCGTCTCAAGGGGGCTGTGACAGCCCGCAAGGCTCTTGTGGTCGCATCAAATCTCCCAAGAAACAAAACTAGAACCAGAAAGAAAGCGCAGGCAATGGCTTTTATACCAGGGACACCGGGACCGGACACGCTGAGCGGAACGGACGACGTCGACACCATTCTGGGCTATGGCGATGATGATAGGCTCTACGGCTTGAGCGCGGCCGACAGCCTCTATGGAGGCCAGGGTGACGACTCTCTCTTCGGCGGCAGTGGGGCCGATGTCGCGCTGGATGGGGACAGCGGGCAGGACACCCTCTCCGGGGGAGCCGGTGACGACAGCAACCTGGACGGCGGCTCTCGGGCCGATGTTGTTGGCGGCGGCAATGGCGCGGACGCCTTGCTCTTCGGTGCTCTCGGCGACGATAGCCTCTCCGGGGGCAGCGGCGACGATAGCCTCCTCTACGGCAGTGCCGGGCTCGACACGCTGTCGGGTGACAGTGGTGCTGACACGCAGCTGGACGGCGGCGCCAATGCCGACGTGATCTACGGCGGCGACGGGGCCGACACGTCACTCATGGGCGAGCGGGCGAACGACACGCTCTTCGGCGGCGATGGCGACGACCGTACGGTCGATGGAGAGCGCGGCGGTGACGCGCTCTACGGTGGGCTGGGGGACGACGCTTTCTTCTATGGCGGTGTCAGCCCGGACCGCCTGGACGCCGGCGCCGGCAACGACTACAGCTTCTATGGAAGCGCGGGCAACGACATCATCTTGGGCGGCAGCGGGGCAGACTCCTTCTTCCACGGCAACGGCAGCCGGGACACGCTCTACGGCGGCAGTGGTGACGACGTCACCTTCTACGGCGGCGGCGGGATCGACCGGATGTACGGCGACGGCGGTGCCGATGCCTCCTTCTTCGGTCGCAACGGGTCCGACAAGATGTATGGAGGCTCCGGCGACGACAGTCTCTTCTACGGCGGCAACGACAACGACACGCTGAAGGGCGGCAGCGGTCTGGACGCCTTCTTCTTCGGTGCGACCGGCGTCGACCGGCTCTACGGCGGCAGCGGCGCGGACAGCAGCTTTCTGGGATCGACCGGAAACGATCGAATCTACGGTGGCCTCGGCAGCGAATTGAGCCTACTCGGCGGCAGTGGCCTGGACAGGATCTTCGGCGATGGCGGCGACGATGCCAGCCTCTTCGGCGACGAAGGTGCCGACAAGCTCTACGGCGGCAGCGGGGCAGAGGCTTTCCTCTTCGGTGGAGCGGGGGCCGACACGCTGGTTGGCGGCAGCGGAGCGGACAGCCTACTCTACGGCGGTGATGGCGCCGACAGCCTCTCCGGTGGTGGCGGGAGCGACACCAGCTTCTTTGGCGGCAGTGGAGACGACAGCCTTTTCGGCGGCAGTGGCGACGACCGCGGTTTCTACGGCGGCGACGGGGCCGACACTCTCTCTGGCGGCAGTGGCGCGGACGGCGGCGTCTATGTTACCGGCGTCGGTTCCGTGGGTGTCTTCCATGGTGGTGACGGTGACGACATCATTGCAGGCGGCGACGGGAGTGACAGCTACCTCTATGGGAGCAGCGGTCAGGATCGGCTCTACGGAGGAGAGGGGGATGACCTACTCCTTCGAGCCGGGTATGGCAACGACACCCTGTTCGGCGACGCCGGCGTCGATGCTCTTCTCCGGGGCGGAGGCGACAGCGACATACTCTTTGGCGGTGAGGGTAACGATCGGAATTTCTACGGCGACCCAGGCGACGACACTGTCTACGGCGACGGAGGAGACGATTCCATCCTGCGCGGCCTCCACGGCGACGATCGCGTCTACGGTGGCAGCGGCAGCGATCGCTTACTCATCGGCGGCAGAGACGATGATGTCATTTTCGGCGGCAGTGGCGAGGATTCCAGGCTCTCCGGTGACTACTTCAGTTACGCATCAGGGGCCGACACGGTCTATGGCGGCGAGGGGTCAGACACCTCTGTCGACGGCGGAGAGGGAGCCGACAAGCTCTATGGCGACGACGGCAGCGATCAGAGCTTTTTCGGCGAAACGGGGTCCGACACCCTCGCTGGCGGCAGCGGCGCAGAGAGCTTTTTCTATGGTGGGTCGGGGGCCGACCAGATCTCCGGTGGCAGCGGTATCGATGGCACCTTCTTCGGCGGATCGGGGACCGATACCTTGGCCGGGGACCAGGGGGATGACACCAGCTTCCAGGGCGACGATGGCGACGACACCCTCTTCGGGGGCAGCGGGGCAGAGAGCTTCTTCTTTGGTGGCGCGGGGGCCGACCAGATCTTCGGCGGCAGCGGACTCGATGGCACCATCTTCGGTGGATTGGGGGATGACGCGCTGGCCGGCGATCAGGGGGACGACACCAGCTTCCTGGGCGATGGCGGAGACGACAGCCTCTTCGGCGGTAGCGGCGAGGACTCCCTTTTCTATGGCGGCACGGGGTCCGACCAGATCTCCGGCGGCAGTGGGATCGATGGTTCCTTCTTCGGTGGCTCGGGGGCCGACACTCTCGCCGCCGGCGACGGAAATGACACCAGCTTTTTGGGCGATGGCGGAGACGACAGCCTCTCCGGCGGCAGCGGTGCAGATTCCCTTTTCTACGGTGGAACGGGCGCCGACCGGCTAGCCGCCGGCGGCGGAGGGGACAACAGCTTTTTCGGTGGCAGTGGCAACGATGAACTCTACGGCGACAGCGGAATAGATTTCGACTTCTTCGGTGGTCTAGGGGCCGACACCCTGGCCGGCGGTGAGGGGAACGACTCCTATTTCCATGGCGATGACGGTGACGACAGCCTCTCCGCCGGTAGTGGAGACGACGGCCAGTTTCGGGGCGGTAGCGGCGATGACACACTCTACGCCGGCAGCGGTGCGGACTCGCGCTTCTACGGTGGCTCGGGGGCCGACACGCTTGTCAGCGGTGATGGGAACGATGATTTCATCAGAGGTGAAGACGGCGACGACAGCCTCTCGGGCGGCAGCGGCGCCGATAGCAACCTCTATGGCGGATCGGGGGCCGATAGCGTCTCCGGCGACAGCGGGGCGGATCGCTTTCTCATCGGTTTCACGGGCGACGACGCCCTTGCCGGCGGCGATGGGAACGACACCTACTTGAGAGGCCTGGCCGGCGACGATGTCATCTCCGGTGGCGGCGGCGCGGATGTCACCCTCCTCGGCAACACGGGCGCCGACAGCCTCTTTGGCGGCGACGGCGGTGATCAGTTCCTCAGAGGCGGAGGTGGTGACGACAGCCTGTCGGGCGGTAGCGGCAACGATAGCGATTTTGAGGGCCAATCTGGCGACGATATCCTGGCCGGCGATAGTGGCGCTGATGCCAGTTTCTTCGGCGGAATAGGTGTCGACACGCTCTTCGGCGGCGACGGGGATGACACCTCCCTCTTCGGCGATGCCGGAGACGACAGCCTCTACGCCGGTGACGGCAGCGATCTGGGGTTCTACGGTGGCGCGGGGGCCGACAGTCTCTCGGCCGACAGCGGCAATGATCGCGGTTTCTATGGTGGCGCAGAGGTCGACAATCTCTTCGGTGGTGACGGGGATGACTCCTATCTCCGAGGCGACGATGGTGACGACAGCCTGTCGGGCGGCAGTGGCGACGATGACTTCTTCTTCGGTGGCTCCGGTGCGGACAGCCTGTCCGGTGACAGCGGCAATGACGACAACTTCATAGGCGGAACCGGGGCCGACATCCTTGCTGGCGGAGCAGGTGATGACTCTGCCTTCTTCGGCGGTGGGGGCGATGATACCATGTATGGTGGCAGCGGGTCGGAGAGCGCATTCCTGGGCGGCGAGGGGTCCGATAGCCTCTACGGCGGAAGTGCCAACGATTCCTACTTCTACGGTGGGAACGGGAACGACAGGATCTCCGGTGATGGCGGCGACGACACGCTCTATGGCGACGTCGGTGCCGACACGCTGATTGGCGGATCCGGCTCCGACCGCCTCTTCGGCAGCGCCGGCGAGGACATCTTCATCGTGGCCAGCCAAGGCGACTTCGTCGGCTATTTCTATAACGGCGGCGCCGGGACCGATACCTTGGTGCTGGGCGGGGGCGCTACCATCCCGGGCGGCGGTGCTGGTCTCACTTCCATAGAGGTGACCCTCTAAGGTCGGCAGTGACCGAAGGGCTTGCTGCGAAGGCACTCGGCCAGCGCCTTTTGAGCGAACGCTTTACAAAAGCTGCCAGTTTGGCGTATAGTGGTCTCCTCCCAAGCGGACAGGCAGCGGGGCGCCGGGAAGGCCGTGGGATCGCCCCAGAGAGGCGGTTGCTTGCCTCAGAACAGCTTACCATCGTCTCAAGAAACCAAGAAAGAACGCCGGGGAGGCGGGGGCAATGGCAGTCATTTTGGGCACTGAGGGACCGGACACGCTGACCGGGACCGATCTTGGCGACGTCATTCGTGGCTATGGGGCCGATGATATCCTCTACGGGGAGGACGACGCCGACCGCCTGTTCGGAGCGTCGGGGGACGACACGCTGCTGGGCGGCAGCGGGGCCGAGCTTTCGATCAACGGCGGCACTGGAAAGGACACGCTCTACGGGGGCTCGGGCGACGACATCCGGCTCTCCGGGCGCTCGCGCGCCGACATTCTGGACGGGGGCGATGGCAACGACGCCACGCTCTTCGGCGGGGCGGCGAATGACACCATCTCGGGCGGCATCGGGGACGATGTCTCCTTCGAAGGCAGCGTCGGGCTCGACACGCTTTTCGGGGGCTCCGGCGCCGACAGCTATCTGGACGGCGGGGCCAACGCCGACAAGATCTACGGTGGCTCAGGCGCTGACGCCTCGCTGATCGGCGAACGGGCGAACGACCTGGTCTACGGCGACGATGGCGACGACAGCTTCGCCGACGGCGGGCGCGGTGGCGACAGCCTCTTCGGCGGCAGCGGGCGCGACGGCTTCTTCTACGGCGACCTCAGCCCCGACCGACTGGAGGGCGGGGACGGCGACGACTACAGCTTCTACGGGGGTGCAGGGAACGACATCCTCTTCGGCGGCAGCGGGTCGGAGTCCTTCTTCCACGGTAACGGTAGCCGGGACACGATCTATGGAGGCAGCGGCGACGATGCGACCTTCTACGGCGGCGGCGGTATCGACCGCATCTACGGCGACGAAGGAGACGACGCCAGGTTCTACGGCCGCAACTCTTCGGACAGGATCTACGGTGCGGGTGGCGATGACAGCTTCTTCTTCGGCGGCAACGATAACGACACGCTTTCCGGAGGGAGCGGCCTGGATGCCCGCTTCTTTGGAGCCACCGGCATCGACCGGCTTTACGGCGGCAGTGGTGCGGACAGCCTGCTCTACGGTGGGACCGGCAACGACCGGCTTTTCGGTGGCAGCGGATCCGACAGCAGCTTGATCGGCGGCAGCGGCCTGGACCGGATCTACGGCGACACTGGCGACGACTTTCGCCTCTACGGTGGCGACGGTGCCGACAGGCTCTACGGCGGTAGTGGGTCCGAGGAGTTATTCCATGGTCAATCGGGAGCCGACACGCTGGTCGGCGGCAGCGGGGCGGACAGCCGCTTCTACGGCGGAGAGGGAGCCGACAGCCTCTCTGGCGGCGGTGGAAACGATAGCTCCCTCCACGGTGGATCAGGGGAGGACACTATCGCCGGCGGCGATGGAGATGACTTTCTCCTTCAAGGCGTCTATGGAGATGACAGCATTTCGGGTGGCAGCGGGTCGGACTATCTCTTCTTTGGCGGATCGGGGGCCGACCAGGTCTCCGGCGACAGTGGGGGAGACTCGGCTTTCTTCGGCCAAACGGGGGCCGACACGCTGGCCGGCGGTGATGGGGATGACACCTCTTTCTGGGGCGAAGACGGCGACGACCGCCTCTATGGCGGTGATGGGGATGACACCAGTTTCAGGGGCGAAGACGGCAACGACAGTCTCTCCGGTGACAGCGGCAACGACTGGCGCTTGTTCGGCGGTGATGGCAACGACTCTCTCTCCGGTGATAGCGGTAACGACAGGGGGCTCTACGGTGGGTCCGGTGACGACAACCTCTCTGGCGGCAGCGGCAGTGATTCCTACCTCTCCGGTGGATCGGGGGCCGATGGCCTCGCCGGTGGCGTCGGGGAGGATCGCGAGATTCGCGGCGAGGAAGGCTCCGACAGCCTCTTTGGCGGCAGCGGCGCGGACACCGCTCTCTATGGCGGAACGGGGGCGGATCAGATCTCGGGCGACAGTGGGGCGGACACAGCGCTCCGCGGCGGATCGGGTGACGACACGCTCTACGGCGGTGACGGGGTAGACATCCTCGTCTCCGGGGAAGAGGGGGACGACAGCCTCTTTGGCGGTAGCGGTGCCGACAACCAACTCGACGGCGGGTCCGGCGCGGATAGCATCGCCGGCGGCGAGGGTGACGATAACGTCTTCTACGGTGGCAGCGGTGCCGACAGCCTCTCCGGCGGTGGCGGGGCAGACCTCTTCTTCCGCGGCGGAGAGGGTGGCGACACCCTTGACGGCGGAAGCGGTGCCGACGTCTTTCTCTATGGCGGATCGGGTGCCGACCACATCTCGGGCGGCAGCGGGACCGACGCCGTGCTTTCCGGCGAAGAGGGTGCCGACAGGCTCTACGGCGGCGACGGGAATGACGAGTCCTTCTTCGGCGGCGACGACAACGACAGCCTGGTCGGCGGCAAGGGGGATGACGCTAACTTCAGTGGCGGCGACGGAGACGACGGCCTCTTCGGTGGCAGCGGGGAGGAATCCCGTTTCTATGGAGGGTCGGGCGTCGACAAGCTCTACGGCGGAAGTGGGGTCGATGGTTCCTTCTTCGGTGGCTCCGGGGCCGACTCTCTGATCGCCGGCGAGGGAGGTGACGCGAGCTTCCATGGCGATGATGGTGATGACAGCCTCTCTGCCGGCAGTGGAGACGATGGCCATTTCCGCGGGGGTGGCGGCGATGACACACTGGATTCCGGCAGCGGCGCGGATTCCTACTTCTACGGTGGCAGCGGCGTCGATAGCCTCTATGGCGGTGACGGCCAAGACAGCGCGCTCTATGGAGGGTCGGGTGCCGACACGCTGTCGGGAGGCAGTGGAGACGATAGAAGCTTCTATGGTGCCATTGGGTCCGACACTCTCTCCGCCGGCAGTGGTGACGACGGCCTGTTCCAGGGGGGAGATGGGGCCGACTCTCTTTTCGGCGATGCAGGAGATGACTTCGCCCTCATGGGAGGCGAGGGAGACGACCTGCTCTATGGCGGCGCGGGCGGTGATGACGTCTTCTACGGCGGAGAGGGGGCCGACACACTCTACGGCGGCAGGGGAAATGACCTCGCCTTCTTCGGCCGCAATGGAAACGACAGTCTCTCTGCCGGCAGCGGCAGCGATGGCACATTCTTCGGCGGCGATGGAGACGACAGCCTCTCCGGAGGAAGCGGGGACGATCGCAGCTTCTACGGCGGGTCTGGGTCCGACAGCCTCTCTGCCGGCGGCGGCAGCGATCGAGACTTCTACGGCGGATCGGGAGCCGACAGGATCTACGGTGACGGCGGTAGCGATACGCTCTTTGGCGACGCTGACAGCGACGTGCTTGCCGGTGGGCTGGGCGCCGACAGCCTCTTCGGCGGCGATGGCGATGACACCAGCTTCTACGGTGGCAGCGGCGCCGACACCCTCTTCGGCGGGAACGGCAACGACAGTGGATTCTACGGCGGTAGCGGAGACGACACGCTTACTGGCGGCAGTGGAGCGGACGGAGGTACCTTTATTCTCACCAGCTTCGAAACTGTGGGTGGCTTTTTTGGTGGTGATGGTGCCGACAGCCTCTTTGGCGGCAGCGGTGATGACATATCCTTCAGAGGCGGCGACGGGGACGATTTACTCTTCGGCGACGAAGGAAATGACACCCGTCTGTTTGGTGGGAACGGGAACGATATCCTGTTTGGCGGCGCTGGTGATGATCTGTACCTCAGAAGTGGTATTGGAACCGACACCCTCTATGGCGGTGAGGGCAATGATAGTCGTTTCTACGCGGGGTTTGACAACAGCGGCACTATCTTCGGTGGCGACGGTGATGACTACCTCATGCGAGGCATTGACGCGGATGACCGGATCTACGGTGACAGTGGCAGCGATGACCGATTCATCGGCGGGAGTGGCGACGATGTCATTCACGGTGGCAGCGGAAACGATCGGCGGCTCTACGGCGACTACTTCGGTTACTCGGGGGCCGACACGATCTACGGCGGAGACGGGGTGGACCTTACTCTCGAGGGCAATGCCGGCGCCGACAAGCTCTACGGCGATGACGGCAACGATCAAACCTTGCTCGGCGGGGAGGGAAACGACATCCTTTCCGGCGGTGAGGGAGACGACGGCAGGTTGTTCGGCGATGAAGGCGATGACAGCCTCTCAGGCGGCAGCGGTAGCGATTTCTCGTTCTCGGGCGGATCGGGTGCCGACTCCATCGCCGGCGGCAGCGGGGCCGACAGCTACTTCTATGGCGGATCGGGTGCCGATTCCCTTGACGGCGGCGTTGGTATCGACCTCTCCTTCTACGGTGGGGATGGGGAAGACAGTCTCTTTGGCGGCAGCGGCGCGGAGTCTCACTTCTTTGGTGGATCGGGGGACGACCAGGTCTTCGGCGGCAGCGGGGCCGAGAGCTTCTTCTATGGCGGGTCGGGCGCCGATTCTCTTGTTGGCGCCGGTGGGAACGAGCTTTCCTTCCATGGCGGCGATGGGGATGACAGTCTCTTTGGCGGCAGCGGTGCGGAATCCTACTTCTTCGGCGGGTCTGAGGGCGACCGGATCTATGGCGGTAGTGGAAGCGATGGTGGCTTCTTCGGTGGTTCGGGAGCCGACAGACTGTCTGGCGGCGACGGGGATGACACCAGCTTCCTGGGAGGGGCTGGCGAGGACGATCTCTTCGGCGACAGCGGTGCGGACAGCGTCTTCAACGGCGGATCCGGGTCCGACCTGGTCTCGGGAGGCAGCGGCGCCGATGTCTCTTTCTACGGCGGGGCCGGAGCCGACAGCCTCGCCGGCGGTCTCGGCGCGGACTCCTTCTTCTACGGCGACGCTGGCGACGACAGCGTCACTGGTGGCAGCGGCGCCGATGCTCGTGTCTATGGCGGACTGGGGGCAGACAGCCTCGTGGGCGACAGTGGGGACGACTCCCTCTTCCTCGGTCAATCCGGGGCGGACAGCCTTGTCGGCGGCGATGGAAAGGACGTTAGCTTCTACGGCGCATCGGGGGACGACAGCCTCTTCGGCGGAAGCGGTGACGATCTCCTCTTCCTGGGCCAAGCCGGGCAGGATACGCTGTCCGGTGGCAGTGGCAGCGATGCCTCTTTCTTCGGTGGCAAGGGAGACGACGGGCTGGCTGGCGGCGATGGTGACGACAGCCTGTTCTACGGCGCCAGCGGTGACGACAGCCTCGCCGCCGGCAGCGGTGACGACGGCTTCTTCTATGGACGGACCGGCGCCGACACGCTGTCCGGTGGCAGTGGCAGCGATAGCTCGTTCAACGGTAACTCCGGTGCCGACACGCTCTCCGGCGGCGATGGGGACGACAGCAGCTTCTTCGGTGAGGCCGGCGACGACAACCTCTCTGCCGAAGCGGGAGACGATCAGCGCTTCTACGGCGGCGCCGGTGCCGACAGACTTTTCGGCGGCGACGGGGATGATTACTATTTCCTAGGCGGCGGCGGCGATGACAGCCTGTCGGGCGGCAGCGGCAGCGAGGACTTCTTCTTCGGCGGCTCCGGTGACGACAGACTGTACGGCGGTAGTGGGAATGACAACAATCTCCGTGGACTATCCGGGGCCGACATCCTCGACGGCGGAGAGGGAGATGACACCCTCTTCGTCGGCTCTGACGGGGACGATACGCTCTCCGGCGGCAGCGGGTCCGACCGCGGCTTCCTCGGCAGCGAGGGGGCCGACAGCCTCTACGGCGGCAGCGGCGGCGATTCCTACTTCTACGGTGGCATCGGTGATGACGTGATCTACGGTGGCGCCGGCGACGACACCTTCGAAGGCAATGACGGCGCCGACACGCTGATCGGCGGCGCCGGCTTCGACACCGCAGACGGCGACAGCGGCGACGACATCTTCATGGTGGCGAGCCAGGGCGACTTCGTCAGCTACTTCTATGACGGCGGTGCGGGGACCGATACCCTGGTTCTGGGCGGGGGTGCCACCATCCCGGGCGGCGGTGGGGGGCTTATCTCAATAGAGGTGACCATCTAGGTCGTACCCTGCGCTCGTCACCTGCTCTGCTTCTCCCGCGGCTTAATCATGCGCCCCAGGTCGGTGCCGGCGAAGAGGTGCATATGGAGGTGCGGAACCTCTTGGTGGGCGTTCGGGCCGGTGTTGGAGAGTACGCGGTAGCCGGGCTCCGGCAAGCCCAATTGGCGCGCGACGCTGCCGATGGCGCGGATCCAGCCGGCGATCTCCGCATCGCTCGCCTTCTCCGAGAAATCGTCGAAGGAGACGTAGGCACCTTTCGGGATCACCAGGATGTGCGTGGGGGTCTGCGGGTTGATGTCGTTGAAGGCCAGCGCGTGCTCGTCCTCGTAGACCTTGTTGCAGGGGATCTCGCCGCGCAGGATCTTGGCGAAGATGTTGTTCGGGTCGTAGCTCATCTCACTCACTTTCCTCGCTTCAGCTCTTTGAGCGCGCGGCCTTCTCGGCCAGGCCGGAGCGACCGACCCGCTGATCCAGGGCCTCCCAGACCTCCTTGGGCTCGACTCCCCGCGCGATCCAAAGGACCGTCAGGTGATAGAGGAGGTCGGCAGACTCGGCGACCAGTTCCTCCTTGCTGCCGCAAGCGCCGGCGAGTGCGGCCTCGACGCCCTCCTCGCCCACCTTCTTGGCGATCTTCTCCGGCCCCCTGGCCAGCAGCTTGGCGGTATAGCTCTCGCCGGGATCGGCCTTGCGGCGGTCCAGTAAGGTGGCGTGCAGGCGGTCCAGGGTGTGCTTGGCCATGGCTGGGCTCCTTACAAGGCCTGGCGCACGGGGATGCCGGCCGCCGCCATGGCGTCCTTGGCATCGGCTATGCTGGCCTCGCCGAAGTGGAAGATGGAGGCTGCCAGCACTGCCGAGGCATGACCTTCACGCACGCCCTCGACCAAGTCGCCCAAGCCACCGACACCGCCGGAGGCGATGACCGGCACCGGGACCGCATCGGCGATCGCGCGGGTCAGCGGCAGGTCATAGCCGTCGCGCGTGCCGTCGCGGTCCATCGAGGTCAAGAGGATCTCGCCCGCGCCCAAGGCCACCAGGCGCTCTGACCAGCTGATGGCCTCCAGGCCGGTCGCATTACGCCCGCCATGGGTGAAGACCTCGAAGCGACCGCTGTCTGCCCGCTTGGCGTCGACGGCAACCGTGATGCACTGGCTGCCGAACTTGCGGGCCGCTTCTGCCACGAAGTCCGGGTTCTTGACCGCGGCGGTGTTGATCGAGACCTTGTCGGCGCCGGCCAGCAGCAGTTGGCGGATGTCGTCGAGCGTGCGCACGCCGCCGCCGACGGTCAGCGGCATGAAGCAGACCTCGGCCGTGTGGCGCACGACGTCCAGCAGGATGTCGCGGCGCTCGTGGCTGGCGGTGATGTCCAGGAAGCAGAGCTCGTCGGCGCCCTCGGCATCATAGCGCTGGGCCTGCTCGACCGGATCGCCGGCATCGCGCAGGCCGACGAAGTTGATGCCCTTGACCACCCGGCCGTCCTTGACGTCGAGGCAGGGGATGACGCGCACGCTCAGCATGATGCCTCCAGGGCGGCCAGGGCCGCGGCCGGGTCCAGCCGACCGTCGTAGAGCGCGCGGCCGACCACCACGCCCTCGATGCCGTGGTGGGCCTCGGCGCGCAAGGCCTCGATGTCCGCAAGGCCCGCCACGCCGCCCGACGCGATGACCGGCAGGCCGGACTCTCGTGCCAGGCTGGCTGTGCCTTCGACGTCTACGCCGGTCAAGGCACCGTCGCGGCCGACGTCGGTATAGAGCAGCGCGGCCACACCGGCATCGCGGAAGCGCAAGGCCAACTCCAGAGCGGTCAGGCTGGATTTCTCCGCCCAGCCTTCGACGGCGACATGGCCCTCGCGGGCATCGACACCGACGACGATGCGGCCGGGGAACTGCCGGCAGGCTTGGCGAACCAGGTCTGGGTCCTTGACGGCGACGGTGCCCAGGATCACCCGCCTCACGCCCAGGCCCAGCCAGCCCTCGATGCGGGCCAGGTCGCGGATGCCGCCGCCCAGCTGCACCGGCAGCTCGACCGCCTTCAAGATCTCGGCGACGGCGCCGGAGTTGCCGCCCTCGCCGGTGAAGGCGCCGTCCAGGTCGACGACGTGCAGCCAGCGAAAGCCGGTGTCGGCGAAGCGCCGCGCCTGGCCCGCCGGATCATCGCCGTACACGGTGACGGCATCGGCGCGGCCGTGCAGCAGCCGGACCACCTGGCCCGCTTTCAGGTCGATGGCGGGAAAGAGGATCATGGGCGCCACCGCAGGAAGTTGGCGAGCAGGGTCAGGCCCAGCTTCTGTGACTTCTCGGGATGAAACTGAGTCCCGACCATGGTGTCGCGGCCGATGACGGCGGTCACCGGCTGGCCGTGCTCGCACTCGGCCAGCACATGCGCCGGATTGTCGGCGCGGAAGTGATAGGAGTGCACGAAATAGGCCTGCCAGCCCGGCTCGATTCCCGCCAGGACGGGATGCGCCACCAGGTTCTGCAAAGCGTTCCAGCCCATGTGCGGAATCTTGAGGCTGGGGTCCTTGGGCCGCAGGGCCACCACCTCGCCCGGGATCCATGAAAAGCCCTCGTGCACGCCATGCTCCAATCCGCGGGTGGCCAGCAGCTGCATGCCGACGCAGATGCCGAGCAGCGGCCGGCTCTTCACCACCGCCGCCTCGGCCAGCGCATCCATCAGGCCGGGTCGCGCCATGAGTCCGTCCCAGCAGTCGGCGAAGGCGCCGACGCCGGGCAGCACCACGCGGTCGGCACGGGCGACCTCGTCCGGACGGTCGGTGACGCTGATCTCGGCCGAGATGTCACCCTCGCCGGCCGCCCGCTCCAGCGCCTTGGCGGCCGAGCGCAGGTTGCCGGACCCATAGTCGATCAGGGTAACGAGCTGGCGTGGCATGGGAAACGAAAGACCTTACAGCATGCCCTTGGTGGAGGGCAGGGCACCCATGGCGCGGGGATCGACCTCGCAGGCCTTGCGGAGAGCACGTGCGAGGCCCTTGAAGCAGGATTCGATCATATGGTGGTTGTTGATCCCGTAGAGGACCTCGACGTGCAAGGTGAGGCCGCCGTGCTGGGCGAAGGCCTGGAACCACTCCTTGAAGAGCTCGGTGTCAAATGTGCCCAGCTTGCCACGTGAAAAATCTACCTTCCAGATGAGGTAGGGCCGGTTGGAGGCATCGAGCGCTACCCTGGTCAAGGTCTCGTCCATCGGGATCAGGGCATCGCCGTAGCGGCGGATTCCGCGGCGGTCGCCAAGCGCCTGGGTCAGGGCCTGGCCCAGCACGATGCCGCAGTCCTCGGTCGTGTGGTGGCCGTCGATGTGCAGGTCGCCCTCGGCCTCCAGCGTGATGTCGATCAGGCCGTGCTTGGCCAATTGCTCCAGCATGTGGTCGAGAAAGCCGATGCCGGTGGCGATCTCTGCCTTGCCGCTGCCGTCCAGATCGATCGTGGCGCTGATCCGGGTTTCCTTGGTGTTGCGGGTGACGCTGGCCTGTCTGGGTGCTCTTTCCTTCATGGGCGCCCTCATAGCAGGCGCCGCAGGGCTGGCCAAGGGCGCCTCAGACTCTGTTTCGAAACTTTCGGCGCCGGCCCTCACCCCCACCCGGCCGCCCAATCCAGGATACTCTCGTGGGCGGCCGGGTGGGGGTGAGGGCCGGTGCCGTCACTGAAACTGGCCCTGCGCCAGTTTCGAAACAGGCACTCAGGCAACCGCTTTGCCGCGGGCCAGCGCACATTGCGACCAGATCTCGGACAAGGCCGAGACCAGGCGGTCGATGTCGGCGTCGCTGTGCACCGGCGAGGGCGTGATGCGCAGGCGCTCGGTCCCCTTGGGCACGGTCGGATAGTTGATCGGCTGCACGTAGATGCCGTGCGTTTCCATCAGCCAGTCGGTGATGCGCTTGCACTTCACCGGGTCGCCGACCATGACCGGCACGATATGGCTGGGGTTCGCCATTGTCGGGATGCCGATGGCGTCCAGCTTGCGGCGCACCTTGGCGACCGTGGCCTGATGGCGCGAGCGTTCCCACTGGCTGGACTTCAGATGCTGTACGCTGGCACGCGCCCCGGCGGCAACATGCGGCGGTAGGGCAGTGGTGAAGATGAAGCCAGAGGCGAAGCTGCGCACGAAGTCGCAAAGATCGGCCGAGGCGGCGATGTAGCCGCCGACCACGCCGAAGGCCTTGCCCAAGGTGCCCTCGATCACCGTCAGGCGGTCCATCAGGCCCTCGCGCTCGGCGACGCCGCCGCCGCGCGGCCCGTAGAGGCCGACGGCATGGACCTCGTCCAGATAGGTCATGGCGCCGTAGCGCTCGGCAAGATCGCAGATCTCGGCGATGGGGGCGATGTCGCCGTCCATCGAATAGACCGATTCGAAGGCCACCAGCTTGGGCAAGGCCGGATCGAGGTCGGCCAGCCGGCGTTCCAGGTCCTCCAGATCATTGTGCTTCCAGATCTGCTTCTGCGCCCGGCTCTGGCGGATGCCTTCGATCATCGAGGCGTGGTTCATCGCATCGGACAGGACCACGCAGCCCGGCAGGCGGCAAGCCAGCGTGCCCAGCGCTGCCCAATTGGAGACGTAGCCCGAGGTAAAGAGCAAGGCGGCTTCCTTGCCGTGCAGGTCGGCCAGTTCCTGCTCCAGCAACACGTGATAGTGGTTGGTGCCGGAAATGTTGCGGGTACCGCCGGCCCCTGCCCCGCAGTGCTCGAGCGCTTCGTGCATGGCCGCCAAGACCTTGGGATGCTGGCCCATGCCCAGGTAGTCGTTCGAGCACCAGACCGTCACGTCAGCCGTGCCCGCCGCGCCATAGTGCCTGGCACGCGGGAAAGCGCCGCGCTGGCGCTCCAGATCGGCAAAAACGCGGTAGTTGCCTTCGTCGCGCAGGCCGCTCAGCTGCTGGCGGAAGAAGCCTTCATAATCCATTGTCGTCTCCGACCCGGCATAACGGCGGCGCTCGGTCGCTTGCGACCCGCCTGCCATGCCGCTCGACAACGGAGGCCAGGGCTTGGGTACGACTACGACATCGCCTTAGCAGCCCTATCAGCTACCCCAGCCGGTTGTCGGCGTCCATGCGCCAAATTGATCGCCTCACATCAACAGCCTTCAGATTTTGGCGAGATGCTTTCGCAAATCGTCAGGTCGCTCCGTCGAATCGTCGGAAATGGTGGGCGAAGGCGTTGTCGTAGGCTCTTGGATCTGATGGAATGCTGCTGGAGACTACGTTCGAACAAGACTCCGAAGTCCTAACAGGGGGTTGATCACCATGAATCGTCCGGACCTTCGTGCTTTGTTGCTCGGTGCTGCCGCTAGCGCGCTCTTCGCCTCGGCTGCCGCCGCCGAGAAGTGGGACATGGCGCTGGCCTATGCTGCAACCAACTATCACTCCGAGATCGCCGCGGAGTTCGCTGCGGAGGTCACCAAGACGACCGGCGGCGAGCTGGAGATCGTTACCCATCCTTCCGGCTCTCTCTTCGGCGGGGCGGAGATCTTCAGCGCGGTCCGCAAGGGCCTGGTGCCGATCGGCGAGCGCCTCATCTCGGCGCTGGGCAACGAAGATGCCCTGTTCGAGGTGGACAGCATTCCTTTCCTGGCCTCCGGCTTCGATGAGGCCTGGAAGCTCTATGTGGTAACCAAGCCGGACCTGCAGGCCGCTTTGGAGGAGAAGCGCCTGCATCTGCTCTACTCCTGCCCCTGGCCGCCGCAGGGCTTCTATTCGGTGGTCGCCGCCGAATCGCCCGACGACCTCTCCGGCCTGAAGTTCCGCGCCTACAATGCGACCACCTCGAAGGTGGCCGAAGAACTGGGCATGGTGCCGACCAAGATCGAGGCCGCCGAGCTGTCGCAGGCCTTCGCCACCGGCGTCGCGGAATCGATGATTTCCTCCGGCTCGACCGGCTATGACCGCAAGCTGTGGGAGCATGTCGATTACTACTACGACGTGAAGGCCTGGCTGCCGCGCAACATGGTGATCGTCAATCTCAAGGCCTGGAAGCGGCTGGACGACAATGTGCGTG
Source organism: Rhodospirillales bacterium (assembly GCA_963669385.2). Taxonomy (GTDB): domain Bacteria; phylum Pseudomonadota; class Alphaproteobacteria; order Kiloniellales; family JACOMY01; genus JACOMY01. Next base: position 107,361 of record CAXXGD010000003.1, read on the forward strand.
CCGCAGTGACCGTCGCGGCCGAGACGGCCGAGTCCAAATGCTGGGCCAAGGCACGCGAGCTGGATCAGTGGTACGTCGAGCAGTTCGTCGAGATGGGCATGAACGTCAGCCCGCTGAACGCCGCGATGATGGAAGAGTTTCAGAAGGCCGGCGAGGTCATCAAGGTCGAGTGGCTCGACCGCATGGGTGACCGCGGCGTCGCGATCCTCGAGAAGTTCGGGTCCTAAGACCCAAGAAGCCGCCAATGGCCCGCGGAGCGCTTCGGCGAAGCTCTCCGCGGGCCCCTTCAAAGGCCTTTGGCCCCGCAAGTGGGCGGGCAAGGCGATGGGGGAGCTATGACTGCACTTCGGAGCACACTGGATAAGGTCTACCTCATAGGCGCGTGGCTGTCGGGGCTGCTGCTGATCCTGCTTTGCGGCCTGGTGATCTGGAGCATCCTGGCGCGTGTCGTCGGGGTCTTCGCCGGCGGCGCCACCGACGTGGCGGGCTACGTCATGGCGACCTCCACCTTCATGGCGCTCTCCTACACCTTCCGCTCGCAGGGGCACATCCGGGTCGCGCTCCTGATTCAGAACCTGATGGGGACGACGCGCCGGATCTTCGAGCTGTGGTGCCTGGGCGTCCTCTCGGCGATCAGCGTCTTTCTTGCCTGGTACATGGCACGGCTGGCAATCGACAGCTGGGAGTTCGGGGAGCGCAGCGAGGGCGCCGACGCCATCCTGATGTGGATCCCGCAAACCCCGGTGGCCGTCGGTTCGGCGCTCTTCGCGCTTGCCGTGGTCCACACCTTCCTGGAGGCCGTGTTCGATTACGACTCGGTCGATCCCAATAAGCGCGATGACGAAGGGCCCACCGAGATATGACCGAGACTCTCTCCATCGTCATCTTCCTGGGCACGCTCTTCGTTCTGCTCGGGACAGGTGTTTGGGTCGGTGCAGCACTTCTTGGCACGGCGATCCTGGGTATGGCGCTCTTCACCTCGGCGCCGATCGGCGATTCCATGGCGGTGACCATCTGGGGCGAGCAGTCGTCCTGGACCCTGACGGCGCTGCCGCTCTTCATCTGGATGGGCGAGATCCTGTTCCGCACCAAGCTGTCGGAAACCCTGTTCCGCGGCCTGGCGCCCTTCTTGCGCCGATTGCCGGGCGGTTTGCTGCACGTCAATATCGGCGCATCGGCGATCTTTGCCGCCATCTCCGGCTCTTCGGCCGCCACGGTGGCCACGGTCGGCAAGATGTCGATCCCGGAGCTCACCCAACGCAAATACCCGGACCGCATGATCATCGGCACGCTCTCGGGCGCCGGAACGCTCGGCCTGCTGATCCCGCCCTCGATCTCGATGATCGTCTTCGGCGTCACGGTGAACGAGAGCATCGCCAAGCTCTTCATGGCGGCGATGATCCCCGGCGTCTGCCTGGCGATCCTCTTCATGGTTTACGTCGCCGGCTGGAGCCTGCTCAACAAGGGCAAGATCCCAAGCTCCGACGACCTGGCCAAAGAGAACAAGCTGAAGCGCTTGATGGAACTCTTGCCGGTGCTGGCGCTGATCGGCTTCGTGATCGGCTCGATCTATGCCGGCTTCGCCACCGCCACCGAGGCTGCCGCGCTGGGCGTGGTCGGCTCGCTCATCCTCTCCGTGGCGCAGCGCTCGCTCACGTGGGACAGCTTCGTCCAGAGCGTGCTGGGCTCGGTCCGGACCACGGCCATGATCATGCTGATCCTGATGGGCTCCGGCTTCCTGTCGCTCGCCATGGGCTTCACCGGGATTCCCAAGGCACTGGCCGAAGGCATCTCCGAATGGCAGCTCTCGCCGGTCATGCTGATCGTCATCCTGACGGTCTTCTACATAGGCCTTGGCTGCTTCCTCGACGGCCTCTCCTCGATCGTGCTGACCATGGCCGTCATCGAGCCGATGGTGCGTGCGGCCGGCTTCGATATCCTCTGGTTCGGCGTCTACCTGATGATCGTCGTGGAGATGGCGCAGATCACCCCTCCGATCGGCTTCAACCTCTTCGTATTGCAAGGCATGACGGGCAAGGACATGGCCTTCATATCGCGCGCGTCTTTGCCGATGTTCTGCGTGATGTGCGTCTTCATCGTCATTCTGGTGCTGGTGCCAGAGCTGGCGACGTGGCTGCCCGAGGTGCTGTCGAAATGACCGCGGTGAACAAGGATAAGCCGATCCTGGCGCTTGTCGACCTCAACCACCTCGACGGCGCGCGACGTTTGGCGAAGGCTGCTGCGGCGGAGAGGGGGGGATGCGGAGCTGCACCTGGCCTTCGTGCTTCCCTACGGCCAGTACGGCAACTACATCGGCTCTCTGATCTCGGACGAGACGGTTACCGAGATTTCCCGCAAGGCGCACGCGGGGATCGAGGCCCTGGCCACCGAGCTCGGTCTCGATCCGGCGCCAACCCTGCATGTCCTGCGCGGTGGCGTCGGCGAGCAGGCTCTTCTCTTGGCCAAGAAGATCGACGCCGGCCTGATCATGCTGAACGCCAGCCGCGACGGGCCCGAGGCGCATCACCTTGGGCCCCATGCCGCCCAGATCATGCGCTATGCGGACTGCAGCGTGCTGGTAGTGCGGGGGTAATCACCGCTCCGATGGACTGATTGTACTGAGGACATGCAGAGAATTTTAACACACAAGAGAAATGTGCTAAAATTTCGAGGCAGCCTGCGACTGTAGCAATTGGCAGCCGATCACGGGGCGGTGCTGTTGCTGCAACCCGAAAGCGGTACAAGCTATAGCCTATCCACCGAACTCTCCACCACCACCTGCACGCGTTCGGCGGCGAAGCGGGCTTGGGCGTATTGGATCGGGTTGCCTGCGCCATCGACGTTGACGCTCTCGGCGAGCAGGATCGGGCGCTTGGGGCCTTGGCGCAAGAGGTCGGCCTCCTTGCGGGTCGGCATGCGCGCGCTGAGAGCGGTCCAATGGCGGCGGTAATCGCCATGGCCGTAGTGCGCAAAGGTGGCGGAGATCGATGCTGTCTTGACGTAGACCTCCAGGAAGCCCGGGAAGAGCCGCGAAGGAAACCAGCTGCTGCAGGTGCTGATCGGTACCTCGTCGGCGAAGCTTAGCGTGTCGAGACGGAGCACCTTGGTTCCGGCTCTCATGCTCAGGCGCTCGGCGACCTCGCGCGGCGCTGCTACCTCCTCCGAGCCGATCAGGCGGCCCGAGGGTTCATAGTGCTGGGCGGCGATGATCTCGCTGAAGCGGGTGCGCTTGCCGATCGGGTAGTCGATCACCTGATCGCGCACGAAGGTGCCGCGGCCCTGCTCGATCGACAGCAAGCCACGCTCCGACAAGGCCAGCAGTGCGCGCCGCACGGTGTGCCGATTGACGGCGAAGTGGGCGGCCAACTGGGACTCCGTGTCGATACGCTGACCAGGCCGCAGCCTGCCGTCGGCAACTTCTTGGGCCAGAAACTCTTCGATCTGCCGCCAGGCAGCGACCCCACCGCCGCGTTCGATCTCCAAAGCCTTCATCGATTTGACACCATTCCCAAATGGGTGCAGATTAGCACAGCAAAAGATACGGATGACTAGATGAATTTGCCAAAGGTCGAGGGGTGATGTCAATCGCGACCGAAGAACGAAAGTGGGCCATGGGCATCCTGGCGCGTGCCGGCGACCAGGCTCTGGCAGAGCTTTGGAGCGCTTGGCAGCCCAAGCCCGACTTCACCTGGCTGAGGAAGCCGGAGAGCGGGCTGGTCATGGTGCGTGGCCGCATGGGCGGCGGCGGTGCCGCCTTCAACCTGGGTGAGATGACGGTGACCCGCTGCGCTCTGCGGATCGACGAAGGCATCGTCGGGCAAGCCTGCATAGAGGGACGTTCCAAGGAAAGGGCCGAAATCTCGGCGCTGGTCGACGCGCTGCACCAGAAGCCGGAGGAGCGGCAAGCGGTGCGCCGAGACATCCTGCAGCCCTTGGAGCGTGTGCTCGAGGAACGGCGGAAGGCGCGAGCGGCCGAAACCGCCGACACCCGGGTCGAGTTCTTCACCCGCGTCCGGGGAGATAACTGATGGTGGCCGATGCCTTATTGGAGGCCGGGTTTGCCGACCCGGTGCTGGAGAGCCAAAGCACCTTTCGGACTCTCATGGACGCCATGGCGCATCCGGGGCGGATCTTCGCCTGTCACGGTCTGGATCACGCACCGCTGCCGCTCGCTCCGGTGACGGCGGCGGTCGTGCTGACTTTGACTGACCCGGATACCCCCGTCTGGCTGGACCCACCCTTGGCCAAGTCCGATGCTGTGCGGGCTTGGCTGGCTTTCCATAGCGGGGCCAGCCTGGTCGAGGCGCGAGAGTCGGCCAGCTTCGCGCTGATCGCCGATCCTCTCGCGATGCCGGCGCTCGACAGCTTTGCCCTCGGCAGCGAGGCCTATCCCGACCGCTCGGCCACCCTGATCCTGCAGGTGGAGCGCTTCGACGACCTGGGCCGGCTCTTGAGCGGCCCCGGCCTCGCGACGCCGCAGCGCTTCGGCGCCGCGCCCTTGCCGGCCGGCTTCTGGGACCAGCTGCGGAGCAACCGCGCACTTTTCCCGCGTGGCGTCGACCTTGTGCTTGCGGGGCCGGCATCACTTGCCGCGCTGCCCCGTTCGCTTCGGATCGGAGAGGCTTGAGATGTACGTATCGGTCAAGGGCGGCGAGCGGGCGATCGGCAATGCCCACAGGCTCTTGGACAAGGAGCGGCGCGGCGACCCCGAGGTGCCGGCCATCACCGCTGAACAGATCGATCAGCAACTGACGCTTGGTGTCGACCGGGTGATGGCCGAGGGCTCGCTCTACGACCGCGGGCTGGCGGCATTGGCGATCAAGCAGGCGCGCGGCGACACGATCGAGGCGGTCTTCCTGCTGCGCGCCTACCGGACCACCTTGCCGCGATTCGGCGCCTCCTTGCCGATCGACACGGCAGACATGGCCTTGCGCCGACGAATCTCCGCGACCTTCAAGGACCTGCCCGGCGGGCAGCTGCTGGGCCCGACCTTCGACTACACCCACCGATTGCTCGACCTTGCTCAAGAGGACGAGGGTCAGGCCGCCGCCGAGACAGGGACCGGCGAGCTTGAGCCCGCACCGCGTGTCGTCGATATCCTCGGCCGCGACGGCTTGATCGAGGATGACGGCGAGAGCGACGGGCCGGTGGGCGATCTCACCCGCAGTCCCTTGACCTATCCCGCCGGGCGCGACCTGCGCCTGCAGAGCCTGGCCCGTGGGGACGAGGGCTTTCTGCTGGCGCTCGCCTATTCCACCCAGCGCGGTTACGGCCGCACCCACCCCTTCGCCGGCGAGATCCGCGTCGGCTTCGTCGAGGTGGAGCTCTACCTCGAAGACCTGGGCTTCTCGGTCGTGGTCGGCGAGATCGAGGTCACCGAAGTGCAGATGATCAATCAGTTCAAAGGCTCGGAGGCCAAGCCGCCGCAGTTCACCCGCGGCTACGGCCTGACCTTCGGCTACTGCGAGCGCAAGGCCATGGCGATGGCGCTGGTCGACCGCTCCCTGCGCTGGCGCGAGCTGGGCGAGGACAACGTCGGCGCCCCGGCACAGGACGAGGAGTTCGTCCTGGCCCATGCCGACAACGTGCAGGCGACCGGCTTCGTCGAGCACCTGAAGCTGCCGCACTACGTCGACTTTCAGGCCGAGCTGGAGCTGGTCCGCCGCCTGCGGTGCGAGGCGGAAGCGGCGGCGGCAGAACGGGAGGCCGCCGAATGACCGCGCAGGCCCACGATGCCGGCTACAACTTCGCCTTTCTCGACGAGCAGACCAAGCGGATGATCCGGCGCGCCATCCTGAAGGCCGTCGCCATCCCCGGCTATCAGGTGCCCTTCGCCAGTCGCGAGATGCCGATGCCCTATGGCTGGGGCACCGGCGGCGTGCAGGTGACCGCCGCCTTGCTGGGGCCCGAGGATGTCTTGAAGGTGATCGACCAAGGTGCGGACGACACCACCAATGCCGTCTCGATCCGCGCCTTCTTCAAGCGCACGGCCGGCGTCGCCACGTCAGAGCGCACCGAAGAGGCGACCATCATCCAGACCCGCCATCGCATTCCCGAGACACCGCTGGACGAGCATCAGGTGCTGGTCTACCAGGTGCCGATCCCCGAGCCCTTGCGCTTTCTGGAGCCGCGCGAGACCGAGACGCGGACGATGCACGCCCTGCAGGACTACGGCCTGATGCACGTCAAGCTCTACGAGGACATCGCCACCCACGGCCACATCGCCACCACCTATGCCTATCCGGTCAAGGTGGAGGGGCGCTACGTCACCGATCCCTCGCCGACGCCGAAGTTCGATAATCCCAAGATGCACCGCATGGCGGCCCTGCAGCTCTTCGGCGCCGGCCGCGAGCAGCGGATCTATGCGATCCCGCCCTATAGCGAGGTTGTCAGCCTCGACTTCGAGGACCATCCCTTCACCGTGCAGCATTGGGAGCAGGCGTGCGAGCTCTGCGGGGCGAGCGACAGCTTCCTGGATGAGGTGGTGACCGACGATCAGGGCGGGCGCATGTTCGTTTGCTCCGACAGCGACTTCTGCCAGCGGCGAAGAGAGCCGCCGGAGGCTTCGCCATGAGCGCCACCCCCCCGCTTTTGACCGCCGACGGCGTCACCAAGCTCTTCGGCCGCCAAGTTGGTTGCAAGGAGGTCACCTTCGAGCTTTGGCCCGGCGAGGTTCTGGGCGTGGTTGGCGAGTCGGGCTCCGGCAAGACCACCTTGCTGCGTTGCTTGGCGGGCGGCTTGCCGCCGAGCTACGGCACGGTCACCTATCGTTTGGCCGAAGGCGCGGCAGAAGACATCTACGCCATCGGCGATGCCCGATGCCGTGCGCTCCAGCGAACTGACTGGGGCTTCGTCTATCAGACGCCGGCCGACGGCCTGCGCATGACCGTCTCTGCCGGCGCCAACATCGGCGAGCGGCTGATGGCGCTGGGCGCCAGGCACTACGGCAGCATTCGAGAGACGGCGCTCGCCTGGATGGAGCGCCTGGAGATCGACGAGCGGCGCATCGACGAGCGGCCCGAGGCCTTCTCCGGCGGCATGCGCCAGCGCCTGCAGATCGCCCGCAATCTGGTGACCGGCCCCAGACTGCTGTTCATGGACGAGCCCACGGGCGGCCTCGACGTCTCGGTGCAAGCCAGGCTGTTGGACACCTTGCGCGGACTGGTGCGCGACATGGGGCTGTCGGTGGTGGTGGTGACCCACGATCTGGGCGTCGCTCGCCTCTTGGCCGACCGCATGATCGTGATGAAGGAGGGCGCAGTGGTGGAAGAGGGCCTCACCGACCAGATCCTGGAGGATCCGCAGCATGCCTACGCGCAGCTCCTGGTCTCCTCGATCCTGCCGGCCTGAGCCATGAGCGCGATGCTGCAGGTTCGGAACCTGGCCAAGAGCTTCCTCTTGCACTTGCAAGGCGGCACCCTGCTCTCGGTCATCGATAATGGGTCTTTCGACGTCGCGGCCGGCGAGTGCGCGGTGCTGGCGGGGCCCTCGGGCAGCGGCAAGAGCTCGCTGTTGAAGATGGTCTACGGCACCTATCCCTGCGATCGCGGCCAGATCCTGGTGGCCTGCGACGGCGGGCCTGTCGACATCGCCAAGGCCGATGCGCATGCCCTTCGGCGCCTCAGGCGCGACACCATCGGCTACGTCAGCCAGTTTCTCCGGGTCATCCCGCGCATTGCGACGCTCGACGTCGTGGCCGAACCCCTGATCGGCCTCGGCCGGACACGGGACGAGGCGATGGCGCGGGCCGCAGAGCTGCTGACCCGCCTCAACCTGCCGGAGCGTCACTGGAGCTTGCCACCGGCCACTTTCTCCGGCGGCGAGCAGCAGCGGGTGAACATCGCCAGAGGCTTGGCGCACCGCTACCCCTTGCTGCTGCTCGACGAGCCGACCGCCTCGCTGGATGCGGAGAACCGCGCCGCCGTCGTCGCCTTGATCGAGGAGGCCAGAGCCGAGGGGGCGGCCATCTTGGGGATCTTCCATGACGCCGAGGTACGCCGGCAGCTGGCCGATCGGACCATCGACGTGGGCGCCTTCGCCAATGCGGCTTGACGGGACGAGGCAATGACAGCGCGCTACGCCATCTTCTATGCACCGCCGACCGGCTCGGCTTTGGCAAGACTTGGAGCGGCTTGGCTCGGTCGCGACGCCGACAGCGGGGTCGAGGTGGCGCAGCCAAAGGTTCCTTTCGTGGAGGCCGCACAGCTGGCGCAACTGACCGCGGCGCCCAGGCTTTATGCCTTCCACGCGACGCTCAAGCCGCCCTTCCGCTTGGCGGCGGGTGAAACGCTTGGCTCACTCCGAGAAAGCGTGGAGCGTCTGGCTGCAGCATTGCTGCCGGTGACCATCGAGCGATTGCAGGTAAGGCTGCTTTCAAGGTTTCTGGCCCTTGTGCCGGCGATCCCTTGCCCGGAGCTGAGAGCCTTGGCGGATGCCTGCGTGCGCGGTTTCGATCGCTTTCGCGCGGCGCCGCCGGAAGAAGAATTGGCGCGCCGGATGAAAAAGCCTCTCTCCCTCTCGCAAGAGCGGCATCTGCTGCGCTGGGGCTATCCCCACGTCATGGAGCACTTTCGCTTCCACATGACCTTGACCGGAGAAATCGCGCCCGATGAGGCAGAGCCGCTCGCGGCCTTCCTCGCCGACTACTTCGCGGCCGAGCTGGCCGCGCCCCAAGTGATTGACGCCCTGAGCCTCTTCGAGCAGCCTGCCCTCGACGAGCCTCTTCACCGGATCGCCGTCTATCCCTTGACAGGAGATGCCGCCGGCGCCCTGGCGGCCGGCCTGGCATGAGCAGCAGCCAATGACCGAGCAACTCTTCAAGAACTGCCGCATGGTGACGGCCGACGAGGTTCTGTCGGGTGCGCTGCTGGTGCGTGACGGACTGATCGACGAGCTCGTCTCGGGGTCGGTGCAGGCTGATGGCCTCGACTGCGAGGGCGACTATCTGATCCCCGGCTTGATCGAGCTGCACACCGATCATCTGGAGTCGCACTTCAAGCCGCGCCCGACCGTGGTCTGGCCGGTCGAGGCGGCTGTGATGGCCCACGATGCGCAGATCGCGGCGTCGGGCATCACCACGGTGTTCGATGCCTTGCGGGTAGGCTCCAGCGGCGATGACGCGGGCTCGATCGGCAAGAACGTCCGAAGCCTGGCCGGGGCGATCGATGCCGCCCAAGCGGCCGGCGCGCTGCGTGCCGAGCACCACCTCCATCTGCGCTGCGAGCTGGCCTGCGATGACACGGTGAGCGAGGCGGAAAGCTTCCTCGACGACCCCAATCTGCGTCTGATTTCGGTTATGGACCACACGCCGGGGCAGCGGCAATTCGTGCGGATGAAGGCCTTCCGGGACTATTACAGCGGCAAGACCGGCATGACGAAGGCAGAGCTGGATGCCTACATCGACCGCCGTATCTCCGCCCACCAGCGCCTCGCCGCGCCCAACAGGCGGCAGATCGTGACGCTGGCGCAAGCCCGCGGCATACCGCTGGCCAGTCACGACGATGCTACCTCGGCGCATGTCGTGGAGGCCGATGGCGAAGGGGTTCGCATCGCCGAGTTCCCCACCACGCTCGAGGCGGCCGAGGAGTCCAATCGGCGCGGCATGCAGGTCTTGATGGGTGCACCCAATCTGGTGCGCGGCGGCTCGCACTCCGGCAATGTCTCCACGCAAGAGCTGGCCGAAGCCGGCGTCTTGGACATCATGTCCTCCGACTATGTGCCCTTCAGCCTATTGCAGGCGGCCTTCGAGTTGCCGGAGCGGGTCTCGTCAATCGGCCTGCCTGAGGCAGTTCGGATGGTGACCGGCAATCCGGCCAAGGCCACCGGGCTGTCGGACCGTGGCGAGATCGCGGTCGGACTGCGCGCGGACCTCGTGCGCGTCAGCGTCGTCCACGGTCTGCCGGTCGTGCGCTCGGTCTGGCGGCAAGGCCGGCGCGTTGCATGACCGATCCAGATCGGACCACCGGGATTCTGCGCGGCAAGGGCGGCTGATCCTGGTGGTCGGCCCCAGCGGTGCAGGCAAGGACAGCTTGATCCAAGGTGCCCGACAGCGTTTGGCGGGCGACCCCAACTACCTCTTTCCGCAGCGGGTGGTGAGCCGCCCGGTCGACCCGAAACGCGAACGGCACGAGAGCGTGACCCAGGCGGAATTCGACGCGATGCAAGCTGGCGGTGCCTTCTGCCTGGTCTGGAAGGCGCATGGCTTGAGCTACGGGGTGCCGGCCTCGCTTGCCGGCGCCTTGGCGCAGGGCCGCAGTGTTATCGTGAACGCGTCGAGAAGCGTCGTCGAGGAAGCCTCCGCGCGCTTTCCCAATGTCGAGGTCGTCCAGGTGACGGTCTCGCCCGCTACCCGCGCGTTGCGCTTGGCTTTGCGCAAGAGCGAAGGCGAGCAGGACCAGCGAGACCGTCTGGCGCGCTCCGTTACCTGGTCGCACGAACGCGCAGGCGTGCGTGAGGTCAACAACGACGGATCACTGGAAGACGGGATTGCGGCCTTCCTGCAGGCTGTTGTTCGCTAGGACCGGACAGGCGCCGCCCTGGCGTTAGCCGACCCAACCCAGCCCCCCGGCGATGCAGTTCATCGACAGCATCAAGGGCACCAGGATCCGCTCCTGGTCCTTGGGGTCTTGCGCTGTGCCGCGCCAGTCCCGCAGCAGTGAGACCTGCAGGCGGTTGGCCTGGTCGATCAGCGGCAGGCGGGCCTCGAGACGGCGCAGGTAGGCCGGGAAGCGTACGCCCAGGCGTGTCTCCTCGGTGATCTCGGCCAAGGCCGAGATGGTGCGGGCCTGCTCCTGGCTGATCTTGGCGAAGATCTGCTCGGCGGCTGAGCGCTCCGGCACCAGGCCCGCATAGGCCTCTGCAAGCTCCATGTCGGCGAGGCAGAGCGTCTTTTCCGCCTCGTCCAAGATCAGGCGAAACATTCTGGAATTCTGGAACATCTCCCGCAGGAGCGTCTTGCCCTCCGGACCGCGCACGCGCTGGAAGGTCTCCAAGGCCGTGCCGACGCCGTACCAGCCGGTGATGAGGTGGCGGTTCTGGCTCCAGGCGAAGACCCAAGGGATGGCGCGCAGGTCGCCCAGGCTGCTGGCGCCGAAGCGGCGCGTCGGGCGCGAGCCCATCCTGAGCCGCGCCAGCTCTTCGACCGGGCTAGCGCCCTGGAAGTAGTCCAGCATGCCCGGATGCTCGATCAAGGTGCGGAAGGCAGCCTGGCTGATGCCGGCCAAGGCCTCCATTGCCTCGCCAAACTCCGGCGGGTCCGCGGCTTCGCGCTCGGACTTCAGGCTATGGGCGATGACGCTGGCGGTCAGCAGTTCCAGATTGTAGAGCGCCGTGCCGCGGTTGGCGAACTTGGAGGAGACCACTTCGCCCTGCTCGGTGATCCGCATGCGCCCGGCAACCGTGCCGGCCGGCTGCGCGGCAATGGCGCGCCCGGTCGGCGCGCCGCCGCGGCTGACCGAGCCGCCGCGGCCGTGGAAGAAGCGGATCTTGAGGCCGGCCGCCTTGGCCGCCGCCACCAAGGATTTCTGTGCCTTGCTGACCTCCCACTGGGCGCAGAGGAAGCCGCCGTCCTTGTTGGAATCGGAATAGCCCAGCATGACCTCCAAGAGGTCGCCGCGCGCATGCAGGCTGTGCCGCATCGTCGGTACAGCCGCCAAGTCCTTGAGGATCGCCGGTGCCGCGCGCAGGTCCTCGATGGTCTCGAAGAGCGGCACGACGGGCAGACTGATGGCCTGCGTGCCCTCGTGGCCGGGCGACAGGCCGGCATAGTGCGCCAATACCATGGCGGCCAAGAGGTCGTCGGCGCTGCGCGTCATCGAGAGGATGAAGGCGCCGATGGCGTCGGGATCGTGACCGCCATAGACCTCTCGCACCAGCTCGAAGAGCCGCAGCGTTTCACGCGTCTCCTCCGACAGCAGCGCCGGCTCCGGCAGCTCGGCCGGCGCCTGGCGCAGGGCCGCGCGGAGGGACTGCGACCAAGCCTTTGTGTCCGGCTCCGGCGCGTCCTCCTGGCCGACCCGCCAGATCTCCGCCAGCGAGCGGTTGATGACGGTCGCGTTCTGCCGCAGGTCGAGGCTGACGGTGCGAAAACCGAAGGTCTCGACCTGCCAGCGCAGCGGTCGCACCTGCGAGGCGGCCAGTTCGTGCGCGCCCAGCTCGTGCAGTGCCTGCTCGGCCAAGCGCAGATCCTCCACCAGATCGCGGGGATCGCGGTAGGATGAGGGCGCCCTTTCGCCCGGCGCCAAGCCTTGCTGCGCGGCCAGCCGCCGGGCCGAGGCGGTAAAGAACTGGCGAAAAGGCTCGTTGGGGTTGCGGGCTTGAATCTCCTTGGCGGCACCCGAGCGCGTCAGCAGGCGGGAGAGGCCGGTTTGGAAGCTCTTCGGCACGTTGGCGATGCGGGCCGAGACGGAAAGGCTTTCGGCCAGCTCCAACAGCTGCCCGTGAATCTGGCTGAGTGCCAGGTCTCGCGCGGCGGTCAAGGCGTAGCGGGTGGTGGCCGCGGTGACGTTGGGATTGCCGTCCCGGTCGCCGCCAATCCAACACCCGAAGCGCAGCAGCGGCGGAAAACTCCTGGCTTTCTCCGGAAAATGCCGGGCGACCGCCGCTTCTCCCCGCTGCAAGAGCTGCGGTACGCTCTCGAACAGCACCTCGGAGAAGAAGTGCAGCCCCCAGGCGATCTCCTGCTCGACGCTCGGCCGCTCCAGGCGGAGCTCGCCGGTGAGCCACAAGAGGTCGATCTCGCTGCGCAGGCTCTCCTGCAGGACGGCGCGTTCCCGCGCGGTCCAGCGGCTCTGCTCCAACTGGATCAAGAGGCGATAGATACGGCGGTGGATCTTCAGCACCGTCACCCGCTTGGCCTCGGTGGGATGCGCCGTCAGGGTCGGCTGCACATCCGCGGTGGCGATGAGGTCCGCCACCTCCGGCGCCTCGGCGCCGGCTGCCGCCACGTCCTTCAAGACCTGCGAGAGAGAGCCGATGACCGCATCCGGGCCGCCGTCCCGCTCGATCCGGCGACGCGCGCGCATGGCCGCGTTCTCCTCGCCGATCGACAGCAGCTGGAACCATATGCCGGTGGCCTGCAGGTCGCCGATGCTGAAAGGTGATTCGCTGCCGTTACGCCCTTCCAGCAGGGCGATCACCTTGGGATTTCGGCGCACGGCGACGCTGTGGAAGGCTTGCCACAGCTGCCCCGTCACCTGATCCAGATCGTCGCCCTCGAGACCCCATTGGGGCACCGGTTCGAGCCGGCTGGCCGCCTTGCTCTTTTCCAATGCTTTGTTCCTTCTCGCGCCTGGCAGGGTGTGCCGACAGAGGCCTGCCCGCTTTGGTGGGCGAGCATGACGACAGGGCGGGCGCCGGGAAATCGTCCAAACGTCCAATGCTGGCGTCGGAGCGTCACCGCTGCAACCTGTGCGCAAAAGAAGCGGCCGGCGGGGAGACTTGCTCCCGCGCCGGCCAGTTGGGGGCTGCTGGCAGGGGGTGCTGGCAGGGGGTGTTAAAAGAACACGAGGCTGCGGGTCTCGATGCTTTCGCGCGAGGTGGCGTCGGCCGGCGTTGCGAAGTCGTCGAATCCGGTGTGCGGCAGGAAGCGCGCCCGTCCGTCGGTCGCGGAGTCGAAGCACTTGAAGACCAGGATCTCATCGCTCCGCATTTCCGGCACGTAGAGCCAGCGGTGTGCCGGACTGTAGGCGACATCGTAGATCTCGCCGGTGCGATCGGGGTAGTGCAGATCGGCGGCGATCAGGTCATCGGGCGCCATGCTGTCGGGGTGAATGAAACCCAGCGGCGCGCGCAGAACCGGTCCGCGGATCGGGCGCCAGGTGTTGATGACGGCAAAGCGCCGCTTCAAGAGCTCGTCTGCCTCCGCGCCCAAAAGGTCGCGGACACGCTGTGGCCCCGAGCGATCGGTGTAGTCGTTGTGTACGGTCCGGACCGGTCGCCGTTCGGCCTTGGCCTCCAGCTCCGGACCGCCTTCGACGCGACGAGTGTGATCGAAAACCAAGACGCGCCTTGCACCGGTCTCCGCCTTGATCAGGCGCTCCGTCTCTTCGTAGTAGCGTTCGCTGACGGCCTGCTCGTCATAAAGGTCCAGAACTTGGCTCGGCTGTCTGCGCAAGACGACGGCATCCCTGTCCAGGGTCAGGTCCCCGGCGACCTCCCGCAAGTTCTCTACGGTAATCGTGGTGGTGACGTAGTCGCCCGTGCGGCGACGATCGTCGCCGGTTCCGATGCCGGGCACGAAGGTCGCCGGACGATCCTCTCCAGGGTTCAGATAGCGCACCTGGCCCAAGGTCGTGTGGGCCGTCCTTGCCGGTCGTGCCGGGACTGTCCGCCGGATTGCCAAGCTGCTCATCTCGTGTTCGTCTCCATGCAAGTTTGCTTGCTGGCGAGAGGGCCTTTGGCGATTGCCGTCGAGCCCTTGCCGCTGGCCTCCAATCTTGGCAGCCGGCGTGCCGGCCGCCATGGAATTCCAGGCAAGAGAACTTGAACTGAACTCAAGTCAGCACGATAGTGATGCTATGACCCTGCCTCCCTTCCCTGCCTTGCGCGCCTTTCATGCCGCTGCCCGCCACGCGCGCTTTCGCGACGCTGCCGAGGCCTTGGGTGTCACCGAATCGGCGATCTCGCACCAGGTTCGGCGCTTGGAGAACTTCCTGCATCTAGCCTTGTTCGAACGCCATGGCAGCGGCCTGGAGCTGACCGAAGAGGGACGGCGCTATTTAGACGAGATCGATCCGGCAATTCGGCAGATCGAGAAGGCGACGGACGCCGTTCTTGGGACGTCCGAGCGCAAGCGCGTGGCCCTCACGCTGCCCCCATCACTCGCTATTCTCTGGCTCATTCCGAACCTCAGCAGTCTGGAGGCGGACTGCCCCGGGGTCGATTTGCAGCTGGTGACCACCGCACGGCTGAGCAATCTGAAGCGGGAGCAGATCGACCTGGCCATTCGTCACGGCAAAGGTGGCTGGCAAGACGTCGAGGCCGAGTTCCTGATGGGAGAGAGCGCCATGCCGGTGGGCGCGCCCGACTGTCTGGCGAAGATTGCCGGGCTGACGCCGGAAGAGGCCTTGTCGACATGTCGGCTGATTCTCAATCGCTATCATCGTGACGAGTGGGCCGAATGGGCGGCAGCGCACGGATTGCCGCCGCCCGACATCACCAAGGCCTTGGCTTTGGAAGGCCAGGAACAAGTGCTTGCCGTCGCCGAGCGGGGCCTGGGGTTGGCCATCGGCTATCGGCCCATGGTGGACGAGCGCTTGGAGCGCGGCAGCCTGGTAGCCCCCTTCGGCCTGCCCGATGCCGCCGAGACCTGCTATTTCCTTTGCATTCCCAAGGGCGAGACGCCGACGGCAGCGGCGCGTGCGGTGGCACGCTGGCTCAGACGCCTCGCCGAACGTCCACTCTGCTTCGAGCCTGAGTCGTCGACTTGAATTCTGGTCAAGTGATCTTGTAGCCCTTTCGTTGGTTTCGCGATCCGCCGCGACGCATCTTCACCTCCAGGAACGCCCTACCGAACCCCTCGAGCAGGGCCAGATGGATGAGAGGATGCAAGACCATGAGCTACCTCGACCCTAGGACCAACGTTGCCGGATCCCTCTTCACGACGTGCCATGCCTCGCCGCTCTTCGCCGGTGCTGAAGTCTACGCCGCCCGGGTGCGCGAAGCGGTGTCGGCGCGGCGCGACAACGAAGGACCCACGGTCGGCGCCGCGCTGTCCAAGCTGACTGCCGCCCTCTATGGAGAGTTGAAGCGCAGCTGGAGGCGAGCCGAGACGCGGCGACAGCTGTCCCGGATGACCAGCCATCAGCTGCGGGACATCGGCCTGTTGGATGCCGACCTCGTCGATGTGGCCCGCGCTCTGGCGAGCGAGGATCCGCAACACAAGCGATAAAGCTGCAGTGATCTTGGGAGCGTCTGCCTCCGCCCCCGAGAGCGGCGTCTCTTCGCCAAATAGCGGCTGACAGCGCCCTTTCTTCTGCCCCTCCCGCGCAGAAAAGGGCGCTGTTCGGCATCGAAAGCGTCACTTTTGAAGAAGCGGACGGCCGAAGCAGCGGCTTGACCCTGGCGAGGCTTGCCGCTAGCTAGCTAGCGAGCGTTGCTAAAGAAGCAAGAAACCTAAGGGAGGCCAGCAGCGCGCTGAGGAGGAGGTCGGACCCCTTGAGGACGTCCGGCCATGAGGGCTGTCACAAATCGGTCCCTCCCAGTGCGTTACGCACCGGTGGCTTTCAGCTTGCCTCGAAGGCAATGCATGAGCGGGAGGATCAAGGCACATATGGCCGATGCGACGGCACTGGATACCTTTCCCAAACTGATGCGGCACAACGCGTCGGTGCGCGGCAAGCGCCCGGCCATGCGCGAGAAGGACCTGGGCATCTGGCAGACCTGGACCTGGGCGGACGCGCAGGACGAGGTCAAGGCCTTCGCGATGGGCTTGGCCGGCCTGGGCGTCGGGCGCGGCGACAAGGTGCTGATCGTCGGCGACAATCGGCCCCGGCTCTATTGGACGATGGTGACCGCCCAGGCGATCGGCGCCATTCCGGTCCCGGTCTATCAGGATTCCGTGGCGCGCGAGATGGCCTATGTCGTCGAGCATGCCGGCGTGCGCTTCGCCGTGGCCGAAGACCAGGAGCAGGTCGACAAGCTGATGGAGATCCGCGAGCAGGTGCCGGGCCTGGAGACCATCGTCTATCAGAACACGCGCGGCATGAGGCACTACACTCAGGATTTCTTGGTCGACTACGCAAAGGTCCTGGAGCAGGGCCGCCAGGCTATCGCGGCGGATCCCGCGCGCTATGACCGCGAGGTCGACCAGGGTCGCGGCGCCGACGACTCCATCATGCTCTACACCTCCGGCACGACGGGAAAGCCCAAGGGTGTGGTGCTCACCTTCGACAACGTCGTCTCCATGGCCAAAGCGGGGGCCGAGTTCGAGGGCTTGACCGAGAACGAGGAGGTATTGGCCTATCTGCCGATGGCCTGGGCCGGCGACCACGTCTTCTCCTTCGGCCAGTCCTATGTCGTGGGGTTCTGCGTCTCCTGTCCCGAGAGCGGCAGCACGGTGATGCATGACCTGCGCGAGTTGGGGCCGACCTTCTTTTTCGCGCCGCCCAGGATCTTCGAGAACCTGCTGACCTCGGTCATGATCCGCATGCAGGACGCAAGCCGCCTAAAGCAGCACCTCTTCCACTATTTCCTGGGAGTGGCCAAGCGCGTCGGCGAGAAGATCCTCAACCGCGAACCCGTGCCCTTTGCCGAGCGGGTCAAGTACTGGCTGGGAGAGATCATCGTCTACGGACCCTTGAAGAACGTCCTGGGTCTCAGCCGTACGCGGCTGGCTTACACCGCCGGCGAGGCCATTGGGCCGGAGATCTTTCAGTTCTACCGCTCGATCGGTGTCAACATGAAGCAGCTCTACGGCTCCACCGAGGCCAGCGTCTTCATCACCATTCAGCCCAACGGCGAGATCCGCTCCGACACTGTCGGCCGCCCGATCGCCGGTGTCGAGCTGAAGCTGGCGGACGACGGCGAGGTGCTGTTCCGCAGCCCGGGCGTGTTCAAGGAGTACTTCAAGAACCCCGACGCGACGGCGGACACCAAGACCGCGGACGGCTGGGTGCACACCGGCGATGCCGGCATGATGACGCCGGAAGGCCACCTGCGTATCATCGACCGCGCCAAGGACGTCGGCAGGCTGAACGACGGCAGCCTCTTTGCGCCGAAATTCATCGAGAACAAGCTGAAGTTCTATCCCGACATCAAAGAGGTGGTGGCTTTCGGCCATCAGCGCGACTACGTCACCGCCTTCGTCAACATCGACGCCGAGGCCATGGGCAGCTGGGCGGAGCGCAACAATGTCGCCTATGCCAGCTATCAGGAGCTGGCGGTCCATCCCAGGGTGAGGGAGATCATCGAAGGCCACATCCGCGAGGTGAACGCCGATCTGGCCAAGGACCCGCAGCTTGCGTCCACGCAGGTTCGCCGATTTCTGATCCTGCACAAGGAACTGGATGCCGACGACGGCGAGCTGACCCGCACCCGAAAGGTGCGCCGCAAGACCATCACCGAGCGCTACGAGCCCTTGATCTCGGCGCTCTACGACGGCTCTACCCAAGCGCACATCGAAACCGAGGTTACCTTCGAGGACGGCCGTCGGGGCGCGATCAAGGCCGACCTCGACGTTGTCGATCTCGGCGGCGTGGAAAAGGCACGCAAGGCCGCATGATGACATCAGGCAAGGTTAGAGCAGTGAACAACGGCAGCCGATGAACGAGATTGCCCCGCAAGCGCTGGCCGAGAGCGCCGACGACGGCCGACCGGCACGCAAGTTCGGCCCGCCCATGCTGACCGTAGAGAACATTTCTCTCTCTTTCGGTGGCGTAAAGGCGCTGACCGATATCTCCTTCGACATTCTCGAGCACGAGATCCGCGCCATCATCGGGCCCAACGGGGCCGGCAAGACCTCGATGCTGAACGTGATAAACGGCTTCTATCACCCGCAGGAAGGCATGATCACCTACAAGGGCAACCCGCGGCACGCCATGCGCCCGCACATGGCGGCCAAGCAGGGGATCGCCCGCACCTTCCAAAACGTGGCGCTGTTCAAGGGCATGTCGACCCTGGACAACATCATGACCGGGCGGCTCTTGAAGATGCGCAATGTGCGGGCGCCGGCGACCGGGGTCATGGGCCTCGATCAACTGCTGGCCTTGGGCGCGGGGGCGCTCGATTTTCTGACCCAATGCGTCTACTGGGGGCCGAACGAGCAGGAGGAAATTCGCCAGCGCGCCTTCTGCGAGGAGATCATCGACTTCCTCGAGATTCAGGAGATCCGCAAGACGCCGGTGGGGCGCCTGCCCTATGGCCTGCAAAAGCGGGTCGAGTTGGCCCGCGCGCTCGCCATGGAACCGGACCTGCTGCTGCTGGACGAGCCGATGGCGGGCATGAACGTCGAGGAGAAGGAGGACATGTCCCGCTTCATCCTCGATGTGAATGACGAGTTCGGCACCACCATCGCGCTGATCGAACACGACATGGGCGTGGTCATGGACATCTCCGACCGGGTGGTGGTCTTGGACTACGGGCGCAAGCTGGCCGACGGCACGCCTGACGAAGTGCGCAGCAATCAGGACGTGATCGACGCCTATCTGGGCGTCGCGCACTAGCGGGGGCGGCGGCCCTATGGAGAGACCGAAAGCATGAACCTTCGCTCCATCGTTATCGGCAGCGTCTCCGGATTGGCGGCGATCCCCATCGTGGGATTCTTCCTGCAAGGCCTGTCACTGCTGGACCCCGGTATCTTCTTCGCTTGGGATTTCTATGCCGAAGTCGTGGTCAAGGGGCTGCTGCAAGGTGTGATGTATGCGCTGGTTGCCCTGGGTTTCGTCCTGATCTTCAAGGCCTCGTCGATCTTCAACTTCGCGCAAGGGGCCATGGTGCTCTTCGCCGCATTGGCGATGGTCGGCTTCATGGAGATGGGACTGCACTGGACCATCTCCTTCGTGCTCGCCGGCGTCGTGATGGTGATCGTCGCGGTGCTTGTCGAGCGGGTGGTGCTGCGGCCCATGGTGAACCAGCCGCACATAATTCTGTTCATGGCCACCATCGGCATCTTCTTTGTGCTCGACGGCGTCGGCCAGACCATCTGGGGCTCGAACGTCAAGGCGCTGGACATCGGCATATCGCGCCAACCCATCGTCGCCTTTCAGGGATCGCTGTTGCCCAACGGCATGTACCTCGATCCCACCGAAATCGTCGCAGCCGTGGTCGGCGCCTTGATGGTGGCCCTGCTGGCGGTGCTGTTCCAATACACCAAGGTCGGCCGTGCTCTCCGCGCGGTCGCCGACGATCACCAGGCGGCGCTGTCGGTCGGGATTCCCTTGAAGACCATCTGGGCCATCGTCTGGTCGGTCGCCGGCCTGGTCGGCCTGGTCGCCGGCGTGATGTGGGGCTCGGCGCTGGGTGTGCAGTTCTCGCTGTCGCTGATTGCGCTCAAGGCCCTGCCGGTCCTGATCCTGGGGGGCTTCACCTCGATCCCCGGCGCCATCATCGGCGGTCTCATCGTCGGTGCCGGCGAGCAGGTAGGCGAGGTCTTCATCGGACCACTGTTCGGCGGCGCCATTCAGGACTGGTTCGCCTACATGCTGGCCATGATCTTCCTGCTGTTCCGGCCGCAGGGCCTGTTCGGCGAACGCATCATCGAGAGGGTGTAAGGCAGCCATGCTCTACCGCGAAGCCGGGCAGTTCAAGGCCAGCTACGCCGCCGATCAGGCGCTCTATCCGATCCGCCAGGACAAGATCGGCGTTCTGGCGCTGCTGGCTTTCGCGTTGATCGTGGTGCCCTTGATCGCGCCGCTCTACTGGGTGAACTCGATCCTGATCCCCTTCCTGATCTTCTCGCTGGCGGCCTTGGGCTTGAATATCCTGACCGGCTATTGCGGGCAGCTCAGCCTGGGAACCGGCGGCTTCATGGCCTGCGGCGCCTTCTTCAGCTTCAAGATCACCACCGCCTTTCCCGACATCAACATCATCATCGTCTTCCTGCTGGCAGGCTTGGGCACGGCAATGGTCGGCGTGCTCTTCGGCCTGCCCTCGCTCAGGATCAAGGGCTTCTATCTGGCGGTCGCAACCCTGGCGGCGCAGTTCTTCCTGATCTGGATGTTCAACAAGTTCGGCTGGTGGACGAACCACAGCCCCTCGGGCGTGATCTCCGCGCCGCCGCGCGCCGTGGTTGGCGACTTCGTGGTCACCAGCTCCAGCGCCGAGCCGGTGCACAAGTACATCTTCCTGCTGCTGCTGGTCTCCTTTCTTGCCTTGCTGGCCAAGAACATGGTGCGCAGCCGCATCGGCCGCTCGTGGATGGCGATCCGCGACATGGACATCGCCGCCGAGATCATCGGCATTCGGCCGATGCTGGCCAAGCTCTCGGCCTTTGCCGTCAGCTCCTTCTTCATCGGCATCGCCGGCGCGCTCTGGGCCTTCACCCATTCGGGCTCGGTGGAGGCCTTGGCCTTCGACATCAACCGCTCCTTCGAAGTGCTCTTCATGATCATCATCGGCGGCCTGGGCTCGATCATGGGATCCTTCATGGGGGCTGCCTTCATCGTGCTGCTGCCGGTCCTGCTGGACAACCTGCCGGCCCTCATCGGCCTGCCCTTGTCGGTCGAGATGGTTTCGCATCTGCGCCTCATCATCTTTGGCGCGCTGATCATCTTCTTCCTGATCGTCGAGCCGCATGGCTTGGCGCGGCTGTGGCAGATCGGCAAAGAGAAGCTTCGCCTTTGGCCCTTCCCCTACTAAGGTTGGGCTATCGCTTGGGCATCGACCAAGAGACGCCGAGGTCGTTGCCGCTTCGCTTGTTTCGGCGTCGTGACGGGATCGGGGCACAACAGCGCCGAGCCCGGAAACCGGGAGGATAAACACCGATGGGTCTAACGTCCCTGCGTCTGACGGCGGCCGCCGTCGCGCTTTCCGTCGCGGCCACGGCCGCGCCTCTGGCGACAGCCGAGGCCGAGGGCGACCAGTTCATTCCGCTGCTGATCTACCGCACCGGTCCCTATGCGCCGAACGGCATCCCCTTGGCCGACGGCTTTGTCGACTACTTCAAGTACGTCAACTGGAAACATGGCGGCGTCGGCGGCGTCCCGCTTTCCTGGGAGGAGTGCGAGACCGAATACAACACCGACAAGGGCGTGGAATGCTATGAGCGCCTGAAGAACAAGGGCGCCTCGGGGGCCACGGTGGTCAATCCCTACTCCACCGGCATCACCTATGCCCTGATCGGCCGGGCCACCGCGGACAAGATCCCGGTGTTGTCGATGGGTTATGGCCGCGCCGATGCCTCCGACGGCTCCGTCTTCCCCTACGTCTATACCGCGCCGATCACCTATTGGGCCGGCGCCGACGTGATGGTGCAGTACGCCAAGGAACAGGAAGGCGGCAGCCTGGACGGCAAGAAGATCGCGCTGGTCTATCACGACAGCGCCTATGGCAAGGAGCCGATCACCACCTTGGAGCGCCTGGCCGAGGTCGAGGGCTATGAGCTCAGCCTCTTCCCCGTCGCCCACCCGGGCCTGGAGCAGAAGGCCACCTGGCTCAGGATCGGCCGCCAGATTAAGCCCGACTACGTCTTCATGTGGGGCTGGGGCGTGATGAACTCGACCGCCGTCAAGGAAGCGGCCTCCGTCGGCTTCCCGATGGATAAGTTCATCGGCATCTGGTGGTCCGGGGCCGAGGCCGACGTGCTGCCGGCCAAGGACGCGGCCAAGGGCTACAAGTCCTTGAACATCACCGGCGTCGGCACCGAAGCGCCGATCATCCAGGATATGATCGCCATGCATGAGGCCGGCGAGGGGATCGGCGACAAGGCCAACATCGGCTCGGTGCTATACAATCGCGCCGTGGTGAACGGCTTCCTGGTGACCGAGGCGGTGCGTACAGCGCAGGAGAAGTTCGGCCAGCGGCCGCTGAAGGGCGAAGAGGTCCAATGGGGTTTCGACCACTTGAACATCACGCCTGAGCGGATCAAGGAAGCGGGCATGGAAGGCCTGATGAGCCACGTCTCCGTCACCTGCGCCAACCACGAGGGCGGCGGTGCCGCCCTGGTGCAGCAGTGGGACGGCGAGAAGTGGGTGGCGATCACCGGCTTCATCGATCCCAACCGCGACGAGCTCTGGCCGGAGTACGAGGCCTCTGCCGACCAGTACGCCAAGGAGAACAACATCACCCCGCGTAACTGCGACCAGAACCAATAGGTCCGGACCGCGGCTGAGGGGGTCCCTTTGCGGGCCCCCTCGCCACTTTCCTTTCAGTACGACAGGCCAGAACGACAGGAACGTCAAGGATGGCGAATGCGATGGCAGAAGCAGTGGATGTGGCGGCGGAAGCCGCCGAGCCGCTGCTGTCGGTAAGCAACATCGAGGTCATCTACGACCACGTCATCCTGGTCTTGAAGGGGGTCTCCTTGAGCGTTCCCAAGCAGGGCGTCGTTGCCTTGCTGGGCGCCAACGGGGCCGGCAAGACCACCACCTTGAAGGCCATCTCCAACCTGCTGCGCGCCGAGCGCGGCGAGGTCACCAAGGGCTCCATTCAGTTTCAAGGCGAACGAATCGACAACCTCACTGCGCACGACCTGGTGCGCAAGGGTGTTATCCAGGTGATGGAGGGCCGCCACTGCTTCGGTCATCTGACTGTGGAGGAGAACCTCTTGACCGGCGCCTATACCCGCCGCGACGGCAAGTCGGCGGTGAACAAAGACCTGGAGATGGTCTATCACTACTTCCCCCGCCTGAAGGAGCGCCGTTCCAGCTTGGCCGGCTACACCTCGGGCGGTGAGCAGCAGATGACCGCCATCGGCCGGGCGCTGATGAGCCGCCCCTCGATGATCCTCCTGGACGAGCCTTCCATGGGGTTGGCCCCGCAACTGGTAGAGGTGATCTTCGAGACGGTGAAGCGGCTGAACGAGGAAGAGGACGTGACCTTCCTCCTGGCCGAGCAGAACACCTCCGTCGCGCTGAAGTACGCCAACTATGGCTACATCCTGGAGAACGGTCGCGTGGTGATGGACGGCGAGGCAACCTCGCTGGCCAACAACGAGGACGTGAAGGAGTTCTACCTCGGACTCTCCACCTCCGGCCGCAAGAGCTACCGCGACGTCAAGCACTACAAGCGGCGCAAGCGCTGGCTGGCTTAGGGTCGACATTTGGGGAGGGGCGTCATGGCCAAGGATTCCTACTTCGACGCCTTGGAGGCCCGCGACCCGGCAGAGCGGGAGGCCGCCCTCTTCGCTGCCTTGCCGGTGCAGATCGCCTGGGCCAAGGAAGAGGCGCCGGCCTATGGCGCGCGCCTGGCCGACGTTCGGCCGGCCGAGGTTACGGACCGTGGCGCCTTGGCCAAGCTGCCGGTGCTCCGCAAGAGCGAGATCGCCCGCCTGCAGAGCGAGAGCCCGCCCTTCGGGGGCCTGAACAGCAAGCCGGCGGGAAGCGTCGGACGCATCTTCTCCTCGCCGGGCCCGATCTACGAATTGGATGACGGCGACAGCGACTACGCCCGCTTTGCCCGCGCGCTCTTTGCCGCCGGCTTCCGCCCCGCCATGGTGGTGCACAACAGCCTGGCCTATCACCTGACCCCAGGCGGCTGGATGCTGGACGGCGGCGCGCGCGCGCTGGGCTGCTCGGTAATCGCCGGCGGCATCGGCAATACGGAGCAACAGCTGGCAGCCATCGGGCAAGTGCGGCCTGAGGGTTTCGCCGGCACGCCGGACTATCTGAAAGTCTTGCTGGACAAGGCCGCCGAGACGGGCCGGGACGCGTCGTCCATCCGCCACGCCATGGTCTCCGGCGGCGCGCTATTCCCCTCGTTGCGCGAGGAGTATCGCACGCGGGGCGTCTCCTGCTTTCAGTGCTACGCTACCGCCGAATTGGGCCTCATCGCCTATGAGAGCGCGGCCGCCGACGGGACGCCCAATCCCGGCATGGTGCTGGACGAGGCCTTGATCCTGGAGATCGTGCGGCCCGGTACCGGAGACCCTGTCCCGGAGGGCGAGGTCGGCGAGGTCGTGGTCACCAACTTCAACCGCGCCTACCCCATGATACGGCTGGCCACCGGCGACCTCTCGGCGGTGATGAGCGAGCCCAGCCCCTGCGGGCGGACCAACCAGCGCATCAAGGGCTGGATGGGCCGGGCCGACCAGACCACCAAGGTCAAGGGCATGTTCGTCCACCCCGGCCAGATCGCCGAGGTGCTGGCCCGCCACCCCGAGGTCATCAAGGGCCGCCTGGAGGTCACCCGCAAGGACGAGCAGGACGCCATGACCTTGGCGTGCGAGAGCGAGACGCAGGACGAGGCCCTGGTCCTCGCTGTGGCCGAGAGCCTGGCGCAGGTGACCAAGATGAAGGGCCAGGTGGTGCTCGCCGCGCCCGGCAGCCTGCCCAACGACGGCAAGGTCATCGACGACCAGCGCAGCTACGAATGACATTGGCGGAGCGATCCGCCGTCCTTGAGCGTCTGCCCGGAGCGTACAGGCTGACCATCCCTGCACGCTGATAGATTGCCGTTCATAGCCTACCACCCGTGAATGCCGTAAGGCGGCACTTTACACTTATTGATCTGAGCCCTAACCTACTCACGCAACTCGCGAAGGAGGTGGAGTACCTGGTCGAGATCGGAAGACCTCTTGGTCGGTTAAAGGGGAGTGCTCCACCGATCGAGGCGCGGCGTTGGGACAAGCCCGTTGAACAGGCGAGGTAAGGACGATGGCTTTCATTCCAGGCACTCCCGGGCCGGACACGCTGACTGGCACGGACGACGTCGATACCATTCTAGGCTACGGAGACAACGACACGCTCTACGGCCTGGGCGATGCGGACAGCCTCTACGGCGCTCAAGGCGACGACAGGCTCTACGGCGGCAATGGCCCGGATGCCGTCCTCGATGGCGGCAGCGGGCGTGACACTCTCTCCGGTCAAGGGGGCAACGACAGCAACCTGGCTGGCGGATCGCGGGCAGATCAGCTCGCCGGCGGCAACGGGGCGGACGTCTCGTTTTTCGGCGGTGTTGCTGACGACACCATTTTCGGTGACAGCGGGAACGACAGCTTCCTCTACGGCGACGCCGGTCTCGACACGCTCTACGGCGGCACCGGGCCCGACGCGTCGCTTGACGGCGGTCGCAACGCCGACGTGATTTTCGGAGGTGACTCAGGGGACCTGCTCATGGCGGGTGGCCTGGGCAACGACACCATCTTCGGCGACGATGGCGGCGACTTCTTCATCAATGGCCAACGCGGCGGTGACAAGCTCTACGGGGGTCTTGGCGAAGACAGAGCCTTCTATGGTGGCTACAGCCCCGATCGCCTGAACGGCGATGCTGGGAACGACTTCGGTTTCTTCGGTGATGCTGGGAACGACTCCCTCTTCGGCGGCAGCGGAAACGATTCTCTGTTCTACGGCGGGGGTAAGAGGGACACGCTTTACGCCGGGAGCGGGAATGACGTTTCCTTCTACGGCGGTGGCGGAATTGACCGGATGTACGGGGCGGCAGGGAACGACCGGGAGTTCTTTGGCCGTGCTTCCGCCGACAAGCTCTATGGTGGCGATGGCGATGACCGCTTGTTCTACGGCGGCAATGACAACGACACGGCCTCCGGCGACGATGGGGCGGACAGTCAATTCTACGGTGGCGCCGGCAACGACAGGCTTTACGGCGGCGACGAGATCGACAGCTTCTTCTTTGGCGGCAGCGGTGTGGACAGGATCTCCGGAGACGACGGCAACGACGTCTCGCTCGTCGGTGCATCGGGAAGAGACAGGCTCTACGGAGGGGCCGGCGCCGATACAGCCTTGCTTGGCAGAGACGGCGACGACGCGATCTCGGGTGGCAGCGGTAACGACAGGTCCCTCTACGGCAGCTCTGGAGAGGACAACCTATCGGGCGATCTCGGAAACGACCGCTATCTCTTCGGCGGATCGGCCGCCGACAGTCTGGAGGGTGGCGATGGAAACGACCGCGCCTTCTATGGCGACGATGGCGGTGACGCCCTGTTTGGCGGCAGCGGAAAGGATGTCGAGTTCTTCGGCGCCAGCGGCGACGATCGCCTCTATGGCGGCGAAGGGGCGGACAGCTATCTCTACGGCGATTCGGGCGCGGACACTGTTTCAGGCGACAGCGGGGAAGATATCTTCCTGGTCGGCTATGATGGCGACGACGTTTTGTTCGGCGGCAGCGCGGCGGACTCTTTCCTGGTCGGCATCGATGGTTCGGACGGCCTCTATGGCGATGCCGGTGATGACTTTTTGCTGCTAGGCTCTGATGGTGACGACAGCATTTTTGGCGGAGAGGGGAACGATATCGGCCTCTTTGGCGATTCCGGATCGGACGTCGTCTACGGCGGTGACGGCAACGACTACTATCTCGCCGGCTACAGCGGGAGCGATCGCCTCTATGGCGACGATGGCGACGATACGCTCTATGGCGACGACGGTGCCGACACGATGACCGGAGGGGCCGGCAACGATACCGGCTTTGGCGGTACCGGCAGCGACGTCTTCGTCGTGAACAACCAAGAAGACTTCGTCGGCTACCTCTATGACGGTGGTGCTGGAACCGATACACTCGTGCTCGGTGCAGGTATCACTATTCCGGGCAGCGGGACCGGTCTGGTATCCATCGAGGTCACACTGTAGAGCAGTGAGCCGTCGCATCGAAATGGCGCGTCGAGTCGGTTTCTACCTGCGCAGCTGACAAAGGCGTAGAAGTGTAGCCTTGGAGGACTTGGGCCTCCGGACGTCACGGAGAGCACCGATAAGATGGTCCCGTCCGCCTTATGGCGGAGCTGGAGGTGTTTGCGCATGATGATCTTCGGACCCCTGCCGTTCTTGAATTTGATGGCGTTCGGCGCGCGGGTGCCTGAGTTTCGCATAGGCGTCGTGCTGGCAGGCCTGCCAAGTTGCAGGGCCTCTGCTGCCTGGTTCTTGCTGCCATTTGTCTTGGCCATTCTGTTGCTTTCAGCCGGCAGCGGCAGGGCGCAGGACGAAAGCGGGGAAACAAAGAGCGAACTGGCTGCTGCAGAGGTACCGGACCAAAGTCCTTTGGTCGAGCCGCTGCTGACGGGATCGCCGAGGCAGACTCTCAGGACCTTCTTGCGACTTCGCGACGAGCTCGAAGCGAACTTGGCAAGCTACGGCAAGGCCCGCACACGCAGCAACCTGGAGTCGATCGACCAACTGATGCCGCAGTTTCGCTCTTTGATCGACCTAGCGCAGACACCGGCCGCCTCGCGTAGGGAAATCGGCGACGACACGACAGCCTACCTCATTGACATATTCGGGCGGCTTCCCCTGCCCGACCTGGACTCCGTGCCGGACGATGCCAGTCTTGACGGTGACAAGCCCTTGACGTCTTGGCGCATACCCAAGACGCCGCTGTTCATCTCGCGTGTGGCGGAAGGGCCGCGGACGGGAGAGTTTCTCTTCAGTTCGCGGACCGTTGACGTCGCGCCCACCTTCTTTCGCCGGATCGAATCCCAACCTCTGAAGAGCCAGCTCGGAATCGAGAGCTGGAGCCGAGCTATCCCGCAGATTGCAGGGCCGATGATTCCTGCAGGCCTGGCGGCACAAGGGCGATCTTCCCTTCCCGCGTCTGTCGCCCGAACGGATCGCCGCCTTGGAAGGCTCGCTCGATTATCCGCCGCGAGGATCGCAAGAGATCGACCTGGAGGAGCCGCCGACCGCCGAAGCCAGCGAGCCTCTCTCTGCGCCGAAGGAGGAGCCCAAGTCTCGAGACGGTGCCTGAGCCGGGCCTGTTGCTGCGACCAGCCGACCTCTGGCTTTCAGGTTAATTGGATCAGGCTCTCCCGGTCGGGCTTACCGAATTTGTCAGAATCGGTCCGCGAAATTTCCGGCCAGATTCCTATCCAGCGCGCAATGGTTTACAGCCCGCCGGCTGAGTCATAGTCTCTGTTGCAAGGCGTGACGCGAGTGAGGCGCCTGATCTGCAGTGAACCGCCGGACAGTTGCGGATCTGGCACTCATCTCGATCGCCTCGGAAACATCAGCAAGAACGAGAGGAGGCGAGAGCAATGGCATTCATTCCAGGCACTCCGGGACCGGACACGCTGAGCGGGACCGATGCGGTCGACACCATACTGGGCTACGGGGCCGACGATACGCTCTATGGCCTCAGCGCCGCCGACAGCCTCTACGGCGCGCAAGGCGATGACACGCTCTTCGGCGGCAGCGGTGACGATGCCACGCTGAGTGGGGGCACGGGTCAGGATTCCCTCTCTGGCGGCGAAGGCGATGACAGCGATCTGTCGGGTGGCTCGAGGGCCGATTCGATCGGTGGTGGCGTGGGTGCCGACGCCCTGCTCTTCGGCGGGGTCGGCGATGACACGCTCTCCGGAGGCAGCGGTAACGACAGCTTGCTCTATGGCAGCGCCGGTCTCGACACCTTGTTCGGTGGTACGGGCATCGATACGGCTCTCGATGGTGGCGCCAATGCCGACGTGATCTATGGCGGCGACGGGCCAGATCGTCTGCTGGACGGCGAGCGGGCAAACGATACCATCTATGGAGGTGATGGCAACGATCGCTTCGTCGAAGGCGAGCGCGGCGGCGACAAGCTCTACGGGGGCCTCGGCGACGATGCCTACTTCTTCGGCGGCGTCAGTCCCGACCGGCTGGACGGCGATGCTGGCGACGATTTCTCCTTCTTCAGCGGCGCCGGGAACGACAGCCTTTTCGGTGGGAGCGGAAATGATTCCCTCTTCTACGGCGAGGGCAAGAAGGACACCATGTACGGTGGCAGCGGGAATGACGCCAGTTTCTACGGCGGCGGCGGAATCGACCGGATGTACGGCGCCGAGGGTGACGATTCCCGGTTCTATGGCCGCGCGGCCGCCGACAAGCTTTACGGCGGCGATGGCGACGACAGCCGCTTCTTCGGCGGCAACGACAACGACACGGCCTCCGGTGGCAGCGGGCTGGACAGCCTCTTCTATGGAGCGACCGGCAGCGACAGGCTCTATGGCGGCAGCGGGGCCGACGGCGGCTTTTTTGGCGGCACCGGCGTTGACAGGATCGCCGGCGATGACGGCGATGACACATCCCTTGTCGGCGGGTCCAGCCGAGACACCTTAGACGGCGGCGACGGTAATGATCGCGACCTCTTCGGCGGTGGTGGAGACGACACTCTCATCGGTGGGAGTGGGGACGACAGCCTAGCTTTCGGTGAAAGCGGCATTGACAGGCTCTACGGCGGCAGTGGGATCGATTACTCTCTCTACGGCGGATCCGGGGCCGACGTTCTCTACGGCGGCGACGGCGAGGACGTTTTCGTCTATGGCGATAATGGAGACGACACTTTCTTTGGCGGCGCAGCGACAGATGCTGCCATCCTGGCCGGAGAGGGGGACGACAGGCTCTACGGTGATGGAGGGGAAGACTTTATCCTCAGAGGTGGAGACGGAGACGACAGAATCTTTGGCGGCAATGGGGGGGATGATGCCCTCCGTGGCGAAACCGGAGCGGACTTGATCTACGGCGACGGTGGAGGTGATCGTAACTTTGAAGGTGGGGATGGAGCAGACGTCCTCCGTGGCGGCAGTGGGCCCGACGCCGATTTCCAAGGTGATTCTGGTGACGACACTCTGTTCGGCGGTCACGGAAACGATGGGACATTTCGCGGCGGCGACGGTGACGACAGTATCCTTGGCGGCAGTGGCGCGGATTCGAACTTTTTTGGCGGATCGGGGGATTATGGGGGGATTTACGGAACGGGGAACGATGCGCTGTTTGGCGGCGAGGGGTCCGATAGCGGATTCATGGGCGGCACAGGAGCCGATTCACTTTTTGGTGGTAGCAGCAGCGATACCAGCCTCAATGGCGGAAGCGGAGCGGACTTGATCTACGGCGGCGACGGAAATGACGTCAGCCTCATGGGATTGAATTCAAGCGACCGCATCTATGGTGGTAGTGGCACCGACATAATCTTCGGCGGCGGCGGTGCCGATACGCTAACCGGTGGGTCTGGCGGAGACGTCATCAGCGGTGAGAGCGGCAACGACATCTTCATGGCGAACAATCAAGCGGACTTCGCCAGCTACTTCTATTTCGGTGGTGCGGGAACCGATACCCTTTTGCTGGGCGCGGGAGTCACCATTCCGGGCAACGGCAGCGGTTTGTTTTCGATAGAAGTGACGCTTTAGAGGAGGGGAGCCGACGCAAGAGATCGTTGCGTGGGCTCCACTCCCCCTGAATCCTTGTCGGGCCCTAGTCTCGGCAAGTTTGCCGCGGATCTCTGTGCCATCGTCAGTCCAAGGTACTGATGACGGGGCGGGTCATCGGGCGCCACCCTCGCCTGCTGTCACGCCTGATCGCGCAGGTTCACAGGTCGCGATTCGCTCTACAACTTGGAAAACAGAGCAGAGTCTCGCCTTCGAATGCTTCCATCCGAAGACGGTCTGCTCTAGTCTGGGCATTGCATAACGCGAGGTGAGCGGGGCGCCGGATCGATAGGAAAGGCGCAGGCCATGGCTTTCATCCCAGGCACTCCCGGCCCGGACACGCTCAGCGGGACCGATATCGTCGATACAATTCCGGGTTATGGCGGCAACGACACGCTCTATGGCTTGAGCGCTGCCGACAGCCTCTATGGGGGCCAAGGCAACGACACGCTGATCGGCGGCAGCGGCGAGGAGGCGATACTCGACGGAGGCACCGGCCAAGACTTGCTCTACGGTGGTGTCGGTGACGACAGCGGTCTTTCCGGCGGCTCTCGCGCGGATACCCTCTACGGCGGCGACGGCTCCGACCGCTTCCTGGAAGGGGGAGTAGCCGACGATACGATTGTCGGTGCCAGTGGCGACGACCGCTTTGTCTATGGTGGCGCCGGGGTCGACACGCTGCTTGGCGGTTCGGATGTCGATTTCCTGCTGGACGGCGGCGCCAACGCCGACCTGATTGTCGGTGGTGACGGCAATGACAGTCTTCTGTATGGGGATTTGGCCGACGACACCCTCTTCGGCGGCAATGGCAGTGACCTCTTCCTCAGAGGCGGGAACGCGAGCGATAGGCTCTACGGCGGGGCCGAGGCCGATTTCCTCCTTCTGGGCGAGCTCGGCACGGACCTCCTCGCGGGAGGGGACGGCAACGACGTTTCCTTCTACGGGGGCGCCGGCAACGATACGCTCTTCGGCGGTAGCGGCGCCGATGCGACCTTCTTCAGCGAAGGCAAGGAAGACAGCCTCTACGGCGGCAGTGGTGACGATGTCCTGTTCGATGGTGGCGGGGGGATCGACCGGATTCATGGGGATGAAGGAGACGACCTTCTCTTCTATGGCCGCGCGCATGCGGACAAGCTCTACGGCGGCGCCGGGGGCGACGGCATGTTTTTTGGTGGTAACGACAACGACACGCTGTCAGGCGGCGGTGGGTCCGACAGCCTGTTCTACGGTGCCAGCGGCATCGACAGACTTTATGGCGGCAATGGGACCGATTCCTCCTTCTTCGGCGGCAGCGGGACCGACAAGCTTTTTGGCGAGCTTGGCGATGACCGCTACCTCTACGGCGGCTCTGGTCGAGACACCCTTTATGGTGGTACGGGCGACGACAGCTATCTGATCGGTAGGGATGGCAACGACAGCCTTTTCGGGGGCAGCGGCGACGACTTTCTGGTGTCCGGCGACAGCGGGCTCGACGATCTCTACGGCGGCGAGGGCGACGACAGCCTCTTCTTCGGCGGAAGGGGAAACGACAGGCTGATGGGAGAGCTCGGCAACGACGGCAACGTCTATGGTGGGACAGGCAGCGACCTGCTTTACGGGGGCGATGGCATCGACACCTACATCTTCGGGGAGTCCGGGGCCGACACCCTGTCCGGTGGCGATGGGACCGATACCTTGCTGTCCGGAGGGCTAGGGGATGATTCGATCCTCGGCGGCTTGGGTGCCGACCGTGCGCTCACCGGGGGCCCGGGCCAGGATCGCATCTTCGGCGGAAGAGGAGCGGACACCTCGCTCGAGGGGGGCAGCGAGGCGGATGCGATCTACGGTGGCATAGGCAGCGACCTCGGCCTTCGCGGAGAGGAGGGGGGCGACAGGCTCTTCGGTGATGCCGGCAGCGATCTTCTCTATGGAGCGGGCGGCCGCGATCGCCTGACCGGCGGGTCCGGTTCCGACACGGCCTACGGAGGCGGTGCCGACGACACCTTCTACGTGGTCGATCAAGCGGGCTTCACCGGCTACCTCTATGACGGTGACGCCGGGACCGACACCCTGGTTCTGGCTGCCGGCGTCACGATCCCCGGCAACGGCAGCGGCCTCGTCTCGATAGAGGTGACGCTCTAGAGGAGAAGAGCTGTCGCAGCCTGTGCTCGCGCCGGCAAGGTCATCGACGATCAGTATCGCCAGGGGTCGCGCAATGCGGCGTTTCGGCCCGCGATCGCCTCGGCGATGGTTCCGAAGCTATTGAATAGCTTTATCAATCCTAGGAACAGATGGCGTGCATCACTATTATCTATTTCTCCGATCCTCCCCGACACTCCAGATTTGACTTCACGACCACGACTGTCAGGATTGGAGAATTCCTTTACGCCATGTTTCCTTGCTCTGCCCACTCGTCACCACCGGGCGTGACGCGGTGGTCTACGTGGTCCCGCCGCACGCTAGTGGAGAGTCAGGCGATTGCGACGAGACGTGGATGGCCGTGTCGAGCACGGCCAGGACGGGTTATGATTGAAAGCCTCGGCACGAAGATAGCCGCCAGGATGAAGCGGCCCTTCAACCGGACAGCAGTGCGCTACGACTGAGAGAAAGAAGAGTCACCCAGACCTGTGGAGGACACACACACGAGACCCCTGTCATCTGGCGCCTCCCGGCGGATGGACAGCATTGTCCCGAGTCATGCCTCGGTGCGGCCGATCCGGCTGGCGATCGGCGGCCTGATTGCTTTGGCAGCTGCGATGGGCATCGGCCGGTTCATCTACACACCGATCCTGCCGCCGATGGCCGATGGCTTGTCTCTCACCAAGGGCGAGGCCGGCCTGATCGCCTCGGCCAACTTCCTGGGCTATCTCGCCGGGGCCCTCGCCGCGTCATCACGGAGTCTGCCCGGGACCCCCCGCAGCTGGCTGCTTTGGGCGCTTGCCGTAAGTGCGCTGACTACCGGTGCAATGGGATTGGCCGGGGGCATGAGCCAGTTCCTTTTTCTCCGTTTTGCCGGCGGTGTCGCCAGCGCTCTTGTCCTCGTTTTTGCCTCGGCGCTGATCCTCGAGCGGTTGAGCGCGTCCGGCCGCGGCGCACTGTCCGCGGTGCATTTCTCGGGTGTCGGCTTTGGTATCGCAGTCTCCGCCCTCATCCCCTGGGAGGTGACCGCCACCGGCGGCAGCTGGCGCTTGATATGGTACGGCGGCGGCTTGCTTTCTCTTGTCGCGGTTTGCGCGGTCGCCGCACTGGTGCCAAGCCTGAAGACGGAGCAAGACCCGGCGGTGGGCGTCGCCGCTCGCGCGCAGAGATCGCGCATTTGGCCGCTTGTCGCCGCTTACGCCCTTTTTGGATTCGGCTACGTGGTCACGGCGACCTTCATCGTGGCGATCGTCCGCGGCTCACCCGAAATCGAGCGCTTCGAGCAGTTCGTGTGGCTGCTTGTCGGCCTTGCGGCGATTCCTTCGGTTGCGGCCTGGACGATGCTGGGGCGGCGCTATGGCGTGATCCAGGCCTTCGCCATCGCCTGCGTCGTGGAAGCCATCGGTGTCGTCTCGAGCGTCGTCTGGATCAGCACCCCAGGCGTGCTGATCGCGGCCGCCTTCCTAGGCGGCACCTTCATGGGGATCACCGCATTGGGCCTCATGGCCGCGCGCGCCCTCTCCGGAAATCAGCCGCGCCGCGTACTTGCGACCATGACCGCCGCCTTCGGCCTGGGTCAGATCATCGGCCCTTTGGTGGCGGGCTATGGCTTCGACCTGACCGGAAGTTTCCTGGTTCCCTCCCTGATCGCCGCCGCTGCGCTCTGCCTCGCGGCAGCCTTGTCAGCGTTGGCGCTGCGCCGCTGAGCCCCACCTCGCGGCCCTTGGCGATGCCGTCGAGGAAGCTGCAGGCCAGGGCCGAGAGGCCGAGCTCGCCGGCCTTGTCCTCGAAGAGGTTGGTCGCGCAGGCCGTTCAGCTCGTCCAAAGTGCTCTAGCTGGCGGCGCTACACCGCCAGCCGGCGCCGGGCAATCGCCCTCAACAGTCCAGCGTGCTGTCACGCTCCCACTGGCTGATGGCGCTGCAGTAGGCATCCCACTCCTGGCGCTTCAGCTTGACGTAGGCGTTGCAAAGTGCGCTGCCCAGGCGTTCCTGCAGCACGCTGCTGGCCTCGAAGGTGCGGATGGCGTCCAGCAGGTTGAGCGGCAGCAAGGTGAGGCCTTTCACCGTGTGGCCGTGGGTGTACATGTTGAGGTCCAGGCGCTTGCCGGGATCGCGGTTGTTGGCGACGCCGTCGAGGCCGGCCGCCAGCGCGCCTGCCTGCATCAGGTAGGGATTGGCGGCGCCGTCCATCAGACGCAGCTCGAAGCGGCCGGGGTCGGGAATGCGCACCATGTGGGTGCGGTTGTTGCCGCCGTAGGAGACGGCATTGGGTGCCCAGGAAGCGCCGGAGAGCGTCGGCACCGCATTGATCCGCTTGTAGGAGTTGACCGTGGGGTTGAAGACCGCGGCCAGCGCGTCGGCGGAATGGATGACGCCGCCGAGGAAGCTGTAGGCCATGGCCGAGAGCCCCATCTCGTCCGCGTCATCCTCGAAGAGGTTGGTCTCGCCGGCCATATCCCAGACCGAGACGTGGGCGTGGCAGCCATTGCCGGTGAGGTTAGCAAAAGGCTTGGGCATGAAGGTGGCGCGCAGGCCGTTCAGCTCGGCCAGGCTCTTCACCATGTACTTGAAGAAGACGTGACGGTCGGCGGTCTTGAGGCAATCGTCGTATTCCCAGTTCATCTCGAACTGGCCGTTGGCGTCCTCGTGGTCGTTCTGATAGGGGGCCCAGCCCAGGTCCAGCATGGCGTCGCAGATGGCGGTGATGACCTCGTAGCGGCGCATCAGCGCCGACTGGTCGTAGCAGGGCTTGGCCTGGGTATCGCGCGAATCCGCGATGTCGCTGCCGTCCGGATTGACCAGGAAGTACTCGCACTCGACGCCGGTCTTCATGCGCCAGCCCTTCTCGGCGGCAGCAGCGATCTGGCGCTTCAAGGCGACCCTGGGGCTGGCTTCGACCTCCTGGCCGTCCATCCAGAGGTCGGCGGCGAGCCAGCCAACCTCCGGCTTCCAGGGGATTTGGATCAGGCTCTCCGGATCGGGCTTGCCGAACATGTCGGAATCGGCCGGCGTCATGTCCAGCCAGGTGGCAAATCCGGCGAAGCCCGCACCGGTCTTCTGCATGTCGCCGATGGCGGCGGCCGGCGCCAGCTTGGCGCGGAGCACGCCGAAGAGGTCGACGAAGGAGATGAGAAAATACTTGATGCCTTTGTCGCGTGCCGCCTGGGCCAGATCGATGGTCATGCGTCCTTCCCTTTCCCTGTTCTTCAGGCCTCGGGGACCGGAGCCCCCTGCCCCTTCTCCCGCTAGAACCCTAATAGCCCTTTCCTTGGCCCGGTATCCAGTCCGTACCGGCCAGCGGCACCTTTGCCATGGCTGCGGCCTCGACGCTCAGCGCCACCAGATCCTCCGGTTCCAGATTGCGCACATCCGACTTGCCGTTGGCGCGTGCGATCGTCTGGCATTCCAACGTCATGACCGCCAGGAAATTCGCCAGGCGCCGGCCGGCCGCTTCCGGGTCAAGTCGTTTGGAAAGCATCGGGTCCTGCGTCGTGATTCCGGCCGGGTCGTTGCCCTCGTGCCAGTCGTCGTAGCAGCCGGCGGTGCTGCCGAGGTCTTGATACTCCTTCTCCCAGCGCGGGTCGTTGTCGCCCAGCGCGATCAGGGCCGCGGTGCCGATGGAGACCGCATCAGCGCCCAAGGCCAGGCACTTGGCAACGTCGGCGCCGTTGCGGATGCCGCCGGAGACGACCAGCTGGACCCGGCGGTGCATGTCGGCATCGATCAAGGCCTGAACGGAAGGCCGGATGCAGGCCAGCGTGGGAATGCCGACATGCTCGATGAAGACCTCTTGGGTCGCCGCAGTGCCGCCCTGCATGCCGTCCAGTACGACCACGTCGGCGCCTGCCTTGATCGCAAGCGCGGTGTCGAAATAGGGCCGCGTCGCGCCGATCTTCACGTAGATCGGCACCCGCCCGTTGGTGATCTCACGCAGCTCGTGGATCTTGATTTCCAAGTCGTCCGGCCCGGTCCAGTCGGGATGCCGGCAGGCCGAGCGCTGGTCGACGCCTTGCGGCAGGGTCCGCATCTCGGCCACGCGCTCAGTGATTTTTTGGCCCAAGAGCATGCCGCCGCCGCCCGGTTTGGCGCCTTGGCCCACCACCACCTCGATGGCGTCCGCCTTGCGCAGGTCGTCAGGGTTCATGCCGTAGCGCGATGGCAGGTACTGATAGACCAGAAGCGAGGAATGCCCGCGCTCTTCTTGCGTCATCCCGCCGTCGCCGGTGGTGGTCGAGGTGCCCATGATCGAGGCGCCGCGCCCCAAGGCCTCTTTGGCCTGGGCCGAGAGCGAGCCGAAGCTCATGCCGGCGATGGTGATCGGAATCTTGAGCTCGATCGGCTTTTCGGCGAAACGGTCGCCCAAGGTGACCGCCGTGTTGCAGGTTTCGCGATAGCCCTCCAGCGGATAGCGCGAGATGGATGCGCCGAGGAACAGCAGATCGTCGAAGTGCGGCATGGGCCGCTTGGCGCCGGCGCCGCGGATGTCGTAGACGCCGGTGGCGGCGGCACGGCGGATCTCCGAGAGCGTGTAGTCGTCGAAGATGGAGGAAGGGCGCGGTGTGGTGCGCGGTATCGTCGGCTGATGGGTCATGGTCGGACCTTCCCTGTCTGGCCAGGCGGCAGCGCCTGCCTAGTAGCTCCCGAGGTTGTCGATCTTGAAGTTGTAGAGCCGCCGGGCAGAGCCGTAGCGGCGGAAGTCACGCGGATTGGCGGAGACCTTGGCACGCTCGAGCAAGCGCCCCAGCTTTTCGACGTGGTGCTGGGTCATCTCCTTCTCCTTGCAGTCCGCGCCTAGGCTCTCGACCCGGCCTCGGACGTAGAGCCGTGCCTCGTAGAGAGAATCGCCCAGGCTGCCGCCGGCGTCGCCGAGGACCGCCAGGCTGCCGGCTTGACCCATGAAGGCGCTCATGTGCCCGACCGAGCCGCCCACCACGATGTCGATTCCCTTCATCGAAATGCCACAGCGCGACGAGGTATCGCCGTCGATGACCAAGAGGCCGCCGTGTCCGGTGGCGCCGGCCGATTCCGAGGCATTGCCGGTGACCTGCACGCGTCCGCTCATCATATTCTCGGCCAGGCCGACGC
Source organism: Rhodospirillales bacterium (assembly GCA_963669385.2). Taxonomy (GTDB): domain Bacteria; phylum Pseudomonadota; class Alphaproteobacteria; order Kiloniellales; family JACOMY01; genus JACOMY01. The sequence continues at coordinate 145,280 of CAXXGD010000003.1, forward strand.
CGGCGTGGCCAATCACCTTGACCTCGGCCTCCTTATTCATGCCGGCACAAAAGAATCCGACGTGCCCCTCGATGGTCACCTCGATCGCATCCTTGAGGCCGACCGCGACGGCGTGCGTTCCCTGCGGATTGCGCAGCAGGAAGGAGCGCTCGTTCGAATCGGGGGTGATGTGCTGCAGGCGCTGATTGGCTTGGCGCAGCGGCGTGTCGGAGAGGTCGATCTCGATCATGACGGAATCCTTCCTTCCGGGCCGCCCCAGGCGTAGATGCGGCCTGGCTCGGGCTCCCAGATGTTCGCTTGCTCGGCGCCCGGCAGCGGGGCGATGGCGCGATACTCGGTGGCCATCGCCACCCAGTCGTCGGTCTCGGCAAGGACCGCGTGCTTGCAGGCGATGGGGTCGCGCAGCACGGCGAAGCCTTCCTTGGTGCCGACGGCGAAGGTGTAGAAGCCGTCGAGCTCGTCGAGGCCGCGCTCCAGCGCCTGATTCAGGCTGTCACCTTCGGCGAGGCGCCAGGCCAGGAAGCCGGCGGCGACCTCGCTATCGTTATCGGTCTGGATCTCTACGCCTGCCTTCTTAAGCCGCGCGCGCAAGCGGTTGTGATTGGAGAGGCTGCCGTTGTGCACCAGGCAGAGGTCACGGCCTGTGGAGAAGGGATGGGAATGCTCGGTGGTCACCGCACTTTCGGTGGCCATGCGGGTGTGGCCCAGGCCGTGGCTGCCGGACAGCTCCTCGAGGCCGAACTGCTTGACCACCTCGCGCGGGTGGCCCTTTTCCTTGAAGATCTCGATGACCTCGCCGGCCGACACGATGCGAACCTGGGGATAGTGCTCGACCAGCCAGGCGCGAAGCGCGGCCAGCGGCGCCTTGATCGTGACCACGGCGTGCGTGCCGCGCAAGGCAAGCGCCGCCTCTGACCCGAAAGCGGTGCCGATGGCTTGGGTGAGCCCTTGCCAGTCGACGCTGCCATGGGCCGCATGCAGGACCAGCTTGTTGGCGCCGGACTCGGCAGGCGCGCGGTAGAGCGCCACGCCCGCCGAATCAGGGCCGCGATCGCTCATCTCCACAAGCATGGCGGCGAGGTGCGCGCCAAGCTTCTCTCGAAATGCAGGGTTCTTGGCGTAGAGCCCGACGATGCCGCACATGACCGGATCTCCGAATTGGTAGCGATGATGGGGTCTAGAGGTATCTCAAGGTTTGGATTTGTGCAAGGGGGAGAAAAAAATTTTCCTCTCATGAAGAATTCCAATCTCCTGCGTGGGTGGCTGAACCGGCAGGTAAGGGTGTTCTGCGAGGCCCGTTCCTTGATCGAGCCGCAGGCCTTTGTCAGCATCGCCCTCTGACCAGAAGGAGCCGCTTGCCATGCTGCGCCCGTTCGCTGAGATCCACGCTTTGGCCGCCGAGCGAAAGGGGGGGCGAAAGGAGCTTGAGGCCCTGCTCTCGCAGCCGGCCGATCAGAAAGCGTTGCTCGCGCTCGGCGACGACCGCTGGCTGGCCCAGATGTCCAAGCGGGTCTTTCAGGCCGGCTTCAATTGGAAGGTGATCGAATCGAAATGGCCGGGATTCGAAGAGGCCTTCGAGGGTTTCGAGCCGGCGCGCTGGGCCATGGCCTCGGACGAGGACCTCGACCGCTTGCTGACCGACCGCCGCATCGTGCGGCACGCGGCGAAAATTCGCAGCGTCTTCGAGAACGCCGCCTTCCTGCGCGCGCTCACCGAGGAGGAGGGCAAGCCGGCCGGCCAGGTCTTTGCCGCCTGGCCCGACAGCGACCTTGTCGGCCTGCTGGACCTCTTCAAGCGGCGCGGCTCGCGCCTTGGCGGGGCGACCGGCATGTATCTCCTGCGCTTTATGGGCAAGGACGCCTTCATTCTGTCGAAAGACGTCACCGCTGCGCTCATTCGTGAAGGCGTCATCGACAAGCCGGCCAGCTCCAAGACGGCGCTCGCCAAGGTGCAGGCCGCCTTCAACTCCTGGCAGGAGGAAAGCGGCCGGCCGATGATCCAGATCAGCCAGATTCTGGCGCGCAGCGTCGGCTGAGTGACAGGGCGTCCCATCGTCCCCATCTCTTAGCCGGGTAAGGCAGCAGCGAGAGGAGGCAAGGCCATGGCTGGGCCCAAGGTCCTTGTCGTCGGCGCTGGCCCGGTAGGCCTCACGATGGCCGCCGAGCTGCAGCGCTGCGGCGTGGCACATCGGGTGATCGACGGCAAAGAGGGCACCGGCACGCAGTCGCGCGCCTTGGGGGTCCATGCCCGCACCTTAGAGATCATGGCAGACATGGGTCTGGTTGAGAGCGTTCTGGACAGTGGCCGCCGTCTCTATGGCGGCAGCATCTATGCCGAGGGCCGGCGCATCGCGCACCTGACCTTTGACGACCTCGAGGGCGAGACTCCTTATCCCTTCCTGCTGTCGTTGGAGCAGAACAAGATCGAGGCGCTGCTGGAAAGCCATCTGCGCGCGCTTGGCGGAAGGGTGGAGTGGGGCTGCCGGCTGGTCGATCTGCTGCACAACGCGAAGGGCGTGCGGGTGCAGCTGCAAGGGCCGGGGGATCACGGGCAAGAGTGCGACTTCGACTATCTGATCGCGTGCGACGGCGCGCACAGCACCTGCCGCAAAGCCGTAGGTGCCGCCTTCTCGGGCGGTGGCTATGGCTCGGAATTCCTGCTGGCCGACGTCAAGCTGGATTGGGGTCAGCCAGCAGACGAGCTCTATGCCTACCTGGCGGAGAATGGCATCTTCTTTGCCGCGCCGCTGTCGCGAGAGGACTACTGGCGGGTCATCTGCGAACTGCCGAAAGAGGAGCGGTGGCAGGGTCAAGATGAAACGGCCACGCTAGATCACCGCGACGAGCCCACGCTGGATGACCTGCAACGCCTGATCAGGATCAGCGGGCCGACCAACCTGCGAGCCTCCGATCCGCTCTGGCTGTCGTGGTTCCGGGTGCATCACCGCATCCTCCCGCACTTCCGCGATGACCGCATATTCTTCGCCGGCGATGCCGCGCACATTCACTCCCCGGTCGGCGGCCAGGGCATGAACACCGGGATTCAGGATGCCCATAACCTGGCCTGGAAGCTGGCCCTGGTGCTGAAAGGTCAAGGCCGGCCGGAGCTGCTCGACAGCTATGACGCAGAGCGGCGGCCGATTGGCGAGGAGGTGGTCAGCGGCACCGATACGGCCTTCCGCGCTGTGCTCTTGCGCCACCCGCTGGCGCGTCAGCTGCGCGACCGCCTGATGGGTTTCGTCAGCAACGTCGAGCCCCTGCGCCGGCGCATCGAGCGCCGTCTGGCGATGCTCTATGTCGACTATGCCAACAGCCCCATCGTTGCGGAGAAGAGCGGCGGTCTTTTGGGTGAGGGCGGCCTCGACCAAGGCCTGGCCGGTGTCAGCCGTTGGCGGGCCTTCCATAAGGCCCCGTCGCCCGGCGAATGGGCGCCGGACGGCCAGGTGCTCCACGCGGGCGAAAGCCGTTCGCTGCACGCGCTCCTGCCCAGGGGCTGCCATCGCCTGCTGCTGTTCGCCGGCGAAGACGGGCGGGCCGACGGCTTGGCGGAGCTGCAGCGGATCGCCGCCGAAGTCGAAGCCCGCTACGAGGGGCTCCTGAGCGCCCTGGTGATCCTGCGCGGCAGCGCCGAGCAGCAGGACGCCAAGGTGGTGTGCGATCCCGGCGCCTCGTTGCATCGCCGCTATGGCGCCCGCAACGCCTGCCTCTATCTGGTGCGCCCGGACGGCTACGTCGGCTATCGCGCCCAGCCGATCGATGCGGCGGCGCTTGGCGCCTATCTCGATCGCAACATCTTCCTCCAGAAGGTCGAGGCCCTGTGACCCGGCTCCGGCCAAAAAGGGTGACAGATCGGTGAAGAATGACTCGGCCGGGCCTCAAGGCCTTGTAGCGAAGCGATAAACTGGGCTATCTCCCTGTCATGCCGGCGCGGGCGGTTCCGGTCGGCAGAACACCAGAGGAGACGGTAACCCGTGGGCATCACGGCCGGCGCCTTCCCATCTCTCGTGTTGAATGCGGACTATCGTCCGCTGAGCTACTTCCCCCTGTCGCTCTGGGCTTGGCAGGACACGGTGAAGGCTGTCTTCCTCGACCGGGTGGCGATCCTGAACGAATACGACCGGGTGGTGCGCTCGCCCAGCTTCGAGATGCGCTTGCCCAGCGTGATCGCGCTGAAGGAATACATCGCGCTCGATCGCCGGCCCGCCTTTACCCGCTTCAACGTCTTCCTGCGCGACCGCTTCCAGTGCCAGTACTGCGCCGACGGCTTGCCGGCGGAACTCCTGACCTTCGATCACGTGCAGCCGCGTTCGCGCGGCGGGCGCACGACCTGGGACAATGTCGTCACCGCTTGCCAGGGCTGCAACCTGGTCAAGGGCAACCGCACGCCCCGGGAAAGCCGCATGGTGCCGCTGCGCCCGGCCAGGCAGCCGACGACCTACGAGCTGCAGGACAACGGCAGGGCCTTTCCGCCCAACTATCTGCACGAGTCCTGGGGCGACTATCTCTACTGGGACAGCGAGCTGGAGTCCTGAGCCATCGCCGCTCTCGTGCCGGCCGTGCCGGAGGGCTTTCAGCGGGTCTACGCGGAAGCCGATCTGGAGGTCTTTGCCGCCCGCCTCGACGATCCGTGCCTGGCGCGCGAAGAGCTGCTCGACCCCGAGGAGCAGGCCGGCCTGGAGCGCCGCAGCCTGCCGGCGCCGCGGCGGCACTTCCTGGCCTCCC
>CAXXGD010000003.1:155000-312329 GCA_963669385.2 Rhodospirillales bacterium
TCGAAAGGCCGCCTGGGGGTTTTGCGTGGTGGGTTATGCAAGCGTCTAAGTAAGGGCATTTGGTGGATGCCTTGGCACCGAGAGGCGATGAAGGACGTGGCACTCTGCGATAAGCCGCGGGGAGGCGAGAGCAGCCTTTGATCCGTGGATTTCCGAATGGGGAAACCCGGCCCTATAGGGTCATTTCCCGGCTGAACACATAGGCCGGGAGAAGCGAACCCGGGGAACTGAAACATCTCAGTACCCGGAGGAAAGGACATCAACAGAGACTCCGCTAGTAGTGGCGAGCGAACGCGGACCAGGCCAGTGGCCGAAGAGGAATGAACCGGAAGCGTCTGGAAAGGCGCGCCGCAGCGGGTGACAGCCCCGTACGGGTAGGTTCTTCTTTGGTCCTCGAGTAGGGCGGGACACGTGAAATCCTGTCTGAACATGGGGGGACCACCCTCCAAGCCTAAGTACTCCTCGGTGACCGATAGTGAACCAGTACCGTGAGGGAAAGGTGAAAAGCACCCCGATGAGGGGAGTGAAAGAGACCCTGAAACCGAATGCCTACAAACAGTCGGAGCGCGTTCGCCCGAGGCGAACGCTTCAGATGTCAGATGTCAGAAGACAGGTATCAGAAACAAAGGGCCGTGCCGCAGGCGCGTCGATCCTTCTGATCCCTGACCTCTGATCTCTGACATCTGGAGCGCGTTCACCTCCGGTGAACGCGTGACGGCGTACCTTTTGTATAATGGGTCAGCGAGTTGGTCTTAACGAGCAAGCTTAAGCCGCTAGGCGTAGGCGCAGCGAAAGCGAGTCTGAAGAGGGCGTCATAGTTCGTAGGATCAGACCCGAAACCCGGTGATCTAGGTATGGGCAGGTTGAAGGTGGGGTAACACCCACTGGAGGACCGAACCCACGTCTGTTGAAAAAGACAGGGATGACCTGTGCCTAGGGGTGAAAGGCCAATCAAACCGGGAGATATCTGGTTCTCCGCGAAAGCTATTTAGGTAGCGCGTCGGATTTGTGCCCTCGGGGGTAGAGCACTGGATGGGCTAGGGGGGAGCGATCCTTACCAAACCTAACCAAACTCCGAATACCGAGGAGTATCGTCCGGCAGACAGGCAGTGGGTGCTAAGGTCCATTGCCAAGAGGGAAACAGCCCAGACCGCCAGCTAAGGTCCCCAAGTTACGGCTAAGTGGGAAAGGATGTGGGAAGGCCAAGACAGCCAGGAAGTTGGCTTAGAAGCAGCCATCTTTTAAAGAAAGCGTAATAGCTCACTGGTCTAGATAAGCCGTCCTGCGCCGAAAATGTACCGGGGCTCAAGCCGTACACCGAAGCTGCGGGTTCAGAGATCAGATGTCAGTTGTCAGGGATCAGAAGTACCGAGAAGAAAGCCATGATGGGAAAGACTGGTAAGCCAAGCGCTTTTGAGGACCTGGTGGTCTTCAAGCGGGCCTATCGGCTTTCCTTGGAATTGCATCGTTGGAGTTTGGATCTGCCGAGGCCGGAGCAGTATGGCCTGGGCGACCAGCTCCGGCGGGCCTCGAAGTCGGTCTGTGCGAACCTGGCCGAGGGGTTCGGCCGGCAGAGCGAAAGCCAGGCGGAGTTCCGCCGCTTTTGCCTGATCGCACAGTCTTCCGCCGACGAGACGCGGCTATGGCTGCGCTATTGCCTCGATCTGGACTACCTCGAAGAGGCCCAGTGGCAGCTTTGGCGCGACGGCTACCGGGAGGTGGCGCGCATGCTGCAAGGCTTGCGCCGCGCCTCGAAGAAGCTCGGTCCCTCTGATCCCTGACATCTGACATCTGACATCTGAGCGGTAGCGGAGCGTTGCCTAGGCCTGCGAAGCCTCACCCCGTGAGGGGAGGTGGAGGTATGGCAAGTGAGAATGCTGACATGAGTAGCGATAAAGAGGGTGAGAACCCCTCTCGCCGAAAGTCCAAGGGTTCCTGCGCAAGGCCAATCCGCGCAGGGTGAGCCGGCCCCTAAGGCGAGGCCGAAAGGCGTAGTCGATGGGAATGGGGTTAATAGTCCCCAGCCAGCGGGTGGTGACGAAGGTGAAACGTGGTCGAGGCTTATCGGATTGTCTCGGCGGCTGGATCCTTCCAGGAAACAACCCCCGCTTTTGACCGTACCCGAAACCGACACAGGTGGACTGGTAGAGAATACCCAGGCGCTTGAGAGAACTCTGCTGAAGGAACTCGGCAAATTGCCCTCGTAACTTCGGGAGAAGAGGGCCCGGTCTTGGGGCAACCCAGGGCCGGGGGCACAGACCAGGGGGTGGCGACTGTTTACTAAAAACACAGGGCTCTGCGAAACCGAGTAAGGTGACGTATAGGGTCTGACGCCTGCCCGGTGCCGGAAGGTTAAGAGGAGAGGTTCACGCTTCGAATCGAAGCCCCGGTAAACGGCGGCCGTAACTATAACGGTCCTAAGGTAGCGAAATTCCTTGTCGGGTAAGTTCCGACCTGCACGAATGGCGTAACGACTTCCCCACTGTCTCCAGCAGAGACTCAGCGAAATTGAATTCCCCGTGAAGATGCGGGGTACCCGCGGTCAGACGGAAAGACCCCGTGCACCTTTACTACAGCTTTGCAGTGGCATTAGACCCCCTATGTGTAGGATAGGCGGGAGGCTTCGAAGCGTCGGCGCCAGTTGACGTGGAGCCATCCTTGAAATACCGCCCTTAGAGAGTCTGATGTCTAACCGCGCGCCGTTATCCGGCGTCGGGACCCTGCATGGTGGGTAGTTTGACTGGGGCGGTCGCCTCCCAAAGAGTAACGGAGGCGCGCGAAGGTGGGCTCAAGCTGGTCGGTCATCAGCTGCTGAGTGCAATGGCATAAGCCCGCCTGACTGTGAGGCCGACAGGCCGAACAGAGACGAAAGTCGGTCATAGTGATCCGGTGGTCCCGCGTGGAAGGGCCATCGCTCAACGGACAAAAGGTACGCCGGGGATAACAGGCTGATCTCCCCCAAGAGTCCACATCGACGGGGAGGTTTGGCACCTCGATGTCGGCTCATCGCATCCTGGGGCTGGAGCAGGTCCCAAGGGTATGGCTGTTCGCCATTTAAAGCGGTACGTGAGCTGGGTTTAGAACGTCGTGAGACAGTTCGGTCCCTATCTGCCGTGGGTGTTCGAGACTTGAGAGGATCTGTCCCTAGTACGAGAGGACCGGGATGGACGCACCTCTGGTGGACCTGTTGTCGCGCCAGCGGCACAGCAGGGTAGCTATGTGCGGAACGGATAACCGCTGAAAGCATCTAAGCGGGAAACCAGCCTCAAAACCAGGTCTCGCCTAAGAGCCGTGGTAGACCACCACGTCGATAGGCCGGAGGTACAAGCGCAGCAATGCGTTCAGCCGACCGGTACTAATCGCTCGATCGGCTTGCATCACCCACCTCGTAAAACCCCCCCAAAGCCCCGAGGGCGGCAAACCCCCGAAGGCGATGGCGGGCAAAGACAGACAAGACCTCGAGACAGCAGCTCGCAAAAGAGCGGCGCCAGCTGCCCGCTCCCCTGAAAAGGGGGAGGGCCGGTGCGAGAGAGGGGTGAGCCTCCGCTCACCTCCCAAAAACCACCCCGCCTCTCTTTGCACGACCTGGTGGCTATGGCGAGGGGAGAGCCACACGATCCCATCCCGAACTCGAACGTGAAAACCCTCAGCGCCGATGGTACTGCGTCTTAAGGCGTGGGAGAGTAGGTCGCCGCCAGGTCTTGCAAAGAGAGGCAGCTCACGCCAGCGCGCCGCAACGCTTCACGCCACCGATCAGCCATGCCAAAAACCGCCAAGCCGACCCAGGCCGGGCGCGCAGGCCCCCCACGCCCGCGACCAGCCCGACCCACAAGCCCAAGACCTCACCGCGGGGTGGAGCAGTCCGGTAGCTCGTCAGGCTCATAACCTGAAGGTCGTAGGTTCAAATCCTACCCCCGCAACCAAATTCTTACGACTATTCAATCTCCTACGCCGCGAGCGCCCCGCTGCGGCCAATGCATTTGCTGTCATGTCAACATAGTGTCAACAGAATGCTCGGCGTCCGTTGACGCCGGATCGCAGACTCTTGCGCCCTTTGTAGGCAACAATTGTCTACAGGGAGGCAATAGTCAAACAATGAGCAAAGGTAGTTTATAAAGATCACGTGGCTGAGGTGGGCTCTTTTCTGGCTAAAGTGAAAGGATGAGTGGCAAGCTTGCACCTTCCGCCAAGGTTATGCTGACGCTGCTCTCGACAAGTCCATCTGTGGTTACTTCTTCATGAAATGCCGTGACCTTGATGACGTGCTTGCCCGGATCGACCGAATAGCCCCTCGCCATCGGATTGCCGTGAGAGCTGTTCTTGTCGGGTGGGATGCTGCCGACGATTGAATCGTCAATGTGGACCAACACCTGCTTGTTCTGGGACTTTTCTCTTTTCAAGTCTATCTTGACATGAGCCTGCTTGCGCTCTTCAAGAATCTCCTGTTGGCGAGGAAAGGGGGCACGCAGGCCAAAATTCTCGAAGAGGCGGAACACAGTGCCGCTCCCGCCCGCGACGATCAGAGCGGCGATCAACTGACCAGGCCACTCCTTCTGTCCTTCTGTGCGCTCCGCACCAAAGGCGAACAGGATCTCATTTACGGCGTTTATGTCGAACAGGAACACGAAACCGCAGGACACTGCGAAAGCAATCGGTGTCTTGACGCCACGCCCCTCGAACTTCCTCTGGAAATAGCGCCAATTGAACAGGACGGTCAGGGCTTGTTCCAAAAGTATCGCCAAGACCAGAAGCAGTAACAGTTGGTTGCCAATGACATCAAGCTGTATGTCACTGACGGTGGGGCCGGAGTTTTCTGCTCTCGCAGTATTAGAAAGCACAAAAGTAAAAGCGAATATAAGTAAAGTCGCGATGGTTCGCATTGTTCGCGGGCCTCCACTCCTGAACTCAGCGCCTCTGGATAACGCAAATTCCGCTAACGATTTAACGACTTAGCTTGACGCACTCGCGAGGTGATTTTGCCTTGTCTGCAAGGTTTCTGCAACCCTCTACCTTTGATCAGCGCGTCGAACGAGGTGGCTACTTCAGTCTAGTCTGGTCCTCCGGCCAATAGATCGTGAGGCTTGAGCCTGTCTGGCTCTATGGCTGCGCATTCCGGGCTGCTCCGGTCAGTCAATCCGAAAGTACCCGGTCAGTGAATCCAATTTGATCCGGTCAGGGTTTCCGGGCAACCCGGTCACTGTTACTTTGGGCCGGCCTGATGTGAGGCTGCTGGGCGATTGTCAAACGACATCCGGAACGGACCCTCTGACGACGTTAAAATCTGCCCCCCCTGTTGATGATCTGACTCCCTCGGCCCTCTGGCTGGGAGGGTTTGTCCAGGTAGTCCATAGGAGGTACCTGTGGACCCACCTGCGCAAACCCGGCTCACTGGGGCTGCTCCTGGTGCAGCTGCGGTATAGCGATCGGGCCGGCGCGGTGCTTTTGGCGCAGACGGTAGCTAACTCCGCGGATGGTGATGGCCTGGCTGTGATGCAGCAACCGGTCAAGGATGGGGTGACTACGGGATCGGAAAAGACCGTCCCCAATGGCCGACCGAGTGGCTGGAAGTGGTCAGCAGGCTGCTGCGATGGTAGCGCCTGGAGACCAGATGGTGAATGGAGACCTGGTCATTTTCGACGACTGGGGGACCCAACCCGCTCACCTCCGACCAGTGCCGCGATTTAGCGGAGATCGTTGAGGACCGCAATGGCGCCGGATCGACCATCATCAACAGCCAGCTCGCACCAGGTTGTTCACGAACCAACTTTCGCGAACGCCAACTTCGATCGTCTAATTCACGATGCCTCCAGGCTGCCACTCGTCGGACAGTCCATGCGGAACACGAAAGCCCAAGCACAGGGAGGCGCAGCATGACAGCCGCCTATCGCCCCACGCCCGCCACTTGACGGAAGCGGAGAACACTGACATCAGCAACCAACGCTCAGCACCGTCACCCTACGGTGGCCGGATACTCCGGAGCCGCCGACCAGATGTTACTGGATTGAGTAACCAGATGCTCTGGAACTTGCACGGAAGAGCTCAAGGGGCTAAGGGTTGGCTATGTTCTTATATGGAGAGCGAGAGCTCCTTGTCGAACAAACATCGACCAACCACTCATTGAATTTAGGTAGCCGGCCGTGTTATACTACGCTTCAGATTTCAGATCGTAGAGTGCTCGGTTGGGGGTGGGCCGAAGACCGTGCGCGGCCTTTGGGACGCCTGGTTTTATTGTGTTTTGCGGGAGCGGAGGGACGGCAATAAAATTCGTTATAGATCCAGGGCATGGCGGGTCAGGTACTGTGGGCGGATCAAGCGCGAACAACGCTACCGGTCCGTCAGGGCTGTTGGAGAAAGAGCTCACACTTGATCTAGCTCTTCGTGTTAAAGATCTCCTAGCGCCGAGCCAGCATGAAGTATTACTGACACGAGAAGAAGACGTCAACCTTAGTTTAAGCGCAAGAGCGCACGTTGCTCGTGACAACGCTGCTGATGCGTTCGTCTCAATTCACTTTAATGGGTTTCACGACCCCAGCGTCCAAGGTACTGAGACATTCACGCACGAGGCGTTCTCTCAAGAGAGTGACGATCTTGCTACTAAGGTACAAGAACGCGTCCTTGGCGTGACTCAGCACAATGACCGTGGGGTAAAGAGAGCTCAGTTCGGCGTTCTCAATCCGGACCGTCATCTTCCGTCAACCGCGGCCTGTTTGCTTGAAGTCAGCTTCCTCACCGATCCAGCAGAGGAGGAACGTCTAATGCAGGACAGCTACAAGTTTGATCTTGCTACAGCAATAACGAATGCACTACTAGAATACTCGGGTGAGTAATTGGTCCTAGTGGGCGAGATATGTCTCGTGTCTTGGCAGTCCGCAAGCGCGTTGAAAGAGAAAAGCGGAGTATCATTGTCTTCTGTCTATGGCAATTGGAAGCCTCAATTGCAAATCCTGCCTCCGGTCAGGACGACATTGGCTCGTCAAGCTCCAACGCAGCGAAAGCGGCTTGCTCATCACCCGGTAGGGCTAGCTTGCCCTCGCGCGCAAGCCTGCGCCTGCCGGACAGCTGCTGCGGCCTGACCTTGCGCCGGAGCGCCACGGCACGTACCTTCGCGCCCGGCGCCAGCGTCTCCATCACAGATAACGTACAGAGTCTTTCGCACATTTTGCTGGGGTTGGTGGCCCCGAATCCCTCAGGCTTTCAGTCGCCAGACGGAGAAGCCAATAGAGGAGGCCAGAGCCACCATGGACGAGGATAACACGAAGGGCCTGTCGAACGTGGTCCGGATCGACGACGGTCGGATAGAAGATCATCTGAGGCAGATCGTGCGCGGCAGTGTCGAGGAGACACTGAACAGCTTGCTGGAGGCCGAAGCTGACCGGCTTTGCAATGCAGGGCGCTATGAGCGCAGTGAAGCGCGCCGCGACACACGAGCTGGCAGCTACGAGCGCAAGCTGCACACGACGGCCGGAGAGGTGAAGCTGAAGGTGCCGAAGCTTCGCACGCAGACCTTCGAGACGGCGATCATCGAGCGCTATCGCCGGCGCGAGAACTCGGTCGAAGAGGCCCTGATGGAGATGTACCTGGCCGGTGTGTCGGTGCGCCGGGTGGAGGACATCACCGAGGCCCTGTGGGGCACACGGGTGAGCCCCGGCACGGTCTCGAACCTGAACAAGAAGATCTATGCCCAGATCGAGGTTTGGCGGAACCGACCGATCGAAGGTAAGCACCCTTACCTCTACCTGGACGGCATTGTCCTGAAGCGCTGCTGGGCCGGTGAAGTCCGCAACGTCTCACTGCTGGTGGCGATTGCCGTCAACGCAGACGGCTTCAGGGAGATTCTCGGGATTGTCGAGGGAGCTAAGGAGGACAAGAAGGGCTGGAGCAGCTTCCTGAAGCACCTCAAGGAGCGTGGTCTCAAGGGAGTCGAGCTGATCGTTTCGGATGCCTGCCTGGGACTCGTCGAGAGCGTGGCAGAGTTCTACCCAAAAGCCCAATGGCAGCGCTGCGTCGTCCATTGGTACCGCAATGCTTTCAGCAACGTGCCGGCCAGCAAGATGCGCGAAGTCGCTCTGATGCTGAAGGCAATCCACGCCCAGGAAGATCGCGACGCCGCCCGCGCCAAGGCAGATCAGGTCGCTGCCAAACTCAAGGACATGAAGCTCCCCAAGGTGGCGGAGTGGCTTGAGGAGACGGTGGACGAAACCCTTGTTTACTACGCATTTCCTGAGGAGCATTGGCGTAGGATCAGGACCAACAATCCCCTCGAGCGCATCATGCGGGAGATCCGGCGGCGAACCCGTGTCGTTGGGGCTTTTCCCGACGGCCAATCAGCCCTCAACCTGGCCGCGGCCAGGTTGAGGCACATCGCTGGCACCAAGTGGTCCAGCAAGCGCTATATGAACATGGATCTGCTCAAGCAGCAGGACATGGTTGCCTGATGGGACAGGCTACCAACCCCAATGTGCGAAAGAATCTGGACACTACCCCATCACAATCCGCGCCTTGACCTCCTCCGGCCATGACCACTGACCCGTCGGCCCCTCCAGGACTTCCACACGCTCGGGTACGGAAACAACTTCTGCTAACAAAGGGTGCTCACATTGGTGCGACGCTTCACTCCTCACGATCCGGCAAACATCGTCAACGGATCGCCAGGGCGACGACAGATGGGGCATAGGCGCCGCTTACGAAAGACGGATTCAGCGATGCGATGGATACCGACACCTATTGACAGTTCTTGGATTGTCTGTCGCTCGACCTCGCAAGGCATTTTCCTAGTCGGAACATGATCAAATTAGATCTACAGCATCAGCCTCTGCTTTAAAAGTCGCGATCTTCTCAACTCTTTCTTGCTCAGAGTTGAAAACTCGTTTCCACCATTTTGCCCAGTACTCTGCATGGTCTTGGTTTGAAGGACCAATTTCGTCATTTATTCGCTTCAAGGCTATCCGCGAAAGATAAGTTGAAAATACGTCATATTGATCTGATATCAGTCTATCCTCAATAATACTATTCATTGGCCAAGTAGACCCTGGATGATTGCGAAGATGGTCAATTGCTGTTTGGAGTTCTGCGGCGCTCAATCCAGAGAACTGTAGCAGCCGTGGGATCCAGCCGTTTGTCTCCGCCCATTCATAAGCTTCAATTGGTCTCAGCTTCTCCATCTGGAAGAAACTTCTCCCGGGTCGTGTCGGACCCGGTGGCTGCTGAACCCGTTGGCGTAATTGCGCGCCTTCGTGCCACGCGACGTGCAGCATGAACTTCTTTTTGTTGTTCAAGTCACCCGAATCATCAATGTCATCAACAACATCACTAATTATCGCGCGCATCGCAGAAACTCGATCTGAATCAGGAGCGCTTGTGTCAACACCGCCAAACATAGTTGTCTCCTCCCACATCCAGAGTTTATAATTTATGCTGCCCGAAGTGAGTGAGTTTGTCAACCAGAGCATACTCTAGTTGATAGGGTATCGAGTCTTGGGAGAACGTCAGGCGGAGAGGGGCGATGGTTCTGCATCTTGTTAGATTTGGGTTTGCGACTCAAACATGGCCAGAAGGAAAGCAACCACCATGAAGCAGCATACCGCAATGGCAAGGTAACAAGTTCTGGTGATATGCACCTTCAAACCTAACTATCCTTGATCTCCTCTTATCGATTTACCCAATCTCTCATCATAGATAGACACCCCTGTTGTCAGGTATTTCAGCAGGTAGATGTCACCTTCCGATGGTGTTTCTGGAGGTAGGCCAAATTTTACTTTTTCATGATTGTCCGCTACAACGAACTCAAATATAGCGAAATCATCTTTCTGATCATCCGTTCCTTTCGTCAGTCGAGCTTTTCCTTTCACTGCTGGGGCCGCATCTCCAAACAAGAGGGTGCGGTGTAATGCAAACTTCTTGTCGGCGCCATCGACGGCTTTGATGACCAAGACCACGGCTAGCTTGGGCGATAGCTGTGAAGGCGTCAGGAACTTGAACTGCTTTGCTGAATCATAGAGGTCGGCAAACCTACCTTTCACAGGCGACTTGCTATCGTCGAACGTGTCGACGCGACCGGCCCACATTACTTGCAAGAGCGGACGGGTGTTTTCCTTCCATCCGAGATGCTGATACGGATCAAACTCGTGTATCAGTCGTGCTGGGTCCCCAAACTCCTGGGATTCGCCAAACGCTTCATCCAGCGGAATGATCTTCGATATGCGGTCCTTCTTGACAGTCTCATCATCAGTTTCTCCTGGCCGGCTATCGTAGTACAATTCAACCCTGTGGTCGTCCAAGCGGTGAATGATCCAACGGTCATCATTGGCTGCTGTGTTCCCAACAACGCCGGAGATGCCCGCAGTTTCTCCCGTTCTCATCTCGTGAGGGAGTGCCGTCTCCACAACGATTGGCGCTGAGTTTGTAGCGCCCACAATGTCCACACCCTCCTCCATCCAAGTGTTATCCGAGTTTTTGCGGTAGAGCCTTCCGCCACCCGGCCCTTCCTTAAGAGGCCAGAGATTCCCATACGACGGCCGCAACAAATGCAAGGCGTCAGCCTCGCCGTCGAACTTCAGAGGTTTCCAATCCCCCACTGCTGCCGCTAACTTGTCTGATTGGTCAATTCGCAGATACAGGCCGGCAAACCTATTTGCGTCAGCCTCGGAAAGGGTGATGCTGCTCGCACCACTGCCAGCCACAGGTGCTACATCAACAACCCCTGGCGAGGCCTGCACATAGGGCTTCACGCGCGTTCGGACACGTTCCCACCTGCCGTCGAATTCATTTCCAGTGTTTGCCAAATCCACTATCGCCGGGCGGAACAGTAAGTATTCACCATCATCTTTCCCGATGACTCGCATGACAAGGTATGTTGAATCGGGACCAACACTGACAGCAGTACCTGTCTCTGGCAGTTCGCCGTTCGTCGCTTTAAGCTTCACAATGATCGGGCTTGTATGGTGTCGTTTTTCGACCAGTGCCGACTTAGCCTCCCCCGATCTATTGACCCATGTTGCGGGCACCTCGGGCACAGGATCAAGCCCCCACATAGTGTCCCGAGCCAGCCAGAAATCGCCTGCAGCATCGGGCACTGGGAGTACTCGCCAATTGGCGCGGTTGGGCTCGTCCTCCGGCCCATTTGGTGCCGAAGCTACTTCAAACACGTCAATCGCATCGCCTGCCCCAGGTGTGGAGGCGTCAGAATCTGGTCTCAAACTCACGCGGAACCAACTACCACTGGCGGACTTCACTTTCAGTCTTCCGGCCGCGTCGACTATCCAACGGTGAGCACCCATGGCCGGACTCTTCAGGTCAGTGATGGCGAACATGCGAGCCGGGTGGCGGAATTTCGTTTTCGCTCCATCAGGCGAACTGCTCACCACTTCGTACGCGGGGACGGCTGGTTCATTGGGCAGCACACTGAGGACCTCATCGTTGAACTGAACCACTAGCTGCACTGGTGGTCGAACCAGCTCCAGATCGTTCGATCCCGAGATCTGGAGCCAGTTAGGAGTCGGGTCAGGCAACCCATCGGCCTCCGGTCTTGCGAGGTTCTCGTCCACGCGGGTCGTGCCGATGATTTCATCCCAAGTCACGCGCAGCTCGGCAAGTCGATCGTTCGTTGCCAGCTTCTTGATATCAGACCCTTTTAGCTCAACCCGTGCCGTGACACATCCTGTGAGCTTTACCTGCTGTGCTTCGCGAACAACGACGTCAACCGTTGGCTCCAGGTTCCACGGCGGCCGCTCGCCGTTGGGACCTGTGCGAGCGTCCGGGGGATAGAAAGTTTGGACCTGAAGCAGGTGATGGAATGCGGCACCGGGCTTGTCGGCGGCCAACCGAGTGTCGATGGTTCCGGGCAGAAACAGCTTCTGCTGCTCGTCGCCACCAAGGCGGCGCCCCGCACCCGGAATGTGAGATAGTCTCCCCATCTCGCGGAAAGCCGTGGCTTCGAGACAGCGAATGCTCGGTATGGACTTGCCAAAGTCCGTTTGCCGCACACGGTCACTTTCGTCGACAACCAGCTGCCGCCTCCAGCGAAACTCTCGATGGGGCACGCAAGGCCGGTTGCGCAGTGGGTCGTCGCTGCGATCCTCTGCCCTGTACCAGTGAAACGAGGGCGTTCCAACCGGCTCATGTGTTGTCGACCAACGAAGCACGTCCTTGGGCCGAAGGATGCGGAGATCAAGCCCATCCGGCACCGGGGGTAGGACCTCTGCTAGCCCGGGCGCCGCCGCGAAGGCAGTCATGGCGAGACCCGGAGGAACCATCGCCGGCGCACCCGTGGCTAAGGCGATCTCCAGTTCGTCTTCCCGTGTATCCTCGCCATCCCGCGCAAAGAATGGCGAGTTGATGAAGCGAAACTCAGCGTCTCCCTTTACGTTCATTCGTCGAACGATTGCAACTCCGGCGGCGCCAGCGCGCCTGATGAGCTCCTCGTAATGACGCTCCCCCTGGGCGCTCGCGCTCTCGGCTTGACCAGGCGGTTCCTCGCTCTCCGAAAGCGTACGGTTCTCGAGAACCGTCACGAACTCTGGAAGCGTTTCGTCTTCATCACCAGCAGCCCCGACTGATCGCGGCCGAAACAGCACCATCAACGACTCTGTTGTCAGCCCCTGGTCCCCATGCCCCGTCTCGGACAGTGACAGCCAGGCGGACTCCTCCAGTAGCACCACGCGCTGTCCATCATTCACCGCGGGCAGCAGCCTTACGTGCAGCTCTTCACCGCCGACGGACAATTTAACGGCCCTACTTCGCTTGCCTTTCCGCACTACCGGCTCGAACTGCCGACTGTCCAAATCGTAGCGAAGGCGCGTGCCGGTACCTCGACGGTGGAGAAGTTGTAGGGCATCGGCCTTTTGTCTGGGAACGCGGCGGACGGCGCCTGCTTCCAGATCGCGATTCAGCGGGACGTCTTCGGCCCCCAGCTTCATCAGTCTGGCGGTCAAGCCCTCTCCGCTTTTCGTCAGCGTCAGTCGCACAAAACCCTCAAACGGTGCGGCCTGCTGCGAAGCAACAGCTTCCTTCGTGTAAACCCCTGATCCGTCGCCTGGGTGAATGATGTCCACACCTCTGGAGGCTCCGCCAACCGCGTTGGCATTGACCCGTTCCAACCAACCGGCGTCCGAGATCAATCGCAATGCAGGGGTCTCGATCGGGCCTTCGTTGGCCAGACGCACAGGCGCTTGTAGCTCGACGGAGCCGCTGTCCTTGTCGGACCAGATGAGAGTGCCGCTCATGGTGTAGCCTGCACTTCCCGCATTGGCTCCTGCGTCCTGCCGCAGGAGCGTGCTCGCGCCTTCCAACAAGAGAGTCAGTTCTGAATCGCCGTGACGGGAGACCAGGATACGAGACTCGCTCCTGTGGAGCAGCCAGCGCGGCGCCGACGTCAGGCCAACCTGGCTGGCAAGGACATTCAATGCCATCAATGGCCCCTCAAGCGCGACTTTCCTGTTCGGTGGGACGACGATAGACGCGGGACCGTCCGGCTTCAGATCCTGCCAAATGGCCGCCGCGCCGAGCCGCCGTGGGGGTGCCAGCGCTTCGGAGCTCGTGGTCGAGCTCCCAACCCGATCGCCCTCCGACCAGAGAACCAACACGCCTGCGCCCCGGTCGCCGGACGCTGACGTGGAACCAATGACGAAGCAGCTATAGGGGCCTTGCTCCAGTCGTGCGAGAGCGCGGTCTTCTTCCCCGCTAATTGCGTTACCGAGAAACACTTCCAGCTGGCGCGAGCGGGCCATTCTAGCTCGAATAGAGTAGCGATCGCCGATACTGCCCGGGTCCTCACCGCGCTCTCCTGTTGAAAGCTTGATCCCCAGAGAGAACTCCGGCGCAGCCTCGGGTTTCGACGAGACTCGCAACACCCGATCTTCGGCCCACATCGAAACTCTGTCTTCGCTGCTGACCAGCAACCGCAAGCCCATCGGCGTGGCCTGGGCAGCGATCTTCGAGATCGCCCGAGGGACATTGAACTTGCGCGCGACATTGGGGTGTCCTTCGTTGTCAAGTTCGACAATCAGCGCACCAGGGCTAGCAACGTCGGCCTTGCAGCCGACAGCAACGACCAGCCGTTCGTCATCGTACGCCAGCGACACCTCGACCGCGCCTTCAAACAGCGGCATATCGAGCCCGGGGAGTGGATCGGACGCATCAAGACCAACCCAGACGCGGACAAGTCCTCTCTCGTTTCCGGTCGCGACGATCAAGCGTCCAGCGCGGTCGTTGATCGCAGATAGCGAGACAATCGCAGTGTCATCGCCAGGGACCCCGAATTTGGCGATCGCGTCCGCATTTTCGTCAGCATCCTCGGTGAGGGCCCAGACTTTCACCTCTGGCCCGTCGCTCGTCACTGCCACAAGACTGGTGTCGCTCCACGCCATGGCCAGCGCTGGCGAGAACGACTTCAGCCTGCCCGCCATCTTGGCCTCGTCGGTTCCGCTCGGACCGAACCAGACCCCTCTGCTCGAGCCCTCGGTAACTGTCGCCGCCCAGGTGATTTCTCCGGCTTCATTAGGAATCAGGTCACCCGGATGCTTGTTCGCACAGCTCACGAGCACCCTGCTGTTCGCTTCAAGGTGCTCGCCGTCCAGTCTCCACCCATACCTCGCCACTTCGCGCAAGGGGTCGGCTGCTGGCGCTCCAGGCTTAATGGTCGCAATCTGGCCGTCATCGGTCATCACACGAACACCCGAGACCACCCGAGTCAGCCAGCGGCCCTCACCGCTCTTGCTCCGCAAAGAAATCCAGTCAGCGGCATCGACCAGCGGGTGTCGCTCGTTCTTTTCGGGATTGAGCAGGACGTCTATGGTTTGCTCGATCTGACCCGTCGCCCGGTGCAAGAGCTGAGCACGATTGTTCGAGACGATAAGGACGTGTCCCGCCAGGGGGTCCAAATCGTCCCCGCCAGGGGTGTGCGTTTGGGCCAATGCGCGATTCCAGGCCAACGATGCCAGGGTCGGCAGAGGCTCGGCACTTTCAATCAGTGGTTCTTCGACAGGCGTATCGACGATCCCGCCTTCCCGGTAAGAGAAGTCAAGCTGTTCGGCGCGTCCGTTGGTGACCCGGAAGTGGCCGACGCCGACCAGCTTGGGCGGCAGGTCGAGGAGTGGCCACAAGCGGCCCAGCGCTAGCCCACGCGACCTTTCGGCATCGGGATGAAGCACGACTTGCCGCTCGGTCGCCTCAACCATTGGGCAAACGATCTGGGCTAGTCGGGCGGAAAAGCCACGTTCCGGATCACGTCTCTGTCGCTGCGCGCCGACGCCAAACAACCAGTCGACAGAGCTACCATCTTTATCAATGGTGATGGTGCTTTCACCCTCAGGTTTCCTTGTCAGCCGGATCACCACCAGGGAATTGCGGCTAAGGGCCCGGCGGACGAGGCCCGCTGTGTCAAAACGCTCGGTGTCGAGGTCGACACCCATCGCGAGCTCGTTGGGGTTAACCAGGACGGCCGCGAACCGCAATTGGATCTCACCGTTACTCTCTCTCTTCAGAGTAAGCAGCCGCGTCACGTGAATCGGCATCCCATGCAATCGGGGCCAGTGATCAAGCAGTTCTAGATTGGATTCACTCGGTGCCGTAATTTCCGAGTAGAATCCGTACTGCCCCAGGTAGCATGGCGCGTCGTGAAAGCGGTACTGGGGCAAGGTACCATCCTTGCGGACCTTGAGCGACTCACAAGCAAATCTGATGTCGGTTAAGCCGGTTACTTCAGGTGCACTTTCAGGCAGCTCGGTGACGGCGAGGCGGGCCTGATCCACGGTGAAGGATTGCCATAGCTCCGGTGTGGGGGAGGCATCGGCACCGGGCTCCGACGGAACAGCCACATGCAGCTGCTCGACTGTCCAGGTCACCGACGATTCGACTTCAGACCGCTTACGGGGTGGCAAGACCCGCAGCACGCCCACGTTGTCCAGAACGTGATCGGGGTTTAAAGCCGGTGGCGCAGCCAGCTCTTTCATACTCCGACCTTCCCAAAGCCAGCTGCGTCCATCCGCGGATGCCGCCGCGAGGGTCACTGGGTTCTTCTCCTGCTCTTCCCCACGTCCACGATAAGGCAAGCGATCGGCTGCCACGTGGCGGACCGCAGCCGAGGTCGAGGCGCTCCGCACCAAGGAAACCCCATTGCCGATCTTCCAGGACCGAATGCGGCCATCGTCGCAGCCGGTAACCAACAACACCGCTGCGGGTAGGTCCGCTTGGTCTTTTCGCTCATCGAGGTCGACGGCGTGGGCAAGGCACACAGAGAAGACTGGCGCCGGATGCTCTATGCTTTCTTCGTCTGCCGCTTCATCATTGATTGTCCACAGCTTGACTTCACTACTCCCGTCCGCGGCGGCAACATAGGTCGACGAGTTCCCGCCTTGCTGGACATCTATCGCCACATCCTCTATGTGACGTTTCCCTGAGTTCATTGTAGTTTGCGGCTTGGGCCAATCGTCTGCCGAACTGCGCCAGAGTGCTGCCTTTCCAGTTGAAAAGCCTGCTGCCACCTCGATCGTACGAACGCCAATCCCGAAACAAGACTCGATCGCTACCGCAGTGAGCGTCTTCTCATCCTCCGGCAAAGTCAGCTTGTCGCGCTTCCACCCGGCATCCTCACGGCGAAACACAAGAAGCTGCGTTGCGTCGCCCGATCTAACAGCGACGGCAATCACGGGGTCAGCACCGTGCTCTGCGGTGGCCACGTCAATGATGGCTCTCGAATTGGGAGAGCCTGGGATTTTGGGATGGTCGACTTCTGTCACCTTGCCTTCAGCATCGACCTCGAACACCGTTCCGGTGCCATCAGCGCGAGACAAGACTCCGACGACCCGCTCGTTGACCTTGCACAGCGCCGCCGCAACGGCTTGCGAATCTGATTCCCCTACCGACTCCCATGTCCATTGTTCTTCTCTGTCTTCAATGAAATGTCCAAGGACCGTTTCTGGCCGCCGCTCATCCTGCAGGAAAGAGCGAGTCACCCCCAGCAAGGCGTAGCGTTCGCTGGGAGAGATGCTGACAACACTCAATGCCGTGATGTCGTGCCGGTCAAAAAGCAGGGGAGCCGATGAGTTAACCAGCCGTCGAGTATAAGGTCGTGCAGTCTGGGCTACTTTTCTGAGTTCAATGTCAGGTCGTGTCTCCAGCTCCAGAGCCTGCGGGGCTGCATCGAACTCGAGCCAATTGCGGTCTTCCTGATCACCCGGCTTGCGAATCTGTAGTGTCTGAGTGCCCAGAACGTCGTCCGGGTCACCCCCCTCACCGTCTGCGTCTAACCAAGAAAGCGAGACCTTGGGAAAGACGGACTCTTTGGTCTCCTCAAACCTCAGCCGAGACGAAAGAGGGGATTTCACCCCCGCCGCCGAAAGATCAGCTCCTGGCAGCCAGTTACGGAGTACAGTCGCCTTCGTGCCACCGGCTTCCAGATTCCCCGATGCCTCGGTGTAGCGATCGCGCACTGCACGGACGAAATCGGCGAAAGGCAACAGAGGGCTCTGCGGCTGTCCCGACTCTGTCGGTGGCGGGCCTTGAGGTGGAAAGCGATCCTCGAACGAACTCTCGAACTCGCTGTGTTCCTGTACGAGATTGCGGTGATGCAACCGAACGCGCCCGGTCGAAAGCCAGGTCGGCGGAAGCGGCCCCCACTCTCCCCACGGGAAGAGGGCCATTACTGATGACACTTCTGTAGCACGCAGTTTGCCAACATCGAACCGCACGGTCGGCAGCCGTTCACTGTTGTTCACTTCAATGCTCAGTTCGCCGAACTGGATTGGAATCAAGCCGTGATTGGGATCGCGTGGAATCGCCAGCCGCGTTGGGCCGATCGTGAGCGAATACTGCTTACCCTCTTCAAAGAAGATATGCTGACCGGACAAATCCAAAGCGCTCGTTTTTTGACCGACCACCTGAATGATTGTGGGGTCTTCATCGCTATCACTG
Organism: Rhodospirillales bacterium; assembly: GCA_963669385.2. Classification (GTDB taxonomy): domain Bacteria; phylum Pseudomonadota; class Alphaproteobacteria; order Kiloniellales; family JACOMY01; genus JACOMY01. The sequence goes on from CAXXGD010000003.1 coordinate 172,908, forward strand.
GGTAACCAGGAGGAGAATAGCCCGACCAGAGATTGCTCGGTTGGGAAGTCACGCGGCAAGTCCAGTTCCAACGTCGTAATGAAGCCGCTTTCTTCGTTCCCACCAGTCTCCACATTGTTGATCGTGACAGTCGCCTGCCAGACAGGCAGCCGGATCACTTGCTGCGCGATCAAGTTACCGCGCGTGGGTGAAACCGGGTCGATCAGTGCGCGAGTTGCTGGCAGGTAGGCAGTGACCGCATCACCCTGCGCCTCGATGTCGAAAGCGTTTGGATGCCACTTGGCCCTAATCGTGCCTGGTTCGGATGTGGGATCAGCCCGAAAGACGAGTTGATAGTCTGCCCACATGTGATGGTTGGTATCGAGTTCTCGCTCGTTTGGAACTGACTGCGGGTCGGGCAGCGCGTCGCGATAGAACTTCATGCACGGCGTCGCAAGCTCAAGGTCCGGAGCGAAAAACTCCAGGGACAACGATCCGTTGACAGGCGTGATCTTGCAGGACACGCGCACTGGCGAGGACAGAGGAACCTGGTCAGGCGCTGCCCTATCCAGGTCGACCTGGAGGCGCCAATCGGAGTCATCGATCGTTGAACTTGACCGGAATCACAAATGGCCGAGACAGCGAAGCGATGCGGTTCGGCAGGGCTGCCGTGCTGCGGGGCACCCCAGTTGGGGGATCAATCCGGTAGCGGAGCCAACTGGGCGGCTGGTCATCCCAGTCTTGGTCCCCATTGAGCGGTTCGGTCTGGCAAAGCTGCCAAAGATGAACAGCCTCTGAGGACGCAATCCTGACACGACCGGATCGGGCGGCTGCAAGCGAGGTTTCACTAAGCTCAGCCAGTTGAGGATCATTCTCGCTCCACTCAACCCGAGCATAGGTTCGCCCCCTGGAACGAAAATCCAGCGGGTAGCCGACAATCTCGGCGACCGCAGCGGTGATCCACGACTTGTGGACCTCAGGCACCCTGCTATTGCTCCAAAGGTCATTGGACTGAAGCTGTTGATCAAGCTTCTCTTTCATTTTTGCCCCGCCATTCGAATCAGAGGTATCTATTTTAACATCATGACCATTTCTATCCAAAATCCTAAATATTAAATCGGAATCCACTTTAGCTACTATAAATAATTTCTTTCCTTTTACGTTATTCAAGCTATCCCGATCAGTCGAGTCCATTAAGAGTACGTCGTTTGTGGCCTCAGGCAGTACACTCCGCTTCCCGCTAGCCAGGAAACTCTCTACCTCGTCATGGTCGATCAAGTGATAGACCGTGTGCGCTCCGTCTTCGGGGCGTTCTGGGTCCACTGGTGCGGAATCGATGAGGAGTGTCCCCGGCGTCCACTGCGTTGTCGAGGCCTCGTCTGCCAGTCCCGCGTTGACGTGCGCGTCGAATGTAAAGGTCAGGCCAGGTCGGAAGAACTCGCGGACTGACCATGAAGAATCAGGGTTATCGCGATCGGGTCCCACCTGCGTCAGCAAGGAGGCTTCGGTCGGAGTATCCTTGACACTAATGTTCTTAAGGCGCCCAACAACAGATTTGATACTCTCTCTGTGCTCCTTAGTCGTGTCGGCTGGGTCCTGAACGTCCTTGTCACGAGAGGCAACTTGCTTCCAAATGGCACCAATGACAGCCCCCTCGGCACTGCGGCTGGCGCCAGCAAACTGCAGCCGTCGGTTCACTCCCGCCGGCCGCTCATTGGGCCCGACTTCGATCTGGCACTGATTGCCGGCGAGATAGAGTCCCTTCAGCCCTTCACCCTGCTTCGGCCAGAGGCGCCCAGAGAAATCGTCTTGCGTTGATCAACGCCTCGGCAGGATTGAGCATGACGATCGATCCCGACAGCAGCGTCCCCCGCAACAGCCATGGCTCGGGATCATCCCTTTCGCCCGGCGGAAGGTTCAGCAACCGCTCACGAGCGCCAGCATCCAGATCGAGCAGGCAGTTGATGTCCAGTTTCAGAGCTTCCGCGTGATGATCAATCTCGTACCGCTCGCCCAGTACCACCCAGGCCGACAGGTAGGCCGGCACGAAACGGATGCGTAGCCGCTTCTCGTTGGCGACAAAATGAATGCGATCCTTCTCCCACTCTTCCGGCATTGGCCTCTCGACCAGTAATTGCAACGAAAAGAGCTCGTGCAGGCCGGTTTCTTGCTCCGGTAGTTCCAGCTGTATCGCAAAACCAGCGATTTGCCGGTGCCCGCGGCACCCAGGTTGCGCCGCCGACAGCCCGGCTGAAGGAGGATTCTCGCGACTGCATCATGTCCGCCCTCCGACCTTGACCTGGAATGGTTTCGTTGGAACACCTTCGCGCAATGCTTGCAGGAAGAAGCGCTCGGCATCGTCAAACAGCCGGCCGTCGTTTTTGACCTTGAGCTTGAAGCGTGCTCGATAGGCAGCTTCCGCGGCTTCCTCCTCAAGCAGCATTGTCAGAGGCACGCTGGCGAATGTGCGCTGTAAGTCGTAAGGTTTATCAACGTCATCCTGTTGGCGGAACGACAATCTAATGGCCGTCGGCGCGCCCTCTCCGACCTGGGAGAGTACGTCATCTTCGGTCAGAACTTGGGGCGGCAATAGGCCACCGGCAGCTATGTCAGTAAGATTGTACCGAAGCGATTCGGCCCCAGCTAGGATTGCAAGCGTGACAGAACCAACAAAGGGTTTGTCTCGGCCTTTGTCGAGGTCGCCGGCAACCAGCTTTTTGATGATGTCCACCACTTTAGTCGGTTCGAGTGGCGCCTCGATCCAAAATTCGTTTGATACCAGGACCAAACCGCTGGAGACCGTGACGATGGGAAATGTCTTGGGACAATGATCGGGCACGACGAAGTCGTTGGACCAGGGCATCCGCAACCAAGCGGCTTGCAGGAACAGATCGGCACCCGGACCGCTGGCGCGGCTCCGCCAGAAGAGACCGTAATCCATCGCGAAGTCGGGCAGCTGACCTGCTTTGAACTCCCTTGAATCAGCTGTGCCGCCGTCAGGCTTGAACCCAACTACCAACGGTGAAGGCTCATGGAGTTCTTCATCGCGAGTTAGATGATCTGCATTCCGCGAAAGATGTAGGTCGACCTGGTACTCCAGCCGCTGCAGTTCGAACGACGTTGCAGCGGTCGGAACAACAGGCAACTCGTCGGCGACCTCAAAGAAGCTGTCGCCCCAGTTGGTAACTGTAACAGGACCGATCGAGTCGCCGTCGAACGTGAGTGTGATTGTCAGCGAGCCAGACAGATACTCTTTGTCAATTCGCTTAGCCGTGGCGTCATCAACATCCAGTTTGGCTCCAAACTTGCTATTGATCGCATCGTCCGCGCACTTGCCTATGGCAACCTGTGCCCCAAACCGGCCGAACGTCCGGTTGTTGTAGTTGCAAGCGTGTCGGGCGTCGCTCCGCCAGCGGCGAGAGGTTCGGGTCATCCGGCAACAAATCCGCCTCTACCAGCGTATCCTTGTCGGCTGGTCGCATCTCGAACAGACTACGGACATCCAGTCTATAGCGGTAGAAGAAGGGCAAGTGGGGCAAGGAAACGAGCCGTTCATGACGGAAGAGCCGGATGCGATTGCTGTCCGAAGCGGGAACCTCGGCATAGCGAACAGCCGGGGCCGGTACTTTATCAACTTTTTCTTGCCGCAGATCACACATCAAGGCTTCGATCCGTTGCGGATCATCATGTGGCCGGTCCAACAGCAGATAACGGAACATCTGCTCGATGCCCTGATATCCCGTCCGGACCTTGGAGATCTGGTTGTAGAGTGCCCGTTGGCCTTCGGGAGGAATCTGGTAGCTGAAAACCACGGCGCGGGCCCGCGGATACTGGTAGACCGTGACCGGTTGCGGGCCCTCGTTCAGATACGGATCCAGGGTCGGCGGTAGCTCGATCGGCGACCAATGGGGTGAATCGGCAAGGATCTGGAAGCGAGACTCTGAAGTAGGATCTTGCAGCCAGGGATCACCAGGATCGATGTACACGAGCCGGTTTTCGGCATCGTAGCGGGCGACTTGCCGTCGCTGCCCCGCTCCTGGACCTTCTACGATGTTCAGCCGAAGGCTGTGATCCAACCATGCATGAGCGTTGAGCCTCTCAAGGTCGTCGACCTGCATTTCTGAAAGCAGAAGTGCCCCTTGAGAACTCGTGGTCGCATTGCCGTCCACGACGACACTCTGGGCAGGAACGTCAACCGGCGTGTGTCGCTTCAGCCACCAGCGCACCAATGGCTCGTAGCGCGACACGCGGCGAATGGCGACACGAAAGCGATGGCCCTTGCGATCGGGGACCGTCCATGCGCTGTGCGACCAGCCAGCCGCCGACGGCACCACCAACCATCGCTCCACCTGCGGCTCGAGTTCGATGCCGCGCGGCCACTCTTCCCCCGCAGCTTGTGTACCAGCGTCGGATCCATCACCAGGTTCGATTTCTCCGAGTTCATCTTCGGCATTCAACGCTCCCAAATAACAGGCCTGATCACGCACATGCATGATCTGCACGATCGACAAGGCGAACTGCCGCTCCGCTTCCTTGTCACTTATGTCCGGGATCGGAGTTGCCTCCTGATCCCCTAGCGCGTGGAGCTTTGCGAACGGCAATGTCACGCTTCGATAGTCGAGCCACTTCACGAAGATGCGAAATGCCGACTTTGCTTTCAGGTCAACGACCGCCAGCGTATCGCCTGGCACGACTGAAGGATCTTCGATTTCCTGCCATTCAGAATTGATTGTGATCGTGCGCTTTTCTCTGTCAAACGCTTCGATTTTGCGAACTTGACCTTGGGCTTTTCCGCTGAGGAGCAAGATAGCCGCCGCTTCGAACTGTTCGTCTACTACAGCCAGAATCTCGTCGTCCACGCACAGGAGTGTTTTATTGACAACCGAGTTTCCGCCGCCGTCGGTGTCTTTCCCATACCCTAGGAACTTGCCCACGGAGATCGGCCCGGCGTGACGGCATGCTTCGTGGAACTCGTGCGGCACACGAGCAACTTTCGCAAATGCAAAGCCAACTTTGTTGTGAGGCCGGAAGTCACCATCCGGTTCCTGTGGCGTGACCCTTACAAAGCTGTGGGTCTTGGTGATGGGGCTTCCAGACGACTCCAGATTCTCCATCGTCGCCTTCAAGATCTTCTGGAGTTCTTTTCTAGGTAGCAACTGATTCCGTTTGTCGACCAATGCCAGATCGAGCGCAAAGCCCATTCGCTCCCACAAATTGAACAGCGCTACCAAACTACGAGATGTACTGGAGGTCTGAGCCCGGCCGAAGCAGGTAGATACTTTCAGGACCTGCCCACTGCCCCGCAGTGTTTGCTTCTTCTGGAGGGAGTCGCCTTGAACCTCCCACAACTGGACTCTTTCTCTTTCGTTGTTTGCCGTCGTGGCGAGATAGGTAAAGCCCTTGGAACGGAGGAAGCTCACTTGAGGAGTCTCGACGTCGACCTCTTGGCGAACAGTTTCCCTCAAGCTGTCATCAAGCACGACAACCTTGCCGCCATCGATGCCGATCGCAATCCGAAGCCTCTCTTTGTCGACTGCGAGCGAGGTGATTGGCGCGCCCTCCAAGTGCAACGGCTTGTCGGCCCCATCCCTCGAAACGCGGCGTTTTGGATCTATCAGCGCGATGGCCGTCGCTACGGTAGCAATAATCCGGATGCCCTCGGGGCGATGGATGAAGTCGATGTGCGTAACTCTTGATGCCGGATCCTGATCGGTGACTTTCCACATCGCCAGGGGTTGGGTTTGGTCTCCCTTGCCAAGGTCCCGCCACGCGACCACATGGCCGTCCACCGTGCCGGCAGCGACAAGTCTCGATGTCCCGTCGTACGCGACGCACGTCAGCTCCGGAAGCCGCGATTCACCCTTCTTGAAGAACCGCGCGCGTGGCTCTGATTGGTCGATGTTTCGAGCACTTATTAGACACCTTTCATCTTCGTCACCATCAATCCGCTTGTCGACAGTCAGGACCTCAAGTCCTTGAGCAGTCTGTGCGAACCGCGCCCTTTGCGTTTCGTACGGCGCTGTCTGTAACCGCCGGAGTAACTTCCCAGTAAGGGCGTCCCAAACGTACGCCCTCTGATTGGCAACGGCGAGGATGTGTAGCCCGCGGTGGTCTTCGGCGAACTGTAGTTCTCGCACCTCATTGCCATCGCCGTCATCGATCTTGGTGAACCATTGCTGCAAGAGCCTCATCGGCCGCTGCGTGAGGTCAGCGTCATCAGCGGTCCAGACCTTCAGCCAACCGTCCTTTTCCATCGTTGCCAGACGGCCGACCCGGAGCGGCAACTCCTCCAGCCCTGGCGCGGGGATCGGAGGCAACTGGTCTGGCGGATGCGAACGCGCGTCGTCGGAGAGGTAGTTCGCCAGCGGCGTCGGTTGGGCTATGGTTCTTCCACTTGCATCTGCCTTGGTCACCAGCTCGTGGTGCGGCCGCTTTATGACAGCATGCACCTCGTCCGCATTTTCTAGCTCACCGAGAAACTCGGTCATTCCGGCCGCGCGGCGGGCCACCTTGGCGAAGGCCTCGGCGTCGGTCAGCTTGGTCTCGAGTTGTGTGAAGAGGTCCCGCAGCAGGTTCACCAGTTCATTCGAAGAATCCCGCAGTACTTTCTCGTTAAGTTTTGCGGTCATCGGAAGCCGAGTCGAAAATTGAACAGGGTCACTCAGGAGCGACCTGGCTTCAATAACCACCTCCGCCCAGTGACCTTGGCGTGGTAGTAGCTCCTTGTTTTCTATTGAAGGTGCTGACGGTCCCGTACGCGTGTCGCGTAAGGAAAGAACGTCGTCTGCAATGGCATTGCGACGCTGGACAATGCCTGCCAGCTGGCGCGCAGTGTCACGGTCGAGAAAAACTTCGGCACCCGAATCATCCGCTGGCATGTCGCTGGGATCAGCCTGGTCAATCTCCTCGAGCTCCTTGCGAAATGCGGTTTCCTGTTCCCAAAACGTCTCGGCATAGGCCATCAAAGAGGGCAGATCACTTCTCGACCAGTCGTCCAAGGGTGGCATTTTTAGCCCAGTGAAGAGCCGTCGGATCAGTACGTGGAACAGATCGGCAATCTGCTCGACGATCGGATCGTGCAGATTCAGAGGTGACTTGCGAACTTGATGGAGCCTGGCCAGAAACTGGGCAGCTGGACCTAAGGGATCCGTGGAATCGTAGAGGGCATGCCACAGCTTCAGATTTTTTCGGTCACTCCCATCCACCCAGAGATTATCGAAATTATCTCTCAGATTCCGAATCAATTTGTGGTCAGCTAAATCTGAAGCACCTTCATTACCTGCAAAGAGGAAGAATCCTCTTAGTCTTTGGCCCAAGTCGTCTTTTGGCGCTCCTCCCACGGCCCTTATCGCCAGTCGTTCGCGCTGGCCCTTGCGGCTGACGTCCCAGTAAGCCGAGTTGCTGAAATCGCGGCGAGATTCCTGAAACAGGTTCTCCCCGAGCGCTTCGCACAGCTGCCGCACGATCAGTCCCGAGTCGTCGTGGTCCTGGACGACGATCTCGACGCCGCCGTCGAACAGGCTCCGGGAGCGCCACGTCATCCGCAGAGCGTTACGGCCGTCCTGGAACAGGTCGTCTATCGAGAAGTCGCCTGGTGGCAGCAACTCGACATCTGCCCGCTCAATTCCCTCGCGAACCGTCGGCAGGAAGCGTTCCAGTTGCTCGACGACGCGGTACCGGACGGCTCCGTCCCAGATCGTGGGCCGTTCGCGAACGAGGAACTGGTCCATCCTTGCCACCAGGCCGAACGCGGCGCGCGACTTGGGTCGAATGAACAGGGCGTAGCCCATCCCGGGCCGAAGCAGGCTCGGATCCTGGATGCAGAAGGCGCCTGCATCTCCTTTGACGTCATTCACGAGTAGCGGAAACTTGCCTTTGACCGATTCCAGGCGGTCTTCGGCTGAAACGCTGTCCAGCGTCAGGCGACTGTTGTCGACCGGGGACTCCATGGCAGGAGCCGAACTGCCGCCTGCGAAGAAGCCCGACTGCTGCAGTGGGACCTCTGAGGCCCAGAGCTCGAAGTCTTTCGCCTCAAGCGGCCGTTCTCCCACCGCCGCCAGGCGGGGCGCCTCGCCGTCCACGGCCAGCAGCTGAAACTCTATCGGTTTCTGCTTGCTTGACAGTTCAAGGCCGCGGACAGGAATCGCGGCAGCCAGCCGTTTGGGGAAGGGGTCTGGTTCGGGAATGTGCAATGGCACCGGGTCCCAGGCCGCTTGCGGCTCTTTCCCTCCGGCCAATGCTTCGCCTTGGCGGGCGATACGGACGGAGTATGCCACCTTGCTGTGGTCGGGCCGCATGCCATGGCCGGCTAGAACTGGATCAGCAAAACGCCGGTTTTCGATGAGGAACTCGTCACTGAACACGTAGGGGCTGCACACCATCAGCCCGGCCGAGTAGATGCTGATCAAACTGAGCACGACGTCTTCATCTGGGCGACCGACTGGAATCCTTCGGTCCAGCTTTATCTTTAGATCGTTATCCTCCATTATTGCGTCTTGAATACGAGCAATAAAACGACGGTTTCGAGCGCGCATTCCAATTACCAAACCCGGCAGCTTAGATGTAGGCAGTTCTGATGACAAGTTGGCAAGGACGATCTGCGTCTTGTCCGTTTGTAGCTTTCCTTGGAGTTCCTCGCCTGGAGGTGGGTACAGCTTCTTGGGTTCGTCGAGGAAATTGATCTCAGGAACAATAAAGTCCCGCAAAAGTACGGGCTCGCGCTGCCATGGGAAGCGCCGGAAAATCTGCAATCGTCCGATCGCCTCTAGGTCGTCTTTGAGGTTCTTTTCATCGAACTGCAGGGGTAACTTGACAACAACTCGTGCTCGCTCAATAGAGCCTTCGCCCGTTGACTGCTGATCCACCAAGAACTCTTGCCGAATAGGCAAGCAGGTTATACCTGCTGCCAGGGACGCTTCGGAATCTTTCTCAGGTTCAATCAGTCTGACGACCCGGGTGCCCTTGCCTGCTCGACGTACGAATACCCTGTTTGCTTCACTAAGAGAGTCCCTAGCATCAGCGGAATCTAGCGCAAACATGTACCCAAACCGAAGATTTGGATCACGCATCTTTATAGCAAAATCCGTGCTGCTATTTGGCATCTGCTCAAGTTTCGGCTCGACGTGCAAAATACTTTGATCCGAACTCCAGCCTATTACGTTGTGGATTTTCGGATCATCGTTTGAAGTGAAGCGGAAGGCGATCTGCAGCACACCTGCACGCAGCGCATCCGGCAGTAGCCGTGCTGCTTCTTTGGCTTCGTCTTCGCCAAGTTTGACCTCCTTCAGGGGAAGGGCACCGTCTTGGTTCCCGCACTTTCCGGCAAGCAGCTCCAATCCATCCAAGGGTGATACCGATCCAAAGCGCGCGGATCTGCCAGCATTGGCTAGTTCGTTGATTGCTAGCTGCGCTACCTGAGCCCGCGCCTCATACAAGCGTTCGACGCCATCTTGATCGAGCATATTGTGCAGCTCCTGCCGAACCAGGCGATCGCGCGCCGCGATGAAGTCTCGGATCGCGCGTAGCTCGGATTCGTCTGCTTCATCAATCTCGTTCAACGCTCGAAAACGCGTTGACAGAATGCCGTCAGGGAGCAGGAACTGGTCCTCTAGTGGCATCCAGTGCCGGTCTGCTGATTCATATCGCGGATCGGAGAGCACGCGGTAGGCTGCATGGTCCGGCAGCACCGGTTCGTCTTTCTGCCCGTCGGCGGGAACGGCTGTTTCGATAAGCACTGCAGCGTTCTCGCTCATGATTTCGATACTCTCGAGCGCATCTGACAGCCTTTCAGGCTCAAGAATCGCTGCTAGGCGGCGGACAAGCGAGCGGCGATTGGCGGCGTCCCAGAGCGTGACAACTTCCACAGCTGCGGCAACCTTCCAGCCTTTCTTCGGACGCTCATCGCCCTCACTCAAGACGATACGGAAGACTCCGTCGTCGTCGCTCTCAGATGGGCGAACCTGATACGTGACATCACCAAGCTGAGAGACGTTGCTGGCGGCCTTCGCTCCATTGTCTAAGGCTCGTCCATCTCGTCGGCGGAAGACCACTCGAGATCCGGGCTCGTAAGCCTCATGGGCATCCATGTTAACCGATATCACCAACTGGCTGCGATCCGTCCTCACCGAGGTGACCTCAAGCCATTCTTTCGTCCGCACAACAATGCGCTGAACGGCATCAGGCATTTGCGGCATCTCGCCGATCGCCGCTTGCGCAGGCTCACCGATGTCGGCACCGACCACAAACCAAGTACCGCCGCGATAAGATTCTGAGGCGCCTACTTTAAAGACCTGCTCCGAATCGACAGAACCATCGTTCACTAGGAAATGTTCCAAACCATCTGAATGCTTTAGCGTGAATTTGTCAACCTCTACATTAGATAGATCCCAACGCCCGTTAAGAGCGTCGAATCTGTACTTCCTGTCCGATTCACTATTCCTCAAGCCGACGAGCTGAATGGTCAAAAGATTTTCGCTCGACTTCACTAGGCCATGCTCCGGTGAAGTCACCGTGATTGTTTTACCATCAGTGTCAACATTAATCGACTGTATCGCCGAATAGCGTGGCGTCAACCACTGCTCGCGCGCACTTGGGATCAGCAATTGGCGGGTACCCGCCTGGTACCGCAACCACGACTCCGGTTCGTCCTGCATGACACGACTTAGCGGTTGCGCGGCCTTCCGCAGGACTTCGCCGGAATCCGACGAGGTGACGTCATCCTCTGTTTCGTCATCCGTTGCCGCTACTGTTGCTGCCATCGCTGTTGCCGCAACCGCTGCCGCTAACATCGGTGAAGGCGCGCCTGCCTGCGGTGATAGCTGTGATGGTTCCGACTGTGATGATGTCCGGGAGATGTAGTCCTCAAGATCCCGCTCAAAGGCTGAGATCCTTGCGCGGACCTGGTCGTAGATCTCCGGATTGTGCGCCAAACGTGCGCTCACCCTCAGACGGTAGCCGCAAATCGAGAAGTTGATGCCGACCTGGCAGTCGACGCCAATCAGTCCCGATGCTTGATCGTTCAGACCGACGTTCCCGCGGATCGTCAGTTCCAGGCTAGGCGCGCGCGCCGAGAACTTGACCGACCAGCTGATCGTGATCCGCTTGCCGAAGACCTTGAAAGATTTCTTGAAGCCAATCTCGATCCACGCAGAAACGTTGAACGTTGCAGATGCGTCGAGGTAAGCATACGCCATTGCGCCTTGTAGACTGAGCAGTCCGCCGTAACCGATCGCCAATCGCACGTGGCCGTCGAAGTTGAATCCGCCAGGGCCCGCGCGGAGACTCCGCGACAATGTCCCCGATGCGGCCAGGTCCGAGCGCAACAGCACCGCATCGCGAAAGATGGCGAAGCGGTAACTTCCTGTGTACACGAGCTGCACGCCGTACATCTCGTCACGGTACGACACCTCTTCCAAGAAGTAGTCGACCAGTCCTGGTGCCATGCGAAAGCTAAAGCGCACCCGTCCCTTGCTGAAGAGCTTCTTGATCAGCTCGTTCTCTTCGACAAAGGGATCAGGCAGCGATTCCACTGCCACCTCCAGCTTTTGATGTCGCGGATTGAGGACTAGCGCGCCAATCAGTGCAGGGTTGTCGAAGTGGGCCCTCACACCCTTCAAGCTGCAAGAGAGCCACAGCTTTCCGGCGGCGGTGATATCGAAATTGGAATCGATGCTGAGAACCAGTGACGCGACGTAGGCATTGATGAGCGAGATATCGCCCTGGGTCGATGCCAGCGTGAGCTTGCCGACAATAGAGAAGTAGAGCCCGTCTTCGCGGACAAACGACCAAGCGTCGATCGTCTCCGGTCGGATGCTGTCTATCTTGTCGAGCACCGCTTCAGCGGAGGGCAGCGGCGGAACTGCCGCGAGCCGATTGTTCAATCCGATGCCTGCGCCCAGGTTCTTGACGACCACCCCCGAGAACAGGGGATAGTCCACATCAAGGCCGCCGAACAGCACCATATTGATTTGCCGCTGGCCATTCAGCTTCAGCCCGGTACCAAACTTGAGCAAGGCCGTCACTTCCGGCAGTCCTTCAAGCGACACGGTGCCTGCCGCGAAGAAATAGCGCTCGCCCCGGACGACATCGTCGACCCAGCCGACCTCGCCGACGAACCGTGCTGCCGGTCCGATCGCAACCTCAAGACCGAGGCGAGACGGCACGCGGATCCGGGCCGTTAGGCTGGGATCAAACTCTATCTCCAGGCCGCCGACCTTGACATGGACTTCCAACGCCCCCGGCTCTTGAAATGCGAACTTCGCAAGCTTGCAGCCCAGGAGCCGCGGCACCGGCAGGTTCTTGTCGACATCCCATTCCCAGGCGACGTCCAGATCGCCAAGTTCGACTGCGAAGAGGCCACTGAGGATCTCGAAGCGAACCGGTCTCTCAAGCTGCAGGGGCACTCGGAGCTGCTTCAGGCTCATCTTCCGCAGATCGAGGCCGACAACCTCGATGGCCGGAGCCTTGAGCCCTTCCAGATCCGGGATGACCGCTGTCGTGCCCTGGAAGCCGATGGAACCGTCCGCAATCAAGGCGTAGTCCCAATCCCGCTCTGAGCGTTCCCAAACTAGTGTCATCTCCAGGCGCTTTAGCTTCAGCTCGAGCAGGCCGATCGAAAACTCTGTGATCGGAGCCTCGTTGCCGCGTTCCAGTTCCAGTGAAGCGACAACGTCGGGCAGCTTGCCCTTTTCGGTCTGCTTCAGCGCCACCTCGACCTGCGCCATCAAGTTGTCGGTACCCGGCACCACGGTGGTCGCATACACCGCCGCTTCACGAAGCTCGTTGTCGATGATCACCAGTCGGCTTCTCAGCTCTTCATCCCGTTTCTCCTGGGGAGCGAAGGTAAACGGCTTGATCAAACCCGTTGGCTTGGTGGTGTTGGATTCTGGATCGGCTTTCTCGGTCTCTGTCCCGGTTGTATCAACCTCGACTTCCGTCTTGAGCAGCTCGGCATTCAAGGTCAGTCCATTGGCATTTAGTCTGAGGTAGAATGATTCGGTGCCAATTTCGGGCCAGTCCTTATTGTTCAGCGCCTTCAGTTCAAGCTGGAAACGCCTTTTCAGCTCCCGGGCAAACTGCTCGTCCTCACGAGCAAGCTGCTCGTACTCACGAGCAAGCTGCTCATAACGAGCTTTGTCTTCTTCAGGGATGTCATCCCGCCTTATCGCTTCCTCCAACTGCTCTATCTGTTGCTCCAACTGCTCTATCTCTTGCTCCAAACCTTCCAAGCCCAATTCGATCGCTTTGTCGCTGACGCCTCCGGGGAAATAGGCTTGAATACTCGACGGAGGTAGTTTCTCTTGCTCATCAGGGCTCGGTTTCCCTTGTTTCAGCGCGATCACAAGTTCGCGCTTGCCCAGATCCAGATATCCGTCGTGACTGTCCTTGCTAGGAGGCTCCTTGATGTTCTCGCGCAGCGGTATAGAAAGGGTCAGCAGGTCCAGATCGACAGCCTGCTGCCGCACTGACGGCTGACCGTTGGTCGACGTGCTGCCCTTGGAATCAAGTCGTGGAAAGTAAAAGTAAACTCGGTTTGCCACATCACGAAGCGACGGTAAGCGAAAGGTAGCCAGGTCAACTGGAATCCCAACCCAGAGGCGCAGAATTGGAAACTCTGGTGGTTCGACGCCCGGTTTCGGAATGCGAAGCGACAGCTCGAAGGGTATAGGCGGCGCCCATTGTTCCAGATCAGGCAGCCATAGATCGTCCAGCTTCCAGCGAATGCGCTGAAATGCGGCGTCCGGAATCCCAAGACGAAAATCTATGCTTGGCAATTCACCAAGTAAGCCTTTCAAGAACGATCTCGTCAGCGGAAAATCCACGTCAGGCAAGAACTCAGCGAGATCATCGGGTTTGAATTCTACTTTGCCGAACTTTGGTAGTTCCGGTTGCTCAAACTCCAAATCGACATTTAGCCCTGTAATGCTCTTCACGCGAAAGACGTGGAACAGCCCCGGTCGCCAGATCCGGATCTCGATTTTGTCGATGTTGTCGACATTGAAAGCTTTGAGATCCAAAGGTCGTTCAAGCGTGATCTGTTGTAGATCAATATCGATCTTTCGAATTCTTATATCCGGGAGCCTAATCTTTCCCTCCCTGTCCCATAACTCAAGTATGTCGCCGACCTCTATGTCGCCCACATCTCCACCAAATCGCGGCAAACTAACAAATTTTAGAACGAGAGGATCTTCTATATTGAATTCAACGAATTCAGCCAAAACAGTAGCCCGTATTCGAAGTTTCATATGTCGAAGATCATAACCATCCGGAAAATCTAGATCAGGGATAGTAGGGTATAATTTCTTCAACTCAACTCTAAAGAACTTATCTTGAATCCGGGCTATGTTGGCAATGCTGAAGCCCGGAAAGCGTGGCGGCGGTCCAATCTCAGGAAGAGAGAACTCAAAATCAAAGTCAAAGTCCGGCAAGCCTAGTTGATTTACCATGTAATCTCGTATCTCTGCTCGAAAAAAGGTGAACCTAATTAGCAATGAAGGAAGAATATTCCCCATTTCAGGTAGAATAGTTCCTTCCATCTCCAATATTGGCTGCTCTATATTCTCCAGCAACTTTAGAAGTGACTCTGGTTTCTCAGGTAAGCTCGGCCAAGGGATTTGCTCAAAGATCCCCGACGGCAAGCATACCGAAAAGGAGTATGTTAGAACATTGTTGATCTCTTCGACTTCCAAGCCGAACTTCATCTGCACCGTTTCGACGATTGGCAGCCAATCGCTCTCGCCGCTGCTCGATGGCGCGTGGATCAAAGGACCGGAGACCGTCACGGTAACGCAGGGCGGCCCTCCTACCGATGCCACGAAGACCCTGTCGCTGCTGTCAAAAGTGACAACCAGCGAGGGGCCGGCCACGATGACGTGCACCGGCAAATCTGGATGCGGTCGCATGCGAATAGATGTCGGCAGCTCAAGGCAGAGAGGCAGATTCTCTGCTGACCGTCGAGCCAGTGGATCTTCCGGATCCAGCGGATATCGCAAAGCTCCATTGTCAAGAGTCAGCCGGTGGTGTCTCGGATCGGCGGTCACCGGCCCTTCGTCATTGTTCGGGATGACCCGCTTCCCATTGCAGGTGACGAAGCCGTCATCAGCTCCTGTACCGTACGCCCTGAACTTAACCCTGAAGGTCGTGCCAAACGTGCTGGAGATTCCTAAACCCCAGTCTTTTAGCGCTTGCTTCTCTGTCCGACTTGCGTCGAGTTGTATTGCCAAGTTCAGTTGGGGATTGGTTGCTGTTTCTCCCATCTCCGCCAATTGCATCTTTGAGTCTTCGTCATGGAGTACGAAGCCGGCCACCTTGATTTCCGCAGGGCTGAGCGTCAGGCCGTCGCTACCCTCCTTAAGTTCCAGGCTGCCATTTGATTCTACATTAATCGTGTCATCCGGCGTCGGCGCAGCGTCTGGAAAGTTGGCAAACAGACTGTTCGATATTGCCCCTGTTAGGCTGGACGTCAAATAATAGAAATCATAATTATTTGTGTTGTCGTTAATGTTGCTTCCGTTATTATCATCGTAAGTGAAGCCGAGCGCCTGCAGCAATGCTGCCAAGAGAAGATTGCGCCCATCGCCGTCAGGCTTGGCGATGGCAAACGCCCAGCGACACTCATCACCGCTGTCGCTCTTGAGGAGTGGTACCGCCTCTCCTTCGGTCAGGGAGGAAGAAAGCGAGCCTGTCCTGAACTGAACGTACGTACTGCCCGCCATGATCACCCTCCCCGGAGGTCAAATCGGCGCGCATCATACCACACAAGGAGACCAGAATCCGCCACGACTTAACAGCATGAACATACATGGAATTGCGGAATATGATTGGTGTTGTGTCCATTTGTTCTGAGGTGTATGTGATCGACCTTAATAGCACGACGCGGCAGAGATTGACGTGGACTGGCCCCCAAATGGAGCGGACATCTGGCATAGAGCAGGAGGCTTGAGGATATCCTCAAGGATAGGCTTATGTCGGAGGAAGGATTTCAGCGTGTGGAGGTGATCACCGGCGTCGCCCGTCGGCGATGCTGGTCTGCGGAGCAGAAGCTACGGATCATCGAGGAGAGCCTGGAACCTGGCGATAGCGTCTCCTCGGTGGCGCGCCGTCATGGCGTAGCGCCGAACTTGCTGTATCGTTGGCGTCGTTTGATGAGTGAGGGAGGCGCTGTCGCGCTGCAGGCGGATGACGGAGTGACCGGCAACGGCGAGGTGCGTCGCCTGGAGGATCGGGTACGCGAGCTTGAGCGCCAGCTCGGCCGCAAGACCCTGGAAATCGAGATTCTGAAGGCGGCATTGGCCAAGTCACAGTCAAAAAAACAGACCTTGCTGTCCTCCTCGCTGCTGAAGGGGTCTTGCCGGTGAAGGCTCTTGCCGAGACCTTGTCGGTGTCCCGCTCGAACCTGGCCAAGCGGCTTGCCCAGGGCGCCAAGCCGCGTCGGCGCCACCACAAAGCGCAAGACGCGGCGGTCTTGGCGGAGGTTCCGGATCCCCGGCGGGCGCAAGGCAAGCGCTATCCGCTGGCGCATCTGCTGGTGTTCACGGTGCTGGCCTTGCTCTGCGGTGCGCGATCCTACCGCGGCATCATCACCTTCCTCGACCAGCGCCGCGAGCTCCTCAATCGCCACTTCGCGGTGGATCTCAAACGCGCGCCGGCGCTCAACACCTTGCGCACGCTGCTGCAATCCCTGGAGACCGAGGACCTCGAAGCGGCCTTCCCGCGCCACGCCAAGGCCCTGACGCCGGCGCCCGCGGCCGGCGAAAAGCCGGTGATCGCACTCGACGGCAAGACATAGCGCGGCAGCTTCGACCACCTCAACGACCGCAAGGCGGCGCAGACCTTGACGGCCTTTGCCTCCGCCTCGGCTATCCTCCTGGCGCACAGGGAAATCGACGACAAGTCAAACGAGATCCCTGCCGCCCAGCAGCTGATCGCTGAGTTGGGACTGAGCGGGGTTATCTTCACCGCCGATGCTATGCACTGTCAAAAACCTTTGAAGCTACCCGCGATAGCGGAAACATCCTGATCGCCCAGCTCAAAGCCAACCAACAGAGCCTCTACGATACAGTCAACGCGATCTGTCTCGCCGAGCCACCCACCGAGCGCGCCGAAACCGTAGACTGCAAGCGCCATGGCCGACAGGAGCATCGCCTGGTCGAGACCTTCGACCTCGCAGTGCGCCTCGGACCCGACTGGGACGGCCTGATCGCCGCCGCTGCCCGCGTCACCCGGCTTACCTGGCACAAGGACACCAAGACAGGCTTGTGGCGCGAAACCAACGAGACCTCCCTCTATGCCTGCCAGATCAGCCTCTCCGCGACCGCAGCCGGCGCCGCGATTCGCCAGCATTGGGCCATCGAGAATCGCAACCACCATGTCCGCGACGTCTCCTTCTTTGAAGACCTCAGCCGCATCCGAAACAAACCCGGCCACTTCGCCCGCTTCCGCTCCTTCGCTCTCAACATCCTCCGCGCACACGCCACCACCAACGGCAGCCGCGAACTCTACATCAATGCCCTCAACTCCGATCACGCCCTCTCATACCGCAGGGCTTAACGAGAACTGAACAGCCCTGGACTACTACCTTAGTGAAATCTTGAGCAAAGTGCTTGACGCCCTCTCAAGGGCAGGTCGTCAGCTATGAAATAAGTTACTCCAGCATGAAAAGTCGAACTTTCACAAATAGAACTCAGATATGTACAATAAATTCGTTGTATGGCCTTGAGATAAAGTCTATTCTTTTCGGTCCGCTCCAGTACCAGCTACCGTGAACTTCGAGCGCAAGCGCATCCAATATATGCGTTAACGAAGCAAACCCTGATGTTCTCGTGTCTACGGTCAAAGCCTGCAAAACGTTGTGCACTCGAATATCAATTAATTCGGTTCCCTCTTCGACATCTCGTCTCCTAAAAGAGTCAGATTCCATTAAGTTTCGAAGCACATTTTGTAACGGGCGTCCACCAGCTTCGAACTTCTTCCCGTCGTACGAGTAGCAACTAATGGAAGCCTCAAGGCTATGCACGTCTACCGCCTCCAATACCGACGACAGATCCGCAATAGGTGATCTCATCAGACGAATAATGGGTCTCTCAGAATTCCAAAAATTGGCAGTTGAATAATAAGACTTTGGATAATAGGCCTTCGGGAAGTACCCTCTATGCATTGCCGAATTCAAAAAAGCATAACCGACTCTAAGTACTTTGAACTCAACTGTTCCGAACTCCATTGATTCAACTTTATCTTTATCATAGACCAGAGGAATGGGATGCAACACCGCCTCCACCCCGTCAACAATTAGCCTTTCAGGGTTTGGCGCAGCAGGTACCGCAGGCCATCCCGGCGGAGTCGGCAAGTTAACTAGTTGCTGCGCAAAATGTGACCAACCCTCGCTTAGAAGCTCGCGACACATTTCTATCGGACGAAAGCGTCGAATCATATTTAAGTGAGTAACCATGCTCTACCTAACCTTCTTCATTGCCAACAATACCCAAACTTCCTTGATCATTAGAGTGTTCATTCTTATAACTACTAAGTTGATCAGTAGTCAGGACGATTTCCTTACATCGAAACGCCGTTAATGTATAGTACGTGATCTTCAGTCTCCAAGCAAGGCTTTGGTTAAGCGCTTGGCAGCAGCGTTTCGCCGAGCAGGGCGTCGAGGGCCGTCTTTGCGACACGGCCAGGCGTTTCTTTATCCCACCTTAAGAGTTGAAGTAGACATGGTCGGGCGGGTAGCTGTCCTAATCTTACTGCGTCATGAACCGTTGAAGATTGTGAAGATTGGTTGGGATGGTTTGAGCGCAGCAGGGACATCGTGGTAGGAGCTGGGTTAGGGCGTGGTCAAGCCGGCGTTTCAGGGTGGCGATGGAGTGCGGCACGTGGCGTTCCGGGCGTAGAGGGGGCGCCGCGGGGTCGGTGAGCTTGGGGAAGGGCAGGCGCTTGGACCAACCGGGCGGCTGCGGGTCCCGAGGGGGGAAGAGCGGCCCGCTCGGCCACGAGAAAGCCATAGGCGGCAATGCACAGCGCGGCATGGTGATGAAAGCCGGGCCAGCCGCGGCCCTCGTAATGGCCGAGGCTCAGTTCCTGCTTGAGCTCCAGGTAGTCGCGCTCGATCAGCCAACGCTGCTTGGCCTGGTGCACTAGATCTGCGATTGTTGTCTGCTGCGGCAAAGTAGAGAGCCAGAACTTGGCTGGCTTGGTCTCGCCCTCGGGCCACTCGATCAACAGCCAGTGCTCGGGCCGAGGCTGGCTGCGGCGGTGGTCGCCTTGTGCCGAGAGTGTCAGATATCTTGTGTAAGAGGCTTTCGAGGGTACACCATGTGGTATGGAGGACCCTTGAATGACGGAGATCCGCGACGAGCTGCTGGATGAGTTGCTGGCAGACTATGAGGTGCCTGAGGACCTTCTTGGCGAAGGCGGTCTGTTCAAGCAGCTGAAGAAGGCGCTGCTGGAACGAGCGCTGGGTGCGGAGCTGAGCGAACACCTGGGCTACGAGAAGGGCGACCCTGCGGGTCGAGGCACCGGCAACAGCCGGAACGGCCATAGTGGCAAGACGGTGATAACCGAGGACGGTCCGGTGGACCTGACGGTGCCGCGTGATCGCAACGGCACCTTCGAGCCTCAGATCGTGCCCAAGGGGGTGAGCCGGCTAGACGGCTTCGACGACAAGATCATCAGCCTCTACGCCCGCGGGATGACGGTGCGCGAGATCCAAGGCCACCTCAAGGAGCTCTACGGGCTATCGGTTTCGCCGGACCTGATAAGCCGGGTGACGGACGCCGTGCTAGAGGAGGCCAAAGGGTGGCAGAACCGGCCACTTGACCCATTCTACCCGGTGGTCTTCTTCGACGCCTTGCGGGTTAAGATCCGGGACGATGGGTTGGTCAGGAACAAGGCGATCTACGTCGCCCTGGCGCTCACGACGGAGGGTGACAAGGAGGTTCTGGGTCTCTGGATCGAGCAGGCGGAAGGCGCCAAGTTCTGGCTCAAGGTCATGAACGAACTGAAGACCCGCGGCCTACAGGACATCCTGATCGCCGTGGTCGATGGCCTCAAAGGGTTCCCGGAGGCGATCGGTGCCGTCTTCCCGGAAACCACGGTCCAGACTTGCATTGTCCATCTGATCCGAAACTCCATGGCTTTGTTCGTCGGGCTTACGCGGCCCCACTGGGGCCACGGTCCCTTCTCACCTTGGAAGGACCGCAAAGCCATGGTCCCCGACTTGAAGGCGATCTACCGGGCAGAGAGCGCCGAGGCCGCCCAAGAGAACCTGGCGGCCTTCGAGGCGGCCTGGGGCAAGCGCTACCCGGCCATCGTCCCGATGTGGCAGAGGGCCTGGCAGCAGGTGATCCCCTTCTTTGCCTTCGCGCCGGAGATCCGCCGGATGATCTACACCACGAACTCTGTCGAGGCCCTACACCGCTCCTTACGAAAAACGATCAAGACTAGGGGTAGCTTTCCGTCCGACGAGGCAGCTCTCAAGCTTCTCTTCTTGTCAATCCGGCACACCGGAGTCCGGTGGAACCGAGCGGTCGCCTGGACACAGGCCGTGGC
This sequence comes from Rhodospirillales bacterium, assembly GCA_963669385.2. Taxonomy (GTDB): domain Bacteria; phylum Pseudomonadota; class Alphaproteobacteria; order Kiloniellales; family JACOMY01; genus JACOMY01. The sequence continues at coordinate 193,431 of CAXXGD010000003.1, forward strand.
ACAGTTCACCATCATGTTCGGTGATCGACTACGCGGGTCAGCATGCTGACCCGCCAACAACGCCCTCGAAGCCTCTTACACAGAGGATCGGACACTCCCGGCTCGGCTGCACCTGTTACCATCCACTCTTCGTGTTCAACCAATTCGGCGACCTGGAACGCTGCGCCCTGCACCCCGGCAACGTCCACAGCGCCGATGGCTGGCGCGATGTTTTGGAGCCGGTAGTGGCGCGCTACCGGGGACGCAAGCTCCGGCGATACTTCCGAGGCGATGCGGCCTTCGCCTCACCCGAGATCTACGAGTATCCGGAGGCCGAGGGCTTCTGCTACGCGGTCCAATTGCCTGCCAACAAAGTGCTGCAAGGATACATCAGCCATCTATTGCGCCGTCCGCGAGGCCACCCGCCCTTGGAGGTCCTACGCTACTACGCCAGCTTCAGCTACCGCGCCGCAAGCTGGAGCAAGGCACGTCGGGTGGTGGCGAAAGTGGAAGGGCATCCTGGAGACCTTTATCTCCGCGTCGGCTTCATCGTCACCAACCTGTCCCGTCCCGCCGACCGAATCGTCGCCTTCTACAAAGGGCGCGGCACGGCCGAGCAGTGGATCAAGGAAAGCTAGAGCGCGCTACAGTGGACACGACTGTCTTGCCGGAGCTTCAAGGCCAATGCGGTTCGGCTTCATTTTCGCGTCTTGACCTTCAACCTCGGCAACTTCATGCGGACGCTGGCACTGCCCAAATCCGTGGAACAGTGGTCGCTGACAGCGCTGCGTGAGAAGCTCGTTAAGATCGGCGCCAAGATGGTACGTCATGGCCACTACGTGACGTTCCAACTCGCAGAGGTTTCAGTGCCCCGCGCTATTCGCCAACACCCTCAAGCGGATCGATCGGCTGAGACCAAGGCCGGCAACGGCATTAGCCAACGGCAGGCCGATCCAAGCCGTGTCATGACCGGATATGTGTGTCCGGAACTCTACGAAGTTGGCACTGGCCCGTGGTTTTCAGTCAGCGGCCCGTTGTCCTGCCCGTTCGGAGCCGGCTCCGTCAACCTGATGCCTCCCAGTTTGCGTCCAAGCAGCGACCGAGCCAGTATCGAATCGTGGTGGGGCGCCACGTGGACAATCCCGGCTCATACCGAGAGAACGATGATCTTGCTTTATCCATTCCGTAGCGCGCATACTTTAGCCTAGAGTTTTGTTACGTCAATGACCGCATTATAAGGAGCTCAAAATGCCAACTGTGAAAATCGAAATAGAACTGCCATCGAACCGCTTCAATACCGGCGCTCTTCGCTTGGTAGACGGTGAAGGAAACGAACTTTTCTCTAGAGTACCAGTACTTGGTAAAGCTGATAATGCTAGAGTATCCGTGATGGGTCAAGGGGCATGATTAGACCATGTTCTGTTGTCTCTGAGGAGAGCGTTGGCGAGGATGATGAGCTTGCGCATGACCGCGGTGATGACGACTTTGGGAGGTTTGCGTTCTTGCTGTAGCCTACGGGCGAAGGTTTTGAAGTCGTCGTTGAAACGCATGGCGGCAAGTGCTGGCATGTAGGTGGCCTGGCGTAGTTGAGCACGGCCGCCGCCGATGGAGGCCTTGCCCTTCCACCGTCCTGATTGTCGGTCTCGAGGCGCCAGTCCAGCGAGCGCTGCGACTTGGCGTTGATCAAGGCTGCCGAGCTCGGGTGCGAGTGCGAGGATGGCGGCGGCGGTGATGTCAGCGATGCCCGGGATGGAGACCAGGATGGCGTGTCGTTCGGCGAGATCGGGTTGGCTCTCGATGAGTTCGGCGATGGCTTGATCAAGGACGGCGAGATCAGCCTTGATGCGCTTGAGGCGTTGGTCGTGTTGGCGTCTCAGCAGTGCGAGAGAGACACCCTTCGCCCTGTTCTTAGCGGCAGTTCGGTCCTTGATCAGGGCTCGTCGGGCTGTGATCAACTCGTTGAGCTGGTTGAGGGTCTCGGGTCTAGCCGGCTTAGGAGCAAGCTCGAGTGCGGCGCCCATTTTGGCCAGCAAGGCGGCATCGACTCGGTCCGTCTTGGCCTGTGTGCCCAGAGCTTCTGCAAAGCGGCGAGCATGGCGCGGATTGACCTTGATCAGGGGCAGGCCCGCCGCTGTCAGGCATCGCTCGAGTGCGCGATGATAGCGACCAGTGGGCTCGAACACGACCCGTGCAATCGGCCCTCTGCCGATCCAATCGATCAGCGCCTGGAGGCCGGGCTCATCGTTGGTGAAGCTGGCGGCCTTGCCGCCAGGCAGACGATGGGCATCGAGTTTCTCTTTCGAGACGTCGATGCCGATGGTAGCCTGGTTCATCTTTCGCTCTCCCATGCTTGTCATCCGAGGCTTGCCCTCGGGTATCCGTTCGGGTCCGTGCGAAAGACGGGGGCGGCCTCACTCTAGCTCGGCCCTCTTACGGCCAGCAAATCTGCGGCCCGCACCCCGCCACCGCACGCCATGAATGGCGTGGCGTGCGGTGGCTCCACACTCTCGCGGGAGCCAGGAAAATCAATAGACAAGCAAACCAGGAGGGAAATCCGAACCGTGATTCCACGAAGCTTTATGGTGATACACCGACAGGTACTTATGATGTTCCGAAGATAATCAGCACAGGCTCGGGTACTCTGTATTCTGAACATAGCTTCGGTCCGAATGGGGCAATTGTTCTTGACCCGAAATCAGGGGATGCGTTGACAGCAAAACAGAATGGCCGCACAGGATTGCTAATTCATGGAGGCGCTCTGGGGCAAAACAATAGACTGCGAGCAACGCACGGCTGTATTAGAATGAAAAATAGTGACATGTTATCACTACTAAACACGATCATTAATACTAGCCAAGATCCGGCACTTATGCAGTGTGTTGTATTAAATATAGAAGTAACTATTTCTGACCCGTCATCTGAAGGTGCTGGTGCCGATGAATCTGACCCGCCTCCTGGCATTGATACTATCATTGTTCAACCTCCCAGCTAGAGTGCGCTCCGATCGCGACAAAAGAGGTGCGACTGGCGCCCGCCGAACGCAGGGCCTAGATGACGGGCGATGCTCTGCAGCCGTGTGGTAGGACACACAAAGGGTTCTGTGATCGTGTCATCGAACCGCTCCGCGTAGATCTCCTGTCGACAGCGAGACTGCCTGCATCGCAACCGCCGGAGTTCAAGGCTGTTCCAGACGCCACGATCGTGCGCGGCCAGGTCGGCGAGAGATCGACGATAGCGGCTGTGAACCCGCATAGATGCCTGTTCAATGGTGAGCGTCTGGCGAAGGCGCCCCCTAAGTGTTCGAAAGTGTCCGATCGACGTCGTTGAGCTTGGCGCTTTATGACGAGCGCCGAACTATGCCGACCGGTTCCAGGAAACTCGATCGTTTGCCTGCGCCTGCAGCCCGTTGAGCGGCCTTTGTCCCGGTTCCATTCGGCATAGTCCGGAATCTTACAGCGCCTCAAGGAAGGCTGCCAGACGGTCGTCCGGCCGGACGCCTACTAGCTTGCGAGGCTCGTACGGCTGAAGCTTGGCCAAGGCTGCCTCCTGAAGTGCTTGTCCTCCGCTGTTGCAAGCGAAGGCACATGACAAACTATGCCGAGCCAATCCAACGTCGCTCACGATGAATTCTGGGGAAAACAAGCCCATTCGGCATAGTTCGGCGCTCGGCATAAACCGCCCTATGCCGCGCGCGGCATAGGGCGGTCTCGATCAGGGTGTAGGCGATGACTGCCGATTTCCCGACACCCTCCGAGCCAACGAGCAAGAAGTCCTTGCGTCCGGGGACCGCTGGCTTCATGGCGCGCTCGGCCGCATTGTTATCGGGCGTGTTGAGCACGGCGCTTCCGCTCTGATCAACGCTTCGCCATCTGTCGTGGTAGAAGCCGGCGTCGGGACAGGGGCGCCGGAGTGCGATGAAGCGGGCAGGCCGAACTGACAGCGCTCTTGGCATGCTCGGCTGGCCTCCTCTTCCGACCAGCCTCTTGAATCACACCTCACTCCCGCGCCGGAATCTGGAGGGTTCTGTGAGGTCGCGCTGCGGAGAGCGGTGACGTTGGCGCGTTGCGCGACCTCATTGAAGCCGGATTGAGCGAGCCCGCTGACGCTGGCTCGGGCTTATGGACTTTGTGTCGTTGCGCTTCGTCTTGTTGCGGCGATGGCGATGGGTTCTAGCGCTTTGGTGCTGGCGAAAGCGTGGCAAGGGAGGCGCCGGTGCTGGTGCAGGGCTGACCGCCAAGGGCTTGCCAGCCCTATTGGCGGCCTCGGCGGGCCGTTCGGATGGTGAGGCGGGCGCAGGCCTCCCTCGCCTTGATCGGAGGCGCTGTGGTAGGGCCGTTTGGATCGATCGGAGGAGCGGACTGTGGTCATGAGGTATCAGGCCAGAGCGGCGTCGGCGGCAGTCTGGCGGTGATGCGCAGGGCGCCGCCGCAACAGGGACAGATAGTCGGATCGAAGGCGGTGCGCTCGGGCACAGGTTGAAGGTCTGTGGGCTTTCCGGGCTGTGGCGAGATCTGCGTCAGCAACTGCCTTATGACGACCAGCCGGGCGCGACGGACGCCGTTGGCGAGGAAGCCATAATGGCGGATGCGGTGAAAGCCGTCGGGCAAGCAATGGAGCAGGAAGCGGCGGATGAACTCTTGCGGTGATAGCGTCATCTGCCGGGATGCCTTGGCGTGGCGATAATCGCGCCAACGGAAGGTCACGCCGCTGTCGTCGGCGCGGACCAAGCGGCTGTTGGCGAAGGCGACGCGGTGGGTGTAGCGGCCGAGATAGGCGAGAAGCTGTTCGGGCGATCCGAAGGGCGGCTTGGCGTAGACGACCCAGCGCTTGCGGCGCAGCGGCCGTAGGGCTTCGGCGAAAGACTTGGCGTGAGCCAGCGGCTCGAGGGGCCCGAAGAAGTGCAGGCGCCCGGCCGCATGGGCTCTTTGCAGGCGCTCTAGAAACAGACGGCGGAACAGCCGGGAGAGTACCTGGACCGGCAGGAAGAAACGGCGACGGCAGGCAATCCAGCGTCTGCCGTCGGCGGACAGCACGCCGCCGGGAACGAGGCAGTGGATATGCGGGTGATGGGTCAGCGTCTGTCCCCAGGTATGAAGGATGGCGATGAAACCGAGTTCGCCGCCCAGATGCCGGGGATCGGCAGCGATGGTCTTGAGCGTCGCGGCGACGGCCTCGAAGAGGATTGCATAGATCTGCCGCTTGCTCTGATAGGCCATCGCGGCAAGCTCTGCCGGCATAGTGAAGACGACATGGAAATAGGGCAGAGGCAGCAGGTCGGCCTGGCGCTCGGCGAGCCACTGCTCGCGCGCGGCGCCCTGACACTTCGGGCAATGCCGGTTGCGGCAGGAGTTGTAGGCGATGCGGCTGTGCTGGCAGTTCTCACAGGTCTCGACATGACCGCCGAGCGCTGCTGTCCGGCACAGCTCGATCGCCGCCATGACGCGGCGCTCCACCCGGCCGAGATGGCCGTCGTGGGCCTGGGCGTAGGCAGCACCATGGCGGCGGAAGATATCCGCCACCTCCAAGGCCGGGCGCATGGCGCCGCCTCAGGCTGGCGGTACCACCTCGAGCTTCAGGCGATCGAGCGGGCTCTGCGTCTTGGCGATCGTGGTCGTCGCCACACGCGTGTAGCGCGCCGTCGTCGATAGGCTGTTGTGCCCGAGCAGCACCTGAATGATCCGGATATCGACGCCGCTCTCGAGCAAATGAGTAGCAAAGCTGTGACGCAGCGTGTGCACGCTGACCTTCTTGGTCAGACCCGCTGCCTTCGACGCCGAACGGCAGGCGGCATAAAGCACCTGCACGTCGATCGGCTTGTCGCCGCGCCCGGGAAACAGCCAGTCCGCCGGACGCGCCAGGCGCCAATAGGTCCGCAATATGCCGAGCAGCTGGGGTGAGAGCATGACCGTGCGGTCCTTGGCGCCCTTGCCGTGACGCACCTGGATCACCTTGCGCCTGCTATCGATGTCGGCAACCTTCAGGTTCACCGCCTCCGATGCGCGCAGCCCCGCGGCATAGGCGGTGGTCAGCGCCGTGCGCGCCTTAAGGGACGGCACGGCCTCGAGAAAGCGCACGACCTCGTCTGCACTCAGGATCGTCGGCAGCTTGCGCGGGGTCCGGGCATAGGCAATGCGCTCGGGAATCTCCGCGCGATCAAGCGTCACGCCGTAAAAGAAGCGCAGCGCGCAGACCGTCTGGTTGAGCGACGCCCAGGAGATGCCTTGCGACACTAGATACACCTGATAAGCGCGCACATCCTCCAGACCCAGACGATCCGGCGAACGGCCGAAATAGCGGCTGAACTTCGTCACCGCATGCAGGTAGGATCGCTGGGTTGCCGGCGACAGGTTGCGAAGGGTCATGTCGTCTATCATGCGGCGGCGCAGAGGGCTCACCGCTACCGGGGCGTCGGTCATCGATGGTCTCCTGATCAGGAAGTGGTCTTCAACAACCAAATCTTCCCATCAGGAGGCCCTCCACCAAACACTCCCCTCTCCCGCGTCAGCGGGTTCGTTCAATCCCCTTTCGATTCTACTCCGGCGCAAAACGCTCTAGTCGCGTGCCAGACTGAGGCATCGGCGCTTTTCTCTCTTGCTCAGCAACATCCGTGTCCGCTTCCAGGAAGCCATGCTCCAGATTGGGACGCAGGCGCTTCATGCGGGTCAGGCTGTAGCGGATTGCCTTGGCCAGCTCGGACTTGCTGAAGATCTTCGGCAGTTGCGCGTGCAGCCAGGCTTCGAGATCATCGAGGATCGGTTTGGCGTGGGCCTGGCGCGGCCGCACCCGCTCTTCGGACGCCAGTCCGCGCGCCTCCTTCTCGATGGCATAGAGACCGGCGATCCGCTTGATCGCCTACTCGGCGATAGCTGAGCCTTGAGCCTGGAAGATATCGACGAACTTGCGCTGCATGTGCGCCAGGCAAGCGACTTCCTCAACGCCGCCCGAGCGATAGAGCGCGTTGAACCCCGCGTAGCCGTCGGCGTGCATCCAGCCCTCAAAGCCGGCCAGGTGCGTTTCTGGGTGTGCGCCCTTTCGATCGATCGTATAGCGGTACCGGGCCGCCGCCGGACCTGGTCCGGACCAAGTCCGGCAACCAACCAACTGTCAGGTCAATACCGACTCACTTCATACAATTTGTGATACGCCAGCTGTGGATAGCCATTGACTCTGGGCCTGCCGAAATTTCGCGCCATGCGAAGCAGTCCCTAATGGTGTCTTGATGAGCGCCGCCTGCAACATCCCCGTCGACCGCTAGCATGGTTTTCCCCACATCCGCATAACCCAGAAAATGCGGCGAGAGGCGATCCCATGTGCTCGCCAGCAGCTGTCCCAGATAATCTCTGCTCTCCAGCAGTGACAACTTGAATCCGGCTGGGTCTTGAGAGTAAGACTGGTCAAATTCTTGTTGAATTGCATCGTCATCGATATCATCATTTGGCCCATGATAGGATCGATCGGCCAAATCCTGACCAATCAACTCTTTTTTCACTAGGTTTTTTTGGAAAACCTCGACAAACACGTCGAAAATCGCGCCAATCAATGGTTGTGACAGGTCATGTGGTTCCGAAGTCACTGTTGACATGCGCTCATAGTTGAAAGCGTTTCGTATCTGCCTAACCTTTGACAGCTCCCCTATACGCGCAAGCTCATTCACGGTGAAGAGATTCCCTTTCGATGACCCCAAGAGATGATCGACGACGAGATCGAAATGAAGCGATGCTACGAGAGCGACAAGGTCTCCGCAGGCTTCGTGGAAGCCTCCATATTCATCCGTGTTGGTGTTGGCATTTGGAATGCCCACTTCGGCAAAGATCAGCGAGTGGCCGAGCTCATGGGCAAGCACGTCGAAATTCATACAGTAAGGGCGGGACAGATCAAGGCCGCCTTCGGGCTTTCTTCCATATCCGAATTCTAGGAATCCAAAGCCAGATTGCGCATTGTCCCAAGCAATTAATGGTACTAGCTCCATCCGGGCAAAAGAAAGCGCGAAATGCCACTCAATTGTTCTGTCAAAATAGTCTTCCCAAATATCTAGCACACGGCGCACAACGGCATACATATGCGCCGACTTGAATTCTCTGCTGTCCACATCGAGGTGATCAAAATGCCCGTCGGGTCCTGGCTGCACCGGCTCCTTTGCGGCCCCTGTGTGTGGTGGCAAAAAGGGGTACTTGTAAGGCGACTTGTCCAGCGCATCGGTCACGTACATTCGATCGTCACTGGGACCGGCATGGACCTGTCCCTGCGGCACGGAGATCCAAACAGTCTCTGGATCTGCAAAGCTCGGGAGGAACGATGGTTGTGGAAAAACCCTAAACTTGGTGCCTGTGTTCTCTAGTGCCGCATCGAGTTCCAAGGACATCGCACTGGCCTCTCTTTGCTCTCTGTCTTGATTCTGAATAACATCGAAAACGATGGTACACTGCCAGGAGTTTAGCCGAACTTTGATTAAGCTCCAATAAGGCTCGCAAGCAAACTGCAGCTCGAAGTGTGGGCGAAATGTATGCCCACTCGTCAATGATCGACCGCCTCACCGATGTTTTTTCACCGCGCTTCAAGCAGATTTCGTAGCTTGCGGGTCAGTATCCTTGCGTCTTTGGTCTCGCACTCCCAGACCACGGCCACTCTGAACCCGGCTCGGCGAAGAGCCCGGATCGACCGGGCATCACGCCTCCGATTAGCTGCGAACTTCTCGCGCCAGAAGTCCGGATTTGATTTTGGGACAGTCGCTCGACCGCAGCCGGAGTGGTGGTGCCAAAAGCAGCCGTGAGCAAACACTGCCCACTTTCGCCGCTTATTGGAGAAGTCAGGCGATCCTGGCAAGGAGCGGACGTTCAATCGGTAAGAGGCGCCAAAGTGTCTGAGCCAGGCACCGACAGTGAGTTCTGTTGCCGTACCCTTTTGGCGCACACGCGCCATCAGCTGCCTTCGCTTCGGGTTATCCGGTTTGGGTGGTCTCACTCGGCGGCGACAGGAGAGTCGGTCGCAGTCGCCACCCCGCTCGAACTCCTACCTTCCATCTGGTGCAAATGATCGGCTATGCGATCCAGGAAGCCCGGCACGAAGCGCAACTTGCTGCGGGTCGTGCGACCCAAGAAGCCGCGCGTCGCCCTCGCCGATAGAGGCTTGCCTTCGTGACGCAGGAACTCGGCGAGGGGGAGGCGCTCCTTCCAGATGGGATGTGCACCTATCTCCACCCGACAACGCCTATCCCCATCAAATCGAGCTGCTTTTGGCCAACGGTCGTCCTTGCCATGGTGATTGTCCCTATGCAGCTCGTGTTTTCCTGGACTGGAAAGCCGCATACCGAGCCATTCGGCCACGGGAACCGTGGTTGCATTCCCGACGAGTGACCACCTAAGAGATCTCCGGCCGGCGGTTTCGGCCGGAACCGTCCAGTCTGCTGGGAAACCCTGAAGACGTTCGGCATCCCGAATGTCCGGAGTCACTATTTGGCCGTTGGGCAACAGAATAGCGGGTGGCGACGCAATCCCAACCGAAGACCCGTTCTTGAGAGTCGGCACTGCGTCTGGTGCCCAACCGAGCCCACGTGTCCCCTCAGTCCAGTAGAATCCGTGAGCGTGAGTCGTTAGGGTCGTGCTCGGAGTTGGAATTTCCGCATCATCGGCGAACAAAACATCAGCCGGATCAACAGAAGTATTTGTCCCTAGTAAGAGCACACGTTCGCGCCGCTGGGGCAAAAATGCGAGAGAATTAACGACGCGGTAGGCCCAGCGATACCCACGTTCCTCCAAAGCATCGACCAGCGTCCGGAGTGCTCGGCCCTTGTCTAGATGGAGCATGAACGAGACGTTCTCAAGGACCACCCAAGGCACCTGGCAAGTGTCCAAGAGCCGAAAGACGTGGCTGACTAGACTTGAACGGCTGCCCCTAATTCCCGCTGTAAGCCCGGCTTGACTGAGATCCTGACAAGGAAAGCCCGCGAGCAGCGCTTCAGTCTCTCCGGGCAAGCTCTCGAGGTCTGTCACGTCCGGTTCGATGAGGACGTCCGGATACCGAGCGGATAGAACGGCACGCGCAGGTCCCCACTGCTCGCAGAGCGCGATGGTCTCATGCCCTGCCGCTTCGAACCCCAATTCGAGTCCTCCTATTCCGGCGAACAATCCCACTATGCGCATAAGCCATCCTCGCTCTGCTTTGCCAGGATCGATCAGGCTTCTCCCATTTCCGCCAGATTCGTGTCATGGCCTTGATTTAAGTACACACGTTCACATATTGTTCTCTCAATGTGAACGGCTTTCTGAGGCTGCCGGCCCACCAACCCTGCCGGTCCGGTTGAAGCGGAGAGGCAAGCGGTATTCGCTTTGGCGGTCACATTAGCTCTCTTCACAACCCTATTGCGCCGGTGCCAGACTACTGTAGATCATTCAGGTCGGCACAATGGTACTATCAAGTGTAGTCTTGAGAACCGGCTACGAGGCTCTCTACCAGGCGAGGGGCCTCTCCGAGCCTGACGGTAGGCCGCTCTACCGCTACAGATTCACTCGCCACGAGTTCGATCAAGTCCGTCAAACTCTCAGTGATCATCGCGCAGAATACGGTCCCGAGCTCACGCTAAGCAACAGGTTTGGCGCTGCCCTCTTTGTGGCGTTCACCGCAGAGTGGTATCGACGCGAGAAATCCGGAGGAGCGTGGGACTGGATCCGCCCGCTGGAGGCTATCGGGATCCGGTACCATTCGGCCGATGCACGGGCGGACGTTGGCTATTCCCTGGTACGCGAGGCAGCGCTCTGCGGTCTGGAGTGTTGGAGGCGACCGAGGCCGAGGGGATCGCTGCTCCTAACCGTGATAGGCGAGGCGGGGTTTCCGGCCGCCGCCTCCCGCGAAGGCCGCCTCGGCCGCTGGTTGCGGCGCAGCATCCTTGCAATCGAATCCGGGTTTCCCGCTGACGAGGCCGTCGATTTGGAAGCTTGGCGTGCGGGCGAAACGCTTGTGGCAGCTCTTTACGACTCGGCCGTTGTGCTCTGCGCAAAGGTGGCGGAGTTGCGGAGAGTGCTGACGACGCAGGAGCGAGAGCTGCAACTGGACCCAGTTCATCGGCTCGACACGATTCGCCCCGGGTGGCGCAAGGAGTTGCCGTTCGACCTAGAGGAACAAGATTTCCGTGCTCTCGTGGACGACCTGATTCGGGTCCGGGGGATAGAAAGCGACGCACTCGCAGCGACTCGCATCTTGCGGAGAGAGGGCCGTAACTGGCGCGCTCGCGTCAGCATCAGCCTGATGGGACGGGTCATTCCGTCTCGTATGCCGCCGAGACTACAAGCACTTTGCAGGGAGTCGAACCGTCTTCGGCTGTTTGCGCGTGGTGCCATCGAGGACTTCGGTCGTCCGATTGCGGTAGTCGAGCGTTTCGAAGAGGAAAGCGAGACCTCCTGGGAGGTGCGACCGCTCGTAGCGGCGTTGGACTCACCGCTTCCGCTTGGTGAGGCCGTAAAGCTGGCCGCTGCGATGGGATCTTCCTCGGTCACGGAATTCGTGACATTCGCGGGCGATCCGTTGAACGGTAGTGTGGTGGCATTGAAGCCGCTTGCCGGAGAAGAACCGGAGACCGCGGTCGAACTGGAAGTTCTCGGCTCTTCGTCGGTTCGGAGCACTCACTCGTGGTTGGCGCTAGCGGCGAGGGACAAGGCCTTCGAAGCCGTGCAGTTCGAGCAGTCTCCGATCGAACTAGGTCGCTGCGATGACCGCCGCATCCTCGCATTTCGGGGGCGTGCGCTACTGAATAGTCCCAGCGGTCGTTTCGTCTGGCAAAGCGGGGCCGAAAGGGAGGAGAACCGCCGACTTGTTCTAATAGGTGATACGCTGAGAAGTGTATTGGAAACGGTCTGGCGTGGTACTCCGATCATTCTCGTTAGCGATGGTGTATCCAGCTCCCGCGTCCGGAGTAACGAGCTGTATTGGCGGCCAATCGGCCTCAGGAAGTGGCAGTTGGTTCGAGATGGCGCGCCTCTGGGACGCGTCGGGCTCGCGACCTTTGACGGTGGTGAGATCTCGGCGTGGTGCCAGGCCGACATCGTCCCGGCAGGGTTCGCTCTGAAGGCGGATCAAAAAAGCCGCACGCTAATGGTACAGGGAACCGCCGGTGCGTCGGTCGCTGGAAGAAGTGACAAACCCTTACCGGTGAGGCGTCAAGGCAACGCTGTGGAACTTGATCTGTCTGCTCACCCGCCCGGCCGAATGCTGAACTTGGCTGTAAGGTGGGAGAGTCAGATTGATCTAACGCTACCCGACCCAGTCGCCGAACCTTGCCTTCTTATGCCAGACAGAAGCCTCGCAGCGCCGCACGTCAGGATTTCCGTCGGTCGGTTGGAGGGATTCCGCCTCCTGGCCCCCGAACCTCAGAAGCTGCTATTCGAAGCGAAGTTGATCGGAGATCGTCCGCTCTTTGTTGTCAGAGACGTGACGGGCCTCGTCCCGTTGAGCGCCTTCGCAGACGACATCCGGGACATGCTGGGCAGCACTTCGGATCTGGACACCGAAGTGAGGCTCACATGGACAGGCCGAGGCGATTGGCTTGCGGAGGTCGCCTGGTACGACCGTGTACGACGGAAGTCCAGAGGCGTCTTCGAGTCGCCTTTTGCAGCGCTGACGAAGTTATCCGACTATCGACTCAGCGCATTTTCGCTCTCCGATCCCTCCTGCGGAGCGTGTGAAGATCTGCCCGAAATGCCGGATAGGGAACTCCAGCATACCCTCACAAGGAGACTGGGACGAGGGCCGTGGCTCATTTGCGGACGAAGCAGCGATGGGAGTGTGTTGCGGCCCGAGGTGCTGGTCGAACAACCGGAGCCGGGCGCGCCCGCTTCGTCGATGCAGGCAGCAATCTCGGCCCCCTATCGGAGCTCCCGGGACGAGGCCTTCGACGCCGCACTCCAAGAGCCGGGAAGCCTCAACACTAGAGATTTGCGCCACTTAGTCCGACTTCTGGTTGCGGCTGACGAGCTTGGGGTCCCTTTGTCGGCGATCGACGCTGCGCGTGCGGTCGCTCGAGCGCCTCGGTCGGCTGTATGGATACTCGCGAATGTCGAAGGTCTGACCGAGATGAAAGCGGTGCTGCGTCTCCAGAGCCATCTACCATTCCTTTGGTTCACATCGTCCCTGTCCGATTGGTGCGAGAGCTTTGCGCGACGACTGGAATCAAAGAGTGTTAGGTTGATGGAATTGGAGCTCCCACCCGCCGACGCGCACCGGAGCGTTGCGAGGACCTTGGCACAGATCGTGGATCTTGAGCCGGGATTGGCCACCCATGCGAGACTCGTCTCACTCATTGTGTGTGACCAGTGTAGCGTTGCAGGGGACAGGACGGTCCGGTTCCTTCCTCCGCCCGCTATAGACACGCGTGATCAGGTGGCCTCTCTTGTATATCGGCAGACGGAATTTCGAGAACCGCCGACCGGACTAAGATTGGCAGAACTTGTACCGGACGAAGCCGATTGGCTTGCCCGCTTCGATAATAGTTTCCGGGATGTGCTGGCGGGGCCGCTGGTGGCCGCCCGCATCGCGACAGGAGCACTTCCTATTGACCCAGCTGTGATAGGGCGTTGCCGAGTCACCTGGTTCTACGACCGAGAGTACTTCGAGACGAGCCTCGCCATCTCGATCCAGGCGCTTGCTGTCGCACCGACTGACCAGTGAAAGGTTGTCTTATGGAACTTGAGAATTTGCTGACCAACTTGCCGCGTGAAGCCGCTGACGCAGTGGTTGGTATGGCTCGACTGAAGTCGAGAGATCTGAACGACCACCTTCGAAATCGGCTTGGATCCACGCCCGGGTCAACCGATAGCGCCCTTTCGGAGCCATTCCTGCAAGGAGCTTTCCCCTGGAAGCTTCATCCAGGTGGATGGGAAGGTTTACCGAACGACCTCTTCGATCCGCGAACTCTTGAGACCCTGAAGACCGTCGCCTATCCACCTTACGGCCACCAAGTCGCCGCCTGGAGATATCTGACGGCCCAACAAGCTGCGTCGGTGATCATTTCCAGCGGCACGGGGTCAGGCAAGACCGAGTGTTTCCTGGCACCGATCCTGGACAGTCTGGTGAAGGCTTCCGATGGCGGAAGTCGAAGGGTCGAAGGCGTACGCGCGCTGATGCTGTATCCGTTGAACGCGCTCATATCAAGCCAGGAAGAGCGGCTCGCGGAATGGTTCCGACGCTTTGGTGGTGCCCTGCGCTATTGCCTCTACAATGGCGATACACCTGAATCTGTACCCCGAGCTCAGACTCGATTGGAGCCGTGGAAAGTCGCCGACCGGCTGAGCCTGCGCTCTTCCCCGCCTCCCATTCTCGTGACGAACGTCACAATGCTTGAGTACATGCTTATCCGGCAAAGGGATTCGCCCATCCTCAACATCTCACAGGGAACACTCGACTTCGTTATACTTGACGAGGCGCACTCTTATGTGGGCGCACAGGCGGCCGAAATATCACTACTTCTCCGACGTGTTGCTTTGGCCTTTGGGCGCGCACCGTCCGAGATCCGATACGTCGCCACCTCAGCAACCATCGGGGGCGAGGACGGTGAAGAGTTACGGACGTTTCTGCGCGACCTGTCAGGCGCGCCAGAAGAGAGTGTCCACCTGGTGCGGGGCGCGAAGGCGCCGTTGCCGCGGGCTAACACTCTCGTCGACGATCCGATCGACTTAGTGCGCTTGAGCTGTAACGCGTCGGAGGAACTCGGTGCAGCTTTCGCGCGGTCCCGTCCACTCCGGGAGATCAGGGAGCGATTGGTTGACGACAAGAACACGCTTTCCTGGTCGCAGTGGTGTGAGGCCGCTGATCAAATCGGCGGTCCCAGAGTCGATCCGACAAGGCTGCTCGTGGCCATATCCGGTGCACACGATCCGTATGCGGATCTAGAAATGGTTGAATTGGGAGTCGACGCCGTTCTTCCAGTCCGATTGCATGTGTTCCACCGGACCCTCATGGGCCTTTGGGCGTGCGTCAACCCGCACTGTTCCGGCCGACCGCGGGCATTGGGCGTGCCAGACTGGTGCTTCGGCGCGGTGTTCCTTGAGCCGAGGGAGCACTGCTCTCACTGCGGGTCAATAGTGCTTGAATGGGCGTTCTGCACGCAGTGTGGCGATGGCGCGCTCAAGGCTGAGAGCGCATCGGACGCCCAGAGTCTGCAACCCTGGACCGAACAGTATCGAAGCGACGAATTCGAGCAGACTCTCGACCTCGACGAGACATTTGGAGTGGAAGACGAGGACGAGGCGGTGTCGGGGCAACTATTGGGGCCAGTTCACGACCGGCGCTATCTTGGCTATGGTTTGCGCAACTCGATCAAGATCACTTTCGATGCAAAGACCGGTGAAGTTGTGGAGGGCAAAGGCGGCACTGGTCTAACAATGGATGCCAGCCGCCATGTAGAGGAATGTCCCCACTGCGGCTCTGTGCCCAAGGTCTTTGACGCCGAGAAAGGCGTGCTTAGGTCTTTGATGGCTGGTGCTCCCTATCTGATGTCGCAGATAACGCCCGGACTCGTCGGACGAATGTCACCGAAAGCAGAAACCGACCAGCCGCTACCGCTCGAAGGTCGGCAGTTGATAACCTTTACGGATGCTAGACAAGGGACGGCCCGTCACGCTGCGAACATTCAGATCGCTTCCGAACGCGGCTTTATCCGGAGTTTCCTTTATCACGTTGTTCAGGAGCGGCAAGGACGCAATGAAGCTGAAATCGCCGAGTTCGACGACAAGATCGCACGTTTGGAAGCCCAAGATGATAAGAGCGGACTAGAAGATGTAATCCAGGACTACAAGCGCCGGCGCACCCTGGCGGAGGGCTCCACGCCGCCAAAGGCATGGTGCGAAGTGGTCAAACGCCTTGAGAACGAGACAACCGTCCACTCTTTCCTGCGAGAGCTCTGGGCGGAACGCGAAGAGAGTTTCGCCGATGTGGCAAGACTTTCTGAGTTTCTGCTGTATCGCGAGATCATGCGGCGGCCGGTCAGAGCGAATAGTGCCGAAACGTTGGGCCTGGTGCGCTTCGTGGTGCCCGGTGTGGACGAACCTGGGGCAAGGGTACCAGACGCGGCCGAGCGACTAGGCTTATCTCGCGAGGACTGGCAGGACTTGGTGAGGCTCGTTCTCACCCACTTCGTTCGCACCAACGTTATCCTGGATTTCGACGCAAAGCGATGGCTGCGCTGGATCGACCGGCGGCACAGCCACATTGAGGCCGTTCCATGGGAGCCGAACCGCGGCGCAAGTCGTTACGTGCGTGTTTGGCCGCATCCCTACACTAACAGACCTTCCCGGGTAGTGCGTATGCTGCTTCAGGGGCTCAACCTCGACGGAACCGACCCAACTGTCCGTGATCAGGTGCAGGAGGTCATGAAAGCAGTCTGGTCGACGCTGAACGATTATCGGGTCGCTAGCAGCAACGGATACCGCTTTCAGCTCCGAAACTTGCACCTCGCAGCTGTTCACAAAGCCTACTGGTGCCCGACCACTAGACGGTTGGTGGATACCACCTTCCGTAGCCTCAGCCCCTACGACAGCGGCGGGATTCACCCACCTGCCAAACCTGTCGAAATGCCGACACTACGTTACGTGTGGCGCTGCGACGAGGCGGGCCAGCATGTCGATGAGGCCACGATCGAAGCTTGGTTGGAGAGCGACAAGCAGGTGTTGAGTCTTCGGGCGATGGGAGCTTGGGGTGACCAACAGGATCGTGCCGTGAAACTCACCAGATGGCTTAGGGCCGCCGAACATTCGGCACAGCAACCCAGCTTGCTACTGCGGGGGTATGAGAAAGACTTCAAGGAAGGCCGGATCAACGTCCTGGGGTGCTCCACCACGATGGAGATGGGGGTCGACATCGGCGATATCGAAGCGGTCGTGAATACGAACGCTCCGCCCGCCATAGCTAACTATCGGCAACGCGTGGGTCGGGCGGGACGCCGTCGGCAGCCGATAGCTTTGGCAGTGACGATGTGCAAAGATCGGCCACTGGATCGGCTCGCTTTCTCCGCTCCCGCCGAGTTTCTTGCTCAAGATGTGCCCGCACCGAAGGTCAGTCTGGAAAGCCCGACCATCGGACGACGCCACGCCCACGCACTTCTTCTGGCGCGGTTTTTGTCTGGACTTGGAGCCGAGCTCCACAAGCTCACGAACGGCCGCTTCTTCGGTCTGGGTATCGATGCCGAGGCTATCGGCGGCGACTTTCCCTGGCGTCGGTTCTTGTCGTGGATCGACAGGGCTATGAACGACGAGGGCCTGCTGAAGGATCTAGAAGTGATCCTCGACGGTACGCCTCTACGAGCGGGGCCAGATCTCTTCGAAGACGTGAGAGACTCTATCGAGCAGATCGCGACCGGTCTAGCCGCTGAGTGGGACGCTCTCCTCGGGGATGGGGTTGAAGGTGAGGGTAAGGCCCTTTTGAAGGCGCGGGAGTACCAAAGGAAACGACTACAGGACAACTACCTGCTCGCTGAGTTGGCGGCACGTGGCTTCCTTCCGTCCTACGGTTTCCCGACCGACTTGGTTGCGTTTGTAACCGCGACGGGCGAGGAGCGGCGGAGACGTCAAGAGGATGATGAGAACAGGTTCACCGACCGAGGATATCCATCGCGGCCCCGGGACATCGCCGTGTTCGAGTATGCGCCGGGACGCGGAATCGTGGTCGACGGTGTGGTTCGCGAGTCGGCGGGGGTCACGCTGAACTGGAAGCGGCCGGCGAGCGAATCTGGCGTCAGGGAAGTTCAGAGCCTTCGCAACATGCGATCGTGTCAGACCTGTGGAGCACTTCATTCTACGCCGTCGGCGGCCTTGCTCGAAATCTGCCCCGACTGCGGCGGATCACAATTCAAGGTAGCGCGCTTTCTGGCTCCCGGCGGGTTCGCGGTGGACGTTCGATACGAGCTCCATGATGATCCGTCGGAGATTGGGGGAGGACCACCAGTCGATCCGTGGGTATCGGCACGGGCAAGTGCGTGGCGCTCGCTTCCGGACCCTGACGTCGGAAGAGTGCGTAACGCGGCGGATGGTGTGGTGTTCTGGTTCAACCCTGGACCGCACGGTGAGGGATTTGAGGTCTGCCTGCACTGTGGGCGAGCGAACGCCGAAACAGCCCGTGTCGGTCCAAGTTCGCTCCTTGGTCACCGACCGCTTCGCGGTGGCCCTCGTGCCGAAGATGGGCGCACCTGCACGGGCTCACCGGATGTAAGCCCTTACGCCGTGGCGCGGCACCTTCGCCTAGGTCATGAGATCAAAACCGACGTATGTGAAGTGCAGCTCTACGACTGTTCCGGTCAGAGCGTTGCGCTAACCATTGCACTCGCTCTTCGTGAGGCTGCTGCTCGACGCCTTGGAATCGACGTAGACGAGATGGGTTTTGCGGCTCCTCAGGCAGTTCATCCAGGTGGCCGTCAAAACTGGAGTGCAGTCGTGTTCGATCGAGCCAGCGGTGGTGCCGGCTTCTCGGCGACGATAGCTCATGATCCGGTGGGGATGTTGAGCGAGGCGCGGGACCTGCTCGACTGTCTCGCCGCGGGTCGATGTGGCGACCCGGACGCAGTCGCGGCGTGTCCGAGGTGTGTCCTTTCGGCCGACAGTCAACATGCTGCCGAAAACACTGACCGGGCGGCCGCCTTTGAACTCCTGCAAACGGTAGCACATAAGACAGGCCTGCCCGAACGTTTCCGGTTGTTCGGACCAGCGACCCGCTACGAATCGGCACCGCTGGCCGAAGCCCTATCGGAAGAGCTTGGCAGGGATGGAAGCGCCGCAGCTATTGTCTGGGCGCAGGGTGAACCGGCGACCTGGATCCTTGACGAATGGCCCCTGTCCAGGACCCTAGAGCGATGGGGCGGACGTGGTCGTACCATATGGTTAGCGACCGATGCCCAGGCGCTGACGCGATCTGACCCAGTGACGCGCCGATCTGTCGTTCTTTGGGCGGAACGTGCAAAGGTAAAACTCACCGCTCTTTCCGCGCATAAAGGCGACAATAGGCTGGCAGCTGTCGTTGGTTCGACAAGTTCAGTTGTTTGGGCATCGTCGCAGTCTGCGGCGAACGTGATCGGAGCGGAATGGGGCACCGTTTCCCAGGCGCCGGTCGTGAAGGGACCAGCTGGCAAGATCGAAATCGGAGCGCTGTTGAACCACGAACAACTGCTCGCTGA
This sequence comes from Rhodospirillales bacterium, assembly GCA_963669385.2. Classification (GTDB taxonomy): domain Bacteria; phylum Pseudomonadota; class Alphaproteobacteria; order Kiloniellales; family JACOMY01; genus JACOMY01. The sequence goes on from CAXXGD010000003.1 coordinate 212,557, forward strand.
GCGCCAGCGCGAAGCGATCGTCGAGGTAGATCAGGAGCTGGACGGGCCAGTGTCTGGGTTTGGCCTAAGACTGAAGGTTATGCTCCGGGGTCGCTCGGAGGAACTTCACCGCGTCTTGTCGGTCCCGTGTCTCAAGATCGAGTACTCCGACAGATACCTCTTCAATCCACTTTCTGTGAGGCTGCTCGCTGAGCTCATCAGGGGATTCGGGGACGAACATACGGAGGTCGTAGTTCGCACGCTGGGGGCGCGACGGGGCCTTCCGCCACATCCCGGTAAGCGGCTACACCGCGACTGGCAGGATCTGAGGGCAAGAAATGCTGTGCTTTCGCGGCTTCTAGCCGACGTCGCTCCTTTGAGCCGAATACAGACCGAAAAACAGGCCCCGCACAGACGACGCCTCGACTTCAGTACCCCTGAAGGCTCCGGAACAATCTTCTTCGATCAGGGCGTTGGCTCGTGGAGGACGTTTGACGAACCATTCGATCACGAAGCGTCGATAGACACGCAAGTTGAGAACCTTCGTCAGCACTTTGTGGTTAAGAACAATCCAGAAGGGACGTTCTTGGCTGTGCGGTTGAATTGAAGTTCGGAAGCTGGTGGACCGCCTTGTTCGAGTCAGGAGGTAACGAAGCTGGGGGCTCAGAGGGCCCTCATGCTACAAGACATAGACTCTGGGGACCACGTCATCTCCTTGAGGACCGGATGCGTTTGGACATTCGCTTTGAGGCGTTCGACCCCGAGTTGGTGGAGATTGCGTGCAGTGATTTACCGAACGAGGGTCCCTGGCGGGCCGCCGCAATGAGGGTGATTTGCGCGCGAGAGGCCTCGCCAGTGCTAGTGAACCGCTCCGGATAGTCCGGAGGCAGTTAAGTGTGAGTCACGCAGCTATGCCCTGCTGTAGCAGGGCATAGTATCGTTCCTCGGCTTCGGCCGGCGGGATGTTGCCGATAGGCTCCAGGAGCCGGCGCGTGTTGAACCAGTGGACCCAGTCCAGGGTCGCGAGCTCGACAGCCTCGAAACTCCGCCACGGCCCGCGCCGATGGATCACCTCGGCCTTGTAGAGGCCATTGATGGTCTCGGCCAAGGCATTGTCGTAGGAGTCTCCAACGCTGCCCACAGAGGGCTCTATGCCTGCCTCTGCCAGCCGCTCTGTGTACTTGATCGAAAGGTATTGGCTGCCTCTGTCGCTGTGGTGGACCAGGCCACTACGATGCATCGGCCGGCGCTCGTGGAGAGCCTGCTCGAGTGCATCCAAAACAAAGCCGGCCTCTGGCTTGCGGCTGACACGCCAGCCCACGATCCGCCTGGCAAAGGCGTCAATGACGAAGGCGACATAGACGAAGCCGCCCCAGGTGGCGACGTAGGTGAAATCCGACACCCAGAGCACATTGGGCGTGGGCGCCTGGAACTGGCGATTGACGTGGTCCAACGGACAGGGCACCGCCTTGTCGCTGATCGTCGTGCGCACTGCCTTGCCGCGGATCACGCCTTGCAGGCCCAAGCTTCTCATCAGCCGCGCCACGGTGCAGCGGGCAACCTTGAAGCCTTCACGGCGCAATTGTTGCCAGATCTTGCGCACCCCATAGACCGCGAAGTTCTCTTTGAAGACCCGCTCGATCTCCACCTTGAGGGTGGCATCGCGCTTCGCCCGCGCTGAGAGCCTGGTTGGATCAACTCGCTTGGCGGCATGGGCATAGTAAGTCGATGGGGCGATCGGCAGGTGCTTGCAGATCGGCTCGACCCCATAGGCCGCACGATGCTCGTCGATGAAGGCGATCATGGCTTGAACCGGCGGTCGAGCTCCGCCTGGGCGAAATAGGCCGACGCTTTGCGCAAGATCTCGTTCGCCTGCCGAAGTTCGCGAACTTCACGCTCCAGCGCCTTCAGCCGAGCCTGCTCAGCTGTCGTCGGACCCGAGCGCTGACCCTGATCGCGCTCGCTCCGGCGCACCCATCTGCGCAAGGTCTCAGCCGTACAGCCGATCTTGGCAGCGATCGACGCAATCGCTGCCCACTGCGATGGATACTCCTCGCCATGCTCCAACACCATCCGCACCGCCCGGGCGCGAACCTCTGGCGAATATCGACTACCGTGATTGCTTGTCATCGCTCCATCCTCTCAAACTCTGGAGCCTCCGACAAACCCGGCGCGGTTCAAACGGCTGCTATCCGGTAGAAGATGCGCCGGCCGAAGATGATATAGGGAGGGCCCTGACGCAGCTGTCGATCCCGCTGGACCGTGCGCAAAGAGACGCCTCGTTGCCGGGCGAATTCTCGTTCGGAGATCAAGCCTTCGAAGAGATTTTGTTCGCTCTTCTGAAGGGGCTCCTTGTCGCGAGTGTGATCCATTCTGCACTCCGTTGCCAGTTTGCGGCATCCGCCGCCACCTGATGCAGAGATGCAGATTACGAGCGCCCCAAAAAAGGTGCCCTAAATACGCCCCAAAATATAATTTGGGGCGTTAGCTGCGCGTCCTATCGTTGCTTGGCCTGTGTTTTCTGTAAATCGCACGGATTTTGTTGGTTATTGTTTTCTTTTTGTAAGGGGGTAGTTTGGGGTATTTGAGTGCGTAAAATTCAAGCAAGGCATCAGCTTCCTGTGAAAGTGTATCTGCTAGCTCACTAGATTCAGCTCTTCTTTCAAGTTCCTGGACAATTAGATGCATATACGTGGGCCTGCCCGACCCATCGTGGCGAAAACTTCTACTGTCGACAATCTTCCGGGCCTCTACAACATGGACATTGGTCAGAGTATAGCCTGGGCCCGTGATCGTGCCCTTCGCAAGGCTCGTCACCCTGATCTTCCTCCAGGCCTCTGCAGGAATTGCACACCATGGGCCGCGGGGAGGCCTCTCTTGCGCCAAAGCCACCAGCTCTCCGTCTTTGAGCATTTGGTAGAATGCCTGACTTACGGCCTGTTTGGCCTTTGCTATCTCAACATCTCGGACGTCCTTGGGTCGCCGGCGAGCTCTCTGGCGTGGCAGTAGCTCACCGTGCAGCCAACGCGCTCTACGCTCTTCCCGACTCATCGACCGCAGTATCGCTGTGCGCTGCGCACGTGTATTTGGGACACGAGGCCCTCTTTCGTTGACGAGCTTTCGATAGGCCTCGACCAGCCCCGGGCGCGCCAGATTGAGCTTCGCTTCTCTGAGGGGAACCGCGTCGGCTGGCAGCTTATCGAACTCTGCCGGCTTCTGTGACATCGCTACGGGGAACCTTTGGTTGGTGGAGATTTCCGCATAGCGGATCCAATTTGCGCACTCACCTCATCCGCAGCCTCTCGCAGCGAATCATCATAAAGGTGCGCATAGCGTTGTGTCGTTTGCACCTGCGTATGTCCGAGCATAGCGCCGATCACTGGCAGGGAAGCGCCTCCGCTCACCAGCAAGCTGGCGAAGGAGTGGCGCAGGTCGTGGATCCGAACCGTGGCCTTCCATTCGAGCTTCGGCGAACCGTCCTTGTTGAAGCGCGGCTTACCTGCCCGGTCGCGTCTTTGTGTCTGCTTGGCCAGCCCGGCATTGATGCAGACTGTCTCCCAGGTCCGTTTCAAGTCGCTCAGCGGCTGGCCGTCGATCTTGCCAGGGAAGAGATATCGGCCTTTGACCGTGTCCCTCATGCTTTGCAGGAGTGCGAGCGCTGTCTCCGATAGCGGGACCCGATGCACCTTGCGCTGTTTGGTGTGGGCTGAGGGTTTGATCCAAACTCCCTTGTCGAGGTCGAACTGATCCCAGGTCGCTCTCAGCACCTCGCTCTTTCTGGCTCCGGTCAGCGCCAGGAGCCTAATGGCATTGGCGGAGGCCACTTCTTTGTGCCCCTCTAGTGCGGCAAAGAGGCGGGCAAGGTCCTGAGGCGTGAGATAGAACTCACGTTTTTCTTCCGGATTGCGTGCGATGCCGGAGGCCGGATTCTCGCTCACCCAGTTCCATCGAATCGCGAGGTTAAAGGCCTTGCGCAGCACCTCGACCACGCGGTTCGCGCGGATAGGCGTGCCGCGCTCGAGCGTGATCCGTCGATGCAAGGTCGCAATGTCGTCGTGGGTAACATCTGACAGCCGCGAGGTCCCGAGAGCCGGAAGGATGAGCTTTTCCCACATTGCGGTCTCGTCAACCTGTGAGCGCTTGGCTTTGCTCGGCAGATGTTCCTTCTCGTAGCGTTCCCAAAGGTCGCAGATCCGAGGAGCTGACCGCTCTGCATGTCGTTGATCGAGTGGATCAAAACCGAGGTCAACCTGCCGCTTGATCTCGGAAGCTTCTTGCCTTGCCGTCGCGACTGGCCAGTCTGGATAGGACCCGATCGTGATGCGGCGCTGACGTCCCTTGGCGCGATAGTCGACGACGAAAGACTTTGCACCACGGTTGGTCACCCGTAGCCCAAATCCTTTGACGCTCTCGTCCCAGAGAATGAGTTGTGCGCGATCTCCTGCGGTTGCGCGGCGTACCAGAGAGTCTGTTAAGCGTTCAGCCATCGCGGTGTCATGTCAACATTGTGTCAACGCATCGAGTGGAGCCCGACATCGTCAAGTTGCGCAGAGTGTCCGCCGTTGTCAAGGGAAGTGCATTGTTTTTCAACGAGAATTAGGGGGTTGAGAGAAATTCTGTTTCAGATCAACCTCTTATCTTCTTAGCAATGTCAGGCTCATAACCTGAAGGTCGGAGGTTCAAATCCTCCCCCTGCAACCAAAATTACCAAACCATATCAATACCTTAGCCCGCCTCGCGCTTGCTTTTCCGCATGTGACAACCTGACCTGCTCCCCTGAATCCGGTTCAAGGAGCTAGAGAGTTCTCCAAAGGAGGAGGACTTATCGTTGAAGTGTAACCCTCCGGTGAGTCTTTCAATTACCCATAAGTCCGGCTCCGTAGGTCGCGCCTAGTCTGATGTCGGTGAGGCGCGAAAGCCCACGCCACATAACGGTGTTGCCTGGCGGCGGATCGCTGGCACGAGCCAGATAGCCACCGAGCCGCGCGATCTTGGTCAGGTAGATCGAGAGCGTCTTCTTGCGTGGCGTGGGCTCCCTGTCGGGCACCAAGCGGTCGAGCAACGCGGTCTCTATGTTTGTCAAGGCAACTTGGAGAGCCGCATTCGGCTCGGAGCGATTGATCATGGTCAACCTGAACACGCGCCAGCTGAGGATGCAGAAGACCGAGATCAAATTGACCAGGCGATCGGCGGTTCTCAGCCGCGCCGCTTCAGCCCGGCAGCCCGATTTGAGAGCCTTGAAGAACACCTCGATCTTCCACCTCAGTGCATACCAGCAGAGCTTTTCGATGGCGTCTTCCTGGCAGGACACCGGCAGATTGGTAATGAGTTTCCAATCGATCCTCGCTCGATCGATCGGCTCATTGCGCTCTTGGGCGTGGAGCACTGTCAAGGTGAGCGCGGGGTAGTGCTTCTGCTTGCCGACCGGCGGCTGCACGCGAATGCGGCGGTATCGGATCTCGACGGTCGTCTTGTCGATACGGCCCTTGCTGTCGCGAACCTCGACCTCATGGTGCCCGCTGACCGCCACCTCGGCCATCTCGTCGGCAATCGTGTGCTTGCCATCGCCTGCAAGTCGATTGACGCAGCTTCTGACTAGGAAATAGGTCTCCAACTCTTGGGCGGTACAGAAGAGCTCGTAGATGTCGCTCTCGCGACCACCGATATGGACACACCGTGGCGGATCTGCGAACAGCTCTGTCGACTGGCGCATGTTCTCCAGCCAACGGAAGCTTTCCTTTTGCGCGATCGGAACAGGCGTCGGATTGACCTTCTTCTTCAGCGCCGCCGTCCCCTTGAACTTCTGACGTGTCCAAAACTTGATCGCCGCCAGCCCCAAGGGCAGGCCTTCCGTCGTGACCGCCAGGCTCGCATGCATCATCAGCCCGCACACCGTGTGCATGCGCCAACGCCCGCTCTTGTCCTTACCGCTGTTGACACGCTGCGTTACACCGATGAGCTCGGGCCGCTCACGCTGATAGGAGAATTCCGTCGTGTCCTGCAGAACCAAGATCGGACCATCGACCGCGGCAAAGCGTGCCTGGGTCGACTGGAAATGCCCCGCCAGGATTTCCTCTTCGCTGATCCTATCATTGGAAAAGAAACGATAAGCCGCCTTGGTATTCGCCCAGTCTTGGCAGGCCAAAGGTATGCTTCCTCCCATGGCGTCGCTTATCTGCTCCAACAAGATCCGCAGCCGCTTCTTCAAACGCAGGTCTGAAAAGCGGCATCCGCTCGTCTCTTGATCAAACCATGCGCGGGTCTCTGCGTCCATTGGCACCGCTCCTTTGCGGTTAGGTGCCAGACAAGGAATCACGGCAGATTCTCGCCGCGCAACAGCTTGTGCTTCTTACGGCGCTCCGCACTAAATATGGGTAATTGAAAGGCTGACCGGACGGTTACCTTCATGGCGTCGTTCTCCTCAATGGATTCAGCACCCAGAGCCTAGCCCGGATCTCTCACCAGGGCTGGTGCATCGTGGGTTCGATTCGGTGAAAATGTGAGTGCAACCAAACAGTTACACCAGATCCGAAGGGCCCCACGATGCCGACAGACTGTAGCGCAGATCCGATGCTCTTTGCACAGCTTGATGGACGCAAGGTGGTCGCCGACTTCGGCGGCGGGAGGATCACCTCGGATGCCGGTGTTCTGCTGCTTGGAGCGACTGACGAGGCAATCAATCTGGTAGACCGCTTTGCCGAGTGCTTCCAGGACAGCCGTCAGGCTGAACGCGTGGTGCACGATGTGTCGAGCCTGGTGGGCCAACGGATCTTCGCCATCGCGCTTGGCTACGAGGACCTAGTCGACCATGACCAGCTGCGCCACGACCCAGCCCTTTGCACGGTCCTGGGCCGGCTGGAAGCCCGTCGGAGCGACTGTGCGCCCCTGGCCGGCAAGAGCACGCTAAACCGCTTGGAGCACGCGCCCGAAAGCGCCGATCGCTACCGGCGCATCAGTCATGAGGCGGCCGACATCGAAGCGCTCTTCGTCACGCTCTTCCTGGAGGCACACGACAGGCCGCCGGAGGAGATCATCCTCGATCTCGACGCCACTGACGATCCGATCCATGGCAAGCAAGAAGGCCGCTTCTTTCACGGTTATTACGACTGCTACTGCTATCTGCCGCTCTATATCTTCTGCGGTGACCACCTGCTGGCAGCCAAGCTCAGGCGCGCCAACATTGATGCCAGCGCCGGCGCCAAGGAGGAGGTCGCGCGTATCGTCGACCAGATCCGTCAGCGCTGGCCCAAGGTGCCGATCATCCTGCGCGGCGATAGTGGCTTTGCCCGTGAAGAGCTTATGGCCCTCCGATCGCTCTGCGATCGGGTCCTTTCAGACCCGGGCGCGCCGCTGCGCGGCGGGTGTGAGGACAAGAAGGTCGACTTTATCTTCGGCCTGGCCCGCAACTCCCGCCTGGTCGAGCACATCCATGTCGACCTTGCCTGGGCCGAGGAGGAAGCCCTCCAGACTGGCCAGCCGGCCAGGCGCTTCGCCGACTTCCACTGGACCACGCTCAACAGCTGGAGCCGCCGTCGACGCGTCGTCGCCAAGGCCGAGTGGATGCCAAAGCGCGGCGAGAAGGGCGCCAACCCGCGCTTCGTCGTCACCTCGCTCAAGGCCAGCAAGATCAAGGCTCAAGCCCTCTACGAAGATCTCTACTGCGCGCGCGGGGGATATGGAGAACAGGATCAAAGAATGCCAGCTCGACCTCTTCGCTGACCGCACCTCAGCTCGCACCATGAGAGCCAATCAGCTGCGCCTCTGGTTCGCCTCCATGGCCTATGTCCTGCTCGCCGCCTTGCGCCGCCGGGCTCTGGCACACACGCAATTCGCCAAGGCCACCTGCGCCACCATCCGAAACAAGCTCCTCAAGATTGGCGCTCAGGTCCGCCTTTCCGTCCGGCGCATCCGCTTCGCCTTGACCTCTGCCTGTCCCTACGAGCCCGAGTTCCGACTGGCCCACGCACGATTATGCACCTGAGCGCGCTGCTCCAGTATCCCGCACTCCCGACAACGACGACGCAACAGCCCTGGGTACCAACGACACGCCGAACAGGCGCAGCCCCTAAGCGCGCACACTCCCCAACGCACAAAACACTCCCACTGGACCGCGACCCTAAACTCGGATCTCTACACACTGGTGAGAGATCCGGGCTAGCGGCTCCAGGCGAGCGACGCCTACTTCACTATTTCAACATCGAGCGGGACATTCCCCTCGATCCTGTTTGGTATCAGAATCTAGAGTCGCCGCACTTCATTTGATCGTTACTGTCTATATTTGCGGTCGCGAGACCCTTAGTCTCTAAGCGTATCTAATTGTGAGATATCGTTCAGTAGAAATGGAACGACTTGCGCCACAACTTTTCCGGATTTGATTTACAGAAGTTCTCAATAAAACTTAAGTGATACTCTGCGTCGGCTTCAACGCTATTCCAGAGCGTGTACCCCTCTCCGATCCCTGTAATGTATCCGTGTATCCACGCAACATATTGCCCAGAGGTCTTCTTATAGTCGATCTTCAAGAACTCAATGAAGCTAGCGCACTTTACGGCCCCATGTCCATACAACATCACTTCAGAAGATTTCTGCTCAGCCCTTAACAGAGAAAAATTAGAACTTAATACAACCGCCACCATAGCAAAAAAACCGCCTACAATGAGCTTTTTCATGCAAATGGCGTAGGCTTTATTGGTCTTTCTTGCTAAGTTTATTGTCATCTTGGCGCCCTCGTCTAAGAGTCTGTCCGGAAAATTCATGATGTTTGGCCGTGTTTTCTGGTCATGAGGCGTATGGAGGCGAGTTTTTGGAAGGCGAGTGCCTTGCAGTTAAGGCACTCCCAGTCCTTGGCGAGCCTGCGGCATCGACCGAGCCAGGCGAAGGTCCGTTCGACGAGCCAGCGCTTGGGCAGGACCACGAAGCCTTTGGCCTGATCCGAGCGCTTGACGATCTCGACATTGATCTGGCCGATCGCCTGCTTCAAGCCGGCCTGGAACTTCGGCCCCTGATAGCCGCCGTCGGCATAGAGCTTCAGTAGAAAAGGATAGAGCCCAAAGAGGGTCGCCATCACCGCCAGGCCGCCGTCGCGGTCTTGGATGTCGGCGGCGTGCACCAGCGCATGCATCAGCAGACCTTGCGTGTCGACGAGAATGTGGCGTTTCTTGCCTGTGACCTTTTTGCCCGCATCATAGCCGCTCCGGTCGATCGAGAGCCCCCCTTTTTCTGGGTTAAGTCTGAGAAGTGCTGGATAAATACGAGGGGCGGCCCTCTTTTGAGGTTGGCTTGGCAAGGCCGACTTCGGCCTCGTAGAGTTCATCAAGGTCCTTTCTGACAACAGCCATCTGTCGGCGCTCGAACTCGGTGATGCGGATGGCTCTCCAGCGTTCGGAGGCGCGGAACATGGCACCGAACATGAGCTTCAGGACAGCCTTTTCACCGAAGGCGTTGGGGATGATCTTAAGGCGCCGGCGCTCCTCGACGAACAGACGCTCAAGCAGATTCGTCGTGCGGATCGCCCGGCGGTGGCCGACCGGCATCATCAGGTGGGCGATGCAAGCCTCGAAGTCATCCATGAAACAGGCCACGGCGCTTGGCAGCTCGGCCTCGTAGTCCTCGACCAGGCCTTCGGCGAGCTCACGGGCGATGGCACGGCTGGGCGCCTGGTAGGCGGCTTGTGCCCGTGCCTTGAAATCCGGCCAGAGCTCTTCGGGCACTTTGGCTGCCAGGTTCCTCATGCGATGAGCCAGGCAGCGCTGGCGGGCAGAGCGCGGAAAGCAGGTCTCGATCGCCTTGATGATGCCGGGTGCGCCGTCGCTGGTCACCAGCAGCGGATCACCCAGCCCGCGAGCACGCATGTCTTGGAAGAAGGCCGAGACCGTCTCGGCATCCTCCTTGGAGCCGGCCATCATCGAGAGCAGGACCTTCTTGCCCTCCATGGTGAAGGCCCAGGCGGCCAGCACCGGCTCACGCCTCTGGCCCGGCCGGATGCGCTCGGCAATCCCGTCCACGAAAAGATAGGCGATCTGAAACTCGCCCAGGCCCCGCTGCATGAACTCCTGGTAGTCGGCCCAAAGCCGCTCGCCCAGCTCCGAGACGGCTGTACGAGACAACAAGAGCCGGCCGGCTTCATCGCGAAAGGCGTCCTCGATGTCGCGCATCGACAAGCCGCGTGCCAGCAGTTCAACTGCCAGGTCCTCGAGCTGTGCGCTGCGACCTTTCAAGTGACTGGCGATCTCCGAGCGCCAGGGCTCCTCCCTGCCGGTGATCTGCGGCACCGCGCACTCGATCATCCCCTCAGCCGTCTTCAGCCGACCCTTGCGGGTCCCGTTGCGCCAGCCCTGGCCTGGCCGGCCACCATGCTCGTAGTAGTCCCGACCCAGTGCGTCGCGTTGCTCCGCCTCCAGTGCTTCCTCGGCGATCAGCTGCGTCGACAGACGGATCAACTCGCTGCGCGCATCGGCCGTCTCCAAACGGCCCTCGATCAGATCACGCAAGGCTTCACGCGTCCTCTGTGATGCTGGTACTCTCTTCTCCATGGGGTGTCTCCTTGCTGGCGCCGACGGCCACCGGCGATTCGGTTCTTCGATCCTCAGCGAGGATGCACCCCTTCCCAGTTTTCCAGCAAGTTTAGGACTTCACCACTGCACGCTATGCAAGATAAGGTCTGCGCAGCCTGAGCATGCTTGTTTTTGTCCTGTAGCAAGAGCCGAGAGTGCCTGCCCCTTTACAACGCGGTGGCTGCGGTCTAACTTTGAATCACGAGCCAAGGGCTCTCGCCGGACGAACCGCGCCAAGAATGCCGCTTCGTCACATCGGGCGATACGCGCGAGCCGACAAAAGCGTCGGCATTCGGTCTGAGCGACCGCTTCCCTTCTATCTGAGTTGTTTGTGGTGGCAGATTTTCTTGCCTTACCAAACTCTGTTGCGCATCTGCGCGGTGGGAAGTGGTGTTGGAAGCGAGGATCGCCGAACAAGACCGTTTCGACGGGAAAGTCCCGTCTGACGGCCATCTCACGAAAGGAGGGAACATGAGCCACGATCACCATCGTTCGGGACCGCCTTACGAGCTGGCCCTCCGAATCAAGGCCATCGAGTCCCTCTTGATCGAAAAGGGCATCATCGACGAGGCAGCAGTCGGGAGGTTCTGGCCGGGTCCGGTTGCGGCATTCCCGATGACAAGGAGGTGCGCGCCTGGGGCAGCAATGCCGAGCTCCACTACCTCGTCCTGCCGCAACGGCTGGCCGGCGCCCAGGGGTGGAGCGAGGAGCATTTGGCCAGGATCGCCTCCTCATCAGATCAAACGCAAGGAGCTCGCTGTGGCCGGTCCGATGGTTGAGGCCTGTGACACTATCGATGACACGCATGCTCGCATTCGAAGTGAAAAACATTGTGAATGGAAATAAATTTCTTAAACTCAGGGTCGTGATTGACATCGACGGGCGGCAAATGTTTAGGAATATGTAAACAAACAAAAGGATCTTTGATGAAAAATGCCTCGATCACTAGCTCAGGTCTTCCTGTAGGACTCCTGTTTTCGGCGAAAAGTCTGACTGGAGCCTTGGAAACGACGCAGTACCACGGCACCCTGTTGGCAATTGAGGAAGTCAATCAAGCTGGCGGTGTACAGGGTGTGCCCCTTGTCGCAAAGTCGGTGGACATTGGCTCTGAGCCAATAGACTACAAGAAGGCCACTGACCATTTGTCCGAAAGCGAGGGCGTTCGGTTTTTCTTTGGAACGAACATGTCTAATCAAAGAAAATCAGTACTTCCTTCTATTGTGAAGCGTGATTCCCTCTTATTCTATCCGACGCTCTACGAAGGTTTTGAGTATTCAGAGAACTGCATTTATACGGGCGCCGCGCCAAATCAGAATTCCGTCCAGCTCGCCCGCTACGTGCTTGAGAACTATGGATCGCGGATTCTTCTCGTTGGAAACAACTACGTCTTTCCGTGCGAATCCAATCGTGTCATGCGCGATTTGTTCGAGGAAGCCGGCGGTGTCATTGTCGACGAGAGCTACCTGCCGATCGACACCCCGGAGGCGCAAATAGAGGTAATTATTGATCAAGCTACAGCGCTGTTACCTGATGCGATTTATTCGACTGTCGTCGGCTCGGACATCGTCAAGCTCTATGAAGCCTTCGCTCGTTCTCCACTACGTCGCAAACAGGTCCCGATCTTTAGCATAGCCACAAACGAGGCGGACCTGAACGTTATGAGTTCGGACGTTACCGAAGGCCACATCAGTGCTGCACCCTACTTCGAGTCGCTCAATTCAGCCGAAAGCCTGTCGTTCGTCCGCCGGTTCAAGGATATGTTTGGGAACGATGCGGTTGTCACCTCGTGCGCCGAAGCAGCCTATTTTCAAGTGCATTTGTTCGCAAAGGCAGCCCGCATCGCTGATAACCTAAACATCTGGTCTGTCTTGGAGGCTCTTTGGTCGGTCGATTTTCTTGCACCACAAGGACCGGTAAAACTCGACCAGGAAACGCATCACACCTTTCTTTGGCCGCGCATTGGGCGTGCCAACGCCCACAAGCAGTTCGACATCGTGGCAGAGGAGGCCCTTGCAGTCCGCCCTGAACCCTACATGATTAAGCACAGTTTCCGAGATCATGTCCAAGCAGAAGCCTGAAGCGCCCGCCAAGCCTAAGCTTGCGGACCTTAGGGGAATGGCGGTGAGCGTGATGCTGCCGCCGACCTCCGAGAGGCAGATGCTGTCGGAACACCTACGACGGATCGGTTGCGTCGCCGTTCCGGGGTGGCCGATCCCTGCAGCAGTTCCCAGTGACGTCGACGTGATCATGATCTCGGTCGATCAGGAGATACGCGAGGAAATTCAACTGCTAATCGGCGGTTTGGACGGGTTGGGGGCTCCAATAATCGCACTTGCCGAATACGAAGACCCCTCAACACTGCAGCTCATTCTTGAGATGCGCGCCACCGCGGTCATCGAGCGCCCAGTGAAGCCATTCGGACTTCTAACCAATCTTATGATCGCGCGTGATGTTTGGCGTCGTCGCCTTGAAAGTGCAAAGCGCATTCGAGAAGCAGAAGAGCGTCATTTGTCGTTATCGACGCTGGCTGTTGCGAGGATCATCCTTGCGCAGCAACGCGGCCTGACCGACGCCGAGGCCCATAGGCGCTTGCAAAAACACGCCATGAACACCCGCGCGACGCTCGACAGCGTGGCCAGAGAAGTCGTCGCTCAGGGGGCATCTTCAGAGCTCCTCACAGCCTTGAAGCAACTTGCACAACAGGAACCGAGAAACTCGTGACGGGCAATAGTACTCCAGTAGTGAGTGTTTCTTTCAGGTAACAGCCTACTGGCTCAAGCAATCGTAATCGGTGTCGGCGATGCCATCGGTGTTCCACGGGACGCTCCAGGAGCACGGCGCCTTAGTAGAGTGAACATGCGGAGATCAAAAATAATGACAGTCACACGACCGAACAAAGATCAGCTTGCCAGGATTGTAGTCGGCCTTGGAATGTCAATGGATGAGGAAGACATCAGCTTTTATCACGAACATATGCAGAATATCTTCGACCGTTACGATGCGATAGATCAGATGCCCGACGAGATACCACGCGTCGCCTATCCTCGCGCGCCGGGGTATCGCCCGGACGCAGCAGAAAATCCACACAATGCGTGGTACTGGAAGACCAACATCAAGGGTGCGGTGGATGGTAAACTTGCGGGCAAGACGGTTGCCATAAAGGACAATGTCATGGTCGCGGGCGTGCCCATGATGAACGGCGCCTCGACGTTGGAGGGCTTTGTCCCTGACGTCGATGCAACCATCGTCACGCGCATATTGGATGCCGGTGGGACGATCCTTGGGAAAGCGACCTGCGAGTACTTCTGCATGTCCGGCGCGAGCCATACCTCTAGCCCGGGGCCGGTCGAGAATTCGCGCAAGCCTGGCTACACCGCCGGCGGATCGTCATCGGGATCCGGAGCGCTCTTGGCCATGAAGGAGGTCGATCTCGCCATTGGTGGCGACCAAGGCGGCTCGATCCGCATGCCGTCGGCTTACTGCGGTGTCTATGGCATGAAACCGACCCATGGCCTGGTGCCCTATACCGGCATCATGCCCATTGAAGCGACCATCGATCATACCGGACCGATGAGCCAAAACGTTGCGGACAACGCGTTGTTTCTGGAGGTCTTGGCCGGTGCCGATGGTCTCGACCCGCGCCAGTACGCACCGCAAACACAGACCTACACTGATGCGCTTGGCAAAGGCGTGCAAGGTATGAAGGTCGCCGTGGTGCGTGAGGGTTTCGAGCGCGAGAACTCCGAGGCAGACGTCGATGCAAAGGTTCGCGCGGCCGCTCGACGGCTCGAAAGCCTCGGCGCAGAGGTGAGCGAGGTGTCGATCCCGATGCATATGGACGGCATGGTTGTCTGGACCCCTATCGCACTTGAAGGCCTGCAGTGGCAGATGATGCTGGGGAACGGATATGGCATGAACTACAAGGGGCTTTATTCACCCACTTTGATCGATGCGCATGCGAACTGGCGCACAAAGGCCGATGAGCTTTCAGAGACCTTGAAGATCTCGATGTTCGTCGGTCAGTATTTCATCGATGCCTACCGTGGCCGCTTCTATGCCAAGGCTCAGAACATCGCGCGACGTCTGCGCGGTGCCTACGATAGAGTACTGGCCGATCACGATCTGCTGCTGATGCCGACCCTTCCGGTGAAGGCGACCAAGCTGCATGGAAAAGGCGACCCCCGCGGCGACACCTTCGCCCGGGCCTGGGAGCAGTTGGAGAACACGGCCCCATTCGATGTCACCGGGCATCCGGCCATGGCGATCCCCTGCGGGATGTCTGAAGGCTTGCCGGTCTCAATGATGCTGATCGGCAAGCACTTCGACGAGAAGAGCATTTACCGGGCAGCCCATGCCTTCGAGCAGTCGGGCGATTGGGAAACAATGTAGGCGGTTGCAATTCCATGGTCTCTTGGGTTTTGATCCAAGTCGTCCACAATCCCCTGTGCCGGAGCGGCCTCCGCAGCGTCATGGCTGGCCAGTCATCTGCGGCCGGTGCTTGCTCCTACTGACCAGAGCGACACCGCCGACGGTGATGGCCATGCCGAGGAGTTCGACGGGGCCCAGCGTTTCGCCGAAAACCGCCCAAGCCATGACGGCCGTCACTGGCGGAACCAAGAAGAACAGGCTGGAAACCTTCGATGCCTCGCCGCGACGGAGCAGCGTGATCAACAGTGAGTACGCGCCGACCCCAACGGCGAGCGTCATCCAACTGAGCGCAAAGAGGAAGCGCGCTGTCCACTCGATAGCCGGCGTCTCCATCAGAAAAAGGAGTGGCAGAACAACGGAAACCGCACCTGCCTGCTGGATCACGCCCGCGGCGAGCGGGTGTGTCTGGCCAATGAACCGCTTCTGGTAGAGATTGCCGGCCACGATCGCCGCGAGCCCGAGCAGACAGGCGATGAAAGGAGCGAGAGAAGCCTCCAAGTAGAGTTGGCGCCAAACCACCATGGCGCAGCCGAGCACGCCGATCACCAGGCCGATCCACTGACGTGCCGATACCTGCTCGCCGAGAAACGGACCGGCGAGCAGGCCGATGACCAAGGGCTGTAGCGAGACCACGAGTGCTGCGGTGCCAGCCGGCATCCCCCGGTCTATCGCGACGTAGAATCCAGCCAGGTAGAGCCCTTGGATGAGTGCTCCGACCAGAAATTGATGGCCGAGTTCCACACCTTGCCGGGGCCAAGACACGCGCAGCGCAAAAACAAGCAAGGTCAGGACGACTGCCACGGATACGCTGCGTACCAAGAGGAACGCCATCGGCGTTGCATCTGGCAGGCCGAACTTCGCGCCTATGAAACCGCTACTCCAGAGCAGCACGAAAGCGAAGGGGATTATCCGAATGGTCGCCTCCTACGGCCGTGTCGAACACGGCTAGGTGCACAGATCACTGAGAGCTACGAAGATGTCGCTGGGCCTGCTCAAGGACGTTTGCGGACCCGCCGCATCTTTGACAACGACGATGCATCGGGCGCGTCGGCAGGGAGAACTTACGCGCGCTCGGGCGGACGCCTCATCTGAAATGTCTTCTCGATCACGCTGTAGTTCAGGTATCCCAGGCGGGCCAGCGGCTTTGCCTTGGTCAGGTCCACCATGCCATCAACCAGCACTTCATCGGCAATGTGGATGCCGACAACCGAGGCTATGATCAAGGCGTTACGCACGCTGATGCTGGTGGCAGGCAAATCGATCACCTGCAATAGTTGACATTCCAAGTGAATGGGCGAAGCCGCGACCCGCGGTGGCGCGACCGTCTGCGAGGGCTCCAACTCCAAGTCTACCATTTGGTTTTCCGGATCGCCGTGCTGCAGCGGGGCCGAGGTTTTCACCATTGCTTCGCGAAGGTCCCACGTTGCCATATTGCAGACGAACTCCCCGGTGGCCTCGATGTTGGAAACCGTGTCTTTGTCCTGGTTGTCTTCGTCGAATTTGACTCCGCTTGAGCCAAGTATGATCTGCGGGGGGGATTCGGAGACAGCGTTGAAGAAGCTGTAGGGTGCAAGATTGACCCGTCCCTCTTCGTCCAGGCTGGTGATCCAACCAATCGGCCTAGGCGAAATGCAAGCCTTGAAGGGATTGTGCGGTAGGCCGTGATCGTTCTTTGCCGTTTCGTAAAACATATGTCGTCCTTTCATCCATTCACAGGTAGTCGTCAACATCCCGATCTAGTCTTGTGCCGGTTAGGTGTAGGAACCTTCGAAACCTCGTGGACCTTTTCGCTATTATGTCGCTTGAAAGATACTCGGTACCCGCTGTCTTCACATCGCTAATATCCGGCCCCGCTCAATAGAGTAGTACTTGTTGACGACTTTTTCAGAATGGCTGTATTCGGATTCTGAGAGCAGAACCGCCAGCTTTTCGTTGCGCAGATCCGAAATCACCTCCAGAAGTCGCTCCGACAGTGCAGGTGCCACCCCTTCGAAGGGCTCATCCAACAGCAGCAGGCGCGACCCGGTGACCAAGGCACGTCCGAGCGCCACAAGCTTTTGCTGACCGCCACTGAGCGTCATCGCTTTGCGACCGGCGTATCGACCGATCTCGGGCATCAGGTCGTAGACCCATCTAACACGGGCTCTGTCTGTTCTTCGTGTTGCCCAAAGCGGCACCATGATGTTCTCGTCGACGGTGAAGTGGGGGATCAGCCTGCGGTCTTCGGGTAGATAACCGATTCCCTTGATGGCACGCTGATGCGCAGATACATCGTGCAGAGAGGTTCCGTTTAGCTCAATCGTCCCGCTTTCTGACGGTAGCAGCCCCATGACGGCACGCATCAGCGTTGTTTTCCCTGCACCATTGCGACCGATAAGGCCACAGGTTGTCCCCTGTTCGATCGCCAAAGCGACATCCCGGAGGATTGGCGCACGCTGAATCGACAGGTTCAAGTTCCTGATCGTGAGCGTCACGCGCGCGCTCCCTTTTCCTGCCCAACGGGCAAGCTCGTCGATTGAGACTTGGTTTCCGCCGAGTGATGAAACTGACTACCGATCACAAACTGCTGAACTTTCTCGTTGCGCAGGACCTCGGCCGTCGGACCGTCAGCGAGAATCGTGCCTTCATAGAAAGCGATAACGCGCGGTGAGAAGGCCTCGATGATCTCCATGTCGTGTTCAATGAAAAGCACAGCGGTGTTTGTGGCCTTAAGGGCATCGATCAGGACCTCCATCATCGGGCTTTTTTCGTCCGCGCTGACGCCGCTGGTCGGCTCGTCCAAGAACAGCAAGTCCGGATCGGCAATGGTCGCCATTGCGATATCGATCAGTTTCCGCACGCCCTGGGGCAGCGTGGCGATCTCCTGATTGGCATATTCGACGACCTGAAACCGCTTCAGTTGTGCTATGGCCTGTTCCATGATCGCGTCCGTCACTGCCGGCTTGAAGAACACAGGACGGTGTTGCTGGGCCAGCGCCAGCGCGATGATGATGTTGTCGAGTACCGTCAACTCCAAGAACAGCTGCGGGATCTGAAACGAACGGCATATCCCCATGCGGGTGATGTGGCGCGTGGACTTGCCGACGATGTCTTGCCCTCGATAGCGGATCCGTCCTGAACTGGGCCGTAGGTATCCCGTTATCATGTTCACGAATGTCGTCTTGCCTGCACCGTTGGAGCCAATCACTCCTAGGATTTCACCAGCGTCGACGGTGACGTTGATGTCGTGGGCGGCAACCACGGCCCCGAAGGTCCGTTCTAGTCTCTCGACTTGCAGAATTGTGGTCATGACGAGGCTTCATTACGGATCATGGCACTTGGAGCTTTCACCTGAGTGCCAAGCGTTCGCTGCCTGCTCAGTAACGACCAAAGCCCCCGAGGAAGAAAGACGATTGTTAGCAACATGATCACCCCAAGGATCATTTGCCATGTATCGGGCGACACCTCCACCGCATAGACACGCAGTATCTCAAGAAGAAAGGTGCCAATCAGGGGCGCGATCACGCTTCCGGTGCCGCTGAGAATACAGATGAAGACGAATTGACCGGACATCGTCCAGTTCGTCATCTCAGGATCCACATGTCCCAGACCCACGGCCCAAAGCACGCCGCCGATCGCCGAGACGCTCGCGGCAACCACGTAGGTAATGTGTACTGCGTTGCGTGCCGACGCGCCCAGATACTCTACGCGCAACTCGTTTTCGCGAATGGCCTCGCCGATCAGCCCCATTGGACTGCGCAGAAAGCGATGCAGCAGGAAGGCGCAGAGGATCGTTGGAATGCAGGTTGCGATGTAGAGCGCGTGCTCCGCAAGTTCGCCCTCCGGCAACCATCCCAGGTACGTGACCTCCGGCAGATTGAAGCCATCCGTGCTGCCAAGCTCTTCACTGCCGGTCAGCAGCCCAAACAAGATCATGGAAATCGCAAGCGACAGCATTGCAAAGAAGATCCCGCGATAGCGGCGCATGAGAAAACCCAGTACGGCGGACAGAACCACGGCCGACGCGACGCCCAGTAGAACCAGTACGAGAAGATCCGTGATCCCCAGGAGCATCCCAGCGAGGCCAGCTGCGTAACCGCCCACGCAGAAGTAGAGACCCTGCCCGAAACTGACCAATCCGACGCGCATCTGGATCATCACGCCCAGGGCAACGAGTCCGATGCCTAGCGAGACCTGAATATAGTTCACGACCCATTCGGGCAGCAGGAAACCCAAGCCGATGAGTAGGGGAAGTCCCGCTAATAGTTTCAGTTCCGTAGGGTCAAATGTCTTGGTCATATCTTTCGTCCTTCTGCAATAGCGAAGAGACCATAGGGTTTGACAGCCAAGACTGCCGCCATCACGAGATAGATTGAAAACAGTTCAGCAGGCGGGTAGAGATGCACTGAGATTGCCCGGGCAAAGCCGACGAAGAGCGCACCGATCATGGCGCCACCGATGCTGCCCATGCCGCCAATGACGATGACAGCGAATGCCAAGACGACGATCTCCGCGCCGATGCCGGGTGAAACTGCGATTTCGGGCGCTGCTACGGCACCGCCCAGCGCGCCCAGGATGGCACCGATGACAAAGGTCGCCGAGAAGAACAGGGTGACATTAATTCCAAGTGCCGCGCTCACTTCCCGATCTTCGATAACGACGAGAAGTAGCTTGCCGGTGCGCGTATGATTGAGACCCCAATACAGAAGTCCGCCGATCAGCACGGCGACGGCAATGGTCAAGAGTTTGTACACGGTGTATGACAGGCCGAAGATGGCGACAGTGCCAAAGTAATAGGCCGGCTGCCAGGCGACGTAGGAATCCGTCCCCCAAATCAGCTTGGTGGCATCCTCAAGGATGAGGAATATGGCGTAGGTGACCAGGATCATCAGGATCTCGTCGCGGCCATACATGTACCTTAGGACGCCACGTTCTATCAGCAGCCCGGCAATCAGCCCGGCGACGAGTGCGGTGAGCGGAATAAACAGAAATGTAGTCAGGACATCGCCGCCCGTTTGCACATAGAGTCCTATGGCCCAGGCGCTGGCGTAGGCGCCAAGCGCGTAGCAGCCTCCATGGGCGATGTTAAGCACACGCATCACACCGTAGATCAGCGTCAGTCCTACTGATGAAAGGAAGAGCCAGGCGGCAAAGCCGAGACCATCCATTGCTATTGCGGTTGTGGTGAGCAAGAGGCTCTCCAAGAGTGTTGCGCGTGTCGCTCGGAGGCGCTTAACCGCCTGCCTAGACCCGCGTCTTAGGGACTGTGCTGCGTCTCACCTTGAGCGATGAGAGGGCCGATTGGCAGCCTGCCAGACCGTCTGACATCCGTTTGTCGGCCTCTCTCACCGCTCTCGGGGGAGAACTGGCTTGGATTGCGTTAGTTGCAGACCGCGCCCTCGAGCCCGCTTTTGATCCAGTCGCTCGATTTGACACCCAAAGGCGGGTTCACGCATTCCGCGTTGTAGGTGACGATGTCGGTGAAACCGCCCTTACCCAGGTCTTGGTCGTAACTGTACACACCATAGGCGGTGTCTTGGATTGCCTGGTGGCCATCGGCCAGCGCCATCTTCACGGTGCCCGCCGGGGTTTCAAACTCCAGACCCTTAAGGGCCTTCCGGATCTCGTCTTTGTTCGAGGACGCGGCCTTGTCCGCTGCCGCTTTCACAGCGAAGAGCGACTGCGCCATTTGGTATGAAGCGCTGTTGGGCATAGAGCCGAAACGCTCGGCATAGGCCTGCTGGAACCAGCGGTTGATCTCGCTATCCGGGGCAAAGTCACCGTTCCGACCACGCGCACCGATGATGGTGCCATCGGGAATCTGCGGTCCCAGCGTCTCAATCGCCGTGTCGCCCGAAACCAGGACGACCTGGCTCTGGTCGAACAGGCCGCGCGCGGCGCCTTGAATGATCAGTGCTTCCAGATCACCGCCCCAAAGACTTGAGTGGATCACATCCGGTTTGTTTGCGAGTAAGGCCGAGATTTCCGATCCATACTGGCCGGCAAAGATCTTAGGGAACTGCTCGGTCACCACTTCTGTATCTGGGCTGAACATGTCAATCATGGTGGAGAAATCGTGCCAGGAATCCTGACCAAAAGCATAGTTTTGGTTTATCCCGGCAAGGGTGTCAATATTGCCCCTAGTGTCAAGTATGTACTTTACTGCACCTACGTTATCCATGGTCAGATGGCTCATCGAGCGAAAGGTATACTCTGGATCGGTTACGACCTCTTCGAAGACCTGGGGTGTGCCGCAGGTTGCAAACACGGTGAACTGCTGTTCTTTCTCAGCGATCGGCGCGAGTGCTTTACAGCTACCTGAAGATACGTATCCGATAATAATATCTGCATCTTCTTTCTGAGATAATTTTTGATAGTCTGCCACTTTTTGTTTGGAGTTCTCGTCGATGTAGATCGCCTCGATCTGCGCTCCGTCAAGGCCGACTGTGTTGTAAGGAGCCGGTATCAACCCTTTGTTGATCGCCTCAACCATGATCTCGGCGCCGTTACGGCCGGGAATGCCATAGGCTCCCGAAGCGCTGCCGGAGAGAAAGGTCACGATGCCGATCTTCACCGTATCGTTCGCGGCAACAGACGGCGAAGTTGCGCCCTCTATTCCGGCTAGGCCAACGACGGCAACGGATACTGCCGCGACTGCCGCAATAAGATGTCTCTTACGAGAGACGGAGCGAGATCGGTTTGCCAATGGATTTCCTCCCAAAGCGAGTCGCGTGCTGTTTTCTCTCCAACAAGAAGCGCGCAGCAAAACGCCTTCGGCAGAAGGCCTTGCCAAGCATAGTTGTAGTTGTCTGGAGATGTGAGGGATGGTCGTTTCCGACCGAACGCCGACACTCTTGTCGGCTCAGGAAGACTGCCGTTTGTGGCGAAGCGGCATTATTGGCGAACTTCGCCCAGCAAGAGCTTTATGCTCATTTCCATTAGTTCATCACACGGGGTTGGCCTTGTAAAGCGGCATCTTACGCCAATCCGCGCATTGTTAAGACTTCAGGGAATATGTGCCTGCAACCTAAGGCACAAGTCCTGTTGCTATCTCCCTAGGGCACCACCAGCCCCAAAACGCGATCCGACAGAGATCGCAACACAAATGAACGCCTGTCGAATGTGCCCGGGACATCGTCGAGGGCGTCGATCCGCATGCCCGCCGCTTCACCTCCGGAAGTCTGGATAGTGCTTCTCGAAATGATCTCGCATGGCCGCCAGCCCCTCTTTGAACACTGCGTCGCGTCCGAAGCCGATCCGAAAGTGATCCTGCGGCGACGGGCCGAGATCCGAAACATAGATCGAGGAGGGAAGGAGCAGGATGCTGCTTTCTTCGATCAGTTTCCGACAGAAGGCCTCACCGCCTTCCGGTCCGGTAAATCGGGGATAGGCCACACAGCCGCCCATTGGGCGCCGCCATTCAATCAGGCCGGGGAAGTCATCAAACAGTGCCTCCAGTGCCACAAGGTTCTCCAGCATGAGTGTCCGGTTCTTCGCCAGAATCTGTTTTCGAGCCTTCAAGGCGATGAGCGCCAGACTCTCGGACGGGCCGGAGTTGCAGATCGAAAGATAATGCTTGTAGCGCTCGACTCGCTGTAGGAGATCGCGGTCTTGGCTGGCAATCCAGCCGATCCGTAGGCCAGGCAGTCCGTAGGCCTTGGACATCACGCTCAGGGATATGCCGCGCTCGTAGAGATCGGCGATCTGTGGCATCTGATCGGCAGGGTTCACTTCGACCCCGCGATAGACTTCGTCACTCAGAATGTAGATGCCCCGCACTCGACAGAAATCGACCAGAGCGGCCAGGTCGCTCTGATCCATGAGCATTCCCGTCGGATTGTGCGGGTAATTGAGCGACAGCAGTTTGGTGTTCGGCTGAACTGCCGCGCGAATGCGGTCGATGTCTAGGTGCCATCCTCCGGTGGGGGCATTGGCGCTCGACTCGTCGGGCGTCGTGTAATCCATCGGCACTCCCGTCACGTCGCAAATGGAGAGCGGGACGGTCTCGGCGCTCTGATAGTTGGGAGTAGGAACGATCACATGGTCGCTCTCGGTCAGCAGCACCCTGGCCACGGCATAGAGGCCTTCGCCGGCACCGGCAAGACCGAGTATGTTGTCGGGCGCCATGCTGTCGTAGGTGGTCGCGATCTCTTCGCGCAAGGCCGGTGCGCCCCAGGTTTCGGTGTACCCCAGCCAGAGCGCGTCGAAGGCCTTTCGATCCTCCTCTGTCGCCAGATCGAGAAGATCACGCAATCTCATGCTTTCGAAATCCGAGGCGGTCATATGGTGGCGCGCGGTAAACTCCCACTTGGAAAAGTAGACCTCGAGGCCAAAGTCGCGCATTGCCCTTGGAGCGGTTAGATGCATTTTGGTTCCACCGTGTCTGGAGAGGTGTTATTCGCGTCGCGCAAAAGCGCATAGAAGCCGACTCTGGAAATCCCGAGCATGTGTGCGACATACTCGCCGGCGCTACGGGAGTAAAGGGCGCCCGCTTCCTGCAATCCCTCTCGGCACGCTTGTGTCGCTAGAGGGATCTTTCATGGCGATTGCCTGCGATAAGCTCACGGCAGCCCAGCCCGAGAGCAAAGCTGCCGTGGGTCGCGGGCTAGGCGGCCGCTGAAGCGTCAGCCGTCCAGGCGTTGCGCTGGAACACAGCGTCAAGCGGCGTATCGGCAACGTGGTTGGTGTAGTTCGAGAGCACCTTCAGGCCGGTGCCCAGAATGACATCCAAGACGTTCGCCTTCGTGTAGCCTGCAGCCAAGAAGGGCTCGATCTCGGCATCGGAAACGAAACCGCGGGTCTCGTAGACCTTGATCGTGAAGACGCGCAGGGCTTCCAGCTTCGCATCGGCGATCGGCGTTCCATTGCGAAGCGCCTCGATCACATCGGCCGGCACCTTGTGCATTTGGGCATCCGTCGTGTGCGCGGCCATGCAGTAGGTGCACCTATTGAGACGATTGTTCGTCATCAACACGACCTCACGCTCCGTGGCGGTCAGGTCGGTCTTGTCAAAGATGTCGGACAGCGCCCAATAGGCTTCCGCCATTGCAGGGGATTCCGCGAAGATCGCCGTCAAGTTGGGGAGGAAGCCGAAGTCCTCCATCATTCTCTTGATGACCGGTTTGCTAGCCTCGGGTGCGGTGGCTTCGGTGTGCAGGACGAAATTGGTCACGGGGATTGTTCCTTTGGTTGGGGGCTAGTTGTTGGTGTGGGAGTCGTAGACTTTGCCGCTGATCATCCAGTCACCGTCTTTCTTGTAGAGGATGAAGAAGTCGGTGAAGCGGAAACCATGCCAGTCGATGAACTCGACTTTCGCTGCGGCGGCAGGGCCTGAGACGTCGATCCAGGCAATGTGGTGCTGAATCTCGGGCGAGGGTCCGCCTTGGCTGATTCCTTTTTTGAAGGTGTCGGCGTCCATGTTGTTGAACGTGCCGTTTACCGAGCCGACGATATGTGCGTGGTCAAAAAACGCCGTTCGGGTCAATGCGCCGTCGCCGGTCTTGGCGGCGCTGATGTATGGCTGCAGTGCTTCTTCGACGGCCTTGTACTCTGCAAAGGTCTGGGCTTCGCTCGCGCTTCCCGCGGTCGCGGTGAGCTGGTCAGCAAGACTTGTTGAACCTGCCAAGAGCAACATGCCGGTGATGGCCATGAAAAGCCTCTTCATGATCTCTGCTCCGATTGCGGTATTGGGAAAGGAGGAAGATGTGACCGGGCGTCGCCAGCCACACCTTTACGCTCAGTTATTGGCGTGAGAATCATAGACCTTGCCGCTGATCTTCCACGCGCCGTTGTGTTTGTAGAGGACGAAGAAGTCGGTGAAGCGCAGGCCACCCCAGTTGATGAACTCAACCTTCGCTGCAGCGGCAGGACCTGAGATGTCGATCCAGACGATGCGGTGTTGGACCTCCGGCGAGGGGCCACCTTCGCTGACCGCATCTTTGAAGGTGTCGGCGGGCATGTTGTAGAACGCGCCACTGATCGAACCGACGATGTGTGCGTGGTCGAAGAAAGCCGTTCGGCTCAACGCGCCATCTCCGGTTTTCGCTGCGTCGATGTAGGGCTGCAGCGCCTTTTCGACGGCTCCGTACTCTGAGAAACTGTGCGCCTCGTCGGCCGGTGTTTCGGACGATGGGTTTTGCGTTGCTGCTTCCGACATTTGTCTAACTTCCTTTCAGGTTGCTGATCCGGATGGATCAAGGGGAACTGACCTATATATCTATAGGCAAACAGCTCAAAAAGGGGGAACTACTCCCTCTTGGCGGTTTTCATCGCCAGACCGACGAGTTCCGGATCGCCGTCGATCCTGGCAATGAGCAGTGAGCCCTCCAGGACGCTTGTGAAAGAAAGCGCCCTGTTCTTGGCGTCCTTAAAGCCCATCGCTTTGTACTGTGACGCAATCCACGCCCGAACAGCCCGAAAGTAGGCGCTGAGCCCTTCTCTGACGGCCGGGCTGACGGACTGGAGTTCCGCGGACAGCATCCCGCACAGGCATAACTTTTGGTTCTCTGCGTAGTCCTGGAAGACTGCGATCAACGCGGACAGTCGCTGCTGCGGTCTGGCGTACTGAGCATCCAAGCTCTCGAACGCCGCCATGTGGTTCGCATAGGTTCGTTCGACCAGGGCCACGCCTAGATCCGCTTTCGACTTGAAGTGGTAGTGGATGCTGGACGTCTTCACGCCCACCTCTTCGGATAGGTCGATGTAGCTAAAGCCGTTGAACCCTCGCGTTTGAGTCAATCGCTCTGCTGTATCCAGTATGGCGGTCTTGGTATCCTTCACGGCTCATCCTTGTCTATCGATATATCTATAGATAACCAATCTGTTTGCATGCGCAAGACCCAGGAGTCCCTTTTTTTGTCGGGCTGTGGATCTATCTTGACCGAACCACATCAAACCGAGGTCTCGTCGGATCAAGCATCTGCACATCAGAATCACATTGACCGGTTATGGCAGCTGGGATGGTGTCCCATACCCCAGCCTTCTATCAGCAAGAGGAACAGGCGCAGGAGCAATCGCCTATCCAGAGAGCTGTCTCATCGATGGGGAACGTGGCTTGAGCCTCGATGTGGAGGCGACACCTCACTCACAGTGTGAGCACGCCAAGGCCTCGTGCGCTGTTTGGATCAGAGCCTTGTCGTTATGGTTCGAACGGCACGCCATGGATGGTATCAACCCTTGTCCGGCGTGCCTCTCTCGCTCCTTAGGAGGCGGCCCACCCCCTGGATTAATCCGTTAGTCGCCAAAGATCTTGGATCGAGACGGAACTCATCGCCTCCGCTGTGATCGGTGTGCCGATCGGTAAGCGGCAGCATAGGCTCTTTACGAAAACATGGCCAATGGCCAAGCTAGCAACATGCCAAAAGCCAGCCATCGCGACAAAATTATCATTGCCGGCCTCGCAGTTATTCACGAAGGCGGATTCCACGGTGTCGGAATTCAAGACATCGTCGATCGGGCCGGCGTGCCCAAAGGATCGTTTTACAACCACTTCAAGAGCAAGGATTCCTTTGGCCTTGAGGTCCTGGATTTCTATTGGAAGAAGAACGCGGAGACGCGTGCGGTCCTGCGCGATTCTGGGGTTCCGGCGCTCATCCGTATCGAGCACTACCTCGAAGCTGTCGGTTATGACGAGAAGGGGTGCCTTATCGGTAACTTCAGCAGCGAACTTGCTGGCTCAGAGGTATTTCGCCCACGCCTTTCTGAGTTGTTCAAGCTCTGGGCCGCGGATCTTGCCGCCTGCATCCTGGACGGCCAGAAGGACGGGACAGTCCGGAAGGACGACAGCGCCAAGAGCCTCGCCGAGTTTGTCATCGGGAGCCTCGAAGGCGCGATCCTGAAGGCAAAGGTCGACCGCGACCCAAAAGTCCTGAAGCGCCTTCGCAAATCCGTCCGTCTGTTTCTCCGAAGCCGCTAAGCGCTTTAGCCGGTGTGAGGGCAAAAAAATTTACTTATGGACAAAGTGACCGGTCATCTTAGATATGGACTACAGGAGAAGCATCGACGTTCCAGCCATATCGCTATGCCGGTGGCTCGAACACCCGGGAGCAAGAACCTGGGGGCGACTACCTGACTGAGCCTTCTTGCAGGCAGTGCAGTGGCAAGACCGCTTGTCACGTCGGCGGAGTGAAGCCCGCGGAGCGCGGCCGACAGTAACGGATAACCCTAGAACGGAGAACGGACTATGCTCGCTACTTATTATCACGATCGCGCCGAAGTGCGTGTCGGCGACATAAAGGAACCCTCCTTGATGAAGGACACGGACGCCATCGTTCGCGTAACTCTTGCAGGCATCTGTGGTGCCGACCTCGACTTCACCCAGAACGGGCCCGAGATGGGCATCGAGCAGGGCATGCGCCTCGGCCATGAGTTCGTCGGCGTCGTCGAAGCGGTCGGCAAAGACGTTCATGCCGTCAAGGTAGGGGATCGCGTCGTCGCATCGGCCATGTTTGTCGATGGCGAGTGCCACTATTGCAAACGCGAGCTGACGTCCGCTTGCGAGCATGGCGGCTTGTTCGGTTCACCCTTCTTTGTCGAACACGGCGGCAACGACATTCAGGGCGGTCAATCCGAGTTCGTTCGCGTCCCTTACGCAAACTCGTCTCTTTTCACCTTGCCTGAAGGCCTCAGCACGGGCGCGGAAGATGCCAGAGCGCTTCCGCTCGCCGACAACTTTGCGACCGGATTCCACGGCGCCCTGAACTCCAAAATCCGTCCGGGCGAGACCATTGTGGTGATTGGTGACGGCGCTGTCGGTCAATGCTCAGTCATGGCGGCCAATCTCTTTTCGCCGTCGCGGATTGTGCTCGTGGGTCGCCATCACAGCAGGCTAGACTTCGCGCGCGAGAAGAGTGGCGCGACGCACGGCGTCAACGGCAAGACCACCGACGCGGTCGAGTATGTCAAAGAGCTGACGCAGGGCTACGGAGCCATGTCGATCATCGATACGATCGGCAACCAGACGTCGCTCAAGCAGTCCCTCGATATGGCGCAGGCAGGTGCCTCGATAAGCGTACTTGGCTTCGGCCATCTCTATGCTCCGGTCGACGCGCCCTATCCGGAAGCCCTGTTCCGCAATCTTACCATTCACACGGGCATTGTGAATGTCGTGGCCTACATGCAGAAACTCCTGCCTATTGTGGAGAGCGGGCGTATCGACCCAAGCGTGATCTTCACCGATATCCTGCCGCTTGCCGAGGCCGAGAAGGGCTACGGGTTGATGCGCAATCGCTCGACCGGCACCGTCAAGGTGGCACTGCAAGCCTAGCGGCGAAGGCCTGTCGGCCAACCCATGTAAGTTCGACCATCCGCCTTCCGTGCTGGATGTCGCGGGGGGCGGATGGCCCGTGTCCGGTGACGATTTTGGATGTGATTCCGGCGCGTTTGGAAAGACCGCCAAAGCTGGCGAACCTCTTGGCAGCAAGAGCACGACCCCAAGGTGCCCCTTTACAACGCGATCCTTGGTGTCTATGTTTTAGACACGAGCCGAAGGCTCTCGCCGGACGAACCGCGCCAAGAATGCCGCTTCGTCACATCAGGCGATCCGCGTGAGCCGACAACAACGTCGGCATCCGGTCTGAGCGACCGCTTCCCTCCTATCAGAGTTGTTTGTGGCGGCAGGTTTTCTTGCCCTAACAAGCTTTGCTGCGCATCTGCGCGGTGGGACGTGGCGTTGAAGCGAGGATCGCCGAACAAGACCACTTCGACGGGAAAGCCCCGTCTAGCGGCTATCTCACGAAGGGAGGGAACATGAGCCACGATCACGAACATTCGGGACCGCCTGACGAGCGCGCCCTGCGAATCAAGGCCATCGAGTCCCTTCTGATCGAAAAGGGCATCATTGACGAGGCCGCAGTCGACGAGCTTGTCGATATCTTCGAGCATCGCATCGGTCCCAAGAACGGCGCGAAGGTCGTCGCACGCGCTTGGGTCGATCCGGACTACAAGGCCCGCCTTCTAGAGAATGGCACAGCGGCCATAGCGGAGTTGGGTTTCTCCGGCGTCCAGGGCGAAGAGATGACGGTGATCGAGAACACCGCCACGGTGCACAACATGGTCGTTTGCACCCTCTGCTCTTGCTACCCTTGGCCCACGCTTGGCTTGCCGCCGAGCTGGTACAAATCGGCGCCATACCGTTCGCGCGTGGTGATCGAGCCGAGAGAGGTTTTGTCCGAATTCGGTTACGACATTCCCGATGACAAGGAGGTGCGCGTCTGGGACAGCAATGCCGAGCTGCGCTACCTCGTCCTGCCGCAACGGCCGACCGGCACCGAGGGGTGGAGCGAGGAGCAGTTGGCAGAGATCGTCACCAGAGACGCCATGATCGGCACCAATGTCGTCCCCTCACCAGACCAAACTCACGGAGCTTCGCTATGAACGGGGTTCACGACATGGGCGGAATGCAAGGTTTCGGCCCCATCGAAATCGACCAGGGTTACGCGCCCTTTCACTCGGATTGGGAACGTCGTGTCCACGGGGTTCTCTGCATTTTCGCGATTAATGGCTACTTCAACTTCGATGACAGCCGTTATGCCATCGAACGCATGGGAAATGCAGAGTATCTGACCACGCCATACTACGAGCATTGGCTGGCCGGACTCGAAATAGTCGCCATCGAGAAAGGGGTCTTGACCAAGGAAGAGATTGAGGCGCGCAAGGAGGAGCTGCGCGAGAAGGGAGAGCCCCTCTATGGCTAACTTCTACCTGACCAAAGAGATGGCATGGGATGTGTTCAAGACCGGCGCCGTGCACCGGGGAGAACGAAGCGAAGGTCCGCGGTTCAAGGTCGGCGATCTGGTCCGCACCAAGAATCAGCACCCGATGGGACACACGCGCCTGCCACGCTACGCGCGAGGCAAGGTGGGCACCATCGAACGTTATCAGGGTTGTTTCATCTTCGCGGATTCGCGTGCCGCGTTGAAGGGTGACGACCCACAACCGATCTATCGCGTCCGCTTCAAGCACCAGGAGCTCTGGGGGAACAGCTATCCCTACAAAGACTCGCTCTCGCTGGATATCTACGAAGATTACCTGGAGCCCGATCCGATCGAGAGAGCGGAGATCTAGGATGACTGCTCAAGCAATCGCCGCAGATAACGACCTCGGTGTCATGATTGAGGCGGCACCTGTTGACCAGCCCTGGCAGGTACAGTCATTTGCCTGCGTCGTGGAACTCAGCAGAAGAGGCTGTTTCACCTGGAACGAGTGGGCCGACACTTTTGGTGCTGAAATCAAGGCGCACCCGCAGACCGAAACCGAGAGCGCCTCTGATGCCTATTACCGTCAACTGGTGACCGCGCTCGAACAGATCCTGGCATCGCGAAACCTCTGTGATTCTGCCGATGTCGATAGACGAACGGATGAATGGAAGCGTGCGCACAGGAACACGCCTCACGGACATCCGATCGTGTTGGAAGCCGCGGCGGGATCACACTGTGTTCCCAAGCACAATCTAGAGGCGACGGGAAAGCCGGTGGCGGTTTCACCACGACGGTCCTAGCGGGATCAGAATCAAGAACGGAACTCGACGGTGATGGCTGGACCAGCAAGCTCTGAAGCTCCTGCCAGGTGTACGCCAGCTTCGGCTCGAGGGGGCACGCTTAGTGTCCGCGAATGCCCCGAATGTCCGGCGCGAAACGGGGCGTCACACAAAGAGCTGCTTTTCGAATGAACTGCAGCACGGCTGCTGCTTCGGATCACTTGTCGACTGGAGAAAACACATGGGCAAGCAAATCGGGATCATCGAAGCACCACTTGCAACGGGTGTTGGTCTAGCTGGCGTCGAGTTGATGGCGAATGCACTACGCGAGGCTGGCCTTCAGGACGCCGTTGGCGCTGTGTCTTGTGAGGCTATGTCCGAACCTTACTTAGCCACAACAGTTGATCCCGAGACCAGTTTGCCGGAACCCCAGGCAGTGCGAAAGTTCCTGCTCGATCTGGCTGGCAAGGTGGAGAAGGCCTGCAGTGACGATTACATGCCCTTGGTGGTCGGCGGCGACTGCACGATCCTGCTCGGCTGCCTCGCAGGCGCCAAGCGGCAAGGCAACTTGGGTTTGCTGTTCATCGATGGCCAGACGGACTTCCATCCGCCAGGGCGTGGTAAGACAGAGCCTGCAAGTATGGACCTCTACCTGGCGACTGGGCGTGGACCGGACGTCTATTCAAAGCTCGAGGGGGAGGCACCCCTGGTCGAAGACCGCGACGTGGTCTGCCTGGGATACCGCACTGGGGATCGCCCTTTCACGGGCGGAGACACCTCTCAAGCGGCCCTTTCCGTGGTCGATACCGATATCGTCTGCCTGCCCCTAGACCAGATCCGCAAACGCAGCTTTGGAAATGCAGTCGACAAGGCCCTCAAGCATCTCTGCGCAGACGGCCGCGAATTCTGGCTGCACCTTGACGTCGATGCCCTCGACGACGCCGTCATGTCAGCCGTCGATTACCGTCTGCCCGATGGCCTGTCGGTTGGAGAGACAGTCGAAATCATTCGCCGTGCAGTGAAGACCGGCAGGCTGCGCGGGATCAACGTGACGATTTTCAATCCGACACTGGATTGGGACGGGAGCCAGGCAAAGCTACTTGTCGATCTTCTAGGCACTGCGCTTAACGATGATCGGCGAACCAAGTGATCGAGAGAGGTCTCAGCCACAGCGACCCATTGACCCTTCGGGCCGTCACACCATGAGCAACGCCTACGACTACATTGTTATTGGCGCTGGGTCCGCCGGCGGCGTGCTGGCCAGCCGGCTGTCAGAATGTGGTAAGTACAGCGTACTGCTGCTCGAGGCCGGCCCAAACGACCGCAACCTCTGGATCCACATCCCGATCGGCTACGCGAAGCTGTTCAACAATCCGAAGCTAAACTGGCTGTACGAGACGGAGCCTGAGCCGGAGCTCAATGGCAGGCGCATCGTGCAGCCGCGCGGGAAAGTGCTAGGTGGGTCCAGCTCGATCAATGGCTTGGTCTACATCCGAGGTCAGCGTGAGGACTTCGACCATTGGCGCCAACTGGGTAACGACGGCTGGTCGTTCGCGGACGTTCTTCCCTACTTCAGGCGTGCCGAAGACCAGGAACGCGGCGAGAATGAATGGCATGGCACAGGGGGACCGCTCGCCGTCTCGAATGCGCGCGATACCCACCCTCTGGTCGAAGCCTTCATCCAGGCCGGCGAGAGCGTCGGCGTGCCGCGCAACAAGGATTTCAACGGCGAAACGCAAGAGGGTATCGGCTACTTCCAGACCACCATGCGCAAGGGATGGCGCTGCAGCACGGCGGTGGGCTATCTGAAAACGGCGCGTAGGCGCCAAAACCTGATAATCGAGACCGAGGCCCTTGCGACCCGCGTCCTTTTCGAGGGCAAACGTGCCGTCGGTGTCGCCTATCGGCAGAACGGGGCCACGCATGAAGCCAGGGCGGGAGGGGAGGTGTTGCTCTGCGGTGGCGCGATCAACTCGCCGCAACTGCTTGAGCTCTCGGGCATCGGAAACGGCGAGCGTCTGGTTGGTCTCGGCATTCCCGTGATCCACCATAACCCGCAGGTCGGTGAAAACATGCAAGACCACCTGCAGGCGGGCATCGTGATGGAGTGCACCAAGCCGATTACCGTTAACGATCAATACCGTAACCTGCTGCGCCGAGCCGGTATGGGGCTTGACTTCATGATGAGGCGACGCGGACCATTGGCGGTCGCCGCCGGGTTCGGTGCAGCCTTCTTCAAGGCCTGCGAAAGCTCTGCCTCGCCCGATACGCAGGTCCACTTCATGACCTTCAGCACCGATAAGAGAGGCGCTGCGCTGCACGACTTCTCAGGCTTCACCGCCTCTGCTTGCCTGTTGCGTCCGGAGAGCCGGGGGAGCGTGCACACCACCTCCACCGATCCGGAAGAGGCCCCCAAGATCATAGCAAACTATCTTGCAACCGAAGGCGATCGTCGCGACAGCATTGCCGGACTGAAGCGCCTTCGTGAAATCCTTCATGCCGAGCCATTGAAACCCTTCGTGAAGCGCGAGGTGCGCCCGGGCCCCGAGGCGACCACAGACGAAGATCTTCTGGATCACTACCGCGCCACCGGCTCGACCATCTATCATCCGAGCGGTACCTGCGCGATGGGGCCGGAGGAGACGGCTGTCGTCTCGCCGAAACTGAAGGTTAACGGCGTCGAAGGCCTTCGCGTCGTCGATGGCTCGATCATGCCGAGCCTGGTCTCTGGAAACACCAACGCTCCAATCATCATGATCGGCGAAAAGGCTGCGGACCTGGTTCGCGCCGATGCGTGACGTTTGGACCATCACCCCTGCCCCTTGAAAGGAAGACCCTCAGCCGAGGCTGCCACCTGTGACTCTGCTGCGTTCGACAGAGTCTCTGCTCCACCATCCTTAATCGACAAGAATGGAACGAGATCGTGCTTGACCATGCCCCTATCCAATCCTTGCCCCTTAACCTGACCGATCCCAGCCTGCTCTGCTCTGCCGGCTTTGTCGGCGGCGATTGGCTGACCTCATCGAGCCTTGGCAAAACCTTCGATGTCCAGAACCCAGCGACGGGTGAGGTCATCACCAGTCTCCCGGACATGGGACCCGTCGAAGCGCGCCAAGCCATCGATGCCGCTCACGTGGCTCAGCGGGCGTGGGCTGCACGAACCGCTGCCGATCGCGGGCGGATTCTGCGAAAATGGTTCGATCTGCTGATCGAAAATGTCGACGATTTGGCTACCATCCTGACCGCCGAAATGGGCAAACCCTTCGCTGAGGCACGCGGCGAGATCTTCTATGGCGCCAGCTTCATCGAGTGGTTCTATGAAGAAGCCAAACGGGCCTATGGCGACATCATCCCTCCGCATCAGGCCGACAAGCGCATCGTTGTCTTGAAGCAGCCGATCGGTGTCGTGGCCTCGATCACGCCCTGGAACTTCCCCAACACGATGGTGACCCGCAAACTCGCCCCTGCACTGGCCGCGGGATGCTCCATCGTAGCAAAGCCCGCCGAACAAACGCCGCTGTCGGCCTTGGCGGTCGCGGTATTGGCAGAGCGGGCGGGCCTGCCAAAGGGTCTCTTGAGCATCGTGACTGCCTCGTCCGGTGTCGAGATCGGGCGCGCGTTCTGCACCAATCCAAAGGTAGCTAAGATCTCCTTCACCGGCTCGACCGAGGTAGGGCGTATCCTGCTCCGCCAATCCTCGGATCAAGTCAAGAAGGTCTCCATGGAACTGGGCGGGCATTCGCCCTTCATCGTCTTTGACGATGCCGATCTCGACGAAGCCGTCGCCGGGGCTGTGATCTGCAAGTACCGAAACAATGGGCAGACCTGCATCTGCGCCAACCGCATCTATGTGCAGGCCGGCATCTACGATGCCTTCGTCGACCGCTATGTCTCTGCGGTCAAAGCGCTCACGGTGGGGAACGGCTTTGACGCGGGTATCACCATCGGCCCCCTAATCGACCAGCAAGCGGTTGAGAAGGTCAAATCCCATATTGCCGACGCGGTCGCGAAGGGGGCAAGGCTTGCCGCCGGCGGTGGGCCTCACGAGCTGGGCGGCCAGTTCTTCGAGCCGACCATCCTGACGAACGTCACCCGAGACATGAAGATCGCTACTGAAGAGACCTTCGGCCCGGTTGCGCCGATCTTCAAGTTTGACAGCGTTGAAGAAGTAATCGAGCTGGCTAATGATTCGGATTTTGGTCTGGCTTCCTACTTCTACAGCAATAGCATTGCCAGGGTCTGGACCGTTGCAGAAGCACTTCAAGCTGGTGTTGTCGGAGTGAACACCGGTGTCATCTCGACCGAAGTAGCGCCGTTTGGCGGAGTCAAGCAATCAGGGATGGGCCGGGAAGGTTCTAAGTATGGGCTCGATGATTATCTTGAAATCAAGTATGTATGTTTGGGGAATGTGAACTAAAGCGCCTTCGAGTTACTCGGAAAAGCAGCCTGATCAACAGGCCGGCATCCTTGTAGCAGTGTTTGAAGATGCTCTTGTTGTGGCGATGAATACATACAACATCAAGAATCAAGACCTACAGCCGCGTGGTCGGCTTACGAAACAGGAGGAAGACATGAGTGCCTATGCGTTTGTCCAAACTGACATCAAAGACGAAGCTGAGTTTAAGAAGTACGCAGAACTTGCAAGCATCGCGCTGGCAAAGTTCGGCGGAGAAATGTTGGTCCGCTCATCCGAGATGATCATCAAGGAAGGGACGGCTCGCTCGCGCACCACGCTTGTCCGCTTTCCTGACATGGAGACGGCAGAGAGGTGCTATGACAGCCCGGAGTATCAGGCGGCCCTGAAGCATATCCCGGCAGCAGCCGACCGCGATTATCGCTTTGTGCCTGGGCTTTGAAGGCACTGGGCACCGGCGGCACGCTCGAACTTGCTTTACTTGCTGCTAACCTGCCGGACTCTGCTGTCTCTTAGAGACGACGGTCCACGAGAGCGAGCTTTGCTCTCTGAACAGCGAAATCACTCGCCCCTGTACGAACGGCCTAGGATGCAACACCGCAAATCCGCGGCGCATTCGGTAAGAGGGGCAACACGCGGCTAAGAACAAGAGTGTGTGGTGCCAGAATCACTCGGGCCGCAGCACGCTTCGACCACTTGGATACCCAGGTGCCGAGGCGTGCTGCAGTCCAGATTGAGCCTCCATCGCCCGCAACTGAGACGGCCGGCAGGTTTTCCTCACAGACGGCTGCGTCGAGATCGACTCCAACAGGTTCGAGAACAAGATCCAGCCCTAGGCCCTCAATCGCAAGAGAGCGCGCTTCGCCGGCCACGACGACGCTGTCCGGGGTTGGGGACCGTCGCCTCGCCGATCGAAACCGCCAAGATGAACGGTAACGAGCCCTTCGCCAATCTCGAGGCAACCCTGGAGGCTATTGCCTGCGGACACAAGGCGTCGCGCATCGACAGCCTCCCTCCTCCCCTGGGCCTTCAAGACGCCGTCAGGATGATGTTCTCCCGGCCTGACCACATCGCTTACTATGGACCGACTCCCTTGTCCTTTCTCGCGTGGATCAACAGGACACGGCGGATCGATCATGGCACAAGTTTGTGATCCAATGTGTGTACTCACCCACTTCCCAACCGAGCTCGGAAGCGACGTAATCGATCAGCGTAGCAAAGAAGTGAATATTCTTAGGAAAGATTGACGCGTTCTGCATGCGAAGAATACCGGTACACTTGAGCCTGTCATCTTCACGATAGAAATGTAGCTCACGGCAGCATTTGGTCTGCGCTTGGTTGGTCCAATCCACGTTAATAGATCCCACTGTCGAGAAGGGGATGGGAATGATGGCCCGCTTGCTCCGTGGTTCCGCCTTGAGGCATGCAATCACATTGGAGATCTTTTCCTGCATACCTACGTGGTAGTCTCCTTGCTCACCACCTCTCTCGTCCGTCTGGTAAGCCTCCGCCTCTGCCTGTGTCCAATCCCATCCCATGTTTTTCTTGGTGTAGTACTCGAGCGCTCCGCGAGGAAACAATTCAGTCTCGCAGATGGATGCCTCCGGGGAGATATCCTCGATCACACCGACGAAATTGTGCACCGTATATTCACCGCCTCGCGCGGTGATCTTGCGAATGTGGACGTACATCTCCGAGGCCGTGGCAAAGCGCAGGAACCCGCGATTGAGGTTGCAGCCCTCGGATAGCTGTTGGTTGCCTGTCATCACCATCTTGTTCCAGTTTACTTTCCGGGTGTGGACGATGCGATCCAAGGCGCACCACTGCGAAGCGGCTCCACAGCCATTCCCGTTTGCCGGTTTTTGTACCGGGATTGCCCAGGTGACCCCCCCCTCATGATGAAGAGTTTGCCTGGAGCTTGGACCGAACGCAAACAGCGTAGCGATTCGGCATGGGAGAGTGAACGAATTTGCGAGCGTCGGAAGCCTGTCCGACCGATCGGTAGTTGGGCGGGCCAAATGAACTGTTTCCAGGCGCACTGGTGCTGCGATTGGCAGCATCACGGGTCAGCCTTGGCGATGTCATGTCGGCACTGGCCGTGGTCGCAGGCGGTCGATCCGATCGAGGATGTCCGAGAACAGAGCGCGCTAGACGGCGACTTCCGCCAGTTGGAAGGTGACGTAGCGGCCATGGCTCACGACCTTCGCTCCGATCTTCACCAG
The DNA here is from genome assembly GCA_963669385.2 of Rhodospirillales bacterium. Lineage (GTDB taxonomy): Bacteria > Pseudomonadota > Alphaproteobacteria > Kiloniellales > JACOMY01 > JACOMY01. The sequence continues at coordinate 249,607 of CAXXGD010000003.1, forward strand.
CTTCTCGCGCAGCGTCGTCAGCGACCAGTGGCCAACCGGCTCGGGTAATGCCAGCGTGCGCACGAAGTTGCCCAGATTGTAGGCCAGGGCATGAAGCTGAAGCCGAACCGCGTTGGCCTCGAATCTCCGGCATGACGGCCGCGTCCAGCGGATCGCGTTCTTGCCTTCCCTGATGTGCTGTTCCGCCCTGCCACGCTGGTTGTAGAAGGCGACGATCCGCTCGGCGGGCCGGGACAGATTGGTGACGACGAACCCGACGCAGGGATACAACTCGCCCGGATGCCATTCCACCTTCGCCACCACGCGCCGCGCCTTGGTCCAGCTTCCGGCCCGGTAGCTGAAGCTGGCGTAGTAGCGTCGGACCTCCAGCGGCGGACGGCCTCGCGGACGGCGCAATAGATGACCGATGTATCCCTGGAGCACGCTGTTGGCGGGAAGCCGGATGGCGTAGCCGAACCCCTCGGCCTCCAGATACTCGTAGATGTCCGGCGAGGCGAAGGCGGCATCGCCCCGGAAGTATCGCCGCAGCTTGCGGTCGCGATAACGTGCCACGACCGGGTCCAGCACCTCGTGCCAGCTATCGGCGCTGTGCACGTTGCCGGCCCGCAATGCGCAGCGCTCCAGGTCGCCGAATTGGTTGAACACGAAGAGTGGATGGTAGCAGGTGCAGGCGAAATGCCCGTTGTATGCCGTTCCCGCCTGGGCACCATGGGTCGGGCTGACGGAACCGTCCATGTCGAGCACTATGGACTTCGGCGATTTGCGGTCATGAGCCTGGTCGATCCAGGCGCCGGACAAATCAGCCAGCGCGGTGAGATTGGCATCAGCCGTCAGCCATTGCGTCTCGAAGCGCCCCATCTGGCTCGATGACGCCGCACCCCGATCCGTTGCCTTGCCACCGACAATCCAGCGCATCGCTGGATCGCGAGAAAGGCGCTCGGCGTCGTTCACATCCTCGTAGCCGGCCAAACGCCCGAACACCGATTGACGGAGCATCTCAGCGATGGGGTGCCAGCCGTTCCTCCCACGACGACCGTCTTCCAGCACAGCGGCCGCCGCTTCCGTCAGGCCGAGGCTATCGTCAAGTTCCCGATAGGCGAGCAGCCCACCGTCAGAGGTCACCTTCGATCCGTGGAACTCCAGCTTCAAGCGGCGGTCAAAATCGACACGCAGAGGCCCCTCTATCGATTCACCCACCGGGTGCGCCATGAAAACCTCGCTTCAATCGCCACAACTTCATGATATGTAACCATGAATCAGCCTCGTTTGCGGTGCAACCCCGATCCCACTTGGGCAATGCGGGTTGAGATCCGTCTTTCCCTGCCGCTCTCCAAACGTCATCAGCGGCGACGGGCATCCGTAGCGGTGAGGAAGGATTCGATTCGAGTGCCCACAGAACAGCAGGATTCACGCGTAAGGCGCTATGCCGTTTCCTAGAGACCAGTCTTCGGGTGACACTTCGAGCAGATTGATTACAACGTCCTCGGGCCGCACGCCCGGATCCGCCTCAAGTCGTTTTGCAATCTTTGCATAGAGCGCCTTTTTCTTTTCTGTTGTTCGCCCCTTGTTTATTATGATCTGAATAAATACGATATCTTCTGAGCGATCAATGCCGATGTAGTTGCCGCTGTTATTGAAGTTTCCGGGCTCCAGCTCGGTTATTGTCGCAAAGCGATCATCCTCCGGTATGGAAATCGTTTCGCGCATGGCGAGATAAACTTGCTCCATTAAGGCGCGGCGATACTCTGGGGACTTACCTTTCTTAAGCGAGATGCGGGTCATCGGCATGATAACGTCCTTTCTGTTTTCATGTGATTGGTGAAGCGACCTCTGTGATCGCAGGTTGGATTCACGGAAGGGTTGGCTCTTGCTGGGTGGTTCAGCAATGAGGAGGTCGAAGAGCGGCCATGCTTAGTACTCGCACCTACGAGGCGCCGATGCGCTGCACCAGGCGGGCCACGCATGGTGTTTCCATGACGCCAAGGTTGCATGCTTCGCTATCGCGCTTCAGGCAAACCCCACAGCTGTCTGGAGACCGGTGGTTTGAGGACCGTGGCAGCCGCATGGCCAACGCTGCGCTCACAGATGCGATTCAGCAAAGAGCATTCCTGCGTGACGCCTCGCCGAGATAACCGCAGAGGAGAGGAGGCCGACCAGATCAGAACGCACGCAATGCACGCTCTTCTGGAACGCCTTAGGTGACCGCTGCCGTTCTGTCGGATGTGAGGGCCTCGCTCTTGAGGCGCATGAAGTCGGGTAACAGACCCTTAGCAGTCAGACTGTTCTTCCGCCAGACGCATGGGCCTCGCTCTTGAGGCCTATGGAGTCGTATCCCAGAGCTTGAGCAACTCGGTCTGCTCTGGGCTCTTGGACTGGGCGTTTCTACCCCAACAATCTTGCTAGTGTTTTGGGCTGCAGGCCTGCACTCTGTCAAGATACCAGTTTGGCCGCTCTGCAGGAGGCATATCTCGGCAAGTCAGTTCCCCCTCAAGATAAGCGGACCCAAGGAGGCCTTCCGGGGATTCGAAAGGGCTTCCCAGTCGCGACCAGTGTCCCTGATTGACCTGCTCCCCCAAATCCAGGTCAGGGAGCTAGAGAGTTCTCCAGAGAAGGAGGACATATCATTGAAGCGTCGATTTACGGGAGAGCAGATCATTGCGATCTTACGAGCTGCGTAGCAGGGCGCGAAGCGCAAGAGGCCGGCGGAGCGGTGAAGGAGATCGGACGCTGCCATGGGATCTCGGAGCAGACGTTATATCGCTGGAAGGCGAAGTACGGTGTAAGCCTCCGGTGAGTCTTTCAATTACCCATAAGTCCGGCTCCGTAGGTCGCGCCTAGTCTGATGTCGGTGAGGCGCGAAAGCCCACGCCACATAACGGTGTTGCCTGGCGGCGGATCGCTGGCACGAGCCAGATAGCCACCGAGCCGCGCGATCTTGGTCAGGTAGATCGAGAGCGTCTTCTTGCGTGGCGTAGGCTCCCTGTCGGGCACCAAGCGGTCGAGCAACGCGGTCTCTATGTTTGTCAAGGCAACTTGGAGAGCCGCATTCGGCTCGGAGCGATTGATCATGGTCAACCTGAACACGCGCCAGCTGAGGATGCAGAAGACCGAGATCAAATTGACCAGGCGATCGGCGGTTCTCAGCCGCGCCGCTTCAGCCCGGCAGCCCGATTTGAGAGCCTTGAAGAACACCTCGATCTTCCACCTCAGTGCATACCAGCAGAGCTTTTCGATGGCGTCTTCCTGGCAGGACACCGGCAGATTGGTAATGAGTTTCCAATCGATCCTCGCTCGATCGATCGGCTCATTGCGCTCTTGGGCGTGGAGCACTGTCAAGGTGAGCGCGGGGTAGTGCTTCTGCTTGCCGACCGGCGGCTGCACGCGAATGCGGCGGTATCGGATCTCGACGGTCGTCTTGTCGATACGGCCCTTGCTGTCGCGAACCTCGACCTCATGGTGCCCGCTGACCGCCACCTCGGCCATCTCGTCGGCAATCGTGTGCTTGCCATCGCCTGCAAGTCGATTGACGCAGCTTCTGACTAGGAAATAGGTCTCCAACTCTTGGGCGGTACAGAAGAGCTCGTAGATGTCGCTCTCGCGACCACCGATATGGACACACCGTGGCGGATCTGCGAACAGCTCTGTCGACTGGCGCATGTTCTCCAGCCAACGGAAGCTTTCCTTTTGCGCGATCGGAACAGGCGTCGGATTGACCTTCTTCTTCAGCGCCGCCGTCCCCTTGAACTTCTGACGTGTCCAAAACTTGATCGCCGCCAGCCCCAAGGGCAGGCCTTCCGTCGTGACCGCCAGGCTCGCATGCATCATCAGCCCGCACACCGTGTGCATGCGCCAACGCCCGCTCTTGTCCTTACCGCTGTTGACACGCTGCGTTACACCGATGAGCTCGGGCCGCTCACGCTGATAGGAGAATTCCGTCGTGTCCTGCAGAACCAAGATCGGACCATCGACCGCGGCAAAGCGTGCCTGGGTCGACTGGAAATGCCCCGCCAGGATTTCCTCTTCGCTGATCCTATCATTGGAAAAGAAACGATAAGCCGCCTTGGTATTCGCCCAGTCTTGGCAGGCCAAAGGTATGCTCCCTCCCATGGCGTCGCTTATCTGCTCCAACAAGATCCGCAGCCGCTTCTTCAAACGCAGGTCTGAAAAGCGGCATCCGCTCGCCTCTTGATCAAAACCATGCGCGGGTCTCTGCGTCCATTGGCACCGCTCCTTTGCGGTTAGGTGCCAGACAAGAATCACGGCAGATTCTCGCCGCGCAACAGCTTGTGCTTCTTACGGCGCTCCGCACTAAATATGGGTAATTGAAAGGCTGACCGGACGGTTACCCAGGAACACCAGGGCCGGGCACATTAACCGGGACTGATGACGTCGATACCATCGCGGGCTACGGGGCGGAGGATACGCTCTATGGGTTGAGCGCGAGTGACAGTCTCTATGGTGGTGTCGGGACGCGACAGCCTCTTCGGCGGGTCTGGGTCCGATAACCTCTTCGGCGACGATGGAAATGCCGACCGGTTCTTCGGCGGGTCCGGTGCCGACAGCCTCTTCGGTGGTAGAATGCCCGATACCGGCTTCTACGGCGGGCGCGGCGAGGATGTGCTATACGGCGGCAACGGAAACGACAGCAGGTTCGAAGGCAACGGCGGTGCCGACCAGCTCTTCGGCGACAGCGGACGCGACTTTGCATTCATTGGTCGCAACGGCGACGACAGCCTCTTTGGCGGCGCGAACAATGACAGCAGCCTCTACGGCGTAACGGCGACGATTTCGTGAGCGGTGGCCAGGCAAAAGACATCCTTTACGGCGGCGCCGATCGCATTTATGGCGGCAGTGGTGATGACAGCGACTTGCACGGCAATAGCGGCGCCGACATCATTTTTGGCGGTTCGGGCGAGAATCCTTCCTCAATGGCAGTAGCGGCACGACACCCTCTTCGGCGGGATGGAGATGATACAAGGTTCCGAGGTTCGACGGCAACGATACGCTATACGGCGGCAGCGGAGATGATCAAAGCTTCCTAGGCCGCTTCGGCGCCGACAGCATCTTCGGCGATGATGGAGACGATAGCTGGTTTCGCGGAGAACCTGGCGCCGACGGCATTACGGGGGCAGCGGAGCAGATTTTGCCTTCTATGCGGCTCCGGTCGCGACAGCCTCTATGGAGGTAGTGGCGATGATGTTCGGCTCAACGGCCGTTTGGGGAGCGATCGCGTCTTTGGGGTGATGGGGACGATACCGGGTTCCACGGAAGCTCAGGCACTGACAGCCTCTTCGGCGGCAGTGGTGATGACTACGTCTTCTCCGGTGGCTCGGGAACCGACAAGCTGTTCGGCGGTGATGGGAACGACAGCCGCTTCTCCGGAGGATACGGCAATGACACCCTCTCTGACGGGGGCAGGCTCTGATGCTCTCTTCGGTGAATGGGGCGAAGACGTGTTCTTGGTGGTCAGCCAAGGCGATTTCGCGGCTACCTTTACGACGGTGCGCCGGTACCGACACCCTGATGCTGGGTGCAGGCGTTACCATCCCAGGCGGAGGCACTGGTCTCGTATCCATCGAGGTCACAATCTGAGGCAGCACGACAAAGGCCCGCCGAAGCGAGGCCCCTGCCGTTGGTGATGGTGGCGGTCGGCACTGGGTGTAATCGTCCCTGGCGACGCAGAGCGGTCGGCGGAGGCCTTGACCAAGGTTCCCTATGAAGAGCCCGGCCTTGCAGGCCTACACCTCGACGCTCGCCTCCGCCGCGTCGGGCGTTGCGCAGAGCATGACCGTGACGCCGGTGACCACCAGGATCACGCCAATGACCGATCCCACGCTTAGGCTTTCGCCGTAGAAGAGGGCACCGACCAGCAGCATGCCCACGATGCCCGCGCTGGCCCAGACCGCGTAGATCATGCCGATCGGCAGCGTCCTCAAAGCCAGGGATTCGCAATAGAAGGAGGCGGCGATTCCCGCAGCGAACAGCAAGGTGGGAAAGAAACGCGTAAACCCTTGGCACTCCTTCAGTGCCGTAAGGCCAGCGATCTCAAACAGGATTCCGAGTGAAAGAAAGTAGTATCCGTAGACATAGTAGGATTGACCCTCCACGCTATGGACCCGACAAGATTTCTTTTCGTTTCAAACACCTGGGAAGCCCTCTGTTCGCTGTCAAGGAATAAACCGCGAGCGGATAGATCAAACCGAGGAAAACTCTGTCCGCTTGATCATGTTTGGATGTGTGTTTCTTTTCATTGCCGGTGATCGACATCCCGCGGCAAGAGTTCGCCAGCCATAGTACTTATGATGACGATTGAGATTCTGTCAGGAGAAAGTGTTCGTTTGAACGCCCCGGCTGATCGCAGCCTCGAAAGGGTGACGGATCCGGCACCCTCGCCGCGTAGCGCGGGATCAGGCGACGCTCGCCGCGGTGCCGTCCAGGTCGACCGACATCACCTCGACCCTGGCCTCCCGTAGGGGACCAAGCACTGTCGGGTCTCGCGCATCGGTGATCAGCAGGTCGATCCCGGCCGCATCGAAGGCCGTGATTCGGTCCCTGTGGCCCAGCTTGCGTGCGCTCGCCAGCACGATCGTCTTGGCCGCCTGCCGCTGCATCAAGCGGGCCAGGCTGGCATCGGACTCGTAGGAGTAGGTCATCCCCTCGCGCGCCGAGACGCACTCGGCCGAGATCAAGGCGAGATCGCCGTTGAAGGCTCTCAGCATCTCCTCGGCGAAGCCGCCGACCGTGCCCAAGGTCTTGTGCCGTACCTGACCGCCCAGCAAGTAGGCCGTGATCTCGGGGCATTCGGAGAGGTAGGTTGCGATATTGACGCCCGGCGTCACGACGGTCACAGGTGCGCGGGCGGCAACCAGCTCGCGCGCCAGCGCCAGCACCGTGGAGCCGTCGTTCATGAGCAGCGTGTGATCCGGCCGGACGAGTGCCACGGCCCGTCTGGCAATGGCCCCGCTTCGCCTCGGCCTCGACGCTCTCGCGCTGGGCAAAGGCCTGGTCGGCACCGCGAGGGATCTGGACGACCGCACCGCCGTGCGTGCGGCGGATCGAGCCCTCTTCCTCCATGGCGGTCAGGTCGCGCCGGATGGTGACCTCCGAAACGCCCATCTCGCGTGCCAGTGCCTCGACCGTGACGGCACCGTCGAGGCGCAGCTGACGCTCTATGGCCAGGCGCCGGGCCGCCGAGTTGCGCAGTCGTTCAACCATGGGTGTCTCTCTAGCATGTTCGAATTGATCATCCATAGAGAAATTTTCAGCCAAAAACGTAAATCTTCCTGATTGTTTTCGTTCATATTTGAGTCTAGGATCGTGCGGCTGGCAGTGGAGGCCAGGCCAACAAGGGGAGGAGGCGACATGCTGAAGAGCTTACGTTTGCCGACGCTGGGCGCGATGGCGCTGGCGTTGGCTGTCGGGAGCGGCGGTCTCTCGAGCGCGATGGCGGAGGCGCCGGAGTCCGAAGAGCCGATCAAGCTGGTGATCATGGGCTATTCCGGCGACAACATCATCATGTACATCCTGGCGATCTGCTGGAGAAGCAAGGCTACAACGTAGAGTATAACGCCGGCCGACTACCTGGGCCAGTTCGCGGTCTGAAGGCAGGCGATCTGCACATCGGCTCGCCCGGCTGGGACACCACGGCGAAGGCCGCCATGGCCGATGCTTGGGGCTCCGGCGAGGTGCTCAACATGGGCAACATGGGAATCGCCGTGAATGAAGACTGGTGGTACCCGCTTTACGTGAAGGAGGTCTGCCCGGGCCTGCCCGACTGGAAGGCCCTCATGGAGCCCGACTGCGTGGCCGCGCTCTCGGTCGTCGAGACCGAGCCCAAGGCGCGCTTCCTCAGCGGCCCGATCGAGTGGGGCGGTCACGATGCCGAGCGGGTTGCCGCCCTGGGCTTGCCGTTCGAGGTGATCCATGCCGGCAGCGACGGCGCGCTGACGGCCGAGTTCGTGGCCTCCATCAAGCGCAAGCAGCCGATCGTCGGCTGGACCTGGGAGCCCTTCTGGCTTCCTGCGCTCTACGAGGGCGAGTTCGTGGAGTGGCCGGAGTACGAAGACGCCTGCTACGAGGATCCCGCCTGGGGTCCGAACGCGGAAAAGGCCTACGATTGCGGCCGGCCTCGCGGCTACATGTGGAAGTCGGCCTGGGCCGGCGGAGAGGCGATCTGGCCCAAGGCCTATGACCTTTGGCGCAACTTCCAGCTCGACGCCAAGACCATGGGCGAAATGGTCTACAAGAGCGATGTGGAGGGCGTGCCGACCCAAGTGGTCGCCGAGCAATGGGTTGCCGAGAACGAGGACACCTGGAAGCCCTGGCTCGAGTAGAAGGGGTTCCTTGCCCTAGCGACTGGGAGGCCGCCCGGCCCGGCGGAACGCGGTCCAAGAGAACGGCTGTCCAGCCATGACGTCAGTGAGCCTCACCGCCAGAGCCGAGCCGCGGCACCCGCGGGCCAGCGCCGCCCTGATCGTCGTCGCGCTCGGCGCCATGCTGGCGCTGGCGCGCTTCGACGGCCTCCTCCCCTGGGCTGAAAGCTACCCCGAGGCTTGGGTGGTGCCGGTCTCCGAGTGGCTGACCGGCCTGATCAACTGGCTGATCAAGGATGCCGAGCTTGGCCTGGTCACCTTCAAGGAGGTGACCCGCGGCTTCGCAGCACTCCTGGAAGCGCCCATGCTCTTTCTCAAGGGGCTGCTGGTGACCGGCTTCAAGATCGATGGGGCAGAGGGTGGCTCGCTGCAGATCCCTCCGGTCTCCTGGGTGGGCGTCATCGCGGTCTTCGCGGCCATCGGCCTTGCGCTGGGCGACCGGCGGCTCTTCGCCTTCATCCTGCTCTCGTTCCTCTATGTCGCCTTCATCGGTCTGTGGGACAGCACCATGCTGACCTTCGCCTCGGTCATCGTCGCCGTGGTGATCGGGGTGGCGAGCGGGGTGCTGCTGGGCATCGCCGCCCACCGCTGGGCGCTGGTCGACCGGGTGCTGACGCCGGTGTTCGATTTCATGCAGACCATGCCGGTCTTCGCCTATCTGGTACCGGCCCTGATGCTGTTCGGCTATGGGCCGGCCGCCGCCATGGTGGTGACCTTGATCTACGCCATGCCGCCGATGGCCCGGGTCGCCCGCGTCGCGCTGGGACAGCTCAACAGCGAAACCGTGGAGTTCGGCCGCATGGCCGGCTGCTCGGGCTGGCAACTGACATGGAAGGTCATGGTGCCGTCGATCCGCCCGCGGCTCATGGTCGGCGTCAATCAGGTGATCATGCTGACCCTCAACATGGTGATCATCGCCTCGCTGATCGGCGCCGGGGGTCTCGGCTTCGACGTCTGGCAGTCGCTCAAGGCCTTGCGCATCGGCGAGGGCGCAGAGGCCGGCATTGCAATTACCCTGGTGGCGATCGTCCTCGATCGGGTGAGCCAGCGCGCGGCGGCCAGGCGGCCGATCCACCAGGGCCGGCCGCCTGGCCTGGTGGCGCGCTACCGGGTCCCGCTCGCGGCCTTGGCGCTGGCCATCGGCTTTACCCTGGCCGGCCAGTGGCTGCCGGCGGTCGCGCACATTCCGCCGGACTGGACCGTGTCGACGGGCCGCTTCTGGGACAACATCATCGATTGGATCAACATCAACCTCTATGTCTACATCAGCGCGGTGCGCGACAATCTCTTCATCTACCTGCTGAAGCCCACCAAGTCCTTTCTCTTGGCGCTGCCTTGGCTCGGCGTCGTCGCCTTCATCGCCGCGGTCGGCTATCACCTGGGCGGCTGGCGCCTGGCGCTTCAGACCGCCTGCCTGATCGCCTTCATGGCGCTGGTCGGGCTGTGGGACAAGGCCATGGTGACCGCCTACCTGGTCGGCGTCTCCGTGCTTCTGGCGAGCCTGCTTGGCATCCCGATCGGTATTATCGCCGCCGGCAACGACCGGGTGCACCGCGTGGTGCAGGTGGTTATCGACACCCTGCAGACCCTGCCTGCCTTCGTCTATCTGATCCCGGTCATCATGCTGTTCAGCGTCGGCGACTTCTCGGCCATGGTCGCAGTCGTGCTCTACGCCATCGTGCCGGCGATCCGCTATACAGACAGCGGCATTCGCCAGGTGCCTCCGGACGCCGTCGAGGCCGCGCGCGCCATGGGCTGCACCCGGCGCCAGTTGTTGAGGCGCGTGCATCTGCCGCTTGCCTTGCCCGACATCATGCTGGGCCTGAACCAGACTCTGATGATGGGCCTCTCCATGCTGGTGATAACCGCGCTGGTCGGCACCCGCGACCTCGGCCAGGAGACCTTGATCGCGCTCTCCAAGGTCGATCCGGGGCGTGGCGTGACCGCCGGTGTCTGCGTCGCCTTCATGGCGATCACCGTGGACCGGCTGATCAATGCCTGGGCGAGCCGGCGCAAGCAGGAGCTTGGCCTCGATGCCTAGCCCATCGCCCGCTTCGGTCGATGCGCCGCGGGTTGTCGTGATCGGCGGCGGTGCGACCGGCTGCGGCGTCGCCCGCGACCTTGCCCTACGAGGCTGCTCGGTTACGCTGATCGAGTATGGCGATTTGGGCAGCGGCACCAGCAGCCGCTTTCACGGCATGCTGCAAAGCGGTGCGCGCTATGCCGTCAGCGATCCATCCTATGCGGCCGAGTGCATGCGCGAGCGGCGCACTATCGCGCGCATCGCGCCGAGCACGGTGGAAGAGACCGGCGGTCTCTTCGTTTCCCTGCCGGAGGACCCGGCCGACTTCGCCGAGGCCTTTCGTCATGGCTGCCGCGCAGCGGAGATCCCCGCAGAGGCACTCGATCCCGACGCCGTGATGGCCGAGGAGACGTCGATCAGCCGGAACGTTCGCCAGGCCTTTGCCGTACCCGACGCAACGGTCCATGCCTGGCGACTGGTCAACCTCCTCGCCGACGACCTGCGCCGCAGGGGCGGGAGCGTGCTGACCCGCAGCCAGGTGAGCGGCTTCGAGATTGCTGCCGGACACGTCACTGCGGTACGCTATGCCGCGCGGAACGGGTCCGAAGGCCGCCTGGAAGCCGACGCCGTGGTCAACGCCGCCGGCCCCTGGTCCGCCCGCGTTGCCGCCTTGGCCGGCGGGCGGGTTTCCTTGCAGCTCACCAAGGGCGCCATCCTGGTGCTCGGCCACCGGCTGGTGGCCAAGGCGATCAACCGCTGCCGCCCGCCAAGCAGCCACGACATCATGGTCCCGACGGGGACCGTCAGCCTGTTCGGCACCACTTCCGAAGTGGTGGGCGATCCGGACACGACCCTGGTGCGCCCCGCTGAGATCCAAGAGCTGCTCGAGGGCGCCGCACCGCTGATCCCGGGTGTAAGGGCCCTGCGCGCCTTGCGTGCCTGGGCCGGCGTTCGCCCGCTGGTCAAGCCCGAGCACTGGCCGGAGGGCAAGCCACTGCCCCGCCGTCACGCGGTGATCAATCATGGCGAACAGGGGATCCAGGGTTTCTTCAGTGTCTCCGGCGGGTCTCTCACGACCCACCGCTCGATGGCCGAGGACGTCGCCAACCAGGTCTGCCGTCACCTCGGCATCAATCAACCCTGCACCACGGCAACCACCTCCCTCGAAGTCGAGACCGTCGCGGGACCTTGGCGACCGGTTCAAGGCTTCCAGGAGGTCGAGCGAGCGGGCGAGGCCCGCAAACTGCTCTGCGAGTGCGAGGCGGTCGACCAGGCGGCCGTAGCGGAGCTATTGCAGAACGGGGCAGTGCGCCACCTCCATGACGTCCGGCGCCGATTACGGGTGGGATTTGGGCCGTGCCAAGGAAGCTTCTGCGGCGCTCGCCTGGCGGAGATGCTTGCTGCGCACCACCCGGACCTCGCCACGGAAGAGGAACTCGGCCGTTTCTGGAGCGAGCGCCTCAAAGGGGCGGTCAGAACGACCTGGGGCGAGCAGGCGCGCCAAATGCTCCTGAGCGACGTGGTCTATCGCGGCACCTTGGGGCTGCGCCTCGACCAGGCAGTCCTGCCCCGTGAGGAACGCCGATGAGGAGCGATGTCATCATCGTCGGTGCCGAGCTGGACGGACTGGTCGCCGCCCTTCGCCTCCTCGAGCAAGGCTATAGCGTGCGCATCTTTTGCCGAGGTGCGAGTTCGCTGCACTCTGCGCCGGGTGGCATTCACCTGCTGAGCCCCAAGGGCGCGTCACAGGAGCCTCCCTTGGCGGGTGTGGAGGCTCTGGATCCCCGCCATCCCTACCGCCTCATGGGATTGCCCGGCGTCGAACAGGCCTTGGCCTGGTTCTTCAGGACCTGTGAGGCGCTGGGCCAAAGCTACTGTCCGAACGGCGGTAACAGCTTGGCCTTGACGCCAGCGGGAATGACCCTTCCGACCTTTGCACCCTTTCGCCACCAAGCAAGCCTGGCGGCGGTGCAGGCGGCGAGGGTGGCAGTGGCCTCCTTCCGGGACCATCGCGATTTTCCTGCCGGGCTTCTGCTGCAGGGCCTACAAAAAGCCGGCGTATCCGCCACCGGAATCGAGCTTGAGGCGCCCGAAGGCCGAAGCGAGAGCGTGGCCATCGCCCGTGCCTTCGATCGACTGACGGATCCCAAGGCCTACTTTCGCGGGGTGAAGGATCGGCTGGCAGCAGGGAGCGAGCTCGTGCTCTTTCCTGCCCTTCTCGGCCTGGAGAAGCAGGAGACCTTGATCGGCGATGCCGCCGGACAAGGCCTCGTCTGCCTGGAGGTGCCGACGCTGCCGCCAAGCGTGGCGGGGATGCGATTGGCCTTCGCTCTGGAGCGGCGAATCCTGCAAAGCAATGGGCTCTTTCACCGAGGCGTGACGGTCGCCGGACGGAGGAACGGTGACGGGCGAGTCATCGGGGTTACGGACCAGCGAGACCGTTTCTATGCGGCAAAGGCCTTCATCCTGGCCAGCGGCGGCGTGCTGATGGGCGGGCTCGAGGTCGAGGCAGATGGTATGGTGCTGGAGCCGACATTCGATCTTCCGGTTGCACAGACCGCCCCCTTGGACGCCTTGCAGGTCGACCAGGCGCTGGACGCCCTGCATCGAACCGGCGTCGAGGTCGACGAGTCGCTTCGCCCACAAGGCAAAGGGCAGCATACTCACGACAACCTCTTCGTGACGGGCACGACTCTCGGCCACTGGAATCCTATGGGGGAGGCCTCGGGAGAAGGCGTCTCTATCGCAACCGGTTGGGCCGCTGCGGAAGCGGCACGCCGCTACCTGGAGGCCTCGTGATGGACGCTCGCGCCTTCCTCGGCATCGATCTTGGCAGCAGGGAGATGACCGCACACCACGCTTGCGCAGGCTTGGACTGCGCCCAGTGGTGCAGAACCGCCGCCATGGTGCGAAAATGAGCGGGGCGGTGAAGGTCTTGGAGAGCATGGACCGCTGCACGAAGTGCGGCATCTGCCAGGCCCATTGCCCCGTGGCCACGGCGACGGAAGCCTTCCCCGGGCCGAAGTACACAGGCCCCCAAGGCCAGCGCTTTCGCGTCATCGAGCAGTTCACCGAGACCTCCCCGATGCTGTGCAGCGGCTGCGGCATCTGCACCAGCGTCTGCCCCAACGACGTCAAGATCTCCGACATCATCGCCTTCGCCAAGGCCGCCATGCTGGCAGACGGCGCCAAACTGCCGCTCGGTCAAAAGGTGATGAACCGCCCCGAGGGCGTTGGCAGGATCGCGGCCGTTGCGCCGACGCTGGCGAACGGACTGCTCGGCAACCGAGCCCTGCGCGGCCTGGCGGAGGCATTCCTGGGCCTTCATCGCGATGCTCCCTTGCCGAGGTTTCACGGGGGCCGCTTTCGCCGTTGGCTCGCTCGTCACCAGCAACCGGACGGGCCGGTCGTCAGCTACTTCACCGGCTGCGCCATAGAGCATTACGATCCCTTCGTCGGCATCGCCGCGGTTCGGGTCTTGAACAGTCTCGGGCTCCGCGTGAGCGCACCTACCAAGGCCTGCTGCGCCCTTCCCATGCTGTCGAGCGGCGAGTGGGGTGCTGCGCGCGGCCGTGCCGAAGCGCTTGTCGCAAGCCTGGCCGGCGCCGAGCGTCCGATCGTCTCGACATCGACCAGCTGCTCGCTGACGCTTCGCGAGAAGTATGCGACCTATCTGTCGATGACCGAGGGGGCCGCCGCAGAGGTCGCCGATGCGATCGTCGACATCTGCGAGTTCCTGCTCGCCGCCCACAGCGATGCCCTCGAGGCAAGCTTGACCGCCCTGCCCTTGCGCGTGCTCTACCACGGCCCCTGTCAGCTGCGCGGCCACGCCATGGGCCAGCCTGCGCTGGAGCTGCTGCGGCTGATCCCCGAGCTCGCGCTAGAGGTCTCGGAGGCCAGCTGCTGCGGCATCGCCGGCACCTACGGATACGACAAGGACAAGCACGCGATCGCCATGGCGGTCGGCGACACCCTGTTCAAACAGATCAACCGCGGCTCGCCTGACGTCGTGGTCACCGACAGCGAGACCTGCCGTTGGCATACCGAGCAGGCTACGCAGGTTCCCTGCCGTCACCCGGTCGAACTGCTGGCCGCCTCAATCGATGGGAATTTCGAGGCATGGAGGTCCGAACGATCATGATCCAAACTCTAGCGCCCCTGCGAGAGGAGCCGGCTGCATAGGACTAGCCGCATGTCAGGGCCGTACCGTGAAGCCGCTGGGGCCGAGCAGCGGCGGCAGCAGTCGTTGCACCCGCTCTACCCAGCGGCACAGCAGCGGTCGGGTCTCGCGCGGATCGATCAATTCGTGCACCGAAAAAGCCTCGGCGCGCGGGAAGGGCGACTGCTTGGCGGCCAACTGGGCCTCCAGTTCACGCCGCCTGGCATCTGGGTCCTCGGCTGCTGCGATCTCGCGCTTGTAGGCGACGGCAACCCCGCCCTCGACCGGCAAGGGCCCGCTTTCCGCCGAGGGCCAGGCCAAGAGGTAGCCGCCGGGCCCATAGTGGGCGGCCTGCGCTACCCCGAAGGAGCGGCGCACCATGATCGAGGCCCAAGGCACCCGGCTCATCGCCGCGGTCAGAACCGCGTTGGCGCCATGGCGAATGGTGGCCTCGCGCTCCGCCTTGGCGCCGATCATGAAGCCCGGCTCGTCGATGAAGCTCACGACCGGCAGGTGGAAGGTGTCGCAAAGCTCGATGAAGCGTCGCGCCTTCTGTGCCCCGTCGGCGGTCATGGCACCGGCGAGAAAGCGCCCGTCATTGGCCCAGACGCCCACCGAATGGCCGTTGAGGCGCGCCAGTCCCGTGATCTGGCCGCGGCCATAGCCGCCGCCGATCTCGAAGAAGCTGCCGTCGTCGAGGATCAGAGAGAGCGCGGCGCGCATATCGAAGGCATGGCGCCGCTCGCGCGGCACGATCTGAGCCAGAGCCTCCTCGCGGCGATCAACCGGATCGTCGCAGCCGGCCACCTGCGCCAGCTCCCAGACATTGGCCGGCAGGTAGCTCAAGAAGCGGCGGATCTGCCGGAAGGCCTCGGCTTCGTCCTCGCTGGCATTGTCGACCGTACCGTTGCGCGCATGCACCTCGGCGCTGCCAAGCTCTTCCTTCGTCTTCTTCTCGCCCAGCGCCCGCTCGACCACGGCGGGTCCGGCTATCAGGATCTGGGAGGTATCGCGTGTCATGACGGAGAAATGCGCCGCCACCAGGCGCGCCGCCGGCATCCCGGCAACGGCGCCCAGAGCGGCCGCAGCAACCGGCACGCTGCCCATCGCTTCGGCGACGGAGCGGAAACGCGGCGGATCATAGACCGGGGCGCCGAGGCTCGGCTTGGAAGAGCTGCCGACGCTGCCGCCCGCCCCCTCGTGCAGACGGATCAAGGGAATGCGGTAGGCCACCGCCAAGTCTTCGGTATGGACGCTCTTGCGCAGGCCTGCCGGCGAGGGCGAGCCGCCCTTCAGTGTGAAATCCTCGCCGCCGACGACGCAGAGCCGCCCATCGACCTTGCCGAACCCCAGCACGTAGTTTGCCGGCGTGAAGGAGCCGTCGTCCTCCAGCGATCCGGCACCGGCGCCCAGCTCCTCGAAGGAGCCGGGGTCGAGCAGCGCCTCGATCCGCTCGCGGATGGTCAGCCGGCCCTTGGCATGCTGGCGCGCTACCGCTTCGCCACCACCTTGTTCGAGCGCCAGGGCACGCCGCCGCCGAATTTCGTCGATCTCGTCTTTCCAGCTCATGGGCGCCATTAAAGGCGCGCGCCGGCGCCGAGTCACCAACGAAGGCCATTGCCAATTCTGAGCGGCGCCGCAGCGGCAGTAGGCAGCAAAGAGGAGCGTTGCGGAACTCTACGAGCTCTATCCAGCCTGATCGGGCTGAGGCATCCGGAAAGGCCGATCGAATTGGCTTGGGGCGGCAGAATGGCTTAGGCTTGGGCGAGGTTCGTTGCGACTTGACCGCAGGATGACCAAGGATTGCCATGCCGCGAAGAGACAGACCTGGAGAAAACTAGCCGATGCGCGTTGTTGTCCTCGGAGCCGGCGTCATCGGCGTCTGCACGGCCTACTACCTGACCAAGCGCGGTGCCGAGGTAACGGTGCTCGACCGGCAGGCAGGGCCGGGCCTGGAAACCAGCTTCGCCAATGCGGGCGAGCTTTCCTACGGCATGACCTCGCCCTGGGCGGCGCCAGGGGTTCCCAAGAAGGCGGTCAAGTGGCTCTTCATGAAGTACCGGCCGCTGTTCATCTGGCCCTTGATCAGCCCGACCATGTGGGGCTGGGCGCTACGCATGCTGGCCAACTGCAATCGGCGCAGCTATGCCCTGAACAAGAGCCGCATGGTGCGCATCTCCAACTACAGCCGCGACTGCCTGACGGACCTCTTGGGCGAGGTCTCGCTGGATTTCGACCTGCGCGAGCGGGGAACCTTGCAGCTGTTTCGATCGGCAAAGCAGGTCGAAGCCTCCAAGGCCGACCAAGCCGTGCTCACCGAGTTCGACAGCCCCTTCGAGGTGCTCGATCGCGACGGCTGCATCGCCGCCGAACCGGGCCTTGCCGAAGTGGCGCAAAAGTTTGTCGGCGGCTTGCGGCTGACCGCCGACCGTACCGGCGACTGCCGCAAGTTCACCATCGCGCTCGCCGAACAGACCGCTGCACTGGGCGCCCGCTTCCACTACGGCGTTACCGTGAAGGGAATGGCTGTCGAAGGCGGCAAAGTCGCCGGTATCGATACCGGCAACGGCCGGGTCGAAGGCGACGCCTACGTCTGCGCCATGGGGCCCTTTGCGCCGGGCTTGCTGCGCGCCATCGGCATCAGGCTGCCGATCTACCCAATCAAGGGCTACTCGATTACCCTGCCGGTCACTGACGATCAGGCAGCCCCCCAGTCCACCATCATGGACGAAACCCACAAGGTGGCCATCACCCGCCTGGGCGATCGCATCAGGGTGGCCGGGCAGGCCGAGATCATCGGCTACAACAGGAAGCTGGGCAAGCACGCCACCGACAGCGTGCGCCACGTGGTGAGCGACCTCTTCCCCAGAGGCGGCGATGTCGCCAAGGCCGAGGGCTGGACCGGCCTCAGGCCCATGACCCCAGACGGCACCCCCGTCCTGGGGCCGACACGCTATCCCAACCTCTTTCTCAATACCGGCCACGGCACGCTCGGCTGGACCATGGCCTGCGGGTCGGGACGCGCGGTCGCAGATCTGGTGACCGGCGCCACGCCCGAGATCTCCTTCGATGGCCTGACGGCAGCGCGCTACAGGCAGTGAGCCGGCCTCGACCGCCGGGTCCGGATCGGCTGACCTACACCTCAAGGCGTTCCTGCGCATCTGCCCTCTCATGACGCCGACAAAGGCCCATCTCCGGGCAGCACCAGATGTCTTTGCGCGGAGGGGCCAAACCTATCCCGGCCACTGGCGCAACATGAGGAATAGGGGTTCAGATTTCGAACCGATACCCCACGCCGCGAATATTAAGTAGGTTGTTTCCGTGCTCGCCAAGCTTGCGGCGCAATCGTGCAATATATACTTCTACTATATTGGTAAAAACCTCTTCTTCTTCTGAGTTCCAAACATTCTGAAGAATCTCGCCCTTATCCACAGTTCTTCCTTTGTTTTTTAGCAGAAACCCTAGCAATTTTTTTTCAGCCTCCGTCAATCCAATATATTTGGATTTACTTTTTATATCGTCTTCAGAGTTAGGAGTACTTTTCTGTACAATAATCGATGGGAAGTCCATGAACCCAACAGAAATATTCACAAAATCAATGAGTGCCTTTGACCAGTTCAATATTTCATCGCCAACAACTGGTTTGAGTAAAATGCCATCTTTTGTTATGCGAGAAATTTTCTCTTTGTTTACGGGCGCGTCTTTCTCCGCGATCAGCAGGATTGGGGTCGAGAGACCCGCTCGGTGCAAACGATCATAGAGTCTTTGGCCGCCGAGATCATGCACCGCGTAATCCAATATTACGATATCATATCTATTGCAAATGAGATGATCCAGAGCAGACTCCGAATCTTTTGCGGAGTCGACAGAGAATTCTCCACTCTTCATAGTGGATATTAATTCTTGTAAAGCGGCTTCGTCGGATTCGATCAGTAAAGCCTTCATTGGTTCCTCTGCTCGATGTCCCATGCTTAAGGACAAGACGCTAACCAAGGTGTCGGCGATCACCTGGCGAGGCCGCCTTTCGGCCAGGATCAGGCTGCTGGCGTGGAATAGCAGCTAGATTTGCTGTTTCAGCCGGGATCTCCCAATGGCATCGCCTCCAATGACAGTGCCGCCTGCGAAGGTGCCGATCAAGCGAGTTTGCACCCTTGCGGCCTGTCGGATGCCCGACGCCGGCTACGCAAAGCGCGTCACCGTCCGTCCAGCACCGCGCGGGGTGCCCTACACCAATCACGCGTCCCCCTTGATCGGACGCTCCCGCAGGCTCGTCAGTATCCACGTCTCGGGACGCGAGCGGACCTCAAACCTAGGGCCGACGGCAAAGGAGGAAAGCCTGTTAATTTATATTAATTCCCCCCAAATCGGGCAACAAAATTGCCCAAGACACTAGACATCGGTGCGCCGCATGATGATCTGACGCTAAGACAGGCACCGCCATGACGTGCCCGAAAAGAGGACAAACAGTCACTAGCATGTTTCCAAGCGCCTAAGACCGATAACAACGGCTGCGGCAAGTCGCAGAAACTGAAAATCCTTGGCTTGAGAGGAGAGAATAATGAACCCTGACCAGTTCCATGACTGCGCTACTGACGCGGCTTTCGAAGCACGTGAATTCCTGATCGCTCAGACCAACGGCGACTCGGGAGTAGTTCTAGGGGCGAGCTTGCACCTGACCGCTGTCGTCATGTCAGAGCTCCTTTACCGTGGAGAGTTGGAAGAAGGCCATCTAGACGTCACTCTTACTGCCATCAAGGCGACTGTCGAGGAGATGACGGACACACTCAGGGGCACCGGCTCCACCGCGATTAACTGAAACTGTGAGGTAACAAACACTGAGAGGGCTATGGTTTCGCGCAGCGACTAGGCGGATGATCAAGGTGAAGCCATGGCCATGACACCAGGAAGCGAGAACCCCTACACACTCTTCTGAATGGAAACCCCGAAACTATTCTGGTCTACAAGGGAAACGACACGCTCGGTGGCCTGAGCGGAGGCGATAGCCTCGGTGGCGGAAACGGCAGAGACAGCCTTTGCCGGGGAGTGGTGGGAGTGGCACCACTCCTTTGGAGGCGACGACGGCGACGACGATCTCGCCGCAAGCAGGTGGACAGGCACGCTGATCGGGACCGACAACGTCGACACCCTCCTGGGCCATGGGGCAAGCGACAGTCTCTTTTCAGTGAACGGAACCGACAGCCTTTTCGAGCGTCGCTCTCTAGCGCGTCGGTACCGGCCGCTCGCCCGTATAGTCATAAAAGCCGCGGCCCGACTTGCGGCCGACCCAACCGGCCTCGACGTACTTCACCAGCAGGGGGCAGGGTCGGTACTTGGAATCGGCCAGGCCCTCGTAGAGCACCTGCATCATCGCCAGGCAGATGTCGAGGCCGATGAAGTCGGCCAATTCCAAGGGTCCCATGGGGTGGTTGGCGCCCAGCTTCATGGCGGTGTCGATGGCATCGACCGAGCCGACGCCCTCGTAGAGGGTGTAGACCGCCTCGTTGATCATCGGCAGCAGCACGCGGTTCACGATGAAAGCCGGGAAGTCCTCGGCCGAGACCGGGGTCTTGCCTAGCTGGACGGCCAATTCGCGCAAGGTCTTGACCGTCGCCTCATCGGTGGCGATGCCGCGGATCAGCTCCACCAGATGCATCACCGGAACGGGGTTCATGAAGTGCATGCCCATGAAGCGTTCCGGCCGGTCGGTGGTGGCCGCCAGGCGGGTGATGGAGATCGACGAGGTGTTGCTGGCGATCAGGGCATCCTCGCGCAGCAGCGGGCAGAGCGCCTTGAAGATCTCGCGCTTGACCTGCTCGTTCTCCGAGGCGGCCTCGATCACCAGATCGCAGTCGCCCATCTGCTCCAGGCCCAAGCCGGACTTGATGCGCTTCAGGGCTGCCGCCTTCTCGTCCGTGGTGATCCTGTCGCGATGGACCTGCCGTTCGAGGTTGTGCTCGATGGTGTCCAGGCCAGCCGAGAGCGCCTCGTCGGTGATGTCGCACAAGCGGACGTCGATGCCGGCCAAGGCACAGACATGCGCGATGCCGCTGCCCATCTGACCGGCGCCGATGATCCCCACGGATTGAATGCTTCCCATAAGGTCTAACTCTGAGCCAAAAGGCCGGCGGAGCCGCTGGCAGGCAGCTCCGCCTCAGGCCTTAGCCCAGCTCCTTTTCCAACTCTGGCACTGCGTTGAAGAGGTCCGCCACCAGGCCGTAGTCGGCGACCTGGAAGATCGGCGCCTCTTCGTCCTTGTTGATGGCGACGATGACCTTGGAATCCTTCATGCCGGCCAGATGCTGGATGGCACCTGAGATGCCGACCGCGATGTAGAGATCGGGCGCCACCACCTTGCCGGTTTGACCGACCTGATAGTCGTTCGGCGCATAGCCGGAATCGACCGCGGCACGGCTGGCGCCGACGGCCGCACCCAGCATGTCTGCGACCCTCTCCAGCATGGCGAAGTTCTCCGAGGACTGCATGCCGCGGCCGCCGGAGATGACCACGCGCGCGGTGGTGAGCTCCGGGCGCTCGCTCTTGGTGAGCTCCTGGCCGACGAAGCTGGAAAGGCCGCTGTCGCCGGTCGCCTCGACCGCTTCGACGGCGGCGTTGCCGCCGCTCTCGGCGACCGGGTCGAAGGTGGTGGTGCGGATGGTCAGGACCTTGATCGCATCGCCCGACTTCACCGTGGCAAGCGCGTTGCCGGCATAGATGGGCCTAACGAAGGTGTCCGGTGCTTCGATCGCCTGGATGTCGGAGATCTGCTGCACGTCCAGAAGCGCTGCCGCACGCGGCATCACGTTCTTGCCGAAGGTGCTGGCAGCGGCCACCAGGTGGCTGTAGTCCACGGCCAGCTTGACGATCAGCGGCGCCAGGTTCTCGGCCAGCTGGTGCTCGTACTCGGCGCCGTCGGCCTTCAGGACCTTGGCGACGCCGGGCAGGGCCGCTGCGGCATCGGCGGCACCGCCGCAGTCCTTGCCGGCGACCAGGACGACGATATCGCCGCCCAGCTCGCCCGCGGCGGCGACGGCGTTGAGGGTGCCCGACTTCAGGCTCGCATTGTCGTGCTCGGCGACGACCAGGACGCTCATGACAGCACCTTTGCTTCGTTACGCAGCTTATCCAGCAGCTCTGCCACCGATTCGACCTTGACGCCGGCCTTGCGGCCCGGCGGCTCGGTCACCTGTACCACGCTCAGCCTGGGCGTGACGTCGACGCCCAGATCCTCGGGAGTCATCTGCTCCAAAGGCTTCTTCTTGGCCTTCATGATGTTCGGCAAGCTGGCATAGCGCGGCGTATTCAGGCGCAAGTCGACGGTGAGGATGGCCGGCATCTTCAAGGCCACGGTCTCCAGGCCGCCGTCCACCTCGCGCGTCGCCTTCAGGCCCTCGCCCTCGGTGACGATCTTGGAGACGAAGGTGCCTTGCGGCCAGCCGAGCAGGCCGGCCAGCATCTGGCCGGTCTGGTTGTTGTCGTTGTCGACCGCCTGCTTGCCCATGATGATGAGGCCCGGCGCTTCCTTCTCGACCACCGCCTTCAAGAGCTTGGCGATGCCGAGCGGCTCCAGCGCCACGTCGCTCACGATCAGGATGGCGCGGTCGGCACCCATGGCGAGCGCGGTGCGCAGGGTCTCCTGGCTCTGCTGAACGCCGGCGGCGACGGCCACCACCTCGCTAGCGGTTCCGGCTTCCTTCAGGCGCACCGCCTCTTCGATGGCGATTTCGCAGAAGGGGTTCATGGCCATTTTGACGTTGGCCGTTTCGACGCCGCTCTTGTCCGCCTTGACGCGGACCTTCACGTTGGCATCGATCACACGTTTGATCGGTACGAGAACTTTCATGCTCTTGCCCCAGGCGATCCTTTACGAGACGTCCGTGATAGCTTGTTCTGTTCGAAAGAGCGTGCGCACGCCATTCATGGAATGCTGGTCGTGCGTTCAGACCCCACTCATTTCGCAGCGCACAATAAGAGCGCGGCAGAAAGCCTGTCAATCGTGGCCTGCTGTCGCTTAGGCCCGTATTTTAGCGATTGGCGCCTGGAATCCACAAGACATCGCCGCGCCCCTTGTCATTTGCATGGCGGGCCATCACGAAAAGCAGATCTGACAGCCGATTGATGTACCTGATGGCGTCGGGATTGACGGCGTCGACGGCGTTCAGCGCCGATATGTCACGCTCCGCCCGGCGCGCCACGGTGCGCGCCATGTGCAGGTGTGCCGCTCCCCGATTACCGCCGGAGAGCACGAAGGATTCCAAGGGCGAGAGCTCTGCGTTCAGCCGGTCGATCTCCTGCTCCAGACGCTGCACCTGGGCGTGGGTCATACGTAGCGGCGGGTACTTGGGGTCGGGGCGTTCCGGCGTCGCCAGGTCGGCGCCCAGGTCGAAGAGGTCGTTCTGGATCATGGAGAGCAGCGGGTCGTAGGCCTCGCCGGCCTCCAGCCGGGCGAGCCCGATGGCGGCACCGGTCTCGTCGACCGAGCCGTAGGCCGCGACGCGCAGGTCGTGCTTGTCGACACGGGCCCCGTCGGCCAGCGAGGTCTGCCCCTTGTCGCCGCCGCGCGTGTAGATTTTTGTCAGTTTGACCAAGAAGGCATCCTCACCCATTGCCGGTTTTCAAGATCAACACCGCGACGACGAAGAGGCCGATGGCAATGAACTGCGCGAGGACGCGATAGCGCATCAGCTTGTTGCCGTACTTCTTGTTGAACTCTCCTCCCGGGCGAAGGAGATCAAGCCGGTGAAGAGGAACCCAAGGGTCGCCAGCATGGCGACAATCATGAGTATGATGGCGAAAGTTTCCATAAGCGCGGGAAGATAGAGCCTGCTAAGCGTCCCCGCCAGGGGCGATGCAAAAGGTCATAGGCGCTTCCGGATCGGCGCCTACTCGGCGGCTTGTGAGCGGGCGATGGCCTCGCTGATCATGGCGCGGGCGTCGTCGATGCCGCCCCAGCGCACGATCTTCACCCACTTGTCGGGCTCCAGGTCCTTGTAGTGCTCGAAGAAGTGCTCGATCTGCTGGATGGTGATGCGTGGCAGGTCTTCGATCGACTCCACCTTCACGTAGCGCTTGGTCAGCTTGTCGTGCGGCACGGCGATGATCTTCTCGTCGCCGCCGCCCTCGTCCTCCATGTAGAGCACGCCGATCGGCCGGCAGCGCATGATCGCACCCGGCACGATGGGGCGCTGATTGGGAACCAGCACGTCGATCGGGTCGCCGTCGGCCGAGAGCGTGTGCGGGACGAAGCCGTAATTCCCGGGATAGCGCATCGGCGTATAGAGGAAGCGGTCGACGTACATAGCGCCCGCGGCCTTATCCATCTCGTACTTGATCGGCTCGCCGCCGACCGGGACCTCGATGATGACATTGATGTCATCCGGCGGGTTCTGGCCGATCGGCACTGCGTCGAGGCGCATGGCCTTCTCCTTCTAAGGATCTAGTTCCGCCCGGCCGACAAGAGGCCGCGGGCGATCACCTGGGCTTGGATCTCGGCGGCACCCTCGAAGATGTTGAGGATACGCGCATCGCAGAGCACCCGGCTGATGCGGTACTCCTCGGCATAGCCATTACCGCCGTGCACCTGCAGCGCGTTGTCGGCATTGGCCCAGGCGACGCGCGCGGCCAGCAATTTGGCCATCCCGGCCTCGATGTCGCAACGCCGGTCGCTGTCCTTCTGGCGGGCGGCGAAGTAGCTGAGCTGGCGCGCCACCATGGTCTCCACCGCCATCCAGGCGAGCTTGCCGGCCACCCGCGGGAAGTGGATCAGGGTCTTGCCGAACTGCACCCGCTCGTTGGCGTAGGCCAGGCCCAGCTCCAGCGCATTCTGGGCGACGCCGACGGCGCGCGCGGCGGTCTGGATGCGGGCCGATTCGAAGGTCGCCATCAGCTGCTTGAAGCCCTGGCCCTCTTCGCCGCCCAGCAGGTTCTCCGCCGGCACCTGGAAGCCGTCGAAGGCCAGCTCGTACTCCTTCATGCCGCGGTAGCCCAGGACCTTGATCTCGCCGCCGGTCATGCCCTCGGCCGGGAAGGGATTCTTCTCAGTTCCGCGCGGCTTCTCGGCCAGGAACATGGAGAGGCCGCGCCAGTTCTTGCTGTCGGGATCGCTGCGCACCAGCAAGGTCATGAGGTCGGAGCGGCTGGCGTGGGTGATCCAGGTCTTGTTGCCGCGAATCTTGTAGTGATCGCCCTCGCGGACCGCGCGGGTGCGCAGCGAGCCCAGGTCCGAGCCGGTGTTGGGCTCGGTGAAGACCGCGGTCGGCAGGATCTCGCCCGAGGCAATCTTGGGCAGGAAGTGCTCTTTCTGGGCCTCCGTGCCGCCCAGGCGGATCAGCTCCGCGGCGATCTCCGAGCGGGTGCCGAGCGAGCCCAGGCCGATGTAGCCGCGCGACAGCTCTTCGGTCACCACGCACATGGCGAGCTTGCCCAGACCCGCCCCGCCGAAGTCCTCCGGCACGGTGAGGCCGAAGACGCCGAGATCGGCCAGTTCCTGCACCACGGCGTCGGGGATCAGCTCGTCGCGGCGGTGCCACCCGTGCGCCGCCTCGGCATGCCGGTCGGCGATCTTGGCGAACTGCTCGCGCACCATCTCCAAGGTCTCGTCGTCCAGGCCGTCGCGGCCGAAATCGCCCTCGGCGATGAGCGCGGCCAGGCGCTGGCGCACCGCCGCGGTGTTGCCGCCCTCGACCAAGCGCTTGATCGCCGGGCCCCAGAGCGCGTGGATGTCCTCGTCGCTCATCCCCATCTCGCCCGGGCGCAGGATCTCCCCCTGGCTCATCGGCAGGCCACCCCAGAGCTGCTGGATATACTCGCCGTAGGCCGCTTGAAGGATCAGCTGCTCGGTCTCGCGGAAGCGGCCGGCTTCCTTCAGCCGCTCGGCCCAGTGCAGCATCTCGCGCAGGGCGGCGACGTAGGTGAGCGTCCAGGCCAGGCCGTGGGCAGCATGCTGCTCGCGCTCCAGCAGGGCGGGAATCGACCTTACCGCCGGGGGCGACCAGGCCGGCGATGGCGCGCCTGGCGGCCTCGCCGAAGCGCTCGGCGGCGCCAAGCGCCTCGGCGCAATCGC
Organism: Rhodospirillales bacterium; assembly: GCA_963669385.2. Taxonomy (GTDB): domain Bacteria; phylum Pseudomonadota; class Alphaproteobacteria; order Kiloniellales; family JACOMY01; genus JACOMY01. The sequence goes on from CAXXGD010000003.1 coordinate 275,220, forward strand.
TAAGCAAGTGGTCTAGGGTGAGGTCCTGCTGAGGCAGCGTCTGGACGGCTTCCGACATGGCGTTTGGTCTCGATTGGCTAGTGACGTGTTGCTGTTGCCTCGCCGGCGACGAGCGCGAGCAAAGCCTGGGTCAACAGGGCGCGATGGTCTGCGGAGAGCCCCAAGGGACCGCCGGACACCAGCGCCGTGTGGTCGGTCCCCTTGAAGACAACGTAGTCGCTGAAGGGCAAGACGGCCGATCCGGTCGGCACCAGCCCGTCGTTTCGGATTCCCTCCGCCCGCATCCACAGCATCCAGGGAAGCGTGACGGCCAGGTGTTCGGAGAGGTCGTCCGCCGAATCGACGGCGCCGGCCACCGACAGGATGGGAAACGCGCGTCCGAGCGCTTCCAGCCTGTCCAACCGCTCGCCGACCAGGCAGTCCTGGAGGCTGGTCATGTCGGCCAGCGCTTCGGCCTCGCCGCCGACGAGATCGAGGCTGCCCTCCGAAAGGATCCGTGGCAGCCACCAGGAGGCGGCGACATCCGCTACGGGCGAGCCGTGGAAGGGCGCTTGAAAGGAGATCCAGCAGGCGATCTTGCCGCGCTGGTCCGCTTCTGCTTGTCAGCAAAAACTCCAGGATATCGATCCCGCCCTTGGAATGACTGATCAGGCAGACCGGCGTCTCGGCGCCGGCCACCGCCGCGGCGATCAGCGGGGCGTTTGATTGGGCGCTGGCTTCGCTGTTGAGGTCCACCCGTCTGACTTTCCTGACCAGCGGTGCCGCCCCGAAGATCTGCGCATCCAGATAGTCCGAGAGGCCCACGTCGCGCAGCGGTTCGAGATAGTCGGTGAGAAATCCCGGCACCACCAGCACTTCTAAACCCTGCAGCTCTTCGCTGTTGGGCGCCAGCGCGGCCTCAATCAGCCGCCGGTCCGGACTGCCGTCTGACTGCATCAGCGCATCCAGCTCTTGGGTGCGGTCTTCCGCGCTCTCCGGGATCGGAAAGCCGGCGTCCCACAGCAAGTCGCTCTCTTCGCTGCAGGACGCAAAGGCCTCGGCGGAGACGCTCAAGAAGAGCCCCGATAGAGCTATGCGGGCGAGGCGGCTGCCGTTGCCTCGCCCTCTTTCGCCGCGCGGCAAGGGCCTAGGCCTCTGCCGCGTCCTCGATGGTCCGCATTGCCCGGCCGCTTGGCCTGGACCAGCACCGCCATGTTCCCGGGCTTGTGCTGGTTCTTCATCATCTTGGTGTGGGCCCGCGGAATGTCGTGCCAGGAGAAGACCTCGCTCATGCAGGGGTCGATGCGGCGCTCGACCATCAAATTGTTGGCCTGGCTGGCCTGCAGCAGGTTGGCGAAGTGGCTGCCCTGGATACGCTTCTGCCGCATCCAGACGAAGCGGGCGTCGAAGGTGATGTTGTAGCCCGTCGTGCCGGCGCAGAAGACCACCATGCCGCCGCGCTTCACCACGAAGGTGGAGACCGGGAAGGTCGCTTCGCCCGGATGCTCGAAGACGAAGTCGACATCGTTGCCCTTGCCGGTGATCTCCCAGATCGCCTTGCCGAACTTGCGGCACTCTTTCATGTAGTCGCCGAAGCCCTCGCCGTTGACCGGCGGCAGCTGGCCCCAGCAGTTGAAGTCCTTGCGGTTGATCACGCCCTTGGCGCCCAGCGACAGCACGAAAGTCGCGCTTGGATTCATCCGAGATGATGCCGATGGCGTTGGCGCCGGCGGTGGAGATCAATTGGATCGCCATCGAGCCCAGCCCGCCCGAGGCGCCCCAGACCAGCACGTTGTGGCCCGGCCGCAAGATGTGCGGGGCGATGGCCGAACAGCATGCGGTAGGCGGTCGCCAGGGTCAGCGTGTAGCAGCCGCTCTCCTCCCAGGTCAGGTGTCGCGGGCGCGTCATCAGCTGGCGGTCCTGGACGCGGCAGAACTGGGCGAAGGAGCCGTCCGGCGTCTCGTAGCCCCAGATCCGCTGCGAGGTCGAGAACATGGGATCGCCGCCGTTTGCACTCCTCGTCGTCGCCGTCGTCCTGATTGCAGTGGACCACGACCTCGTCGCCGACCTTCCAGCGCTTGACCTTGGAGCCCACGGCCCAAACGATGCCCGAGGCATCGGAGCCGGCGATGTGATATTCGGCCTTGTGGACGTCGAAGGGCGAGACCGGCACGCCCAGGCCGGCCCAGACGCCGTTGTAGTTGACGCCGGCGGCCATCACCAGGACCAGGACGTCGTGGCTGTCGAGCTTCGGTGTCTCCACCACCTCGACCTGCATGGCCTCCTCCGGCTCACCGTGGCGCTCGCGGCGAATCAGCCAGGCATACATGCGGGCCGGGACGTGGCCCAGCGGCGGAATCTCGCCAACCTCGTAGAGATCCTTCTCGGGCTGGCCTGTACGCAACGGTACCACCTTCGCTGCATCGGTCATCTTCGCTTGCTCCTCTCTCCTCCAATGCCGTCGCCTTGGCGGATCCGCGGGTTCCTTACTGTTCCTTCATGCTTTGCTGCGGCACTTCGGCTTACCGCAGTGCAGCATCGGTGAGTCATAGCGCGAGCGAGGCCGCCTTTGCAATGCGCAATTTCGCTCTGAATTGCACAATTTTTGGGCAATAAAGTTACCAAACAGCGGATTCGACCCGCGAAATCGGCGTCAAGTGACTCTTGCCCAACTGCTGCAATGCAATACAATTGGCGGCGGACTTCGATAAGTTTCGTCGGGGCGCGGAGAAAGGGCAAGGCATTCCTTGTTGCAATGCAGCAGAAAGCTTCATACCTTCTAGACACGATATGAGACATAAAGTTGCGCAAATCGGCTGTAGGGTCAGGAGGGCGTGAATGAGCCAGGGTCAGGGACAGGACAAGGCAGCGGGACGCGACCGTCCTTGGTTGATGCGCACCTATGCCGGGCACTCCACGGCGGCGGCATCGAACGCGCTCTATCGCAAGAACCTGGAGAAGGGGCAGACCGGGCTCTCCATCGCCTTCGACCTGCCGACCCAGACCGGCTATGACAGCGACCATCTGCTGGCCCGCGGCGAGGTCGGCAAGGTCGGCGTGCCGGTCAGCCACATCGGCGACATGGAGACCTTGCTGGAGGGCATTCCGCTCGACCGGATGAACACCTCCATGACCATCAACGCCACCGCGCCCTGGCTCTTGGCGCTCTATATCGCGACAGCCGAGAAGCAGGGCGTGGCGCGCACGGCGCTCTCCGGCACCACGCAGAACGACGTCATCAAGGAGTATCTCTCGCGCGGCACCTATATCTTCCCGCCCGAGGCCTCGCTGAAGCTGACCGCCGACGTCATCGCCTTTACCGTGGCCGAGGTGCCGCGCTGGAACCCCACCAACGTCTGCAGCTATCACCTGCAGGAGGCCGGTGCCACGCCGGTGCAGGAACTGGCCTATGCCCTTTCCACCGCGATTGCCGTCCTGGATGCGGTCAAGGCAGGCGGCCAGGTCGATCCGGCAGCCTTCCCCAAGGTTGTAGGGCGCATTTCCTTCTTCGTGAACGCCGGTGTGCGCTTCGTCACCGAGCTCTGCAAGATGCGCGCCTTCACCCAGCTATGGGACCAGATCTGCCGGGAGCGCTACGGCGTCGAGGATCCGGCGCTCCGGCGCTTCCGCTACGGCGTGCAGGTGAACTCCCTGGGCCTCACCGAGCAGCAGCCGGAGAACAACGTCTACCGCATCTTGCTTGAGATGCTGGCCGTGGTGCTGTCGAAGGACGCCCGCGCGCGCGCCGTGCAGTTGCCGGCCTGGAACGAGGCCATGGGCCTGCCCCGGCCCTGGGACCAGCAGTGGTCGCTCCGCCTGCAGCAGATCGTGGCCTTTGAGACCGACTTGCTGGAGTACGGCGACATCTTCACCGGCTCTCCCGTCATCGAGGAGAAAGTCGCCGCACTCTGTGAGGAGGCGCGGACCGAGATGGCCCGCATCGAGGCCATGGGCGGCGCCGTCGCCGCGGTAGAGAACGCCGCCATGAAGCGCGCGCTGGTCGAGAGCGCCACCCGGCGCATGCAGGCGATCGAGTCCGGCGAGCTCACCGTCATCGGCGTCAATGCCTACACCTCTTCGGAGGCCTCGCCGCTGACCACGGGTGCGGAGGACGGCGGCGCCATGACCGTCGACGCCGCGGCCGAGGCCGAGCAGGTGGCCAAGCTCAAGGCCTGGCGCGCCGCCCGCGACAACGCCAAAGCCGAGGCCGCCCTGAAGGAGCTGGAGGCCGCCGCCGCCGAGGGCCGCAACGTCATGGAGGCCTCCATCGCCTGCGCGCACGCCGGCGTCACGACGGGCGAGTGGGGCACCGCCTTGCGCCGCGTCCTGGGCGAGTACCGCGCCCCCACCGGCGTCGGCGCCGGCCTGCCCAGCGCCGACGAAGAGCGGGTCGGCGACGTTCGCACCCGCGTCGATACCCTGGCCAACCGCCTCGGCCGCCGCCCCAAGATGCTGGTCGGCAAGCCCGGCCTCGACGGCCACTCCAACGGCGCCGAGCAGGTCGCCGTGCGCGCCCGCGACTGCGGCTTCGAGGTGGTCTACGAAGGCATCCGCCTGACGCCGGCCGAGATCGTGAACGCGGCCTTGGAAGAGAGCGTCCATGTCGTGGGCCTCTCCATCCTGTCGGGCTCTCATCTGGTCCTGGTCGAGGAGGTCCTGCGCCTAATGCGCGCCGAGGGGCTGGGCGATACCCCGGTCGTCGTCGGCGGCATCATCCCGCCCGAAGACGAGCGCCAGTTGCGGGCCGCCGGCATCGCCGCGGTCTACACGCCGAAGGATTTTGATCTAACGGCCATCATGGCGGACATTGCGGGGCTGCTGGAGGGGGCGAGGGAGGCGGCTTAGGCGGCACAACCGCAGAAGTGTTCTGCCCGAGGCCGTTGCGGGGGGCGCTAGCAAAGCCGCTAAGCACGCGGTTCTGCTGCGGCTATCTCCCGCTCGAAGACTGCGCGGGCACGCTCGACGAGCGCCATGTCGTGCGAGCGATCGGGGTCGTATCCCGGTAGGTAATAGCGCAGGAAGCTGCCCAAGGCATGCCTGGCGGGGCCCCGGCGCCCGAAGAGCGCGGCGAGCAGCTTGACGTAGAAACCGATACCTACTTTCTGCCCGTCGCGCCGGACGTAGCGCATCACGTTGAGCGTCAGGTGGTGGGAGATCCAGGCGGTCATGAAGGTGAGGGCCCAGGTCCTCAGCCAGTAGCGGCGAAAGCCCGACATGCCGAGCGTGGCCGCCTTCAGGCCGCGCAGTGCGACACCGGCATGCTCCAGCTCTTCCAGCGAATGCCACATCCACAGCCGCCGATAGCGAGCACTCGCCCCCGCCATGATCTCGGGGTGACGCAGGACGGCGACGGCCAGCGAGGCGGTGATCTGCTCGATCGCACAGGTCTTGGCGAGTGCGTCCAATGGGTCTCGCGCCCTGTCGCGCAGAAGCCGCCTAACGCCGCGTTCCATCCTGTCGACGTCGTGGCCGATCCGGCGAAGGCCCTGGTTATAGTCCTCATGCGCGCGCAGGTGGTTCGATTCCTGAAGGCAGAAACGGCGGATGTCGCCCTTTAAGGCCTCGTCGTTGCTCTGGCGCGCCAGCTGTCCCATCGTGCGTAGGAAGAAGCGCTCCCCCTCCGGCAGGAACAGCGAGAAACAGTCGAACAGCGCCGTTCTGAAGAGGTCGCCATCGAGCCAGCGCCGCTCCGCATGGCTGGCCATGGCGAACGTCAATCGGCGAGGGATGATGCGCGATGAGACCTCCATATCGTCGGAGTGCCCTCCCCACGGGTGACGGCGAAATGATTCGATCAGATCAGCGCCGCACTGCCCCAGTATCGACCCCTGCGCCGCTGCGGTCTAGCGGAAAAAGTGAGCGCAGGCCCCTGCCGCCGGTCGACGGGCCTGTTCACCCTCCCTCTCCGTGATCTCGTTCAGCCGGCGTGCGGACGGAGCTCTGCTCGGTGAGGCCAAGGCCGTCGGCCTTGGGTGGGCGTTCCGCCGGGCGGTTGATTGATCTCGCGCTTCTCGACCAGGCTCTGCCGGACAGCGTATCCGGACCATTGGTTCCCGGAATGAAGGCCATGGCACTACCCCCTGTCGCCCAAATCGCTCTTCCCGAGGCCGAAACAGGTAAGGGGCGGGCGGTACTTCTGCCAGGCCGACCCGATCTCCAGCCGCCACCTCTTGGGCCTCTCGCTCGCAGTAAGTATGGCAATGACAGCTGGCATGGCTTGCAAAACCGATCCGGAGTCGTGGCCCTAAATGGTGACCTCTATGGAGGCGAGGCCAGTGCCACTGCCCGGGATGGTGACGCCCGCGCCCAGAACCAGGGTATCGGTCCCGTCACCGCCGTCGTAGGAGTAGCCGACGAAGTCCCCCTGGCTCGCCACGATGAAGACGTCGTTTCCGGTGCCGCCGTAGAGGGTGTCGTTACCGGCGCCACCGGATAGGGTGTCATCGCCATCGCCGCCGAAGACACCGGAGTCATCCCCACCGCCGCCATAAAGGGTATCGGCACCATATGAGCCGATCAAGAGGGCATCGTTACCGCTGCCGCCAAAGAGGACGTCGTCACCTCCTGCGCCGAAGAAGTAGGAATCTCCGCCACTGCCGCCGGAGAGGCTATCGGCCCCTTCATCGCCATAGAACCGCAGGTCGGCCCCGTCGCCGCCGTAGATCCTGTCGGCATCCGATCGCCCGGCGAATTGCGAATCATCGCCGTCGCCGCCGAAGATCCTGTCCTCTCCCTGATAGCCTCTGAGGAGGCCGTCGCTTCCCTCGCCGCCGTAGAGCCTATCGTCTCCGTCACCACCAAAGAGCGTGGCATCGTCCCCGCTACCACCGAAGAGGCTGTCGGCGCCCTCGCCACCGAAGAGGAATGAATCGGCCCCCTCGTCGCCGTTGATCCGGTCCAGTCCGCTGCCGCCGACAAGGCTCGTGTCGATACCACTGCCGCCCGAGAGGCTGTCGGCGCCCTCGCCACCATTGAGGAAGACGTCGTCCCCCGCGCCGCCGTAGAGGCTGTCGGCACCGGACCCGCCGTAAGCGCGGTCTCCATCCATGCCCCCGAACAAGCCGTCGGCGCCGGAGCCCCCGTAGAGGGTGTCGGCGCCGCTCTCGCCGCTAAGATTGGTGTCGTCCCCCTGGCCACCGAAGATCAGGTCGGCGCCATCTCCACCCCGCAAGGTGGCATCGTTACCGCTGTCGCCCGAGAGGCTGTCGGCGCCCGTGTGGCCGTAGAACTGCGAGTCATTCCCATCGCCGCCGAAAAGGCTGTCGTCGCCCTCCAGCCCCCAAATCCTATCGTTATCCCCCTCACCACCAAAGACGCTGTCATTGCCTTCTCCGCCATTAAGCTCCGCGTCATTACCGCTGCCGCCGTAGATGCCATCAGACCCGGCTCCACCGTCCAGACCGCCGTCAACCCCCGCGCCGCCAAAGATAAGGTCGTCGCCATCTCCACCCTCGAAGTCGCGATCACTGCCACTGCCGCCCGAGAGGCTGTCGGCGCCATCATCGCCGGAGAAGTAGCTGTCAGCGCCACTGCCGCCCGAAAGACTGTCGTCGCCCTCGCCTCCGTGGAAACCGCCAAAGAAAAGAAAACCTCCGTCATTCCCATCGCCGCCCGAGAGGCTGTCGGCGCCGGAGCCACCATAGAAGTAGCTGTCATCCCCATCGCCGCCGTAGAGGCTGTCGGCACCGGACCCGCCGTAAGCGCGGTCTCTATCCATGCCACCGAACAAGCCGTCGGCGCCGGAGCCACCATAGAGCCTGTCGTCACCGCTCTCGCCACTGAGATTGGTGTCGTCCCCCTGGCCACCGAAGAGCCGGTCGGCGCCATCTCCGCCGAAGAAGCTGGTGTCATTCCCATCGCCGCCGTCGAGGGTATCGCCACCCGATCCGCCGTAGAATCGCTGATCGTTGCCGCTCCCGGCAGAGAGGCTGTCGGCCCCAGACCCGCCGAAGAATTGCCGATCGCTGCCGCTGCCGGCAGAGAGGCTGTCGTCGCCGTCGCCAGCGTCGAAGAAGGTATCATCCCCCTCGCCGCCGTCCAGGGTATCGGCACCCGTTGCGCCAAAGAAAAAGAAGTCTGCCCCGCTGCCGCCAGAGAGGCTGTCGTCACCGTCGCCGGCGTTGAAGAGGGAGTCATTCCCCTTACTGCCGTAAAGGGCGTCGGCACCCGATCCGCCGTAAAAAATATAGTCGTCGCCGCTGCCACCAGATATCGAATCGGAACCCGACCCGCCGTAGAATCGGGTATCGTTGCCGCTACCGGCAGAGAGGCTGTCGTCGCCCTCTCCGCCTCGAAATATGTGTTCATCCCCCGCGCCGCCGTAGAGCATATCGGCACCCGATCCGCCGTAGAATCGCTCATCGCCGCCGCTGCCGGCAGAGAGAGTGTCGGCACCGGATCCGCCGTCGAATCGCCCATCGCTGCCGCTGCCGGCTGAGAGGCTGTCGTCGCCCTCTCCGCCGAAGAAGCTGGAGTCATCCCCATCGCCGCCGTCGAGGTTGTCGGCACCCGATCCGCCGCGGAAGAACAGGTCCCCTCCGCTGCCACCGAACAAGCCGTCGGCGCCGGAGCCCCCATAGAGGGTGTCGACACCGCTGTCTCCGTTGAGATCGGCGTCGTTCCCCTGGCCACCGAAGACTAGGTCGTCGCCATCCCCGCCGTAGAAGCTGGAGTCATCCCCATCGCCGCCGTCGAGGGTATCGACACCCGATCCACCGTAGAAACGCTGATCGTTGCCGCTGCCGGCAGAGAGGCTGTCGGCCCCGGATCCGCCGTAGAATATACGATCGTTGCCGCTGCCGGCAGAGAGGCTGTCGTCGCCCTCGGCACCAAAGAAGAAGAAGTCATCTCCCTCGCCCCCGTCGAGGGTATCGGCACCCGTTCCGCCATTAAAAAGGAAGTCCGCCCCGCTGCCGGCAAAGAGGCTGTCGTCGCCGTCTCCGCCCGAGAAAGCGGTGTCGTCCCCCTCGCCACCGAAGAGCCGGTCGTCGCCATCCCCGCCGAAGAAGCTGGAGTCATCCCCATCGCCGCCGTCGAGGGTATCGACACCCGATCCGCCGTCGAAATTCCAATCGTTGCCGCTGCCGGCAGAGAGTCTGTCGTCGCCCTCTCCGGCGTTGAAGAAGGTGTCATCTCCGTCGCCACCGTCGAGAATGTCAGCACCCGATCCGCCGTAGACAATATAGTCGTCGCCGCTACCACCAGATATCGAATCGGCACCCGATCCCCCGTAGAAACGGGTATCGCCACCGCTGCCGCCAGAAAGGCTATCGTCGCCGTCTCCGGCGTTGAAGAAGAAGTCATCCCCCTCGCCGCCGTTGAGGCGGTCATCTCCCTCCTCGCCAAAGAAGCGGGAATCATCCCCCGCGCCACCGTCGAGGCTGTCGGCACCAGAGCCGCCGTAGAAACGGGTATCGCTGCCGCTGCCGGCAGAGAGGCTGTCGGCGCCGTCGCCGCCGAAGAAGCTGGAGTCATCCCCCTCGCCACCGTAGAGCGCATCGGCACCTGATCCGCCGTCGAATTGCTGATCGCCGCCGCTGCCGGCAGAGAGGCTGTCGGCCCCAGATCCACCGTCGAATTGCAGATCGTTACCGCTCCCGCCAGAAAGGCTGTCGTCACCGTCTCCGGCATTGAAGAGGTTGTCATCCCCCTCGCCGCCGTCGAGGATATCATCACCCGTTCCGCCAGACAAAAGTAAGTCCGCTCCGCTGCCGGCAGAGATCGAGTCAGCACCCGATCCGCCGTAGAATCGCCGATCGCTGCCGCTGCCGCCAGAGAGGCTGTCGCCGCCGTCGCCGCCGCTAAATATGTCGTCATCTCCCTCGCCGCCGTCGAGGGTATCGGCACCTGATCCGCCGTAGAATTGCGTATCGTTTCCGCTCCCGGCAGAAAGGCTGTCGTCGCCGTCTCCGCCTCTGAAGAGGTAGTCATCCCCCTCGCCGCCGTCGAGGGTATCAGCACCCGATCCACCGTAGAATCGCCCATCGCCGCCGCTGCCGGCTGAGAGGCTGTCGGCACCCGATCCGCCGCGGAATCGCCGATCGCTGCCGCTGCCGGCGGCGAGGCTGTCGTCGCCGTCATCACCGAAGACGCTGGTGTCATCCCCCGCGCCGCTGTCGACGCTGTCGGCCCCAGAGCCGCCGTAGAGTCCGAGATCGCTGCCGCTGCCCCCAAAGAGGCTGTCGTCGCCGTCTCCACCGAAGAGGTAACGATCGTCTCCGCCCTCGCCGAAGATCCGGTCCAAGCCGCTGCCACCGATCAAGCTGTAATCGTTCCCGAGACCGGCGTAGAAGCGGTCAGTGCCGGTGCCTCCGTAGAACCGGCTGTCCGCCCCGCTGCCGCCAAAGAGCCGGTCGTTGCCGGTGGCTCCGAAGAAGCTGGCGTCCGCTCCGCTGCCTCCGGACAGCGTGTCGTTGTCGTTGCCGCCGAAGAAGAGGCTGTCGTCGCCCAGGCCCCCGTAGAGCTTGTCGGAGGCCGCCCGGCCGGCAAAGCGCAGATCGTTGCCGTCGTCTCCGTAGATACGGTCGACACCGCCGCCGCCGTAGAAGCTGAGATCGGCGCCGCTGCCACCATACATGGTGTCGCGCTTGCCCTGGCCGTAGACGAAGGAATCGTCCCCGCTGCCACCGAACATGGAATCGTTGCCGGCCCCTCCATAGAGCGAGTAGTCGTCGCCATCGCCCCCGTCGATGCGGTCGGGACTGACGTCGCCAAAGAGAAAGGCATCGACCCCGTCACCGCCGTAAAGCTTGTCGCCGCCGCGCTCGCCCAGCAGCGTGCGGTCGTCGCCCGCATCGCCGAAGATCAGGTCGTTCGCCCGCTCGCCGAAGAGCGAGGTGTCCGCACCATCGCCGCCGTAGATCGAGTCCGCATTGGCGCCGCCATCCAGGTTGGTGTCGGCGCCGCTGTTGCCCGCCAGGCGGTCGAGCCCGGCACTGCCGTAAAGCTGGCTGTCGTTGCCGCTATCTCCGGATAAGCTGTCGTCACCGACCCCGCCGAACAGCAGTGCGTCCGCGCCATCGCCGCCGGCCACGAAATCGGCCCTGGAGCCACCGTCGAGGTTGCTGTCGTCGCCCGCCTCTCCCAGAAGGCTGTCCTGTCCGGTGCCTCCTTCCAGCGCGGCATCATCACCGCTGCCACCGGCCAGCGTATCGTCGCCCTGCCCCCCATAGAGGCTGTCGACGGCGCTCAGGCCATAGAGCGTATCGTTCGCGCCGTAACCCAGAATGGTATCGACGGCATCCGTGCCCGACAGCGTGTCCGGCCCGGCAGTCCCCGGAATGAAGGCCAACGCCTTTCCCCTTGTCCCGACAAGTAAATTCTTAGATTATCGAAAGAGTTGTGGGGTGGGCGATCGTCTCGCCGGGCTGCCCTGGTCTCCATACCGCGCCCGATTCCCTCTCTATCGCGGTAGTTCACGCTAGGACAATTGCTAGGGCTTGTAAAATTATTTCGCCGGAGACACATCAATCGCTGGGAGTTTGATTGAATACTGTATAGGGAAAGTGCAATTAAACAGCGATGAGAGAACCGCTCGATAGGCGCATGTCAGAGCGAAAAAGAAAGGGGGGACTCCGCTCCAAGCGCAGCGATACGATTGGCAGCGCGATCGGCCCTCCGACCGGCAGCGCTAGCGCATTTTTCGCTCACGCTGAATCGGTTCCGGCCCGCACCCCCGCCCGGCCGCCCTAGCAGGATACTTTCGTGGGTGGTCGGGCGGGGGTGCGGGCTGGTGGGTCCAAACCGGTTAGATAGGTAACACAATAGACCGAGGACATGGGTAACAGTCTGGGCCGAGCATGGCGTGGGAGGAACCCGCCATGCCCTGGAGCGAGACGCGTGTCATGGATGAGCGCATGGGATTTGTGACGGCCTATCTGTCGGGAGAAGAGAGTGTTGCGAGCCTCTGCCGTCATTTTGGTATCAGTCGTAAGACAGGCCACAAGTGGATTAACCGCTATCGCGAGTTGGGGCCAGGCGGCCTTCATGATCGCAGCCGTGCGCCCCTGCATCGATCAGGCTCTATCGAGGCCTCAATCTTGGAGGAAGCGCTTTCGGTTCGTCATCGTCACCCGAGCTGGGGTCCGCGCAAGGTGAAGGCCTGGTTGGAGGATCGCTATCCGGATCGCTCTTGGCCGGCGGCGAGCACCTTGGGTGCTGCCTTCGATCGCGCCGGGCTGACCCGCGCACGCAAGCGCCGGCGCCGCAGCTCTCATAATGGGCGCGCTCTGTTGGCGTGCCGGGAAGCGAACGATGTCTGGTGCATCGATTTCAAGGGCTGGTTCCTAACCGGCGATGCAACGCATGTGGAGCCGCTGACATTGAGTGACGCGCACAGCCGTTTTCTGCTTCGCTTGCAAGCTGTCGGCCGAGCGGATGAGGAGCATGTTTGGCCGATCCTGGAGGGAGCCTTCCAAGAGTTTGGCTTGCCCAGCGTGCTTCGCTCCGACAATGGGCCGCCCTTCGCTAGTTCGGCCGTGGCGGGCCTCTCGCGTTTTGCTGTCAAGGTCATCAAGGCCGGTGTCTATCCCGAACGGATCGAGCCGGGTAAGCCGCAGCAGAATGGCCGCCTTGAACGCCTGCACCTGACCTTGAAGCAGGATACCGCCGATCCGCCGGCACACAGCCTGGCCGAGCAGATGCAGCGCTTCCATCACTTCCAGGATGTTTACAACCGTGAACGCCCCCATGAGGCACTCGATCAAACGCCGCCGGCACGCCACTACCACGTCTCGCCGCGGCAGTTCGACGGTGTTCTGCGCTCGCCCGAATACACTGAGGAGGCGCGCGTGCGCCGGGTGAGACACTGTGGAGCCATCAAATGGCAAGGCGAGGAGGTCTTCATCAGTCAAGCACTGACCGGAGAGCCGGTCGGGCTCTTTCCCATCGCCGATGACGTCTGGCTGGTCAAGTATGGCCACATCGTACTCGGAACCATGAAGGGGAGAGAAGGATTCATCCGCGTTGGTCCTGGGCGGCCGTCCAGGACCAACGCCAAACCCAAAGGCGGCCAAACACCGTTACCCATGTCATCGGGCTAAACTGTTACCCATCTCGCCGGTTGATCAGGTGCCGTCTGGTCAAAAAACGCGCTACTCCCGCTGCCCGAAGCCGGTGACGTAGTCCCAGATGACGTCGAAATCGAGCAGTGCCCAGGCGATCAGCAGGAGGATCATGGCGCTCAAGATTGGCAGGTACCAGGGATAAGGCACCGGCGTGCGCGCACCGCATCGCGCACAGCGGATGTCGTCCGGATCGAGGTCGGCGCCGCAGCGCTGGCAGCTGCGTTCGCTCATGACGCGCGCACGAGGCTTGCGCCGCGCTTGGGGTGGCGGCTGCGTCGCGGCGCGGCGGCCCCTTCGTGTCGAGCGGGCGAGGAATCGCTCCTCTGCCAGGACACCACCGATGTCATCCGACGGCTTGACCGGAGGATCTTGTGCCGCTCGTACCGGCCGCGGATAGAGGTCCTCCGGTCAAGCCGTAGGATGAGAGCGCCAGGCGAAGCTCCTGGCATCCAGTGGGTGAGAGTCCCACCCGGGCAGGCCCTAGCCAGGCACCCGGTAGCGAGTCTTGGGCCGCAACCGGCAACGGGAAGGCTAAGCGTAGACAGCGAGTGCATGGGGTGTGTGATTGAGCCACGAAATAGGCAATGTTGCGGTCGCCGAGGTTGTTCGTCCTGCCGAAGGCAAGACCGCCAGCCGCGCGAGAGGCGAGTGGCTGGCGGGCCGCCGGGGTCGAAGAGCAGATCACGTGCACAGGGATGCTTGGGGAACCTGGGAAGCCCTAGCGTTTTCTCCGGTTGGTCGCCGGAGGGGCCATCGAGCAAGGGAGAACCGGAGCAGATGGCCTGCGTGCTAGGGTGGCGGATCGAGGCGTAGTACCGGTGATGGCGGCGAAGGAAACGAGCCGGACGGAGGGAAGGCCTCGAGCGTCGAGGACCTCGGGAGAGAAGGCGCGGGACTGGACGCAGGGCCAGATGTTCCCGCCGGCCGGTCTCGCCCGGGTGAAGGAGGCGGCCGAGAGGTCGCGCCAGACCCGGTTCACGGCGTTGCTGCACCACGTCGACGGCCAGGCCCTGAAACGGGCCTACCGCCGGCAGAGGAAAGCAGCGGCGCCGGGGGTCGATGGGGTCACGGTGGAGGCCTACGGGCGAGACCTGGAGGCCAATCTCCAAGACCTCTGTGATCGGGTGCATCGCGGTGGCTACCGGCCACAGCCGGTGCGCCGGACCTACATCGAGAAGGCCGGTGGCGGCAAGCGGCCGCTGGGCGTGCCGACGCTGGAGGACAAGATCGTCCAAAGCGCGGTGGCCGAGCTGCTGAGTGCGGTCTACGAAGCCGACTTTCTCGGCTGCTCCTATGGCTTCAGGCCGGGCCGCAGTCCGCAAGCTGCGGCGAAGGTCCTGCATGATGTCCTGATCACGGAGCAGGTGAACTGGGTGCTCGATTGCGACATCCGCAGCTTTTTCGACAGCGTTGACCACGACTGGCTGCTGCGGATGATCGAGCACCGGATCGCCGATCCGCGCATCCAGCGGCTGATCGGCCGCTGGCTGCGGGCAGGCGTTCTGGAGGACGGGCAGTATGCCGAGACGGTGGAAGGAACGCCTCAGGGTGCTGGGATCAGCCCTTTGCTGGCCAACGTCTACCTCCACTACGTGCTGGATCTCTGGGTCGCGCAATGGCAAGGGCGGACGGCAGTCGGGCGCATGCGCCTGGTGCGTTTTGCCGATGACTTTGTGATGACTTTCCAGAGCCAGCAGGATGCGGAGCGGATGTTGGCAGAGCTCCCCGCGCGGCTGGCCAAGTACGGCCTGTCGCTCAACGCGGAGAAGACGCGGCTGATCGCCTTCGGACGCCTCGCCGACAAAGAGCGGCGCGCACGCGGGCAAAGGCGGCCTGAGAGCTTCGATTTCCTGGGCTTTACCTACTACGGCGGTAAGACCCGCGAGGGCCGCTTCATGGTCAAGCGCAAGACCCAAGGCAAGCGGGCGATCCGCAAGCTGAAGGAGGTGCGCCGGGAGATGAAGCGGCGGAGGCATCAAAGCCTGCGCGAGCAGCGGGACTGGCTGGCGGCGGTGCTGCGGGGCCACTATGGCTACTACGGCGTCACCGGCAACTATCGCTGGCTGTGGCGCTTCTACCAGGAGGTCCGTTCCTCCTGGCTGCAAGCGCTGCGCCGGCGCAGCCAGCGCCCACATCTGCCCTGGACACGCTTTGCACACCTCCTCGATCTGTTCCCGCTGCCACCGCCTCGGATCGTACATCGCTGGCGCCATGTCTAAGCCTATTCTCGATACTCGGCGCAGGAGCCGGATGCGGGAAAGCCGCACGTCCGGATCTGTGAGGGGGGCGTGCCGGGTGACCGCCGCCCCTACTCGACCAGGGGATGGAGTTCTGATGAGGGCGCCATCAATCGAAGAAAGGGCACTCGCATCCCTGCTAGCCCGCAGGCGCTTACCCCTATCCGCCACCTTCGCCACGACGCCTAACCGCAGTTGGAGTAGCCGCAGTCGGTGCAGAGCAGGCAGCCCTCCTGGCGCAGCAGGCTGGCGTTGCCGCAGCGCGGGCATTGCGAGGGCCGCTTGGCCTCCTCTGCGGGTCCCTGGCCGCCGCCGCTGCTGCCTTCGCGCGCCAAGACCTGCTGCTCCAGGCCTGCGGGTGCGGCCAGGAAGCCGATGTCCTGCAGGTGGCGCTCGATCACCCCGCCGATGGCGGCCAGCAGAGAGGGCACGTAGCGGCCCTCCATCCAGGCGCCGCCGCGCGGATCGAAGACGGCCTTCAACTCCTCCACCACGAAGGAGACGTCGCCGCCGCGGCGGAAGACGGCCGAGATCATCCGGGTCAAGGCCACGGTCCAGGCATAGTGCTCCATGTTCTTGGAATTGATGAAGATCTCGAAGGGGCGGCGGCGCGGCTGGCCGTCGGGGCCCGGCTGCTCGATGTCGTTCAAGGTGATGTAGATCGCGTGGTCGCTGTCGGGCCAGCGCAGCTTGTAGGTATGGCCGCGCAGGGATTCCGGCCGGTCCAGTGGCTGGCTCATGTAGACCACGGCGCCCGGCTCGCGCGGCGGCTCGGCCGTCACCGGCTTGGCTTCCAGGACCGCACCGCGCAGCGCGCTCGGCCGATAGGTGGTGCAGCCCTTGCAGCCCATGGTCCAGGCCTCGCGGTAGAGGTCCTTGAAGTCCTCGAAGGCTATGTCTTGCGGCAGGTTCACCGTCTTGGAGACCGAGGCGTCGACGTAAGTCTGAACGGCCGCCTGCATCGCCAGGTGCTCGCGCGGGCTGAGCTCACCGGCGGTGACGAAGGGCGGCGGCAAGGCCGCATCTTCGCCCTTCAGCGCGCGGAAGCGCCGCCAGGCGGCATCGCTCACCTCCTCGCTGTCACGCGTGCCGTCGGCGCGGAGGATGTTGCGCCGGTAAGTGAAGGCGAAGACCGGCTCCAGGCCGGAGGAGACGTTGCCTGCCAGCAGCGAGATGGTGCCGGTCGGCGCGATCGAGGTCAGCAGGCCGTTGCGGATGCCGACCGACGCGATGCCGCGGCGCAGTTTCTCCGGCAGGGCGGCGATCCCCGGCGTGGCCAGAAAAGCCTCGCGGTCGAAGAGCGGGAAGGCGCCCTTCTCCTCGGCAAGTGCGATGGAGGCGGAATAAGCGCTGTCGCGGATCAGCTTCATCCAGGCCTCGGTGCGCTCGACGGCATCGGGCGCGCCGTAGCGCAGGCCGCAGTAGATGAGCGCATCCGCCAGGCCGGTGATGCCCAGACCGATGCGCCGCTTGGCCTCCGCCTCGCGGCGTTGCTCCTCCAAGGGGAAGCGGGAGACCGAGATGGCGTTGTCCAGCATCCGGATCGCCAGATGCACCAGGCGTTCGAGCCGGGCCTCGTCCAGCCGCGCGCGCTTGGTGAAGGGGTCGAGAACCAGGCGCTCCAGGTTGATAGAGCCCAGCAGGCAGGCGCCGTAAGGCGGCAGGGGCTGCTCGCCGCAAGGATTGGTGGCGGCGATGGTCTCGCAGTAGGCCAGATTGTTGGCCTGGTTGATGCGGTCGATGAAGATGACGCCGGGCTCCGAGGCCTCGTAGGTCGCCGTCATGATCCGGTCCCACAGCGCCTTGGCCGGCAGCTCTTTGTAGGTCTTGCCGTCGAAGACCAGGGGCCAGGTGTGATCCTCCTTCACCGCCTCCATGAAGGCATCGCTCACCAGGACCGACAGATTGAAGTTGGTGAGCTTGCCGGCCTTGCGCTTGGCGTCGATGAAGGCCTCGATGTCGGGATGGTCGCAGCGCAAGGTCCCCATCATGGCGCCACGGCGCGCGCCGGCCGACATAATGGTCCGGCACATGGCGTCCCAGACCTCCATGAAGCTGACCGGGCCCGAGGCGTCGGCCCCGACCCGGCGCACCAGCGCCCCCTTGGGCCGCAAGGTGGAGAAGTCGTAACCGATGCCGCCGCCCTGCTGCATGGTGAGCGCCGCTTCGCGCAGGTGGGTGAAGATGCCGCTCATGTCGTCGGGCACGGTCCCCATGACGAAGCAGTTGAAGAGCGTCACCTGCCGGTCGGTGCCGGCCCCGGCCAGGATGCGGCCGGCCGGCAGAAAGGCGAAATCCTCAAGCGCCCCGTAGAAACGCTTGGACCAGACCGCAGGATCGCCCTCCACGGCCGCCAGCGCCGTGGCGACCCGCTGCCAGGTCTCCTCGATTCGCCCGTCGCGCGGCGCGCCGTCAGGCGCAGTCAGGCGGTATTTGTTTTCCCAGATGCGCTGGGATATGGGCGTCAGCTCGATCATCGATCGTTTCCTGCCAAAGAGGACCATCAAGATTAAGGGCAGTGCGGTCGTGGGTCAAGGAATGTTCTTGTTTCGTTCGAAAACAAGCTCCTCCTTGCTGACGGATGCCATGATCCCTCTAAGGTTACGTTTGGCCAAACCCGAACCTTCACGACCTTCCGGGGCAAGGTCGCCGACTATTGCGTTGACTCTTCAATCGTGCCAAAGGCCTCACCCAACAGCCTTAGATCAATCGACGATATCCCAATATAAGGGTTGTTCATTTCCACAATGAAGAAGAGTATGAGGCCCGTATAACATCCGTAAAATGCAATGAATGTCGCATTGAGCCAGGAAAATGGCACCACAAAGAACAACAATAAAACAAAGACAAAGCCAACAATAGCCAAGATCCAGAAGAGAACTGAAATCCCTTGCGCGGCCGACGCCAAGCGTTCCAAACGTAGGGTAAAAGCCTCATCCAGTTTGCTGATGATGCGGTTGAGCGTAATCTTTTGCTGCTCTTCGTCCGGCTCTATCGACAACAGCTCGTTGTAGATTTCATTTGAAAGCTGTGATGCTTTACGAAATATCAGATCTGAGCTCCGAATATTTCGAACATCGATGGCAGGCGCGTCATCTTCTTGAAGCGCATCGACGTAGCGCTCGAGCTTGGAGACGGTAGAGTAGAGCTCTTCGTCGCGCATCTCGGCAATTTCGTAGGCCACCTCCGAAAGAATGATGACCTCTGCAGTCACCGTTTCTCGCGCCTTTTGATACTGATCCTGTGTCCCGGAAAAGATCAGCGCCAGAATAAGTGCGTGCAGCGTGCCGATACGAAAACCGACGTTGACGGCCATTTCGACCGTATCGGTCGAAAAAGGCCGCCGCCTTACCCGAGACAGCACATAATAGGGCAGCATACAGACCGCGGACATCGCGATAATTACGATCGCGACGCTGTACCAGGGGTGGAGTAACATCCAATCGAGCAATTCGGGCCCCTCTTGACAGCCCCTAACCCTGCGCCGCCTTCCGCGCGCCTCCACTTTGACAGGTCACCCGAACTATTAGCTTAGAAGCCACAGGAGTCATCAGCTGAATCGCGGCTGCTTCCTTCAGTCCGGCCCTGTGGCGCCTAGAGTCATCGCAACATCTGGCCTTGTCGTCCTGCGTTGGCCCGCAACGACCAGCGCCACAGAGGTGCGGATTACAGCTAAGAGACTAGCCGGGATCGTACCCGCGGCCGCGAAGATCGGCGCGCCCCTCCTCCACCAGGCGCGCGGTGGCCGTCTCGATGCGATCTTCCAGTTCGGCCAGGAAGGCCTTGCGATCCAGCCCGGGCGGTATCGGCGGCAAGGCCTCGATGATGATGCGGCCCGGAATCTTCGTGAAGGATCCGCGCCTCCAGTAGAGCGCGGAGTTCAAGGCGATCGGCACCACCGGTACGTCAAGCTCGCTGTAGAGCGCGGCGATGCCCGGGAAATAGTGCGGCTTCTCTCCGATCGCGGTGCGGGTGCCCTCCGGATAGATCATGATGGAGCGGCCCTCGCCCAGCCGCCGCTTGGACATCTTGATCAGGCCGCGGATGGCGCTGATGCCCTTGTTCCGGTCGATCGGGATCATGCCGGCGCGGCGGAAGTAGTAGCCATAGACTGGCATCTGCGCCAGTTCCTGCTTGATCACGATGGAGGGCTGGTTGATCAGGGTGGAGAGCTTCACCGTCTCCCAGGAGGATTGGTGCTTGGAGGCGAAGACCACCCGCCGCTCTCTCAGGTACTCGCGCCCCCGCACCTCCGCGCCGACTCCCAGGAAGATCTCGGCCAGCTTCATGACGCCCCAGGCCCAGACCTGGGCGGAGCGGAAGACGATCACCGGCGAAAACAGCCAGGTCGGCAGGCTCAAGATCGCCATCGTGACGGTCCAGAGGTGCAGAAAGACGTTGAAAATAAGCGCGCGCAGAATGCCCATGGCGCCTTGGTGTGACAGCCGGCCGGCCTCGTCAAGCGGTGAGTTGGGATGGCGCCGGTCAGGCCGGCTGCCGGCTCTCGAAGGGGCCGCTGATCAAGGCCACAAGATACTTCAGATACTCTTGCATCAGAAGGCTGGTGGTCTGCGAGGAGGTCCACCAGCGGCGCTGTTCGACCCCGTCGGGAAAGACCGGGTGGGGAATCAGCTCGACTTCCGGCAAGGAGCGCCGCAGCTCCAGGAGGCTGCGCGGCATGTGGTAGGCCGCGGTGACTACCCTCAGGCTGTCGATGTCGCCGTCGCGCACCCATTCTGCCGTCTCGCGCGCGTTTCCGACGGTGTCGGTGGCGGCGCGATCGAGGGTGATGCGTGCCGACAGCGCGGCCGGCACCTCCGGTGCCAGGGCCAGCAAGGCCTCCAGCTGCGTGTCGGGATGCACGCCCGAGATCAGAAGGCGGTCCGCTTCGCCCCTGGCCAGCAGGCGCAAGCCTTCGGCCACCCGCGCGCCGCCACCGGTCAGCACCACGATGGCATCGCTCTTGCGGCGATCTCCGCTGGGCTCGCTCGGCAAGGTCTGGGTGAAGACCACGAAACCGACGGCCAGGCCCAAGAGGGCGAAGAGTGCAACCAGGACTGTGCGCAGCATCGTCGCGCCTTACGGGCCTTCCTCTCGTGGCAGCGAACGGCAAGGCCCGGGGGTACGACTCGGGGCGCGACTCGGCGCGCGACTCGGCGGGGGCCTCACGGCATCTTTCCGAGAGTCCTGATGACGGTTAATCGTGCCGTAACCATGGCAACAATACCGGTAGCAACCAGAATCAACGCCATAATCGCCCAGTCGAGGAGGTCCAACTGCATGCGCGGCAAGAGTGCGTGCTCGCTCTGCGTCCCGACATAGCTGAAAAAGGCAAGCAGGGCGGCCGCCGCCGCAAAGCCGAGAATCCCGCCGCGCAAGCTGGAGCGCATTGCATACATCTGAAACTGCGTGGCGATATAGCGATCCTCGGCCCCCATGAGATGCAAGAGCTCGATCACGTTTCGATGAATCGAGAGGCTGGCGCGGGTGACGAAGATGATGGTGGCGACGCTGGCCAGCGCGACCAGCGCCAGCACCAGGACTGCCCCCAGCTCGACCGAGCGGGCCAGGCGCACCAAGGCGCCCAGCCAGCGCTGGTGATCGTCGACCTGCGTGCCGCCCACTGCTTGGTCGAGCGCCACCTGCAATGCCGTCAGGTCCAAGTCCTCGCCGGGATCGATGCGCACCGCCACCAGGGTCGGCAGGAAGACCTGCATCTCCTCCTGATCGCGGCCCAGCCAGGGCTCCACCAACGCGCCGATCGCCTCTTGCGACAGGACTTGCGCGTCTACGATGCCAGGCGTCCTGGCAAGCACGCCCAGCACGCGGACCAGGCGCTGCTGGCGCAGGCCGTCCAAGGTCAGAGCATCGGCTTCGCCTTCAGGCGGCGGGATCTGCACCGTCAGCTCCGCGCGCAGGCCTCGATCCCAGCGATCGACCAAGGTCTCGATCACCAAGAGGCTGGCGAGTGCAAGGCTGGCCAGAAAGACCATGAAGGCGACCAGCCAGGGTAAGAACCTGGCGGAAGAATCCTGATCCAGCGGAATATCGGGGCGGGCGAAAAGCATGCTAAGCCCGGGGCCTCCCAGCTGCCGACTGCCCGACCAGCTTGGCGTGGCTTTCGTCCAGGCGGATGATCGGATGCTTGAAGCGCTGCACCAGGGTTTCGTTGTGGGTGGCGATCAGGACCGTGGTGCCCAAGCGGTTCAGCTCTTCGAAGAGATAGAGCAGCCGCTCGGCGATCCCCTCGTCGACGTTTCCGGTCGGCTCGTCGGCCAGCAGGAGGTTGGGCCGGCCGATCACCGCTCTGGCGATGGCAACGCGCTGCTGCTGCCCGCCCGACAGGGTCGGCGGCAGGGCGTGCAGCGCATCGCCCAGACCAACCCAGCCCAAGAGCTCGCGCACGTGGTGCTCGACTTGCGGGCCGGTGTGGCCGATCAGCTTCATCGGCATCATGACGTTGTCCATGACGCTCATGTGGTCGAGCAGCCGGAACTCCTGAAAGACCATGCCTATCCGCCGGCGGGTCTCGGCGCGCTCATCGCGATTGAGGCTGGAGCCCTCGCGGCCGAAGATCATGATCCGCCCATCGCTCGGCTTCTGCGCCAAGGTGATGATCCGCAGCAAGCTGGTCTTGCCGGCACCCGACGCCCCGGTGACGTAGTGGAAGGTCCCGGGATCGAGCGAGAAGCTGAGGTCGCGCAGGACGAAGGGCCCCTCGCCATAGCGCAGCGATACCTTTTCAAGCCGGACCACGTCCCGCCTATCCTCCTAGAATGCGAGCAACCATCAAGCACGCATCGACAGAGCCTGTCGAGCGTCGAGGGGGACATTGGCACGGGCATCGGAGTTGTGCAAAGGCCCCGTCTCTTGCGCCCTATCAGAGCCGCTTCTATAAGTCGAGATCTGCCTCATGGCTCTCAGATTCCGGTCATAGATGATCATCACCTGTCCCAACTGTAGTGCCCGCTTCCGCTTAGCGGAGGACGCGCTCGGCGCCGAAGGGCGCAAACTTCGCTGCAGCCGTTGCAAGCACAGCTGGCACGAGCGGCCGGCCGCCATCAAGGCGGCGCCGACGGTGGCTCCTGTTATCGAGCCGGATCGCGATTTGCTGTCCGAACAGCTTGGCGATACCGAGGCCTCCAGGAAGGCGGCGATGAGGGCGGCCCAGCAGGACCTGCGGCCGAAACGCCCGCAGGAGACCGCGCCGGGCCGCAAGCAAAGCTCGGAGCGCTTGGACCTGGAACCGCCGAAGACCAGCAGCACGGCCCCGCTGATCGTCGGCTGGGTCTTCTTACTGGTCGTGGTCGGCGCGGTTCTCGCCGGCGGCTGGTACTTCCGCGGCGCTGTTGTCGCAGCCGTGCCGGAGGTGGGAGGCTTCTATGCTCTGCTCGGCATCGAGGTGACGCCGGACCGGGCCAAGGGCCTGGAGGTGCAGGCCCTGGCCTTCCGTGAGGAAGAGGTCGGGGGCGATCCCACCCTGATCGTCACCGGCACGCTGGCGAACACCAGCAGGTCCACCCTGCCGGTTCCCATGCTGCTGGCCCGCGTCACGGATCAATCGGGCAACGAGATCTTGCAGTGGCGCTTCCGAATCGAGTCCCTCTCGCTGCCGCCTGGCGGCAACGAGAGCTTCGAGGCGCGCCACCCCTATCCCAACCACTCCGGCCCGATCGAGGTCCTGGTCGCACCGCAGCTGCCGCAAAGCTAGCGGCCCCGCGCCACGATGAGGGCCTTCACCTCGGCCAGCTCTTTGCGCATGGCCTTGACGTCGTCGCTCAAATCCTGACGGGCCGCCGTGGCCACTACCTCCTGCTGGCGCTGCTCTTCGTCGTGCTCTTCTTGCATGGCGCTGACGACGATGCCGACCACCAGGTTCACCACGGCGAAGGTGGTGAGCAGGATGAAGGGCACGAAGAAGAGCCAGGCCTGCGGATGGGCCTCCATCACCGGCCTGACGATGCCCATGGACCAGCTCTCCAGGGTCATGATCTGGAACAGCGAATAGGCCGATTCGCCCACCGTGCCGAACCAATCGGGAAAGCTTGCCGCATAGAGCTTGGTGGCGATCACCGAGAAGACATAGAAGATCAGGCTCATCAGCAGCAGGATCGAGCCCATGCCTGGGATCGCGCGGGCCAAGGCCTCCACCACCTTGCGCATCGAGGGCACCACCGAGATCAGGCGCAGGATTCTGAGAATCCTGAGCGCGCGCAGAACCGAAAGCGCACCCGCGTTTGGCAGCAGGGCGATACCGACGATGATGAAGTCGAAGACGTTCCAGGGATTGGTGGCGAAGCGCCAGCTCTGCGCCACGATCTTGGTAGCAATCTCGATCACGAAGATGGTGATGAAGATGCGGTCCAGAGTCGGCAGCAGGTTGCCGGTCGCCTCCATCACGCTGGGCGCGGTCTCCAAGCCCAAGGTGACCGCGTTCAAGACGATGATCGTCGTGATGAAGCGCTGCACCAGTCTGGAGGTGATCCAGTCTCCCAATCTCTTTCGCCAAGCCGCCACGACTGTCATCCGGTTCTCCTCGCCTTCATCTGCTCTATGCACTCAAAGGCCCTCGGGGTCCAACGCGCACGGCCTTCCTCTGGCCCGACGCGCGCCCTTATGCAAGGGTCTCCGGCCGGACGCGGGCTACTTTTGAATTTCATCGAACCGGGGGGCTATAGTCCCGATCACAGCAGCTACGGCAAGCGCACCACGCAGGGCAATGCCGTGAGTGAGCGCCGCCCTTCCTCTCTCGTTTGGAGCCTTCTCGATGAACTCTTCCCTGCCCGATGCAACGCTCGCGGAGCCCTTCTCAAAGGCGGCGCCCGAAGACTTGGGCTTCGCCGGCGATCTGGGTGACAAGCTGGAGGCGGGCCGCTATTCAGGTCTCCTGCGCGGGCTCCACTCGGTCCTGGTCATGCGCGCCGGACAGCTCCTGCTGGAGCGCTACTACGAGGGCCCCGACGAGGACTGGGGCCATCAGCTGGGTCGCGTCGTCTTCGATGCGGAGACCCTGCACGACATGCGCTCGGTAACCAAGTCCATCGTCAACCTGCTCTACGGCGTCGCACTCGAGCGCGGCCTGGTGGCGCCACCCGAGGCTCCGCTGCTGGAGCAATTCCCTGACTACGAAGACCTCGCGGCCGATCCGGAGCGCGCGGCGCTCACCATCGAGCACGCTCTGACCATGTCCTTGGGCCTCAAGTGGAACGAAGGCATGTCCTACCGCGACCCGGCCAACCATGAGATCGCGATGGAGAAGGCCGAGGACCGCTATCGCTTCGTCCTGGACCGCCCGGTCGTCGCACCGCCTGGCAGCCGCTGGACCTACAGCGGCGGCTGCTCGGCGCTGCTGGGCGGCTTGATCGCGCGGGGAGCGGGCAAGCCGCTGGACCGCTTTGCCATAGAGGCGCTGTTCGAGCCGCTCGGGATCACGGACTTCGGCTGGGCGCAAGGACCCGACGGTATCCACTCGGCAGCCTCGGGACTGCGGCTGAGGCCTCGCGACCTGGCCAAGATCGGCCTTCTCGTCTTGAACGGCGGCCGTTGGGATGGTCGCCAACTGGTGCCGAAGGACTGGCTGGAGGCCTCTCACCGCCCGGCGATCGCCACCGGTGACGGGCTGGAGTACGGGCGGCAGTGGTTTCTTGGCGCCGACTACGTCCCTGCCTTTGGCGAGAAGCAGCGCTGGATCGCCGCCTTCGGCAACGGCGGGCAGCGCTTGATGATCATGCCGTCGGCCGAACTCCTGATGGTGGTGACTGCGGGCAACTACAATTCGCCCATCGATTGGGTCTACCCCATGCGCATCTGGCGCGAGATCCTGCTGGCCAACCTGCAAGGCAGTTAGTCGGGCGCCAGGAGGCTTTCATCCCTAGACACAGGCGCGGGCCGTCGTAGGCCGGGACCGTTCCGCGCTTCGAGCCGGTAGACCTCCGTCTGCTCCTGGCGCCCGTGCAGCACCTTGCCACCCACTGCGGAGAAGCTGAACTCTTCCGGGTCGAGGTGCTCGGCCGTCTGTCCGCTGATCAGGCAGACCGCATCCTCGCCACCCTCGCGCACCTCGCGCCCCAGTGCTTCCAGCCGCTGTGCGGTGTTCACCGTATCGCCGATCACCGTGAAGTTCACCCGGCCCTCGAAACCGATGTTGCCGACCATCGCCAGGCCGCTGTGGACCCCGACGCACAGGGCGATGGGCTCCAAGCCGGCGGTGCGGCGCTTCTCGTTGTCCAGCCGCAAGGCATCCATGATGTCCACTGCGGCACGGCAGGCGTTGACGGCGTGATCTTCGTCATTCCCCATGCCGCCCCAGAATGCCATGGCCGAATCGCCGATGAACTTGTCGACGATACCCTGTTGGTGGCGAATACAGGTGGCGACAAGGCTGAAGTGTTCGTTCAAGAGCTGCAGCACCGCCTTCGGCGCCATCGCTTCGGCCCTCGCCGTGAAGCCGACAATGTCGGTGAAGAGCACCGTGATCATCCGCTCTTCGGTTTGCAGCTCCTTCCCGCCGTCGGGCCTTACCAGCCTGCGGGCAAGCCCGCGCGGCAGGTAGACCTTGAGCGACTGCAAACCCTTGACCGCGGCATCGAGCGCCGTGTTCGCTTCGTTGATCTCCTTGAACAGGCTCCTGCGCGGGGCAGCACAGCTCTCCAGTTCCCAGCGATTGATGCAGTCCGCGGTCGCCGCTAGGGCACGAACGGGGCGGCTGATGAGGCGAGAAACCAGAAAGGCCAGCAGCAGCGCCACCGCGATCACGGCCGCGCCCAAGGCGACCATGGTCTGGGTGCGCCCCAGCGCGTCGGCGACGCTGTCCAGCGTGAAATAGCTTCCGATGATCCAGGGCGGGGCGCCGAAGCCCTGCTGGCGGCGGAAGAGAAAGACATAGATCTCGTCTCCGACCGGGAGAACGCGCGCTTCCAGATCGTTCGCGAGGTCGGATTCAACCTTGCTCAGCCGGTCCGGGGACCAGATCTGCGCCAGGATTGGATCGGGAAAGCCGGCCAGGCCCGGCAGCGGTTGGCGATCGCTGAGGCCGTCATAGCCTTCGGCCAGGAGCGCGTGCGCCAGCACCGCCTCGTCGCCGGCAAGAATGAAGGGCGTCCCGGAAATCTCGTCCTGGAGGGATCGAAGAAAGCGCGACAGGGCGCTCAGGGAGACGCTGGAGACGATGACGAAGGGCTTGCCGGTCTTGTCTTTCACCGGCGTCAGGAAGTTCAGGAAGGTGGCATCGCTCGATTCCGCATAGAACAACGGCCCCCAATAAGGCGCATCCGCCAGCCAGGCCTGCACCATCATATCGACGAAGCTCTCGTCGTCGCTCCAATCACTGATGACGACGGGGGTATCGGGCCGATTGCGAAAGGCCCGGATCAAGACGTGGCCGCTGTCCACCAAGGCGATCGAGGAGACTTGAGGCGACGCCGCCAAAGTCCCGAACAGCATCGATCCGATCGCAGCACCGCCCGCGTCCTCGACGTCCCTTTGCCGAATAATCTGGGCGGCAAAGCCCGCTTGCGCTTCGACCGGCGTCAGATGACTGCGCACCCGCTCCACGATCGAGCGGTTGACGATCTCGGCGCGCTCTCTGATGAGCTCTTTGGTGATCGCGCTGGAGGTCTTGTAGACGAAGGCCAGGACCAGCCCGCCCGACGCGAGAACAAGCGCCACCGCCACCAAGGTGATGGCCATGCGGATCGAGATGCCCCGCCCGAGGACACCCTTCGCCACCCTTGGAGTCTCAATGGGCATAAGATGATTGTACCACCCCCCGGCTAGCCCTTGTGGATTTGGTTGGAATGATGCTCCGGAGCACCTCCCAAATCGTCTCCACCCCTCCCCATATGGGAACAATTGCGATGGGCTGCCAGCGTGCACCTAAATAATTGATCTGGATCAATAGATGTTTAGATCAAAAAATCGCGTGAGTATTATAGAACAAAGTTTAGATCTTCGGTTTTGCCGTAGAAAACCTGCTGGCTAGCCTGACATCTTTCTCAAAGCAAGCGCGCAGGCCTCTGCCCATGCCGCCTCGACACCGCGGTTGCGCAGGCTTTCCAAGCCGGCCTCGGTCAGGCCGCCTGGCGTTGCCAGCGCCGTCACCATGTCGCCGATCGGGCGTTCTTCGGCCATCACCATGCGGGCCGCCGCCTCGAAAGTGGCCGCAGCGATCCGGCGCGAGGCTGTCGGCGGCAAGCCCTGGTCTTGCGCCCACGCGGCCGTGGCGCCGATCAAGGCATGCACCCAGCCATAGACCGCCATCTCGGCCGTCGCAGAGGTGAAGTCGGCCTCCGCGCCCAGCGCAATGACCGGCCCCAAGTGCCCCAAGAGGGCCCGTGCGGCCGGATGGTCGGGGTAGAGCGTCGTCGGGCTGGCACCGATGGCGGCCGCGGAGATCGGCATGGCGCGCACCACGTCGGCCGGCGCGGCCGCCGGCCCCAAGAGAGACAGGGGCACGCCGGCACAGGCGGAGACGACCAGCTGACCCTGCCGCCAGGGCAGGCCGGCAAGGGCCTCGCCCGCCTGCGCCGGCCGCACGCAGAGCAGCAGTGCCTCCGATCGCCGCACCAGCTCGACAGTGTCGGTAGCGATCGCCAGGCCATGGCGAGCCGCCGCATCGCTAGCGCCGCCGCCTGGCGACAGCAGTAGGTCTTCAGGTGCACAGCCGGCGCGCAGAAACCCCCGCAAGAGGTAGCCGGCCAGATGGCCGACGCCCAGGATACCGATCTTAACCCTCACCGCCAAAGCCTCCTACAGCTTGCTCAGGGCGCCCAGAAATGCCTCCACGGTGGAGCAGGGCTTAGCACCCAGCTGTGCGATCTCCTTGTCCACCTCGACCGGCAGAGACGTGTCGCTGTCGCCCATGATCTCGTTCAGTCGACCACCGACGAAGAGCGGCAGATCCAAGCCGCGCACCGCAAGCGCCCCACGCAGCGAACGCACGAAACTGAGCGCCAGGCCGTTGTAGGTAGAGACCGCGATCAGGTCCGCTTCCAAGTCCAAGGCCGTGTCGGCGAGGCGGTCGGCTTCGACGCTGACCCCGCCGTCGAGCGCCTCCAGCCCCAGCCGCTCCAACACCAGCTCCAGGAGGCGCTTGCCGTAGAAGTGGACGTCCGTGGTGGCCAGCAGCACGCGCGGATTGCGAGCCCTCAAGGCTTGGCGCTGAGCCGTGCTGACCCGTCCCAGAATCGCCTCGGCCTGTTCCGCCAGTTCGTCGATGTGAGAGCTGGTGACGACGTCCGCCGTGTCGCCGAAGCAAGCCTCCAGCCGCCGCGGCCCGGCGCGTCTCAGCGCCAAGAGCAAGGCGCCCGGATCCTCCAGATCGATGCCGAGATTGGCGAGACCGTCGAGCAGGCGCTCCTTGAAGGCCTCCGCCCGCGCCAGCAAGCGCGCGGCCATCTCTTCGGCCGGAGAAAGCGCCAGCAGCGGCAGCAGCGGCTCGCAGCGCTCGGCCAGGCGGCGGGCTGCCTGGTGCGCGTCGATGACCTCCTCGGCGGTGGGGATGCGCTCTGCCTCGGTGACCGGGATCGGGGTGATGGCATGCCCGCTGGGCGCCTGCAGCTGGCCCAGAATGTCGATCGCCAGATAGCCGGCCAGGGCGCCGAAGTTGGCACTGCGCGAGGCGCCATAGGCTGTTGTATTGCCGTAGATCATGGTGCCCGGCGTCGGATTGGCCTCGGCCAGCGCCAGCTTGAAGGCCAGGCGCTTCACCGGATGGCTGTAGGTATGGCCGTAGCAGTGACCCAGCGGCAGGCCCAGCAGCTCTTCGACGATGTAGCGCTCCACCATGGCGAAGCCCAAGGCAGAGCCCATGTCCTCGAACCAGGCAGCATAGCCGTCGTCGAGGTTGGAGTGAATCAGGATCTCCGCCTCAAGGCCGGAGAGGAGGCCCAGAGCCTCGACCGTGGCCTCGGTCGTCGCCACTGCGTCGTCCCAGCCGGGCAGACGGAATGTGAAGTACTGTGAGAGATTGCCGATGGCGGTGGCGCCGGCCTCTACCGCAGCCGTGGTGGTCTCCAGCGCGCCCGGCATGCCCAGCACGAAGTCGCCGAAGTGGGGTGCCACCGGCGCCATGGCGGTGAGCTGACGGTAGTCAGAGGCCGCTTCCAGGATGAGGCCGGTCCCCCGCTGCCCGCCGGCCCGATAGCGCGCCGGCAAGCCCATGCTCCAATCCAGGCAGATGCCATAGCGATCGGGCGCCCAACCCGCTGCGCCCAGCCGGTCGTGAATCTCCCGCCACGCGCCCTTGCTTTCCTCCAGCGTGCGATAGCCGATCTGGGCGTGGAAGGTAAGCCGGCCCTCGGCCATGGCGCGCCGCTTGTCCTCCAGCTCCGATGCCAGCCCGCGCGCCTCCAGGAAGGGGCAAGAGCCAAGCGCGACCGAGGCCGCCCGGGCCCGGCCGGCCCGGCGCCAAGCGCGACCGTCGATCTCGGCGTCTGGCAAGAGAGTGGCACGATCCAGCTGCAAGAAGGACCCTCGGGAGAAAATCGGAGCCGGCAGGCTGGCACAGCCGGCAGGCAAGGCCAAGGCCGCTGCCTTGTCGCACGGCTTGCCGCAACGCTATTGTTGCCCGGCGACATGACTCTCAGCGACAGGGGACGGGGATGGCGGAGGAGATTTCGATCGAGCGTGTGCAGGGCTGGCTGGAGGGCTCTCCCTTCATCAGCTTCATGAACCTGA
Source organism: Rhodospirillales bacterium (assembly GCA_963669385.2). GTDB lineage: Bacteria > Pseudomonadota > Alphaproteobacteria > Kiloniellales > JACOMY01 > JACOMY01. Next base: position 305,177 of record CAXXGD010000003.1, read on the forward strand.
CCGTCGAGCGGGTCGACGCAGAGGCCGGCGAGGTCTCCATGACCATGCCGATGCGCCCGGAGTTCGAGCGCGGCGGGCCGATGAAGAATCAGTTCCACGGCGGGCCCATCGCCGCCTTGATCGACACGGTCGGCGACTATGCCGTGGCGGTGAAGGTCGGCGGCGGCGTTCCCACCATCAACTTCCGGGTCGACTACCTGCGGCCCTCCGGCGGCCCTTACCTCAAGGCCAGGGCCGTGGCGCGGCGGGTCGGCCGCACCGTCGGCGTGGTCGACGTCGAGGTGACCGACAGCGAGGGGCGGCTCACCGCCCTCGGCCGCGCCTGCTACAGCGCCGCTACCGGCTAGAGGAAGGAAAGACATGAGAGCCCAGGTCCTGCACGCCCACGGCGGCATCGACAACATCACCTTCGAGGCCGACTGGCCGGAGCCCGAGCCCGGCCCGGGCGAGGTGGTGCTGAAGGTCCATAGTTGCACCTTGAACTACCACGACATCTTCACTCTGCGCGGCATGCCTGGGATCAAGGTCCCCATGCCGATCATCATGGGCATCGACCTCGCCGGCGAGATTGCCGCCTTGGGGCCCGAGGTCGAAGGCTGGAAGCCCGGCGACCGCGTGGTCATCGACCCCATCGAGCGGGTCAAGCACAAGCTGCAGGGCGAGATGATGGACGGCGGGCTGGCCGAGTACGTCAAGGTCACCGCGGCACAACTGGTTGCGCTTCCCGACGAAATCGAGTTCACCGCCGCGGCGGCGCTGCCCTGCGCCTACGGCACGGCCTATCGCATGATGATGACCCGCGGGCAGGTGAAGGCCGGCGAGACCGTGCTGGTGCTGGGCGCCTCCGGCGGGGTCGGCAGCTGCTGCGTACAGTTGGGCCGGATCGTCGGCGCGCATGTGATCGCGGCCTCGTCCAGCGACGAGAAGCTCGAGAAGCTGAAGGCCTTGGGCGCCGAGGAAGGCCTGAACTACGCCGACGCCGGCTTCATGGAGCAGATCCACGAGCGCTTCGGCAAGCCGAGGATCTGGGGCGAGGGCGGCGTCGACGTCATCGTCAACTTCACCGGCGGCGATAGCTGGGTGCCTTCGCTGAAGAGCCTCAAGAAAGGCGGGCGGATCCTCACCTGCGGGGCGACCGCCGGCTTCGACACCAAGAACGACCTGCGCTACATCTGGACCTTCGAGCAGTCCATCCTGGGTTCCAACGGCTGGTCCAAGGCCGACATCGAGGCGCTTATCGCTCTGGAGCGCGAGGGCAAGCTCAAGCCCGCGATCGAGGGACCCTTCCCGCTGGAGGAGACCCGCCAGGCCTTTCGCCTGCTGGAGGGACGCCAGTTCTTCGGCAAGATCGCCATCTCGCCGGTGATGGCGTCGTGAGGCTGGTCGGCCGGATTACGTGCCTGTCAAGGCTCCTCCGCAACGACGCCATTTCCCGTGGCTAGCCATAGATGGTGACCTCGATGGAGACGAGACCAGTGCCGCCGCCCGGAATGGTGGCGCCCGCAGCCAAGAACAAAGTGTCGGTCCCGGAGTCGCCGTTGTAGGAGTAGCCCGCGGCCAGGAAATCTCCCTGACTGAAGACGACAAAGATATCATCGTCACTGCCACCAAAAAGTGTGTCGTTTCCTGAGCCGCCGTATAAGGTGTCTTTCCCGTCGTCGCCACCTATGCCACGGTCATTGCCATCTCCACCGAAAAGAGTGTCCGGGCCGGTTAAACCAAAGAAATTGTAATCGTCGCCGCCACCGCCGAACAGAACGTCGGCTCCCTGCGCGCCAACCAACGTTTGGTCATCCCCGGCACCACCGTAGATTATGTCGTTATCCGCGTCCCCAGAAAGCAGGTTATCATCGCCGGCACCACCGAAGATCCTGTCGTCACCGCTACCACCCGTCAAAACGATGTCGTCCCCAGAGCCGCCGTAGACACGATCGGCGCCATCGTTCCCAAAGAGTCTAGAGTCTGCTCCACTGTCGCCAAAAATTCTGTCTTCTCCATCACCGCCAGAAAAGGCGCTATCGTTGCCATTGCCGCCGAAAATGCTGTCGTCACCATCGTCACCATTGAATGTACGGTCATCGCCAACGCCGCCGAAAAGGCTATCAGCGCGGGCCCCACCAAAGAAAAAGGTATCGGCACCACCATCGCCGTAGAGAGCATCGTATCCCTCTCCCCCATAAAGACTGACGTCGTCTCCATCACCACCGAATATTCTGTCGTTTCCCGTGCCGCCGAAGAGGAAACGGTCCGCACCGCTGTCGCCCGACAGGCGGTCAACTCCCGACCCACCGTAGAATCTAGCGTCAATGCCGCTACTCCCGTAGAGGCTGTCGGCTCCCGAATCACCGTAGAGTCCAGCGTCAATGCCGCTACCCCCGTAGAGGCTGTCGGCGCCGGCCCCACCGAAGAGAAAGTAATCATTGCCGCCATCACCCGAAAGGCTGTCGGCTCCCGAACCGCCAAAGAGGGAGAAATCAATACCGCTGCCGCCAGCAACGCTGTCGGCTCCCGACCCACCGAAGAGTTCGGTGTCAAGGCCGCTACCCCCGTAGAGCCTGTCGGCGCCTACCCCACCAAAGAAATAGGAATCATTGCCGCCATCACCCGAAAGGCTGTCATCTCCATCATCGCCAAGAAGGGAGAGGTCCGCCGATTCGCCACCGTAGACCCGGTCGGCACCCGAACCGCCAAAGAGGGAGACATCAATACCGCTGCCGCCAGCAACGCTGTCGGCTCCCGACCCACCGAAGAGTGCGGTGTCAAGGCCGCTACCCCCGTAGAGCCTGTCGGCGCCTACCCCACCAACGAGATAGTAATCATTACCGCCATCACCCGAAAGGCTGTCGTCTCCATCATCGCCAAGAAGGGTGGAATCCGACTGCTCGCCACCGTAGACCCGGTCGGCACCCGAACCGCCAAAGAGGGAGACATCAATACCGCTGCCGCCAGCAACGCTGTCGGCACCGGACCCACCAAAGAAATAGGCATCATTGCCGCCATCACCCGAAAGGCTGTCGTCTCCATCATCGCCAAGAAGGGAGAAGTCTCCCTCTTCGCCACCGTAGACCCGGTCGGCTCCCAATCCGCCATAGAAGGAGGCATCATAACCGCTGCCACCGTAAATCGTGTCCTCGCCATCATTGCCGCTGAGTAAGACATCGCCGCCGCTGCCACCGAAGACATGATCGGCCCCCGAGCCGCCGGTCAGCTTATAATCATAACCGCTGCCGCCAGCGACGCTGTCGGCACCAGATCCACCATAGAGATAGGCATCACTACCGCCATCACCCGCAATGCTATCGTCTCCATCATCGCCGGAAAAGCTGGAATCGGACCCCGCACCACCGTAAAGACGGTCGGCACCCCGGTCTCCGGCGAAGCCCGTGTCATCCCCGCTACCGCCGAAGAGACGATCGCTACCCGAGCCGCCGCGAAAGACATGGTCACTACCGCTGCCGCCGTAGAGACTATCATCTCCCGCTTCCCCTAGAAGAGTGGCGTCGTCTCCATCACCGCCGGCTAACCTGTCGTCCCCCGACACGCCGCCGAGGCTGGTGTCGTCGCCACTGTCGCCCGACAGACTGTCGGCACCTGACCCGCCGAAGAGAGAAGCATCGGCGCCACTGCCGCCGAAGAGGCTGTCGGCACCCTCTTCTCCTAGAAGGGTGGCATCGTCGCCGTCACCACCGGAGACCCTGTCGTCCCCCGATCCGCCGCTGAGGCTAATGTCGGCGCCGCTGTCGCCCGACAGGCTGTCGCCCCCCGACCCGCCGAAGAGAGAAGTATCGGCGCCGCTGCCGCCAAAGAGGCTGTCGGCGCCTTCTTCCCCGAGAAGAAGGCTGTCCGCCCCGTCTCCCCCGAAGACCCCGTCATTGCCGGACCCTCCGAAGAGTCTGTTGTCACTACCACTGCCGCCCGAAACGCTGTCGGTGCCCGAATCACCGTGGAAGGACGCATCGCTACCACCGCCCCCGTAGAGGCTGTCGGCGCCAATTCCGCCATAAAAGAAGTAATCGCCGAAGGCCTGCTCATCACCGCCGTAGAGGGCATCGTCTCCCTCATCACCAGAGAACAAGACATCTATTTCGCTGCCGCCAAAGAGACTGTCGGCGCCTTCGCCTCCGTGGAAAGAGGCGTCGCCACCGCTGCCGCCGAAGAGACTGTCGGCACCGGATCCGCCGAAGAAGGAGGCATCGTTGCCAAGGCCAGCGTCCAAGCCGTCACTCCCGCTTCCACCGTTGAAGCCTATGTCGCTGCCGCTACCACCAAAAAGGCCGTCGGTGCCCTCGCCACCGAAGAAGAAGAAGTCGCTACCGCTGCCACCAAAAAGACTGTCGGCGCCCTCGCCTCCGTAGAGTCTGTCATCGCCGTCGTCACCACGCAGGGGGGCATCGTCTCCCGCACCACCGGCGATCTTGTCATTGCCGGAGCCTCCGCTGAGACTGCCGTCGTTGCCGCTGCCACCGTAGAGGCTGTCGGTTCCGGACCCGCCGACGAGAGAAGAATCGGCACCGCTGCCGCCAAAGAGGCGGTCATCGCCCTCTGCCCCGTAAAGAAGGCTGTCGGCTCCATTTCCCCCGAACACACCGTCACCGCCGGACCCTCCGAACAGTCTGATGTCATTGCCGCTGTCGCCCGCGACGCTGTCGGCCCCGGACCCGCCGCGGAGTGTGGAATCGCCGCCGCTGCCGCCGAAGAGGGTGTCGGCACCCTCTCCACCGTAGAAGAAACGCTCGGTCCCGCCGCCGCCGAAGAGGCTGTCGGCGCCTCCTCCACCGTAGAAGAAGTAGTCACCGTTTACCTGCTCATCGCCGCCGAAGAGGGAGTCGTCCCCCTCATCGCCGGAGAAGAAGAGGTCCGCTTCGCTGCCGCCATAGAGCCGGTCGCCGCCCGATCCACCGGAGAAGGAGACGTCGCCGCCACTGCCGCCGTAAACACTGTCGGTCCCGGACCCGCCGAAGAAGGAGCTATCGTTGCCGTGGCCAGCTGCCAGGCGGTCGCTCCCGCTTCCGCCGTTGAAGCCTATGTCGCGGCCGCTGCCGCCCGACAGCACGTCGGCACCCTCGCCGCCGAAGAAGTAGGATTCGCCGCCGGTGCCACCAAAGAGGTTGTCGCCACCCGACCCACCGGAGAAAGAAACATCGTCGCCGAGGCCGGCCTCCAGACGGTCGCTCCCGCTCCCACCGATGAAAGCCACGTCGTTGCCGCTGCCACCGGACAGCGTGTCGTTGCCCTCGCCACCGAGGAAGGAGGAATCATCGCCGCTGCCACCGGCAAGGCTGTCGGCGCCTTCATCGCCATAGAAGTAGCGGTCGGTCCCGCTGCCGGCGTAGATCCGATCGTTGTCCGCGCCGCCGGCGAGGCGGGAATCATCGCCGCCGCCGCCGAAGAGGCTGTCCTCGCCATGATCGCCTCTGAGGAAGTGGTCGTCGCCCGCACCACCCTCGATGCTATCGCTTTCAGCCCCGCCGAAGAAGAAGGAATCGCCGCCGCCGCCACCGGCAAGGCTATCGGCCCCCGCCTCGCCATAGAAGGCCAGGTCGCCCCCCGAGCCGCCGTAGAGACGGTCGCCGTCCGATCCCCCGGTGAAGCCCGAATCGTCACCACCGGCGCCGAAGATCCTGTCCTCGCCCTGATCGCCGCCGATCAGGCCGTCGGCCTCGGACCCGCCGTGGAGACTGTCGGCCCCCGACCCACCGAAGAGGGAGGTGTCGCCACCGCTGGCGCCGTAGAGACGATCGTCTCCACTGCCGCCGAACTGGCGATCGGCGCCGTCCTCGCCATAGAGGGCATCGTTGCCGCCGTCTCCGGAGAGGGTGTCGGCGCCGCTCCCCCCGATCAGGGAGAGGTCGTCGCCGTCACCGCCATAGATCCGGTCGGCGCCGGAGCCACCCAAGAAAGAGGTATCGCTCCCGTCGCCACCGGAAAGTCTGTCGTCGCCGATCCTACCGAAGAAGCTGCTGTCGTCGCCAGAGCCCCCGTCCAGGGTGTCGGCACCCGATGCGCCGTAGAAGGCGGCATCGCTGCCGCTGTCGCCCGACAGGCTGTTGGCACCGCTGTAGCCGAAGAAGCTGCTGTCAGCACCATCGCCCCCGGCCAGGTGGTCGGCACCCGATCCGCCGTAGATCTGGTAGTCATCGCCGCCGTCGCCGTGGAGGCTATCGTCCCCCTCTCCGCCCTGGAGAAAACGGTCGATGCCCGAGCCTCCGAAGATGACGTCGCCCCCTTCCCCGCCAAAGAAGAAGGCATCGTCGCCGGCACCCGCGAAGAGGGAGTCGTCGCCCGCCTCGCCCTGGAACTGCTGATCCATGCCGCTGCCGCCCGACAGGCTGTCGGCGCCCTCTCCGCCGTAGTGATAGCGGTCGGCCCCGCTGTCGGCCGAGAGGCTGTCGTCGCCCTCGCCACCAAAGAAGAAGGTGTCAACGCCCTCGCCACCGTAGAAGCTGTCGGCTCCACTGCCGCCGAAGAGCGTTGCGTCGTCGCCTGAACCGCCGAAGAGGCCGTCGGCGCCCGATCCACCGTGGAAGTTGGAATCTCCGCCACTGCCGCCGGCGAGGCTATCGTCGCCCGCCTCGCCATAGAAGCGGATGTCCTCGCCATCGCCCCCGTAGAGCCCGTCGGCACCCGATCCGCCGAAGAGGGAATAGTCTCCTCCGCTGCCGCCGAAGAGGCTATCGTCCCCCGTCTCGCCGTTCAGGCCGAAGTCGACGCCCGAACCGCCCGAGATGACGTCGGACCCTGCCCCACCGGAGAAGCGCCCGTCGCCGCCCTCGCCACCGGAGAGGCTGTCCGCCCCCTCTCCGCCGTAGAGAAAGCGATCGCTGCCAGCGCCCCCGAAAAGGCTGTCGTCTCCATCGCCACCATAGAAGGCGAGATCGTCTCCGCCCTCGCCGAAGATCCGGTCCAGACCGCTGCCCCCGAAGAGGCTCTCGTCGTCGCCCTCGCCGGCGTAGAAGAAGAAGCGGTCGGTGCCGGTGCCCGCCTCGAAGCTGCTGTCATCGCCGCTCTGCCACCGAACAGCCGGTCGTTGCCCGTGGCTCCGAAGAAGCTGGCGTCCGCTCCGCTGCCTCCGGACAGCGTGTCGTTGTCGTTGCCCCCGAAGAAGAGGCTGTCGTCGCCCAGGCCCCCGTAGAGCTTGTCGGAAGCGGCCCGC
>CAXXGD010000004.1:0-102380 GCA_963669385.2 Rhodospirillales bacterium
GGCGCTGGGGATGACACGAGCTTCTTCGGTGGCGACGGCGCCGACAGCCTCTACGGCGGCAGTGGAGGTGACAGCGCCTTCGCCGGTGGCAGTGGCGCCGACCGGATCTCCGGCGGCAACGGCGCAGACGCCAGTTTGCTGGGCGGGAGCGACACTGACACGCTCTTCGGCGGCAGCGGAGCGGACGTCCTCCTTGACGGCGGAGCAGGCGACGATAGCGTTTCGGGCGGCAGTGGAAACGACAGAGTCCTGCTTGGCTCCGCCGGTGACGACATCCTTGACGGCGGAGAGGGCGCGGACACCTCGCTCTCCGGCGACGCCGGGGATGACACGCTCTTTGGCAGCAGCGGTGACGATAGCATCCTCGAGGGCAGCCTGGGCGATGACCTCCTCTTCGGAGGCAGCGGCAAGGATGTCTTTTTCTACGGCGGATCGGGGGCCGACACGCTCACCGGGGGCAGCGGCTCGGACAGCAGTCTCTACGGCGGATCGGGAGCGGACAGTCTGGACGGCGGCGATGGGGAGGATGTCACGCTGCTCGGCGATGCGGGCGAGGACGTCCTTGCCGGCGGCAGCGGCGCCGACAGCTTCTTCTACGGTCGAACGGGGGCCGATACGCTGTCGGCCGGCAGCGGCGACGACCGCTCTTTCTTCGGCGGGTCGGGGGCCGACAGCCTGGAGGGTGGCGACGGCATCGACTCCTTCTTCCTGGGTCTCCTCGGCAAGGACACGCTGTGGGGCGGCAGCGGCGATGACGTCCTGCTCGACGGCGGCGAAGGAGACGACCGCATCTCGGGCGGCAGCGGCGACGACCAGATCCTGCTGGGCTCCGGCGGTAGCGACATCATCTACGGCGGTGAGGGAGCGGACACCTCGCTGAACGGCGACCTCGGCAACGACTCGCTTTCCGGTGACAGCGGCGATGACACCATCCTCGATGGCAGCTTGGGTGATGACCAGCTCTTCGGTGGCAGCGGCGACGACCAGACCCTGCTGGGAGGAGACGGGAATGACGTTCTGGTCGGCGGCGACGGGGCCGACACAGCCTGCTCGGCGGCTCGGTGCCGACAGCATCTTTGGCGGCAGTGGCGACGACGGCGCCCTCTTCGGTGGCGCCTACTTCGATGAGATTAGTGGCGGCGCGGGCAGCGATTTCCTCTATGGTGACGCAGGCAACGATAACCTCTACGGCGATCAAGGCGCCGACAAGCTCTATGGCGGGAAGGATCGGACGCCGCTTTCGGTGGCGTCGGCGATGACACCTTCATCGTCGCAAGCCAAGCCGATTTCGTCGGTTACAACTATGACGGCGGCGCCGGGACCGACACGCTGATCTGCTGAACGGCGCCACCATCCCGGGCGCAGGCGCGGGACTGACCGACATCGACGTCACTCTGTAAGCGTCGGCAGCACGGACCCGAGGGGGAAGCACCTACCCCGGTGGCGGGCTTCGGACGCACGGCACCGCAGCCCCTCGCGGCCATGGTCCTGGGAGCACGGCCCGATAGGTGTTGCTCTGGCTCTTGTCGATTCCGCCTGCTGTGCGCTTTCCTTAAGCGTGCATTTGGCTGTCTCGGGTAAGTCATCGCGAGGCGCGTTAGTGACGAAGCGATCCGGCACATAGGCAAGTATTTTGCTGGATTGCTTCGCTTTGCTCGCAATGACGGGAAGTTTGTTGTGGAATGTCAAGACGTTCGCACGCTCGTGCGGTCGTTTAGTGCTGTCTTCCGTGAGATCGTAAGGTGTTCAAGCAATTCCGTTGTGTCGGACTGGACTCCTCAGTTGGGACCACTGCTGTCCGGTTGAAGGTGGACGTCGCTCCAGAGGTGACTTTCATGAAGGCGCTATCAACCATAACAGGTCATGACCGGGCTTGACCCACTGCTGTCCGGTTTAAGTTTCACTTCACGCTAAGGGAGATTTATATGAAGAGATTATCAACCATAAATCGTCATGGCCGGGCTTGACCCGGCCATCCACGCGGGTCCGCTGGCGCCAGATGTTCCAGTAGCGTACTGCGGAGCCACGTGGATCCCCGGGTCACGCCGGGGATGACGATAAAAAGTTGACTATGCCCATAGACAATGCAATCGCAATTGCTAACCGGACAGCAGTGGGCTTGACCGGGGATGACGAAAAAAAGTAGAGAGAAATGATTTGTAGCACCACCGAAATCACTAATCCGGACAGCAGTGAGTTGGGACGGGGGATCGGCAAGGTCACCTCCCTGCAGCCGGTTGGATGAATGAAACGACATCACAAAAACGACCGCCTTATTGAATTGAATTATCAGATGGCGCGGCCCTAGCCTTGTCCCGAAGTGCCGAGCATGGGAGCATGCCAGTTGGGAAAGGGGGCGAGAGCGAGACAGGGCAGGCGCGAGAGGGCGGAGCCTGCACACGAGGCGGGCGCGAGTCCGGTTGAGGGAGGACGCTATCGTCCGCTGCGGGAGCCCGAGGCCGAGCGGATTCTCGATTTTGCGCTGACCCTCCTGGAGCGGGTCGGCATGGCCGGCGCGCCGGAGCACCTCCGCAGACTCGCGCTGGCGCGCGGGGCCGAGGCCGGCGAGGAAGGTCGCCTCTGCTTTCCCCGCGCCATGGTGGAGGATGCGGTCGCGCGCGCGGCCAAGCGGGTGAGCTTGCCCGGCTTCACGGAGGCTTCCCGGCCTGGAGATCGGCGGCGGGCAGGTGCATCTGGGCAGCGGCGGCGCTGCGGTCCAGGTGCTGGATGCCAAGAGCGGCGCCTTTCGTGACTCCAGCCTTGCCGATCTCTATGACGTCAATGCGCGTCCTCGAGGCCTCCGACAAGGTGCACTACGGTATCCGGCCGCTGGTGGCCCGCGATATGCCCTCGCCCTTCGCGCTCGAACGTCAACACGGCTTTCGCCTGCCTTAAGGCAACCGCGAAGCCGATCGGCGTCAGCTTCGATTGCGCAGAGCACGTGGCTCCAATCGTCGAGATGTTCGATCACGCCCTCGGCGGCGAGGGGCGCTTTGCCAAGCAGCCCTTCTGCATGGGGGTGATCGTCCACGTGGTCCCTCCCCTGCGCTATGCCGAAGAAGGCTGCGCGGTCCTCGAGGCCTGCTTGCACGCCGGCATGATCCCGCAGATCTGCTCGGCCGGGCAGCCGGCCGCCCACCAGCCCGGTTACCTTGGCCGGCGCTCTGGGCCAGGGCCTGGCGGAAATCCTGGCCGGGCTCATGCTGATCGATCTGATCAAGCCCGGATCTCCCGCCATCTTCGCCTTCCTGCCCTTCGTCTCCGACCTGCGCAGCGGTGCGATGACCGGCGCGGCGGCGAGTGCGCCGTCGCCAACGCGGCCGCAGCCCAACTGCTTCGGAAGTTAGATCTGCCGGCGACGGTCTCGGCCCGGCATGACCGATGCCAAGATCGCCGATGCTCAGGCCGGTTACGAGAAGGGCTACTCCGTCGCCCTGGCCGCTCAAGCCGGCGCCGACATGATCAACCTTTCCGTCGGGATGCTGGGCTCGATCATGGTGGCCTCGCCGGAGATGCTGGCGATCGACGACGATCTCTGCGGCGCCATCCTGCGCTCCGTGCGCGGCATCGAGGTGAGCGACGATGCGCTCGACATCGAGATGGTGGAGCGGGTGGTGACCGGTGAAGGCCACTATCTGGGCGAGGCCAAGACGCTCGCCCGCATGAAGAGCGACTATGTCTATCCCCGGCTAGCCGACCGACAGGCCGTCGAGGACTGGCTGGAGGAAGGACGGCGCTCGATCTGGGATCGGGCGGTCCAGCGGGTAGAGGAGATCCTGGCCGCCGACCCGCCATCGCACCTGCCGCGCGACGCCGAAGCGGCCATCCGCGCCGCCCTGCCCATCCATCTCGAACCTTAGCCAATAAGGACACCAGCAATATGAAGGTAATGCGCAGCATGATCATCGACGCGCCGCTCGCCAGGTCTGGCGGCCGTGCGCGCCTTCGACGGCGTCGCCACGTGGAACCCGGCGGTGACCGCCGCGCGCATGGAGCAGGGCCAGCCGACCGAGGTCGGATCGCTGCGCCATCTCGACATCGCCGACGGCACGGTCTTCCGCGAGACCTTGCTCGCCCACTCCGATCTGGAGTGCTTCTATACTTACGACATCATCGAAAGCCCGCTGGCCGGTGCGCGACTACGTCTCCACCCACCGCTTTCTCGCCATCACCGACAGCAAGCAGACGCTGGGCATCTGGGAAAGCTCGTTCCACTGCGCCAGAGGACGATCGCGCGGAGATGGAGCGGATCGTGGGCGATGCCATCTACATCGGCGGCATGCGCGGCCTGAACGCCTTTCTAAAGGGAGAGTGAGATGCCCGATACCTTGGCGCCGCGCGCCCTCATCGGCGTGATGACCCCCGGCCATGAACACGGTCGTGCAGCCGGAGCTGGAGCTGCTGCGTCCGGCCGGCGTGACCAACCAGATGCAGCGCTTTCGCCTCGGTGGTGACGCTGTTTCCGACGACCTGATCGAGGAAGGCCAAAAGCTGATGGACTGCAAACCAGCCGCCATTGCATTGGGTCTCACAACCGATGCCGCCCGGGCGGCATCGCCAAGCTGGCCAAACCGCTGCCAACACCTGGCGGCGGCGACCGGCGTACCGGTCTTCAACGCCTCCGAAGCCGATCATGCCGCCTTGCGCGCCTTGGGTGCCACGCGCATTGCGGTGGTGACCCCCTTCAAGGCCGAGGTGGATGCAGTGGTCAAAGCCAACACGGAAGAGGCTGGATTCGAGGTCCTGGCCATCAAGGGAACCGAGGCTCCCTCCCTGCCCGCGATTTGCGAGACATCCTTGGACGACATACGCAAGGTCTTCCGACAGGTGGCCGAAAGTCCCTGCGAGGCCATCCTGCAGGTCGGCACGGCGCTGCCTGCCCTGGCAATACTGGGCGAACTGGAAGCGGAACTCGGCAAGCCGATCGTCGCCTGCAACGCCGCGGTCTACTGGCAGACACTGCGTTCTCTGGGCATCGACGACAAGATCCGGGGCTACGGCCAACTCCTGGCGGAGCACTAGGCGTGAAGAGCCACGCCCGCGTCGTGGTGATCGGCGGCGGCGCGGTCGGCACGGCGATCCTCTACCATCTGGCGCTCGCCGGAGTCACCGACACGCTGCTGGTGGAGAAGGACGAGTTGACCCTAGGGCTCGACCTGGCATGCCGCCGGCAACATCCCGACCTATGCCAACAGCTGGCTGGGCATGCGCGCCGGCAAACTACGCCTGGCGCCTCTACAAGGATCTGGCGAGCGGGTCGACGCCGCCATCACTTATCGCCATACTAGTGCCTTCTGGCCAGCGCACAGCCAAGAGCGCATGGCATTGTTCCACCACCTGGTCGGCCTCTCGCGCTCCGCCGGCTTCGAACTGGCGATGCTCACGCCCTCGGAGATGGAGAGCATTCACCCCTTCTACCGGGCGCTGGAGGGCTCGCACGGCGGCGTCATCGGCGGCATTCTGGATTCCCTACGAAGGCGACATCGACCCCAGCCAGCTGACTCAGGCCTTGGCCAAGGGCGCCAGGGCCGCTGGCGCCGCAATCGCCCGTTTCACCAAGGTAACCGCGATCACGCGCAGCGCTGGCGGCGAGTGGGTGGTTGAGACCGACAAAGGACAGGTCACCTGCGAAATCCTGGTGAACGCGGCCGGCTTCTGGGGGGCGGAGGTGGCGCGGATGGCCGGTGACGCAATCCCTGTCGCCACCCTGCAGCCCACCAGTATCTGGTGACCGAGCCACTCGGCGATCTCGCGGAAAACAAGGCAGCTTCCCCTTGGTGCGCGATCCCGACATCCGCTTCTACTTGCGGCGCGAGGGCAATGGCTTCCTATTGGGATCCTACGCGCACGAGGGCCGGCCTGCCTGGCCGGACGGCATGCCGAGCGACTTTGCCCACCAGCTCTTTCCCGACAGCGTCGACGACATCGCCGAAGTGGTCGACGCGGCGATCGCGCATGTGCCGCTGCTGGCCGGGGCCGGCGCGCAGCGCTTCGTCAACGGGCCAATCGCCTACGCGCCCGACGCCCAGCCCTGGTCGGCCCGGCCTTCGGCCTGCCGAACCTCTACCACGCGACCGGGGTGCAGATCGGCATCACCCACTCCGCCGCCATCGGCAAGGCGCTGGCCGAGTGGATCACCGAAGGCGAGACCGAGTGGGACCTGGCCGCCTGGACCCACGGCGCTTCGGCAGCTGGGCGACCCAAGACTATGCGATTGCCCGTGCCGCCGAGCTCTACGGCCTGCAGTACGCAATCCCCTACCCGCATCGCCTCCTGGCCTCCGCGCGGAGCCGCTGCAGCGCACGCCGCTTTATGAAAGGCTGGCGGACAAGGGCGCCGTCTTCGGCCAGATCGGCGGTTGGGAGCGCGCCTTGTGGTTCGCGCGCGAGGGTTTGCCGGATCCCGGCCCCGACGGCTATGGCCACCTGAGCTTTCGCGACGACGAGCCATGGCGCACGGCCGCCGCCCATGAATGTGAAGCGGTGCGCGATCGGGTCGGCGTGATGGATCATGGTGGCTTCACCAAGTACGAGGTGGAGGGGCCCGGGGCCGCCGCCTTCCTCGATCATGTCTTCTGCAGCAAGCTGCCCAAGGTCGGCCGCGTTCGCCTTTCCTACATGCTGACGCCCAAGGGCCGGCTCTGGTCGGAGGCGACCATCGCACGCCTCGGCGAAGACCGCTTCCTGCTCTGCGGCCCCACTCTTGCCGAACGTCGAGATTTCGACTTGCTTCGCGAACGGCTACCCAAAGACGGTTCGGTAGTCCTTCGAAGGGGATCGGACCGTGCGGCAGCCTTGATGGTCATGGGACCCCGTCGCGAGATCTGCTGCGCCGGCTGACGGATGCCGATCTCAGCCGAGAGGCGCAGCCATGGATGTCGGTCACAGAACTCGAAATGCAGGGCATTGCGCTCACCGCCATGCGCGTCTCTTCGTCGGAGAGCTGGGGTGGGAGCTGCATCTTCCCGACGAAGACCTCGGCCAGCTGTACCAGGCCATCGTCGATGCCGGCCAGGGCTTGGGCCTGGCGGACTTCGGCTCCTACGCCTTGAACGCCATGCGGATCGAGAAGGGCTACCACGGCTGGGGCGCCGACTTCGGGACGGAGGTACACGCCCTTCGATGCCGAGCTCGCGCGCTTCGTGGATTTCGACAAGGGAGACTTCATCGGCCGCGAGGCAGCGCTCAGGCAAAATGACCAGCCCGCGGACTGGTCCTTTCTGGGGCTTCGAGATCCTGGAAAGCGATGCTGACCCCTTGCCTGGGGATCCCATTCTTTTCGAGGGTATGCTTGCCGGCTATGTGACCTCGGCCAGCTTCGGCTTTCGCATCGGCAAACGCTTGGCGCTGGGCTTCCTCAGCCAAGGGCTGGCCAGGCCGGCAAGCGATTCGAAATCGATAAGCTTCGGTACGCCAAGGCCCGCGATCTGTCGCAAACCAACCTTCTACGATGCAGAAAACCGGCGACTGAGATCGTGAGGCTTTCCGACCTCACGGCGCAGAGGGGCACCGTTTAGCCTACTGCTCAGCTGTAGCGATAGATCGGGTCCAGCCTCTCTGCGATGTAGCGGTCCATGTAGGCGACATCGGCGTCAGACAGGTAACTGTGATAGCCCCCGACACGTCCTTTGCGCACCTTAAAGCCTTCAGGTCGCCGTCCTCCGGCGGCGAGAGCTCGACCGCCGTCGAAGGCCCGCTCCTCTTCCAGCTTGCGCATGTTGTCGAAGCGGCAATAGTCGACCACCCGCTGACAATAGGCCTCCGGCTCCCTCGGCCAGCCCAGGAAGTCAACGCAGGCGGCCAGGGTCTCCAAGGGTGAGGCCGTCAGCTCTTCGTATGACACGACATGAAGGCTTTGGGCACGGCACGATTGCGCGCCCAGACATTGTAGAAGGTCACGATGCTCTTCAAGCTGCCCCTGTCGTGGTGGAGGAATTCCGAGAGGCTCCCGGCGAAGGCATCGCCGATCCGCTCGCCGTCGCCGCGCTTGACGAACTGAAAGTAGTTGGACACCACCACATCGCGCGGATCGCGCACCAGGAACAGCACTCTCTTGTCGGCATAGAGGCTCTTGTCTCCAGGATCTCGCTGTGGCGGCGCCAGTGTGGATAGTCGTCATGGCTGATCTGGAGGGTCGCAAAACGCGGATTGCCGTAGGTGAGCTGCCAAAGACGAAAGGGATTCTCGTCGGTCTCGAAGCCGGCCACGTACTTGCCCAACAGCAGTCGGAGCCAGGTGCGTCCGCACTTGGGAAAGGAGATCAGGAAGCTGTCTGCGTTTCGGCTTCTGAGATAGTCTAGCAGGCGCGCCTCCAGACGCAGACTCTCTTCAATACCGGTCTTGAAGTCCCAGAACGCGCGGGTCATGCGGTCGTAGCGGTCGAGGTCTTGAGACAGCGCGAAAGCGGCGCCGAACCCGCTCTCGGCCGGCCTCGACCCGACCTGTCCTTATGAGGCACAGGCCAAGCATGTAGGACGACAGAGCGTCTCTTGAGTCCTCCTCCAGCGCCACCCGGCACTGCTTGATCGTGGCCGCGACCTCGCCGGCTCGGAAGCGATTGAAGGCACGCACGAAATGCGGGGTCATTCACCGTCCTTGGTCGAGCAGCGATCTCATGAGGCCTTAGCTAGCATGCGGCAAGCGCGCTTTGAAACGCCGTGGCAGCTTCCCGATGCCGCAAAGCCTGCTCACTCTCTCAGCCCTTGCGCATAGATCGGTAGATTGCCGAGAAATCGAGATCGGCACCCTCCGTCTCGGCAAAGGCGGCAAAGCGTTGCGCGGCTTCGGCACCAAAGGGCGTTTCTTGGCCGCTCGCCTTGGCGGCCTCTTGCGCCAAACGCAGATCCTTGGCCATGAGGCGGGCCGCAAAGCCGGGTGCATAGCCGTTCGAACTGGGCGCGCTTGGCGCCCGGTCCCGGCACCGGGCAGCGGTTCTCAAGGATCCAGCTTGCGCCGCAGCGCCCTTGCAGAGGTGAAAGAAGCGCTCGGCATCAAGGCCCAGGGCCTCGGCCAGAGCAAAGCTCTCGCAGACGGCTAAAGCGGTGATACCGCAGATCATGTTGTGGCAGGCCTTGGCGGCCTGACCTGAGCCGACCGGCCCGAAATGGGTGATCTTGGTGCCCATGGCTGCCAAGAGCGGTTGGGCTCGCGCGAAGGCGCGTTCGTCGGCGCCCACCATGAAGCTCAGCGTTCCCGCGCCGGCCCCCTCCGGCCCGCCGGAAACCGGTGCATCAACCATCTGCAGGCCCAGATCGTTGGCCTCCGCGCTCAAGCGGCGGGCGGTCTCGACGTCATCGTCGAACAGTCCAGCAGCAAGGTCCCCGGCGCGACACGACCCAAACAGCGTCTCACGATAGAGCCGCGCGACATCCGGCCCGTCCGGCAGCATGGAGATGACGGCCTCTGCACCCTGAAGCGCGTCCTCTGCTGTGTCCGCCGAGCCTCAAAGCCTGCCCGGCCGCTTTCACTCACGTCCCAGCCGGAGACTTCGTAGCCCTTCGCCAGCAAGCACGCGGCCATGGGTGCACCCATGGTGCCGAGGCCGAAAAATGCCACCTTCATCGCTCTGCCCCTCCGGTAAATCCGCCGTTTTCTCTACACCAATCGCGCAAGGCATTGGCGGTCATGGCGATCGGACCCTTGCCTTCGTCGTCGGCGCGGATCGCCACGAACCAAGGCACGGCAATGCCGTCGCGCCCGACCCGCGCAGCGACGATACGGCCGGCAGCCAAGGCCGGCCTGATCGCCCAGCCGGCGAGCACGCTGGTGCCCTGCCCTGCCGCCACCAACTCGACGATGGCCTCGGGCAGCTCCACCGTCGCGGTCCAACGCGGATAGCTCTCCGATTTGCGAAAGAGGCGCGCAAACTCGCGGTCGGGCTCCGGCACCTTGGTGTAGGTGGTGAAGGCTTCGCCGACGATGTCGGGCCCCTCGATGAAGGGCTTGCCGGCAAGCCGGTGGCCCGGCGGCATGATGAAGAGCAACTCGTCCTCGAACAGTAAGCGCCGCGTGACGGCGACCTGCGCCGCCTCGCCCGAGACGACGACCAGATCGACATGGCGGTTGGCGAGCGCTTGCAAGGGCTCCCGCCCGGCAGCCGCCATGACCTGCAGATCGATCCCCGGATCGGCGGCGCCCAGGTGGACCAGAAAGCTCGGCAGCCAGTGGTAGGAGCTATAGGCCTCTACCGCGATACGCACGACATGCTCCACGCCGCGGTTCATCCGGCGCACGTCGGCTTCCGCCCGGTCCAACTCGGAAAGCACGCGCTCGGCCACTTCGGCCAGGTATTCTCCCGCCGGTGTCATGCGCAAACGCTTGTGCATTGCGGGTGAAGAGGACGACGTCCAATCGCCGCTCGCTTCGCGAATGCGATGCGACAGCGCCGATGGCGTGAGGACCCAGATGCTCGGCTGCGTCAGTCACCCGACCCTGCTGCGCGATCGCCCGGATCATCTGCAAGTGACGCAGTTCAAGCAAAGGTCCAACCGGCATAGCGCAGAAACCTGAATGATTTTCACCAAAGAAAGCAGATTACCCATTTGCCTTTCAGTCAAGACCTGTCGGAGGATGGGACGATGCACAACCCCCTCGTCCGAGGAGACCTCACATGTCCGCGAAAATGCGACCCGACAGCCAAAGCGACCTCTTGGCCCGCGCCGAACGCGTGCTGCCGGCCGGTGGTTTCGGCAACTTCGACCCCTCGATCGTGATCCGCGAGGGTCGCGGCGGCCGCGTTTGGGACGAGAACGGCCGCGAATACGTGGACTTTCTGCTGGGATCCGGTCCGATGCTGGTCGGCCACAGCCATCCTGAAGTGGTGGACGCGGTGCAATCCCAACTCGGCAAGGGTTTTACCTTTTTCGCTTCGAACGCCGATGGGATCGCGCTGGCGGAAGAGATCTGCGATGCGGTGGCCTGCGCCGAGCAGCTGCGCTACGTCAGCACCGGATCCGAGGCCGACATGTATGCCATGCGCCTGGCACGCGCACCACACGGGGCGCGACAAGATCCTGAAGTTCGAGGGCGGCTATCCACGGAGCATGTCCAGCGAGGCCTTGATGAGCCTGGCGCCCGCGCGGCTGGAGAACTTCCCCCGGCCGACTCCCCGATTCCGCCGGCATTCCCGAAGCCCGTGCGCGACAACGTTTTGGTCGCCCCTTTCAACGACGCAGAGGTCGCCCGTCAAATCCTGGCAGAGTATGCCGACGAGATCGCCGGCGTCATCGTCGAACCCCTGCAAAGGTTAATCCCGCCGGCGCCGGGCTTCCTCGAAACCCTGCGCGAAGAGACCGAAAAGCACGGTATGGTTCTGATCTTCGACGAGGTGGTGACCGGCTTCCGCCTGGCCTACGGCGGCGCCCAAGCGCACTACGGCGTGACCCCCGACCTCTGCACGCTCGGCAAGACCATCGGCGGCGGCTTTCCGCTGGCGGCGCTCGCCGGGCGGAAAGAGGTCATGGCGCATTTCGACAAGGCCAAGGTCGGCGAGGCCGGCTTCACCTTCCAGGTCGGCACCTTGAGCGGTAACCCGATCGCCGCCGTCGCCGGCCTCAAGACCTTGGAGATCCTGCGCCGACCAGGCAGTTACGAACAGATCCGTGCGACCGGCAAGACGATCATGGGCGCGCTTACCGAGAGCTTGACCAAGGCCGGTCTTGCCCACCAGGTGGTCGGCGACCCCGTGCTCTTCGACGTCGTCTTCACCGAGAAGAGCGTAGCGTGACTATCGCGACTTGCCTGGGTGGCGATCAGGGCCTGTTGAAGAGCTTCAACAGCTGCATGCGCGCCAAAGGCGTTCTGAAATCCGAGAGCAAGTTCTATATCAGCCTGGCACACGACGAGGCCGACATCGCGCTGACCAAGGAGGCGATCTCGGTCTCGTCCGAGGCAGCCGCCAAGACCCTGTGAGGGCCCTTGGTTCGATGAACAGCACTGTCTAAAATTGCCCTCTCTACTGACCCAAGCACGTCATCGCGAGCGGCAGCGACGCGATCCAGTGGATTACACTAACGAGTCTCTCTCTGGATTGCTTCGTCGCCACCGCTCCTCGCAATGACGCGCACTTGGGTATTGCCTTATTATTTGCCAAACGGACGCGCGTTTGACCCAAGACGAGGAATTCTCGATCGTTGCGCGACGAAACACTTTCCAATCCTTATCGCCAAGGCCTCGTCGCTAAAGCAAAACTCTCAACGCGGATGGGCAGCACCGACACTATCGCTGGGCCCCGACTTCAAGCGCTCCGGCGATGTGGCTCCAACTCTGCCGCACACGCCCTCTTCTCTCGGCTGCGTATAGATCTTTTGGCAATGGCAAGACCTGCGGGTGTGAGATGAAAAGATACTTTTCAAGGCGACAATCGCTGAATTTGACGCTGATTGCTGCTTCCTCTGGCCCTTCTTGGCGCATGCGTGACCCGAGCCGACATTCGCGGGCCCGAACGGTCGCGTGAGGGTAGATGGCGATTCCGTCAGCTTCAGCAGTGGGAAAGGCCGTCGCTATGCCAGCGACGACGATGACGATGACGACTAGGAGGGTCGCAGCAGAGATCGGGCAGTTGATTTAGGGCGCCCGTTTGACCCTCGGACAGCCGCCCTCTAGGCTCGCGCCATGATCGCGAAGCACCGGCGAACGACATGGAGGGGCTGCCTCGTGGGCCTGTCCTGCCTTGCGGCTCTGGTCCAGGGATCCCTAGCGCCCAGCAGCGCACGAGAGGCTGCTGGCTGGCGTGACACCAATCAGCCCGACTGCGTGGTCTGGCTCGTCAATCCCTTCCCCGGACGAAGCCTTGGTCTGGTTCGGATCTTGCCTTGACGGCAAGGCCGAGGGGCCGGGAACACTGGTCAGAACGGCCATCGATAGCACCGGCAAGCCGGCGACCACCAAGGTGACCGGCACTGCGCAGGCCGGGGCGGGTGATCGGACCGGGGGAGATCGTCTACGAACGTGGCCGCCACTACATCGGCGAGCTGGTCGACGGGCAAGCGCACGGCCACGGCCGCCTCTACGTCAGCTCTGGCTTGCTCTATGACGGCACTTGGCAGAGCGGCGGACCAACCGGCGAAGGGGTCATGATGATTTTCGACGGCAGCCAGCTATGTCGGGCAGGTGCAGGTGGGCCTGCAGCACGGCCAGGGCAGCCAGGTCTATCCCGACGGGTCACTTTATGTTGGCGCGTGGGCAGACGGTTCCCGGCATGGTCAAGGCACGCTCAGCCTCCCCGACGGCAGCTACTATGTCGGCGGCTGGCTCTATGACAGGCCGCAGGGCGAAGGAACCCTGACGATCGGCACCTGAGATCTACGCGGGCGATTGGAAGGAGGGCAGCTTCAACGACGGCCAGCGGACGGCCCGGCTGGCAACCACGCGCACAAGCTGCTGATCTTTCGAGACCCTACTGCTTCCGGGCGTCCAAGACCGCCTTGACCAGGTCTTCCGGGACCTCCGGCGGGACCGGCGCCTCAGGATCGTCGAAAGCCTGCTGCGAGACCTCGATCGTGCGCTTGTAGGCGGCGAGGTAGTCACGGCATTCCCGGCAGAGCTTGAGGTGCAGCTCAAAGACGAAGCGCTGGCGGCTCGAAAGCTCATCTTCCAGATAGGACAGGATGAAGCCCTCGAACTCCCGGCAGGTGATCATCATGGGACCATGCTTCAGCATCATCCCGCGCAGTCCACTTCAGTACACGCCTTGGCAAGGGCCTGCTCATCGAGCCTCCCCTCCTAGACGCGTGCAAATGAGGTCTACAGCAATCAGGGTCCCTCGGCGATTTTCCCGTTCCTGCTTCACCTGCTGCGGCCTTTGCCTCCTGGTCCTTAGACTGAATCCGCTGCCGCTCGGTTACGGCGCGTCGCGGCATCGTGATCGTCTGCCGCAGCACGAGAGTTCCTAGGCAGATGCTCCCGTCTCATAAGGCCTCCCCCTTAAGCAAGGGCTCCAGCAGCGTCTTCAGTGCAGAGCGAGCGCGGTGCAGGCGGACCTTGACGTTGGTCTCGCTCAGCTCCAGGGCCTCGGCGACCTCTCGCGTCGACAGGCCTTCGATGTCGCGTAGCTGCAGGACCAGGCGATAGCTCTCCGGCAAGTCATGAATCTTGGACTGTACGAGCCGGCGCAAGTCCTCGCGCAGACAGATCTCCTCGGGCGTTGCCAGGTGGCGCCAAGGCTCTTCGATGCGGCAGGCGTTCTGATCGAACTCGGGCAGAAGTTCGTCGATCGGCGCTTCCTTCCGAGACCGACGGCTGCGCAGCTTCATCAAGGTCTGGGTGACCACCACCCGGTGCAGCCATGTCTTGAGGCTGGAGCGCTCTTCGAAGCCCTTGATGCTGTCCAAAGCCTTGATCAGCGCGTCCTGCACGCAGTCCTCCGCCAAGTGCCGGTCCCCGATGATGCGCTGCGCCACGGCGAGCATCCAGCCGCCATGCGTACGGACCAAGGTCTCCGCGGCGCCCGGGCTGCCGGCCTTCAAGGCCTCAACGAGGGAGGTTGGCGGGCAAGGCGGCGCCGTCGGGGTCTTGGCTCCTTCCTCCATCCCGCCCGGTGTGCCTCCTTGGCCAGCAACTGCTTTCCGCACCGAAGAGCCTAGCGGTTAGCCTTGGCCGAAGCCAGACGAGGCGGCGGACGTAAGACCTTAGTCTTTGGAGAGAGCCCGCTCGATCCAATCGAGCCGGTCCTGTCCGAAATGCATTTCCCCCGCCACGAAGAAGGTCGGGGCACCGAAGGCACCCAGTTCCACGGCTGCGTTTGTCTCGTCGATCAAGGCCTTCTTGACGGCAGGGTCCTGCACGCCGGCCGCCACCTCGGCGGGATCAAGGCCCAATTCAGATGCCAGGCCTCCCAGCGCCTCGACATCGCCGATATCGATGCCTCGTACCCAGGCCGCCTCGAAAAGCGCCTTGTCGAAGGCCTCCAGACAGCCTTGCGTCCTGGTCCAGATGGCGGCCCGCATGGCCGGCAGGGAGTTGAAGACGAAGTGCGGGTTTTCCTCGAAGGCAACGCCGTAGTGCCGGGCATAGCGCTTCATGTCGTCGAACATCCAGGCCCGCTTGGGCGGCAGGTTGACCGGCGTCGTGTTGCCGGTGGCCTTGAAGATCCCGCCCAGAAGGATCGGCTTTCGAACCAGTTCGGCCCCCAGCCTCTCGCAGAGCGCCGGCAGCTGGGTCCACGCCAGATAGCAGGTGGGGCTGGCGTAGTCGTAATAGAACTCAACCTGCTTCATCGCTTCTGTCTCCCGCAGAAAGGCTTCGATCACCAGGATTCGGAATAGGGCCTAAGGTCGGCCTCGAAGGTCCAGGCAGAGCGCGGCTGGCGGTGCAGCTGCCAATAGGCCTCGGCAATGTCGTCGGGCTGCAGGATGCCGTCGGCCGGCCGGCTCTCGAAGCCCTCGGGGAAGAGCGTGCGAGTCGACTCGTTCTCGATCAGGCCATCGATCACGACGTGCGCCACGTGGATGCCTTGCGGCCCCAGCTCGCGCGCCATGCTTTGGGCCAAGGCGCGCAAGGCATGCTTGCCGCCGGCAAAGGCAGCAAAGCCGGCAGCGCCTCTAAGGCCTGCGGTGGCTCCGGTGAAGAGGATCGTGCCACGCCCTCTCGGGACCATGGACTTGGCTGCCTCTCTGCCGACCAGAAAGCCGGCGAAGGCGCACATCTCCCAGACCTTGCGATAGACCCTGGCCGTCGTCTCCTGAACCGGAAAGCGGACATTGCCGCCGACGTTGAAGACCACGACGCCCAAGGGCCCGACCTCCTCCTCGATCCGCCGGAAGAGCGCCGCCACCTGCTCTTCATCGCGGGCATCGGAATGAAGCCCCAGGGCTCTGCCGCCCTCGGCCTCGATTGCCTCCACCAGAGGCGAGAGATCGCCGCGCCGACGGGTGGCGACGACGGCATAGCCTTCCCGCGCAAAACGCTGGGCGATCGCCGAGCCCAGATGATCGCCCGCACCCACCACCAGCGCGACGCGGCCATTGACCGATTCAGACACGAGCTTCTGTCGCCTCTCGTCATTGCCCTTCGATCAGTACCTTAGAAACTCATATCTGCACTCACAAACCTCATTCGGTGAAATCCACTTGTGCTTAGATGTGGCAACCGGCGTCGACGCACCTGCACTGCACCTCGATCGGCACCAATTCGCCGCATCATTTAGGTGGAAAACAGCGTTTCTTATGCTATCCTTTATACGCATGGACACCGCTGGCAGTTGGGAGAGACGTGATGAGTGACACCGGCACAGATCCAACCGCGACCTTCGAACTCATCATTGCCCTTGTGGCAGCCAATTGGTCTGCCTTGCAGGTGTCACTTAAATGTAGTGAAAAAGTCGATAGCACCAGAAACATCTTGTGGGGCATTGACAGTAACAAAAAACTCAAGAGAAAGCAAGTCGACCACCTACTAAAGTATGATGTTAAGTGGATGTTTCATTCGATCGTATGGATTTTGGCATCTGTAGGAATCATCCTCCTTGGTGCGGCGCTTTATATATCAATTGCATCCAATTTTAGTGATATTATTCGCATTTTATATTGGGTAAGCGGCTCCATATTTATTATTTCTAGTATACTTGTTGTATTCATTGGCCGTGATCAAGCAGAAGAAATCGAAGAATTTGCTAGAGAATTTGCCGAAATCGACAAAAAATAGGACGATTTGAAAACATTGCTCCGCTTCCCGCTGAGGGGACACCAGCGCTCTACCCACAAATGTCGAAGAGCAACACAATGCCGGCCCAGCAATCTATCGGTTTGATGGGGAGCGGTGACCTGCACCGGCTTCGGTTCTCGCCGCCATGGCTATGGACTTACACGCTTCCAAGAAGGATCCATGCGCCCCAGGCAAACAGCCCCAGACCCATCACCTGGCCCAGACGCTGTCCGCCGGGCAGCATCTTCTCCAACAGGACCACGACGGCCAGGCCGGCGATCCAGTAGAGATTCATCACCCCGCCGAAGAACAGCAGGCCCATCAGGAACCAGCAGCAGCCGACGCAGAAGGCACCGTGCTCGAGCCCCATCACAAAGGCGCCCCAGCGCCCGGACCGCCAGCGGCCCAAGATGAACTGCAGCGGCTGGCGGCAGTGCCTGAGACAGGCCCGCTTCAGGGGCGTCACTTGATAGAGCCCCGCGGCCAGCAATAAGGCGGCGCCCAGCAGGCTGCTGGAGCTCACCAAGGTCGGTGAGAGCCATGCCAGCCGTTCGAAGACCCACTGCAGGCCCACGGCCAAGAGGCTGAAGCCGGCCCAGGTCGCCAGGTAGGCCAGCGCGAAAAGGCCGGAGGAGAGGAAGGCTCGGCCGCTTGCGCGCTGAGCACGGCTCATCTTGGCGAAGATAAGGATCACGGGTGCCGCAGTCGGCAGCATCATCGCCACCATCATGACCCACCACATGAAGAACATGACGAGCGCGTAGTCGACGCTCCAAACGGCGGGCGTCATCATCGCGCCCATGCCCGACGCCTCGCCGGCCTGCCTTTCGGAGAGGGAGGCGTGGGTCATCTCGAAGCCCGACATCTGCATGCCGGCACCGGCAAAGAGATAGGCCCAAGACGCAAGCAAAACGGCAAACAGCGCGATCATCACGATCAGGCGATCGCGCTTCACAAGCGCCTCCAAGGCCTGATCGATTGCCACGCCTGGTCTCTTCGCGTCAGACGGCTTGGCGGCTTGGTCCAACGAAGCGCCTTAGGCAGACCAGTGGAATGGCGCCAAGTGAGCGTTGCTGCGCCCGCTGTCGTCGTCCCAATCGATCCCGAAGGCATGCATGTGGCTCTGCGTCGCCCAGGCCAGACCTAAGCGCGGGTTGACCGGATGGGCCGTGTTGTCGATGACGATCGGTTCGGCCGGGTCGGCAAGGCTGGGCATGCCTTCGATCGCATGCTCCAGGATCCCCGGTATGGTCACGCGACAGCGAAGCCCATCCTTTTCGAAGCGGATAGGCGCCCGCTCGACACCGGCAAAGTTCCCGACCAGCGGCACGAGGGCGGCCATGGGGCCACCGGCCTCGCCTGAGGCTATGTCGGTCAGTGCGTCGCGTTGATCTGCGCTGGCTTCGCCGTCGACCACCAGGCCGACGGTCCAGTTCCCCGCCGCCATGGGCCCAGGCGTCAGCGTCAGGATGGCAAAGCAGAGCTCGTCGAGCAGGACTTGGCCATAGTGACCGCGATCAATCCTGAAGACCATCGCCACCTTGCACTCGCCGTGCGTCGGCTCGGCGGCCTGATTGCTGTAGATGCAGGGACACAGGAAATCGCAGTTGCAGGTTTCGCAGTACTCGCCTTGCAGCTCCCACGCTTTGTCCGGCATCGGGAAGGCCCTCCATCAGCGCTGATGTCAGGCAACTCTAGCATCTTGGATCTCATGGTCCAGTCGAAGACGTAGAAGGTCCGGTTGCGGTGCTCGAGCGATGCGAACTCAGCCGAACCTACGGCTCGCGTTGCGCCACGATCGCGGAGAGAACTTTCTGGGCCAGTTGATGCGCCGGCAGCTCCCATGCGGGCGACATGTTGGAACCTTCGAAGGCCGGCGATTTGCGGCCGGCCTGAAGGCGTTCTAGGAGCGAAACATCCTCGAGGTTCAGATCGTGCCACATGCTGATGAGGTCTTCGCGCGCCCTCGCATAGCGGGGGCTCTCGGCCGCCTCGTCACCCACGACAAAGAAATGGAGGTCTTCGAGCGTCTCGTCCGGCGCGCTTGGATTGACCGCCAGCACCACGAACTGGTCGGCATAGACCTCGGCGGCAAAGGTGGGGAAGCAGGCGAACCAGAGCCCGCGTCGCTGGTCGTCTGCTGTCAAATTCGGGTAGTGCGGCAGCTCATCACCGCGACCTTCCGTGACCTCGGGCGCGATGTAGTCGTTGTAGAAGACATGGCCCAGCCACTCGCCCGACCAGCGCACATTCATCGGCGCATGGGCGATCAGGCGCGGGTGGGCTGCGAAGACGTGATAGCCCTCCATGTAGTTTTCCAGCACCAGCTTCCAGTTGGCCTTGATGGTGTAGGACCTCTTGCCGATCCAGCGAATGCGGGAGAAGTCGTAGCTGGATGTCCGCTGGAGCATCGGTTGCAGCCAATCGGCAAGCGCGCCCGCCTCGCCCGAGAGATCGAGAAAAATGCAGCCGTTCCAGATCTCCGTCCGGACTGCCAGCAGGTCCAGGTCCGGCCCGGCGCCATCGGTGAAGCGGTCATGCTGATCCGGCCCCATGAAATGCGGCCGCACCTTCAGCTTGCCGTCGAGGCGGTAGCTCCAGGCGTGGTAGGGACAGGTGATCACTGGCTTGCGGCAAGGCTCGGCGACCAACTTGGTGCCGCGATGGCGGCAGATGTTGTGAAAGGCACGGACGGTGCCTTCGCGGTCGCGCAGAAGTATCAGGGGGGCACCGCCGACCTCCACCGGCATGATGGAACCGGCCTCAGGCAGCTCCGCTTCCACACCGGCGAAGTTCCATGAGCGCCGGAAGATCCTTTCCTGCTCCAAAGCCAGCCACTCAGGGGACCAGAAGGCCGCCTTGGGCAGTCCGGAGGCCTGATCCATCGGTGCGATCGCCCGCCTGTAGCCCTCCTCCCCCAGCAAGGCCTTTGCCCGCTCGACCAACAGAGGATCTTCCGCTCTCATATCGATCCGTCCAGAAGAGTGCGAAATCTGCTGATGCCCTATTGCGCCAACAGGAAAATTATGATCCAAGAATTTTCATGACTGTCAAGCCGGAAACTAGCAAGGACAGCGCGGACCACCTGGCCCGCCTGGGCGCCGAGCTCAGGTCTCTGCGCAAAGCCCAGGGCTTGACCTTGCAGCTCTTGGCGGAGCGGTCGGGCAAGTCGGTGAGCTTCATATCGAAGATCGAGCGCGGCCTGGCACGCCCCTCGATCACCGCCTTGCAGGACATCGCGGAAGCGCTCAAGGTCCCGATCGGCTGGTTCTTTCAGACCAGCGGTCCGGTGCCGGCCAACGAGCAGCCCTTTATCGTCCGTGCCCATCGACGGCGACGCCTTACCTACTCCGGCATGACCTCGACCGACTACATGGGCTTCGAGGATTTTCTTCTATCGGCCAATCTGGACGGCCAGCTGGCCATGGGCATCTCGCGCTATGCGCCGGGCGGCACGGCGGGCGACGACCTCTACACCCATCAAGGCGAAGAGGCGGGCCTAGTGCTGGAAGGCGAGATCGAACTCACCCTCGACAAGCAGGTCTTCCTCTTGAAGCCCGGCGACAGTTTTTCTTTCCCAGGAAAGATTCCGCACACCTACCGCAATCCCGGCAAGGTCACGGCCCAGATCGTCTGGGCCAACACGCCGGTCACCTTGCGGCGCTAGCCAGCCATCCGCTCGGAGAGACACGCATGAGATCGCACGCCCGTGTCGTCATCATCGGCGGCGGCAATATGGGGGCCTCCGTAGCCTATCACCTGGCCAAGGAAGGCTGGAGCGACTGCGTCTTGCTGGAGAAGGCGGAGCTTACCTCGGGTGCCACCTGGCACGCCGCCGGCCTGGTGAGCCGGATGGTTGCCGGCTACGCGCTCGGCAGCTGTCACGACTATGCGGTCGAGCTCTACAGGTCCATCGAGGCCGAGACCGGCCAAGCCGTCGGCTGGCACAACTGCGGCTCGCTGCGCGTTGCCGCCAGCCAAGACCACAAGGACTGGCTCCTCCACACCCGCGATGCCGTGCTGGCACGCGGGCAAGACTGCCATTGGATCGGGCCGGACGAGGTGAAGCGGCTGAACCCGCTCTACGACACCTCCGCCATCATCGGTGCGCTCTACACCCCCGACGACGGCCACGTCGATCCCTCCGGTACCTGCCAGGCCATGGCCAGGGGAGCGCGCCAACAGGGCGTCGAGATCATCCGACGGAACCGGGTGACCGACCTCCGTCCCACATCCTCCGGCGCGTGGGAAGTGGTGAGCGAAAGGGGCAGCATCATCGCCGAACACGTGGTCAACGCCGGCGGCTACCACGCCCGGCAGATCGGCGCCTTCGTCGGCCTGGACCTGCCGATCGTCCCGATGCAGCACCACTATGCCATCACCGAGGCGGTGCCCGAATTCGCCGAGATGGAGCACGAGATCCCGGTCACGCGAGACGATTTCTTCACCGGCTATCTGCGCCGCGAGCAGGCCGGCGCCCTGATCGGCCTCTACGACAGCCACGACGCCCTTGCCAAGTGGCGGGACGGCTGCCCTTGGGACTCGGAGAGCGAGCTCTTCGAGCCGGACTACGAGCGCATCCTGCCTTGGCTCGAGCGCTGCTTCGAGCGCTTCCCCACGCTCACCAACCTGGGTCTCAAGCGCATCGTGAACGGCGCCATAACCTACACGCCCGACGGCGCCCCCCTGATCGGCCCGGCGCCCGGCCTCAAGAACCTCTGGCTGGCCTGTGGGGTGACCGTGGGAATCGCTTGGGGACCGGGGCTGGGCAAGGCCCTGGCGCAGTGGATGGTCCACGGCAGCGCCGAGATCTCGACCCGCGGCTTCGACCCGCGCCGCTTCGGCATTTGGGCGGACGGTGATTACGCCTATGCGAGAGCGCGGGAGAACTACATGACGCGGCTCTCCCTGCCCTACCCGCAGGACCAATACGAGACCTGCCGCGGCATTCGCCGATCAGGCGCGCACGAACGCACCCGGGCGCTGGGTGCGGTCTACGAGGAGGCTGGCGGCTGGGAACGTCCGCGCCTCTACGCGCCGGCCGACTGGCAAGGCAAGGAGCCCAAGACCTGGCGCCGCGGGCCTTCGCACCGGGTGGCGGAGGCCGAAGCGGAGGCGCTTGCCCGAGGCGTCGGCCTGGGCGACTTCTCCGCCTTATCCAAGTTCGAGATCAGCGGTCCGGAGACCAAGGCCTTTCTCGAGCGGCTCTGCGCCAATCGACTGCCGCGAAAGGTCGGTGGCACTTGCCTCACCCTGCTGCTGAACCGCCAAGGGACCATCGAGGGAGAGGCGACGATCGCCCGGCTGGGCGACGAGCGCTTCTGGTTCGTGACCGGAGCGCCGTCGGAGCGCCGCCTCTTGGACTGGCTCACGCTGCATCAGCGCGGCACCGAGCGGGTTGAGATCAGGAACCGCTCGGATGAGTTCGGCATCCTGACCTTGGCCGGCCCTCGCGCACGCGACGTGCTGCGCGCATCCAGCGTAGAAGACTTCTCCGATGAAGCCTTCGGCTGGCTCAAGGCCCGCGAGATCTCGGTGGCGGGTGTTTCGCTAATCGCGCTGCGTCTTTCCTTCACCGGAGAGCTTGCCTGGGAACTGCATGCCCCCAATGACAAGCTAGGCGCGCTGTGGGATGCACTTTGGCAGACCGGGAAGCCATTCGGCATAACGGCGTTCGGCTCAAAGGCGATGGACCTTCTGCGCATGGAGAAGGCTTACCGCGGCGGGCATGAGTTGACCAATGATGCCACACCCTTCCAGGTCGGTCAGATGCGCTTCGTCAAGAAGGACAAGGACTTTCTGGGCCGCGATGCGCTGGCCGGACGACTGGAGAGTGCCGCGGGCAACGTTATCGCCTACCTGGAGATCGCACCCGGACCGGTCGATGCCATGGGCGGTGAGGCCGTCTTCCTGGACGGCAAGAAGGTGGGCTCGATCACCTCAGGCGCTCGCGGGCCCATCACTGGCAAGAGCCTGGCTTTGGCCTTCGTTCAAGCCCGGGCCGCCGTGCCCGGGACGTCCTTGGACGTCACCATACTGGGCGAGATGCGCCGGGCCCTTGTCCTATCGAACGCGGTCCGCGACCCGGACAATCAACGCCTCAAGGGCGTTGAAGCAAGGGTCCTGGCTTAAGCCCGCCGTCACACCAGAAAGAGGAAGTCCCCGGCACTGAGTTGGCTGGCGCTCAGCAGTCCTTGGCCACCGTCCCTCACCGTCAAGGCCTCGCCCGCATGCTCGATCCGAACCTCTCCCGGCGCCACGTCGAACAGTGCCAAGTCGGCGAAGGTAAGACCTGAAAAGGCGATCAGATCCTTGCCCGCCTCGAAGTCTTCGACGATGTCTTCGCTGCCGTCGGTGCCGATCTGAAAGACGTCGGCATCCTCGCCACCCGTAAGCCTGTCCTTGCCACGACCGTCGATCAGCCAGTCGTCCTGTACACCGCCGTTCAAGTAATCGCTGCCGTCTCCACCGTCCACGGTGTCCTTGCCTGAACCGCCTTCGAGCGAGTCCTTGCCCGCCAAGCCGAAGATCTCGTCTCCACCCCCGTCGCCTAGGGCAAAGTCGTCACCACGATCGCCGTAGAGCTGGTCTCCGGATCTCCCTCCATCCAGCCAGTCATCGCCTTGCCCGCCATCCAGAAGATCCGCGTCATTGCCGCCGAACAGCAGGTCGTCGCCCTTGATTCCCTTGAGGAGGTCGTCGCCGTCACCTCCTTCGATCAGGTCACCGCCGCCACCGCCGTAGGCACTGTCGTTGCCGCTTCCACCGTCAAGCAGGTCGAGACCGCTGGAACCGCGCAGAACGTCGTTACCTGCGCTGCCGAAGAGGGAATCGTCATCCAGGCCGCCGAACAGCTGATCCTTTCCACCACCGCCGTAGCCGAGGTCGTCGCCTCCATTGCCGTAGAGCGAATCCTTTCCCGCGTCTCCATGCAACCGATCGCTGCCGCTGCCGCCGTGAAGGACATCGCTGTCCTCGGCGCCGAAGAGAATGTCCTTGGCGCCGGCTCCGTAGAGGACGTCCTTGCCCGAGAATCCGGCGATGGTGTCCCGGCCTCCGGCACCGTAGATCACGTCGGACACGCCAACACCCAGCAGCAGCTCGCCGTCGTCGCCGTCCACCTGCGTCAGGATGTGAGAGGCGGCGTTCCAGTCCCAGCCCTTCAGGTGCGCGCCGTCGGCTTTGCCGTAGAGATAGCGAACCGCGTCCTTGTCCAGCGGGCCGATGTCGGGCTGGCTCGGTCCGGTATAGCTGAGCGCGGTGTAGGTCTTGTTGTCCAGCCAGTCGACCAGCTGCGGATCGCCTTCAAAGGGGTGCTTCAGGCCCAAGGCATGACCCAGTTCGTGCTGGTAGAGGCCGAGGCGGTGGGCATGGCGCCAGTCGATGAAGACGTCACCGCCGATTTCGCTCCGCACGGCGACGTCGGACCCCACATGGACGAAGGGCAAGTAGGCGGCCCCTGCCCCCCGGGTGAAGTGGGGGTGCTGGTTGAAGTCGTAGAGCCCGAAACGGATGTCGCCTCGGCCGGCCGGCACCTCGATGAAGACGATCCCGTTCCCCTCCTCCCACTGCGCCAATGCGGTACGGGCCTTGGCCTTGTCGTCCTCGCCCAAAGGCCGGAATGTCCGGGCAAAGGCCTCGCCGTCCAAGTCCTCGACATAGCCAGGCACCTTCGTCTCGAAGGAATAGGTGACGAAGACCGAGCGCCCAATCTTGCCGTTACCGGCCCAGCTGAAGCCTTGCTCGTGCAGAAGCGCGGTGAAGTCGTTGACGACAGCCATAGAGTTCCTCAGCAGCGGGAAAGGCCTTGTCTTGCAGGCGATCCTTGCCCGGCCCCTATAGAGACAGAAGTGCTGTTTTTGTCAACCGACACCGTGGGCTCCGCGGTACGGCCCCGCGCGCGGGTCGCGGCTTTCCTAGATCCCGGCGCATTCGAGAGAGTCTGGCGTGCGAACCACGGTACCGTCCGGTGCCGGCGAAGCTTTGGAGCACTGCCATGAAGATCACGCGCATCTCGGTCTATCGGGCCCAACTGCCCTATGTCGGCGGCGCCTATCGTTGGGGCCGCGGCAATGCGATCACCACGGCCGGCACCACGGTCGTGGTGCTGGAGACCGACGCCGGGCTTTCCGGTTGCGGCGAGTTCTGCCCCTGCGGTGAGACTTACATCGAGGCGCATTCCGAAGGCACCGAGGCGGCGGCCCGACTGCTGGCGCCGGCGCTGATCGGCGAGGACCCGCGCCAGGTGGCGAAGATCGAGCAGATCATGGACGGGGTCATCCGCGGCCACGGCTATGCCAAGGCGCCCTTCGACGCCGCCTGCTGGGACCTGCTGGGCCAAGCCACCGGGATGCCCGTCTGGATGCTCCTGGGCGGCAGACTGACCGAGGGG
Source organism: Rhodospirillales bacterium (assembly GCA_963669385.2). GTDB lineage: Bacteria > Pseudomonadota > Alphaproteobacteria > Kiloniellales > JACOMY01 > JACOMY01. Next base: position 25,033 of record CAXXGD010000004.1, read on the forward strand.
GCGCCGCTCTACCACGTGGCTCCGCAGCGGGCGCCGGAGGAGATGAGCGCCGAAATGGAGCGGCTCAGGTCTGCCGGCTACCGCCAGTTCCAGATCAAGGTCGGTGCCGATTGGGCGCTCGACATCGAGCGTATTCGCGAGACCGTGCCTCTCTTGAAGGCCGGCGAGAAGACCTTCGCCGACGCCAACCAAGGCTGGCACGTGGACGAGGCCTTGCGGGTAGCGCGCGCCACCAGGGACCTCGACTACGTCTTGGAGCAACCCTGTCAGAGCTACGAGGAATGCCAGCAGGTGCGCCGGCGCATCGACCTGCCGATGAAACTGGACGAGTGCATCACCGACATGCGCATGGCCCACCGCGTGGTGGAGGACAAGGGCGCGGAGATCGTCTGTCTCAAGATTTCGAAGCAAGGCGGGCTTTCGAAGGCGCGGCGCATGCGCGACTACCTCCTCGACAACCGCATTCCGGTGGTGGCCGAAGACACCTGGGGCGGGGAGATCACCACTGCGGTCCTGGCCCACTTCGCCGCCTCGACCCCGGAAGAGTTCCTGATCAACACCACCGACCTGCACACCTACAACACGGTAAGCACCGGAAAGCCGGCACCCAAGGTTCGCGATGGTCGTCTCTTCGCCTCCGATGCTCCCGGCCTAGGCGTAACGCCCGATTTTGGCAGTTTGGGCGCGCCGGTGGCGGTCTATGGGGCGACTTAGGCCCCCTCCGTCCCGCTCCGCTCCAGCTCCTGCAGCAGGCGCCAGTTGACCTTACCCGTGGCGCTGCGCGGCAGCTGCTCGACGATTTCGACGATGCGCGGCACCTTGTAGGCGGACATCTGCTCGCGGCACCAGGTGATGATCTCCTCGGGCGCCGCCGCCGGGGCGCCTTGCTGCGGCACCACCAAGGCCTTGACGGTTTCGCCGCGGCGCGGATCACAGGCAGCGATCACGCAGGCCTCGGCGATGGCCGGGTGGCGGTGCAGGAGCAACTCCACCTCGGCCGGCCAGACCTTGAAGCCGGCGAGGTTGATCATGCGCTTGACCCGGTCGACCATGTAGAAGAAGCCCTCCTCATCCACGCGGCCGATGTCGCCGGTTCGGAAGAAGGGCTTGCCGTCGATCTCGACGAAGGCCGCGCGCGTGGCCTCCGGGTTGTTCCAGTAGCCCAGGAAGACCTGCGGCGCGTTGATCACGATTTCGCCCGGCTCGTCGGGGCCCAGGATGCGGCCGCTGTCGGGGTCGCGGATACGGGCGTCGACCGCGAAGACGGGCAGACCCAGACACTTGCGGCGCGGACTGTCCGGCGGGTTGATGTGCGTCGCGGCCATGGTCTCGCTCAGGCCGTAGCCCTCGACATAGCTGATACCGGTGCGGGCTTTCAGCGCGTCGAAGACGGCATCGGGCATGGCCGCACCGCCGCCGCCGATGCCCTCCAGGCTGGAGAGATCGCAGTCGGCGAGGTCCGGGTCGCCCAAGAGGTCGATCACCATGGTCGTGATGTTGCGCCAGCGGGTGACGCGATGGCGTTCGATCAAGCGGGCGGCGGCCTTGCGGTCCCAGCGGCTCATCAGCACCAGCATTTGACCCAGATAGAGCGGTGCATTCATCGAGTTCTGCATGCCGGTCACGTGAAAGAGCGGCAGGCTGACCAGGCTCACGGCATTGTCCTCTGACCCTGGGTTCCACGCGATGCCGCCGAGCACCGTGGTCATCACGGTGCGATGGCTGTGCATGCAGCCTTTCGGCGCGCCCGTGGTGCCGGAGCTGTAGGGAATGACGGCCAGATCGTCGGCTTTCGCCCGCTGCGGCCGGGCCGAAAGATCGGCGGCCAAGGCCTCTGACCAATCGACAAGGTGGCCCGCCAAGGCAGTGGAATCGCAAGGCTGCGCCAGAGCCTCCGGCAAAGCGATCTCGTCGTCCGGGTCCGCGTAGTCGCCGTAGGTCGCCAAGATCACGTGGTCCAGCAGCCCCTCCGCTGCCAGCGGTGCGATCTCCGGCAGGACGTCGTTGCCGACGATGGCGATCCTGGCACCGCTGTCCTGCAGGTAATGCTCCAGTTCCGCCGTCCGGTTCATCGGATTGCCCGGGACCACGACTGCGTCGGCGCGCAGGATGGCGTAGTAGGCGATCACGAATTGCGGGCTGTTCTGCATCACCAAGAGCACCCGCTCGCCCTTGCCGAGGCCAAGACGCCGCTGCAGGAAGCCCGCCATGCGCTCGACGGCGAGATTGAGCACCGCATAGGTCATGGAGCGGCCATAGTAGATCAGGGCGACCTCGTCCGGCCGCTCTTCGGCCTGGACCGCGATATGGCGGTTGACCGTGGTGTCCGGCACGTGAAAGGACTGCCCTTGCCGGCCCGCTTCGCCTTCCACGACGCTACCTCCCTCAATGCCTCGCGCCAGTTGGCGTCGCGCGATCCTGGCATGAAGCCGGCGATGCGGTCATCAGCCTTGAGCCGAGGCCCAGAGGGAACGCATCATGTGCCGGCTCGATGTCGGCGGGCAAAGAGCCTAACTATCATGGGTGACGAAGGCCGAGGACGAGCGGAGCGGAAAATGGTGCGGAACATCCTGTTCATCATGTGCGATCAGCTGCGCTGGGACTATCTCGGCTGCTATGGCCATCCCCACATCAAGACGCCAAACATCGACGCGCTGGCCGGTCGAGGGGTGCGTTTCACCAGGGCTTATGTGCAGGCCTCGATCTGCGGTCCCTCGCGGGCCTCCTACTACACCGGCCGCTACGTCTCTTCCCACGGCGCCACGATGAATTGCGCGCCGCTCTCCTTGGGCGAATGGAACATCGGCGACCACCTGCGGCCGCTGGGCGTCAACCCGGTGCTTTGCGGCAAGACCCATATGGCGCCCGACTGGAGAGAAATGCGGCGCCTGGGCGTCGATCCCTACGGCCTGACCGGCCGGCGCCTCGCCGAGTGCGGCTTCGACGTCTATTACCGCGACGACGGCCTGCACCTGGACGACTATTGGGAGCACAGCAGCTATAACCGCGTGCTGGTCGAGCGTGGCTATGAGGGCACCAACCCCTGGCACTGGTGGGCCAACGCCGGCGAGGACGAAGGCGGCACGCCGTCGACCGGCTGGCTGATGAAGCATGCCCACAAGCCAGCCCGCATAGACGAGGCCGACTCCGAGACCGCGGTCACGACCGAGCTCGCCATGAAGTTCATCGCCGAGCACGGCGACCAGCCTTGGTGCCTGCATCTCAGCTACATCAAGCCGCACTGGCCCTATGTGGCGCCGGCCCCCTACCACGACCGCTATTCCCCGGACCAGGTGGTCGAAGCGGTGCGCAGTCAAGACGAGCGCGATCGGCCACACCCCTTGCTGCGCTTCTACATGGACGAGAGCAAGGCCAGCCAGAGTTTTGCGCGCGAGGAGGTGCGCCGGCACGTGATTCCGGCCTACATGGGCCTGATCACCCAGATCGACGACCACATCGGCCGCCTGATGGCCTTCCTCGAGGAACAAGACCTGGTGAAGGACACGCTGGTGGTCTTCACCTCCGACCACGGCGACTATCTGGGCGACCACTGGCTGGGCGAGAAGGACTTCTTCCACGAGACCTGCGTGCGCGTGCCGATGATCGTCGCCGATCCCAGTGCGCAAGCCGACGCCACCAGGGGCAAGACCTGCGAGGAGCTGGTGGAGGCCATCGACCTCTTGCCCACCTTCGTCGAGGCGCTGGGCGGCTTCCCGTCGGACCGCTTGGAAGGGCAGTCGCTCGGTCCCCTCCTGCGCGGCCAAAAGCCCTTCGACTGGCGCAGCTTCGCGGTCAGCGAGGCCGACTACGCCACGGCCGAGTTCCGCCGCCAGACCGGGCGCGGCAGCGACGATGCCCGCACCTTCATGGTGGTGACCAAGCGCTGGAAGTACATCATGCCGCTGGGCTTCCGGCCGCTTCTTTTCGACCTGGAGAAGGACCCGCAGGAGCTGAACGACCTGGGTGGCGACGAGGCCCACGCCGAGGTGCGCCAGGAGATGCGCGATCACCTGCTGCACTGGGCCTTGCGTAACCACCAGCGGGTCACCATCGAGAGCGAGCGCATCGACGCCATGGTCGGCCGCAACGAGGACGTAGGACTCTTCATCGGCTATTGGGACGAAGAAGACGTGGTGGATGAAGCCAATATTCCGCATTACAGTGAGTGAAACATTCGGATTGAATAGCAAAAAACACTCTCTTTAAGGCCGAATTCACCTTTAACATCTTGGGAGCGGACTGATTTTCGACATCTAGCCTTTGCAAGGTCAGAACAAGATCACATTTTTGTGCCGTTTCGAAAAAAATAGTGGCGCCAACCAAGAAGACCTTGGCCCTGACCGCAAACCGTATGTTACTATACATTCGTTCACGGCAAAGCTGAGCCGTACGGCCACCAATGGTTCAGTTGCCTGGCTTTACGAGACCAGACGAAGAGGTGTCACGATGGCATTCATTCCAGGGACCCCCGGCCCCGACACGCTGTCGGGCAGCGACGCCATCGACACGATCCTGGGGTACGGCGCAGACGACACGCTCTACGGTTTGGGAGCGGCGGATAGCCTTTACGGCGGCCAGTCAAACGACAGCCTCTTCGGCGGCAGCGGGGACGAGGCCATCCTTGCCGGAGAAAGCGGACGGGACCTGATCGACGGCGGCAGTGGGGGCGACAGGAACCTCTTCGGTGGATCGCGCTCCGACGAGATTTTCGGCGGCCTCGGCGCAGACGTTACTCTGTTCGGCGGCCCCGCCGACGACAGGCTGGAGGGTGGCAGCGGAGATGACAGCGCGCTTTTTGGCGACACGGGACTGGACAGCCTCTTCGGAGGCAGCGGCGACGATGCCAGCCTCTTTGGCGGCGCTAACAGTGACCGGCTCTATGGAGACCTGGGCGCCGACAGCGTCCTGGATGGTGGTCTTGGAAATGACAGCCTCTTCGGCGGCGATGGCGCCGACGAGCTGTTCTTCGGCGATGCCGGCACGGACGCGCTTGTCGGCGGCAGTCGAGACGACAGCTTTTTCTATGGTGGCAGTGGTGCCGACAGCATCTCTGGGGACAGTGGGGCCGACTACCAATTCTTCGGCGGAAGCGGCGCAGACAGCCTCTTCGGCGGCGATGGGTACGACGAGGTCTTCCACGGCGATGACGGCGACGACAGCCTCTCCGGCGATAGTGGGTCAGACTACTTTCTCTACGGTGGCGAGGGCGGCGACAGCCTCTCCGGCGGCAGTGGGAACGACTCCGTCTTCTACGGTGATGCTGGGGGCGACCGCCTCTCCGGCGGCCTTGGGATGGACTACTACTTCCTGGGTGGTAGCGACGACGACAGCCTCTTCGGCGGCAGTGGTGAGGATTCCTATTTCTATGGCGGTGCCGACGACGACGGGGTGAACGGCGACAGCGGCAGCGACAGCGCGCTCTTTGGCGACCAAGGAGTGGATCAGCTCTTTGGGAGTGGCGGCGACGATGCCAGCCTCTTCGGCGGCCGGTCGAACGACAGCCTCTTTGGCGGCAGCGGGGCCGATTTCAGCCTCTCTGGAGAGAGCGGACAGGACCTGATCGATGGAGGCAGCGGGGACGACACGAACCTCTTCGGCGGATCGCGTTCCGATGAGATCAACGGCGGTCTCGGCGCGGACGTCACCCTGGCGGGCGGCCTCGCCGACGACAGGCTAAACGGTGACAGCGGAAACGACAGCGCGCTCTTTGGCGACGAGGGAGTGGATAGCCTCTTCGGCGGCAGCGGTGACGACGCCAGCCTTTTCGGCGGTACCAACCGGGATCTGCTCTATGGAGACCAGGGCGACGACAGCGTGCTGGGCGGTGGTATTGGCAACGACAGCCTCTTCGGGGGGGAAGGCGTCGACGGGCTCTTCTATGGCGATAAGGGCGCAGACAGCCTTTCCGCAGGGAACGGCAATGACGTCTCTTTCTACGGCGGCGCCGGGGACGATGCGTTGGACGGCGGCTCGGGAGCCGATTCCTTCTTCCACGGCAATGGCAAGAAAGACGAGCTATCCGGTGGCAGCGGCAATGATGCCCAGTTCTTCGGAGGTGGCGGCGACGACGCCCTTATGGGCGGTCTCGGAGATGATGCCTCCTTCTTTGGCCGCAATGACGACGATGACATCTTCGGGGGTAATGGTGGCGACGCGCGCTTCTATGGCGGCGCGGGCGTGGACTCGCTCCTCGGCGGCAGTCGAGATGACAGCTTTTTCTACGGTGGCAGCGGCTCCGACGCGATCGTGGGCGACAGTGGAGCCGACTATCAGTTCTTCGGCGGTAGCGGCGCCGACAGCCTCTTCGGCGGCGACGGGGACGACGAGGATCTCCACGGCGATGACGGGGATGACAGCCTTTCTGGCGACAGTGGGACCGACTACTTCCTTTACGGTGGCGCCGGCGCCGACAGCCTCTTCGGCGGCAGTGGGAACGACTCCGTCTTCTACGGTGACAGCGGTGGCGACCGTCTCTACGGCGGCGTTGGGGCGGACTACTACTTCTTGGGTGGTAGCGGCGACGACAGCCTCTACGGCGGCGATGGTGCCGATTCTTACTTCTATGGAGGTGCCTCGGAAGACACGGTAGACGGCGGCAGCGGAAGCGACAGCGCGCTCTACGGCGACGGCAATAGCGATGAGGTTTTTGGTGGCAGCGGCGATGACGCCCTGCTCTTCGGAGGTGGCGGCAGTGACGGCCTTCAGGGTGGGCTTGGAAATGACGCCTCCTTCTTTGGCGGAGACCAAGCAGACTTCCTCGACGGTAGCCTTGGCGAAGACTCCTTCTTTTACGGCGATGGTGGCGACGACAGCCTCTTCGGCGGAAGTGGTGATGACCAATTCGTCTTTGGTGGTTTGGGTAGCGACGAAGTTGGTGCGGACACTGGTGACGACAGCTATCTCTACGGCGACGACGGAGACGATTCCCTCTTCGGGAACGAGGGCGCCGACGCTCTCCTATTCGGTGGGTCCGGGCTAGACACGCTCTTCGGCAGAACCGGCAATGACACCGGCCTCTACGGCGATGCCGACAGTGATTCGCTCTACGGAGGTCAAGGCGACGACAGTGTCCTGGATGGTGGACTGGGCGACGACGCGGTCTACGGAGGTGACGGCGATGATGCCACGCTCATCGGAGGTGACGGCGACGACTCCCTTGGGGGTGGGCTCGGAAACGACGTCTCCTTCTTTGGCGGAACCGAGGTAGACCGCATCGTCGGTGACGATGGCGACGATTCCTTCCTTTACGGCGGGAGTGGAGAGGACAGTCTCTTCGGCGGCAGCGGTGATGATCAAAACATCTTTGGAGATCTTGATCGCGACTCAATAAGGGGAGGCAGCGGTGCCGATAGCGTCCTGGAGGGAGGGGGCGGCAACGACGAAATCTACGGAGGTGACGGCGATGATGCCTCCTTGTTCGGAGGTGACGGCGAAGACGCCCTTGAGGGTAAGTCTGGAAATGATGTCTCTTTTTTTGGCGGAAGCAACCGAGACTTCCTCACCGCGGACGATGGCAACGATTCTTTCTTTTACGGCGGGAGTGGCGCTGACAGCATGTTCGGCGACAGTGGTGATGATCAATTCTTTTATGGTGGGTTTGACAGCGACAACGTCGTTGGGGGAACTGGTGACGACTCCTATTTCCACGGCGACGAGGGTGACGATTCTCTCTTTGGGCGTGACGGCGTCGATAGCCTTTTGTTCGGAGGGTCAGGATTAGACACTCTCTTCGGTGGTACCGGTAACGACGCCGGCCTATACGGCGGAACCAACAGGGATCTGCTCTACGGAGATCTAGGCGACGACAGCGTCCTGGAGGGAGGGCTTGGCGACGACGAAATCTACGGAGGTGACGGCGATGATGCCTCCTTATTCGGAGGTGACGACCGAGACGCCCTTTGGGGTGGGGCAGGGAATGATGTCTCTGTCTTTGGTGGAGACCAAGTAGACCTCATGGAGGGCAGCCTTGGCGATGATTCCTTCTTTTTCGGCGATGGTGGCGCCGACAGCCTCACCGGCGACAGTGGTGATGATCAGTTCTTTTTTGGCGGGTCCGGTAGCGACCGCATTATTGGGGATACTGGTGCCGACTACTATCTCTACGGCGACGAAGGAGACGACTCTCTCTTTGGGCGTGACGACGTCGACAGCCTGTTGTTCGGAGGGTCAGGATTAGACACTCTCTTCGGCGGTACCGGTAACGACGCCGGCCTGTACGGCGGAACCAACAGCGATCTGCTCTACGGAGACCTAGGCGACGACAGCGTCCTTGAAGGTGACCTTGGAGATGACAGCCTCTTCGGAGGAGACGGCGCCGACGGCTCTCTCATTGGCGGCTCTGGTGCGGACTACCTCTATGGGGGCAGCGGAGACGACTATTCCCTCTTAGGTGGGTCCGGAAGCGACGCGGTCTTCGGTGATGCCGGCGATGACTTTCTCTATGGCGGCGCGCAATCCGATTCGCTCCTCGGCGGGGCGGGGCTCGATACCGCTTTCGGAGGAGATGGCGACGACGTGTTTGTCGTCCTGTACCAGACGGACTTCACCAGCTATCTCTATGATGGCGGTGGAGGGACCGACACCCTGTCTTTGGCCCCTGGCGTCACCCTCCCCGGCGGCGGGCAGCTGATCTCCATCGAGGTGACAATCTAGGAACCGCTCTTTGTGTTCAAACTCTTGAGATGCTTCTCCTTCTCACTCTTGGCCAGTCTGCTCTTCGCGACCGGATCCGCAACGGCGCAAAGCCAAGAAATTGACCTGACCGGTCCCGTGCTGCTGCTGTCGGATGCACCGAGACAACTGCGAGAGGCCTGCCCCGGACTGGCCGGCGCCGGCGCCGACTGCAGGATCGAGCGAGTGACGGCCCGGCAAAGCGGGGCAAGCTGGCTGGGCGAGGCCGAGGTCAAAATCTATCGGCCCGACGGACGCGTAGATCCCCTGCTCTTGTCTGCCCGGCTGGAGCCCAAGGGCTGCACGCTGGTCGAGCGTAAGGTCGAACCGTCGAGCGCGAGAGCGCAGCGCCTGTTGACCATGACGGAAATGCAGATCGCCCTTGCACGGAGGGACCGGCAGGGTATGCAGGCCTTCTGCCTGATGGTCGATGGCCTGTTGGATGGGGTCGATCCGCCGAGCTGCCTCTGTCCGTGATGGCTGACATGCCGAGCTGACAGAAATTCGCGCTTGCACCGGCCCGAGGCTAGGTCTAGGGGCGGCCTTCGCGTCACGCCTTTTCTCACAGGGCCATCTTCATGACCTCCCTGCTGCTCTCCCTCGGTGCTCTCATCCTGTCTTTCGGCATCCTGCTGGCCGGCAGCAGCCTGCAGTTCGTCCTCTTGGCGCTGCGCGCGCCGATGGAGGGCATCTCCGTCGGCTGGATGGGCTTTATCTCGGCCAGCTACTTCGCCGGCTTCGGCATCGGCAGCCTCTACTGCCCCAAGCTGGTGCGCGACATCGGTCACATCCGCACCTTCGCAGCACTGGCCTCGGTGGCCTCGGGCATGGCTCTGCTGATCGCGCTGTGGCCGACGGTGATCGGCTGGGTACTGCTGCGGCTGCTCACCGGCTTCTGCTTCGCCGGACTCTACACCGTGGTGGAGAGCTGGCTGAATGCGCGCGTGCCCAACGAATCGCGCGGCCGCATCCTCTCGATCTACAGCGTCGCGGTCTTCGGCGGCTTTGCCGTCGGCCCGCTCATCGCCAATCTGGGCGATGCCTCGGGGCTGATGCTCTTCGCCGTCGCCTCGATCCTGATCTCCTTTGCCCTGGTGCCGGTGACGCTGACGCGCGCAGGCGCGCCGGTGCAGCAGGAAGACGAGGCGCCCGAGGCGCGTCGCTACGGTCTCTTGCGGCTCTTCCGCGAGACCCCGCTGGGCCTCGTCGGCTCCTTCTGTGTCGGCGGCCTGCAGGGCTCCTTCACCTCCATGGCCGGAGTCTATGGCGCCAGCGCCGGCTTCGCCGCCGACGAGACCGCCTGGCTGGTGACCGCGGGCCTGCTCTCGGGCCTGGTCGCGCAATACCCCATCGGCTGGCTCTCCGACCGCTTCGATCGCCGTGCCGTCCTCCTCGTCATCACCACGCTGGGCGGCGGTGCCATCCTGGTGTTCTATCTCACCTTGCTGACCGGCTCGCCTGGCTTTCTCTCGGTCATCCTGGCCTCCATCATCACTGGGGCAGCCATTTTCCCGACCTATGCCTTGGTGATCGCCCACACCAACGACTGGCTGCCGGAGAACAGCCTGGTGCCGGCCGCGGCCGCCCTTCTGCTGATGAATTCGATCGGCGGCATGGTCGGCAACTTCGCCGCGGCCGCGTCGATGGGGCTCTTCGGGCCCGGCACCTTCTTCCTCTACCTGGCGATCTTCAACTTGCTGTTCGGCGCCTTCATCGCCAGCCGCATCCGCCGGCGCGCGGCTCCCGTAGGCGACACCGCCGCCTATGACTTCGCCCCGGCCGTGCAAGGGACCCTGCCATGGGGCGGTGCTTGGGAGCCTGGGAGCGATCAGGAGGAGGATGGCGAGGCGCGCTGAGCGGTGCTCGCGTCAGCGCGGCCTCACCTGCCGCCCGTCACGTCGTCGAGGAGGCAGGCGTTCCGAGCGAAGGCATCTTCCGGTCCGCTACGGCGGAAGTGAGAGACGCCGCCAGGCGTACCCCGGCATAGGCCGCCAGGCCCAGGAAGATGTGCCAGAAGAAGTGCGTGCCGACCGGCGAGACATGGCAAACGCTGAGATCCAGCGTTCGGAAGCCTGCGGCAACGACCGCCGCTCCCACCATCAGAAGGGCCGGTGCGAAGGCCTGCCGGCGCTTAAGCCAGGTGGCCGCGAGCAGGCCGCTTGCGACAACGGCCAAGACGGAGAGGGTCAGTATCTGCCCCTCCAGTCGGGAGGCCGGCGGCAGGAAGGCCAGCAGAAGACCGCCGGCAACCAACAGCGCGATCACGAGGGGGCGCCCTCTGACGTGATAAGCCCAATAGAGGACTGCGAGCGCGAAATAGGCCAGCCCCGGCAAGACGTCGAAAACGAGCGCCGTCTCGCTCCGCAGAGCATGCCAGGCAACGCTTCCGAAACCCGTCAAGATGGTCAGGATGGCTAGCGCGAAGGCTACCAAGCTCTTCTGCTGACGGCGGCGTAGATAGATCAGCGCCATCACGCCGAAGAGGACAGGGGCGAAGCTGGTGATGGCGTTGATCGGCTCGGCCGGGAAGTGGCCGGCCGTGTTCAGCGCAGTCTCGCAATAGAGCGGCAATGAGCCGTGCATCTCAGGTGTCCTTGTGCCTTTGCCTGCAAGCGGAAGGGGGCGCTAGGTCTCGCCTAGCAGTGTCAGCACCAGAGTCTTCAGCGACCGGAGCAGCTCCAAGAGCTGCGTCTTGGTCTGCGCCTTGTACTTGAAGCCGGCCGCGGACTTCTGAACGAGTTCGGAAAGCCCGCGCAGGGTGAGGCCGGCGGCACGGATCCGCGCCTCGTAAGGCGCCAGAATCGCTTCGACTGCCGCAATGTTGCGCTCTTCGGCCTGCGCGATCTCATCCTTCGCTGCCGCATTGAGGCCTTCGACGATATCGCCGGCATGATGCGAGTTGTTCAGCAGAACGAAGGGCTTTACGGTCAGGTGGTCGAACAGAATGTCGAGCTTCTGACCCAGCGCCTGCGTCTCGCGGCTCTCGGCCTCGACCGCGGCAAGCGCCCGATCGGCAAGCAGTCTGATGACGGCCCGCAAGACCTCGTCCTTGTTGGGAAAGGCGTTGTAGAGCGTCTGGCGCACGATGCCGGCTTCGCTGGCGATGTCCTGCATCGTCGCGCGCTTGACGCCATAGCGCGAAAACACCGCGATCGCCGCCTCGATGATCTTGGCCTCCCGCTCGTTCATGAGCAAGCATATTGACATTCAAAGTCCATATGTCAATATGGACAAAGGGACGAAATTTGTCGTGGTGTTGAGAGTGTGACGAAAGCGATCCATCAGGCTGTTCATCGCCGGCTGGCGCATAGCGTGAGGCCGTCCCCGCATGAGGACAACGACCTTAAGCGGGCACACGCCATGGGGCTGGCCATGGTGTTGATCAGCGCCATCGCTCATTTCTCGCTTATTCCACTATACTACACCCTCGATAGGTTCGTCCTCGTCTATTACAATATCGGCTCAACGACATTTTTTGTGATCCTAACCTTTGTTCTGTGGCGATACCGCAAGGTAGAGCTGGTCTGGTCGCTCAGCTTGCTGGAGTTCGCCGTATCCAGCGCGCTCTCGACGATCATCCTGGGGCTCGAGGCGAGCTTCGCGATCACCTCACTCTTCATCGCAGGTGTTGCCGCGGTCGTGCGCTTTGCACCGCCTCTCCGACGCGCCCTTGTCATTGGAGTCCTGGTTACGGCCACGGTCGCCGCCGGTGTCTACTCAATCCTCGTAGGACCAAGCGATCCCTTCCCCCGGAGTGTCGAGCAGTGGCTATTGCTCTCGACGGGTCTTTGGGTCGGTCCCGCCGTCGCCATCATCATGTGGTACTTCATGCGCGAGATGTGGCGCGCCGAAGACGCTCTGGAAAGCGAGTACCAAAGGTCGGAGCACTTGCTGAACAACATCATGCCCGCCGAAGTCGCCGAGCGGCTAAAATCGGGCGAAGGCACCATCGCCGACGGCCATCCCCATGTCACCGTGCTGTTCGCCGACATCGTCGGTTTCACCGAGCGGTCCTCGCGCATGGCACCGGACAAGCTCGTGGTCTTTCTGAACCGTGTGTTCTCGCGCTTCGACGAACTGGTCGCGCGCCACGACGTGGAGAAGATCAAAACCATCGGCGATGCCTATCTGGCCGTCGCCGGAATGCCGCGAGAACGGGCGGACCACGCAGACGCAATAGCCCAGCTTGCGCTGGACATACAGGCGTCCTGCGACGCACTCAGAGGTGACGAGGCCGACGGCCAAGAGCGGTTCGACAACACGCCGGTCCGCTTGCGCATCGGCATTCACAGCGGCGCGGTGGTCGCCGGCGTGATCGGCGCCTCAAAGTTCGCCTATGATCTTTGGGGTGACGTGGTCAACACGGCCTCGCGGATGGAGTCCAGCAGCGAACCCGGCAAGATCCAGGTCTCCGAAGCCACCTACGACCTCTTGGCCGGCCGCTTCGCTATGACCGAACGCGGCACGCTCGACATCAAAGGCAAGGGAGAGATGCGGACCTGGTTTTTGGAGGGCCGCCCGACGGTCGACTAGCTGACGGTTCTTCTTGCCGCCCGGCGGGGCACTGTACCAGCACGCCCTGGTTCGCTCTCGGCTTGCCCCCATCCGCCATCGACACTGGCGCCCCAACGGGATGTGGGGCGTCAGCAAACCCCCGAGCAAGACAACAAAATCAACCACAGACCACGCGCAGCGCTGTCAGGGAAAGACAGTCGGTGGCGACCTTGTCCTGGAATGATTCCCGTTTGAACTTCTGTCAAATAGGGCATAGGCTCTTGTGGTTTTCTACGTCGAACTTCCTCTGACACGGCTTTCTTCAACACCCGAGGTGAGACCAATGGCGCAGATCTTCGGCTACCCCTACACCGAGACACTCTTCGGCACCGACAACAACGACAAGATCTACGCCTATGAGGGCGATGACCGGGCAGTCGGCCGCTTGGGTATGGATAGTCTCTATGGCGGATCCGGGAGCGACAGCCTCTTCGGAGGCTCCGGAAACGACAGATTGGATGGGGATGAGGGGGACGATACTCTTGCCGGGGGCTCGGGCAGCGACACCTTTTCGGGATCGAGCGGCAGCGATTCCGTCGCTGGCGGCGATGGATTCGACCTGATGTTCTCGAGCAGCGGAGCCGACGTTTTCAGAGGAGGCGACGGCAACGACAATGCCTACGGCGGAGACGGCCCCGATTTCCTGCGAGGTCAGAACGGAAATGACGTGCTGCAGGGCTCAAGCGGCACAGATACCCTGCGCGGCGGAGCGGACAACGACCGCTTGTCAGGTTTAAACGACAACGACAGCCTCTATGGCGAGGACGGTGTCGACACTATCTTCTGCGGGGACAATGACGACTTTGCCGTGGGAGGCAGTGGCAGCGACACGATCTCCGGAGAAGACGACAACGACAACCTGCAGGGAAACGACGGCGTCGACACGCTCTACGGCGGCGGGGGCCTCGATTCCCTACGCGGTGGTGCCGGCACGGACTTTCTGTACGGTCAAACCGGCGCGGATGAGTTGCGCGGCCAGAACGACGATGACTCTCTTTTCGGAGGGGATGAAGCAGACACGCTCTATGGCGGCGCCGGTGACGACACGGCATCCGGTGAAACCGGGTCGGATCGGCTCTACGGAGACGGCGGTGCCGACTGGCTGTTCGGCGGAATCGACAGCGACACGCACTTTGGCGGCAATGGGTCCGACCTGCTCATTGGCGAAGAAAGCTCCGATACACTCAATGGCGGTGCCGGCGACGATCTCCAGTACGGCGGCGCCCTCGGGGACAAGCTCTACGGCGATACCGGCAGCGATACGCTCTACGGAGGCACGGGCATAGACAGCTTGACCGGCGGACTCGACTCCGACACCTTCGCCTTTGTAACAAGCCAAAGCGGCATCGAGGCTCTGGTCTTGGACTTCACCTCCCACGTCACCGACCCGGTCGATGCGGATTACGTCAAGATCCTGGTTTCGGGCGGCAGTGCAGATTGGATTGGCGACACCGCCTTCGACGGCAGCGGTCCGCAGGTCCGCTTCAACGCCTCCAACGATAGGGTGCAGGTCGACACCGATGGCGACGGCTCCTACAACTTCGAGATCCTCGTTCTTGGCGTGTCGCAAGCCGATCAGATCACGGCCACCGACTTCATCTTCATCTGAGTGAGCTAGCCAGCCGTAGCACCACGGAAGGCGATGTCGCGATCTTCTCTAGACCTGCCGCCACCCCGGTGTGCAGACGACCGCGGTAACGATGCGCCAGCCGCCCTCTATGTCGTGTCGGAGAACATAGTGCGCGTCGATCTTCTCGATCAAGCTGCCGTCCTTGCGCAAGCGCATGACACCGGAGACGTCAAGTACGGCCAGGCCCTCGGCGCAACCGCGCGCCTCCAGGCTGTTATAGGTCGAATGCCCGAAATCCTGCGCACGCAGGCCCTCGAACACTGCCTGCAGCGCGCCCAGCGTCCCGTTCATGTCCTCCATCACGAGACTGCGCTCCGGCAGAACGAATACCGAGGGTTCGGCGTAGAACCCGCACAGGGCCGTAAGGTCCTGCGCGTTCCAAGCGGCCAGGTAGGCCTTGAAAAACTGGGTTGCCTCTTCGTTCGTCATCACTAGCCCTCCACCAGATCGAATTGTGCCACCCGGTCCATGGTTTCCTGAATGGCCTTCAGGAGCCGCAGTCGATTGGCCCTGAGGCCCAGGCCTTCGATGTTGACCGTGACGCTATCGAAGAAGGCATCGACCGGACTGCGCAGTCCTGCCAGATCGTTGAGTGCCGAAACGAAGTCCTCGCGACCGAGCGCGAAGCCGAGGGTCGGCCGTACCCCTTCCAGCGTCAGCCAGAGCGCTTGCTCCTCATGCTGCTCGAAGAGGTGCTGGTCGGGGGGCCCCTCGACCGGGGCACCGTCCCGCTTCTCCTCGATGCGGACGATGTTGGCCGCCCGACGGTAGGCGACAAGCAGGTTCTGGCCGGCCTCGCCCGTCAACCAGTCCTGCAACGCACGCACGCGCGCGACGAGGCGCAGGAGGTCGTCCTCCTGCTCCAATGCGAAGACGGCAGCGATGAGGTCGTGCCGCAAGCCCTCGCCGCGCAGCGCGACCTTCAGGCGATCGGCGAAGAAACTCAGCAAAGAGGTGCCGGAGAAACCCTCGGCTGTCTCGCGATAGCCGGCGGCGGCTGTCGCAAAAACCTCGTTCAAGGAAAACCGCAGGCCGTTCTCCAGCACCAGCCGGATGACGCCCAGGGCAGCGCGGCGCAGGGCGAAGGGATCCTTGCTGCCGGTCGGCGTCTCGCCGATCGCCCAGAAGCCGACCAGGGTATCCAGTTTCTCGGCCAGCGCGACGCAGAGCGTCACCGGCGCGCGCGGGCAAGGATCGTCCGGGCCCTTGGGCGCATAGTGATGGGCGATGGCATCCGCCACTGCCTCGGGCTCGCCTTCGGCCAGCGCATAGTAGCGTCCGATCACCCCCTGCAGCTCGGGGAATTCGCCGACCATGCCGGTTACCAGGTCGGCCTTGGCCAAGCGCGCGGCGGCGCGCACCTGATCGTGGTCGGCGCCCGGAACCGAGCCCGCCAGGCTGAGCGCCAAGGCCTCGATCCGGTCGATACGCTGGCTCAGGGTGCCAAGCTTGGCATGAAAGACGATGTCGGAGAGTTGCGGCAGACGCGCCGACAGCGGTGTTTTGAGGTCCTGCTGCCAGAAGAACTGCGCATCCGACAGACGGGCCCGCAAGACGCGCTCGTTGCCGGTGACCACGTTGTCGCGCCACTGGCTGCCGGCCGGTGACTCGCCGTCGGCCACCACCAGGAAGGCAGCCGCCAGCGTGCCGTCGCGATCCTCCAGCGCGAAGTACTTCTGGTGGCTGCGCATGGCGGTGACCAGCACCTCCGGCGGCACCTCGAGAAAATCCTCCTCGAAGCGGCCCAAAAGCACGGTGGGCCATTCCACCAGGCCCACCACTTCATCCAGCAGCTCCGGATCTTGGCGCAAACGCAGCCCGGCTTCCCGCGCCAACTCCTCGGCTTGCTCGAGGATCGAAGCGGCGCGCTCCTCGCGATCCAGCATGACCCGACTGGCGGTCAGCTGGCCGACATAGTCGGCCAAGTCCTTCACTTGAAGCGGGTGGTTGCGGCACTGGGGATGGCCGGTGGTGGTATCGCCGAACCCCAGAAAGCCGACGTCCTGGCCGTTGCTCGCCAGATCGAGCCCGCCGGAAAGCAGCCGGCCGTCAAACACGGCCAGGATAGAGCGCAAGGGCCTGACCCAGCGGAAGCTGTTCTCCGACCAGCGCATCGATTTAGGCCAAGGCATCGCTTGCAGGGCCTCGACGATGAGGTCCGGCAGCACCACCGCGCTGTCGCGCCCCTCGACCTCCTTGACCGCGAAGTAAGTGGGCCCCTTCTCGGTATCGCGCACCTCCGCCTGATCCACCGAGGCGAGGCCTGCGGCGCGCAAGAATCCGGCAACCGCCTTTTCAGGGGCACCCACCTTAGGGCCCTTGCGTTCTTCGCGGCTGTCGGCCTGGCGCGCCGGCAGCCCCTCGACGACGAGGGTAAGCCGCCGCGGGGTCGAAAAGGCGCGCGTGGCCCCGGGCGCCAATCCGGCCTTCTCCAGCCCGCCACGGACCAGTCGCTCCAGATCTTGCATCGCGCGGCGCTGCATGCGCGCCGGGATCTCCTCCGAGCGCAGCTCCAGCAATAGTTCAGGCATGGGCACTTCCTCCCACCCAGGCTTCGCAACAGCCTTTCGCCAGAGCTCTGACGCGGCCGATATAGGCCTGCCGCTCGGTCACCGAAATGACGCCTCGGGCGTCCAGCAGATTGAAAAGGTGGCTGGCCTTCATGCACTGGTCGTAGGCCGGCAGGGCCAAGCGCTCACCCAAAAGGTTGGCGCACTCCGCCTCGGCATCCTGGAAGTGGCGAAAGAGGGCCTCGGTCATGGCGTGCTCGAAGTTGAAGGCGGAAAATTCTTGCTCGGCGCGGAGAAAGACGTCGCCGTAGGACTTGCCGCCTTGCGCCTTTGGCACGCCGTCCCAGTCGAGGTCATAGACGTTCTCGACCCGCTGGACGTACATGGCCAGCCGCTCCAGCCCGTAGGTCAGCTCGACCGGCACGGGGTCGCAGTCGATGCCGCCAACCTGTTGGAAGTAGGTGAACTGGGTGACCTCCATGCCGTCGCACCAGACCTCCCAGCCCAGGCCCCAGGCGCCCAAGGTCGGGCTCTCCCAGTCGTCCTCGACGAAGCGGATGTCGTGCTCGTCCGGTTCCAACCCGATCGCCTTCAAAGAGCCCAGGTATAGCTCTTGAATGTCGGCCGGCGAGGGCTTCATCAGCACTTGGTACTGGTGGTGCTGTTGCAACCGGTTGGGATTCTCGCCGTAGCGCCCGTCCGTCGGCCGCCGAGAGGGCTGCACATAGGCACAGTTCCAAACCCGGTCGGGACCGAGCGCACGCAAGGTGGTGGCCGGATGAAAGGTGCCGGCGCCCACCTCCATGTCATAGGGCTGCAGGATGACGCAACCCTCGCCGGCCCAATAGGTCTGCAGGTTCAAGATCATGCGCTGAAAGCAAGTGGCCGGATCGGCTTCGCGTCCGGTGGCTGCGGTCATGGCCCCTGGGTACTCCGATAGAGCTGGCTGTCAGTGATAAGGCGCGAGACCCTACCCCCGGGCAAAGGGCAACCGCAAGGTGCCTCTCCCAGGGTGACTCCGTCCGCTTCTGCGAAGACGGTGCACCATCAATTCCCGGGACCAATTACCTAGAGCGGACCAAAGGCTCGGCACAAAAACCTCTGGCAATCCCCGCTAAGGATTTCGTACCGTTGAATGATTGCAGCATCACAAGGGAAGAGAGAAATGAAGGCGGCCGGAATCCCGGACATCTCCACCGCGGATGCAAACGAACCACGTCACGCTGGAGAAGCGAAATGCCACTGAAATCATTGATGGCGTTGTTGCTGATCGCGCCTTTTCTTTTCTTCGCCGCGGCAGCCCATGGGGAGATCATAATCCGAACGCCAGGGCAAGAGCCGGCGGCACCTACAAGCAATCAGGCCGATGACCAGGTCGGGGTGCCCGACCCCGCCGGACAAGCCGAGGGGCCACCGCCACTTCCTCCCGAAGTGCTGCCAGTCGACTATGATTACTATGCGGTGCTGAATGGGGCACAGGTCGGCCCGATGAAGCTGGCCGAGATCGAGAAGATGATCGGCGAAGGGAAAATCGTTCGGGATACTCTGATGTGGCGCAAGGGGTTCGACAATTGGCAAAAAGCCCAGAACCTAATAGAGATTACCTGGAATAGAGACGTGCCGCCCGCCGTCAAGAACAATGAGCGCTTCCGCTCTTATCTCGTGGGGACATGGCGCATAGAGTATGTTAAAGACGGCTACAGGATCCAATTGCAGACGACATTCAACAGCGACGGGACCTACCATAGTGTATTGCAAGTCGGGAACATCGGGGAGCCCTACGCGGTCTCCGAGACCGGAAAGGGCACTTGGGAGGTTGCGGCGCTCAGCGATGACGCTTTCACTCTGATCGCAAGAAGCTCGAAGGAGGAGGGAAAGCAATCCTCGGAGTTGCAGGTGCTGGACCAAAACCGGGTGCTCAATAAGACTTTGCAGGAAATCGCCCACCGAACCCACTAGGCCGTGGGGACGGGCTTGACCGGCAGAGAGCGGCAGCGAGTGCGACGAAAGAGCCAAAGTTGGCTTGCTCTATCACAGCGCCGGGCAATGCGATCGAACCGCTGGCTTTGCCGACCTCGGCTTTCAGTCGGCACAGGATATATTGCACGACGCGCGTGCCGCGGAGTCCTCTGCTCTTGACGTCAGTCAGTTCGTCATCGCGACCTTGAGCAAATCCCGAGCCGATGGACTCATCAGCGACGACGATTTGCGTTATCAAACAAAGCGCTAGAGCACTAGGGACAACCCAAGGCCAGCCGGAAGCGCTCTAGTCCTTGAAAATGAAATCCGCATCGCTGCGGTCGTTTACTTTTTGCTGCGTCCGCTCCAGGTCTGACGAGTCGGAGCCGGAGGAGAAGATCATCTCTCCCAGTACCCCCAGCCCGCCATCGTCTTCCGGCAAGTCGTCGAACATTCCCGCACCACCGAAGTCGGCCAGCAAGGTGTCCTCTTCGGGCGGCACATCAGGCAACTCTTCGTTGACGAATGCCGGATCCTCTTCCAACTGTGCATCCGGATCCCGGATGCCGATGTCGGCATTGAATTCATCTATGAGCATAACGTCGTTGGCAGGTGCGGGTTGCGGCATCTCCTCCGCGCCGCTGAAGTCGCCGATCAGCACGGCGTCCTCGCTCGCCGTGAGCCCCGTGTTGGCCGGGCGCTCCTCGGGCAACTCGCGTCCGATCGGTGCCAGCCAATCCTCTTCCGCGATCGCCACTGTCTCGGCGCCCGAGCGCGGGATATCAACGAAGGCCTCGTCATCGGGATAGCCCGTCAAGGGCACATCCGCCGGCGTGGCGGCTTGCAAGGCGTCCGACCCGCTGAACTCGCTCATCAGCGCATCGCTGTCCTGAAGCGTCAGCTTCAAGACTACGGCGTCTTCGACGTCGGCGGTGAGGAGCGGCTCTTCCTCTTCCATGGCCGCGATCTCGGCCTCCGCGCTATCCGAGCTGACCACTTGCCAATCGTCCAGCGGCTGCTGCAAGTCCTGCTCGGCGTCGCGCAAGGCGGCCTCTAACTCGGACCCGCCAACACTGTCCAAACGAAAACCGACCTTGCCGGTCTTGTCGTCCTGCTTGTCGCCGCCACTCATGGTCGGCTCCTTTCTCTGCAAAGCAGCGCTGCGAGCCTAGCCTATCTTGGCCGTCAGCACAAAAAGGGCCAGTCTCACCCACCCTTGTAGGGGCAGTCTCGCCGGCCGCAGCCGCCTGCCTCGGCTGCGATGTAGGCGCCGCAGCGCCCGCAGGCCGCCATATCCTGGATTTGCGCGCGATCGCTGGGCGCGGGCTCGGCTTGGCGCTCGGCGCGCGCGGCATTCCTGGCGTCTTGATTGCGCCGCGCAAGCTCTTGCTGGCGCTTCACGGTCGAGATCAATCGAAAGGCAACGATGATCGCACCGATGACCGCAATCAGAACCAGGAGCTTTTGAATTGAGATGCCAAACACGCCGTCTCTCGCTTTGTACCGCAGCTGGGAAGGGGGCCCTAGTCCCCCTTCACGTAAGGAGGCTTGGCGCGTCAACCAAGCCCAAGCAATCCCCTTTGCACTCTCCAGGGTCAGGCACTACCTTGCGCCGCACCGTCACCGAGAGGGAGTTCCAAGGGGTGTCAAAGGGCCTTGTAGCGCAGTTCTTTGCGTCTTGTCTCGCGTTCTGCTGCCTAACGCTGGTGCCGGCGCAGTCCCAAGAGGTCCTGCCGCAGTACGATCTGGAACGCTTCTGCACCTGGGCAGCACTCAGCGAAGTGGCGGTGAAGCCCGAGACCAACGCTGGCGCGGTGCGCCAAGCCTGCCGGCGCCGGGAGGAGACCGCCGTCGAGGCTCTCAACTCGCTTTGGCCCGACATGCCCCAGGTTGCCCGGAACTGGTGCGCCGGACAGATCGAAAATGCGGTCGAGCAGGTCGAGGCCCCGACCGGCAGCTATGAACTGCTTTACGAGTGCCTGCTCGACCAGACGGTGGGGTTCGTGCCCAGCTGGAACTAGTGCCCGATCGCAAAAATACCTGATTCGGGACGAAGTAGGTATTTGCGCGTGAATCGGCCACGCTATCAAACATTCTAGCGTCAGCTTTTTGAGAAAGCTGACGCTAGAGCCCGATCCGCTGCCAGGCCAGGCGCTCCTCCAAGGCGCAGAGCGCGGCGTCGGCCAGACTCTCCATCCGTGCCTCCGCCCCGCCGCCTCCGAAGATGTTGGAAAGCAAGCCGCGGCGGCGTTCGGTGGCGACCATGCGAACCTTTTTGCCAAAGCGGCCGCGCAGCACCTCTCGCGCATCTCCGATGCCATCGGCCAAGCCCAACGCGAGGCCGCGCTCGCCGGTCCAGAAAGCGCCGGAAAAGAGCTCCTCGTCCTCGCCCTTCAAGCGTTCGCCGCGCCGATCCTTTACCCAGGCCTTGAAGCTCTCGTGGATCTCGCGCTGCAGCGCCTTCAAGTGCGACACGTCCTCGTCCCTCTCCGGCTGAAAAGGGTCCAAGATCATCTTGCGGGTGCCGGCGGTATAGACGCGACGCTCGACGCCCAGCTTGGCGATGGCCTCCTGCAGGCCGAAGCCGGCGCTGATCACGCCGATCGACCCCACGATGGAGCTGCGGTCGACGAAGATCTCGTCGGCCGCACAGGCCAGCCAGTAGCCGCCGCTGGCCGCTGCGTCCTCGACGAAGGCGATGACCGGCAGGCCGCTCTCGGTTGCGTGCTGGCGAATGCGCTGGCCGATCAGCGAGGACTGCGCGGCTGACCCACCCGGTGAGTTGATCGCCAAAGCGACAGCCTTGGCCCCCTTCATCTTGAAGGCCCGCTCCAAGGGTCCGCTCACCCGCTGCAGCGACAAGCCGCGCCGCAACGGCCCGCCGCCGGCAAAGATCGGGCCGGCCAGGCGCACCACCGGCACCAGAGGACGCGAGGCGCCGACGAGGCTACGAAGGGACAGGGGCATGGCGCGACTCGCTCGGTTATGGCTGTGGGATGACAGACGACAGGGACATGGCCCCGACCAAGCGATCCGGCAAGACATGCGACCATGACGGGCTGGCGCCATTCGATGCCTGCGCTAGACTAGGGGCGCCATGACCGACAAGCGGCTTATCACCTATCTCTTTCGCCACTGCCTGGCCGGTATCCTGGCCGGCTGGCTCTTGCTGGCCGGCTTGATCGTCACCGATGTAGGGCGCATCGGCAGCCTGCTGGCCAGTTCGCAGCACTGGGTCGAGGCAATGGTGCTGCTGGTCGTCTTCTTCGCCATCACCTTCGGCAGTCTGGCCATGGGCAGTGCCGTCATGCTGCTGCACAATCGGGAGCCGAAAGCCGGCAAGCCGGCCGCAAGGCAAGCATGGCGGCTACCAAGATTCCTAGAACCGCAAGCCGTGCGATTGCCCCCTGCCAGCCGCAAGCGACAACCTTCGAGCGCGCCGTGAACCGGCTGTCGGAGAGCGGTTAAGCAATTATCTTCGGTCCCTCTATCACTGGAGCACAAAGCGATGCGGCGCCTGGGTGCCTTGATCTTTCCGGGATTCGAGATGCTCGACCTCTACGGCCCGCTGCAGATGCTGGGCCTTCTGCGCGAGCATTTCACCATTACCCTCGTCGCCGAGCAGGCCGGCCCGGTGCCCAGCAACGGCGGCCCTCAGAGCTTGGCGGAGCGAAGCTTGCAGGAGGCAGAGCACTTCGATGTGCTGCTGGTGCCGGGCGGTATGGGAACCAGGCGCGAGGTTGATAACCCGCTCCTCCTCTCCTGGCTCGCCCGGATGGGAGAAGAGGCCGAAGTCGTCTCGTCGGTCTGCACCGGAGCAGCGCTCTTGGCTCGAAGCGGCCTTCTGGAAGGACGGCGCGCCACCACCAACAAGCGGGCCTGGGCCTGGGCCACGGCACAAGGCCCCAACGTCGACTGGCAGCCAAAGGCCCGTTGGGTCGAAGACGGCCGCTTCTGGACCTCTTCCGGAGTCGCTGCCGGTATCGACATGGCGCTTGCCTTGATTGCGTCGCTCGTCGATGCGGAGACGGCCGAAAGCCTGGCCGCCGGCACCGAGTACGCGTGGCACCGTGACGCCAGCTGGGACCCCTTCGCCGCTCTCAACGGGCTTGACGGCTGACACTAAAGCGTGAGGGCAGCGCCGCCCCGCAAGACGTCCTCGGCCTCACCTGTGAAGCTGCCATCCGCCCGGTGCAAGACCAAACCAGGCAGCAATCGCGCCGGGGCGCGGCTTCCCTTGCGCGCGGTCAGCAGAAGGCGTTTGGCCGGTTCATTTGCCTTTGGCCAGAGGGGCAACATCGTGATGGCACCTGCCCTCCCCTCCAAGGCCGCCAGCAGAGCCGGCAGGCGATCTGAGCGATGCACCAGAGTGAGACCGCCGCCTGGACGCAAGCGAGTCAGCATCACATTGATCCAGCCTTGCAGATCCAGGCTGCATTCTTGATTGGACCGCGACTTGGCGGCAAGCGGGGAGCCTCCACCGCTGCCCTGGGCATGGAAAGGCGGATTGCTGATCACCCAGTCAAAGGACGACTGACGCAAACAGGCGGGCAGGTCGGCAGCATCGGCCTCGACCAGCCGACAGCGCTCACTCACCCCGTTGGCCTCGGCGTTCTCCTTGGCCAAGGCCAGCAAGGCCGGTTGTATCTCGACACCCAGGACCTCCAAATCGCGGCGTCGATGCAGCAGACAGAGCATGGCCGAGCCTACGCCGCAGCCAAGGTCCATCAAGAGCGCGCCATTTGGTGGTTGGGTGGCAGCGGCAAGCAAGACCGCATCTATGGAGACCCGATAGCCCCTAGCGGGCTGCCGAATCGATACGCGGCCATCCAGGAGAGCGCAATCACTGGCGCCAAGATCGCGACACGTGACCATGGCTCAGCTATAGCAACCCCTCGCGGCCGCTGTAACGGCCACTGCCAAACAGTTACCTCTTCGCCGACCGCTCGGCGCTCTCCCCCTCAGCTCTGAGCGGTCAATCGCAACACCCCAAAGAGCGTTGCTCCCAAGAGAAGCAGCCGCAGCATGGCGTTACCGCCCTTCGAATCGGCTGCTTCTTGGGTTGAAGCGGGCTTCGGTCGCGATCGGCCGGTCAAGCGCCGCATAACAATGGTGTCGACCATTGTGGTCGCACTCCTTAATTCGAGAGGGGCGTTTTTGACCCGGCCCCTGGCGCCCGATCCCCTTGACCGGTGCCGCAGTCCAAGCTGCCCTTCTCGGCGCACGCCCAAGAAAGCCAAAGTGCCAACCTGTGCAACGGAGGCTTCTCCGTCATAGCTTGGTTGCGTGCCGACAAGCCCAAATGTACGAATGCCGTCCCGCGCTGACAAGGGGCAGTCCTTATCATTTATTCACAGCATCCCAAGTCTATGTGATACCACACGCCGGGACAGAGCGTCTCACCGCGAGCCGCTTGACGCCCGTGGGGGCGCTTCTATGCTCCGAGCAGAAACCCATCCGGCGGCGCGGAAAGGAAAACCACTTGTCAGTCAGTGCCGGCGCGTCGTCCCTTGATACGCCAAGCGGACCGAGGGCGCAGAACAATGGCCTAGAGCAGCTCTTGGCGCTGATGGGTGACGATATGAAGGCGGTGAACCGCTTGATCGTCGAGCGGATGGATTCGCCCGTCATTCTGATTCCGCAGTTGGCCGGCCACATCGTCGCCTCCGGCGGAAAGCGTTTGCGGCCGTTGCTGACCCTCGCCTCGGCTAGCTTGTGCGGCTATCGGGGCACGCGCCATCTAGGGCTCGCCGCCTGCGTCGAATTTATCCACACCGCCACCCTGCTCCATGACGATGTGGTGGATGAAAGCGGGCTCAGGCGCGGCAAGACCACGGCCAACTCCATTTGGGGCAACAAGGCGAGCGTTCTTGTCGGCGACTTCCTCTTCTCCCGTGCCTTTCAGCTGATGGTGGCCGACGGCTCGCTCGAGATTCTGCGCATCCTCTCGAACGCCTCTGCGATCATCGCCGAGGGCGAAGTTCAGCAGCTGATGACCGCCAACGACACCGAGACTACGGAAGAGGCCTATCTCGAGGTCATCGGCGCCAAGACCGCCGCCCTCTTCGCCGCTGCCTGCGAAGTCGGTGCGGTGGTGGCCGAGCGCCCAGCTGAGGAGCAGAGCGCCCTGGAGACCTATGGCCGCGCATTAGGAATCGCCTTCCAACTGGTGGACGACGTCTTGGACTATTCCGCCAAGGAAGCCGACATGGGCAAGGCGGTCGGCGACGACTTCCGCGATGGCAAGCTGACCTTGCCTGTCGTGCTCGCGCTCGCCCGCGGTGGCGAGGAGGAGCGCAGATTTTGGCGCCGCTGCCTGGAGGACATGGAGCAGAGCGATGACGACCTCGACGAGGCCGTCGCCCTCATGCACCGGCACGACACCTTGAATGCCTCACTGGCACGTGCGGCCGAGTACCGGGACGAGGCTCTTGCCGCCCTTGCCATCTTTCCTGAATCGGAGGTTCGAACCGCACTGCTGGAGGCCGCGCGTTTCGCCGTCGATCGCGGCTACTAGCGCCTTGGCGAGACCCCTGCGCCAGGCTAGCTGGAGGCCTGTCCGTGGCGGAGTCCTACTGATCAATGAGTTCGGCGCTTTGGCCGTCGTTGCGGAGCCGGTTTCTGCGGCAAGTGCGCCAAGGCGCGACAGGCAGCTTCTCCCGGCTTGCCGTCAGTGCACGGAATCATGTATTGACCCGCCCGTGCTGTTCGTTTTCGGACCGGAGCTTTGCTATCGGGGTGGGCTGCAAAGGTCGGGGTCGGTCCGAAACGGGTCCGTGAGCAGGCAATTGCCAAGCCAGTGGCTAATCATCAAAGCGTGAGCTAGGTGCAGACTGTGGAGGCTGCCAAATGGCATCTGAAGAGGCGGGGACGTTAGAGTTAGGTGATGCCGAGCCCAGCGCCACCATCAAGCAGATCAAGAAGCTGATGGAGCGCCGCGAACTCAAAGAGGTGAGATCGGAGCTCGACAAACTCCTGAAAAGGGAGCCGCAGAACCGTCAGGCCCTCTGCCTAGCCAACGAGCTCAATCGCGCCCAAGGCAAGCGTCAAGCCGCGCTTGAGATCGCAAAATCCTTGATTCGATTCTATCCGGATCGGCCAGAGGGTTACGTCTTGACCGTTCAGGACTTGGTCGCTCTGAAGAATTTCGATCAAGCCGCCATCTATCTCGACCGACTGCGCCAAGACCACGCCGACGATATCAACGTGCTGCGAACATCACGCGAGCTGGAACATGTCCTGGGCAACCGTAAGGCCGCCTTCCAGATTGCCGAGCAACTGATCGCCAAGCGCCCTCACAAAGCCGAAGGCTATCTCATGGCCGCAAGAGACCTCAGCGTGATGGGTGACAATGAGAGGGCGAAAGGCTTTCTGCGCCAGTCACGGCTGTTGCTGAAGGAAAAGGCCGACAAGGATTCGCGCTACATCGGCACCGTCATCCAGGTCTATGGCATCCTCGGTGCAGCCAAGATCTTAAGTCCCATTCCGCACAACAAGCCGGTCACCAAGAGCGGCGAGGGCGGCGCGCTGTCCAATCGGAAGTTCGTCTTCGTTTCCGGAACGCCGCGCTCGGGAACGACGGCGCTTGGCCATCTGCTGAACCTGTCGGACGACGTGGCGATGTTCACCGAGCTGCACGGCTCGAAGCTGCCCTATAACCAGGCCTCGTTCCGGAAGAGCTTCATCGACGTCACGCTGGAAACGCATCGGCGCAAGAAGGTGAACGCCGAGACCCGCGAGAAGATCAAGAACGCCACCTATATCGGCGATAAGCGACCCGCCTTGTATTCACGCCTGGAGCACACCCTCGACCTGTTAAAGGACGAGACGGTGGTGGTCTATCACGTCGTTCGCAGCCTGCCCGAGGTTTGCCAGTCCTATCAAGCAAGGGCGGACAACCCTGATGACCGGACCTGGAGCGTCAGGCGCGACCACAAGGAGGCGATCTACGAATTCAATCGCATGTGCCGCTATTTCGTCGAAAGAGGCTCCGGCGGGATCTATCCGAACCACAAGATCGTGTTCGCCCCCTACAAGGAAGTCTTCACAACCTTCGATCTCGCCATGGAACTCTTCGACTTCCTCGAACTCTCAGATCGCGAGGCTCTGACGGAAAAGGTCCGTGTCTTCATCGCAAAATCCTCCGCGATTGCCGCCAAAGAGAGAAGCGTATCATCGGAGATAATGGCTAGCATTGAGGCGCTAGGGGACCTTGACGCAATTCGGGGCTACGAGGAGCTGACTGGCTGTCGTTGTTTGTAGTTTCGATGGAATGGCCCCTGATCGCAGGCCGGTAAAACTCTTCAAGGTGGTTTGTCTCAGCCACCTTAATGGCCTGGGCGAGAGCCTCACTCCTCCAAGAGGTCGTCGGGTAGCGGCCAGGAGACGACGTGATCCTCAAGCTCAGCATCGGGAACCTCGCGTTCGTCGACCACTCTGTGGCGCACCGAGATGCCCGCCAGGTGCACCGTCTCGGGATCGCCGGAGACGAGCGGGTGCCACCAGTAGAGCGGGCGCCCCTCGGCCAGGAGGCGGTAGGCGCAGGTCTTGGGCATCCAGGCGATGGTGTTGGCCGTTTCCGGCGTGAGCTTCACGCAATCGGGCACTCTGGCTTGGCGATTGGCATAGTCGCGGCAGCGGCAGTGCTCCGAATCGAACAGGAAACAGGCCACGTCGGTATCGTCGATGACGCCGCTTTGCTCGTCTTCCAGCTTGATCACGCAGCAGCGCCCGCAGCCGTCGCACAGGCTCTCCCACTCGGCCGCGGTCATCTCCGACAACGCCTTGCATTGCCAGAAGGGGCGCTCTAAGGGCGCGCTCATCGTCACCTACCCAGAAAGTGCAGCCGGATCTCGCGGCGGTGCGGGCTGGCCCGATGCTCGATCAGATAGACTGCCTGCCAGGTGCCGAGCAGCGGCGTTCCGCCGCTGACCGGGATGGTGATGCTGGCGTCCGTCAGGCTGGACTTCACGTGTGCCGGCATATCATCGGGGCCTTCGTCGTCGTGCCGCCAGCCGGCATCGGCCGGCGCCAGGCGGTCGAGCGCGTCTTCCAGATCGGCCTGTACCCTTGGGTCGGCGTTTTCCTGCACGGTGAGCGAGGCCGAGGTGTGGCGGCAGAAGAGCGTCACACTCCCCTCCTCCGCCTGCAGCTCCGAGAGCCACTGCTGCAGCGCGGCCGTAAGATCGGTGAACCCGGGGCCGGCAGTCGAAACCCAGAGACGCGCACTGGCCTGCCGGGTTATCGGATGTGGCTCTGACATCGCTTCGAGAGAAAGGCGCATGCAAGGGCAAGTGACAAGCAAGCGGGGCGCTGTCAAGGCCGGGCCTTGCACCGCGCTGCGGCTTAGGAGGAAGGTCGCCTCATGACCGGCTTCTCGCCGAACGCCCTCGTTCAAAGCTTGCGCCGAGAGGCATTCGGCCTGGGCTTCCACGCCATCGGCATCGCTCCGGCGGATCTCTCGCAGCATGTGAGCCGGAACCTGGACGCCTATCTGGATGCCGGCCACCACGGCACCATGGAATGGATGGAGGGCACTCGCGAGCGACGGCGCCACCCGCGTGCACTTTGGCCGGAAGCGCGCAGCATAATCGCGCTCGCCATGAGCTACGGCCCGGATGAGCCGCCCCTGGCCAATCTTGAGCGTCCTGGCCTTGCGAACATCTCGGTCTATGCACGCAGCCGCGACTATCACGACGTGATCAAGCCCAAGCTGAAACAGCTGGCTCGCTGGTTGGTGGCCGAAGCGGGCGGCGAGGTGAAGGTGTTCGTCGACACCGCGCCGGTGATGGAGAAGCCCTTGGCCGCTTTGGCCGGCATCGGTTGGCAAGGCAAGCACACCAACCTGCTTGCCCGCGATCTCGGCAACTGGGTCTTCCTGGGCTTCGTCTTCACCAGCCTCGCACTCCCCACCGACTCCCCTGCCGCGGCCCATTGCGGAAGTTGTCGTGCCTGCCTCGACATCTGCCCGACCGACGCCTTTCCCGCGCCCTACCGCCTGGACGCTCGGCGCTGCATCTCCTACCTCACCATCGAGCACAAAGGGCCCATTCCGCGCCCTCTGCGGGCCGCCATGGGCAACCGCGTGTTCGGCTGTGACGACTGCCTGGCGGTCTGCCCCTGGAACAAGTTCGCTCAAACCGCCAGAGAGGCCAAGCTGCAAGCCCGGGATACGCTGCTGGCGCCCTCTCTCTCGCTCTTGGCGCGACAAAGCGAGGCGGAGTTCCGAAGCTTCTTCGCCGGCACACCGGTCAAACGCATCGGCCATGCGCGCTTCCTGCGGAATCTCCTGATAGCGCTGGGCAACGGCACCGACCCGGAGGCCTTGACGGCCGTCGAGGTGCACTTGAACCATGAAAACCCCTTGGTGCGCGGCGCTGCGGTCTGGGCCTTGTCACGGCTTGACCGCAACCGCTTCGCCGAACAGAAGCAGGCGCGGATGCCAAGTGAGCATGATCGGCTGGTGCTCGTCGAATGGGCGGAAGAGGAGAGCGAGCCATGAGCCAGGAGCGTTTGCCCTCGCACCTTTGGGTGATGGCGGTGGTGCGGCGTGAGAACGCCGAGGGTCGGCCGGTCATGGTGCTGCGCAAGGGCGAGCGCATGGGCGGCGGCCTCTTGGTCAAACTGAACTTCTTGGACGGGCGCTTCCGCGTGCTGGTCCAGCAACGTGACCTCGACGGCCGCCTGGGTTGGATGGCCGCCTTACGCGAGGCGGACGTCACCGAGCCGGAGGCCGAGGGCTACATCGCGCGCGCCGTTCAGCGTGATCCCGACCTTTGGGTGGTGGAGATCGAGGACAGGCAGGGCCGCAATCCTTTCGCTGGCGGACCGGAAGCAGCCTTTTGACCCTTCCGCTGCTAACCGCACGGGCGCGCGTGCCTTAGAACCCTCGAGATCACCATCCACCGATAGCCACTGAGGACTGGTCTCGACGCCGCCTCAAGGCCCTTGCGGCAGAGATGCCGTTGTATTTCTGCAACAGCCCCTCAAAACCGTGGTTGACGGAACGCCGTCACGACCTCTTCGGCCAGCCGTTTGACGGCTCATCTTCCAGAGAGAGTCACCTCCATCGAGAGGCATTGAGCGGTAAGAGGTCATGGCAATGGCGCGCCCATATCCACGCATTCGAATCGTGATTTTCTCACTGTTTCAGCGATGTAACCGTTTCAGAGCACAAGGTGGTGAGGATTCCGAAAAAGTAAGAGTGGATCCTAGAGGGTATACGAAGAAGCATCGACAAACGATTGATTTTCAACAATATCTTACACCGTTTTTTCGTTCGATGAGGGCTGCGGAAGAGGCGATTTGACAGCCAGCGCGGGATACCTGACCTTTTGGTTAGGTCGACCTGTCCAATAAGCTAGATTCGCGATAGCACTTTTGGATAGAATGAGGACAAAATCGCATAGCTTTAAAACTTCACCCTCGAATGCGATGATGCTAGCAGTATTGTTCAGAGGGAGCAGAGCTGTGATACGCTATCCTCAGTCGGCCGATCATGACGAAGAGGTTTTGGGGCGCGCCAAACGTTTGCGGCCTTGGGAAGAACGAGGCACATCGGAGTGGATGCAGATGGAGAAACCTGGAAAGCCAGAGGGTCACTTGACCCCGGATGGTATTCTGGACGCCGCGGAGACCGTGTTGCGGCGGTTTGGCCCGAAGAAGGCCAGCGTCGTCGATGTCGCCCGAGCCTTGGGCGTCAGCCACGGCAGTATTTACCGGCATTTCCCAAGCAAGAAGGCCTTGCGTGATGCCGTCGCCGGTCGTTGGCTTTCTGGCGTAGCCGATCCGCTCGCCAAGATAGCCAACAAGCCTGGCAAAGCGGACGCAAAGCTTGCCACTTGGCTGCGCCGCTTGGTGTCGATCAAGCGCCAGAAGGTGAAGGAAGATCCGGAGCTCTTCGCGACCTATCGCGGGATCGCCGAGACCGCGCAAGGCGCGGTGTCGATCCACATGGAAGAGATGGTGGATCAGCTGGCCAAGATCTTGGCCGAAGGCCGCGAGCAGGGCCGTCTGAACTTCAAGGACGATCCGCAGGTGACCGCCCGCGCGCTCTTCGATGCGACGGTGCGCTTTCACCACCCCTTGATGTTCAACGCCTGGCAGGACCCGGAGATCGATCAAGCCTACGAATCGGTCGAAGCGCTCTTGATGAAGGCCTTGACCAGCGAGGGCGAACCGCAGGCGGCGGCAGCCCGGCGCTGACGGTTCCTTTCGACCGAAGCACAGAATTGGCCAACCTACCTGCCGCTTGCGGGTAGGTTGGCCGTTCTGACCGGCCGAACGGAAGCCACCATGCCGGGCCCAGGGCTCGGTGGTGGGCTAGCTGTTCCTGCGCCCTCCTCCGGTTAAGCAGTCGCATCAAGCACCTTGAGTGCCTGGCCTCTTGCCGCCCGGTGCGCGTAATGTCTTCGCACAGGGCTCTGCATAAGGCGGCAAGCATGCTCCGCGATCGCTTCCGGTGGGCAATCGTCTTTCTTCTCTTCGCGATCACGATCATCGACTACATCGATCGGTCTGCCATCGCGTTTGCCGTACCGGATATCGAGCGAGAGCTGGGGCTCTCGGCGACGACCATGGGCCTGGTGCTGGGCGCCTTCGGCTTGGGCTATGCGGCCACGACCTTGCTCGGCGGAATAGCGGTCGACCGCTTCGGCGCGAAGTCGGTGCTGGCAGGGGCCGTGGTCTTCTGGGGCTTGGCGATCGGCGCAACCGGCCTAGCAACCGGCTTTGCCATGCTCTATGTCGCGCGCGTCGCGCTCGGCTTGGCCGAAGGCCCGAGCTTTCCAGCCGTCACCGTAGCGGTCCGTCGCTGGCTACCGCCCAAGGAGCGCGCCGGCGCCCTCGCCGGAGCCTTGGTCGCCGTGCCGCTGGCCCTGGCCCTGGGAGCGCCCGTGGTCTCGCAACTGATCGAGGCGCTGGGCTGGCGAGCCACCTTCTTCACCTTAGTCGGACTAAGCTTCTGCTGGCTGCCCTTGTGGATCATCTTCTACCGTGATCGGCCCGCCCGCAGCCCACACGTCAGCGCAACGGAACTGGCCCACATTCAGCAAGAGGCCGAGACAGAGAAGCCGTCAAGCCCGGGAGCACAGCATCCCTGGCACCGCCTCTTCACCATCCCGACCTTGCTGGTGAACTACTGGGCCTTCTTCGTGTTCGGCTATTTTCTGTTTTTTTTCATGTCCTGGCTGCCGGGCTATCTCAACAAGGCCTATGGCTTGAAGATCGTGACGGCGGGCTGGCTGGCTGCCTTGCCTTGGGCCGTGGCTGCCGTGGCGATGCTGATCTTCGGCGGTTGGTCCGATCGCGTCTTGCGCCGCGGCGGCAGCCTGAGGCAGGCACGCAGCCTGCAGATCGCCGCCACGCAACTGATCGCCGCGCTCGCCGTCATACCCGTCGCCCTGATCGATGACCTGACAGTCGCCATGATCGGCATCACCTTTGCGGTCGCGGCGACCATGGCAGCCAATGCGGCCTACTTTGCCGTCAACATCGACGTGCTGCCGCAACGCTCGGGCACGGCACTGGGGCTGATGGACTGCTGCTTTGCCGCCGCGGGGTTCTTGGCCCCCGTCGTTACCGGGCTGGTCTACGAGGCCAGCGGATCCTTCAGCGCCGCCTTTCTTTTGATGGCGGTCCTGGCAGGGTCTTCCGTCATCCTGGTGCTGCTGTTTCACCGCCCCGACCAGGACCGCGCGAAGCTCGCCGCGGCAGCATAACCCTAGCCCCGCCTTCGACGGTTGAATGGCTGCTACGCGCGCGCGATCTCTTGGCTGGGCGCGGTCCTTCAGCCAATATCCCTGTCATTCAAGCCGCCCCGCCGAGAGAGGAACGCCGCTGCCATGATCCCGCGTTACAGCCGTCCAGAGATGGTCAAGATCTGGGAGCCGGAGAACAAGTTCAGAATTTGGTTCGATATTGAAGCCCATGCCTGTGATGCACTTGCCAAATTAGGTGAGATCCCAGCCGAGGCGGCGAAAGCGGTTTGGGAGCGCGGCAGCTTCGAGGTGGCACGAATCGACGAGATCGAGCGCGAAACCAAGCACGACGT
This sequence comes from Rhodospirillales bacterium, assembly GCA_963669385.2. Lineage (GTDB taxonomy): Bacteria > Pseudomonadota > Alphaproteobacteria > Kiloniellales > JACOMY01 > JACOMY01. Next base: position 58,406 of record CAXXGD010000004.1, read on the forward strand.
CATCGCCTTCCTGACCAACCTGGCCGAGCACGTCGGCCCCGAGGCCCGATTCGTGCACAAGGGCATGACCTCCTCCGACGTGCTGGACACCTGCCTTGCCGTGCAGCTCACGCAAGCCGCCGATCTGCTGCTGGCCGACCTCGACCGCATGCTGGCAGCCCTGAAGGCCCGCGCTCTGGAACACAAGCTGACGCCGACAATCGGCCGCAGCCACGCCATCCATGCCGAGCCCACCACCTTCGGGATCAAGCTCGCCGGGCACTATGCCGCCTTCGCCCGCAACCGGGCCCGACTCGAGGCCGCGCGCAAGGAAATCGCGACCTGCGCCATTTCCGGCGCGGTCGGCACCTTCGCCAACATCGATCCCTTCGTCGAGGACTACGTGGCCGAAAAGCTGGGCCTGACCCCGGAGCCGGTCTCGACCCAGATCATCCCGCGCGACCGCCATGCCGCCTTCTTCGCCTGCCTCGGCATCATCGCCGGCTCGATCGAGAACCTGGCCACCGAGATCCGCCACCTGCAACGCAGCGAGGTGCGCGAGGCGGAGGAGTATTTCTCCCCGGGCCAAAAGGGCTCCTCAGCCATGCCGCACAAGCGCAATCCGGTGCTCACCGAGAATCTGACCGGCTTGGCCCGCCTGATGCGCTCGGCGGTGACACCGGCCTTGGAGAACATCGCGCTTTGGCATGAGCGCGACATCTCCCACTCCTCGGTGGAAAGAATGATCGGTCCGGACGCGACGGTGACCCTGGATTTCGCGCTCAACCGCCTGGCGGGCGTCATGGAGAAGCTGCTGGTCTATCCCGACCGCATGCAGGCCAACCTCGATGCGCTGGGCGGCCTGGTGCACTCCCAGCGCGTGCTGCTGGCGCTCACCGAAGCCGGCGTCAGCCGCGAGGAGGCCTACCGGCTGGTGCAGCGCAACGCCATGCCGGTCTGGCTGGAGGGCGCGGATTTCCTCACCCTTCTGAAGGCCGACCCGGAGGTCATCCTGCCGGACGAGCGGCTCGAGGCACTGTTCGACCTCGGCTATCACCTGAAGCATGTCGACCGCATCTTCGACCGCGTCTTCGGACCGGCCGCCAAACGGGAGGCCGCCGCGTGAGCGACATCGCGCTGCGGTCGGCCACCGCACTTGCCGCCGACATCAAGGCCAAGCGCATCGGCTGCGGGGAGCTCTTGGAGGCCTGCCTGGCCCGGCTGGAGCGCTTCAACCCGACCTTGAACGCGGTCATCTGGCAGGATCCGGAGCAAGCGCGCTCACGGGCCAGAGAGGCCGATGCGGCGCTCGCCAGGGGCGAGGACTGGGGTCCCCTGATGGGCCTGCCGACGACGATCAAGGAGTCCTACGACTTCGCCGGCGCACCCACCACCTGGGGCCAGCCGAACCTGGCCGACAACCTTGCCGCGACGCATGCCGTCGCCACCCAGCGTCTGCTGGACGCCGGCGCGGTCATCTACGGCAAGACCAACGTGCCGATCTATCTCTCGGACTGGCAGAGCTTCAACGCGCTCTACGGCACCACGAACAACCCTTGGGATCCGAGCCGGACGCCGGGCGGGTCCTCCGGCGGCTCGGCCGTCGCACTGGCCACCGGCATGTCGGCGGTGGAAATCGGCAGCGACATCGGTGCCTCGATCCGCAATCCGGCACACTACTGCGGGGTCACGGGTCACAAGCCGACGCACGGCATCGTCCCGCTAAGGGGGCACAGCGACCACGCCAGCCTCTCCCATCCAGACATCTCCGTGGGCGGACCGCTCGCGCGCCACGTCGGCGATTTGGAGGCGATCTTGGACGTCATCGCAGGCCCGGACGAGATCGAGGCCGGCGGCCTGCGCCTGGATCTGCCGCCGCCGAGAGCGACGGCCTTCAAGGACTTCCGCGTGGCGGTGATGGTGGGGGACCCCTCGGTCGCCACCGATAGCGAGTACCAGCAGAAGATCCTGGATCTCGCCAAGGAGCTGGAGAAGGCCGGCGCCAAGGTCTCCTACGACGCACGGCCGGACCTGGACAGCGCCCGGGCCTTTTGGATCTACGTAAGGCTCTTGCGCGCGCTGACCGTGGCCCGTCTGCCCGACGCCGACCGGGCTGTCTGGGTCGAGCGGGCGGCCGCCCTGACCCCGGACCAAGAGGGTCGCTTCGCCGATGTCGCCCGCGCCGCCGTCCTGAGCCACCGGGACTGGCTGGACGCGCACGAAGAGCGCGAGGAGCATCGTTGGGCCTGGCACCGCTTCTTCCAGGACTGGGACGTGCTTTTGGCGCCGGTCGGCGCCGGGCCGGCCTTTCCGCACGACCAGACGGGCGAGCGCATCCATCGCACCATCACCGTCAACGGCCGCGAGGAAAACACCACCGACCAGCTCTTCTGGGCGGGCTTTTTTGGCGTGGTCTCGCTGCCGTCCACCGTCTGCCCGCTGCCGCTGCATTCCTCCGGCCTGCCGCTGGGCCTGCAGATCGTCGGGCCCCAGTTCGGCGACCGCACCACCTTGGCGCTGGGCCGCTTGATCGAAGAGGCCTTCGGCGGCTACCGGCCGCCGCCCGGCTACGCCGACTAGCGCTGCAGCCATGGTGGCGAAGATCTTCGACCTGCCGGCCTATCTCTCCCGGATCGGCCTCAAGCGGGCGCCCGACCCCAACGCCGACGGCTTGGCCCAGGTGCAGTGGGCGCAGCTCACGTCCATCGTCTTCGAGAACCTGGATATCGCGATGGGGCGGCGCCCGTCGCTCGATCCCGATGCGCTCTTCGCCAAGCTGGTGACCAAGGGGCGCGGTGGCTATTGCCACGAATGCAATAGCCTGCTGCAGCAAGCCTTGAGCGCGCTCGGCTATCAAGCGCGGCTCTTGGCGGCCCGCGTGCGTACCGGGCGCACGGAGATGACCGGGCGCACGCACACCCTGGTGCTGGTGGAGCTGGCCGACGGCAGTTACATCGCCGATGCCGGCTTCGGCGCCCAGACGCCGCGCGCGCCCTTGCGCCTGGCGAACGGCGCCTCGGTCAGGCGCGGCAACGTGGTCTGGCGCCTGACCGCGGACAGGCGCTTCGGCTGGAGCTTGACCCTGGAAGACAGTGCCGGGCCGCAGCCGCTCTATCTCTTCGACCTCGGGACGGTCTATCCGGCCGACGTGGCGCTTTCCAACCACTGGAGCTCCAGCCATCCCGACAGCCTCTTCATGCAAGGGCCGCTCGCCGTGCGCCATGAGGAGGGCGGCCGGCGCGTCCTCTTCGGCGGGAAACTGGTGCGGCGCCAAGGGGCCGGCCAGCGTAGCCTCCTGGTGCAGAGCCTGGAGGCCCTTCTCGCCGTTCTGCGCGACGACTTCGCTATCACGCTCTCCCCCAACCAGCAGGAGCGCCAAAGCTTGGCAGAGGCCCTGGAGCGCAGCCGCAAGCAGTCCGCCTGACCGCCGTCGAACTTGGTATGCATTGCCAGGCGGGCCGGATCGCCTTCGCGTGCTGCTATCCGTCGAGATCAGCTGAAAATTTCTTTAAGGTAATCCAGTGCTTTAGAGGAAACTCTCGATCTTGTCTGTTAGACTCCAGTCAGGCTTGAGCTCGATCTCGATCAAGGCGTTGTCGTCGAAGGCGTGCCAGCGCGAGACGTCCTCGTCCAAGGGCTCGGAGACCAAGAGGATGTGATCGTCGCCGTCGCTTCGGAAGAGCGTCGGGGAATCGCCGTCGGAGGACCAGCGGACCACGAAGAGGCGCCAGCCGTCGGTGAAGGCGAAGGTGCCGCGAAAGGCCTCCGCCTCGCCGACAGACATGCGATGCGACTCGATCAGGGCAACGACGGCCCTGACGGCATGGGCGGGATCGTGGTTCAGGCCGTGGGTCACCATGAGCTGAAAGATCAGCTCGCTGTCGGTCCCGCCCGCCAAGGCATCGAAGCTTTCGTCCGACAGCAAAGAGAGGAGATGGCGCTTCATCCGCTCGAAGCCGCCGATCTGCCCGTTGTGCATGAACATCCAGCGCCCCCAGCGGAAGGGGTGGCAGTTGACGTAGAGGTCGGGGGCGCCGGAGGAGGCGCGCACATGCCCGAAGGTCACGCGGCTTTCGATGTGCCGGCTGAGCTCGCGCAGGTTGGGATCGGCCCAGGCCGGACCGGGATTGCGGTAGATCCCGGGATCCGCCGGGCGGCCGTACCAGCCGAGCCCGCCGCCATCGCCCTGCACCCCGAGCCGCGCCATGTAGGCGTGCCGCGCCAGATGCGCCAAGGCATGAGCGCCGTCATAGACCAGCGGCTCGACCGAGCAGGGCTTTCCGATGTAGGCGAGCCAACGGCACATGATCCGCACCCCAGGGCAGTTCTCTCCTCTCGGGAGCCTGCGGGCTAAGGCATCGGGGGGTCAAGGCTTAGGCAGCGAAGTCCCGTAAGAGGCGACCCGGCCGAATGGCTTGATCGACCCGGCCGTCCCGATCCATCAAGCGCCGGCCGTTCACCCAAAGCCCGTGCAGGCCCACGGCATCGGTGGTGAGCCGGGGCGCACCGCCCGGAAGATCGTGAACGCGGCGTTTGGGCCCGCGCCCGACGGTCCCGGGATCGAACAGCAAGAGGTCGGCGGCATAGCCCGGCGCCAAGCGTCCACGGCGCGGAATGCGGAAGATGTCGGCCGGCTTCGCCGTCAGCTCCTGCACCGCTTCCTCGAGGCTGAGGACACCCAGCCGGCGCGACCAATGACCCATCAAGTGCAGCCCGAAACCGGCGTCGCAGAAGAAGGTAAGGTGCGCCCCTGCATCGGAGAGTGCGACCGAGGCGTTGGGATGGCGGATCATCTGCCCGACCGCCGTCTCGTCGGAGTTCAGGAGCTGCGCGGTGAAGAGCGACTTGAGCTTCTCGTCGAGCGCGAAGTCCAGCATCCAGTCCAGCGGGTCCTTGCCGGCTTCGGCGGCCAGCTCGGCAATGGCGCGGTGCTCGAAGGCGCGGTTGGCCGGCTGCGCCGCCTCGCTCACGGCGAGCTTGTCCCACTCGCCGTTGAACAGGCGCACGCCCGCCGGCTGGCTCAGCTCGTCGCGCACCGCCTGGCGGAAGGAGGGGTCCCTATAGACCGCTTCCAGGGCGTCGCCCTCGGCTTTCATGGCCGGTGCCCAGGCCGTCAAGCCCTCCAGCGGATAGGCCGAGGCAAGGGTGAAATCCATGGTCAGGGCGCAGCAGCTGACCTGGCCCCACAGCTCTCGCCCGCGCCCGTTGGCCTCGGCGATCAGCTCCAGCTCCTGCAAGGCCCGCTCCGGCCGCGTCGGATTGTGCAGCAAGGCGGCGATCATGACCGGCCGCCCGCATTTCGCCGCCAGCCTTTCCAGATAGGGCACGTCGGTGCGGTTGCCCTTGGTCAGCATGAAGAGGCCGCGGCCGGATTCGGCCATGGCACCCAAAAGGGCGTCGAACTCTTCGTCGCCGGCCAGGCGCGAGGGCATGGGCCGACCGCCCCAACCGTTGTGCTGCGGCGCGGTCGAGGTGGCGAAACCCAGCGCACCGGCGGCCATGGCCTCGCGCACGATGGCCGCCATGGCGGCGATCTCGTCAGTGCCGGCCGCCCGCTCGAGCGCGGCCTCGCCCATGACATAGCTGCGCAACGCGCTGTGGCCCAGAAAGGCTGCCAGGTTGGTGGCCGCACCGCGCCGCTCGATGGCATCGAGATAATCGGGAAAACTCTCGAAATCCCAGACGATGCCGCTGCGCAAGACATCCAGCGACATGCCCTCGACCTGAGTCAGGTTGCGCATCACCAAGTCGCGGTCCTGGGTCCTGCAGGGCGCGATGGTGAAGCCGCAGTTGCCGATCACGCAGGTAGTGACGCCAAGCTGCGGCGAGGGCGTCAAGGTGGGGTCCCAAGTGACCTGGGCATCGTAGTGCGTATGGCTGTCGATGATCCCCGGCATCAGCGCCAGGCCGTCGGCGGCCACCACCTCCGCATCGCTCGGAGCGGCGAGGTTCGGCCCGACCGCGGCAATCGCGTCGCCTTCGACCAGGATATCCATGCCCTCCCGGCGCTCCTCGCCGCTGCCGTCGAAAAGCGTGGCCTGGCGGATCAGCAGGCTCATAAGCGGGTGGCCGCCCTACTCCTTCATGATCTGAGCCTTGGCGGTGGGGAGAAGCTGCTCCATCTGATGGCGCACGCGGTGCTCCGAGACATCGAGGTTCTTGCCCGCGAAGTCGCCCATCACCTTGCGCACGACATCGTCGTCACCCGGCTCTTCCAAGTCGGAGATCACCACCTCCTTGGCGTAGGCCTCGGCCGCCTCTCCCGAAATGCCCATGAGCTCGGCGGCCCAGAGGCCCAAGAGCTTATTGCGACGATTGGTGACGCGGAACTGCAGCTCCTGGTCGTGCTGAAACTTCTCTTCGAACTGCTTTTCGCGATCGCTAAAGCCCGACATGCTTCGCGGCTCCCTTGACTGTGAATTCCAGGCCTTAGGTGACACCTCACAAGGGTCTGTGCAAGACCACGCGCTAACCTTCGGGCTGCCAAAAGCGCAGGCGATTGGCGAAGGGATCTGTCGCTTCCATGATCAGTCCGCCCCAAGGGGCCGGATCGAGGCCGGGGCGATTGAAGGCATAACCTTTGGCGGAGACCTCGGCATGAAAGGCCGCAAGATCGCGCACGACGATGAAGACGGTGCTGCCAGGCGTGCAGTCGCCGTGATGCTCGGTGAGATGCAGGGCGACGCCGTCGCGGCTCACCTCAAAATAGAGCGGCAGGCCCTCCTCGAAGCGATGCTCCCACTCCTGCCGGAAGCCTAGGAAATCCAGATAGAAGGCCTTGGCCTTGGCGACATCGAAGATTCTGAGCAGCGGTATGGCTCTTTCCAGCATCAGGCCTCTCTCTCCTCTTGCGGTCCGCGGGCGGCTGCGGTGAGGTTGCAGCATGTGCAGCCTTATCATTCTCTTCCGTCCGGATCACGCCTGGCCGGTGATCCTTGCCGCCAACCGGGACGAGCTGGCGAGCCGGCCATGGAAGCCGCCGGCACGCCACTGGCCGGACCGTCCCGAGGTCGTGGCCGGCATCGACCTCGCCGCCGGCGGCAGCTGGATGGGCCTGAACGACCACGGCGTGGTGGCTTGCGTGCTGAACCGGGTCGGCTCGCTCGGGCCGCTCTCCGGAAAGCGCAGCCGCGGCGAACTGGTGCTGGAGGCCCTGGACCATGCCACCGCCGCCGAGGCGGCAGAGGCGCTCAGCCACCTCGAAGCGCGCTCCTACCGCAGCTTCAATCTGGTTTTGGCAGACGAGGAAGAGGCCTATTGGCTGCGCAACTTTGGTGGCCGCAACGACGAGATAGAGGTTCTGCCGGTGCCGAAGGGCGTTTCCATGATCACGGCGCATGATCTCAACGATTTGAGCAGCCCGCGTATCGCCCGCTTTCTGCCGGCCTTCCGCGACGCCATGCCGCCCGATCCCGAAGGAGAGGACTGGGCCGAATGGGAGTCCCTGCAGGCAAGCAGCGATCGCGATGACCCCTTCGCTGGCCTCTGCGTCGTCACCGGCGGCGACTTCGGAACGGTATCGGCCAGCCAACTCGCCCTGCCGCAGCGACCGCAGGGTTTGGGAGAGGCTCCCCCGCAGCCGGTCTGGCGATTGGCCAACGGCCGGCCGGATCAGACCCAGTTCCACGCGCTGGACCTGGAAGAGATCTAGCATGCCGCCACGCGAGGACGATCCTGACGCGCTGAATCCAGGAAATGCGAGCCTGGCGCTCAGCGCGGCACCGCAGCAGAGCCCCCGCGGTTGGCAGTCGCTGGAACCGAAGACGCTCTTCTTCTGCAGCGGCATGCCGAAGTCGGGCACCACCTTCTTGCAGCGCATGCTGGACATGCACCCCGAGGTCTCCTGCCCGCCCGAGCATCAGTTCAGGTCGCTGTCCAGGAAGCTACGGCTGGCGCTCAAGGAGTATGACGAGATCCTTCAGACCATCGACACGCGTTTGGGTGGGACGGGACTGGAACCCCATACCGGCGCCCTGCATCCCCGGCTTTTGAAGGAGGCCATTCTCAACATGGTCTGGCGCAGTGCCGGGACCAAGCGGATCGCGGGCGCCAACGACAACATCAGCATCATGGAGCGGTTTGCTTTCTACAATCGCCTCTTCGGACAACCGCGCATCATCCTCATCTTCCGCAATCCGATCGACGTCGCGCTTTCCAGCTGGCACAACAACGTCGCCCTGGCCAATGAACTCGACGACGAGCAGCATTTGAATTTGATGCGGCAACACGGGGAATTCGATGATTGGATTCGCTATATTTGCAAGATTTATTCGGATCAAACACGAAAAATGATAAAAGAAAGAGAGAAAAGCAAAAAGATTTACCTTACTCGCTATGAAGACTTGGTGCTCGAAAAGAAAAAGCATCTAACGAATATATTCCGATTCTTGGGCGCTTTCATCGACAGATCCATCGTCGATCGCATCGCCGAGCAAAGCGACTTCAACACCATGAGGGCCTCGTCGACCCGAAAGTCCTTTTTCCGCGCCGGCAGCCTCTCGATGGGCGAAGGAGAGGTCTCCGACAAGCTCTTGGCCGAAATCGCCGAGCTCGTCCCGGAGGCCAAGCTGCTCGGCTATGACCTGATAGACAGGAAAGTCCTGGAATGCCCGCTGGTGGGGGCCGCAAAGTGACTGAAAGCCATTGCGGAGAAGGCATGAGGGGACGGTCTCGATGAGCGCCAAGCAGCTCTTCCTCTGCACCGGCATGCCGAAGTCAGGAACGACTTTTCTGCAGCGGATCCTCGATATGCATCCGGAGGTCTCCTGTCCTGCCGAGCATCAGTTCATCGTCCTTTCCAAGAGCTTGCTGGCAGCGCTCAAAGCCTATGACAAGCTGCTGGTGAAGATCGACCACGAGCTTGGAAGTCCTGCCCGCTCTCCCTTCGCGCCGAACTTGCATCCAAGGCTCGTCGGCTTCGCGCTTCGACAGTTCATCGAATTCAGCGCCGGCGACAAGCCTATCGCGGGCGCCAACGACAACATCAGCATCGTCAGCAACTTCAATGACTTCAACCAGCTCTTAGGCTATCCGCGTTTCATCGTAATCCTGCGCAACCCGATCGATATCGCCATCTCCAACTGGCACTACAATCAGTTTATGGCGGAGGACACCGGAGACGATCGGCACATCCGGCTTGTCCAGCAACATGGCGGCTTCGAAGGCTGGCTGCGCTACATCGCCGACGGCTTCTCCAAGAAGGCCCGGCATTGGCTCTCTGCGCGGCATTCGAACGGCAAGATTCTGATCGTTCGCTTCGAAGACCTGGTGCTTGAAAAGAAGGCTAGCTTGGAGACGGTCTTCTCGTTTCTTGGTGCCTCCAGCGAGGAGTCCGTGCTCGACGAAATCGTTCGGCATAGTGACTTCGACACCATGAAGGCCGCCTCTCCGCGAAAGGCCTTCTTCCGCAAGGCCAGCACCTCGATGGGCGGCGAAGAGCTCTCCGGTAGGCTGCGCGAAGAACTTGCTGGCCTGGCACCGGAAGCCCGGGAACTCGGCTACGACCTGGTCGGCGGTAAGATCGCCGACTACCCGCGGATCTGAAGGCCACCCGCCGCCCGGTCACCGCTCTGCATCGAAGTCCTTGAAATAGAGCCAGACCAGGCAGCCGATAAAGAGGAACACCTCGAGGTTGAGGATGACGTCGAGGAAGCTGTTGATCACTCTGGCCTCCCTTCCCGCTTCAAGGCCTTGAAGAGACAGACCACCAGCAAGAGGACGATGAAGACGAAGGGCAGCGCGCCGAGCGCGATGATCGACTTCACTGCCTCGATGCTGCCGGAGAAGATCATCACCAGACCCAGCGCGCCCAAGATCGCCCCCCAGATCAGCTTGACCCGAGGCTTCGGATTGAGATCGCCACCGGTGGAGAACATGGCCAGGACGAAGGCGGCGCTGACCACCGAGGTCACGATGAAGAGGAAGGCCGCAACCACGACCGCGGCGATGGTGAGGCTCGGCAGGGGGAACTGCTTCAGCACGAAGAAGCTGGCGCTGCTGACATTGTCGCGAATGACCTCCAAGATCGGCAGCTCGGTGCGCAGCACGGCATAGAAGCCGACGCCGCCGAACACGCCGAACCAGAGGATCGAGAAGCAGGTCGGCACCAGGATGACCCCGACCAGGAACTCGCGGATGGTGCGCCCCTTGGAGATGCGGGCGATGAAGACACCGACGAAGGGCGCCCAGGCCAGCCACCAGACCATGTAGGTCAAGGTCCAGGATTGGAACCAGTCGCCCACCCGATCGTCCATGAAGGTGAACGTGCGAAAGCCGTGCACCAGGACCGAGCCGAAGTACTCGCCGATGGCCTGTGTGATGCCGCCCATCAGGAAGGAGGTCGGCCCGACCAGCAGGATGAAGATCATCAGCCCGCCGGCGATGATCATGGCGGTGTTGGACAAAACCGCCATGCCGCGGCCGAGGTCGATGGTGAGCGGAAAGAGGTAGGAGAGGCAGAGCACCGCGAAGATGCCGATCAGCAGTCCGCTGCCGCTGTCTTGAAGGCCGAGCAGCGCGTCGATCCCCTCCTTTACTTGAAAGACGCCCATGGCCACGGAGCCGCCCAACCCGATGGCGATCGCTATGATGGCCAAGAGATCGCTCAGCCAGCCGACGCCACGGGTAATCTTGTGCTCTCCGAAGACCATTCGGATGGGCGCGCTCAAGAGGCTGGGACAGCCGTGGCGGAAGCCGAAATAGGCGATCACCAGTCCGGTCAGGGCGTAGATCGCCCAGGCGTGGAGGCCCCAGTGGAAGTTGGTGACGAAGAGCGCATAGTCGGCGGCATTTCGCGGATCTTCGTAGTCGGAAATGATCAGAAAATGGGTGAGCGGCTCGGCCGTGCCCCAATAGAGCAGGCCGACGCCCATCCCGGCGGCGAAGAGCATGGTCAGCCAAGAGACCGTGGAGAACTCAGGCTCGTCATCGTCTTTGCCGAGCTTGATGGCGCCGTAACGCGAGAAGGCAAGCCAGATGGAGGCGATCAGCATGAAGCTCGCGGTCAGCATGATGAACCAGGCGCGGCTGTCGAACTGAACAGCCACCAAACGCGCCGCCAAGGCGGTCAGGCCCTGCGTATCCCACAGGCCCCAGACGGCGATGGCACCGGTCATGGCCAGGGCGACCAGCAACAGCGGACTCTTGAACATAGCGGCCAGGCGCCTTTCTTGCCTCTCTCGCGTCGATCGCTGACCCTTAGAGGATCAGGGCCGGATTGGCGAGACTGCGGCAGTTGTGGCGCTTGCACGCGCGCATCCAAATGCGCTCCTCTCCAGCAGCCATTGGGAGACCCTTGCCATGTTGCGTGCCCTTTTTCTGTGCCTGATCCTCGCCCTGCCGCTGGCCGCCCGGGCGGACGACAAGAGCCCGGTGGTATTGACCATCAGCGGTGTGGTCGACCTGCCCAACCGCGGCCCCTACGACGCCTTCGCCGACGCCTATCTGGCGCGCTTCCTGGATCCCTTCGAGAAGGCGCATGCCTTCACCCTGGCCGATCTCAATGCCCTGCCGCAGCAGCGGCTGACCTTGAACTATCCCAACTGGGGCCAGGAGGTGACCTTCACCGGGCCCAGCCTCTTGTCGGTCCTGAAGGCCGCCGGGGCCAGCGGCGAGAAGCTGGAGATGATGGCGCTCGACGGCTACACCGCCAACTTCACCCAGACCATGATCGAAGGCGGCACCTTCATCATCGCGCTCACGGCCGACGACAAGCCGCTGGCTATCGGCGGCCACGGGCCCTTGTGGCTGGTCTTCCCGCCGGGCGAAGCGGCACCCGCCTACAAAGGCGAGAACGACGGCGGCCTCGTCTGGGCTTTGTTCCACATCGACGTGCGCAACTAGTGGTGCGGAGGGCCGCTAAAGCCCCTGGCCACGCGGGTCCTATCCGCCCCCATTCGCTCGCGCTGGCAGTTGACCTGGAGTCACCTTGGATGCTGTGAGCCCCATTTGCGGAGAGCCTCCACCACATCGCGAAGGTGCCTGCCCTTGTCGGTCAGGCTGTACTCCACCTTGGGGGGCACCACCGCGAAGACCTCCCGGTGCACGATGCCGTCCCTTTCCAGCTCGCGCAGCTGCTTGGTCAGGCTGCGTTGCGTGACGTTGCCGACCCGTCGGGACAGTTCGTTGAATCGTAGCGTTTCCCCATCAAGTGAAAGATGATCAAGCCTTTCCACTTTCCGGCAATCTGCTCCAATGCTGCCTCGACGGGGCAACCGCCGCTGCAATCGTATCGTTCGAACCTTGGCGGCGCTTTGCTATCGACCGGGAACTTAGTATCCATACTGTACCTATAGGCCAGAAATGTGCGTACTTGCACGACCTCTCCTACCCGTCCACATAGCCCTGCACACCCCGGATGTCAAAAGGAGTTCGAGACATGGCGCTGACCATTCTGGCGCAGATTACCGCGGTCGCAGGCAAGGAGGACCTGGTTGGAAGGGAGCTGGAGAAGCTTGTCGCTATCACTCGTGCAGAGCCAGGGTGCCTCCAATATGACCTTCACGCCGACAACGGGACCCCGGGCTTCTTCGTGTTCTACGAGACCTGGGAAAGCCGGGAGCTCTGGCAAACACACATGAATGCCCCGCATTTGGCTGCCTATATGCAGGCGACCGACGGTGCGGTGGCGACGTTCCAGCTGAACGAGATGACAAAAATCGCTTGACGTCGAGAAGCAGGCTCGGCGCGACGTCCGGCTTCCAGCGGAAGTCCCCGCCGATTTGGTCCGCCCAGCGGACTATCACCTCCGATCATGATGACCTGGCCCAGGAGAGGCGCCATGAAAGCCGTCGGCTACACCACCACGGGAGCAATCGACCGCGACGATTCTCTAGTGGATTTCGAGATGGAGAAGCCCAGCCCGACGGGACACGACCTTCTGGTCCGGGTCCAGGCAATCTCGGTCAACCCGGTGGACTACAAGGTGCGCATGCGGCGCCCGCCCGAAGGCGACCAGCCGAACGTCCTGGGCTGGGATGCGGTCGGAGAGGTCCTGGAGACGGGCGACAAGGCAAGGGCGTTCAAGCCGGGGGACATGGTCTGGTACGCCGGCGCCATCGACCGCCCCGGCACGAATGCCGAGTTCCATCTGGTCGATGAACGCATCGTCGGCCACAAGCCGACATCGGCGTCGGCTGGCGAAGCCGCCGCTCTTCCGCTGACGAGCCTCACCGCTTATGAGATGCTGTTCGACCGGCTGCGCGTAAACGATCCAGTCCCTGGCGCGGCGCCGGCGGTCCTGATCATCGGCGGTTCGGGCGGGGTCGGATCGATTGCGATCCAGCTCTTGCGGGCCTTGACGGACCTCGCCGTCATCGCAACGGCGTCGCGCCCGGAAACGCAAGCCTGGGTGAGCGAGCTTGGCGCGCAGCATGTCATCGACCACAGCAAGCCTCTGCCCGCGCAGATCGAAGCACTTGGGATCGGCGCCCCCGGCTTCGTCTTCTCCACCACCCACACGAACCAATACATCGATCAAATCGCCGAACTGATCGCGCCGCAGGGGCGCTTCGGCCTGATCGACGATCCCGAAACTCTTGATATCATGCCGTTCAAAGGCAAGGCCGTCTCCACCCACTGGGAGCTGATGTTCACCCGCTCGCTGTTCCAGACAGCGGACATCGCACGCCAGGGCCAGATCCTGAATGAGGTCGCCCAGCTACTGGACGCCGGGAAAATCAAGTCGACGGCGACCCGGATACTGGGAACGATCTCAGCCGAGAACCTCAGACACGCGCACAGGGAGCTCGCGAGCGGAAAGGCGCGGGGCAAGCTGGTTCTCGAAGGGTTCTGATCCCCGTCTCTCGGCTGGCGCTCAAGGCATGGACCCTGCGGGCCCGGACGCTAAACAATCGTGACCTCGATCGAGGTTAGCCCGGCTCCACCGCCCGGGAGCGTTACGCCCGCGCCCAACATCAGCGTATCGGTCCCGGCACCGCCGTCATAGAAGTAGCTGACGAAGTCTCCTTGGCTTGCGACCACGAATACATCGTCACCGGTGGCGCCGAAAACGGTATCGAAACCGGCGCCGCCGACCAGCGTGTCGCCATCCTGCTCGCCATAGAGAAAATCGTTGCCGCTGCCACCATAGACCCTGTCCGACCCCAGCCCGCCGCGGAATGAATAGTCGTTCCCATCGCCGCCAAACAGGCTGTCGTCTCCACCGTAGCCCAGGAAGCTGGTGTCATCCCCATCGCCGCCGTAGAGAACGTCGTTCTCCGCTCCTCCGAAGAAGCGGAAATCGGCGCCGCTGCCGCCGAAGAGGCTGTCGTCCGCATTGGCACCCAGGAAGCTCGTATCATCCCCATCGCCGCCTTCGAGAACGTCGGCTCCGGTCTGGCCAAGAATCCGAAAATCGGCTCCGCTGCCGCCGGACAGGCTGTCGTCTCCGTCACCACCGGAGATTGTCCTGTCGTCGCCGTCACCACCGTAAAGCTTGTCGTTACCCGAATTGCCAAAGAGCCTGGAGTCGTTGCCTTCGCCGCCGAAGAGGCTGTCGGTCCCCGATCCCCCGATCAAGACACGGTCAATCCCACCGCCGCCGTAGAGCCTGTCGGTGCCTCCGTCACCGAAAAAGCTGCTGTCATCGCCCTCGTCACCGAAAAGCCTGTCCGCGCCGCTGCCGCCCGCCAGGCTGAGGTCGTTCCCGCTGTCGCCTGAGACCGTGTCGTTGTCGTTGCCGCCGAAGAGAGAGCTGTCGTTACCAGAGCCCCCATAAAGCTTGTCGGCCGCAGCCCGGCCGGAGAAGGCCGTGTCTGCGCCTTCCTCACCGTACATGCGGTCGATCCCGCCGCCGCCATAGAAGGTGGCATCGTTACCGCTGCCACCGTACATCGTGTCCCGTTTACCTTCGCCGAAGAAGTCGGAATCGCTGCCGGTGCCGCCGAACATGGAATCGTTCCCGGCGCCTCCAAAGAACGAGAAGTCGTTGCCGTCACCTCCATCCAGCCGGTCCGGACTGACATAGCCAAAGAAGTAGGCATCCGCCCCGAGGCCGCCGTAGAGCTTGTCGCCGCCACGCCCACCGTCGAGGGTGCGGTCGTCGCCGTCACCGCCGAAGACCAGGTCGTTCGCCCGCTCGCCGAGGAGTGAGAGGTCCGCCCCGTCACCACCATAGATGCTATCGGCATTGGCACCACCGTCCAGATGCGTATCGGCGCCGGACCCACCAGACAGCCTGTCGAGACCCGCACTGCCGTACAGGAGACTGTCATCGCCGCTATCGCCCGCCAGCGTATCGTCGCCCACTCCGCCGAAGAGCATGGCATCCAGCCCGTCTCCACCACCGATCGAGTCCGCCCTCGACCCGCCGGACAGCTGGCTGTCGTCGCCTGCCCCGCCTGAGAGGAGATCCTGGCCGGTGCCGGCGGAGAAAGTGGCATCGTCACCACTGCCGCCATAGAGGCTGTCGTCACCTTGCGCGCCAAAGAGACTATCGGCGCCGCTCGCACCATAGAGCGTGTCATTGGCCGCATAGCCCCGGATCGTGTCGGTCTGGTCCGTCCCGGTCAGCATGTCCGGCAAAGGGGTTCCGAGTATCAGGGCCATGTGTGTCCTCCTGCAAGCTTCCGGGTGCGGGTCTCGCCCCTCTCTACACTCTAGACAGAATTTGTTATCCTGCTCACCGCCGACACGGCCTGTCAACACCGCAAACAACTCATAGTAATAAACTAGGCGTGATCCAAACACAGACGCGACCTCGGTCGCGACCCTTACTCCCCTAAGCTAAAAGAACGCATCCGCTAACCATAACCTTTGCCAAAAGCCTGGCAAGTATTCGACTTACCTATCGAAAAGCGCTGAGGTCAAAGGCGCCCGCAAGAGCCCTGCCCCTCCACGCTTGCGACAACCCGCCCGATCCTACCTTCAAAAAGGGCCACGACCTAGATTGCAGCCCCCACTCAGCGTCGCGCCTTTGGAACCCTTTCGCCACTTTGATCCATTTTTGACTGAATTTTTGACTCTCATTTGATCGCTGCAGGCCATCCTCCGCTCAAGAGCTCACGGCGGCTTGCAGGAGCAGAAAAGGGAGAAGTGCGGACGATGTCGACACCCACCCTCTGGCGCGACCTGGGGCAGGTCAACAGCGGCGATCATGGAACGACGGGCAGCGCGCAGTTCGACCCCGTCGTGGTCGGCCTCTCCAACGGCAACTTCATTGCCGCCTACACCGACAACTCCAATAGCGGCGACGACAGGCCGGGCTACGATATCATGGGTCGCCTCTACGACCCCTTCGGCAACCCGCTGGGAGACTCCTTTCGGCTCAATAACTATCGCGCCAAGGACAACGAGCAGGGCGCCGACATTGCGCCGCTCTCGGACGGCTGGTTCGTCATGGTCTATGAGGACGTCGACGTCAACGGCACCTCGATCGTCTATGAAACCTACCAACCCGACGGCAGCGGCTATCGCGTCGACGTGATCCTCAATGACCCAGGCGCCGATCAGATCGGCAATCCCAGCGTCACCACATTCCCGGACGACAGCTTTGTCGTCAGCTACGCGCGCAAGATCGGAAGCAACGAAAACCTCTACTACAAGTTCGTGAGCCCCACCGGCACCGTCGGGCCCGAGGTCGACCTCGAGATAAGCTCTGTCGATGCCAGAACCGCTGATATCGCGGCACTCAGCAACGGCACCATTGCCGCTGCCTATGCCCAGACCTCGTCTTTAGGCAGCGACATACACTTGAAGATTATGACCCCGGGCGGATTGGAGATCGTCGACACCGACGTCGGCACGGTCAGCACGACATCCGTGGACCCGCAGGTCGTCGCCTTGAGCGACGATCGCTTCGTTCTGGTCTGGAGAGACAAGAACATCTTCGGTGACGACCGGCAGATCTATGCCCGCATCTTCGATAACACTGGCCGTGATCTCTACGGCGTCAAGACCATCGCCGGCGATGCCGATGACGACCACGAACCGAGTGTGACGGCGCTCGCCGACGGCGGCTTCGTGGTGCTCTATCAAAGTGATAGCTCTCAAACCTACAGCAGCGGTCTGTTCGGGCGGCGCTACGACAGCACCGGCACCCAGATCAGCAACGAGTTCGTTCTGGACGAATTCTCTAGCGGCAGCGACGCCCAGTATCCTTCCGTTACGACGCTCGCCGATGGGCGCATCGTCGGCGCCTGGCAAGTCACCGACTTGGATGACGACATTTTTGCGCAAGTTTGGGATCCGCGGAGCCATTCCTTCGCCGGCTCGAGCGGCCACGACGTGATCGCCGGGCGCCATCAAGGAACCACCATCCTGGGTCTCAGCGGCGAAGACCGTATTTTCGGGCTCGACGACAATGACTGGCTCTACGGCGGTCACGGCGGCGACAGTCTTTACGGCGGGATGGGTGCAGATCGTCTCTATGGCCAGCTGCGAGACGATACGCTCTTCGGCGGCAGTGGCCGAGATCTCCAGTTCGGGGGATACGGCTATGACGATGCCAGAGGCGGAAGTGGCGAGGACAGCATCTTCGGCGGCACCCACGCCGACGTGTTGCGAGGCAATCTTGGCAATGACGACATCTTCGGCGGCACTGGCGAAGATTTCCTGGTGGGCAATGACGGCAACGATTCCGGCTTCGGTGGCCGCGGCAACGATCGCGTGACCGGTGGCAGCGGCCTGGACTTCCTCTTTGGAGACCAAGGCCGTGACTTCCTGAACGGAGGCAGTGGCGCGGACTTCCTCTTCGGCGGCTCGGCCAATGACACTTTGGTCGTGGACACCGTCACCGATGTCGTCGTCGAGGCGGAGGGCGAAGGCAGTGCCGATCTGGTGCGCTCGGAAGCAGCCGACTACACCCTTGCCCCCACGGCCGACATCGAACGTGCCACGGTGATGAAGGACGCCGGCGACGGCGCCCTAACCGGCAACGCCTTGGATAACACGCTAACCGGCAACACTGGCGACAACGCCCTGTTCGGGGCCGCGGGCGACGACAGCCTGCGCGGCCAAGACGGCAGCGACCAGCTGTTCGGCGGTAGTGGTGACGACCTGGTCAAAGGCGGCAATAACGCCGACATCCTCTCTGGTGGCTCCGGCAGCAACACGCTGATGGGCCAGAAGGGCGACGACTCCCTTGACCTTTCGGAGGGAGACACGGCCTTGGGCGGGCCCGGCAGCGACCTCTTCGTCTTCGACGGAGACGAAACCGCACCCGGCGGTCCCACCATAGCAGACTTCCATGGGGTGATCTTTGATGCAGGCGCCGAGCAAGACCGCTTGGTCTTCGCCGAAGGGCTGGAGACCGGCAGCTTCGCCTATCGCGGTGACGCTGCCTTCGCCGGCAAGGGCAACAGCGAAGCCCGGTATGCCGGCAACGGCAAAATCAATGTCGACCACGACGGCGACGGCACGAGTGACATTGCTTTCGAGGTAGAGGGCATGAGTGAGGCAGGCCAACTGACCGCACAGGACTTTCTGTGGCTTTGACGCCACGACTTCGGACGGGCTGCCCCATAGCAGCATCCCTTGCTCTTCCAATTTGGCATCTTTCGGAGGAGAGCGGTTGGCACCGTCAGCCCGATCAGGGAGAGGCAAACGGCCAAGTCTCAGCAGACCACTGCCACTTTGATTGCTTTTTGATTGGATTTTTGATCCATTTTTGATCGCAGCAACACATCTGCTGTCTCAACGCAGCCGACGAGAAGACCGGCAAGAACATCATTTTCGCAGAGTTCCACTGGGCAAAGACCATCACCGGTGTTTGCAGGCAAAGGCCTCGAACCACGATAGCCGGCTGACTGCACATCCTATGCCCACGAAGACGAAGAGGACGGAGAGACATGACCATAACACCTAGCCTTTGGGCCGACCTCGAGCAGGTCAATACCGGCGACTTGGGCCCCAACGGCGGCGACCAGGAAGATCCAGGTGTCGTCGGTCTGGCCAACGGGAACTTCCTGGTCGTCTATGACGATGACTCAGACGCGAACGACAGCTTGCCGGGCGACGATATCCTTGGCCGGCTCTATGACGCCCTAGGCAACCCCTTAGGCTCGCCTTTCGCGCTGAACCAGCTGCGGACCGGCGACGATGAAGTGGAGCCTGACGTGGCCGCCTTGTCGGACGGCGGTTTCGTCCTGGTCTATGAGGGCAAGGACGCGAACGGCACGTCGCTTATCTACGAGACCTATGGGCCGGAGGGGGAGCACAAGAGCTCCGGCTTTGTTCAGAACGACCTGAACGATGATGTATTGCGTCAAGTGGAAATCGATAGCTTCCAGGACGACAGCTTCGTTGCCAGCTACACGCGCCTGATCGATGGCGGCAACAGCACGGTCGCAGCCAAGATCGTCGATGCCGATGGAAAGCTAAGCGAAGAGATTCCGCTGCACACCTCGTCCAGCGCCAGGGCCGCCGACGTCGCCGTGACCGGAGCGGACAGCTTTGTCGCGGCCTTTGTCGTGACGGAAGGCCAAAGCGTCCGGATCGAGTATCGCGGTCACAACAAGGCCGGCGCCTTTCAATTCGGCGATTCCATCGCCAGCCCAGGGGCCAAGAACGTCGATCCCCAGGTGACGGCGTTGGGCGAAGACCAGTTTCTGGTGGTCTGGACGGAACAGACCGACCCGGGCAACGAGCAGGTGTACGGCCAGATCTTCAATAGCCAAACCGGCGCCGCTGCATCCGGTCTGCTGGACATCGCCAGCGACGGCGACGATGACAAGCACCCAAGTGTGGCAGCCCTACCGGACGGCGGGTTCATGGTCCTCTACGAACAGCAGTTCTCACCGGGAAACTCCTTCGACCGGATCATCGGCCAGCGCTTCGACAGCCGCGGCGAGAAGGTCGGTGAGGAACTCCTTCTGGACGAAGTTCCCAGCACCGAAAGCGTGGAAGATCCGGAAGTCGCGCTTCTGTCGGATGGGCGCATCGTCGGTGTCTGGGAGCAGAGAGACGACGAGTCCGATATCGAGGCCCAGATCTGGGACCCGCGCAGCGATTCCATCGTCGGCGGCACGGCCGACGAGGTCATCACGGGCCTGCAGGCCCCCTCCACGGTCGACGGCCAAGGCGGCGACGACACGATCTTCGGGGTCAGCGGCAACGACTGGCTCTACGGCAGCAGTGGTCACGACCGGCTCTACGGCGACCGCGGGTTCGACCGGCTCTACGGGCAGGAGGGAAACGATTTTCTCGACGGAGGCAGCGGCAAGGACCGGCTCTTCGGTGGCAGCGGTGCCGACACCATGGTGATCGAGCCCAACTTCGCGGTGGCCAAGGAAACCTACGACGGCGGGTCCGGTGTGGACCGCATTCTGCTGCGCGACGGCGCGAGCCTACCGGACGACGTTGTGATCCAGTCGGTCGAGGCGCTGGCGGTACGCGCGGGAACGGGCGACGACAGCCTTGGCGGTTCGGACTTCCTCCAGGACATACTCTTCGGAGGAAGCGGAAATGACGATCTGCGCGGTGGGACTGGCTTTGACAGCCTATTCGGTGGCTTCGGCATCGATACGCTGCGCGGTAACGACGGCGAAGACTACGTCTACGGCGGCAAGGGCACAGATCGGGTGTTCGGCCACGACGGCGAGGACGTCGTCTACGGAGGTGGGGACAGTGACCGGCTCAGCGGAGGCAGCGCTAACGACCTCCTCGTCGGCAATGCCGGGCGGGATTTTCTAAACGGAAACTCGGGCGTCGACAGGATGTTCGGCGGAACCGGAAACGATACTTTCGTCGTCGATACACTAACAGACGTGGTCTATGAGGTAGCCGGTGGGGGCGACGCCGACCTGGTTCGCTCCGAGCTGGATGACTACACCTTGGGGTCTGACAGCGACGTCGAACGCGGAACGGTCGCCAAGGGGCTAGGCGACGGCGCCCTCACAGGAAACACCTTGGACAACGTGCTGACCGGCAATACCGGAGACAACAGCCTCTCCGGCGGCAAAGGCAGCGACCTCCTCCGCGGACAGAACGGCAACGACCACCTGAACGGCGACGATGGAATGGACACGCTGAGAGGTGGTGGAGGCGACGATTTCCTGGAAGGCGGGGTCGACACGCAGGTCGCCGGTGCCGTTGGCGATACCTTCATGGGCCAGAAGGGCAACGATACCATCAGCTTGGACGACGCCGGCGAGGCCTACGGCGGTGCCGGTGACGATCGCTTCCTCTTCGACGGCGACGAGGTCGGCAATGGAGCGGGCAGAGGCGGTCCGAGTGTGCACGATTTCCATGGCCAGATCCTGAACGCCGGTGCCGAACAAGACAGCCTGGTCTTCGCCAAGGGGATGGAGCAGGGAACTTTCGAGTACCGAGGGGACGGCGCTTTCACCGGCAAGGGCAACAGCGAAGCCCGCTTCGACGGCAATGGCCAGATGCAGGTCGACCACGACGGCGACGAGGTCGTCGACCTAGCCTTTAGGATCGAAGGCATGAGCGAGGCCGGCCAGCTGACCGCGCAGGACTTTGTCTGGCTATAGACAGGCATACGCAGGATGACGTCAGATCGAAACGATTTGTCGTCTGTATCCTGCTCTACAACGTTGAAAGATAGAGCAGAGTCTCGCATTCGGGTGACTTCACCTGAATGCGATCTGCTCTAGCCCAATCGTCACCCCGCTCCGGGTCGATTGCCAGTCAATTCGCTTGGCTCTACCACTTTGACTGATTCTTGACCGGATTTTTGACCCGATTTTGACCGCCGCCAGCCAACTAAGAACAGTCAACGAGGAAGCGCGGCGGATGACCGCAGAATTGCCAAGCGGCCAGCCGCCTCGACTGTCCGGCAACGACGGAGAGGAAAGAGCGATGACCACGACACCGACCCTTTGGAAGGATTTGGAGCAGGTCAACTCGGGCGACCAAGGCCCCACCGGCGACGGCCAAACCGATCCCGTCGTGGTTGGCCTGGCGAACGGCAACATCCTTGTCGCCTATACCGACACCTCCGATTCGGTAGGCAACGCGGCCGGTTCCGACATTATTGGGCGAATCTTTGATCCCAATGGCGTTCCCCTTGGCCCCTCCTACAGGCTCAACGTCCTTTCGACCTTCAAAGAGGAAAGCAACCCTGAGATTGCTGCCCTTTCGGACGGCGGATTCGTCATGGTCTACGAGACCAACGATGACGACAGCTCAAAGATCAGCTACGAGAGGTACGACGCGCTCGGTGGACCCATCCATGGTAGAACGATTGCTCTGGGCAGCGAGGCCGACGGAGTAGAGGTAGGCTACCCGCGCGTTGCCGTATTCGACGATGACAGCGCCGTCGTCACCTTTACTATCCGCACCGACGGGGCGGCCGACGTGGGCGCGGTAGTGGTCTCGGCGGACGGAACGACGACACCTGCGTTTCCCGTACGCATTGATGGCGATGACCCGCGCAGCGCAGATCTAGACGTCTTGAGCGACGGAGTCTTTGTCACCGCCTTCATTGAAAACGATAACGACGCAAGTAACATTGAGATCGCGGGCGTCACGACAGTTGGCGAGATCCTGTTCGCCAAGAACGTTGCCAGCCCCGGCATCAACAATGAGAGCCCGAGGGTCGTCACACTTTCCGAAGATCGCTTCGTCGTCGTCTGGGCTGACGATAACGAGAACGACCCGCAGATCTACGGC
Organism: Rhodospirillales bacterium; assembly: GCA_963669385.2. Taxonomy (GTDB): domain Bacteria; phylum Pseudomonadota; class Alphaproteobacteria; order Kiloniellales; family JACOMY01; genus JACOMY01. The sequence continues at coordinate 80,957 of CAXXGD010000004.1, forward strand.
CAGATCTTCAACCATCAGGGCAACAGCGTCTCCGGGCTCCTGGAGATCGCCACCGATATCGATAGCGACTTCGACCCGAGCGTTGCCCGCTTGGACGATGGTGGCTTTGTCGTTGTCTACGAACAGAGCCAGCCCGAGCAGAAGATCATCGGCCAACGCTACGACCAAAACGGTGAGACTGTGGGTGAAGAGATCGTCCTTGCAGATCCTGGCGGGACGACCGATCTTGCCGATCCGGAGGTCTCGCTGCTCGCTGACGGACGCTTCGTCGTCACCTGGACCAGAACCGACGGCGACGCAGACATCGTCGCCCAGATTTGGGACCCGCGCGGCGATTCCATTGTCGGCACCGACGAAGACGACGCCATCGCCGGCCTGCAGGCCCCCTCTACGGTGGACGGACTGGACGGCCAGGACCGGCTCTTTGGTGTCAGCGGAAACGACTGGCTCTACGGTAGTAGCGGTCACGACAGCCTCTACGGCGACCGCGGCTTCGATTGGCTCTACGGTGGCGAAGGCCACGACCTCCTGGTCGGTGGTAGCGGCAAGGATCGCCACTTCGGCGGCAGCGGCAGCGATACCATGGTAATCGAGCCGAACTTCGCCCTTGCCAAGGAGACCTATGACGGTGGATCCGGCTTCGACCGCCTGGTGCTCCGTCCCGGTGCCTCGCTTCCCAGCGACGTCGAGATTACCGCTATCGAGGCGCTGGAGGTGCATACCGGCAGCGGCGACGACAGCCTCAGGGGATCGGACTTCCTCTATGACCTTCTGTTTGGGGGAAGCGGAAACGACGATTTACGCGGCGGCACCGGCGTTGATTTTCTCACCGGCGGATTTCACGTCGATACGCTGCGCGGAAACGACGACAATGACGTACTGATTGGCGGCAAAGCGCGAGACAGTCTGTTCGGAAACGACGGTGACGACGAGGCCTACGGCGGCGCCGACAGTGACAGAATTGTGGGCGGCAGCGGAGGCGATCGTCTTTACGGGGATGCCGGGCGAGATTCGCTCAATGGCAACAGCGGCGCTGACATTCTGTTCGGGGGGAGCGGAAATGATACCCTTGTGGTGGACACGCTCACCGACGTCGTGTTCGAAGGCGCCGGCGAGGGTGCAGCGGACTTGATCCGCTCCGAGATACCGGACTACACCTTGGCAGATGACCTTGAGGTGGAGCGCGCCACGCTTGCCAAGAACCTTGGCGAGGGCTCCCTCACCGGCAACACCATCAACAACTCGCTCACGGGAAACACGGGCGACAACTTCCTGCGCGGCGAAGATGGCGATGACCTCCTGCGCGGTCAGGACGGCAATGACCTCCTGTTCGGTGACTTTGGCAACGACACCATCAAGGGCGGCGGTGGAGACGACATAATCGCCGGCGGCAATGTCATATCACTGATAGGCGATGGCCCTGATACCCTCATGGGTCAGAAGGGCGCCGATACCATCTCGCTGGTCAATGCCGATAGCGCTTTCGGCGGTCGGGGAGACGACGAATTCCACTTCGACGGCGACGAAAGCGGCAATCCGGCAGGCGGCGGCCCGTCGGTGATTGGCGATTTCCACGGCGAACTCCTGACCGGCGGCGCGGAACGGGACCTCTTGGTCTTTGCCGCAGGTTTGGAGAGGGGTAGTTTTGCCTATCGCGGCGACAGTGCCTTTTCCGGCGGCGGCAACAGTGAAGCACGCCATGCCGGCAGCGGCCTGATCGAGGTAGACCACGACGGCGACGGCAGCGGCGACATCAAAGTCACCGTCTTGGGCGTGAGCCAGGGTGGAGATCTCACCGCTCAAGACTTCCTATGGCTTTAGATCCCCAATGCGCCGGACCGCGCCGACGCTTCGACTATCCGTTCCAGTATCACCGGTAGGGGATCAAGTGGGGCAACCCTCTCCAAAAATGCCGGAGATCCGAGCGATGCCGATAACTTTTTGCGCAGTACCTGGCACTTTGACTGATTTTTGATCCTCCTTTTGACGCGGTTTTGAGCGCACCGGTTCAGATTATCTAACGGAGGCCGGCCAGTCGCAATCGGACCGTCTTCCCAGTGAGGAGGAAGAGGAGAGCGGATATGACCACAACCCCGACGCTTTGGAGAGACTTAGGTCAGATCAACTCAGACGGGGGAACGGTTCCTGGCCAGACTCAGAACGAGGTCGATGTCGTGGTGCTCGCAAGCGGCAACGTTCTGATCGCATACAATGACTACTCGGACGAGGTTGACGGTACAGATCCTCCCAACATCACCGGTCAGCTCTTGGATCCCAATGGCGACCCCTTGGGCGAACCATTCCGACTGAACCAGGCACAAGACGAGCTCCACCAAACCGAGGCCAGCATAGCGGCTCTCCCCGGCGGTGGATTCGTCGTGGCCTACAATTCAGCTACTTTGGAAAGCATTTCGCTCCGCTTTGACACCTTTGATGCCGACGGAAAGCATGTGCATTCCGGCACGATTGACGAAAGCACAGGAGCAGATCACCCCCGTTCGGCAAGTGTGGCCGCCTTCTCTGACGACAGCTTCATCGTCACCTACGACAAGGCGAACGGCGCCACGCTCGGCGTCCGCGGCAAGGTGGTCTCGGCCAACGGCGAGGTCGGCTCGGAAATCCCCATTCGCCTGAGCGACAACGATGCATGGCAATCCGACGTCGACGTCTTGACCAGCGGCAACATCGTCACGGTGCTGGTCGAAGAAGACGCCGGTCAAGACAAGATCGAGTTCCACATACACACACCCGAAGGCAAGTTCGTCGTAGGCAAGAATATCGCCAGCCCAGGTAATGACAGTGGAAGCCCGCAGGTCGCTGCACTGACCGAAGATCGCTTTGCCGTCGTCTGGCATGACGTTGTCGACGAAGACAAGCAGATCTATGGACAGGTCTTCGATAATGACGGCGTCGCTCTATCCGGCTTGCTTGAGATTGCTGTCGACAGCGATGAGGACGAGCGTCCAAGCGTGGCCGCCCTCATCGACGGCGGCTTCGTCGTGGTCTATGAAGAATTAGAGCCCGAGGAAAGAATCATTGGTCAGCGCTTCGACAATCTAGGCGCGCCGGTTGGCGAGGAGTTCGTTCTCGCCGACAGCGACGCCGCCACCTCTTACGCGCATGCAGGTGTCTCCGTCTTCGGTGATGGCCGAATTGTCGCCGTGTGGGACCGCCACCAAGACGATGACACCGACATAGAGGCCCAGATTTGGGATCCTAGGGTCGGCAGCAGCTGGTTTGTCGGTGGCAGCGAGGATGACGCCATTGCCGGAGCACAAGAAGCCTCGACGATCGAGGGCTTGGGCGGCGATGATCGGCTCTTCGGAGTGAGTGGCAACGACTGGATTGACGGAGGTGATGGCAATGACAGTGTCTATGGCGATCGCGGCTTCGACTGGCTTTACGGAGGCGACGATCACGATTTTCTGAATGGTGGCAGCGGCAAGGACCGCCACTTCGGCGGCAGCGGTGCCGATACCATGGTGATGGAGCCGAGTTTTGTCGTGGCGAAGGAGACCTATGACGGAGGGTCGGGCGTCGACCGCCTGGTGCTCCGGTCGGGCGCGGAGCTTCCAGACGACGTGGAGATCCTCTCGGTTGAAGCCTTGGCGATCCGGGCCGGCAGCGGCGACGATAGCCTCGGCGGCTCCGACTATCTCTACGATATCCTCTTTGGCGGCAGCGGCGAGGACGACCTGCGCGGCGGGACCGGCGCCGATTTCATCTACGGTGGTTTCGGCATCGACACGCTGCGCGGCAACGACGGCGATGACCAGGCTGTTGGTGGCAAAGCGGCCGACCGCTTCTTCGGACATGATGGCGACGACGTCGCCTATGGCGGCGCCGACAGCGATCGCTTGAGTGGCTCGAGCGGTGACGATACGCTCGCAGGCGGTAATGGCAGGGACTTCCTTAGCGGCAATTCCGGCACGGATAGCCTGTTCGGTGGCCGTGGCAATGACACGCTGGTCGTCGACACGGTCACGGATCAGATCTTCGAGTCCTTCGCCCAAGGCGATGCCGATCTGGTTCGTTCGGAAGTAGCCAGTTTTACGCTGGCCCCTAGTCACCAAGTGGAACGCGCCACCGTCGCCAAAGGCGTGGTCGATGGCGCGCTGACCGGCAACACCTTGGACAACTCCCTCACCGGCAACACCAGCAACAACAGTCTGTTTGGCGGTGGTGGGAATGACCTTCTGCGCGGTCAGGACGGGAGCGACCACCTGATCGGCGACAGGGGCGATGACACCGTAAAGGGCGGCGGTGGAGACGACGTGGTGGATGGTGGCGACGACGGCTTCGTCATCGGACCGGGCCCCGACACCCTCATGGGACAGAAGGGCAATGACGTCTTGAACCTGTCCGACGGTGATCATGCCTACGGCGGTGCGGACGACGATAGCTTCTACTTCGACGGTGATGAGAGTGGCGATGGGACCGGGTTCGGTGGCCCGCTGATCGAGGACTTTCACGGTCAGATCCTGAATGCCGGCGCCAGTCAGGACCACTTCGTCTTTGCCGAGGGTTTGCTCAGCGGCAGCTTCGTCTACCGGGGAAGCGAGGCCTTCACCGGCCAGGGCAACAGTGAGGCCCGCCACGCCTTTCAGGATCAGATCCAGGTCGACCACGACGGCGACGGCAGAGCCGACCTGGCCTTCAAGGTAGAGGGCGTGAGCGGGGGCGACCAACTCACCGCCGACGACTTTCTCTGGCTCTAGCCGCGGCCAGGCGTCCGGCCAGGCGCAGCGAGTCGTGACAAGCGCGGCCCAAATGACGCCTGGCCGGGCGTCCCAAAACGCCAAGCGACATGCCTCGAGTGCAAGATCGGCCGCCAAGAAGCAATCATCGCCGAAATGCTCGAAATTCGCGGGATTCCAGTAAAACCCTGTCACTTTGACTCATTTTTGATCCTCCTTTTGACGCGACTTTGATCGGCTTCAGTCAATGTCCGGAAGTGAGGCCGCAAGGCAAACAAACCCGCGCATAGCGCCGCCACCAGCGAAGGTCACTTGCGGGATGGCGAGCAAGAGGAGAGCACAGGATGACCACCACCCCCCAACCTCTGGAAGGACCTGGAGCAGGTAAACACAGGCGATCAAGGCCCAAGCGGCAAGAGTCAGGACGACCCCGTGGTCGTCGGCCTGGCAAACGGGAACTTCCTGATCGCCTACACCGACAACTCCAATTCGGTCGACAGCAGCAACGGCTCCGACATCATCGGGCAGATCTATGGCGCAACCGGCAACCCGCTGGGTCCCGCCTTTCAGCTCAACAGCCTGGCCACGGCCGACGACGAGTCCAATCCGGAGATCGCCGCGCGCTCGGACGGCGGCTTCGTGGTCGTCTACGAGGACAAGGACGCCAACGGTACCTCCCTCATCTACGAAGCCTACGACGCCGAAGGCACACGGCTGCGCTCGGATGTGTTGGTGGAGGACGACAATGACGACGTGGTAAGTTTGCCGCGGATCTCCATCTTCTCCGACGACGGTTTCGTCGTGTCCTATACCCGAGAAATCGACGGCGAATCCTTCGTACGCACCAAGCAGGTTACGCTCTGTGGGGCCATTCTCCCGGAGACATTGATGGGGAGCGATCTAGACAATCCGCGCAGCGCTGACGTCGCCGTTTTGAGCAACGACAGCTATGCCGTCGCCATAGTCGGAAACGACGGTGACAAGGCCTATATTGAGATAATCGCCCGCGCGCAGGATGGCTCTTTCGCTTTCTTCGCAGACGTCGACAGTCCCGGCTTCAAAGTTGAGGACCCACATGTGGTGACCCTGCCCGGCGACCGCTTCCTGGTGGTCTGGGCGGACGAGGTCTCCGGCGATCGGCAGATCTATGGTCAAGTCTTCGGCAATGACGGCGATCCGCGTACCCCGCTCCTCGAGATCGCCACCGATGCCGACAGCGATCACCAACCCACCGTCGCTGCTTTGGATGACGGCGGTTTCGTCGTCCTGTATCGAGAAGGCGCAGCTGACGAGAAGATCGTCGGTCAACGTTTCGACGCTGGCGGTGAGCGGGTCGGCGAAGAGTTCACTCTCGCCGAGGTCAGCGGCTCGACAAGCGTCTCGCATCCGGAGGTAGCACTTCTGTCCGACGGCCGCATCGCCGCGACCTGGGTCAAGACCGACGGCGATGCGGACGTCGTCGCCCAGATCTGGGATCCGCGCGGCGAGAGCATTTTCGGCTCCCATGACGACGACGTACTGACCGGTCTGCAAGAGGCTTCGACGGTCGACGGCGGTGGCGGAGAAGACAGCATCTTCGGGGTCAGTGGCAACGACCGCCTCTATGGAAACAGTGGCAGCGATCGTCTCTATGGCGACCGCGGATCGGACAGGCTCTACGGTATGGGCGATCAGGACTTCATCGTCGGCGGTAGCGGCAGGGACCGTCTCTTCGGTGGCTCAGGCGCCGACACTCTGGTCATGCAGGCCGACTTCGTCCGGCCGAATGAGACCTATGACGGTGGTTCCGGTATCGACCGCTTGGTGCTGCGCTCCGGCATGGAGCTTCCGAGCGACGTCGAGATCCGTTCGATCGAGGCTCTCGTCGTGCGCGCCACCTCCGCCAACGACAGCCTCGGCGGCTCGGACTTCACGTACGACATACTATTCGGGGCCAGCGGCAGCGATGACCTGCGCGGCGGAACCGGTGTGGATAGCCTCTACGGCGGATTTCACGAGGACATTCTCCGTGGCAATGCCGACGACGACTCACTGTTCGGCGGGAAGGCGGTCGATAGTCTCTTCGGCAACGACGGCAACGATACTGCCTACGGCGGCGCCGACACCGATCGCATGAGCGGCAGCTCCGGTGACGACATGCTCTTTGGCGATGCCGGACGGGATTTCCTGAACGGCAACACCGGCGCCGACACACTCTACGGGGGGACCGGAAACGACACCATGGTGATCGATACCGTCACCGATCTCGTTGTCGAGGTGGCCGGCGAAGGAACCGCGGACCTGGTGCGTTCGGAATTGAGGGACTACACGCTCGCCGCAGACGCCGACATAGAGCGCGCCAACGTCGCCAAAGGCGTCTTGGATGGCCAGCTCACCGGCAATGCCTTGCACAACGTTCTTACCGGCAACACCGGGCACAACCAGCTTTCCGGCGGTCAAGGCGACGACTTACTGCGTGGGCAGAACGGCAACGATCTTCTCTTCGGTGATAACGGAAACGATACTGTCAAAGGTGGGGGTGGTGACGACACTCTCGACGGCGGCGCCGATGTCGTGGTGTTCGGTCCTGGCCCCGACACCCTCATCGGCCAAAAGGGTAACGACCTTCTGGACCTTGCGATCGGCGAGCAAGCCTTTGGTGGTGCCGGCGACGATAGCTTCTTCTTCGACGGTGATGAGTTCGGCGGACAGTCGGGGCTCTACAGCCCGGTGATCCATGACTTTCACGGCCAGGTGCTGAACGCCGGCGGCCAGCAGGACCTCTTGGTCTTCGCCGAGGGGATGGAGACCGGCAGCTTCGTCTATCGTGAGGGCGATGCCTTCACCGGCAGCGGCAACAGCGAGGCGCGCCACGCCGGCGGCGGGCAGATCGAGGTTGATCACGACGGTGACGGCAGTGCCGACATAGGCTTCCGGATCGTAGACATGAGCGAGGACGGCCAGCTGACGGCGCAGGACTTCCTTTGGCTTTAGCGCTGTCCGAGGATACAGATGGCCGGGGCCGGCGCCAACGGCAGCTCGTGGCATACAACCTCCTGAAACCCAAAGCGCTTCATTGCGGCCTCGACCCTCGCAGCCATGGATTGGGCTGCCTCGCGGGTCGGGGTCCGATCGCGGGGTTGGTAGGTCGTTGCCAAGAGGCCGCCCGGTTTCAGAGCCGCGGCGATTTTGCCGTAGGCTTCGTCGAGGTCGGGCAAGAACTGAACGACATTGATCGAGAAGATGCGGTCGAAGGCACCGGGTTCCCGCTGCAACAGTTCCAGCCCGCCCTGCCGCAGCACGACCCTGCCGGACTCGATCTCTGCGGCAAGCCGCTTTCCCGCCTGGCGGACCATCAGCGAGGAATGATCGATGCCCAGCGCCTGGCCATTCTCCAGCCGAGCCGCGCAGGCCTTTAAAGCCAGCCCGGGTCCGCATCCGATTTCAAGCACCCGATGATGGCCCATAAGGGCCAAGCGCTCCACCGTCCAGCGGCTCCGGGCGCGGTTGGAAGGGCGATTGGCCATGATGGTTCCGGCCAGTCGTCCCAAGGCACCCTGCGGGCACTTGAACTGCGAGACGATGGCAGAGCGGAGCGACATGCTTTTGGGATCCTATCGCTGATTCGCAGGAGAATGACAACTTGATTGTCAAAATAGAATTGACACCTCAGTTGTCAATAGGAGCATTCTCTTCAAACCACCGCTGAAGATGCTGGCGAAAGGCGACGAGCTTTGGCGCGTTACGCTGCGCTGGCGGATAAGCCATATGCAGGGTCTTGAGGTCGTCCTCTCCGGCGGCGTGGTCGCAAAGGACCCTGCACAGCCGGCCGCTGCGAAGATCCTGGCCGAGCATCCAGTCCGGCATCATGACGAGGCCAAGGTGCCCACAGGCTGCCGCGACCAGCGCATCGGCGTCGCTCGACGAAACACGGCCCGAGACCCACACCTTTTGAGAACGCTCGCCCTTTCGGAAGGTCCAAGCGTCGCGCTTCGAGCGCCAAGGATCATCGATTTCCGGCGGTCGAAAGAGCAGGCAGGAGTGATGCTCGAGATCCTCCGGCCTTTGCGGAACACCGCGCGCGTGGAAGTAGTCCGGGCTACCGCAGACGACCCTTCGCATCGGCAGCAGGTCCCTCACGACAAGATCAACGTAGGCGGCCGGGTCGCCCACCCGAACGGCCAGGTCGATGCCCGCTTCAGCCAGGTCGACCACCCGGTCGGTGATCATCAGGTCCAGGTCGATCTTCGGGTAGGCCTCCGCGAAGGAGAGCAGCGGACGAGGAAGAAGCGACCGGCCGACGCTCGGTGCCGCTGTCACTCGCAATTGCCCGGAGGGTTGCTCCAGGTCGTCACGCAGGCGGGCAATCGTTGCCTCGACGTCCTTCTGCGCGCGCAGACCATGAGCAAGGAAGCGTCGTCCATCCTGCGTCAAGGCCACCTTGCGCGTCGTCCGGGTCAAGAGGGGAACGCCAACCCTCACCTCGAGGCCGTCCATCTGCCGGGCCACGGAGGAGGTCGACATGCCAAGCCGCCCTGCCGTCGCAGTGAAGCTGCCGGTCTCGGCAACGCTGGCAAGCACGCGTATCGCGCCGAAGAGGTCCATATCCCACCTTTGCATTTTGCGGAAAGCTAGATCTCAAATTTAGCATATTCTCCCGAATTTCGAAGGGACATAGCCTTTGACCAGGCAATCAACTCCTATGTGACTGGAGAGGAACACCGATGGACCTGGGTCTCCGAGACAAGACGGCGCTGGTGCTCGCAAGTTCCCGTGGCCTCGGTTTTGCCTGCGCCGAAGCTCTGGTCGCAGAGGGTGCCAAGGTGGTGATCAACGGGCGTGATCCGAAGGCCGGATCCGCGGCGCAAGCGGCGCTCGGCGCCAATGCCACGTTCATCGGCGCCGACCTGTCAAAGCGGGATGAGCGTAAGGCCTTGTTGGCGCGTGCCAAGGAGCACCTGGGTGCTTTGTCGATTCTCGTGCTCAACGGGGATGGCCCTTCTGCCGACCCCTTCATGAACACCTCCGTCGACGATTGGGAGAGCGCCTTCAAAGCAATGGTCTTGCCGGCAATCGATCTCGCTCAAGGCTGTCTGCCGGACATGCTGGCCCGCGGTTGGGGGCGGGTGATCAGCCTGAGCTCCATATCGGGCAAGGAGATCTCGCTTCTCGGCTCGCGCGCGAATGCGCTGAGACCGGCGCTCGTGGGCGCGCTTGGCACCTTGGCGCGCGAAGTGGCCGGCAAGGGCATCACGGCCAATTCCATCCTGTCGGGCCCCTTCGACACGCCAGCCCTGCGCAAGGTGGTCCGCCAGCACGCAGGTCGCCCGGATCTCAGCGAGCAGGAGGCCGTAGCGCTCTATGCCAAGGCCGGCCCGATGAAGCGATTGGGACGGCCAGAGGAGCTGGGCGCTCTCTGCGCTTTCCTCGCCTCTCCCCAAGCCGGCTACATCACCGGCCAAGCGATCGCGGTCGACGGCGGCCGTGTGGCGAGCCTCTATTGACGAGGGGCAGCGTGCCTCCAGCACCGGGGCACATGACAGCCCCCTGAAGACGAAGCGTTGTCGGCCGGCCTCAGGGCTGCTATAGGAAGGTCCGGCTGATGCCGGCTCCGGGGTCCCGGGCCGGCTGTTTTGTCTTGGGAGTTATTCGAGCAGATGCAACGTCCGCGCCGACGCCGCATTTACGAGGGCAAGGCCAAGATTCTTTTCGAGGGTCCGGAGCCCGGCACGCTCGTCCAGTACTTCAAGGACGACGCGACGGCCTTCAACAATCAGAAGAAGGGCACGATCACCGGCAAGGGCGTGCTGAACAACCGCATCTCCGAGTTCATCATGGAGCGCCTGGCGGAGATCGGCATCCCCACGCACTTCGTGCGACGGCTCAACATGCGCGAGCAGTTGGTGCGCGAGGTGGAGATCATTCCCGTAGAAGTTGTGGTCCGCAACGTCGCCGCCGGCACCTTCTCCAAGCGCTTCAAGGTCGAGGAAGGCACGGCGCTGCCGCGCTCCATCGTCGAGTACTTCTACAAGAACGACGAGTTGGGCGACCCGCTGGTCTCGGAAGAGCACATCACCGCCTTCGGCTGGGCTGCGCCGGAAGACCTGGACGACATGGTGCATCTGGCCTTGCGCACCAACGACTTCCTCTCAGGCCTCTTCCGCAGCGTCGGCCTGCGCCTCATCGACTTCAAGCTGGAGTTCGGCCGGCAGTGGGAGAACGAGGAGATGCGGATCATGCTGGCCGACGAGATCAGCCCCGATTCCTGCCGCCTGTGGGACGTCAAGACCAACGAGAAGCTCGACAAGGACCGCTTCCGCCGCGACCTGGGCAAGGTGGAGGAGGCCTATCAGGAGGTCGCCCGCCGGCTGGGCGTCCTGCCGGAGGCGGGCCCGATGGACCTGGAGGGCCCGCGCGCGGTGCAATAGGCGCGAAGGTCCTCCAAGTCCTACATGATTGTGACTTCGATCGAGTTCAGCCCCGATCCGCTTCCCGGAATGGTGACGCCGGTAGTCAGCATCAGCGTGTCGCTCCCGGAACCGCCGTCATAGCTGTAGCTGGCGAAGTCGCCCTGGCTCGCCACGATGAAGATATCGGCGCCGCTGCCGCCGAAGGCGCTGTCGAAGCCGGACCCGCCGGTCAGCGTATCATCACCCTCGTCGCCATAAAGTGCGTCGTTGCCGCCGTCACCATGGAGGCTGTCATCCTCGCCACCGCCGAAGAGGCTGGTGTCGTCACCGTCACCGCCATAGAGGACGTCGGCACCGCTGTCACCACTTAGGAGCGTGTCATTTCCACTGCCGCCGAAGAGGCTGTCGGCGTCGCTACCGCCGTAGAGGTGCCGGTCGGCCCCCTTGCCGCCGAAGAGGCTGTCGGCGCCGCTGCCTCCGTAGAAGCCGGAAACAACAGTGCTGCCGACAACGGAACCTCCGTCATCTCCATCGTCGCCGGAGAGGATGTCGGCGCCGCTGCCACCGACCAAGCGGAAGTCATCGCCATCGCCACCGAAGAGGTAGTCGGCGCCGTTGCCACCGAAAAAGACTGCGTCATCGCCATCGCCGCCAAAGAGGCTGTCGTCGCCAGCGTCACCGTACAAGGCAGCGTCATTACCTCCACTGCCGCCGGAGAGGATGTCGGACCCAGCGCCACCGTAGAAGGCCTGATCCGCGCCACTGCCGCCGGAGAGGATGTCGGACCCAGCGCCACCGTAGAATTTGCCATCGTTCCCATCGCCGCCGAAGAGGCTGTCGGTGCCGCTGTCACCGAAGAAGTAGCCATCAAGTAAACTGCCGCCGGAGAGGCTGTCAGCGCCGCTCCCACCGTAGAAGCGGTAGTCGATCCCCTCACCCCCGTAGAGGATGTCGTTACCGCTGCCACCGAAGAAGCTGCTGTCATACCCGGTTCCGCCGAACAGGCTGTCGGCGCCGCTGCCACCGTAGAAGTAGGTGTCATATCCCTCGCCGCCGTAGAGGGTATCGTTCTCGCCCAAACCATAGAGCCGGTCGGCGCCGCTTAGGCCCTTCAGGACATTGACGCGGTCGTCTCCGGTCAGGGTGTCGGCGCCGCTGGTACCGCAGCGGATCAGCACCTCGATGGAACTCAGCACCTCGACGCCCAACAGGCCGGCGCCCTCTTCCAGGATCAGCGTATCGGTGCCGTCTCCTCCGTCAAAGGTCTCGCCGGCGGTGAGCTCCATCTGGCTCGCCACCACAAGCACGTCGGCACCGCTGCCGCCGTAGACCCGATCCAGACCCAGACCGCCCGAGAGCTGATCCGCGCCGGAGCCGCCAAAGAGGCTGTCGGCGCCACTGCCGCCGTAGAAGCTGGTGTCATCCCCAACGCCGCCGAAGAGGTCGTCGGCGCCGCTGCCGCCGAAGAAGCGGACGTCATTCCCACTGCCGCCGTAGAGACTGTCGGCACCGATGCCGCCGAAGAATCGGCCGTCGACTCCCCTGCCGCCAGAGAGGCCGTCGGCGCCGCTGCCGCCGAAAAAGCCGCGAAACTCGCTGCTGCCTAAGAAGACGGCATCTCCGTCATCCCCATCGCCACCGAAGAGGGTGTCGACGCCGCTGCCACCGAAGAATTCATCGTCATCTCCGTCGCCACCAAAGAGGATGTCGGACCCTGCGCCACCGAACCAGGCCCTGTCATCGCCACTGTCGCCGTAGAGGATGTCGGACCCTGCGCCACCGTCGAAGCGATAGTCAAACCCGTCACCGCCAAAGATCATGTCGTCGCCGTCGTCTCCGGCAAAGGTGAAATCCTCTCCGCTGCCGCCAAAGAGGCTGTCGTCGCCGCCGTCTCCGTTAAAGCGGGCATCGAATCCACTGCCGCCGAAAAGGCTGTCGGCGCCGTTGTCTCCGTAAAAGGCGCCGTCACCCCCATCGCCGCCGAAGAGACCGTCGTCACCGCCGTCACCGTAGAAGAAGCGGTCAACCCCATCGCCGCCGAGGAGACTGTCGGCGCCGCTGCCACCGAAAAAGTCGGTGTCGGATCCACTGCCGCCGGAGAGGCTGTCGGCGCCGCTGCCACCGTAGAAGCTGCTGTCATTCCCTTCGCCGCCGTAGAGACCGTCGGACCCGGAGCCGCCGTAGAAGGCCTGATCCGCACCGCTGTCGCCGGTGAGGCTGTCGGCCTCGCCACCGCCATGGAAGAAGAGGTCATCTCCACTGCCGCCGGAAAGGCTGTCGGCGCCGCTGCCACCGTAGAAGCCGGTGTCATTCCCCTCGCCGCCGGACAGGCTGTCGGAACCGGAGCCGCCGTAGAAGGTCTGATCCACGCCGCTGTCGCCGGAGAGGCTGTCGGCGCCGCTGCCACCGGAGAAGGAGATGTCATCTCCCTCGCCGCCGTAGAGGGAATCGTTCTCGCTCATGCCATAGAGCCGGTCCGCGCCGCTTAGGCCCTTCAGAACATTGACGCGATCGTCTCCGGTCAGGCTGTCGGCGCCGCTGGTGCCGCAGCGGATCAGCACCTCGATGGAACTCAGCACCTCGCCGCCCGACAGGAATGCGCCCTCTTCGAGGATCAGCGTGTCGGTGCCGTCTCCTCCGTCGAAGGTCTCGCCGGCGGTGAGCTCCATCTGGCTCGCCACCACAAGCACGTCGGCACCGCTGCCGCCATAGACCCGATCCAGACCCAAACCGCCCGAGAGCTGATCCGCGCCGGAACCACCAGAGAGGCTGTCGGACCCGCTGCCACCGTAGAAGTAGCTGTCATCCCCTTCGCCGCCGAAGAGGCTGTCTTCGCCGCTGCCACCATAGAAGAAAGAGTCATCGCCACTGTCACCGGAGAGACCATCGTCACCGACGCCACCGAAGAAGCTGCTGTCATGCCCACTGCCGCCGAACAGGCTGTCGGCGCCGCTGCCACCGTAGAAGCCGGTGTCGTCCCCATGGGCGCCGTAGAGGCTGTCGGCCTCATCGCCGCCATGGAAGAAAAAGTCGTCTCCACTGCCGCCGGACAGGCTGTCGGCACCGCTGCCGCCGTAGAAGCTGCTGTCATCGCCATGGCCACCGGACAGGCTGTCGGACCCGGAGCCGCCGTAGAAGGCCTGATCCGCGCCGCTGCCGCCGGAAAGGCTGTCGGCCTCGTCGCCACCCTGGAAGAAGAGGTCACCTCCACTGCCACCGAAGAGGCTGTCGGCGCCGCTGCCACCATGGAAGCTGCTGTCATCCCCCTCGCCGCCGGACAGACTGTCGGACCCGGAGCCGCCGTAGAAGGCCTGATCCGCGCCGCTATCGCCGGAGAGACTGTCGGCCTCGTCGCCGCCATGGAAGAAGAGGTCATCTCCACTGCCACCGGAAAGGCTGTCGGCGCCGCTGCCGCCGTGGAAAGCGGTGTCATCCCCATGGCCGCCGGAAAGGCTGTCTGCGCCGCTGCCACCGTAGAAGGTCTGATCCGCGCCGCTGTCGCCGGAGAGACTGTCGGCACCGCTGGCCCCGTGGAAGAAGAGGTCACCTCCACTGCCGCCGAAGAGGCTGTCGGCGCCGCTGCCACCGTAGAAGGAGTTGTCATCCCCCTCGCCGCCGTAGAGGCTATCGTCCTCGCCCAGGCCATAGAGCCGGTCGGCGCCGCTTAGGCCCTTCAGGACATTGACGCGATCGTCTCCGGTCAGGCTGTCGGCGCCGCTGGTGCCGCAGCGGATCAGCACCTCGATGGAACTCAGCACCTCGCCGCCCGACAGGCCGGCGCCCTCTTCCAGGATCAGCGTGTCGGTGCCGTCTCCTCCGTCAAAGGTCTCGCCGGCGGTGAGCTCCATCTGGCTCGCCACCACAAGCACGTCGGCACCGCTGCCGCCGTAGACCCGATCCAGACCCAAACCGCCGGAGAGCTGATCAGCGCCGGAACCACCAAAGAGGCTGTCGGCGCCACTGCCACCCAAGAAGCCGGTGTCATCCCCATCGCCGCCGAAGAGGCTGTCTTCACCGCTGCCACCGTAAAAGAAACAGTCATCGCCACTGTCGCCGGAGAGACTATCGTCACCGTCGCCACCGAAGAAGCTGCAGTCATGCCCGCTGCCGCCGAACAAGCTATCGGCGCCGCTGCCACCGTAGAAGCCGGTGTCATCCCCATGGCCGCCGGAAAGACCGTCGGATCCGGAGCCGCCGTAGAAGGCCTGATCCGTACCGCTGTCGCCAGAGAGACTGTCGGCGCCGCTGGCCCCGTAGAAGCTGACGTCACCTCCACTGCCGCCGGAGAGGCTGTCGTCACCGTCGTCACCGTGGAAGCCGGTGTCATCCCCATCGCCGCCGGAGAGGCTGTCGGACCCGGACCCGCCGTAGAAGGCCTGATCCGCGCCGCTGCCACCGGAGAGGCTGTCGGCGCCGCTGGCTCCGTAGAAGCTGACGTCACCTCCACTGCCACCGGAGAGGCTGTCGTCACCCTCGTCACCGAAAAAGCCGGTGTCATCCCCATGGCCGCCGGACAAGCCGTCGGACCCGGAGCCGCCGTAGAAGGCCTGATCCGCGCCGCTGTCGCCGGAGAGGCTGTCGGCGCCGCTGGCCCCGTAGAAGCTGACGTCACCTCCACTGCCGCCGGAGAGGCTGTCGTCACCCTCGTCACCGTAGAAGCGGGTGTCATCCCCATCGCCGCCGGAGAGACTGTCGGACCCGGAGCCGCCGTAGAAGCTCTGATCCGCGCCGCTATCGCCGGAGAGGGTGTCGGCGCCGCTGCCGCCCTCGAACAGGGAATCCTCTCCGCTGCCGCCGGAAAGACTGTCCGCGCCGTCGTCTCCACTAAAGGCCGCGTCATCCCCATCGCCGCCGTAGAGGCTGTCGGCGCCGCTGCCACCACGGACGTCCTCGTCATTCCCATCGCCGCCGAAGAGACGGTCCGCACCGCTGCCGCCCACGAAACGACCGTCATCCCCGCTGTCGCCGGAGAGCGTGTCGTCACCCTCGCCACCGTAGAAGCTGCTGTCGTTCCCACTGTTGCCATTGAGGATGTCGGACCCACGACCACCGTAGAACGAAGAGTCATTCCCATCGCCGCCGGAGAGACTGTCCGCCCCCGAACCGCCGTAGAAGGCTCCGTCGCCATCACCGCCGCCGAACAGGCTGTCAGATCCCGAGCCGCCGTCGAACCCGACGTCGTCACCCTCTCCGCCGAAGAGACTGTCATCACCGTCCCCGCCGAAGAACGATGTATCGTTCCCGGCATCGCCGTAGAGGCTGTCGGCACCGCCACCACCGTAGAAGAAGCCGTCGTTCGCACTGCCGCCGAAGAGGCTGTCGGCGCCGCTGCCACCAAAGAAGGAAGCGTCATGACCGCTACCGCCGGAGAGACCGTCGGCACCCGTGCCACCGTAGAAATGGCGGTCGGCCCCAGCGTCACCGGACAGGCTGTCGTCGCTGTCTTCGCCGTGGAAGTCCGCGTCCTCCCCATCGCCGCCGAAGAGGCTGTCGGCACCGACGCCGCCGAAGAAGTCGGAGTCGCTTCCATCGCCGCCGGAGAGCGCGTCGTTCCCCGATCCACCGAAGAAGGCGCTGTCGACGCCCTCATCGCCGGAGAGCGCGTCGGACCCCGTTCCACCGTAGAACAAGCTATCGTCGTCGTAGCCGCCGGCGAGCGCGTCGTCGCCGCTGCCTCCGTAAAACAGCCTGTCGCCACCGCTGTCTCCGTCAAGCAGATCGGCCCCACTCTCGCCGTGGAAGCTCTGGTCCGCGCCGCTGCCGCCGTAAAGAGAGTCCGCGCCGGCACCGCCGTAGAGATCCTGGTCATTGCCGTCGCCGGCCAGGAGGAAATCGTCGCCAAAACCGCCGAACAGCACGCCGTCGTCGCCACTGCCGGCAATCAGACTGTCGTTGCCCGATTCGCCCGACAGCAGCATGTCGGCGCCGCTGCCGCCATCAAGACTGTCGCTCCCTCTACCACCGTAAAGGCGACTGTCCGCGCCATCGCCGCCGAAAAGGCTGTCAACGCCGGCATCGCCGTAGAGATTCCGGTCGGCTCCGCTTCCGGCATAGACAGAGTCCGAGTCGGCCCCGCCGAAGAGATCGAAGTCGCTGCCGCTGCCGGCGTGGAGGCTATCCTCGCCCAGGTCGCCGAAGATGAGGCGGTCGTCCCCTAAACCGCCGAAGAGGCTGTCACCCTTGTCACCGCCGTAGAGGCGGGTGTCGCCACCGCCACCACCGTAGATCCGGTCGGAGCTGCTGCCGCCGAAGAGACGGGAATCGTCGCCCTCGTCGCCGTGGAGACGGTCGATGCCGGTCCCACCGTAGAGCAAGCTGTCGCGCCCGCTGCCGCCGAAGAGCCAGTCTTGGCCGTCGTCTCCGTAGAGGTTGGTGTCATCGCCGTCGCCGCCGGCCAGCGTGTCGTTCCCATTGCCGCCGAAGAAGCGGCCGTCAGCGCCCTCGTCACCGTAGAGCCGGTCGACCTCGGCGCGCCCGTAGAAGGCCTGATCCTCTCCGGCCCCGCCGTAAAGCCGGTCGACCCCGCCACCGCCTTCGAAGCTGGCGTCGTTCCCGCTGCCACCGTAGAGCGTGTCCTTCCTGCCTTCGCCGTAGAAGTAGGAGTCGGCGCCGCTGTCACCGTAGAGGCTGTCCTCCCCGGCGCCGCCGAAGAAGGAGTAGTCGTCACCGTCACCGCCGGCCAGGCGGTCCGGGCTGACGCCACCGAAGAACATGGCATCGCTGCCAAGCCCGCCATAAAGCCGGTCGCCGGCCCGATCGCCATAGACCAGCCGGTCATCACCGGTTCCGCCGTAGACCCGGTCGCTCGCCCGCTCGCCGTTGAGGCCGACGTCGTCGCCGTCGCCGGCTTCGATTACGTCCGCGTTGGGCCCGCCGTTCAGCAGACTGTCGGCGCCGGATCCACCGAACAGGCTATCCAGGCCTTTGCCGCCGTAGAGCGAGATATCATCGCCGCTGCCCCCGAAGAGGGTATCGTCGCCGATCTCGCCGTTCAGACTGGCATCCGCGCCATCGCCGCCGTAGATCCTGTCGGCACGCGATCCGCCGTTCAGCCTGCTGTCGTCACCCCCCTCGCCGCGGATCAGGTCACGTCCGCTACTGCCGTCCATCACGCGATCATCGCCGCTGCCACCATACAGCGTGTCGTCGCCCTGCGCACCGTATTGCCGATCGGCACCGCTCGCCCCATAGAGCGTGTCGTTGGCGCTATAGCCGAAGATCGTGTCGGCATCATCGGTGCCGAACAGGCTTTCAGGGCCGGAGGTTCCTACGATAATGGCCATTGCCTGTAGCCCTATTCAATGTCCCCGGACCGCTGCAAAGAAGCGCGGTCGTTCGGTGAGCGGCCTTTCCCTTACCGCCCGGCGAGCAGCAGCGGAAAACCGGAGGACAGCCGTCGTTCCAAACTAAAAATGACAATAGCACGAGTTATTCACCGAATCGACCTGGCCACAAGGTTAGATTAGACCTGACCATAAGATCAGATTAGACCTGACCATAAGCATAGGAAGGCATCTACTATTTGCTAACATAGCCGTTCATTGGCGCGGTTTAAATCCTAGACGAGACCCGCGCCTGTCATTACGAGCTCAGGCCGAATGCGATCCACGCGGGACCGCGCGATGATCGCGGCATGAAAGACGCCGATAGCAGCGCAGTCCCAGGATCTCCTCCGGACGCCGGCCACTGCTGTCCGGCTCAGCTATTTCGATTGAATTCGCCGCTGAATGATCAACCTTTCATCGTCATGCCCGGGCTTGACCCACTGCTGTCCGGTTAAGCTAATTCGATTGTATTTTGGTTAGCATGTTCGACCTTTTGTTGTCATGGCCGGGCGTGACCCGGCCATCCACGTGCCTCCGCAGCACGCATCTGGAACATTGGTCGCCGGCGGGTCCACGTGGATGGCCGGGTCAAGCAAGGCCATGACGGTTAAGGGTTGATGATGCTTGGGCAGAAATCGCCTATGGCGTGAAGCGAAACTTAAACCGGACAGCAGTGGGCTTGACCCGGGCATCCACGTGGTCGAGCCGCACGCTATTGGAGAGTTGGGCACTGGCGGTGAGACGTGGATGGCCGGAACAAGTCCGGCCATGACGGATAATGATTGATTGAGATTGCACAAACCTCGCCCTTTGGATGCAGCAATAGTTAAACCGGACAGCAGCGGACTTCGGCTGGGCGTCCTGCCCGAGGCCGGCCCGATGGACCTGGAGGGACCACGCGCGGTGCAATAGGCGCGAAGGTCCTCCAATTCCGGGTCCTACACCATCGTGACTTCGATCGAGTTCAACCCCGTCCCGCTTCCCGGAATGGTGACGCCGGCACCCAAGACCAGCGTGTCGGTTCCGGAACCTCCGTCATAGCTGTAGCTGGCGAAGTCGCCCTGGCTCGCCACGATGAAGATGTCGGCGCCGCTGCCGCCGAAGGCGCTGTCGAAGCCGGACCCGCCGGTCAGCGTATCATCACCCACGTCGCCATAGAGGGCGTCGTTGCCGCCGTCACCATAGAGGCGGTCATCCTCGCCACCGCCGTAGAGACTCGTGTCGTCACCGTCACCGCCATAGAGGACGTCGGCACCGCTGCCACCCGAGAAATTGCCATCATCCCCACTGCCGCCGTAGAGGATATCGGCGCCGCTGCCACCGCGGAAGAAGAAGTCACCTCCACTGCCGCCGGAGAGGCTGTCGGCGCCGCTGCCACCGTAGAAGGAGATGTCATCCCCCTCGCCGCCGTAGAGGGTGTCGTTCTCGCCCAGGCCATAGAGCCGGTCGGCGCCGCTTAGGCCCTTCAGGACATTGACACGATCGTCTCCGGTCAGGCTATCGGCGCCGCTGGTGCCGCAGCGGATCAGAACCTCGATGGAACTCAGCACCTCGCCGCCCAACAGGCCAGCGCCCTCTTCGAGGATCAGCGTGTCGCTGCCCTCTCCTCCATCGAAGGTCTCGCCGGCGGTGAGCTCCATCTGGCTCGCCACCACCAGCACGTCGGCACCGCTGCCGCCGTAGACCCCGATCCAGACCCAGACCGCCGTTGAGCTGATCGGCGCCGGAACCACCAGAGAGGCTGTCGGCGCCGCTGCCACCGTAGAAGCGGGTGTCCGCCCCTTCGCCGCCGAAGAGGCTGTCGGCGCCGCTGCCACCGTAGAAGCGGAAATCATTCCCACTGCCACCGAAGAGGCTGTCGGACCCGCTGCCACCGTAGAAGCTGAGTTCATTCCCATCGCCGCCGTAGAGGATGTCGGCGCCACTGCCTCCGCGGAAGCCGCGGTCATCCCCACTGTCGCCGGAGAGGCTGTCCGCGCCACCGCCCTCCGCTGAAGAAGAGGTCATCCCCACTGCCGCCGGAGAGGCTGTCGGCGCCGCTGTCGCCGTCGAAAAAGGCGTCACTCCCCCGGCCGCCGTAGAGGATGTCGGGCGCCACTGCCTCCGCGGAAGCCGCGGTCATCCCCACTGCCGCCGGAGAGGCTGTCGGCGCCGCTGTCGCCCGAGAAGTTGACATCATCCCCACTGTCGCCGGAGAGGCTGTCCGCGCCACCGCCTCCGTTGAAGAAGGAGTCATTCCCACTGCCGCCGGAGAGGCTGTCGGCGCCGCTGCCACCGTAGAAAATGGTGTCACTCCCCTGGCCGCCGGAGAGGCTGTCCGCGCCACTGCCTCCGCGGAAGCGGAGGTCATGCCCACTGCCGCCGAAGAGGCTGTCGGCGCCACCGCCACCGTAGAAGATGAAGTCACGATCACTGCCGCCGGATAGGCTGTCGGCGCCGCTGCCACCGTAGAAGCGGGAATCACTCCCAACGCCGCCAGAGAGGCTGTCCGCGCCGCTGCCGCCGTAGAAACCGGCCGTCACCCCCAACGCCGCCGGAGAGGCTGTCGGCGCCGCCGCCACCGTAGAAGCCGCGGTCATTTGCACTGCCTCCGGAGAGGCTGTCGGCGCCGCTGCCGCCATAGAAACCGGTGTCACTCCCCTGGCCGCCGGAGCCTCTCAGGCTGTCGGCGCCGCTGCCACCGTAGAACGATGCGTCTTGTCCGCTGCCGCCATAGAGGGTATCGTTCTCGCCCAGGCCATAGAGCCGGTCGGCGCCGCTTAGGCCCTTCAGGACATTGACCCGGTCGTCTCCGGTCAGGCTATCGGCGCCGCTGGTGCCGCAGCGGATCAGAACCTCGATGGAACTCAGCACCTCGCCGCCCCAACAGGCCAGCGCCCTCTTCGAGGATCAGCGTGTCGCTGCCCTCTCCTCCATCGAAGGTCTCGCCGGCGGTGAGCTCCATCTGGCTCGCCACCACCAGCACGTCGGCACCGCTGCCGCCGTAGACCCGATCCAGACCCAGACCGCCGTT
>CAXXGD010000005.1:0-421431 GCA_963669385.2 Rhodospirillales bacterium
ACCGACTGCCGGCCCTGCCATGCCCGGTATGGAGATCCTTGCCGAAACCAACATTTGGCCCGATGTCGAGCCGGTTCCGTGCTGGCAGCGGGAGATGCGGGCCTACTATGGCCAGATGGAGCGGTTGGCCACCGCCGTCATGCTATCGCTGGGCCGCTCTCTCGGCATAGGCGACGGCGTTCTATCGAGCCGCTTTGGCGGCGGCAACTCGACCTTGAGGTTGCTGAACTACCCGCGCCCGCCCGGCGATATGCAAATCTTCGACGAGCTTCCCGACGCCGAGGGGCGTGCAGGCGAGGGGCCGTCGCTGGCGGCCGGCCGCCACACCGACGCGGCCGGCGTCTCGCTCTTGTGGCAAAGGCAGCCCGGCCTCCAGGCGCAGTGCGCCGAGGGCGTCTGGCGCGACGTGCCTGCGATCGACAACTGCGTCTCGGTGCATCTGGGCGATGTCTTGGAGATCATGACGGATGGACGCGTGCCGGCGACGCCGCACCGCGTGCTCGATCTTGGCGGGGGGCGGCAATCGATCGGGTTCTTCCTCGAGCCGGCACTGGGTGCAAGGCTCTCCACGCCGGAGCCGCTGTCGGCCTCGCGCGAGGCGGAAGCCGGCCGCGGAACCTATGCCTGGCACCTGTTGCGGCGCCTCAACGGCTATGACGGCAACGCCGACTTGGTTCCCTATCCCGAGTGATCCCATCGCTCGGCATCGGAAACGAGCGCCGACAGGAGCTTGGCGCAGCCGAGGCTGAACTCGGGATCCAAGCCGTCGTCGATGTCCCAAGCGGCCGAGAGGCCGGCATGGGCGAAGCCAAAGGCCAGGATCCGCTGCCGTTCGAAACCGAGCCGTTCCGCGTAGAAGGCCGCCAGGTACAGCATCCGCTCGGGATCCTGCACCAAGTTCGCGTCCGACGAGGGATTGCGGAGCAGATTGGCGACGTCATAGCAGCGCTCGCCAATCAGCGCCTTGGGGTCGATGGCCAGCCAGCCACGCTTCTCACCGTCCAGAACGTTGTTGTGGTGCAGGTCGCCATGCAGGGGACCGACATTCTGTGCGGTCCCCAAGAGCAGGGTCGCGACTGCGGCTGCGCGGGCAAGCAGGGGATCTTCGCCTGCCCGTTCGAAGAGGGAGGAGAACTGCTCGGACAATGACGTCAAGGCGTCGGGCAGCGGATCGGCCCGCTCCCGATGCAGCTGGACCAAGGTATCGGCAAGGATAGAGGCAGCTGCCAGATCGCGGCCGCTGCTTGCCATGGCGGCGAGAGATCGCTCGCCCATTGCACGCTCGAGCAGAAGGGCCTGGGTGTCCGCGCGATAGAGCCGCACGGCGCCCTCGCCGCCGTAATAGGCCAGCAAGCTTGCCGCGCCGCCCTCGTCGCTCTCCGGCTTCAGCACCTTCAGCATGGCGGGCTTGCCCAGGTAGCGCACCGGCCGGAGCCAACTGCTGGGCGTTTCGAAGGACGCTCCCTCGACGTCGAGCTGCCAGAGGCGGCAGTAGTGGTCCAGCCGGGCTATGGTCACGAGGGCGAGCCGCTTGTTGAGGGATTCATCTGCAAGCGGCCATCTCCCTTCACTGCATCATCCGGGATTGCAGGGTAGCCCGGCCGTCCGGCTCACGCTTGCGACGCTGATCTCTCTGTTCTTTTCGCCAAGCGGTCGGCGTCTTGCCGGTGACCCGCCGAAATTCGCGATTGAAGTTGGACTTCGTCAGGAAGCCGGCATCGAGCATGATGGTCGTGATCTGCGCATCGCTTTCGGCCAGGGCTCTGCAGACCGCCTGAATCCGTCGCTCGTTGAGGAATTGAGAGACGTTTCTGCCGGTCGTCCTGTTGACCGCTTCGGAGAGCTGGCGCGCGGAGACCCCAAGGCGCCTTGCCAGGCGTGCCAGCGTCAGGTTCGGGTCACGAAATAGCGCGTCTCGATCCAGCGCCGCAGTCAGGGCCTCGAGCAAGGCCCGATCTTGGGCGGAGCAACTGCTCGAGGCGTTCGGCCTCTTCGCCCGCCACAAGAACCAGAGCGCGAAGAGCACCAAGGCCGAGGCCAGAAGCGATGCGCCAGCCGCTATCGATTCGGTGTTCGCGCCGCCGGTGGCAAAGAGATCCAAGGCGATGATCGCGTCGGTCGCGCCCGACAGAACCAAGGTCGTCACGCTCGCCCAAAGGCCCCACCTCAGGGCCGGTCCGTGGCGCAGCGGTGCCCAGGACAGCGCTGCGGGATCCTTGGCTCCCCAGCCGACCAGGAATAGCGCATATCCGAAGGTGATCGCCGCCAGAAAGCTATCGATGAAGTGCGGCGCCAGCGTCGCCAGCAGCCACATCCCCACCAGGGGCAGAAGATGCAGGAGAAGGCCGGGGGCCGGCTTCGGGTTCCGGAAGGCCAGCCAGGCCAAGGGCGGGACCATAACCCCGGTGTAGGGCCGAACGTAAAGGAGGCTGTCGACGTCATAGCCATAGCGCACGCCGATCAGTCCGAGATGGACGGCCAGGAGGGCGAGGAATGCGACGAGCCAAGGTGCCTGCGCGGTTTGCCAATAGCGGGTGCCAAGCCAAACGGCCAATCCCAGCAAGGGCAGGGCAAAGAGGAAGGTGAGGGGGATCATCAACATGAGAGCTTGGCCATTTAACCAGATTGGCCGCAGATTTGCCCATGATCCCTGGTGCTCGATCGCGATTCAGAACGTCTCGAACGCGATCGAGGTCGCGTTCCTGGGCCAGGAGTCTGTAGCTGGTCCGAAATCAACGTGATTAAAAGAGGACGCGAGCATGAACCGCCTTTTGGTAATCCTTTCGATCTTTCTAGCAAGTTTGGCCTCGGCAAGGGCGGAGGGCGTGGGGTTCACCCGTATCATGGTTGATGACCCAATGGGAGGTCAGATGCGGGTGTCGATATGGTATCCAACGGAGTCGGAGGGCGGCAGGACCACCCTTGGCCCTTTCACCATCGAGGCGGCGCGCGACGCCGTGCCGGCGGAAGGGACCTTAGGCCTGGTTGTCTTGTCCCACGGCAACGCGGGATCGGATCTGGGTCACCGCAATGTCGCACGCGCACTCGCCAAGGCAGGCTTCATCGCCGCGGCGCCGCTGCACCCGCGCAACAACTACCAGGACAATAGTGGTGTGGGCCGCCGGGCCGTCATGGAGGGGCGGCCCCGCCAGATCTCTGCCGTTATCGAAGCTCTTCTCGGCGACCCTCTTTGGCGCGAGCGGATCGACCCGCAACGCATCGGTGCCTTTGGCTTCTCTCTGGGAGGCTACACGGTCTTGACCCTTCTGGGCGCCCAGCCCGAGATCGCGAGAATCGTCGCCTACTGCGAGGGAGATACAGACGACCCCTTCTGCGGCATCGGCGGTGACTTGGCCGACCACATGCGCACTGCGCTCTCTCTGGATGGCGAGGTGTCAACACAGGACCTGAGCGATCCCAGGATCTGTGCGGCCGTTATTGCCGACCCCGTTGCGATTCCCTTCTCCGACGAAGAGCTGGCCAGCATCGAGGTCCGCCACATTCAGCTCTGGCGGCCGGAGCACCAGGATCTGTTGTTTGCCAGCGCTCATGGCGGGCGGGGTCGCTCATGTGCTGAGGTCAAGAGCGGGAGCAGGGGAGGTCGGTGACATTGTCGTGCCGGGGGCCGGCCACTACTCCTTCCTGGCTCCCTTTCCCAAGGAGCTGGTGGCGAGACTGCCGAGAGCACTCACCTGGGACCGGCCAGGATTTGATCGAGCGGTCTTCCAAGCCCGTTTCGCTGAGGAAGTTGCCGCCTTCCTGAGGGACAGTCTGGAGGCTTGCAACAAGACCCGATGAGCAACGGTGGGCCCTGCCGCCACCTTAAAGCCAGACGAAGTCGCCGGCTGTCAGCTGCCCGGCCTGCGTGAAGCCTGACAGGATGGCGGCCATGTCTGTGTTGCCGTCGCCGTCGCTGTCGATCTCCAGGCGGCCGTTACCGGCAAAGCGGGCCTCGCTGTTGCCGCTGGCACTGAAGGCGGCCTCGCCCAGGTAGCTGAAGTTGCCGTGCTTCAGCCCGGGCGCGAAGAGGAAGTGGTCCTGCCCGGCGTCACCGTTGGACAGCTGGCCTTGAAAGTCCCGAATCTCCAGATGGTTGCCGGCGCCCTCGTTGCCGTCGAAGGCGAAGAGGTCGCTGCCCGATCCGCCGACGGCGACATCCTCGCGACCGAGAATCAGCAGGTCCTCGCCACTGCCTCCCTTCAGGAAATCGGCGCCGCCGCCGCCCTTCAGCGTGTCGTTGCCGTCTTGACCCTTGAGCCAATCATCGCCGCCGAGGCCCAGCAGCACGTTGTCACCGCTGTTGCCACGGATGTGGTTGTCGAGATCGTTGCCGCGGCCGTTGATGTCGCCGGCATCGATCCGCAGACGCAGGTTCTCGACGAAGCCGCCGTAAGGATCGTTCGGCAAGGCGAAATCGACGCCGGCGCGCACCAGGTCGCTTCCCTCTCCGGCGAGTTCGTAGAGCTGATCGTCGCGATGGTCGGTCACGTAGGTGTCGTCGCCCTTGCCGCCGGCTGCCCAGTCCACGCCCTCGCCGCCCCGCAAGAGGTCCTCGCCGTCACCGCCGAACATGCGATCCTCGCCCGACTGCCCCAAGAGGCGGTCGTTGCCGCGGTCGCCGAGCAACTCGTCGTCGCCGCCGCCACCGACCAGCAGGTCGTCGCCCTTCCATCCCACCAAGAGATCGTCGCCGGCCTGACCCAGCAGGTGGTCGCTGCCGTCCCCGCCGAACACGAGGTCATGACCGGCGGCGCTGGCCAGAAGATCCTGTGTCGCGGCACCATGCAGAACGTCGTTGCTGGACGAGACCGTGTTGATCGGGGTATCGGTCCACGATGGCACGACGCCGACGAGGTCGGCTTTCAAGCCGGTCGGCTGCGAGTTGGCGTCCTCGCCGTAAATCCCGAAGTCGGCCTCCTGCGGCGTCGGGGTGGTGAGGAAGGAGGGGCGGTCGAAGGCGACGAAGGGAAAGAGCGGCACCATCTCGCCGCCGTTGCCCTGTTGGCCGTCCATGCCATCCAGCCAATCGAAGATCTGCTGGTAGACCGTGGCCTGGTTTTGGGCCCCATAGAAGCTGGAGAAGCCGGTCTCTCCGACGAAGACCTCCAGGCTATCAGGGACTGCGGTTTCCACCGACTCGAAGTAGTTCTCGACCGGGGCGTAGTCAGTCGACTGCCCGCCGTTCTGTGTATATTGGTTGTAAAGGACGAAGGGTGCGGCGTTGTTCCAGGCGTCGCTCCAGTTGTCATGGACGTATTGCGTGATTTGCGACGCCACGACGTTGGCCGAGGGGTCGCCGAGAGGATAGTTGGCAATGGTGGTGGAAACCGCGATGGATCCCAGGCCGGCATCGCTCAGCGAGGCCGAAAGATTGTCGAAGGAGGTCTGGATCCAGCCCAGGTAGTCGTTGAAACTGGGGTCGTTGGGTGGCGGCCCGTTCGCGTCGATCTCGTTGCCCAGCAGGACGACCCGCAAGTGCTTCTCGACGTTCGCCGTGCTGCCGAAGCTGTCGATCAGCATCTCGACCCAAGCGTCTGTATAGGTCTTGTCGGTCATCAAGCCCGGCGCCCAGGGTGTACCGAAGCCTCCTTGCGCAAGTGCCGAATTGGCAGTGCCCATCGCCAGCTCGACGTCGGGCGTTCCAACGACGTAGGTGATGACCTGAGCCTGCGTCGGGTCGATGATCGGAACGGTCGGGTCCGCCGTGCCTACGGCGGCTGCATGGAAGGTCTTGATCAGCTTGAAGTTCTGGGTGATTTGGTCGAGGTCGGCCTCGATGCTGTAGCTGGTGCGGCCGGACTCCCAGCTCTCGTAGTTGATGCCGATATTGTAGTTGAAGGGCGTGTCAGCCGGGACGAGGGGATCGTTGGAGGCCATCTTGGACTCACTTTCGAGAAGGGGTTGGAGCTCCGCCACGCTCGTATGGATGTCTTTCCGGCAACAAAGCAGAATTTTTGACGATTGTCATCACCTTGATGCCTGCGCTACTGCGCGGAGCCGATGAAGTCTGAAAGGCTGTCGATGACGCCGGGCGCCAACGGCAGGTTGGGGTTCGAGAAGCTGTCGAGGTTCTCGGCCCGATCGTCGGTCGTCACCTCTTTCAGCAAGTGATTGGCGTCGGGGAGGAGCACCAGGCGCGCGTTGGCGGTCGCATTTCCAAGCCGCTCGGCGTCGATTCTCCCGACTTGCAGGTCGCGCTCTCCCTGCAGGACGAGAAGGGTCCCCTCGAGGGGGCCTAAGGGACCCGGCACCTCCAGCTCGCGCCCAAGCGGCTCCGCGCCGAGTGGAGCGATGACGGAGAGGTAAAGAACAACGCTGAGCAACCCCCTGATCATTGGTTGATCCTTCCCTGGCGTGGCTGGCCGAAGGATAGAGCATTCATGGCCGCTCTTCACCTGCATCGGGATTGAGCCGGGCAACCGTTCCGGTGGCGGTATAGGCGATCGGTCGGGCGACGCTGCGCTGGTCGGCACGCGGGCGGCCGGCAGCGAGCCTTAAGCCGGCCACGAGAGCGGTCACGCCCTGCAAGGCGGCGAGCAGGACGAAGAGGCCGACCGGCCCCATGAGGTCGATCGCGGCGGCACCGAGGTTGGGTCCCAGAATGACGCCGGCATTCATCACCAGCACCAAGGCGCCGCTGGCGGCCACCACCTGGCTGGGCTTCAGGAAGTCGTTGGTGTGCGCGATGCAGAGCGAATAGACCGGAAGCAGCAGGGCACCCACCAGACCCACCGCAATGAAGAGCTCCAACCCCTTGCCCAGAAACTGATTGCCGATGGCGATCGCCGAGCAGAGGAGTAAGCCGGCGAAGGAGATTGCGGCGATGACCAAACGGCGATCGAAGCGGTCGGAGAGGTTTCCCACCGGGAATTGCGCCAGCATGCCGCCGAGGGCTGCGGCGGCGACGAGGAAGCCGATGGAGCCGCTCGGCAGGCTGACGGCCACGCCGAAGATCCCCAGGGACACATAGATGGTGCCTTGCGAGACGCCGGCCAGGAAGGTGCCCAGAAAACCGAAGGGCGAGAGCCGGAAGAGGGCGAGGAGCCCGGTCCGCTCCGGCACCTCGAAGCTCTGCGCCCCTCTGGTCGAAAGCAGCATCGGCACCAGCGAGAGGGAGATCAGGATCGACACGATCACAAAGAGCAGCATGCCTTGCTGGTCCGGTATCAGCAGCATGACCTGACCGATCAGCGAGCCGCCGGTTTGGGTCACGAAATAGAGCGACAGCAGGGTGGCGCGCGTCTCGTTGCGGGCCTGGCCATTGAGCCAGCTCTCGGCGACGACGTAGAGGCCGGGAAAGCAGAAGCCGGAGAGCGCGCGCATCGCGCTCCAGCTGATCGGGTCGTTGGTGACCAGGTGGACCAGGGCTGCCGTGCTGCAGAGCGAGGCCAAGGCGCCGAAGGCACGCACGTGGCCGACCTCCGCTACGAGGCGGGGTGCGATAATGCAGCCGATGATCGCGCCGGCCGGGTAGCAGGACTGCATGATGCCGATCGTCGTGGAGGAAAAGCCGAGCTCGGCGCCACGCACGGTCAGCAAGGTCAGCAAGAGGCCGTTGCCGATCATCAGCAGCAGCACACCGACGAAGAGCGGCCAGGAGGTCATCACATCGCGCAGAACGGACCTTGATGCCATACTCTCCGCATTCAGAACCCCTTTCTCGATGACGCTTGCCTTTCGCATGGCGACCAGGCCGTGGGCAAGAGCTCGAAAAGCTAGGTGGCGCTGGGCTCCGCTGCTCTTAGAAAGTCAGACACGGCCTTGCGGCTACGCAAGTGATGGCAGGCTAGACGATCCCGGCTTCCTCAAGGAGGGCCACCGCTTGCTGTCGCTCGCGACGGCCGTAGTTCGCCGCCCAGCGGAAGAAGGCCCAATCGACCTGCTCCGGGCAGCCTGCCGCCATATCCGGGCGGACGCGGCCGTAGGAGCCGAGCACCCGTCGGCCGATGCGCCAAAGCCGCAGCGCTGTCGGGACATCGAGAAAGATCAGCGTGTCGGCGGCGGCCGACCGCTCGGGCCAGGTGGCTGAATAGTTCCCCTCGATAATCCAGCGTTCGCCTTGATAGAGCGCACGAAGCCGAGCGCTGAACTCCTCGCGGTTGCTCTGGACCCAGCCCGGCTTCCAGAAGAGCGCGTCGAGATGATGGACCGGCAGGCCGCTGCGCGCACCCAAGAGCCGCGCGATGGTCGACTTGCCGGATCCGGCACCACCGATGATCATGACCCGCCGCATGAGGCACTCAGGTTCCCTTTCGCAGGCCTCTCGAGGACGGCCTGGCCGGCGAGCCTCGGAAGGCCGGGGTTCGCGGGCCGCTTGCCGTGTCAGGGCCGTAAGCCGACCCGATCAATGGAGAGGGCTCAAGGTGTTGCGATGATGGCAGTTCACCCTCTTCCGGTGAAGCCTCAATCGCGCTCAGCGAGGCGGCAGCGCGACTCCCGGCGATCGAAGCCGAGCGTGTCCAGATTGTTGTCCTGGTGCAGGAATTCCTCGAGCGGTGCGCGCTCGATGATCGCATTGTGGGTGGCCAGCAGGATGGGCTGGCGCAACTGGCCGCTCCAAGGGCGAAAGGCGCCCGGCGCGCCCTTGTAGACGTCCAAGGTGAAGTCCTCGGAGGTCATGAATGCCCTGAGGTCCGCCAGTTCGGTTGACTTGCTGCGCGCTATGGCCTCCACCACGGCGCGGATAGCGGCCCAGGCGGCCCAGTCCGTTCCCTCCATGTTGCGCTTGGCCTGTTTTCTGAAACGCTGGTTCAGCTGCGGGGCGCCATGCCGCTCCCAGGTCCAATGCCAGGCGAGCGGTCGCAAGCCCTCCGAGCCCACGACGGGCCTCGGCGCGTAGGTCGCGTAGGGCACATAGCGGCCGAACTCGCCGAACTCGTCGGCCAGGAAGACGACGTCGTAGCCGCTTCCGCCGGTCATCAAAGCGACGTTGGACCGATCGCGGCGGCGCGGATCGTTGGTGAGCTCAAAGGAGGTTTCGGCAACGATGGTCAAGCCGAACTTCTTCGCCGAAGCCTTGAAGGCTTCGGACCAGGCCAGGCTGTCGGGCTCCTCGCTTTCCAGCACCAGAACGTCACGCCAGTCCTGGGCGGCTAAGAACTGGGCCAGCGCGTCCGCCTGCATCGCCAGGCTCGGCAGGCTGTGCAGCAGCGCCGGCGCGCAAAGCTCCTGCCTGAGGGCATTGTCGGCATGGCGGATGTTGAAGAGGATCAGATCCTCGCGCTCGCCGAGCGCTTCGATCACCGCGCGCGTTTCCTCATAGGGCAGGTCGAGCAGGACCACCCGGTTGGTCTCGGCGCCAAGCAGAGCCGTCGCCGACTGACCCTCCTGCAGGCTCAACTCCTCCAGCTCGAAGGTGAGCCCGAGCGCCCGGCCCTTGATTCGGCTGTCACGCATGGCGAGGCGTGCGCCTTCGATCGGGCTCTTTCGTTCGCGCAGGGAGAGGCCAGTGTAGCGCCTTTGCGTGACATAGTCCGGATCGTCGGCCCGGCTGAGGTAAAGCATCGAAAAGCTCTCGCGCGCCGAAAGCGGGGCAGGGAAGAGGACCGCCGTCCAAAAGAGCAGCCCCAGGAAACCGGCTGCCGCCCTAGTGGTCATCGATCAAGATTCCATAGGGGACCGACCCGACCGGCACCGACTTGATCACCGAGAGGCTTTCCGTGTCGATGATCGAGATATCGTCCGACAGGCCGTTGGCGACGTAGAGCGTCTTCTCGTCATTGGTGAGCGCGAGGCCCCAAGCGCGTTTGCCGACAAGAATGTAGTGGGTCACCTCGCGCGCGGGCACGTCGACGACCGCGACATGATTGGCGCGCCCCAGTGCCACATAGGCCCGTTGGCCGTCGCGCGTGATCAAGAGGTCAACCGGCGTCACCTGCTCTTTGCGAAATCCGGTGGGCAGGAAGGCGATGTCGTCGATTAGCTCCAGTTTCCCGACGTCGATGATGTTCACCACCCCCGCCAACTCGGCGGAAACCCAAAGCTCGCGCTCGTCCGGCGTCAGCGCAAAGCGGCGAGGGCGGGTGTCGACCAGGATGTCGGCGACGACCTCCTGGCCTTCCACATCGATCACATGCACCAGATCGGCCACTTCCGAGGCGACGAAGACCAGCTTGCCGTCCGTAGTTGCCTGCACGCCCTCAGGCTCTTCGCCGGTCTCGAAGAAACCGATCTGCTCGCCCGTCTCGATATCGAACACGGTGGCGGCAGCGTCCTCTTCGTTGGAGACGTAGAGATGCTGTCCGTTGGGATGCAGGTCGAAGGTCTCCGGCTCCGCGACGTTCAAGATACGCTTGGCAAGCGTCCTGGTCGCTACGTCATAGACAGCGATGACGGAATCGTCGGCGCAACCGACATAGAACTGACTGCGGTCGGCGCTGAAGTGCATGCCGCGCGGGCGGGCGCAGGTCTCCATCGTCTCGACCACCTCGTGCTCGGGATTGAGCACCGTGATCGTGTTGCCGCGCTCGTTGCTGACGAAGACCTGGCCCGTCGCCTTGGCGTCAGCATGGGAAAGAGTCACCAGGCTCACGCCCAGAGCTAAAGAAACTGCTCTCGCCAAGCGTGTGGTTCGCCACGCAGGTGAAATCATTGTCCCTCCCTGGTGCACGTTCAACTGCCTGGTTGCAATTGAACACTTGTGCAGTTCTCTCCAGTTTCTGCTCGTGCGCGAAATGATCCGACAGCAAAGAGATGGACGTTCGCTCAGAAACCTTGCTTCCCCGATCATCTCTGCTCAAGATACCCTGGTCTTTGGCCGTGACAAGGCAAGACTGACTGGGAGGAATATCATGAGACCATTATCGTTTGGTCCTTATGCACTTGGCGTAGCGCTCTCGGCCGCTTTGGCCGGCAGCGTCGCCCTAGCACAAGACGAGACATCGACCACCACCGTCTACGGCGACATGTCGCTTGTCACGCAGGACATGCTCAATCGCGCGGCCGGGGACGGCAACAACTTCCTGCACACCAACGCGAACTACCACCAGACTCGCTACTACCCCTCGCGGCAGATCAACGTCGACAACGTCAAGAAGCTCCGGCCAGCTTGGATCTTCCAGACAGAGATCGTTGACACGATGGAAACCTCGCCCATCGTGGTCAACGGCATCATGTACGTCACCACGGCCTTCAATCACGTCTATGCGCTGGATGCGCGGACCGGGGCCCAGATCTGGCACCACAAGCACGACATGGGGCCGATTACCACCTATTGCTGTGGCCCGAACAATCGTGGCGTGGCGGTCTTCGGCGACCGGCTCTTCATGGGAACCTTGGATGCCAAGATGGTGGCGCTGGATGCCAAGACCGGCAAGAAGCTGTGGGAGACCCAGATCGCCGATCCGGAGCTCGGCTATTCCGAGACCATGGCGCCGTCGGTGGTTGACGGCAAGGTCCTGATCGGCACCAACGGCGGCGAGTACGGCATTCGCGGCTTCGTCAAGGCCTTCGACTGGAAGACCGGCGAGTTGCTGTGGACCTTCAACACCATCCCGGAGGATTCCAAGGGTGTCTGGGCAACGCACGACGCCACCGGTCACGACATGCATCGCGATATCGAGGCGGAGAAGGCCGCCTATGCCGCCAACGGCGACCCCTACAAGACCTTGGGCGGCGGCGTGTGGCAGAACCCGGCGGTCGATCTAGAGACCAGGCGCGTCTATTTCGTGGTCGGCAATCCTTCGCCGGACCTCGACGGCTCGCTGCGCCCCGGTGACAATCTCTACACCGACAGCCTGGTTGCGGTGGACTTGGACAGCGGCGAGTACATCTGCCACTTCCAGTACATCGCCCATGACGTCTGGGACCTGGATGCGGTCTCCCCGCCGATCATCACCACGGTGAAAGGCAAGGACGGCAAGGACATCAAGGGCATCCTACACGGCGGCAAGACTGGCATCGTCTATGTCCACGACGCTGACGACTGCAGCCTCATCCGCTTCTCCGAGCCGATGGTGCCGCATGAGGACCTCTGGGTGCTGCCGACGCCGGAAGGCTCGCGCATGCTGCCGGGCGCAAATGGCGGCGTGGAGTGGTCGCCGATGGCGATCAACCCCGATCTGCGCATGACCTATGCGATCAACCTGCATCAGCCGATGACCTACCACGTCGAGTCGACCCCCTATCCGGAGGGCAAGCTGTGGCTGGGCGGCGCCTTCAAGGTGATCCCGAGCGAGCAGCAGTGGGGCAACGTCACGGCGGTCGACTACGACAGCGGCGACATCCGCTGGAAGGTCAAGACCGAGCAGCCGATGATCGGCGGCATCCTGGCCACCTCCGGCGGCCTGCTCTTCACCGGCGAAGGCAACGGTCAGTTCAAGGCCTATGACGCCGAGAACGGGGCCGTGCTCTGGAGCTTCCAGGCTGGCGCCGGGGTCAATGCCCCGCCGTCCTCCTACACCGTGGACGGCAAGCAGTACATCGTGGTAGCCGCCGGCGGCAACGCGCAGCTGAACTACAAGCGCGGCAACAACATCATCGCCTTCACCTTGGCCGACTAAGCCAGGGTTCAATCGAAGGAGGGAAGGGGGCCGCACACGCGGCCTCTTTCTCTGCCTGAGGTTACGCCATCCAACCATCGAGAGCCCCGATATGAGAGCAGAGATGCGCCTGGTTGCCTTGGTCCTATTCCTATGCGGTGTCGCCACCACGTCGGCCGTCGCCCAGGTCGAGGGCTTCGACTTGGAGGAGACCGTCATGCTCTGCGCTAGCTGCCATGGCGAGCACGGCATTCCCGAGGATCGCGAGATCCCGATCATCTGGGGGCAGGAGTTCTACTACATCTACGTCCAGCTCAAGGACTACAAGGCCGGCCGCCGCGCCAACGAGATCATGAACGGCATGGCGGTCGAGTTCGACAAGGACCAGATGAAACAGCTGTCACAATACTTCTCCGAGAAGCAGTGGCCGGAAGTCGAAGACGACAGCGACGACGGCCTTGCCGATCGCGGCGAGGGCAGCCTGGCGGCCGGTCAGTGCTCCCAGTGCCACAGCACTTATCACGGCGACAGCCGGGTTCCTCGCTTGGCCGGCCAGTACCGCGAGTACCTGGAACGCACCATGCTGGAGTTCAAGGAGGACGTCCGGTTGAACTCACCGGCCAAAGGCTCCCTCATGGGCTCCTTCAGCGACGAGCAGATCGCCGAGATGGCGCACCATCTGGCCGGGCTCTAGCGCGCTCGGGCCGCCTGCAGCAGATCCTGGACCTCTTCAGACGCAGCGAGCGCGAGCGCGTCCTTGCCGGACTTGTCCTGACGGGCGGGATCGGCGCCCTGCTCGAGCAGCAGCGTGACCGCAGCGGCGTGGCCGCGCTCGGCAGCAATCATCAAGGCCGAGCGGCCGCGATTGTCGATGGCGTCGATCTTGGCACCGCGGTCCAGCAGAAGCTGCACCGTCTCCAGCCCTTCCGCTTCCGGCACGTCGTTGGAATGGCCAGCTGCCCACATCAAGACCGTCAGATCATTGGCATAGATGGCATTGGGATCGACGCCCGCGTCCAGCAAGGCCTCGGCGATCTTGGTGAAGCCTCGGCCTGCCGCATAGACGATGGGTCCCTTGCCGGAGGCGTCGATGGCCGTGGGGTCCGCCCCGGCGGCCAGCAAGATATCCAGCATCCGCTTCTCGCCGTTATAGGCCGCAGTGACCAGGGGGGTGATTTGACGATTGTTGGCGATATTCGGATCGGCACCGGCGGCAAGCAGCATCTTGACCATACGCCGACGGTTGGTGGTGACCGCGCGCAGCAGAACGGAACTGCCGGCGAGGTTTTGGTGGCCGATGTCGGAGTCGGCAGCGAGCAGCAGCTCCGCCGTGGAGATGTGGCCGCCGCGCGCGGCGTGCGAGAGCGCGGTGTTGCCGAAGCGATCGCGCGCCGTTACCGAGGCCCCTTCCTCTAGAAACTGCGCAACCAGCGGGTCGCAGCCACGGCCCGCGGAGTCGAACAGCAGAAAGTTCAAGGTCCTGGTCTGCATCGGTTTCGTCGCCACCGCATGGCGTTGCGCGATGGCATCGCACACCTGCTTGGCCTCGAATGGCGAGCGCGCCGCTGCCGTCATGGGCAGACAGAGCAAGAGACAAATCAGAAGCGTTCGATAAAGCATCTCTACGCTCTCTCTTCTCGCCACAGCCCGACCGGTCAGCGAACGGTGATGACGCCGGAAAAGCCCTGAGTTTCAAGGCCTTCTATGTAGTACCTGTACTCACCCGGGCGCACCGGCAGGAACCAGATGTCGATCCTGCCCTCGTCATCGAATTCCACGGCATAGAGCCCCATCGGCTTCACTTCCTTGTCCTCGATCGAGACCTGATTGACCCATGAATTGCGGAAGAGCTCCGGTGCCAAGAGCTTGTACTCCTCCCGGCCGTCGCTCTCGATGCGCCAGCGATAGTAGACGCCCGTCTCCAGGGCGTACTCCTTGATGGAGAAGCCATTGGCCGCATCGAGGGCCAGGGTGTCCAGCCGCTCGGCACGCTTGGCAAGATTGCCCTCAGCGACGGCGGGCCAGGCCAGGAGTGACGCACAGTAGAGTACCGCAAGTGCGCTGAAGATCCGCTTCATGGTGTCCCTCTCTACCGGTCTACAGAGCCAGTTCGCGCAGGCGTGAGGGCAAAGTCTCGCCGACAGTCAAGCCCACGGCCCTAGACTTCTCGCGCGCTCTCGCTTTGGCAAGGCCTAGTGTGTGAACCCCGCTCTCCTCGCGACGCCGCTTCAGCCGTATCGTCAGCTTGATAAAAGCATCACAAGAATCATTGAAAAAGTTCAAAGTTCGTGACATATTGGTGGTTAGAGGAGATTGGCAATCTGCGCAAACCGCAGCGGCGGGAGGAATGCATGTATGCCCAGATGGTGAAAACCGATGGCAAAGCGCTGAAATCACTTGAAGAAATGGAGCCGGAAGAGCGCCGGTTCCAGGAGCGCGTCGAGGCCGACGAGAAGATCGAGCCCAAGGATTGGATGCCGGAAGGCTACCGCAAGACCTTGATTCGGCAGATCTCTCAGCACGCGCACTCGGAGATCGTCGGTCAGCTGCCGGAAGGCAACTGGATCACCCGCGCCCCGACCTTGGAGCGCAAGGCCATCCTCCTGGCCAAGGTACAGGACGAGGCGGGCCATGGCCTCTATCTCTACTGCGCGGCCGAAACGCTCGGCATCTCCCGCGATCAGCTGTTGGAGCAATTGCACAGCGGCAAGGCCAAGTACTCCTCCATCTTCAACTATCCGACGCTGACCTGGGCCGACATCGGCGCGATCGGCTGGCTGGTCGACGGCGCGGCGATCATGAATCAAGTGCCGCTGCAGCGTTGCTCCTACGGACCCTACTCGCGGGCCATGATCCGCATCTGCAAGGAGGAGTCATTCCACCAGCGCCAGGGCTACGACATCATGATGAAGCTGGCCAAAGGCACGCCGGAACAGCGGGAGATGGCGCAGGATGCGCTTAATCGCTGGTGGTGGCCCTGCCTCATGATGTTCGGGCCGCCGGATGCCGATTCGGTGCACAGCGCCCAATCCATGGCCTGGAAGATCAAGCTGAACAGCAACGACGAGCTGAGGCAGAAGTTCGTCGATCAGACGGTACCGCAGGCGGAGTTTCTGGGCCTCGAAGTTCCCGATCCGGCGATCAAGTGGAACGAAGAGCGCGGCCACTACGATTACGGTGAGATCGATTGGGACGAGTTCTACCGGGTGCTCAAGGGTGGCGGACCTTGCAACCGCGAGCGCCTGCGTGCCCGTGTCAAGGCCTATGAAGACGGGGCCTGGTTTCGCGACGGCTTGATGGCCCATGCGAAGAAGCGCGCCGAGCGCACCCGTCAGAAAGCGGCCTAGTGCCCGATCACACGAAAGGCTGATTCGCGGCGAAGCAGGCTTTTCATGCGTGAATCGGCCACTTAACTCGGAAAGGCTGGTGCCTGCCTTCTCAAAGGCAGGCTCTGGCCCGAAGCAAGAGGAACGCTAATATGTCCAGCGAATGGCCTCTCTGGGAGGTCTTCATCCGCGGCCAGCACGGCCTGTCGCATCGCCACGTCGGCAGCCTGCACGCGCCGGACGCCGAAATGGCGATCAACCACGCCCGCGACGTCTACACCCGGCGTAACGAAGGGGTGTCGATTTGGGTGGTCAAGGCGGCCGACATCACCGCCAGCGTACCCTCGGACAAGGGGCCGCTGTTCGAGCCTTCGAACAGCAAGGTCTATCGCCACCCCACCTTCTATGACATCCCGAAGACGTAGGGGCGATGTGATGGAGCGGGCGCTATTCGACCACTGCCTAAGGCTGGGCGACAACTGCCTGATCCTGGGGCACCGCGTTTCCGAATGGTGCGGGCATGCGCCGGTCCTTGAGGAGGACATCGCGCTTGCCAATGTCGCTCTCGACCTCATCGGGCAAACCAGGATGTGGCTGGATCTGGCCGGCGATCTGGAAGGCAAGGGGCGCAAGGCCGATCAACTAGCCTACCTGCGCGATGCCGGCGCCTTCCGCAATCTCCTGCTGGTCGAGCAGCCGAACGGCGACTTTGCCCAGACCTTGGTCCGCCAACTCTTCTTCGACCTTTGGCACGACTTGGTTCTGGAGGAGTTGCAGGGCTCCAAGGATTCGCGCGTCGCGGAGATCGCCGAGAAGGCCTCCAAGGAGGTCACCTATCACCTGGTGCGCAGCCGCGACCTCTCGATCCGCTTGGGCGACGGCAGTGAAGAGAGTCGACGGCGCATGCAGGCGGCCGTGGACGAGCTTTGGGTCTTTACTGGCGAGATGCTGAGCCCGGATCAGCAGGACAGAGATCTCGCCGCCGAAGGGCTTGGCGCCGACTTGGAGAAGGTCGCGCCGCTGTGGGACGAGCGCATCGACCTGATCCTGGAGGAGGCGACCTTGACCCGGCCGGAGGCCGGCTGGATGCGCGAAGGCGGCAAGGCCGGCCGGCACAGCGAGCAGCTGGGCTTTATCCTGGCCGAGATGCAGTTCCTGCAGCGCGCCTATCCGGGGGCGGCGTGGTAGAGGGCAATCCGATGACCGCCGTTACGACACGACCCGATCCCGGCACCGTGTGGGCCTGGCTGGCAGAGGTGCCGGATCCGGAAATCCCCGTCATCTCCCTGGTCGACCTCGGCATCATCCGCGATGTGGCATGGCGCGAGGATACGCTGGAAGTCACGGTCACCCCCACCTATTCGGGTTGCCCGGCGACGGCCGTGATCAATCTCGAGATCGAGCGGGCGTTGCGCGCCCACGGTATCGAGAAGCTGGCACTCAAGCGCCAGCTATCGCCGGCCTGGACCACGCGCTGGATCAGCCGGGCCGGGCGCGAGAAGCTGAAAGCCTATGGCATCGCGCCACCTGAGGAGGGGAGCCTCTGCGCCGGTCACTTGGCCGGCGAGGCGCATGCGGTCGACTGCCCGCGCTGCGGCTCTTCGGCGACCGAACGGATCAGCCAGTTCGGCTCGACGCCCTGCAAGGCCAGCTATCGCTGCCGCGACTGCCTGGAACCCTTCGACTACTTCAAGCCCTTCTAACGCTTTTCGCGCTGAGGAACCCAGATGGTTCGCTTCTATCCCTTGACGGTGACTGACGTGCGCCGAGAGACCCGCGATTCCGTGGTGCTGTCGCTTGCACCCCAGGGCGAGGACGACACCGCCTTCGACTTTGTCCCCGGTCAGTACCTGACCTTCCGCAAGACCGTGGAGGGCGAAGAGCTGCGGCGCTCCTACTCGATCTGCACAGGCCGGCAGGACGGCTGCCTCAGGGTCGGGATCAAGAAGGTGCCGGGCGGGCTCTTCTCCACCTGGGCCAACGACGCGCTGGCGCCGGGCGAGACCCTGGAGGCCATGGCGCCGATGGGCAGCTTTCATGCTCCCTTGGATCCGGGCCAAGCGCGCCACCATCTCTTTTTCGCCGCCGGCAGCGGCATCACCCCGGTGTTGGGCCTGATCAAGACCACCTTGGCAGAGGAGACGCAGAGCCGCGTCACCCTGGTCTACGGCAACCGCTCGTCCAGCAGCATCATGTTCCGCGAGGAATTGGAGGATCTGAAGAACCTCAATCTGGGGCGTTTCACCTTGCTGCATGTGCTGAGCCGGGAATCGCAAGAGATCGACCTCTTCAACGGCCGCATCGACGGCGAGAAGTGCCGCCAGCTCTTCCGCTACTGGATCGACCCCAAGGACGTGGACCTGGCCTTCATCTGTGGCCCCCAGTCGATGATGACCGCGGTGTCGGAAGCCCTGCGCGAGGCCGGACTGGAGGAGACCCAGATCAAGTTCGAACTCTTCGCCAGCGCCCAGCAGCGCCGCCCGGCGCGCCAGCAAGAGGCTGAGCGGCCCGCCGCGGAAGCGGAGCGTTGCCGTGCCGAGGTGCAGCTCGACGGGCTTACCCGCAGCTTCGACATGCCGAAGGGCGAGATCTCCGTCCTCGATGCCGCGATGGCCGAAGGGTTGGACGTGCCCTATGCCTGCAAGGGCGGGGTCTGCTCCACCTGTCGGGCCATGCTGGTCGAGGGCGAGGTCGACATGGACGCCAACTTCGCGCTGGAGGACTACGAGGTGCGCCGTGGCTACA
This sequence comes from Rhodospirillales bacterium, assembly GCA_963669385.2. Lineage (GTDB taxonomy): Bacteria > Pseudomonadota > Alphaproteobacteria > Kiloniellales > JACOMY01 > JACOMY01. Next base: position 18,551 of record CAXXGD010000005.1, read on the forward strand.
TCCTCACCTGCCAGAGCTATCCCGCGACCGATCGGATAGTGGTGGACTACGATCAGTAGCGGCCATCCGTGCTAGAGAAGAAGGGCAAGAGGAATGCAGGACGCTGAGTTCCTGGACTATCTGGCGCACGAGGGCCGGCTGACCTCGCCGGACAACGTGCCGCCGCGCTACCGGCGCGAACTGATGCGCCTGATGGCCGGCTTCGTCGATTCCGAGCTGGCCGGTGCCGCCGGTTTTGCCGAGGTGATCAACCAGTCACCGAGTCTGGCCGGGCGCTCGCTGATGGCCCGACTGGTCTTGGAGAAGCTGGGCCATGCCGAGCGCGTCCTGGCGCTGATGGAACCCTTCGGCACCGATCCGGCACTCTATGTCGGACTGCACCCCTGGGACGCCCGGGTGGCACGCGACGAGGATCTGGGAAAGACCCGGCAGGCCGGCGATATGCGCCTCAATGTCTTCCACTATCCGATTTCGGGGTGGGGCGATGCCTTGGTGATGAACCTGCTCATGGGCCAGGCCTCGGTGATCCAGCTCGAGGAGCTCTCGCGCTGCTCCTACCAGCCGCTGGCCGAGGCCTTCGCCGAGATCGGCCCGGCGGAGGCGGCACATAGGGACGATGGTGCCGAAAGCCTGAAGGAACTGGTGAGGGAAGGCGAGGCGACTGCGGCCCTCAAGGACTCCCTGGCCTATTGGCAACCGCGCGTGGCCGCCAGCTTCGGCGGCGATGACTCCCCTCGCCTGGAGCCGATGCAGCGCTTCGGCCTGCGCCGCACCGCCAACGAAGCATTGCGGGCCCAATGGCAGGCGGCCTTGGACGTCAAGCTGGTCGAGGTTGGACTGACCTAGCTTTCAGAAGAGGGCGCCGTGGCTGCCGGCGGCGGCGCCCGCGACCGTCACCAGCGACAGGATCAGCAACACCCAGTGCATCGCCTCGATGATGCGCAATGTCGATGCCGGCCTCATTCTTGCCCGCTCCTGGAACCAGCGGTGGAGAAACAGCGGTTCGGCCACGAACAGCATTCCTGTGAAGATCAGCCAGACCAGGACCATGGCGGTCATCCACCAATAGGACGGATCGTGGAAGCGATCCCAGAGGTCCCAGGCCCAGGTCATGTAGAAGCCGCTGGCGCCGACCAGCAGGGTGGTGCCGCGGGCCTGCCAGGCAAAGCGGCCTTCCACGGCCTCGAAGAAGGCCACGCGCTCCTCTGCGCTCTTCATCCGCCGGACCGAGGGCAAGAGCACGGTGGTGACGAAGCCGACGCCGCCAATCCAGAGAACAACGCCCAGCAGGTGCAGCGCTCTCGCAATGGCCATGTCGTCCAAGGGCGCTACCTCACTGGGCCGGATCGCGGCTTGTCGCCTCTTCCTTGGGCGGCGACGGCCTGCCCAGGATGAAGCAGGCGACAGCGACCAGGGTGATCGCCTGAATGATCAACACCTCGACCGCGACGCCAAAGGCCCAGGCCGAGACGAAGGCGGCCAGCAGGGCGATCATCGCCAGGACCTTGCCTTTGCGCGAGATGGCTCGGTGCTCGGCCCACAGACGTATCGGCGGGCCGAATCTGGGGTGGGTCACCAGCCAGTCGTGCAGCCGCTCGGAGCCGCGGCTGAAGCAGTAGGCCGAGAGGATCAGGAAAGGTGTCGTCGGCAGCAAGGGCAGAGGAATGCCGATCAACGCGAGCAGCAAAGAGACCGCCCCGGCTACGCGCCAGAGCAACCGCTTGCTGGCCTCTCTTGCCGACCGCTCGTTCGCCTGGCCCATCCGCCGACCTCTCGTTTGGATCCCGCCCCACGTCGGCAGTCTAGCGCGCTTCGGTACCGAGGGTCAGGGCCGTCCTTTCAGGCTTGCTGCAAGCCTGGTGCAGGCCGCGAGCTTCAAACCCGGGGTGCGCCGCCGGGATGCCATCAGCGCCAAAGGCCGCCCTTGCTGGGGTGCGGTGAAAGCTCGAGCAGCATGTCGCGCGCCAAGAGGCCTCTGCCGGGGATACCTTGATGCTGTCGGCCGCCGCGAATGCCCGCTCGTGTCAGCAGCTGGCCGTTGACCGTCTCCGCGTGGGGATAGCTGGAGACACTCATCCACAGGCGATAGATTGACCGTCCATCGGAGCCTTGGCCGTTGCGCACGCAATGCGCCTCCACCTTGGCCGAACGCCCGCCCAATTGGCTGCTGGTGGAGACCACCTGACCCATATCCAGATCGAAAATCGCTTCGGCCCGGGGCTTGTTCTTGGCATCGGAGAGCCAGAGGGTCACGAAGCGTCGGCCATCTTGGGCGCAGTCGACGGAGAAGGTCAAAGGCGATCCCTCCGGCACCTCACCGCAGACGTAGGTGCGGTGCACCCGCACCCGGTCGGTTTCCTCCAGGCGGACCAGGCCGTCGGGCGTGGTCCCCTTGTCGGTGAAGGCTTCACGCCGCCACACATCGTTGGGGGCCGCAGCCGATGCCAGGATCAGCGTGGGATCCGGCGGCTTGGCCTCGGACCAGATTTCCATGGCCAGCATGGCCGGGTCGTCCTCGTCCTCGAAGGCCAGCTGCTTGCCCGTCGTTGCCAGCAAATGCTTGAAGTAGCCCAGCGAGGCGGTCGCCGGCAGAGCCAAGAGCCGACCATTGGCCCAGGGCAGGTCGGAGACGAAGGGATAGGCGGCGATGCGCCAGAAGGCCAGAGGGTCCTTTGCCCGCAGCCTCGGATGGTACTCCGATACCAGGACAAGGTAGCCCATGGCGTCCAATTGCTTGGCCAGGGCCGCGTGGTTCTTGCTCACGCTATCGTCGAACGCGATGATTGCAGCCTTGGGGCTTAACGTAATCATCAAGTTAACGGCGGCGCCGGCAATCGACGGGCAGGCCGTGATCAGCAAGGAATCGTTGGGATCGCCGACCTCTTGCCTAAAGGCCAGTGTTTGCTTGGCGATACCGCCCGCGCTTTGGTCTTCGGCCGCTTCGATCCTGAGGCTCATGAGGCTCGTCGCCTCTTTCACCATGGCCTCTTGTTTCAGGCGGGTAACGCCGGCGTCGCTCTTTGCCAGAACCAAGCCCTCTTCAGCCGTCGTTAGCAACAATGCCAGCGCATCGTCTGAGCGGTCCAAGAGATCCGCATACTCGATCGGGTGCTCGAGAGACACCAAAAGCGACTGGACGGCGCCGGCCTCGTTGATGATGCCGGCCTGATCGCGGGGGACCGGCCCGATGAGGGGCACCGCGATACGCTCAACCTCGTCAGGGGCAGGAACGAGTGGCCCGCTTTCCTGGGTGGGGATGCTGGCTAGGATCGACTTGGCCTTTCCGCCCCATGAGTTGCTGGCAAGATAGGATTGAGCGGCCGTGCCCAAGTCCCTGGTCACTTCATTGGAGCGCGAAAGCAGCTTCTCCACGGCCTCCACGAAGTCCTCGGGCCTGCCCTCGTCGACGACGCTGCCGCAACCGTAGCGCTCGGCCATGACCGCAGGCGAGGTGCCCCGCTGGGCCACGAAGGGAACACCTGCGTAGAGGGAATCGACAGCAAGGCCGGTGGTGCGGTCGGCATAGTCGGGCACCGCGTGCGGCAGCACGACGGCACTGCAGGTGCGCAGCCAGTCCATGTAGTCCTGCGCAGGCAGATCGCTTTCGATCTGCTTGGCTTCGCTGGCGAAGTCGTCCGATTGGCTTCGCGCTGACGGCAGGTTGCGGAACCAGTTCTCAACGCGCTCCTTGCCCATACGGGCGAAGAGAAGGCGCGCGATCTCTTCCGACGAGTCCTCGGATGCCGCGCCGTTTTCCAAACCGGGAAAGAAGACCCGCTCCCGCTCTAGCGAGCGCTCGGGCGGAGAAAGCTCGATCAGTGCTGCCGCAGCCTGGTCATCCAGCAGTTCCGAGGGATCGGCGGCGAGGTCGAGGAAAATCCCGGAGCGCGCCTCGATCTGTCGGCTAAGCTGTTCCGTTTGGCAGGTGAGGCGCAGGCGTGGATCCTGATCGGCTGCCTTCAAGAGCCACATCCAGCGCCTCAGGAAGTTCGGTTTCCAGATGTCCGTCGTGCTGAGCCAAGCGAGCGTGACCTCAGCGCTCAAGCGCGGGTTTTCTCGCGCTATTTCGTAGAGCATGGCGGCGTGCTCTAGGCTGCCTTGGCGCATGAGGGCATGGACGCGCCCCTCGGTCGAGAGCAGTGCGCCTTCGGCCGCGTGCCGCATCTCCCAGCGCGCTTTGCGAAAGACCGCACTTCTTGAACCGGTCTTCCCGCGCAGTCGTGTGAGCAGCTCGTCCGTGCTCATCGAGAAGCGGGCGGATACGGCCTGTTTTGCCTGTGAAGGTGTCTCGCCTTTTGCGGCCTCGTCCGACCACATCACATTGGCGGCCACGGCGAAGCGATGTCCTTTGGCTTCCACGACCTCGCCTAGAAGGCGCTCCAGACGCCAGTCCTTGCTCTCTTGATACTTCAGCCCAGGGGCGATCGACAGGACGATCGGCTGCTCGCCCGTATCGCCTTTGGGCGGTTGCATCGGTTCGGCCGCACCGCGCTTTCGCAAAGCCGGAATGTAGGAGCCGGTGACCGCGTTCACCTTCCTTCCAAGGCGTTCCATGGACCGGAATACGCGCTCCAGTTCGGCGCAGTGGTTCAGGTAATAGTCGTTGTAGGAGATGCTGAAGAAGCCCGGATGGGCGCGCTGAATGGCGTCCATCTGATCGCCGAACTGAGAGGCCTTGTGATGGCCCCAGAAATAGGAGTCCTGCGATATGGGCCGCCCGTCGCAGCCGGACACACCGATGTACTCGAAGAAGGTCGAAGCCACCGGCAGCAGCAGCAAGGTCAACACGTTGGGCAGCCCAGGACCTCGAAGCGTTCTTCCAGGTTCAGGTTGTAGTCGTCGCCGGTGAAGAGCGGAACGCCGATGGTCCGCTCATGAAACTCTTCCGGCATGTAGTTCAGGTAGACGGCATAGTCGCGCCAGGGCACGAAGAGATGGAAGTCGCGCTCGGCCATGCACGCGACCAGAGATTGGCGAAAAGCCTGGGCATAGGTCGAGGGGCCGGCATGAAAGATGGGGTCGCTCGCCATCAACGCGATGGGGTTCAGCTTGTCCAGCAGCGGCGCATTCCTGACGATGGAATTGCACACGATGCAGTGCCCGTCGCTGTAGTCGTAGCGCCAGGCCTCTTCCAAGGAGGGGCCGGTTCCGAACACATAGCCGACGGGGAGTTCGATGCGCTTCTTGAAGTCGTCCAGCTTTCTGCGCGAATCGGCCAGACGCTCCGCTTCGTCAGACATCAGCGACAGGGCCGCCAGCAGCATCTGTGAAGGGGCGGTGTTCATCCGCTCCTCGTCGGCGATGCGGACCTTGTCGTGGCCAAAAGCTTCCCGCATCGCCTTGGCGCTGCCGAAGGGATCGCCCTCCATGCTCTCAGGTTGCTGCCAGACGAGGATCCGGTCTGCCTCTTGCAAGGCGCTGTGCCAGTCCTCGGCGCTCTTCGGTGGTTCCTCGAACCTGACTTTCTGGACGACCTTCCGGCTAGCCTCGGAGGTCACCGCAGCCTCGTCGATGTAAGAGGGGATCTCCAGCGGCACTTCCGAGAAGGGACCGAAGGCGGTTACTGACTGCAAATAGCGGTCATAGGGGGCAAAGTACCAAAGGATTCTCGAAAATACGTCGGCGCACTGCGCGGGCTCGGAGAATGCAGGATAGATAAGAAGCTTCTTCATCGTGCTGCCGGTCCGCATTCCAAAGCTGTTCCAGTGGCCTGCGGCCACCGATCTCCATCTTCAAGCATCACTTCAGCTGACGCCTGTGTTCCGTACATATCCGGCTAATCCTCCCAGACCGCATAGCGCGGAAAGCCGTCGGCTGGCCAGTCGCTTCCTGCTTCCAGGTGACTTTGGCCAAGCGCCTGGTGCGATCAAGACACGTCTGTGGATAGCTTTGCGAACGGCTATCGCAATACCCAGGCGACGCATGGCGGCTTTGTACCCGTTCGAGAAGGAGCCTTCATCCAAGGTAGATCGCTCGCCTTCGGGGGCAAGGTCTTGCGCCCTGCCGGCCCGGGTCAGAGCGCGCTGTCTACAAAGGTTCATGGAACGTCCGATGGCAGGGCGAATCGCCTTGGACATCTAGCGCGTCGGCCGGCGATTGTCTTGCCGTTTCAATTCAATGCGACAGAATGTGATTGCGCAGCAGCTGCACTGCGGACATGTCATTCGCGTCATATCCGCAGCACCCTGACGGAGGGGTCTCAGGCGCGCAATACCAAGGTATCGGCCGGCTCCCACCAGCACCAAAGAGTCTCGCCCTTTCTTGGACCGCTACGGGTCGTTCGACTGGCGTTGGCCTGCGAGATCATCAAGCTGCGGCCTTCTTCGGTGGTCAAGAAGACCTGCGAGCTTTCGCCGAAGTAGGCCAGGTTGGTCACAACGCCGCAAAGCGCGATGGTGTGGCCGTCGGGCTTGTCGCGTCCCAGATGCAGCTTCTCGGGGCGAATGGCGACGCCCACCGCTCCGTTGTGGTCGTCCTCGCAAGGCACCGAGACGCGCCCGACACCGGCGACGTCGAGCAAGAGCCGCGCGCCCTCGCGGGTGATCACCTTGCCTTCGAAGAGGTTCATCTTGCCGATGAAGTCGGCCACGAAGCGGCTGTTTGGGTACTCGTAGAGCACTTCCGGCGGGGCCAGCTGGCGGATCACGCCCTCATCCATGACTGCAATGCGGTCGGCCATGGAGAGCGCTTCTTCCTGGTCGTGGGTCACGATCACGAAGGTAATACCGACGGCATGCTGCAAGCGGACCAGCTCCAGCTGCATCGCCTCGCGCAGCTTGGCGTCCAGCGCCGAAAGCGGCTCGTCCAGCAGCAGCACCTTCGGCTGCTTTACCAAGGCTCTGGCGAGCGCCACGCGCTGGCGCTGCCCGCCGGACAGCTGGCCGGGCAGGCGGGCGCCGTAGCCGTCCAGCTTCACCAACGCCAGAGCCTCCTCCACCCGCGGGCCGATCTCGGCCGGTGCCACGCCCTCGACCTTAAGTCCGTAGGCCACGTTCTTGGCCACCGTCATGTGCGGGAAGACGGCGTAGGACTGGAACACCATGTTGATCGGCCGCCGGTTGGGCGGCGTCGTCGACATGTCCTCGCCGTCGATCAGCACCCGCCCTTCGCTGGGGATCTCGAAACCGGCGATCATCCTGAGCAAGGTCGTCTTGCCACAGCCCGAGGGGCCGAGGAGGGCAAAGAACTCGCCGCGTTGGATCTCGAGATCGACCGAATCGACGGCGGTGACGCCGCCGGCAAAGCGCTTGGTGACCCCTTCGATGCGTACGATTGCGTCTTCGCTCATCCGCTGCCTCCGGGCTTATCGCGGTTTTGGACCCAGAGCGCGAAGGCGGTGAGGAAGAGCGTGATGACGATCAGCACGGTCGAGGCCGCGTTGACCTCCGGCGTCACCGAAAAGCGCACCATGGAGTAGATCTTGATCGGGAAGGTGATGGTGTTGGGCCCCGAGGTGAAGAAGGTGATGACGAAGTCGTCCAGCGACAGGGTGAAGGCCAGCAGCGCCCCGGCGATGAGGCCCGGCTTCATGAAGGGCACGATGATGTCGCGCAGCACTTGCCACTCGCTGGCGCCTAGATCCTTCGCGCTCTCCTCCAGCTCGCGGTTGAAGTTGGCAAGCCGCGCGCGGACGATCATGGTGACGAAGGGGAAGGAGAAGGCGATGTGCGCGGCGGCGATGGCCGAAAGATTGAAGGGCCAAAACCAATCCGAGGGCCAGCCGATGCGGGCGAAAAAGGCATAGAGCGCCACGCCCATGCAGATTTCCGGCACCACGATGGGCAGCGCGATCGCGCCTTCGTAGGCGGCCTTGCCGGGGAAGCGGAAGCGCCACAGCAGCACCGCGGCCAAGGCGCCAAGGACGGTGGCAAAGACCGTGTTGATCAGCGCGATGGTGAGCGAGTTGGCAAAGGCCAGCGCCAGCTGATCGTTGCCGGCGGCGCGCTCGTACCACTTGAAGGTAAAGCCGGTGATCTTCACCAGCCGCCGGCTCTCCGAGAAGGAGAAGGCGATCAGGATCAGGATCGGCGCATAGAGGAAGACCGTGGTCACCAGGAAGATCAGCCTCAGCGGCCAGCGCCGGCTGTATTCCAGAGGGGCGGCTTGTGTGCTCATGCCGGCGGCACTCCCCGCCGGTCGCGCGGCCTGGTGAGGAAGGCCCGCGCCGCAATGGCGATGAAGGTCACGTACATCAAGAGGAAGGAGAGTGCTGCGCCGAAGGGCCAGTCGTTGGCGCTGCGAAACTGCCGCTCGATGACGTTGGCGATCAGCTGGCTGTCGGTGCCGCCCAAGAGGTCCGGCTGCAGGAAACTACCCAGGGCCGGGATGAAGGTGATGATGACCGCCGACGCGATGCCTGGTGCAGCCAAGGGCACCACCACCGAGAAGAAGGTTCTCAGGTGGCTCGCGCCGAGGTCGAGGCTGACCTCCAGCAAGCTCAAGTCCAGGCGCTCCAGTGCGGAATAGAGCGGCAGAACGGCGAAGGGCAGGAAGACATAGACCATGCCCATCAAGACCGCACCGTCGGAATAGAGAATGTCGAGCGGCTGGAAGGCGCCTAGCGGCAGACCGACTAGGCCGGTGACCGCATCGGCCGCATCCCAAACCGCTTCCAGGCCCATGTTGAGGAAGCCGTTGTTGGTCCTGAGCACCGCTATCATGGCGTAGGTGCGGATCAGGAGGTTGGTCCAGAACGGCAGGATGATCACCAGCAGCAGCCAGGGCTTCCATCGATTGGGCGCAAAGGTGATCAGGAAGGCGACGGGGAAGCCGACGAGGATGCAGATCAAGGTGGTCAGCCCCGCCATGATCAAGGACTTGACCATGATCTGCAGATAGACCGCCTCGAAGGCGCGCTCGTAGTTGGCCAAGGTGCCCGAGATGTCGATCTCGACGATGCCGACCTTGTCGCCGAAGGAAAAGGCCCAGACGATGCCGATCGGAATCAGAAAGAAGAGCAGCAGCCAGAAGCTCGGCGGGGCTCCCAGCGCTAGGAAGGTCCGCGGATTGCGCCGCCAGGACTCCATGGCTGCCGTCTTCTTATCCTAGGTGCGAGGGCTATGGCTCAGGCCGCCAGCACCCGCGTCCAGGCATCGTTGATCAGGCGGATCACCTCTTCGCCGCGATAGAGGCCCGGCTCGCAGCGGTCCAGCACCTCCTGCGGCGGGAAGATGGCCGGATTCTTCTTGTAGGAGTCGTCCAGCTTCGCCCGAGCCGCCTCGTTCGGCGTGGCGTACTGGATGAAGTCGGCGATCTTGGCGCCGGCTTCGGCGTCCAGGATGAAGTTGATCAGCTTGTGCGCGTTGGTCGGGTGCGGGGCGCCGGTCGGAATGGCCAAAGTGTCCTGCCAGACCAGCGAGCCCTCCTTGGGCACGACATAGGCGATGTCGTCGTCCTCGGCCATGATCTGCAGGATGTCGCCGTTCCACTCCATCGCCAGGTCGACGGTGCCGGAGAGCAGCAGGTCCTGGCCGTTGTCCTCGGCGAAGACCCGGACGTTGGGCTTGTTCTTGATCAGCTGGGCTTCGACCTTGTCGATGTCGGCCTTGTCGGTGATGTTGTAGGTCATCCCCAGGTACTTGGCCGTGACGCCAAAGACCGCCACCGCCTCTGCCAGCAGTGCGACGCGGCCCGAATAGGTGCTGTCGTCCAGCACCCACTTCCAGCTGTCGGGCACGCCGTCGACCTTGGACTTGCGATAGCCGATGCCCATGGTGCCCCACATGTAGGGGACGGTGAACTTGCGGCCGGGATCGAAGCCGGCGTCCTGGAAGGCCGGATTGATGTTGGCCTTCAGGTTGGGGATCAGGCTGTGGTCCAAGGGCTGCAGCATCTCGGCGATGATCATGCGCTCGGCATAGTCGTTGGTCGGCACGATCACGTCGTAGCCGGGGTTGCCTTCCTTCAGCTTGGCGAAGAGCTCGTCGTTGTCGGCGAAGAGGTCCATGGTGACCGAAATGCCGCTGGTCTCCTCGAAGTCCTCCAGCGTGGTCTCGCCGATATAGGTGTCCCAGTTGTAGAAGTTGACATGCGCCTCTTCGGCCGTCCAGCCGAGCTTGGGCGCGATGGTAAGGCCGGCGGCGACCGCTCCTGTGCCGGCCAACAAAGACCGTCTGCTAAGGCCGCGCTTCATGGACTTGTGCATCATCTGAAGCTCCCTGTTCCTGATCCGATCCTTTGGCGCCCTTGCTGACGGGTCAGGCAGAGCGCTCGTTTCTTGGTGCCGGGATCAAAGCCCTGGCGCTGCGGCCTGTCAATCGGCCAGGCGGATCGTCCCGCTCTGGACGATCGGCTAGATCACGTGGCGCTTCAGCAGGAACTGGTTCTTGAACATGTCGATGCAGGTCATGACCTCGGCATGCGCGATGTCCTGATGCTCGTAGATCTGCTCGTTCAGAAACTCTGCCATCGCGCGGTCGGCATCGCAGACGATTTCGACCAAGAGGTCGAAGCGGCCGCTGACCCAGATGATGTAGACCACCTCGGGAAAGCTTTGCAGGCGGTCGGCGACGGCCTTGGGCGTGGTGCCGGGTGCCACTTTCAATCCCAGCATGGCATCGGCCGCATAGTCGGCGGCGATGGGGTCGACGACGGCAAGAATGCTCAGCATACCGGCCTCGCGCATCCAGTTGACGCGATTGCGGACCGTGCCGGCGGAAACTCCCAGCTTGGCCGCGATCACGTCGTAGGGCAGGCGGCCATCCTCCTGCAGAAGGCGAATGATCTCCGTGTTCAGCTGGTCGGTGGGCGAGGCCAGGGCCGTGACCTTGCGCCTTTCGCCGCTCTCTTGCGGGCTGCTGCGCTGACTGTTCGCCGCGCTCCGGGCCCGCTCTGCCTTGCTGCTCATCAGCTCGCTTTGATCTCCGCTGCAGTTGCCTGAAGGGGCCAAGGATATTGAACCGGAATGATGCTGTCGATCTGTCGCTGATTTCGAAAACATGCTTGCATTGATCTGCGGAAAACGCAATACTCTGGCTCATTGGATGTGGAAAACGAAATCCGGTGACGAGGCAGTCCCCACCACGAGCGTGAAGGATAGAGGTGATGACGGTAGCTCTGCCGAGCGGCATGTCCGAGGCCATCGCGACGAAGGAAGAGATCGAGGAGAAGGGCGCAAAGCTGCGCGAAGCTGGCGTCAAATACATTCTTTGCAACTGGATTGATCTATTCGGCTTGCCAAAGACCAAGCCGGTGCCGATCAGCGATTGGGAGCGGCTATGCGTCGGCAAGGGGCCGCAGTTTGCGGTCCACTCCATCTCATTCGTGCCGGAGCTGGGGCCCGCGGACTCCGACCAGATCATGATTCCCGATCTGGACAGCCTCTTGATCTGTCCTTGGGACAAGACCTGCGCTTGGGTCTTTGCCGACCTCTGGTGGGAGGATAAGCCCTATAACCTCTGCCCGCGCTCGGCACTGAAGCGGATCGTGCGCGACTGCGCGCTCAAGGGCTACCAGGTGATGGCCGGCGTCGAGCCGGAATTCATCGTCATGCGCTGGCAGGACGGCCAGCCGGTGAAGGCGATGGACAACGACCCGGCGCCCGGACAGGGCCTGCGGCCTCGCCGCCAGGCCTTCGGCTACGATGCTGAATTCTCAATCGACTCGATGGGCTTCCTGGGCGAACTCATCGACATCCTCGACGGCGAGTTGGGCTGGGACCTGCACGACGTGGTGGCGGAAGGCGCCTATTCGCAGTTCGAGCTGGACTTCCACTACACCGACGTCCTGGGCATGGCCGACCGCCTGGTGCTGCTGCGCGTGTTGGTGAAGGAGATCGCCAAGAAGCACGGTATGTTCGCGACCTTCATGCCGAAGCCGACGACCGGCGACTGGCGCTCGGGCGCACACATGAACACCTCGATGCAGGCGGTCGACAAGCCCGGCGTCAACATCTTCGAGAACGAGGAGGGCGGCTGGGCGGACAAGACCTTCAACGCCGTCGGAGGGCTCTTGCGTCACGGCGGCGCGCTCACCGCCATCGCCTGCTCGACCGTCAATTCCTACAACGGCCTGGTGCCGCGCGTCGGCGGTTTCGAAGGCGGCACGGTCACCTGGGCGCCGACCCACATGACCTATGGCTACAACAACCGCTCGGCCATGCTGCGCCTGCCGCAGAGCCGCTTCTGCATCGAGAACCGGGCAGCCGACCTCTGCATGAACCCCTATCTCGCCTTGGGCATGACGTCGGCCGCCATGACCGAGGGGATCGTGAAGGGCTACGAGGCCGGCGCGCCCTTGAACCAAGACCTCTACTCCATGTCGGAGCAGGAATTGGCCACGACCGGCGCACAGCGCCTGCCGCGCAACCTCTTGGAGGCGATCGAGATCCTGCGCGACGACGAGTTCGCGAAGGGTGTGCTGGGCGAGCAGATGCACCGCTCCTTCCTGCAGTACAAGGTCGACGAGTGGGAGCGCTATCACCAGTCCGTCACCGACTGGGAAGTGCAGGAGTATCTCAGGCTATACTGATGGCCAACCTTGAGGCGGCCTCCGGGGGAGGGCGGTTGGGTGCGAGAGTGCCCCGCCCTCAGGCGGGAATGATGCGGAAGCCAAGACGGCGCATTCTGGAGTTCAAGAAGGGCATTCCGCTCTCTTGGACCATTCTGCTCGGCACCGCCGTCTGGGTCGTCTTCTTCGGCTTCTGGGAAGTTGCGGTCTTAAGCGGCTGGTCGACAGAGATCCTGCTGCCTGGACCGGTCAAGGTCATCGGCGCGCTCTACACCCTCTTCGCCGAGAAGGCCTTCCTTTGGGACGTCTTGATCAGCGTCTACAGGATCGTGGCCAGCTTCGCCTTGGCCTGCCTGGTGGCGATTCCACTCGGCGTCATGATGGGGACCTTCAAGTCGGTCGAGGCCTTCTTCAATCCCTTGGTATCCGCCTGGCGCTATCTGCCGGCGCCCTCGTTCATCCCGCTGCTGCTGATGTGGCTGGGCGCCGGGGAGGCGGAGAAACTGGCTCTCCTCTTCATCGGGGTCTTCTGGTTTCTCACCACTTTGATCATGGACCACGCCAAGGGGGTGGGGACCGACCTGATCCACACCGCCGTCACCTTGGGTGGCAATCGCAAGCAGATCCTGAGGACCGTGGTGATCCCAGCCGTCCTGCCGAACATCCTGGTCGCCATGCGCCAGATGCTGGCGGTGAGCTGGACCTACCTGGTCATCGCCGAGATCGTGGCGGCGAACGCCGGCATCGGTGCAATGATGATGCGCGCCAAGCGCTTCATCCATGTCGACGAGATCATGGCCGGAATCGTGGTGATCGGCTGCTTGGGGCTGATCTTCGACTATCTGCTGCGTTGGCTGCACCGCAGGCTGTTCCCCTATTTGGAGGAGCACGACGCATAGCCGAAGCCGATCTCTGCACAAGGAAATTGGAACAGAGGAGGAAGGGAGACGTGCGATGCTAGACTTGAGATCAAGGAGAACGGGCCGCTGGGCGGCAGGACTTGCCGGCGTGCTGGCGCTGCTGCTGTCTGCTTCCGGCGCGAATGCGCAGGAGGAGGTACGCATCTCGGGCCTGACCTGGCCCGGCTACGGGTTCTGGTACATCGCCATCGAGAAGGACCTCGCGCCCAATCTCGAGATTGACTACCAGCGCATCGAGGATCCCTACGAGAGCTTCAATCTGGTCGCCGCCGACCAGATGGACGTGGTCTCCAGCACGGTGGAGTTTACGCCGATCGGGGTGGCGCGCGGCATGCCCTTGCGGGTGGTGGCCTTTGCCAACCTCTCCTACGGCACCGACAAGATCGTCGTCGCTCCCGGCGTCGAGGGGGCTCATGATCTGAAGGGCGAGGATGTTGCGGTCCTGGAGGGCGGCCTGGCGCAGATCTTCGTCGCCATGTGGCTGGAGCAGAACGGCCTCAAGTTCGACGACGTCAACTACGTCAACATCATCGCCGACGATGCCTTTGCGGCCATGGTGGGCGGCAGCGTGGCTGCTTCCGAATTCTGGGAGCCCTACGGCAGCAACGTGCTGAAGGCCTTGCCCGGCTCTTCCGTGGCCGCGCAGTCGCGCGAGCCTTACTGGCTGCAGAACGCGGTGATCGCCGACGGGCTCTTCATGAATGCCAAGTTCATCGAGGAACGCCGCGACGTCGCCCGCGACACCTTAAAGGCGCTCTATGACGCCATCTCCTGGTGGAAGGCCAATCCTGCCGAGGGCAACCAGATCATCGCCGACGGCATGCGCATGAGCCTGGAGGACGTGGAGCTGGTGATCGGCAAGGACGGCACCGGGCTCGACGGCGGCCTCTATGTCTATGACTTCATGGAGGCTGCGCGCTTCTGCGGTGCCGCCCCGGGTGAACCGCCCTTCAATCAGATCAACGGCCAGATGGATGACCATTGGCGTTTGATGAGCGAGTGGTGGCTCAGGTTCGGGCTGATCGACAAGATCGAGAGCTCCGACAAGGGCGTGGAGTGCGAGCTGCATCGCGAGCTCTACGAGGCTGGCTATCGCGGTTGAGAAAGAGCCCAGCGCCTCGGGCCCGCCTCTCGTCGGGCCCGAGCGAGGGCAGAGGAGAACTGGAGGTCTGAGGTCGTGAGCGAGACCAAGCTGGAGATCATCGATGTCGGCAAGGTCTACGGCAGCGCCAAGAGCGGGGCCATCGAGGCGCTGCGCAGCGTCAATCTAGGCGTTAGCGAGAACGAGCTTTGTGTGCTGCTCGGCCCGTCCGGATGCGGCAAGTCCACCTTGCTCAGGATCGTCGCCGGGCTGGAGGAGCCGAGCGACGGCCAACTGCTGCTCGATGGCCACCGCGTATTCGGTCCCGGTCGCGACCGGGGCATGGTGTTTCAAGGCTACACCTCCTTTCCCTGGCTGACCGTCGCCCAGAACGTTGAATACGGCATGCGCCTCAATGCGGTTCCCAAGGAGGAGCGCAAGCGGCGGGCCGACCGCTATCTCTCGCTGGTGCACCTCAGCCGCTTTCGCGACGCCTATCCCAAGCAGCTGTCCGGCGGCATGAAGCAAAGGGTGGCGATCGCCCGCACCCTGGCCAACGACCCCGAGGTCTTGCTGATGGACGAGCCCTTCGGGGCGCTGGATGCGGAAACCCGCTGGCACATGCAGGAGCTGCTGCTGGATGTCTTGGAGGATTCCGGCAAGACCATCCTGCTGGTCACGCACGACATTCCCGAAGCGATCTTTCTTGCCGACCGCATCGTCTTCATGTCGCGTCACCCCGGCCGGATCCGCGACGTGCTGGTGCCGGAGTTCAAAGGCGGCAAGCGCATCCGCAGCAAGGAGGAGCTGATCGTCTTGCCGGGCTATGCGGAGCTGGAGCGCCAGATCCTGACCATGATGCGCGAGGAGTCTTTGGAGGAGGATTGAGTGGCGATGGATGTTGGTGGGGTCTTTGCCTTTGCCGCTTCTGTCACGCGGCTTGGGCGATAGAGGAGGAGCCGAGAGTTTGCACGCGATCTTCGACGCCGGCGATCTGGAATTGCAGTCCGGAGAGGTCTTGCCTCGGGCCAAGCTGGCCTACAAGACCTATGGCGATCTCACTGCCCGCAAGGACAATGTCGTCGTGCTGCCGACCTTCTACACCGGTACACATATGCGCAACGAGGGCTTCTTCGGAGCGGGGCGGGCGATCGACCCCGCTCGCCATTTCGTCGTCTCGATCAATCTCATGGGCAACGGCATCTCCTCATCGCCCAGCAACACGGCCGCGCCGCACGACGGTCCGCGCTTTCCCAAGGTCACCCTCTACGACAACGTGGCCGCACAGCAGCGTTTGCTGGCGGAGCTCTTCGGCATCGAGCGGGTGGCCTTAGTGGCTGGCTGGTCGATGGCCGGCTGCCAGGCCTATCACTGGGCCGCTCAGTTTCCCGATCGTGTGGATGCCATTCTGCCCTTCTGCGCCTCGGCCAGGACCTCGCCGCACAACTTCGTCTTCCTGGAGGGCGTGAAGGCGGCGCTGCAGGCCGATGCCACCTGGAACGGAGGTGATTACGAGGCGCAGCCAGAGCGCGGCTTGCGGGCCTTCGGTCGGGTCTACGCTGGCTGGGCCTTCTCGCAAAGCTTCTATCGAGAGGGCCTCTACCGGAAGTTGGGCTTCGAGCGCATCGAGGACCTTCTCATCGACTGGGAGGAGGATCACGTGCGGAACTGGGACGCCAACGATCTGCTTGCCAAGCTTTGGGCCTGGCAACAGGCGGACATCAGCGCCAATCCGACCTTTGAGGGCGACTTCGAGCGGGCTTTGGGAGCGATCAGGGCCAAAGCGATTCTCATTCCCTGCACGACGGACCTCTATTTCCCGCCGGCCGACAATAAAATCGAGGCGCGCCACATGCCGAATGCCGAGCTGCGCCCCTTCGCATCGCCCTGGGGCCACTGCGTGGCCTCGCCGGGGAACGAGCCCGAGTTCGCCAAGTTCCTCGACGCCGCAATCGCCGAGCTCTTGGCACCCTAGTCGCCCTCTTGCACGGAGTTGGTTCCATGACCGATTTCACGCTGTTCTTGGAGGAGGGGCCGCTGCGGCGCGGCCTGCCGGCCTTCGCCTACACCTCTGCCGATTTCTTCTCACAGGAGGCCGCCAGCCTCTTCCCCAACAATTGGGCCTTCCTCGGCTTCGCCCATGAGCTGCGCCAGCCGGGAGACGTCGTCCCGGTCACGCTTGCCGGCCGGCCGCTGGTCATGCTGCGCGACGAAGAGGGCGGGGTGCGCGTGTTCCACAATGTCTGTCGGCACCGCTGTCTGAAACTGGTGGAGCGTCCTCGAAACGTCGGTCGCTTGATCTCTTGTCCCTATCACGCCTGGGCCTATGACCTGACCGGCAGACTGCGCGCCGCGCCCTACTTCGGGGGGCGCGACCGCACGCCGCCGCCAGGCTTCGACAAGCGCGCCCACGGTCTGGTGCCTGCCCGCTCCGCCGTTTGGCACGATTGGGTCTTCGTCAACCTCGGCGGTAAGGCACCGGACTTCGAGGACTATGTGGCACCCTTGGCCGAGCGCCTGGAAGGCTTGGACCTAGGGGCCATTCAGCCTGTTGCCACGCTCGATTTCGGCGAAGTCAAGACCAACTGGAAGTTCTTGATGGAGAACTTCATCGAGCCCTATCACGTCCAGTTCGTCCACTCCAAAACGACCGACCAGCCGCTGCAGGGCCACAGCACCTTCATCGAAGGGGCCTGCCTCGGCAGCCTCTACGACACGGACGACGACAAGCCAAAGAAGGGCAACGGTGCCGGCAAGCAGGGAAACGTGCTCTCCATCACCTCCCGCTATCTCACCCTCTTTCCGAACTTTATCTTCGGCTTCTATCCGCCTGATCAGATTGGCGTTTACCAAAACCTTCCGCTTTCGCCGGATAGAACCCATCAGCGCCGTGTGATCTACCATGTCGGTCAAACGCCCTTGTCCTCTGCTGCGATCAAGGACCTGAGCGAGCTGTGGACGGAAGTCCATCGCGAAGACCATGCCATGTGCGAACGCCTGCAGTCCGGACGCGCCTCGTCGGTGGCCGACGACGGCGGTCTCCTGTCTCCGGCCTGGGAGGACAGCGTTCGCTGCTTTCAAGAAATGGTCGTCGAGGCCGTGGGCGGGCCCGGCGGAACCCTTGCCAGTCAAGACCACGGAGGTATCCGACAGTGAGCACATCAGACGACCAGAAGCAGCTCTATCGGCTGGCGCACACCATGATCCGGGTCCGCGATCTGCAGAAGTCCCTGGACTTCTACACCCGGCTGTTGGGGATGCAGGTGCTGCGCAGCCGGGACTATCCCGACGGCCGCTTCACCAACACCTTCATCGGCTATGGCCCGGAAGGCACCCATCCGACCATCGAGCTGACCCACAACTGGGACCAGCAGGAGACTTACGACAAGGGCAACGGCTGGGGCCACATGGCGGTCGAGGTGCCGGACGTCTATGCCGCTTGCGAGCTCCTGGCGTCTGAAGGGATCAAGATCACGCGTCCGGCCGGGCCGATGAAGCACGGCACGCGGATCATCGCCTTCATCGAGGACCCGGACGGCTACAAGATCGAGCTGAACGACGCCGTGGTCAGCTGATCGGCGCTACAGCAATCCGTTCGACTTGAAGCTGAAGTGGCCGCGCTTACCGATGACGATGTGGTCGAGGATGGTGATGTTGAGGCTGCCGGCCGCGTCGACAATGTCCTTGGTCATCTTGATGTCGGCGCGGCTGGGCGTCGGGTCGCCGGAGGGGTGGTTGTGCACCAGGATGATGGCTGACGCGCTGAGTTCCAGGGCGCGCTTGATCACCTCGCGCGGATAAACCGGGGTGTGGTCGATGGTGCCGCGCTGATGCGGCTCGTCGGCGATCAGGAAGTTCTTGCGGTCGAGGAACAGCAGGTGGAGCTGCTCGACCGGCTCGTGGCCGATCTCCGCGCGACAGTACTCGACCACCTTCTTCCAGGACGACATGACCGGCCGGTCGTGCATCTCTTCGCGGGTCATACGCCGACCGGCCTCGTGCACGATCTTGATCAAGGCACTCGAGATCTCGCCCATACCCTTCACCTGTTGCAATTCCGCCGGCGAGGCGGCGAGCACGGCCCCTAGGCTGCCGAACTGGGCGATCAGTCGCTTGGCCAGCGGTTTGGTGTCGCCGCGGGACCTGGCGCCGAACAGCAGCATCTCCAGCACTTCATAGTCGGCCAGGCTCTCACCGCCGCGCTCTAGCAGGCGCGCGCGCAGCCGCTCGCGGTGGCCGAGATGATCCGCTTTCTGCGGATCGGCTTTGGGCGGAGGTTCGTCTGCCTTAGGCGCCGTCATAGGGAGGTCTATGCCAACCATTCGGCGACAGGGTAAAGACCTCATAGCCATCATCGGTTACCGCGATGGAATGCTCGAACTGTGCCGACAGCGAGCGATCGCGGGTCACCGCGGTCCAGTCGTCCTTCAAGATCAGCACTTCCGGCCGGCCGATGTTGATCATCGGCTCTATGGTGAAGAACATTCCCGGCTTGAGCTCAATACCGGTGCCCGGCTCGCCGTAGTGCAAGACCGAAGGGGCGGTGTGGAAGATGCGGCCAAGGCCGTGACCGCAGAAGTCCCGCACCACCGAGAAGCCCAGCCCTTCGGCATAGCTTTGGATGGCGTGGCCGATGTCACCCAGGCGCGCGCCGGGACGTACCTGCTCGATGCCGCGCCACATGGCGTCAAAGGTAGCCTCGACCAGGCGCTTGGCCTTCACCTTGGACTTGCCGATGAAGAACATGCGGCTGGTGTCGCCGTGCCAGCCCTCCAGGATCACGGTCACGTCGATATTGATGATGTCGCCCTCGCTCAGGCGCTTGTTCGGCGAGGGGATGCCGTGACAGACGACGTGATTGATCGAGGTACAGATCGACTTGGGGAAGCCGCGATAGCCCAAGGGCGCCGGCGTTGCGCCATGCTTCAGAATGAAGGCGTGGCACAGGCTGTCCAGCTCTTCGGTGCTGACGCCGGCCTTCACGAAAAGGGTGATGTAGTCAAGGGTCTCGGCAGCCAGCCTGCCGGCACGCCGCATCGCAGCCATCTCTTCGGCCCGTGAAGGGGGATGCGCCTCGCTTCGGCGGCGAGATCCCTGGCAAGTCCGGCGTCGCTGGTGCTGTTCATGTGGCTCGTCTTCGGCTGATCGGATGGGGCGGCTGGTGATGCGAATGTAAGATCGCAACGCAGGCAGTCAAAGTCTATGCCAAGGCTTGAATTTCACTTCGCAGGACTCCACCCTCGCAGAGATGCAGTGGGGGCACCACCTTTGGTGCGTCATGACTGGGTTGAAAGGAGCAGACAGAAATGGGCCAGAAGCTGAGGCTTGGAAGCCTTGCGCGCGCTGCGTTGCTGGCGGCCGGAGTGAGCGGCCTTCTGCTGGCCTGCACCCAGCAGCCCTTGCCGGGCGTCGATCCGACTCCGCCGCGCACGTCCCCGCCCTCGCCGTCGGCCGGCCAGCCCCTGCCGCCGGTCGACATCACCGGCGAGAGCGCGGTACCGACCAGCACGATCGAGCGTGACGCCAGCGGCTGGGAGACGGAGGACGGCGCAAGCGGGGCGCAGCATCAGGCCGATCTGGAATCCTGCTATGCCTTCGCTAATGCGCAGGTGCGCCACGACGAACAGATCAACGATGACCGCGGAACCATCTTCCGCAGCAACAACCCCGCACAGGCAGGCAACCTCTATCAGTTCGAGCAGGCCGACCGTCCCTACGCCAGCGAACAGCGCTTCGGACAGCTCTTCAGGAGCTGCATGGCTTCGCGCGGCTACCAGCAGAACTAGGCCGGCGAAGGGGAGGAGGCGAGCGTGACGGGGAACCCGACCGCCGGTCTGGTGCTGATCGGCAACGAGCTGCTGTCGGGGCGGACCCGCGACGCCAATCTTGCCTACATCGGTGAAGGCCTGGCGGAGATCGGCATTCCCTTGGTCGAGGCGCGGGTCATTCCCGACCTGACGGAGGTCATCGCCGCCACCGTCAACGAGATGCGGGCGCGGGTGACCTATCTCTTCACCACCGGTGGCATTGGGCCCACTCACGACGACATCACCGCCGAATCCATCGCCAAGGCCTTCGGCGTCGCACACAAGCTGGACGATCGGGCCGTCGCCCTCTTGCAGGCCCACTATCCGCCAGGTGAGCTCAATCCGGCGCGCCTGCGCATGGCGACGCTGCCCGAGGGCTGCACCTTGATCGAGAATCCGGTCAGCAAGGCGCCGGGATTCCAGATCGGCAATGTCTATGTGATGGCGGGGATCCCAAAGATCATGCAGGCCATGTTCCAGGCGGTGAAGCCAAGCTTGACCGGGGGCCCGCCAATCCTGTCGGAGAGCGTCACGGTGTTTCTGCCAGAGAGTAAAGTGGCGGCGGGGCTTGCTAGAATACAGGCCGACCATCCGGTCTTGGAGCTCGGCAGCTACCCCTTTCAACAGCAGGAGCGCTATGGCACCCGCCTGGTGGCGCGCGGGACCGATCCGACGGCGCTGACGACGGCCAAGGGGGCCATTCTGGCGCTGATCCAGTCGCTGGGCGGTGAAGTCGCTGATGCTTAAGTCGGCGCGCTGTCGCGTTGGCGACGATTCGCGGCGCGTTCGGTCAGCCTCCAAAAAGTCACCTGGGGAAGGCTAGGCAGAAGGCAGAAAGCAACCCATCTGACCTTCAGACCTCCCAAATCGTCCAGCTCGGGACGCAAGAGAGACATCTTAGGAGTAACGCGCCATGAGCCGCCGTGAAGGTGGTCGCCGGGGAACGCGCGCCCGGCGCAGCCAATCCGCCGCCGAGGGCCTAGCTTGGCACAACCTGGTCAACACCTTCCCGCGCTGGGAAGTGCTCAATCCCGATGAGCTGGAGGCCATCCATAGGGCGTCGCTGCGCCTCTTGGAGGATCAGGGGATCGAGGTCCTCTCCGAAGAGGCGGTCGAGCGCTATGCCAAAGCCGGCGCCATCGTCGACCGCAGCAGCGGCCTGGTACGGCTGGGCAAGGATTTGGTGATGGATCTGGTCGGCAAGGCGCCCAGCAAATTCACCCTGACCCCACGCAACCGCGCGCACGCCCAGACCTTCGGCGGCAATCACTTCAATGTCGGCTGCGCGTCGGGGCCGCCCAACTGCTCGGACCTCGAAGGCGGCCGGCGACCCGGCAACTACCAGGATGCCTGTAACCTGATAAAGCTGTTCTGTGCCTTGGGGGTGGGACATAACCTGACGGCCTCGCCGGTCGAGGCGATGGACCTGCCGGCCGAGACCCGGCACATGGACGGCTACTACGCCAACCTCACCCTGTCGGACCGGCTCTTCATGGCGCGTGCTATCGGCCGCAAACGGGTCGAGGACGCGATCGACATGATCGGGATCGCGCGCGGGATGACCCGGGCCGAGATGGCGGACGACCCCTCGCTCTTCGCCGTCATCAGCGTGAACTCGCCGCGGCGTGTCGATGCGGAGATGATCAATGGCCTGACCGCCTTGGCCGAAAACGGGCAGGCGGCGGTGGTCACGCCCTTCACCCTGATGGGGGCGATGACGCCGGTGACCCTGGCCGGCGCCTTGATGCAGCAGAACGCGGAGGCCCTTGCCGTCATCGCCTACACGCAGCTGGTGCGGCCTGGTGCACCGGTGATCTACGGCGGCTTCACCTCCAACGTCGATATGCGCTCCGGCGCGCCGGCCTTCGGCACGCCGGAATACAGCTTCGCGGTAATCGCCGGCGGGCAGTTGGCGCGGCGCTATGGGCTGCCCTACCGCTCGTCCAACGTCAATGCCTCCAACGCCGTCGACGCGCAGTCCGCCTACGAGGCGCAGAACTCCCTCTGGGCCTGCGTCCTGGGCGGGGTCAACCTGGTGCATCAAGGCATGGGCTGGCTGGAAGGCGGCCTGGTCACCTCCTACGAGCAGATGGTGGTCGATGCGGAGTTGGTGCGGATGTTCGCCCATTTCCTGTCGCACCGCCCGGAGGTCAACGAGGAGACCTTGGCCCTAGACGCGATTCGCGAGGTCGGGCCCGGCGGTCATTTCTTCGGCGTCGGGCATACCATCGAGCGCTATGAGACCGCCTTCTATCAGCCCCTGCTGTCCGACTGGCGCAACTATGAGAGCTGGGAGGAGGCAGGCGCGGAGAATGCGACAGTGCGCGCGTCCAAGGTCGCCAAGCAGCTGATCGCCGAGTATGAGCCGCCGCCGATCGATCCGGGGATCGACGAAGCACTCAAGGACTTCATGGCCAGACGCAAGGCCGAAGGCCCGGAGAACGCTGCGGGCTAGTGCCTGCTTTCTCAAAAGCAGGCACTAGCCTTTCTGAGTGAAGTGGCCGATTCACGCATGAAAAGCCTGCTTCGCCGCGAACCAGTCCTTCGTACGATCGGGCCCTAGGCCTTGTCGGTCGCCAGCTTCGCCCCCAGCGCGATCATGATCGATCCGCCGAACCAGCGTGCGAGTCGCAGCGAGCGCCCGCTGCGCTTCAGGCGTGCGACGATGGCCGAGGTGAGGAAGACCGTCACGATGTCGGCCGAAGAGAAGGTCATATTGACCACGACTCCAAGGATGAGCGACTGCAGCCACACAGGGAAAGCAGCAGCGGGGTCGACGAATTGCGGAAGGAAGGCGATGAAGAAGAGGGCGACCTTCGGGTTCAGAAGCTCGACCACGAAGCTCTCGATGAAGGCCTTGCGGCCGGACTTGACCGGAAAGTCCGGGCCTTCCAGCGGCTTGCGCCCGCCCCGGATCATGGCGACGCCGAGCCACACCAGATAGAGTGCGCCAAGGATCTTGATTGCCGTGTAGGCCTCGGGAACGTAACGGAACACCGCAGAGAGCCCGAGGACGGCCGCCAGGACATGGACATAGCAGCCCATATGAATGCCGAAAGCAGCGCGCAGGCCCGCAGCTCGCCCGCGGGCCATGGTTTGCGCGGCCGTATAGAGCAATGCCGGCCCTGGCATGTAGGCGAACAGCAGGGTGGCTAGAGCAAAGGGGATCAGCAGGTCTTCGCCGGGCATAGGTCCTTGTCCATCAAGTTCTAGGATCTTTTTGCACTTTAGGCCATTGGCGTTGCGGTCGTAAATCCCATGCCACCAAGAGTAGCGGCTGGGGGCTTTCGACAAAGACCTTGTGTCGCCCAGGCAGAATTGGATGGAAGACAGGTAGGCAGGGATGGTAGCTAAGCAACGCCCTATTGCGGGAGCGGAGCCGTTCAGAGGAAATGAGGGAACCTACATGCATTTGACGCGTGACAGGCTGCGCAAGTCAAAAATCATCTTTAATCATATCCCAAAGGCTGGCGGCACCTCGCTCTTCAGGTTCTTCAATGAGATCTTTGGCCCTGAACACTGCTTCCGGCACAAGGTACGCGACCCCAAGACGGACAGCTTCTCTCCCAAAATCCAAGAACTGCCGAAGGCGGAGCTGGAAAACTACAAGTTCCTGGCCGGTCACTTCGACTTCGGAAACCACCGCTTGTTGGACAGCCCCGTGCTCTACATAGGGATTATTCGTGATCCTATCGCACGGGTGGCGTCCGACTATTACTACAATCGAGAGCGCGGTAGCAAAAAGATACGCGAACAAACCAATGCCCTTACCTTTGAAGAGTATATTCTTTCAAAAATGAAAAACCCAAAAAGCCGCTTGGTGTCGTCGGCGCAAACAGTATTTCTTTCGGGTCAACCCTCTGCCGAAGAAGCAAAGTCCATCATCGACAAGTGGTATCTCGCATGTTGCACGAGCGAACAGCTGGATGACATGCAGAGGATGCTTGCACGCCTGTACGGGCGCCCGGATTTGGGTCCCACCAGGGCGAATGTCACCAAGGTCAAGAAGAGCGATACAGCGATTAGCCAGGCGACGAGGGACAAGCTGAACGAACGTTTTGCGGAGGATTACGAGCTCTTGGCGTGGGTAAAAGAAAAGTTCGAGACAGAATACCGCGATCAAACGCTGTGACTTCCGCGGATCGCAGGGGTTAGTTGCTGCCGGCCTCACGCATCAACGGATAGGGTTTCCGCATGGCGGAAAGTGAACCAGGGTTGCCGGGGTGACCCTTCGGGTGGCTTGCAGAGTCGGCTGAAAGCTCTTAGCATTGCTGCAAAAATAAGTGCGCGGCTGTCGACCAGAATTAGTAGACAGCAACAAAGCGACATTCCTGTAGTGGGCGGTCGGCCCGATGATCTAACTGGGAGGAAATCCGCATGCCGGAGAAAGTAACGAACGCTGTAAAGGGCAAGTCCAGCCGCCGCCGCTTTTTGAAAGGCGGGGCCGCGCTAGGGGCGGCTGCCGTTGCCATGCCAAGTGTCGCGCGGGCAGAGCCCATTACCTTGAAGATGCAAAGCTCTTGGGGGGCCAAGGCGATCTTTCAGACCATGGCGCAGCAGTATGTCGATCGCGTCGAAGCCATGTCGGGAGGACGGCTCAAGATCGACTTGCTGCCGGCCGGCGCGGTGGTGAAGGCCTTCCAGGTGCAGGACGCCTGTAACGACGGCGTGATCGATGCTGCCCACACGGTGACGGCCTATTGGTACGGCAAGGACAAGGCCGCTTCTCTGTTTGGCACCGGCCCCGTGTTTGGCGCCGATGCCTCTCAAGTTCTGGCTTGGATCCACTATGGCGGCGGCAAGGAGCTCTACAAGGAGCTGATCGAGGACATTCTGGAGCTCAATCTGGTCGGCTTCTTCTGCATGCCGATGCCGACCCAGCCCTTGGGCTGGTTCACCGAGCGGATCACCAGCGAGCAGCAGCTCGAAGGCCTGAAGTACCGCACCGTGGGCCTGGCCACCGACATCATGCAGGGTATCGGGGTTCGCGTCACGCAGCTGCCGGGCGGCGAGATCGTGCCGGCCCTGGAGCGCGGCGTGATCGAGGCCTTCGAGTTCAACAATCCGACCTCCGACTTGGAGTTCGGCGCCCAGGACGTGCGCAAGGTCTACATGATGGGCTCGTTCCATCAGGCGGCCGAGTTCTTCGAGATCATCTTCAACAAGGAGAAGTTCGACTCGCTCGACCCAGATCTGCAGGCAATCTTGGAGCACAGCGCCGAGGCGGCCAACACCTCTAACTTCGGCCTGGCGATGGACAGCTACTCCAAGTCTCTGCAGGAGCTGATCAACAAGTACGAGGTTCAGGTCTTTCGCACGCCGCCAGGCGTGATGGAGGCCCAGTTGAAGTCTTGGGATAAGGTGCTGGAGGAGCTGAACGAGAGCGCCTACTTCAAGAAAGTGGTCGACAGCCAGAAGGCTTGGTCGGAGCGGGTGGCCTTCTACTCGCTGATGAACCAGGCCGACTACAAGCTTGCCTTCAACCACTACTTCCCGGGCAAGATCGACTTTTAGTTGACGAGAGGGAGTAAAGGGGCGGCCACGCTGTCGACAGCGGCCGCCCTAGCGTGCCCTTGCATGATGGCAATCGAGGCGTCCCGGCCATTGGTTGAGGCCGGCCGGGCGCCTCTTTGCCGTTGCGCACGACCGTGAGGGGAGGGTGATGGAACGCTACATCGCCATTGCCGATAAGATCTCTGCCTGGTTCGGCAAGATCTTCGCCTGGTGCATCATGGTGATGACATTCGGCGTCGGCTACGAGGTCTTCGTGCGCTATCTGCTGCGCGATCCGACCTCGTGGGCCTTCGATGTCAGCTATATGATGTACGGCACGCTCTTCATGATGGCCGGCGCCTACACCCTGTCGCGCGACGGCCATGTCAGGGGCGACTTCATCTACCGGCTGTGGAAACCCAAGACCAGGGCCACGGTCGAGCTGGTGCTCTACTTCATCTTTTTCTTTCCGGGCATATTGGCCCTGGTGATTTCCGGTTGGCAGTATGCCTCGCGCTCGTGGCGCTACGCCGAGGTCAGTGTCATGAGCCCTGCCAACGTGCCGATCTTTCAGTTCAAGACGGTGATGGTGGCGGCCGGTGTTCTGCTGCTGATCCAGGGCGTGGCACAGGTTTTCCGCTGCATCATCTGCATCAGAACCGGCGTTTGGCTGAAGCCGGAAGAGGACGTGGAAGAGATGGAGGACGTGTTGTTGCGCCAGCACGAACGCGAAGTCTTGCAGCACGGATCGGAAGCCATCGACACGCTGGATCCGCGTCACGCAGAAAAGGGTGCCAAGGATGTCTGATCCCGTCATCGCCGTCTTGATGCTGGCGGTCTTCATTCTGGTCATCCTGCTGGGCTTTCCCATCGCGTTTACCCTGATGGCGATGGGCGTGGCCTTCGGCTACTACGCCTACTTCGAGCCGGAGCGGATGGACACGCTCCTGGACAACCGGATCTTCGACCTTCTGGTAAACCAGACCTATTCGGTCATGGCCAACGACGTGCTGACGGCGGTCCCGCTATTCCTCTTTATGGGCTACATCGTCGAACGCGCGAACATCGTCGACCGGCTGTTCCACACGCTCAATATCGCAGCCAGGCGCCTGCCGGGCTCCATGGCCATCGCCGCACTGGCGACCTGCGCGATGTTTGCTACGGCCACCGGCATCATCGGCGCGGTGGTGACCTTGATGGGCTTGCTCGCCTTCCCGGCCATGCTGAAGGCCCGCTACGACACCAGTTTCGCCTCTGGCGTCATCTGTGCCGGCGGTTGCCTGGGCATCCTCATTCCGCCCAGCATCATGCTGATCGTCTATGCCGCGACGTCGAACGTTTCCATCGTGAAGCTCTACGCCGGCGCCATGTTCCCGGGCATCCTGCTGGCCGGCCTCTACATGCTCTACGTGATGGCACGCGCGGCGCTCAATCCCAAGCTGGCGCCCAAGCCCAAGGCCGAGGACCTGGAGGATGTCACGCGGCTGCAGGTCGTCAAGATGGTGCTGACCTCCTTCTTCCCGCTGGCCTTTCTCATTCTGTCGGTCTTGGGAGCGATCCTGGCGGGTTTGGCGACGCCGTCCGAGGCCGCGTCGGTCGGCGCCCTGGGCGGCATGCTGCTGGCCATCGCCTATCGCGTCTCCGCCGTCCTCAAGGGGGAGGCGACGGCTCCCTGGGCCAAACCGGGCTCGGTCCGCAAGGAGGACATCTGGTTCGAGATGGCCGGCGTCGGCGTCACCGTTGTCTTGGGCATCTATGTCGCCTACGTGGTCGTTTTCCAGGTCTTGCGCTCCTTCATCGTCGGCGATCCGGTGTCTCTCGAGGGTGGCCTGCTCGGCGGTCCGGTGGTGTCCGTCATCGCCAGCCTGGTGATCGGCGCCGGCATCGTGCTGTTCGGCGATACCAACCCCTTGTTGAGCCGGCTGAAGCCGCACAGCGATGCAGCCCGCGCGATGATGGTCTTCGCCGGCAGGGGCGCCCTGGTCGGCGGCGGCCTCGGGGCCGCCTATCTGCTGTTGATGAACATCGGCCTCGAGGATCGGGTCAACAGCTACTTCTCCTGGTGGGGTGTCGACGTGGGCTTCTTCGCCGGCGCCGTCGCCTGGTTCTCCTGGCGCACCTTGGAGCGCAGCGTGCTCAGCGAGTCGATCTATCTGACGGTGCGCACCTCGGCCATGGTCTGCTGGCTCTTCGTCGGCTCCTGGACCTTTTCCTCGGTCTTCTCCTACCTGGGCGGGGAGAAGCTGATCAGCGAGTTCGTGATCGGCATGGAGCTCTCGCCCATCGCCTTCCTGATCATGGCGCAATTGATCATCTTCCTATTGGGCTGGCCGCTCGAGTGGAGCGAGATTATCATCATCTTCGTACCGATCTTCCTGCCGCTTTTGCCGGTCTTCGACGTCGATCCGCTGTTCTTCGGCATCTTGATCGCGCTGAACCTGCAGACCTCTTTCCTGACGCCACCCATGGCCATGGCGGCCTACTACCTGAAGGGGGTCTCGCCGCCGCACGTGCAGCTGATGCAGATCTTCAAGGGGGTGATGCCTTTCCTTTCGATGATCATCCTGGCCATGGTCATCATCTACGTCTTCCCCGGCATTGCGCTGTGGTTGCCGGAGCAGATCTATGGCCGCTAGGGGCGGGGAGGCGCTTTGGTCGCTGAGCGCTTCCGCCGCCAGGGACCAGCTGGCCAAGGGCGCGCTCAGCGCACGCACCCTGGTCGAGGCACTGCTCGCCAGGATCGAGGCCGAGGAGCCGCGCGTCCAGGCCTGGGCGGCGCTCGACCCCGAGCACGCGCTGCGTCAGGCCGATGCAGTGGACGCGCTGCGCAAGTCCGGCCAGCCGATCGGCCCCTTGCATGGATTGCCGGTGGGCGTGAAGGACATCGTCGATACAAAGGACTTCCCGACGGCTTGCGGGCTGGCCGCCTATGGCGGTCGGCAGCCGAGCCGGAATGCGACGATCGTCGACCGTCTGGCCGGGGCCGGCGCCATCGTGCTGGGCAAGACCGTCACCACCGAGCACGCGCTCTTCGAGCCCAACAAGACCCGCAATCCGCATGACGCTTCGCGAACGCCGGGCGGCTCTTCCAGCGGCTCGGCGGCAGCGGTGGCCTGCGGCATGGTGCCCCTGGCGATCGGCTCGCAGACCTCCGGCTCGGTCATCCGCCCTGCCTCATTTTGCGGTGTCGTCGGCTTCAAGCCGAGCCACGGCAGCATTTCGCGCCAAGGCGTGCTGGCGATATCGCGGCATCTGGATACGATCGGCACCTTCGGTCGCAGCCTCGAGGATGCGGCCCTGCTGGCCGAGGCCCTCTACGGCCATGACCCCGAGGATCCCGACACCCGCCCCGCCGCCCATCCGCGCTTGACCCGAAGCTTGAGCGAGGCGCCGCCGGTCGCCCCGCTCTTCGCCATGCTCGAGCAGCCCGGCTGGGAGCAAGCCGAAGAGGCCGCTACCGCCGGTCTGGATGAGCTTGGCGAGCTGCTCGGCGCACAATGCGACCGCGTGGCCTTGCCGGAGCCCCTGCGCCGTGGCCGGGAGGTGCAGGAGACCATCATGCACGCCGAGCTGGCCCGCTCCGCCTCGGCGCTCTACGGGCGCTCCGCCGAGAGCTTGAGCGACAAGCTTCGCGCCGGCATCGAGGCCGGACAGGCCATCCTGGCGCACGATTACCTCTTGGCATTGGACTGGCAGGGCTTGATCAGGGCCGGTCTGGCAGAGGTCTTCGACCGCTATGATGCCATCGTGACCTTGCCGGCCCTCGGCCAGGCCCCGGGCCTGGAGAGCACCGGTGATTCCGTCTTCTGCCTCTTGTGGACGCTCTATGGCGGCCCGGCGGTCACCTTGCCGCTGATGCAGGGCGAGGAGGGCTTGCCGATCGGCGTGCAACTGATCGGCCGCATCGGCGATGATGCGCGCCTCTTGCGAACTGCGCAGTGGCTGCTGCAACGCCTTCAGGAGGAGGAGCGGGATGTCTGAGACACCGAAACGCGCGGCAGGCGCGCGTAAGGGTACCGGAGGCCTGGACCGCATTTTGGCCCTGCTCGCGTTCTTGCTGCTGATCGCATTCCTTGCCGTCGTCGTGGTCTTTGTCGGCGAGGTCGATC
This sequence comes from Rhodospirillales bacterium, assembly GCA_963669385.2. Taxonomy (GTDB): domain Bacteria; phylum Pseudomonadota; class Alphaproteobacteria; order Kiloniellales; family JACOMY01; genus JACOMY01. Next base: position 48,408 of record CAXXGD010000005.1, read on the forward strand.
TGACCATCGTCATGCTGCTTGTGCTGCTCATGGCTTGGGCGGAACTTTGGCCGTTGATCCGGGGCCGCAACAACGGAAGACCGCGACCCTGACAGCACGCGATGGCCAAGCCCCCGACGGTAGAATGCTCCGGGCTCGGTGCGCTTGTTGGTAATTCTCTTGACGAAGAATTCCGAGCAAGGCTTTGTTGCGCAAAAAGATTCCCCGTTCCTGAGGCTTGTGTGGGCGGTCGCCCGGTGATAGGTAGCGACCGTGATGATCCATAGCACCGGAGTCGTGTGCTGACGACATCACTGGTAGTTCCGATCTCCCCACCTTGTTGACCGTAATCACATGACCATCTTTTTTCATGCAGGGACGCAGAAGACCGGCACCACCTCTCTGCAGCGTTTTTTCGAGGCAAACCGAGAGGCGCTTGCGGCGTCGGGGTTTATTTACCCGGCGCTTCTGGGGCGGAAAACCCATGCAATTCTCGGCTCTTACTCGCTCAAGACCAACCCAAAGCGCGTAAGCCGTGTCATGCATGGGCTAACGAGTGAAGAGTCTGTACAGCAATTCATGGTTGCTTTGGATGAAGACTTTCGTCGTAACATCGATTCCACCTCGAACTATATCATCTCTAGCGAGCATTGGGGGAAGGCGCTCGACCCATCCGACATTCGCCGTTTGAAAGCACTGCTGACCAGCACCGGTCAGGACGTCAAAGTTATTATGTACTTTCGAAATCCAATTGATTACCTGGCATCGACCTATTCGACGGACCTGAAGCACGGCAAGCCCAAGATTCTCACCAAGCCCAAACCTAAGGTCTTGCAGCTACGATACAACTATCTGAATATTTGTGATGCGTGGAGCAGTGAATTTGGACAAGAGAATATTGTGGCGCGCATTTTTGCCAGGGAGAAGCTGTTCAAAGAAGATATAGTCACGGATTTTTTAAGTGTCTTGGGGATTGATGTGGCGAAGTGGATAGAGTTCGACTTTTTGGAGTCGGAGCTCAACCGAAGTTTGGACTATGTCACGGCGAGCATCCTCCTGGAATTCAACGAAGGAACCCTGGCGGTGAACGGTGCCGGTCCTGAGTTGAACCTGAAAGACGTGGTGCGGGTTTGCGAGAAGCTGTCTGTCAGGGAGCGAATCCTCATTCCTAAGGGCCTCCGCGCGTGGATGTACGACGCACTGAAGGATGATCTTGCTCTGTTCAATCAGAAATACTTGGCTGGCGATCTAGAGTGGCCTTTTCCCGACTACAATACCCAGGGAAAAAAGCCGATGAAGCGACCAAGCGATGAGGAAAAGAAAGAGTTTCTCTCGGAAATGGCCGCCGATCATTAGGAGTTGGAGAGCGCCGCCGGACGAGGGTGTCGTTACAACGGTTATACCCGTGGGCAACCCGAGGGGGCGCCCCAGGGATCGGCGGTCGCCTGAAGCGCAAGGACTAACCAAAGCTGAACGACGGTAGGACGCTTGGCGACGCCGACACAATCGTCCGCTATCATTCGCTCTTGTTGGGGCTGACGCGTGACGCGAGCCTCCGCATAAGGCCCGAGAAACCGCTGTCCGTTTCGAGAGAGGTTTCGACGCCGACACAGCATGAGCTGAGCTCGCGGGCGGTGGCCATCTTCTCGCTCAAGAACACGACTTGCCCGATATCTCGCCGATCCTTGGCATCGGAGCGTGGATTTGTCGCCATGTGACGTTCCTCGTCATTCACTGCTTCCGTGAAGGCACTGCGCGTGCACGTGATCTGCCACTCCTCGATAGCACACCGCTCGTCCTTTTCTGATCGCCGCGAGCATAGTTGGCCCAGCGCCATAGGGAATGCGCTCGATGACGCCCTAGCCTGTCGCCTCGGTGTAGAACCGTCGGGCGGGGGCGTGTCTCTTGGGAGGGGCACGAAGCGAATTCGAAACAATTGATCTGCCTCAATGCGAGCGTGCTTGCGGTAGGTCAGCCACCTCCTTGACTGGGTAGGCGGCGATCCGGCGCCACGGAGTGCAGATTGCCGATGGGATGCGCAGGGCCAACTGAAGGTGCGTCCTATTCGCACCTCTAACGAAGATTCTTGCGAGTGCGAGTAAGTGTCATTATTAGAACCGCAATCACGGTCTCAAGGATGAGGGATGTTATGAGGAAAGTGGGATTTGCGGTGCTGCTGGCGGCCGTCGGGCTGTCGGGCGCGGCGGTGGCTGGCGAAGAGGTCAATGTCTATTCCTCGCGCCACTATGGCTCCGACCAGGAGCTTTTCGAGCAGTTCACGGCCAAGACCGGGATCGAGGTCAATCGCATCGAAGGCAAGGGGCCGGCCTTGCTGGAGCGTCTGAAGGCCGAGGGCGAGGGCAGCCCGGCCGATATCTTCATGACCGTCGATGCCGGAATGTTCTGGCGTGGCGAGCAGGCGGGCCTCTTTCAGCCGATTGCATCCGCCTATCTAGAGGAGCGCATTCCGGCCCATCTGCGCGATCCGAACGGCGAGTGGTTCGGTTTCTCCAAGCGCGCCCGGGTGATCTACGCCGATCCGGAAAGGGTCAAGACGCTGCCGGTGCGCTACGAGGATCTGGCGAAGCCGGAATACAAGGGTCAGGTCTGCATTCGCTCCAGTTCCAACATCTATAATCTGTCGCTCATGGCCTCGATCATTTCCGCCGATGGTCAGGAGGCGGCCGAGGACTGGGCCGAAGCCGTCGTCGCCAACATGGCGCGCGACCCGCAAGGCGGCGATACCGATCAGATCAAGGCGGTGGGCGCCGGCCTTTGTGCCCTGTCGGTGGGCAACACCTACTATTTCGTACGCTTGGTGAAGAGCGACGATCCGGAGCTCAATGCCCTGGCCAAGCGGCTGACGGTCATCTTCCCCAACCAGGATGATCGCGGCACGCACGTCAACGTCTCGGGCGCAGGCGTCCTGAAGAGCGCCAAGAACAAGGAGAACGCCATCAAGCTCCTGGAGTTTCTGGCCAGCGACGAGGCGCAAGAGCACTTCGCAAACGGCAACAACGAGTATCCCGCTGTTCCGGTGTCGCGGCCAATGCGGCCGTGGTGGCGCTGGGCGACTTCAAGGAGGACCAAATCAACGTGTCGGTCCTTGGCGAGCTGCAGCCCGACGCGCAGAGGCTGATGGACCGCGCCGGCTGGAAGTAGCGAGCTGGTACGATTCAAAGAGCAGGAGCAAGGGGCCGGCCGAGAGGCTGGCCCTTCTTTTTATCTGAATGCAGATCACAGGCCGGGGCGGCCCTTGGTGATGGCCTTGGAAAGCAGGATGACCGGCAGAATGCCGACGGCCACGATGGCAAGCGAGGGCAAGCCGGCGTCGGCCAGGCGTTCGTCGCTGGCCAGGTTGTTGGCCTGAACGGCAAGCGTGTCCATGTTGAAGGGGCGCAGCAGCAAGGTCGCCGGCAATTCCTTCATGATATCGACGAAGACCAGGAGCGCGGCGGTCGCCATGCCGCTCCACAGCAGGGGCGCGTGGATCTCGCGGAGCACGCCCGCCGGGCGCCGTCCCAAGGTGCGGGCCGCCTCGTCCAGGCTGGGGCGAACCTTGCTCAAGCTGGCGTCCAGCGTGTTCATCGAGACCGAGAGGAAGCGCACCAGATAGGCATAGATCAGCGCCACCAGCGAGCCGCTGAGCAGCAACCCGCTTTTCCAGCCGAAGAGCCCCTCCAAACCGGATGCGAGCAGGCGATCGGCCGTCGAGAGCGGCAGAATGACGCCGACGGCGATCACCGTGCCTGGCACGGCGTAGCCCATGCCCGCCAGGCGCGAGAGCCCGGCCAGCAGCCGGCCGCCGCGCTGACGCAGCCCATAGGCCAAGAGCAGGCCCAGTATGACCGCCAGGACCGCGGTCATCAGGCCCAGTGACAGCGAGTTCCAGGCCCAGTCGGCGAAACGGGGATCGATGCGCGCACCGGCCTGATCGAGCCACATCCACCCCAGCAGCAGGGCCGGTACCAGGAATCCCAGCAACAAGGGTGCGGCGCAGGCCAGGATGGCGAGCCCGGCCTTGACGCCGCGCAGCTGAAACTGCGGCAGCGGCCGATAGCGGCCGGTGGTGTGGTGAAAGCGCTGGCGGGTTCGGCTCCAGCGTTCCAGCGCCAAGAGGGCCAGGACGGCGACCAGCAAGAGGCTTGCCAGCTGCGCCGCGGCGACGCGGTCGCCCAGCGATGTGAAGGCCCGCACGATCCCGGTGGTGAAGGTAGGCACGCCAAAGAAGGAAACCGTGCCGTAGTCGGCCAGCGTTTCCATTAGCGCCAACGCGGTTCCGGCGACGATCGCCGGGCGCGCCAGCGGCAGGGCCACCTTGGCGAAGAGGCCCCATGGCCTGTAGCCCAGCGTGCGCCCCACCTCGAGTACGCAGACCGACTGCTCCAGAAAGGCGGCCCGGGCCAAGAGATGGACATAGGGATAGAGCACTAGGGTCAAGAGCAGGCAGGCACCCGGCAGCGAGCGGATCGCCGGGAACCAATAGTCGCCCACCTGCCAGCCGAAGGTCGCCCGCAGCCAGCTCTGCAGCGGGCCGGCCACATCCAGGAAGTCGGTATAGGCATAGGCGATGACATAGCCGGGTACGGCAAGCGGCAGGACCAGCGCCCAGGCGAAGAAACGGTCGCCGGGGAAAACGGCAGAGCGTGGTGAGCCAGGCCGTGGTGCTGCCGATGATCGGTGCGCCGACGCCCACTGCCAAGACCAGCACGAGGCTGTTGACCAGGTAGGTCGGCAGCACGGTCTGGCTCAGGTGCGACCAGCTACCCAGGTCCGGCTGAAACAGCTGAAGCACGACGCTGGCGATGGGCAGGATCAAAAGCAGGGCCACCAAGCCGATCGGCAAGGCCAAACCCTGCATTCGCCCCCTGGCGCCTCTGCCGGCCGGTAGCCCGCCGGAGAGCTCTTCGGCTTGGCCGCTCACCTCGGCGCTCCCGCTTGGCGGACAAAAAAATTGATCTGAGGCGAGGAATCGACATCGCCCGCCTTGCTGCCCGCGCCGATTTTGCCTATACCCCTCAGCGCGTTAGATAAGGCGCCAGGGGGAGTCATGGATGACGTCGATCTTGTCACCGGAGTACAAACCAAACGACACCGAGCCTTTCATGAATCCGCGTATGCGGGAGTACTTTCGGCAGAAGCTGCTTAGCTGGAAGCAGGAACTTCTGAATGAATCCAGCGAAACCATCAACCATCTGCAAGAGGGCAGCATCTCCGAACCGGATCTTGCCGACCGCGCCTCCTTGGAGACCGACCGTGCCTTAGAGCTACGCACGCGAGATCGCGAACGCAAGTTAATCGCAAAGATTAACGCAGCACTGCAGCGTATCGAGGATGGCAGCTACGGCTTCTGCGAAGAATCCGGCGAACCCATCACCATACGCCGGCTGGAGGCCAGGCCGATCGCAACCTTGTCGATCGAGGCGCAGGAGCGTCACGAGCGGATGGAGCGCACGCAGCGGGACGACTGACCAAGGGCGTTCCCTGTGAACAAATAGGCGTTCTCGCTGGTTTGTTCACTTTTTGGTCTTGCATTAACCAGAACAAATCATGTACCTTGACCGCATTGCCGCATCGGGTCCGGCTGTGTGATAAGGAGTGACGCGCATGGCGCAAGCGAGCCTACGTCTGGTGGCGGGAGAGAACGTGGACAAGCAAAAGGCGTTGCAGGCTGCCCTCGGTCAGATCGAGAAGGCCTTCGGTAAGGGCTCTGTGATGCGGCTCGGCGCCGACAAGCAGGCGGTCGAAGCGGAGGTCATCTCGACCGGATCGCTGGGGCTCGACATCGCGCTCGGCATCGGCGGCTTGCCGAAAGGCCGCATCGTCGAGATCTACGGGCCGGAGAGCTCCGGCAAGACGACCTTGGCGTTACACGTCGTCGCGGAAGCGCAACGCCAAGGCGGCACCGCCGCCTTCATCGATGCCGAGCATGCCATGGACCCCATCTATGCCCGCAAGCTCGGGGTCGACGTCGACGAGCTCTTGATCTCGCAGCCTGACGCGGGCGAGCAAGCGCTGGAGATCGCCGATACCTTGGTGCGCTCGGGTGCCATTGACATACTTGTGATCGACTCCGTCGCCGCGCTGGTGCCGCGCGCAGAGCTGGAAGGAGAGATGGGCGACTCCCTGCCTGGCCTGCAGGCCAGGCTGATGAGCCAAGCCTTGCGCAAGCTGACCGGCTCCATCTCCCGCTCCAACTGTCTGGTGGTCTTCATCAACCAGATCCGCATGAAGATCGGGGTGATGTTCGGCAGTCCGGAAACCACGACGGGCGGCAACGCGCTGAAGTTCTATAGCTCGATCCGTCTGGACATCCGCCGCATCGGCTCAATCAAGGATCGGGATACGGTGGTTGGCAATCAGACACGCGTGAAGGTGGTGAAGAACAAGATGGCCCCGCCCTTCCGGCAGGTGGAGTTCGACATCACCTATGGCGAGGGCATCTCCAAGACCGGCGAGCTCTTGGACCTCGGCGTGACCGCCGGCATTGTCGAGAAGTCGGGATCTTGGTTTTCCTTTGACGGTCAGCGCATTGGGCAAGGCCGGGAAAATGCGAAGACTTTCCTCAAAGACCACCCCGACGTGGCCGAGACGATCGAGCGCAAGGTGCGCGAGAACGCCGGCTTGGTCGCTTCCGAAATGCTGGGCGGTCAGGAGAGTGAAGAGGAGGCGGCCGAGGGCTAGCTTGCCGCCCCCCCGGTGCGTTGAACCAGTTACGCCAAAGCGATAGCTGAACAACCTTTCCGGATGGGTAGGGGTGCGTGGGTTTGTTCGGGACTCGGCATGAACCGGATCGTCTTCGGCTGGGCAAGCGACCTACAGCAGGTGGCTGGCTCTTGAGTTGATGTCCATGCGAGGCGCCGGCGGCCCGCCCGCGGGCCGCCGGCGCCTCCTGCGTTCCGAGGGATGGCAGCCTTGGCCACCGCCATTGCAGCATACCTTGCCGAGTGGTCCTTGCTGACAACTGCTGTCAGCGCGAGACCTTCCTCACGTTGCGTCAATCTATTGCATCGGGCGGTCGACTAGGTGCTATCCTAGGAGCCACGACGCTGTGGTCGTCCTGACCGGTGGGGTAAAGGCTCGCGATCGAACTTGCGGCAAGGAAGCCGGCCAGGGCTAGGACGAGGGAGGGAGACTGCCATGCGCAGAGACCTGGGATCCACTGGCCGTCCGAAGCTAGTCGGAGCTGCTGGTGAAAGGGCGCCGCTGCGATCCGAAGCGTTTTCGGCTCCGCGGATCGACACTATGGAAAGCAGCAGGGAGTCCGTCGCTATTGCCGGGCGTTGCGAGGCTAACGTCTCTTGCAACGTGCGTACGCGGCTCGGAAAGGGGAGGGGTGAGGCAATGATTTTGGTGCGTGAACGCCTTGGCTATGTCTGGTTCCACTTGGCCATTGCGATGATGCTTGTCGCCGGTTCTCTTGCGATGCACGCGCGGGACGCGCGCGCCGAGCTCGACGATCATATTGGCGCGCTCGCGGGTGCGGTCGCGCTCGGCACGGAGGGCGCTTGGACGGCACAGCTGAGCCACGGCTGGTTCATGCTGTCCAACAAGAGCGATCCGCAGTCGGTCCGCTACTACCGTGCCGGCACCGATCCCTTGGACGGCGGTACGCGCACGGTCAGGGTCAATTTAGCGCTGCGGGGCAGCAGCGAAGAGCTCTCCGAGGCAGGTCTGCTGTTCGATTATGACGAAGGCGGCGGCTACATGGCCTTTACCGTCGGCGCCGACGGCAAGCTATCCGTTTGGGTTCGTGAGTCCGATGGCTTGAGCCACGCCGGCGTGGCCGAAGGGGTCAAGGCGCGCATGGACGGCAGCGACGTCCTGGAGCTCGTGCAAGATGCCAAGGTCACCAAGTTGCTGATCAACGGCGAGTTGGCCTTCGAAATCGAGAGCGATCAGGGCTTTACCAACAGCTACGGCGTCATCGCCATCGGCAAAGGCCGCTTCGCCTTCGACGGCTTGACGATCGAGCAGACGGCAGCCGAATTGGCAGAGGATGACCCCTTTCCGGCGCCAGGTGGGACCGAGGAAGAGGACGATCCCTTCCCCACGCCAGGCGGTGATCCGGATGTTGCCAGCGAGCCCGACAGCGAACCCGAAGTCGCCAGCGACCCGGATCCCACTCCCAGTCAGGAGTTGGAAGAGTTGACCGAGGAAGAGCGCTACGTCGGCTCGGTCATCATCGGGGTGACCTTCGGAATCTTCTTCCACGAGTTGGGCCACGCCTTGATCGGTGAGCTGGAAGTCCCGGCCACTGGCCCCGAGGAGGATGTGGCCGACGAGTTCTCCGCCTTCGTTCTGGGCGCCTTGTTCGAAGAGGAAGACCTGCTGCAAGACCCGACGACGGTCGAAGTGCTGGAGGACGTGGTCCGCTATTCGGCCCTGCTCTGGTACTACAACGGCAAGCAGATGGCCTCTGAGGGCAGTGTCGAGCCTTGGCAGGACGAGCATTCGCCCAGCCTGACACGCTTCCGCAACTCCTTCTGCATCATCTATGGCGGCAATCCGGACCGCTATCAGGACCTGGCCCGGCAGGTGGAGTTCCCGGAGCGCAACCAGGAACGCTGCAAGTGGGACTACGCCAAGCGCTACAAGGCCTGGGAAAAGATCCTGATGCCGGTCTCTCGCGACCTGGGCGAAGATTCGCCGGGCGATCATCCGCCGGACACGCCCGGTGGCAAAGTCATCGTGTCGTTCGACCAGCCGACAACCGAACTGGGCAAGGCGCTGATGCCGATGTTCCGCGACAGCGGGGCGGTCCATGACATCGGCAAGGAGCTGGAGCGGGCGATCGTCTGGCCGCGTGACTTCCATATCGTCTTCCGCGACTGCGAAGAGGTTAACGCCTGGTACGATCCGCAAGAAGGCAAGATCACCATGTGCTATCAGTTGATCGACTTCTTCTCGAAGGTCGTCTTCAAGGCGGAACAGGGCGGGCAGGATCCGCAGACCCCGCAAACAGACCCCAAGCGCACGCCGCAGACCGTTCCGAAGCAGCCCGAGCAGCCGACATCCGAAGACGCCATGGCCTATCTGCTGGGTACCTGGACGGCGACCATCCCTTCCGGTTGGGGCGCCATGCAGGCCTCCGTGACCTATGCGTCGGACGGCAGCTATCAGTCCGTGTTCACCTCTTCCCTCTCGACCATCCAGATCTTGGGGCACCTGGAATGCTGTCCCGGTCGGAAACGGCCGGATACAGATCAACACCAGTCCGACGGGTTGGGATCCTATGCAGATCTGCGATGCCTATGGCTATTGCACCCCGCAGTTCTTCTATCCGCAGTCTACGCAAATCCAGACTTGTGGACGAGAACACCGTGCGGTCGCCGGCTGGGAACCTTCCGGCGTGCCGGTTAGATGCAGGCTCGCTTGGCTAGCGGCATTGACCTTGCCGCTAGCCGCTGCCCCGCCGACGCAGGCGGAGGTGCTCTACCAACTGGTCTCAGGCGGCACCGGCCGGACAGCATAGCTTTCGCGCCATCGTCGATGATGACAGCTGCCCGAGCATGGAGGTGGACGGCGAAGTGGTCGCCATGTCTCCGCGCGGGCCAAAGACCGAGGACTTTCCTGTCCTGGCTTGCGAGGCCTTGGCCGGACGCGATGTCGGCTCGGCGAACCTTGACGAGCGGAGCTTTGCTCTGCTGCCCAAGAACCCGCGGCGCATCCTTCTGATCGGCGACACCGGATGTCGAATCCTGGAGCGCAGGGGCGGGCTCTATATGCAGGCTTGCGAAGATCCCAAGGCTTGGCCTTTCGCCCAGCTGGCACGCGCCGCAACGGCCAAGCAAGCGCAGCTGGCGATCCATCTGGGTGACTACCACTACCGCGAATCGCCCTGTCCCGACACGGCCGTGTGCGGCAGCGTCTGGGGCAACAACTGGGCGACATGGGAGGCCGACTTCTTTAAACCGGCCGCACCCTTGCTGGCCGCACGCCCCTTCGTTTTCGTGCGCGGCAACCACGAGGATTGCCGGCGGGCCTGGCAAGGCTTCCGGCGCTTCCTCTCGCCGGATCCGCTACCCGATCCCGCCTGGTGCGACAACTACGATCGCCCGCTGGTGGTCGAGTTCGAGGGCCTCACCCTCGGTGTTCTGGACAGCTCCACCAGAAACCGCCGCTTCTATACCTGGGACCGCTTGCGGGCGATGCGCCGTCAGTTCGTCGCTCTCGCCCCGCAGCTATCGGGCGAGAGCTGGGTGCTCACCCACGCCCCGCTCTGGGGCTACGGCGAAAGCTATGGCGGCCAGGAGGGTTTCACCTTTCGCGAGACCATTCAACGCGAGGCCTACGGCGCCTTGCTGTCGCGCTCGGTGGCGGCGGTGGTCTCCGGCGACCTGCATTTTGCGCAGATCGTGTCGGTGGAGAATCGCCCGCCGCAGGTGATCGTCGGCAACAGCGGGGTGGACCTTTACGGCACAAACGAGGGCCATGCGAAGAAGGTCCCGGTCGGAGAGGGCGTCTCCGGCGATGTGTTCAGTTTGGGAGGCTTCGGCTTTGCCGTCGTCGATCGCGACCACGCCCCCTACCTCACCTTCTACAACGAGGCGGGCAAGCCTCTGGCGCGCTGCGACCTCTCGATCGGGGCGGACAGCTGCCGGCGCTACAACTAGAGCAGATCGTAATCAGGTGTACTCACCTGATCGCGAGCCTCTGCTCTATCTTTCAAAGCTGTAGAGCAGGATTCAGACGCCAAATCGACTCGAATTGACGTCATCCTGATCTAGTCTCCGTCGCAAAGCCTGGCTGAAACGGCCGGCCTTGCGCTATGGAAGGCCATGCTTCCGCGCGTCGCCATCATCGGCCGGCCCAATGTCGGCAAATCAACCCTGTTCAACCGCCTGACGGGGCGGCGCTCAGCCTTGGTGCACGACAAGCCCGGCGTCACGCGCGATCGCCGCGAGGGCGAGGCGCGGCTCTATGATCTGGACTTCCAGGTAGTCGACACCGCCGGCCTCGACGAGGCACCGCCCGACAGCTTGGCCGGGCGCATGACCAGCCAATCGGAGGCGGCCGTCGCCGCCGCCGATGTCGTGCTCTTCCTGGTCGATGCGCGCAGCGGGCTGCTGCCGGATGACGCACGCTTTGCCGACTGGCTGCGGCGGCTGGACAAGCCGCTGCTGCTGATCGCCAACAAGTGCGAGGGGCGTGAGGCGGAGGCCATGTCGGCCGAGGCCCATCGCCTGGGGCTGGGCGAGCCCATCGCCCTTTCCGCAGAACACGGCCTTGGCCTGGGCGACCTGCACGAGGCGCTGAAACCCCTGCTCGGAGACGGCGGGCCGGAGAGGGAGAATTTCGACGAGGCCCCGGTCGAGAGCGACGAGGAACGCGGGCCCTTGCAGATGGTGGTCATCGGGCGCCCCAATGTCGGTAAGTCGACGCTGGTCAACCGCCTGATCGGCGACGAGCGGCTGCTGACCGGGCCGGAGGCCGGCATCACCCGCGATTCCATTGCCCTGGACTGGGACTACAAGGGACAGCCTGTCCGGCTGATCGATACCGCCGGCCTGCGCCGCCGGGCCAAGATCAAGGACGGCTTGGAACGCCTGGCCGGCGCCGATACCCGGCGCGCCTTGCGCTATGCGCATGTAGCCGTCCTGCTGCTGGATGCGACTCAGCCCTTGGAGCGGCAGGATCTTTCGATCGCCGAGAGCGTGGTGGAAGAGGGGCGGGGCTTGGTCCTGGCCGCAAACAAATGGGACCTGGTCGAAGACCCGCAGAGGACCCTTCAAGACATCAGGCGCCGGGTGGAGCAGAGCCTGCCCAGGGTGAAGGGGCTACCCTTGGTAACGCTTTCGGCAAAGTCCGGACGAGGAGTTGACCGCCTGCTGCCGGCTGTCGTGCGCCTCTACCAGGCCTGGAACCGCCGCATACCCACAGCGGAACTCAACCGCTTTCTCGCCGAGGCCCTGGCCCGGCATCCGCCGCCGGCGCCGAAGGGCCGGCGCATCCGCCTGAAATACATGACCCAAGCCAAGGCGCGACCGCCGACCTTCGCTCTCTTCGCCAATCAGGCCGATGCCTTGCCGGACAGCTACCTGCACTATCTGGAGAATGGCTTGCGCGAGGCCTTCGACCTCTTCGGTCCGCCGCTGCGGCTGCGCCTTCGCAGTGGTCGCAATCCCTATCGGGACAATGATCGCCATGGGCGCTAGCGTCTGCAGATGACCGAGCCACTGCAAACCCAAGAGGTAGGACCGGAGGCCGAGCCCCGGCGCTGGCGGCCTTCGATGGCTCGAACCTTTCCAATCGGCCTCGTGCTCTTGCTGATCGTCTCTCTCGGCTCGAGTTTCTGGGTTGCCATGGAGGCGGCGACACGCAACACCTTCGATCTGCAACGCTCATTGGCGGAGCTGACCGTGGAGGCGGTCATCGGCGAGGTTGACTCCTCCCTGGACGCCGCGCAGGACCAAGTGAGTTTCGTGGGCGGGTTGATCGAAAGCGGCGAGGTCGATCCCCTCGATAGAAATCGCTTGATCGACATCATGGGGGGGGCATTGGCCGCCGCCCCTCAGGTGTCCGGCATCGCCTTCGTCAACACCGACTTCCAGGCCCTTCGCGTCGGTCGCGAAGCCGACGAGTTGATCGCCTATCAGGACGATTGGGCGGGGCGCCCCGAGATCCAGCAATCCTTCGAGAACATCCCTGTGTTGGAGGACCCGAGTTGGCGCAGTGTGACTTGGGTCGAGGACTTCGCTGCACCGCATATCGTTGTCGCACAGCCGGTGGTTCGTGACGGCCAGCCCTTGGGACTGATGTTTTCCATCGTTTCGGTGCAGCAGCTGTCTCGGCTCATCAAGGAGTTCGACCAGGCGAGCGGAGTGCATTCCTTTGTGCTGCGCGGTCGCACCGAGGTCCTCGCACATCCCTCACTTGCAGAGGGCTTTGCCGGTCTGTCACAGGAAAAGCCGCTGCCCTTGATCAGCGATGTCGGCAACGACGTCTTGGCATCGATCTGGAATCAGGTCGTCGACGAGATGCCTTACCTCTTGGACGACAGCACGGTCCAAGGCCATGTCGTCAGCGGCGCCGAAGACGACTACATTTACCTCTACAAGGAACTCTTCAGCGTGGGCCAGACTCCCTGGATCGTCGGGGTGGCCTTCCGCAGTAGCGATGTCGATCTGACGTTCAAACGCCTGGTATGGGCCGGCGTCCTCAGTCTTGCCATCCTCATCTTCGCATTGGTCGTCGCCCTTCTGGTGGTGCGCGCTACGGTGCGCCCGCTTGGCAACCTCGCCCAAGCCTCTCAGGCCGTGAGCGGATTGGAGTTCGAGGGCCTGAAGCCTCTGCCCGGCAGCGCGTTTCGCGAGCTCGACATCGCGGCCAAGACATTCAACACCATGGTGACCGGCCTCAGGTGGTTCGGGACCTACGTGCCGCGTACTCTGGTCCTGCGTCTCATGCGGTCCGGCGGATCCAGCGTTCGCTCGGAAGAGCGCCAGGTCTCCGTTCTCTTCACCGACATCGTCGGCTTCACGCAGATCGGTGCCTCCTTGGAACCGGCCGGGCTGGCTGATCTGCTTAACGCCCACTTCACGCTCCTTGCCGATGCGATCGAGCAAGAAGAGGGGACGGTCGACAAGTACATCGGCGATTCCATCATGGCCTTCTGGGGGGCGCCATTGGACCAACCCGATCACGCCGCCAGGGCCTGCCGGGCCGCTCTGGCGATCGCAAGTCGCGTGAGGCTGGACAACGCAAAGCGCAAGGCGGCGGGCAAGCAGCCGATCAAGCTGCGTATCGGCTTGCACACGGGCCCAGCTGTGGTGGGCAACATCGGTGCGCCGGGGCGTGTCAACTACACACTGATCGGCGACACCGTGAACACGGCCCAGCGCCTGGAAGCCCTCGGCAAGGAGGTGGCGCCGGAAGCCGACGTCGTCGTGCTGCTGACCGCAGCCACCATGGCTCAACTGGATCCGGATCTGGGCCTCGAGAAGGTCGGCGGCTTCGTGCTGCGCGGCCGCGATGTTCAGTCCGAGGTCTATCGACTGCGATTGCCCGATGACGATGGAGAGCAAGCAGAGGCGGAAAGCGCCGAGGTCGAGCGATGATCGACCTTTCCTGACTGGCCGTGGCGACGATCAAAGGGAGTGCCAAGCGCATGACAAAGACCACCGCCGGCTCGATCGACCTGGTCAAGGACGCCAGGAGATTTCGGGTCGACAAGGAGGGAGAAACCCTCGCCGACAGCGTCGATGCCATCCTCTTGTGTGAGCGCGGCCACCATCCGGTGATCTACTTTCCCTTGGCCGACGTGCGCCGAGATGTGCTCGAACGAAGCGATGCGAAGACCACCTGTCCGCGCAAGGGGGAGGCAAGCTACTGGACGCTGAGGGTCGGCGATTGCAGGGAAGAGAACGCGGCCTGGAGCTACGAAACGCCAATAGCCGGTCTAGAAGCGATCGCCGGTCATATCGCCTTCGACTGGAAGCGCATGGACGCCTTTTGGCACGAGGATCAGGAGTTGCTGGCCCATCCGCGCAATCCCTTCGTCCGCATCGACACCCTGAAGGCCAGCCGGCGCGTGACGGTCAGCGTGAAGGGCAGGGTCTTGGCCGACAGCTCTGCCGTCGTCATGCTTTTCGAGACCGGCCTGCCTGCGCGCTACTACTTTCCGCGCAGCGACGTCGCGCTCGAGCTCATGACCGAAAGCCCCAGCCGGACGGTCTGCCCCTACAAGGGCGAAGCGTCCTACGTCTCTGCCGAGATCGATGGAGTGGTCATTGAGGATATCGCTTGGACCTATGCAGCCCCTTTTGCCGAGGTCGCGGACATCAGAGACAGGCTCTGCTTCTATCCCAAAAAGGTGGATAGCATCGAGGTCGCGCCGCGCTAGGCACTGGCGATCCTGCCGGGGAAGCAGCTTCCGACGGCCGCCTGGCATCACAGGTCTTGTTCCTGCCAAGTTCCTAATCGATGGCGCTAATTGTCGGGCAGATGACAAGCTTGTCCATTTCTCAGCGTCGTGCCTTGACAAGCTCTTGGCTCCTGCAAGAGGCTTCCCTCTGTTCCGTGCAGCGCTGCGCATCCCGCGAACCGAGTGAGGTTTCGCGACGGGGAAGCGTGTGACTGACGGAAGGGCAGGCTGGCCCTAAGGCCCTAGCGGCTTGGCGGGGCGGCCTGAAGGCGGTCGAACTTGGGGGAGCCGGGTATGGATGCGTCGATCAAGTTGGTGTTCGACATCCTGGCTTTCTCTTCCATCATGGTCCTGGTCGTGGCGGGTTTGGCGGTCATCGCCAGCATGATGGGCATATTCAATTTGGGTCACGGCGAGTTCGTCCTGCTGGGCGCCTACTCGGTCTACGTCTTTCGCGAAGAGGGCCTGCCCATATGGATGGGCATGCTGGCCGCACCTTTCCTCGTCGGGATCTTCGGCCTCTTGATCGAAGCCTCTGCGATCCGCCGGCTCTATCGAAGTCCGATCGTCGCCATGCTGGCGACCTACGCCATCGGCCTGATCATCCGCGAGACGGTGCGCGGCCTCATCGGCGGCCAGTACTACTCGATCGACGAGCCCATACCGGGCGCCTTCGTCGTCGGCGATCTCAGCTTCTCGATCTGGCGGACGGTGATCATCGTGGGTGGCGGTGAGCGTCATGGTGGGCTGCTTCCTCTTCCTCGCCCGGACCTCCTACGGCCTGCAGGTGCGCGGTGCCTTGGAGAACCCGAACCTGGCCCGCGCCTCCGGCGTGTCCACAACACGCCTCTACGCCACGACCTTCGCCTTCGGGGCGGCGCTCGCCGGTCTGGCGGGGGCTCTTATGGTGCCGCTCTTCTCGCTTTCGGCGGATCTGGGCGTCCGCTTCTTGGTGCAAGCCTTCCTCTCGGTCATGCTGGGGGGTGTCGGAACCTTCGAAGGGCCAATCCTCGGCGCCGCAATGATCGGCGCAATGGTTCCAGGCTTTCAGTGGCTGCGCGAAATCCCAGGCGTTGCCACATCGATCTCCCCGGTTTTTGCCGAGGTGCTGGTCTTTGTCGTCGCGCTCACCATCGTGAAATTTCGGCCAAGTGGCCTTATCAGCAAGGGAAGGAACTAGAAGATGTCCCAATCAAGAAACGGCTTGAGCAGGCGCGGCTTCCTCCAGGGCGCCTCGGCGCTGACCGCCGCCGGTTGGGTGGCGACCGGCGGCCTGTGGGTTTTGAAGCCTGACTGGGCCCATGCCGAGGGCCCGATCAAGATGGGGATTGCCACCGACATCACCGGTGCGATCGCGCCCGGCGGCAACTCGAACTGGCAGGTGGCCCAGTTCACGGTCAAGAAGATCAACGATTCCGGCGGCATCCTGGGCCGCCCGATCGAGCTCATCCTGGAGGATACGGCCTCCGATCCGGGTACGGCCGTCGGCAACGTCCGCCGCCTGATCCAGCAGGCCAAGGTCGATGTCGTCATGGGCGGCATCACCAGCGCCATGCGCGAGGCGATCAAGAACCCCATCGTGCGCCGCGGCAAGACGCTCTACCTCTATCCGCAGCTTTATGAAGGCCAGGAATGCACGCCCTTCCTCTGGTGCACCGGCCCGACGCCGGCGCAGCAGTGCGCGGAGCTGCTGCCCTATCTTATCAAGAACGGCGCCAAGCGTTTTGCCATGCCGTCAGCCAACTACATCTGGCCGCAGCTCTTGAATGCCTGGGCAAGGCGCGCGATCGAGGAGAACGGCGGCGAGATCGTCTTCGAAGAGTACTACCCGCTGGATCAGCTGGAGTACTCCGCCACGGTCGCCAAGATCATGAACGAGGACGTGGATCACGTCTTCAACACGGTCATACCACCGGGCTTGCAGGCCTTCACCAAGCAGCTCTACGAAGCCGGATTCCAGGACAAGGGCGGCACCTCCTCGTGCGTCTACTTCGACGAGAACGCGGTGAACTATGTGCCCGAGCGCGAGCTGGAAGGCGTCTACTCCTGCCTCGATTGGTTCCACACCGTGGACGACCCCTTCTCCAAGCAGCTCTTGACCGAGTACGCGGAGATGTTCCCGGACACCAAGTACCTCTTCTCCGCCGGCACCGGCTCGACCGGCATGTATCGGGCGATCAAGCTCTACGAGCAGTCGGTGATCACCACCAACGGCGACCTCGCGCGTGACGCCGTGGCCGCCGCGCTTGACAGCGCGTCGATCCCCGAAGGCCCGGGCGGGCCGGCCAAGGTGGTGCCGGGCAGCGGGCACGTCGCCATGAACATGTACATCGGCCGCGCTAACAAAGGGGTGTGGGACATCCTCTCCGAAGCGAAGATGGTCAACCCCGACGAATGCGGCGAGACCTGATTGAGGCGGCACCCGCGACTGCGCCAAGTCGCGGGTGCCACACACCAGCGCGGGCGCACCACGCATGATCGCCTTTGACAGCGCGGCTCGGCCTTCGCGCCGGCAGCCGAGGGTGATTCCCGTCGTGGAGCTGGTGCTGCTGGCGGTGCTGCTGTTCCTGCCGTTGTTCGTCTCGGACTTCCACACCATCATCGTGACCCGCATGCTGTTGCTGTGCATGCTGGCGATCAGCTTCGATCTCTGCTGGGGCTTTTCCGGCATCATGACCTTCGGCCAGGCGCTCTTCTTCGGCATGGCCGGCTATGTCATCGCCTTGCTGGCCAACAAGGCGGGCTTCGTGCAGATCTGGGGGATCGTTCCCATCGGCATGTTGGTGGGGTTGGTCGTTTCCTTCTTCATCGCTTGGTTCCTGCTCTTGGGTAAGCGCACGCCCACCATCATCTTCGTGGCGCTCGGGACCTTGACGGCCTCTTACGCGGCCGAGCGCATGGTCGCCGGCTGGCAGTGGGTGGGCGCCGGCAACGGCATGTCGATCTGATGATTTTTTGCGCTTCGGCAGCTTCGAGATCGAGCCCGGGCAACTCTTCTACTACATCGTGCTGGGCTTCCTCTTGCTCTCCTACCTGGCCAGCCGCTGGCTGGTGCGCTCGCAGTTCGGCCTGGTGCTGGCCGGCATGCGGCAAAACGAAGAGCGACTGGCTTTCTTCGGCTATCGCATTCAGGCCTTCAAGGCTCTGGTCTTCAGCTTCGCCGGCATGATCGCCGGCCTGTCGGGCAGCCTCTACGCACACCACGAGGGCTTCATCGGCCCGGCCAGCATGGGCATTGGGCTCTCCACCTTCGCGGTGCTCTACGCGCTCTTCGGCGGCGTCGGCACCCTGGTCGGACCGCTGCTGGGCGTCTTCGCCATCGAGACCATCGCCTTCACGCTCTCCGACCTGGACGACTTCAAGAACTACTGGCCAATCATCCTGGGCATCATCATGCTGGTGGTGGTGGCCTACAAGCCGTCGGGCCTCTTGGGTTTCGTGGTCTCGGAGCGCGAGCGGATCGGCTCCTTCGGTCTTGGCGCCGCCCGGCGCAGCAAGGGGAGGCAGGGTGGCTCTGCTTGAGGTTCGCGATGTGGGCAAGACCTTCGGGGCCTTACGTGCCTTGGACGGGGTCGACGTTACCGTCGAGGCCGGTACCTTTCACGGGCTGATCGGCCCGAACGGCTCGGGCAAGAGCACGCTGTTGAAGGCGATCGCCGGCGCGCACTTCGCCGATCAGGGCAGCATCACCTTCGACGGCGTCGACGTCACCCGGACCCGGCCGGCGGAGCGCTCTCGTCTGGGACTGAGCTTGAAGTTCCAGATCACCGCCGTCCTGCCTGAGCTCTCGGCCTACGACAACGTGCTCCTGTCCCTGCAGGCGCACCAGTCGATCTGGGCCTTGCTGCGCTCCGCCAGCAAGCGGCGTCTGCACGACGAGGTGATGGCGGCGTTGGACCGCTTTCGCCTGACCGGGAAGGCCGACGCGCTGGCCGGTGAAATGAGCCACGGAGAGCAGCAATGGCTGGAGATCGCCATGTCCCTGACACAAGAGCCCAAGCTCTTGCTGCTGGACGAGCCGACCGGCGGCATGAGCTCGGAAGAAAGGCGCGTGACCGGCGAGCTCTTGGCGCCGATCCGGGCGCATTGCGGATTGGTGATCGTCGAGCACGACCTGGATTTCATCAAGGACATCTGCGACCACTTGACGGTCCTGGATTCCGGCAAGGTGCTGGACGACGGCACGGTCGAGGAGATCGAGCGGTCGCAGAAGGTGCAGGAGGTCTACACCACCCGTGTCTGACGAAGCACTGCTCCAGGTCGAAGGCCTTTCGGCCGGCTATGGCCACAGCCAAGTGCTCTTCGAGATCTCGCTGGAGGCCGCGCCCAAGGGTGGCGTCGCCATTCTGGGCCGCAACGGCGTCGGCAAGACCACGCTGTTGAAGACGCTGATCGGCGAGCTGCGCCCGACTGCCGGCAAGATCCGTTTCGACGGTCAGGAATCCGTCAACGAAGAGACGCAGAAGCGGGTGCGCCGCGGCATGGGCTACGTGCCGCAAGAGGATGCCGTCTTCGGACGCCTGACGGTACGCGAGAACCTGGCGCTGGGTGCCGTCACCCAAAAGGACAAGTCTGGCATCGACTTGGTGCTCGACTTCTTCCCGAAGCTGGCGGACCGCTTGAGCCAACAGGCCGGCACGCTCTCGGGCGGTGAACGCAAGATGCTGGCGATCGGCCGGGCGATCCTGGGCAAGCCCAGCCTCTTGATGCTGGACGAGCCGACCGAAGGGGTCTGGGTGGGCGTCATCGAAGAGATCGCCGAGCGCCTGCGCTTGCTCAGCCAGGACATGAGCATCATCATTGTCGAGCAGCACGTCGAGCTGGCGCTGCGCGTGGCGGACTGGGCCTATGTCATGGACCGAGGCCAGATCGCCCTGCAAGGTGCAGCCGACAGCCTCGGCGACGATCCCCGCCTGCTGCGCTATTTGGCGCCTTAGGGCTGCCTGGCGCGGAGAGGCCTCGCTGAAGGAGACAGGTGACCCATGAACCTCTCGCCCACCGAGCTAGAACGCCTCACCATCTTCACCGCGGCGGAACTGGCGCGCCGCTACCGCAGCCAGGGCATTCGCTTGAGCCAGCCCGAGGCGGTGGCGCTGCTCTGCGACGAGGTGATGACGGCGGCGCGCAAGGGCCTCTCTCATCCGGAATTGGTCGAGCTGGGTCATAGCCTCTTGGGGCCGGACGACGTCTTGCCGGGCGTCGGTGCGATGACGCCGGTGGTCTCCTTCGAAGTCTCCATGGCCGAAGGCACCAAGCTGGTGACCCTCTTCTCGCCAATCGATCCCGGACCCGCAGAGGAGGTGACGCCGGGCGAAGTGATCCACGCCGAGGGCGAGATCGAGGTCAACGCCGAGCGGGACGTGGTCGAGCTGGAGGTGCTCAACGGCGGCGACCGGACGATCCAGGTGCGCAGCCACGCCCATTTCTTCGAGGTCAACCCGGTCCTGGAGTTCGAGCGGGAGAAGGCTTTCGGCCGCCGGCTGGACGTCCCCTCCGGCACCGGTGCGCGCTTCGATCCGGGCGTTGCCAAGCGCGTTCGCCTGGTGCCCTTCGCCGGCAGCGGCATGATCTTCGGCTTCGCCGGCCTGACCGATGGCGACAGCAAGGACCCTGCGGTGCGGGCGGCGGCGCTGGAGAAGGCGCGCCGGCTCGGCTATCGCGGCGCATGAGGAGGCCGACATGGCAAAGATGACCCGCCAGGCCTATGCCGAGCTCTATGGACCTACCACCGGCGACCTCTTTCGGCTGGCCGACACCTCCCTGCTGGCGGAGGTGGAGCGGGACTTCACCCGTTACGGCGACGAGCTCACCACCGGCGCCGGCAAGGTGATGCGCGACGGCGAGGGCTTCCAGACGACAGGGACCTATGCCTCGGGCGCCCTGGACCTGGTGATCCATAACGCCACCATCATCGATCCGCTGCTCGGCATCGTGAAGGCCGACATCGGCGTGCGCGACGGCCTTATCGCCGGCGTCGGCAAGGCCGGCAACCCGGACATCATGGCGGGCGTCGAGCCTCAGCTGCGCTGCGGCCCCAACACCACCGTCGTGCATGGCGACAACTTCATCGTGACGCCCGGCGGTATCGAAGCGCACGCACATTTCCTCTCGCCGGAACAGGTAGCCCATGCCTTGGCCGGCGGCACCACCACCATGATCGGCATGTCGCCCGGGCCGCATTTCGACGTCAGCTCTTCCGGCCCCAACGTGCTGGGCGCCCTGATCCGCGCCTGCGACGCCTTCCCGATCAACTTCGCCTTTCTCGGCCGCGGCTGCTCGGATGTCGGCGCCGTCGAGGAATCGGTCGCGGGCGGCGCGCTGGGGGTCAAGATCCACGAGGACTTCGGTGCCTCGCCGGCGGTGATCGACCGCTCTCTGGTGGCGGCCGACAAGCACGACTTCTCGGTCCACATCCACACCGACACCATCAACGAGTTCGGTTACTGCGAGCGCACCTTGCAGGCGATCGACGGGCGTACCGTCCACATGTACCACGTCGAGGGCGCCGGCGGCGGCCATGCCCCCGACATCCTGAAGGTCAATGCCGAGCCCTACGTCCTGCCGTCCTCCACCAATCCCACCAACCCCTTCACCCCGGCGGCGCTGGAGGAGGGGGTGCCGATGACCATGCTCTGCCACATGCTGAGCTATTCGGTGCCGGAGGACGTGGCCTTCGCCGAGTGCCGCACCCGTCCGCAGTCCATGGCGGCGGAGGACCTGCTGCACGACATGGGCGCCATCTCGATCTTCGCCACCGATACGCAAGGCATGGGCCGCCTGGCCGAGAACCTGGCCAAGTGCTGGCAGTTGGCGAGTGTCATGAAGGACCGCCTGGGCCGCTTGCCGGAGGAGACGACGGCCCGGGCCGACAACGAGCGCATCCTGCGCTATGTCGCCAAATACACCATCAATCCGGCGATTGCCGCCGGAATCGATCAGCACGTCGGCTCGATCTCGCCCGGCAAGCAGGCGGATCTGGTGATCTGGCCGCGCGCCTCCTTCGGGCTGAAGCCCTTCATCGTGATCAAGTCGGGCGACGTCACCTGGTCCTCGATGGGTGACGGCAACGGCAGCCACATGATGGCGGAGCCTGTCGTGCAGCGGCCCATGTGGGGAGCCTACGGCCGTGCCAAGGAGGTCAATGGCGTGACCTTCGTCAGCCGGCTGGCGATCGAGGCCGGCACGCAAGAGCGGCTGGGCGTGGCCAAGCGTTTCGTGCAGATCGACAGCGTGCGCGGCCGCGGCAAGCGCGACATGATCCGCAACGACGCCCTGCCAAAGATCGAGGTCGACCCGCAGACCTTCGAGGTGCGCGCCGATGGCAGGCTCTTGACCTGCGAGCCGGCGCTTAGCGTGCCGCTGTCTCAACGCTACCTGCTACGCTGAGCCCCGAGCGGCTTGACGACGCGCCCGCAGCTCGATCTGGCCTTCGCGCGCGACGAAGCTGGCCGCAGCCGGCTGACGCGCCGTTTCCTGCGCTATCCTTGGAGCTTCACACGGCCTTTCTGGATCGACTGTGCGCCGGCAGGGATGGCCAGCGTGATTCCGCAGTCGACCAGCAGCGTCATCTTGGCCGAGGACCGGCTGCGCCATCGTATCTCGGTCGGCGCCGGTGCCGCAGCGCACCTGACGAGCCAGGGCGCGCAAGCGGTGCACGCCAATCCCACCGCGGCCCCGGCCGAGGTCGCCTGGACCCTCGAGGCCGCCGCCGGCGCCCTGCTGGAAGTGATCATGGATCCCCTTGTGCTCTTCGACGGCGCCTGGCTGCGCCAGCGCCTGGAGCTGAGCGTCGCGCCCGACGCCGTCTTGCTCTGCGCCGAGGGCGTCGCCTGGCATTCCAGTTTGCGGAGGCCGGATTTCCGCTGCTTCGACAGTGTCCTGACGGCGCGGCGGCCGGATGGCACCTTGCTGCTGCGCGACCGGGCCCGAATCGACCCCGCCGGCTTGGCCTTGGCGCAGGCGGCAGACGGCATAGCGCTCCAGGCCATTGGTCAGCTCTGGATCTTCGCTCCACCGCAGCCCGGGCTTCGCGAGGCCCTGCATACCTGCCGTGAGGGTCCCTACACCGGACTCACCGAGCTGCCGAACGAAGCCGGATACCTGGTGCGCAGCGCCTGCCGCGACGCCGGCGACCTATCTAACCTGCATCGATCGCTCTGGCGCCAGCTGCGCAGGAGCCTTTTCGGTCAAGAACCGCCTGACCGTCGTAAGGGTCCCTAGGTACTGGTTGTACCATAGGGTGTCGTGAGCTTTTTGATAGGTCTTTCCGATCGAAACGAAACGTAGTTTCGATTGGACCGATTAGCTGATCGACCCGAAGTCCAAAGCTTGTCGGACGAATGAGCTTCCCGGATTCCGGGACAAGGTCGCTTTGCCGTCCTGGCACCATGCGTACGAACTGGGCTGGGCAAGGCGCGTCTATGAAGCGATTCAAGAACATTCTAATGATCTGCGATGAGCAGAGCCTCGACGAAGAAGTGGTCTCCAGAGCGGTATGGCTGGCCAAGGAGAATGGTGCCGCGGTTACCCTCGCCGACGTCATCGAGGCGGCGCCGGGGGAAATGGCGCAGCTGTTCGGGAGGCTGCCCGGAACCAGAGGGCACGACCTCGAGCACGAGGTCCTGGTGTCCATGCAGCGGCGCCTCTCGGCTGTCGGCGAGCGCTTTCGCGCAGAGGGCATCGAGACCCGCGAGGAGGTGATCCAGGGCATCCCCTTCATCGAAGTGATCAAACGGGTCCTGACCCATGGGCACGACTTGGTGATGAAGGCCGCAGCCGGGGAAACCGAAGGCAGGTCCGTCTTCTTCGCCAGCATGGATATGCATCTGCTGCGCAAATGCCCTTGCCCGGTCTGGATCATGAAAAAGAGCGACCGGCCGCGCTATTCGCGCGTTCTTGCCGCCGTGGACCCGGACCCTGGCGACCGGCAAAGACACGCTTTGAATCGTTTGGTCCTCGACTTGGCAACCTCACTCTCCGCGGCCGACCACAGCCACTTGCATATCGTGAACGCCTGGCAGCTCGATGCCGAAGACTCGTTAAAACACACAGCTTTCGCCCGTGTTCCTAAGGAGACAGTGGAGCAACTGATCGAGGAAGAGCGGCAAGAGTGCGAGGCCAGGCTGCAAACGCTGCTGGGCGCCTATCCCAACCTGCGCGCCGAGGACGAGGTGCACATGCTGCATGGCCGCGCGAGTACCGCGATCCCGGAGTTTGCCGAGGCGGAAGGGGTCGAACTCATCGTCATGGGCACCGTCGGTCGCACCGGCGTGCGCGGCTTCATCATCGGCAACACGGCGGAGGCGATCCTCAATCAGGTGAAGTGCGCGGTGCTGGCCGTCAAACCCCCGGGATTCGAGACGCCCGTCCGCTAGACCACGACCTCCCGAAGGCACAACCCAAACCGACCTGTGACGTTTGGCGCGGGACCTCTGGCTAGGCCACGACCAAGGGTGATAAAGGTCCGTGAAAGCCGGCGTGGTCTGCTGTAGTCCTCAGCGAACGTGCCGGCGGTCGGACGGTTCCAGCAGCAGACTCGGGGAAGCCCGTTTGCCATGCAAAGTTCGGGAAGGGATGACAGCGAGGCCGGGGCGGCGCTTGCCAAGGAGAAGAGCGCGCGGTGGGCCTTGGTGGCCGGTCTGGCGCTGCTGCTACCAGGCGGGCTTTTTCTCTTGTTTCTCTCCTGGCTGCCGTCGATTTCCGACGGCGATGTTCTGCGCGTCGCCTACGCCTGGGTGCCCAGCCTCGGCGTCAACTTCTCCTTCTTGCTGGACGGCCTCAGCCTCACCTTCGCGCTGCTGATCAGCGGCATAGGCTTCTTCGTGGTGCTCTACTCCAGCGCCTATCTGGCCGGGCATCCGCACCTCGGCCGTTTCTACCTCTATCTCCTGCTGTTCATGCTATCGATGCTCGGCCTGGTGCTGGCCGACAATCTGATCACCCTCTTCGTGTTCTGGGAGCTGACGACGCTCACGTCCTATCTCTTGATCGGCTTCGAGCATGCCTCGGCCAAGGCGCGACGCTCGGCCCTGCAGGCACTCTTGCTGACCGGTGCCGGCGGTCTTGCCTTGCTGGCGGGCTTGATCCTGCTTGGCTTGACGGCGGGAACCTTCGAGCTCTCTGCCATCTTGAAGAAAGGCGACGAGATACGCGCCCACGCGCTCTACCTGCCGATTCTCATTCTCGTGCTGGCGGGCGCCTTCACCAAGTCGGCGCAGGTGCCGTTCCACTTCTGGCTTCCCAACGCCATGGCGGCGCCGACCCCGGTCAGCGCCTATCTGCACTCCGCTACCATGGTGAAGGCGGGCGTCTATCTGCTGGCGCGCATGCATCCGGCGCTCAGCGGCACCGATGTCTGGGTCTGGACCCTGACGATCTTCGGCGCCGTTACCGCGGTGACGGCCTCGGTGATGGCCTTGCGGCAGACCGATCTGAAACTGGCGCTGGCCTATACGACGCTGATGGCGCTGGGCACCTTGACCATGTTCTTGGGTTCCGAGGCGACGATCGCCGTGGCAGCGGCGGTCACCTTTCTGGTCGTTCACTCCTTCTACAAGGCGGCCCTCTTCCTGGTGGTCGGCATCATCGACCATGGGACGGGAACGCGCGAGGCGCCCCTGCTGCGGGGATTGGCCAGGGCCATGCCGATCACCGCGGTGGCGGCTGCCTTCGCCGCGCTCTCGATGGCGGGCTTTCCACCCTTCCTCGGCTTCATCGGCAAGGAGTTGAAGTACGAAGGCGCGCTGGCGATCGCGTCGGAGCCCTACTTTGTCACCTCGGCCGCGGTTTTGGCCAACGCGCTGATGGTGGCGGTCGCGGGAGTCGTCGCGCTGCGTCCCTTCTACGGTACACGCTCCGACACGCCGAAGCATCCGCACGAGGCTCCCTTTCGCATGTGGATCGGCCCGCTGGTTCTGGCGGCCCTCGGCCTCAGCTTCGGGTTGGCGCCGGCGGTCATCGCCGATGCCCTGGTGCAGCCTGGCGTCACCGCGATCTTGGGGCGGGAAGAAGAGGTCAAGCTGTCGCTTTGGCACGGCATCAACCTGCCCCTGGTCTTGAGCATCGTCACCTTCGCGCTCGGGATCTCGTTCTATGCCTTGCACCGCCGCATCCGACTTCGGCTGATCGAGGCCGATCGGCGGCTTCCCTGGCACGCCGATCCCACTTGGGACGGCCTGCTCGATGGCCTGAAGCGGGTCGCTGCCTGGCAGACGCAGCTTCTGCAAGGCGGCCTGCTGCGCCGCTATCTCTTCACCGTCTTCGCCACCTTGGCTCTTGCGCTGGGCGTCACCCTGATCGTCACCGATGCGCTGGTGCTGCCCGATGCCTGGCCGCAGCTGCTGTTCAAGTACTGGGCCGTGGTCGCCCTGATTGCCGCCGGCACCCTGGTGACCCTGATCTCGCCGTCGCGCCTGGCCGCGATCTGCGGCTTGGGCGCGGTCGGCGTCGGCGTAGCCCTAGTCTTCGTGATGTTCGGGGCGCCCGACCTGGCGATCACCCAATTGCTGGTCGAGACCCTGGTGGTGGTGCTGGTCGCCGTGGTCATGCTGCGCATGCCGCAGCTCAATCGCGAGGCGCGCGGTTGGGTCCGCCGTCGCAACGCGCTTCTGGCGACCGCTGTGGGCGTGGTGGTCTCGCTCACCATGCTGGCGGTGCTGCAGACCCCGCTCGATCGGAGGCTCACCGCCTACTTCGAGGAGACCAGTGTGCCGGAGGCCTACGGGCGCAACATCGTCAACGTGATCCTGGTCGATTTCCGGGCGCTCGATACCTTCGGCGAGGTCGCCGTGATCGCGCTGGCGGCCTTGGGGGCCTACGCCCTGATCCGCGGTAAAGCGGGACGGCGGCGCCGATGAACTCTCTCATCCTGCGCGCGGCCACGCGGCTCCTGGTGGCGCTGATGCTGCTCTTCTCCGTCTACATGCTGCTACGCGGCCACAACGAACCGGGCGGCGGCTTCATCGGCGGCTTGATCGCGGCGGTCGGTTTTGCGCTCTACGCCATCGCCGAGGGTACGGCGGCGGTGCGCCGGGCGCTCAGGGTAGACCCCCGCTCGATCGCCATGATCGGCTTGGCCGTTGCAGCCCTGGCCGGGCTCATCTCGGCGCTTTTCGGCGATCCTCTCTTTACCGGCCAATGGTGGTTCGTGGGCGGCGGTGAGGGGGAGAAGGGTCTGCCGATCAGCACGGTGCTGCTGTTCGACGTCGGCGTCTATCTCGTCGTCATCGGCGCCGTGCTCAGCCTGGTCCTGGCCTTGGAAGAGGAGGTCTAGGGCGATGGAG
This sequence comes from Rhodospirillales bacterium, assembly GCA_963669385.2. Lineage (GTDB taxonomy): Bacteria > Pseudomonadota > Alphaproteobacteria > Kiloniellales > JACOMY01 > JACOMY01. The sequence continues at coordinate 75,534 of CAXXGD010000005.1, forward strand.
GTCGTGCTGGCACTTCTTGTCGGCCTGCTGGTGGCGGCCAGCGTCTATCTGATGCTGGCGCGCAACCTGCTGCGTTTCGTCTTCGGCCTGGTGCTCTTGAGCAATGCCGCCAACCTGGTGATCTTCACCGCCGGCCGGCTCACGCCCGCCACGCCGCCCCTGGTGCCGGAAGGCATGAAGGCACCGCCTGAGGTGGTGGCCAACGCGCTGCCGCAGGCCTTGGTCCTGACCGCCATCGTGATCGGCTTCGGCTTGCTGGCCTTCGCTCTGGCGCTGCTGTTCCGCGGCTATCAGGCGCTCGGCACCTTGGACAGCGACGCCATGCGAATCGCCGAGCCGAAGCCGGAGGAGACGGGCGAAGACGAGGCAGGGCAGGGGACGGCCAAGTCGTGAGCTGGCTTTTGACCCTGCCGATCATGCTGCCGATCATGACGGCGGTCTTGGCCTTCCTTCTGCGCAGGAAGCGGCCGGCCGGGCATTGGATAAGCGTGGCCGGCTCTCTGGCTCTCCTGGCGGTCTCCATCGCGCTTTTCATCGCGGTCTGGCAGCAAGGCGTGCTTGCGGCACAGATGGGCCTTTGGCCGGCGCCCTTCGGCATCACCCTGGTGGCCGACCTCTTGAGCGCGGTCATGGTCGTGATCACGGCGGTCACCGGTCTGGCGGTGTCGGTCTATGCCTTGGCGGAGATCGGGCCCCGCCGAGAGCGGCTGGGCTACCATGCGCTCTTTCAGGTGCTGCTGGCCGGGGTCTCCGGCGCCTTCCTCACCGGCGACCTCTTCAATCTCTACGTCTGGTTCGAGGTGATGCTGATCGCCTCCTTCGGCCTCCTGGTCCTGGGCGGCAACAAGGCGCAGCTCGACGGCGGCATCAAGTACGTCGCCCTCAATCTGGTATCGACCGTCTTCTTCCTCATGGGGATCGGCCTGCTCTATGGGCTGACCGGCACCCTCAACCTGGCCGACCTGCACGGCGCCGTCCGTGCGGTGGAAAACCAGGGCCTGGTGACCAGCCTGGCCGTCCTCTTCATTATCGCCTTCGGCATCAAGGCGGCCGTCTTCCCGCTGTTCTTCTGGCTGCCGGCCGCCTACCACACGCCGCCGGTCGCGGTCTCGGCGGTCTTTGCCGGGTTGCTGACCAAGGTAGGCGTCTATGCCCTGATCCGGATGTTCACCCTGGTCTTCACCGAAGACAGCGCCTACACGCACAACCTCTTGCTGGTCGTCGCCGCCTTCACCATGGTGACCGGCGTTCTGGGGGCCGCCGCGCAGAACGAGTTCCGCAAGATCCTCTCCTTCCACATCGTCAGTCAGATCGGCTACATGATCTTGGGCCTGGCGCTCTATACGCCGTTGGCCCTGGTCGGCGCGGTCTTCTATCTGGTCCACCACATCATCGTGAAGGCCAACCTCTTCTTGGTCAGCGGCGTGTCGCGGCGGCTCACCGGCTCGTTCGAGCTCGCGCGGATCGGCGGGCTCTACAAGTCGAGCCCTCTCTTGGCGCTGCTGTTCCTGGTGCCGGCCTTCTCCCTGGCCGGCTTCCCGCCGCTGTCCGGCTTTTGGGCCAAGTACCTCTTGATCAAGGCGAGCCTCGACATCGACGCCTATCTCATCGCCGCCATCGCCTTGATCGTCGGCCTGCTGACGGTCTACTCCATGACCAAGATCTGGGCCGAGGTCTTCTGGAAGCCGCATCCGCAGGGCCGCTCGCCCGCGCTCTCGCGGCTCGGCCGGCGCGAGCGGGCCGCCCTGCTGTTGCCGGTGGCGGGGCTCGCGGCCTTGACGGTGGCGATCGGTCTCTATCCGGAGCCCTTCGTGGCCTTCGCCGAGCGCTCGGCCGCGCAGCTGCTAAATCCTGCCGGCTACGTCCGGGCGGTTTTGGGAGGTGGCCAATGAACGTCTTCGCCTTGAACACCCTTCTGGCGCTCGGCTGGGCGGCCCTGATGGGCAGCTTCAGCCTGGCAAGCCTGCTGATCGGCTTCACCATCGGCTACGTCGCACTTTGGGTGCTGCGCTCGCTGTTCGGCGAGACCAACTACTTCGAGCGCGTCTGGCGCGTGCTGAAGCTCGCCGTGCTCTTCATCTACGAGCTCTTCGTCTCCAGCTTTCGCGTGGTCTGGGACGTGGTGACGCCGGCGCACCTGAGCCGGCCCGGGATCATCGCGATGCCGCTGGACGCCAAGGGAGAGGGAGAGATCCTGCTGGTCGCCAGCCTGATCTCGCTGACGCCGGGCACCTTGAGCCTGGATGTCTCGTCCGACCAGAAGACACTCTACGTACACGGCATGTTCGTCGATGACCCCGATACGCTGCGCCGGGAGCTGAAGCAGGGGATGGAACGCTGGGTGATCGAGGCTTTGGAGCCATGACGGACGCAGATGCCATTCTGTCCTGGGCGGTCGATGCGACCTTCATTCTCTTGATGCTGGCCATGCTGCTGGCTTTCGTGCGCATGGCGCTCGGGCCCAGCCTGCCCGATCGCGTGGTGGCGCTTGATCTGGTCACGATTCTTGCTGTGGCCTTCAGCGGGCTTTTCGCCATTTCGTCGGACGAGCCGGCGTTCCTGGACGTGGCCATCGCGCTGGCGCTCGTTGCCTTCCTGGCCACGGTCGCCTTCGCGCGCTTCGCCGAGCGGCGTCAGCTGCGCTTCGACGAGCAGCTGGAAAAGGAGGAGGAGGAGAAGCCATGACCGAGATCATCACCGCCGTGCTTGTCCTGCTTGGCGGCCTCTTCGCGGTCGCGGCGGCGTTGGGGGTGCTAAGGCTGCCGGACGTGCTGATCCGCATGCATGCCTCGACCAAGGCGGGGACGCTCGGCTGTGGCTTGATTCTGGCCGCGGTCGCGGTTCACTTCGGCGAGACCGGCATTGTCGCCCGCTCGATCGCGGCGATCGTCTTCCTCTTGCTGACAGCACCTGTTGCCGCGCACATGATCGGTCGTGCCGCCTATCGTACGGGCGTGCCCCTATGGAAGGGGATGGTGATCGACGAACTGTCGGAGGCTGAGGCCAAGAAGGGCGATCGCGGCTGACCGGCAGACCCGAGGAGGGACCATGCCGACCCTGAAGCAGCTGCGCTACCTGGCTACCATTGCCGATACCTTGCACTTTCGCCGCGCCGCGGAGCGCAGCCACATCAGCCAGCCGACCTTGAGCGGCCAGCTGCGCGTGCTGGAGCAGCGCCTGGGCGTGCAGCTGGTGGAGCGCAGCCGGGCAAGGGTCGTGCTGACGCCTCTGGGCAAGGAGATCGCCGCCAGGGCGAAAACCATCCTGCGCGATGTCCAGGACTTGGTCGACCTCGCCAAGCAGGGCCAGGGCATGCTTGGCGGTACCTTGCGGCTCGGCGTCCTGCCCACCCTCGGGCCTTACCTGCTGCCCCACGTCCTGCCGGAGCTGCATCGCAGCCGTCCGCAGCTCAAGCTCTACGTGCGCGAGGGCATGCCAAAGGCCCTGCTCGACGACCTGGAAGAGGGCAGCCTCGACCTCCTGATGTTCGCGCTGCCGGTCGCTGGGGCCGAACTCAGCGTGGTCAGCCTCTTCCGCGAGCCGCTGTTGATCGCTGCTGCCAGCGATCATCCGCTGGCCGGCAGAGAGGCCATCGAGCGATCGGACCTGAAAGGGGAGACGGTGCTGGCATTGGAGCATGGCCATCGCCTGCACGACCAGGTGCGCGCACTCTGCGATCTCTATGGCGCCAGGTTGGCGCTCGACTACGAGGGCACCAGCCTCGACACCCTGCGTCAGATGGTGGCTATGGGGATGGGGCTTTCGTTTCTGCCGGCGCTCTATGTCCGCTCGGAGATTCCGAAGGACGAGGCGGTGGTCGCGCGGCCCATGCGCGCCGGCTCGCCGCACCGAACGATCGGCATGATCTGGCGGCGCCACTCGGCGCATGCGGAGGAGTTCGCCGCTTTGGCGGAGCTGATCCGGGGCATCGCCAGGCAACGCTTGCCGGAAGTAGCGGTGCTGTCCTGAGGCGCGGCCCCGTTGCGCCAACAATCGCATTGAACAGCACCTCGTTCCGCAGATACCTTCCTCGCCTAGCCTTGGGCTTCGCCGCCCTGCTTAGGCACCGCCAAGGCCACAGTGTCAGCGGTGATCATCTGATCGGCGGAGCGGCAGGAGAGGAGACGAGAACATGGCCGAGTGGGTGAGGGTCTGTGCCGCGGAGGAGATCGACGAAGAGGATCTCATCGGTTTCGACCACGACGGACGTAGCTTTGCCGTCTACAACACCGAGAAGGGTTTCTTTGCGACCGATGGCCTCTGCACCCACGAGGAGCAGAACCTGGACGAGGGACTGGTCATAGGCATGGTGATCGAGTGTCCCCTGCACCAAGGCCGCTTCGATATCGAGAGCGGAAAGGCGCTTTCGGCCCCGGTCTGCGAGGATCTCAACACCTATCCGGTGAAGGTAGAAGACGGCGACATCTATATCCAGATTTGAGCCATGCCGCATGTGGTGATCGTCGGCGCCGGTCAGGCAGGCGGCAGAGCTGCCCTGGCCTTGAGGCGGCGCGGTTTCGAAGGCGAGATCACGCTGATCGGTGCGGAAGCTCTCCCGCCCTACGAGCGACCGCCGCTTTCCAAGGCGGTCTTGACCGGCGAGGCAAGCGTCGAGCAGGGCTTCCTGGCCTCGCAAGAGGCCTATCACGCGGGAAAGATAGACTTGCGCTTGGCCCAGAGCGTCATTTCCCTGGATCGCGCCCGCCGCCGGGTGGGCCTGGCCGATGGTGGTAGCGTTACCTACGACAAGCTGGTCCTGGCGACTGGTGCCGAGCCGCGACGACTGCAACTTCCTGGTTCCGAACTGGCCGGTGTCCTGCTGCTGCGGACCGCCGCGGACGCCTTGGACCTGAAGGCGCGGCTTCAAAAGGGCCCCTTGATCGTGGTCGGCGGTGGCTTCATCGGGCTCGAGGTGGCAGCCAGCGCCCGTAGCCTCGGCTGCGAGGTAACGGTCTTGGAAGCAGCCGAGCGGATCCTCGGCCGGTCGATTCCGCCCATGATGGCTGACGCCATGGCCGCTTTGCATGCCAGCAAGGGTGTCGTGATTCGCACTGCCGCCCAAATCGAGGGCTTCGAAGGCGAGGGCGAGGTCACCGGCGTGCGCCTGCGCGGCGGCGCAATCCTGCCCGCCGCATGCGTTCTGATCGGAATCGGCATCATTCCGCGCTGCGAGCTTGCCGCTGCCGCCGGCTTGGAGGTCGACAATGGAATCCTGACCGATGCGGACGGCAGGACGGCCGACCCAGACGTCTTCGCGATCGGCGACTGCGCGCGCTTTCACATGACCCGCTATGGCCGGCGGGTCCGGCTTGAATCCTTTCAGCACGCCGATCGCCACGGTGACGCTCTGGCAGCCAAGCTTTGCGGCGGAGAGGGCGTCTACGATCCCGTGCCCTGGCTCTGGTCGGACCAGTACGACCGGACCTTGCAGACCGCGGGCTTCTTCGACGAGGCCGATGCCTTCGTGACGCGCAGGCTGGACGAGACGGGGTCCCAGCTGCTCTTCGCACTCCGACAAGGTGAGCTCTCAGCCGTGGCTGGTCTGGGGCCGACGGCAAACATCGGCCAGCCGGTCCGCCTGACGCAATTGATGATCGAGCAGGGCCGCAGGCCCTCACCTGAGGACCTGGCCGATCCTGCGAAACCGCTAAAGAAGCTACTCAAGGGCGCCTAGCGGGAGAAACCACCGATGTTGTTGAGATAGAGTGCGCCGAGCGGGTCCAGAGTCTTTCTAACCTCGTCATTGGGCTTGCCATAGACGTAGAGAAAAGTGGGCTCGGCTGTTGCCAGGAAGCGGCCGGCGAAATTGGCTCCGAAGGAGCCCATGTGGATCATCACCGATGCTGAGTCCACATAGCGCTCATAGATGTGAAGGCTGCCTTCATCCTCACTCAGCTCCCACTCATAGTTCAGCGTTCCGGGCTCGTTGGTCTGCGTCGCCTCCACCATCTCTGCCATCAGTGACTTCAGGGCATCCAGCTGCCCCGCTTTGACCTTGCAGCCCAAGAGCCAATGCACATGGTCGGACATGATTTCTCCCTCTTCATCTCGAGCCATCGGCTCGTTGGTTGATCTGCCGGCTTGTCGCGCCTGACGGGCCGCTAGGATAGCCAAACTAGTTGCGGTAAGGAATGACCTGTCTGATCACGCTTTGGCTAGGCTCACCGGTGCTAAGACCGCAACTTCGTGCACTCGAGAGGTGGCAGAAGCGGGCCGGGATCGGCCAAGATGAATGCCGTTGTTTTGGAGAAGGCCATGTATGACACCATCATCGTGGGCGCCGGCTCGGCCGGCTGCGCGCTTGCCGCCCGCCTGTCCGAGGATCCGGCCCGCAAGGTTCTTGTCCTGGAGGCGGGGCGCCCGGCGCCGGAAACCACGCAGATGCCGGCCTTGTGGATCAACCACGTGGACAGCGAGATCGACTGGGTCTACCGCACCGAGCCGCAGCAAGGCTGCAAGATGCGCCGAATGGCTTGGCCGCGCGGCAAGGCCGTCGGCGGGTCGGGCGCCATCAACGCGATGATCTACATCCGCGGCCTACCATCCGACTATGACGGCTGGGCGGCTATGGGGTGCCCTGGCTGGTCGTGGGCCGAGGTGCTGCCGCTGTTCAAGCGGAGCGAGAACAACGAACGCTTCGGCAATAGCGACCTGCACGGCTCCGGCGGGCCCTTGAACATCGCCGATGTGCCCTTTGTCGATCCGACCGAACGGCTGTGGCTGGACGCTGCTGCCAAGGCGGGCTTGGCCTTCAACGAAGACTTCAACGGCGCGAGCCAGGAGGGCTCGGGGTTCTATCAGCTCTACTGCAAGGCAGGGGAGCGTTTCGGCACGGCCAAGGCCTATCTCCTGCCGGCAATGGATCGGCCGAACTTGACGGTGAAGACCGGCGTCTTGACCTTGCGGGTGGTTATCGACAGGGGCCGCGCCGTCGGCGTGGAGTTTCTGGAGAACGGCCGACCGGAGATCGCGCACACCTCCGGCGAGGTGGTGCTCAGCTCCGGCGCTATCGGCTCGACCCAGCTCTTGCTGCTGTCCGGTATCGGACCGGCGGCGGAGATCGAGGCGGCCGGCGTCAAGCCCCTTCATGACTTGCCAGGGGTGGGCAAGAACCTGCAGGACCACATCAACATTCCCATCACCTTTCACACCAAAGAGTCGCGCGGGATCGGTGGCATGAGCGCCGGCGAGATCGAGGGCGCGATCGAGGAATGGCGTGAGCGACGCAGCGGCCCCATCACCTCCAACTGGGCTGCCGTCGGGGGGCATGCCCGCAGCCGCCCGGAAATGGCGGAGCCGGACTTGCAGCTCTATTGCGTCGTCGCCGCCAATCGGGACCACGCCCGTTATATGTCGGCTAAGCCCGGATTGACGCTGCACAGTACTCTGCAACGGCCGAATTCTCGCGGTGAGATCCGGCTACGCTCAGCCGATCCCATCGAACATCCAGTCATTGACCCCAAATACTTCATCAGCGACGAAAGCGGTGCCGACCTGGCGACCCTAGTGCGCGGCGTGCAGCTCAATCGCCGCATCGCCGCACAGTCCCCTTTGGCCGAGGTGATCGAGCAGGAGATCACGCCGTCGTTGGAGGCGGTCAGCGAGGCAGAGATCGAGGAGCTGGTGCGCGGCCACTGCACTACGCTCTACCATCCCTGCGGTACCTGCCGCATGGGCTCTGATGCCTTGGCGGTCGTTGGTCCGGACCTCAAGGTGCAGGGGCTGGAAAATCTCCGCGTCGCCGACGCTTCGATCTTTCCCAAAGTCATTTCCGGGAATACCCAAACACCGACAGTCATGGTCGCCGAGCGCTGTGCCGCGGCGATGAGGTAGGGGGAGAACAGCCTTGCCAAGGGAAACTGAAACAGTCGTTCTTATCACCGGGGCTTCCTCCGGCATCGGCGCTGCCTTGGCCAGACGACTGGCGGCACCTGGCGTATCGCTGCTGCTGCATGCCCGCCAGTCCCGAGACGCACTGGAGGATGTAGCGGGTGAAGCCCGCGCCAAAGGGGCACGCACAGCGACGGCACTTGGCGAATTGGCAGAAGGGGAGGTAGCCGGACACCTGGTCGATGCCGCTCGCGACGCCTTTGGCCGCCTGGATCACCTGGTTGCCAATGCCGGCTTTCCCATCTTCAAGTCCTTGGAGGAGATGGGCGAGGCGGACGTCGACTATGCCTTTCGTGGCAACGTGATGAGCTTTCTGGCCCTGGCGCAGGCAGCACGCCCTTTACTGGTCGAGAGCCCTTGCGGGCGCATCGTCGCCGTCGGGAGCTTCACCGCCCACCTCTTCCGAACCGATCTGCCGCAGTTTCCGGCCTCGGCGGCTTCCAAGGGGGCGCTGGTGACTGCCGTGCGGAGCCTTGCGCTCGCGTTGGCCGCGCACAAGGTCACCGTCAACTGCGTGGTTCCCGGCCTCATCGCCAAGGACTCCGCTACGTCCGACAACCTCTCAGAGGCTAAACTGGCTGAGGCCGTTCAGCGTGTTCCCTTGGCACGCCTTGGCCAACCCGACGATGTTGCTGCCGTAATCGCCTTCCTCTTGAGCGAGGAGGCAGGCTACGTCACTGGCCAGGCCATTCACGTCAATGGCGGCCTGGTCTGATCAAGACGGGCTGGGCTATAGCGTAACCTCGATCGACACCAGGCCTGTGCCGCCGCCTGGAATGGTAACGCCTGCACCCAGAATCAATGTATCTGTCCCGGCTCCACCATCATATAGGTAGCCGTTGCCAACGATGAAATAGGGCATGTGGCTTTGGTCGTTCACGATGAAAACATCATTCCCACCGCCGCCGTATAGATCGTCAGAATCTGCGCCGCCTATCAAAGTGTCATTGTCAGCATCGCCCATCAGCTCGTCAGACCCGCTGCCACCGTAGAGCATGTCGTCGTCGGCGCCGCCAAAGATGAAACTGTCGTTACCGGTGCCGCCAAAGATGCTGTCCGCAGCACTCTCGCCGAAGAAGGAACGGTCAGCACCCGACCCGCCATAAAGCCTGTCGCTATTGTCATCGCCGTAGAACGCACGGTCGTTTCCACTGCCTCCGTGCAGGAAATCGTTACCGGAATCGCCGTGAAACAGGCTGTCATCGCCGGCATGTCCATAGAGCGTATCGCTTGCCATGGCGCCATAGAACTGGGAGTCGTTCCCGGTCTCTCCAAAGAGAATGTCGCCTCCGGTCGCTCCGTAGAACAGCAGGTCCAGGCCGGAACCAGCGTCCAGGGTGTCGGAGCCGGCGTCTCCGAAGAAAAGACTGTCAGCAAGATCGCCGCCGTTCAATTGATCGGATGTGTCTCCCCCATAGAAACGCGAATCATTTCCGCTGCCGCCTGAAAGGGTGTCGTTGCCCTGCTCTCCGAACATCTGGCCGTCGGCACCTTGACCGCCATCAAGAAAATCTTGCCCCGACCCACCAAGGAAGGAAAAATCATTTCCGCTTCCGCCGTAGAGAGCATCATTGCCGGCATCGCCGAAGAAGCTACGGTCGGCACCAGCCCCCCCAAAGAGCGTGTCCGTCAGGCCGCCGCCGTAGAGGGACAAGTCGTTTCCAGTGTCGGCGTAGAGGAGATCGTTAGCGGAACCGCCAGTCATGCGATCCGCTCCATCGCCACCAAAGAGCGCATCGTCGCCGCCGCTGCCGGAGAGGAGGTCATTGCCGCCATCACCGCTCAAGGTCGAATCATCACCTTCTCCGCCATCGATGGTGTCGGCGCCATCTCCGCCGTAGAGGAACGAATCATTGCCACTGCCCCCGTGAATGACGTCTAAACCGGTACCGCCATAAAGCGATCCGTCGGCGCCGCTATCTCCGGAAAGCAAGTCATCTCCGTCCTCTCCTGAGAGGGCCGAATCATTTCCCCCGCCACCGAAGAGGGAATCGTTTCCAGAGCCCCCGGCCAGCGTCGCGTCGTTACCTTCATCGCCGTAGAGTGCGTCGTCGTCATCTCCGCCATAGAGCACGGAATCATCACCACTGCCCCCTTCGATGACGTCTACGCCGGCGGCGCCATAGGCTGTGCCATCGCTGCCGCTGCCACCTAAGAGCCTGTCGACCCCTTCCGCTCCATTGAGCGCAGAGTCGTCTCCCTCACCACCGTAAAGAAGGTCCACGCCGTCGTTGCCTTGGAGTTCGTCGTTGCCGGACCCACCAAAGAGGAGATCGTTTCCGCTGCCTCCGTAGAGCCCGTCGCCGTCGCTCTCGCCGTAAAGAGTGTCGTAGCCACTGCTGCCGTGCAGTCTATCGTCACCGGCGTCACCGAAAACCGCGGTATCATCGCCGTGACCACCGTCGATCGTATCTACGCCATCGCCGCCGTAGAGGGAGAAGTCCAAACCGCTGCCGCCGTCGATGACATCCGTACCGTCGCCGCCGAACAGACCCCAGTCGATGCCGCTTCCTCCAGTGACGAGGTCGCTCCCGCTGTTGCCGCGCAACTCGCTGTCGATTCCGTCGCCTGCATGGACGGAGTCATTGCCAGACCCCCCATAGAAGAAGGAATCGTCACCACTGTTACCGTCAAGAAAATCTCTGTCGTTTCCGCCTTTCAGATAGCCGTCGTTTCCGCTACCACCTGCTATCGTGTCTTCCCCACTGGCGCCGTAGAGCTTGGAATCGCTGCCTACACCACCGTCCAGGACGTCGTTGCCGTCCGAGCCGAGAAGGAAGGAATCATCGCCCACGTCACCCAAAATCTGGTCGTTTCCATTATCTCCAACCAAGAATGAATCGTTACCGCTGCCGCCGTTTATGGTGTCGGCGCCGGCGCGGCCGGACATCCCTACGTCGTTGCCCGATTGACCCTGGATGTAGTCGTCACCGGAATCGCCGATGATCGACCCGTCAAGACCCTCGCCGCCGAGAATAATGTCATCGCCGGATCCCCCGAGAAGGCTGAAGTCGTTATCATCTCCACCCTCGATGAGGTCGTTCCCATCACCCCCGTCGAGGGCGGTGTCAGCGCCGTCCTGGCCTAGGATGTGGTCGTCGCCCTGACTTCCCCGCAGAACATTGTCGGCACCGCTGCCGCCGAAGATAGTGTCTTTGCCCGAGCCTCCAAACAAGGTGGCATCGTCTCCGCTTCCTCCGAATAGGGTGTCTAGGCCGGTGGAGCCATAGATGATGCGGTCCTTTCCGTCATTACCCTCCAGACGGTCTTCCCCATAGGAGCCGAAAAAGTAGGCGTCATCTCCTTGGTCACCCGTAAGGGAGTCGTCGCCGCTGTTGCCGTAAAGCCAGTGGTCGGCGCCGCTGCCTCCGCTGACGGTGTCATCGCCATCGCCGCCGATAAGATCCTCGTCGTCTCCATCCCCTCCTAAGACAGTGTCGGCACCGGTGCCGCCGAAGAGCGAGCGATCGTTACCGCTGCCACCCAGGATGATGTCGTCTCCATCACTGCCATCGAGGCGAACATCTTCACCGGTGCCACCCATCACGGTGTCCGCGCCGGCTCCGCCTCTGAGATTGTTGTCATTCCCACTGCCGCCGTCGATGACATCCATGCCATCTTCGCCGCTTAAGAAGCTATCCAGGCCACTGCCGCCAAAGACGTGGTCATCACCACTGCCCCCGTCCAGGAAGAGGTCATCACCATCGCCGCCGTAGAGGGAATCACTTCCAGAGCCGCCGAAGAGGGCGGTGTCGGCGCCGCTGCCGCCGCCTATGGTGTCGGCATCGTCTCCGCCATCAAGGCTTAGATCATTCCCTGAGCCACCAGACAGTTGGTCGGAATCGAAGCCACCAAAAAACGTACTATCGTCGCCTTCCCCGCCGGCCAGGCTATCATTTCCATGGCTTCCATAGAAGCGTCCGTCATCGCCGCCTCCACCATAGAGACTGTCTTTTCCAAACACGCCGAAGAAGAAGCCGTCGTTGCCGTCGTCCCCTTCGATCAGGTCGTCACCGCTATCGCCGACGAGCATCGTGTCGTCGCCATCACCCCCGCTGAGGGTGTCTGCGCCGCTTTCTCCAAAGAGGTTAGAGTCAGCGCCACTGCCTCCTTGGATGAGATCGGCCCCTTGCTCGCCTTCAAGGGATCTGTCGTTACCGCTGCCACCAAGGAGGACATCGTCGCCACTTCCACCGTAAAACGCGTCGTCTTCGCCGTTGCCGCCCGCGATCGAGTCCGCTCCCGATCCACCGAAGAGGTCCCGATCGATGCCTCCATCGCCGAAGAGTGTGTCATTCCCCTGTCCGCCGATGAGGTACTGATCATCACCATCGCCGCCGTATACGATGTCGTCGCCGGATCCTCCGTCCAAATAGCCGTCTTTGCCGCTGTTGCCGTGAAGAACATCAGCTCCGCTGTCAGCGAAAAGGCCTATGTCGGTACCACTTCCGCCGCTGATCTCGTCATCGCCTAGCCCGCCATAGAGGAAGCTATCGTCGCCGTCATCCCCTCTCAGGCTGTCAGCGCCCGTCTCACCATTGAGGGTCGCATCATCTCCGGCATCGCCGGCAACGGTATCGTTACCCTCGCCACCGAAGAAATTGCCGTCTTGTCCACTCCCCCCGTAGAGCTTGTCCTTGCCGCTCGCTCCGAAAATGCGGCTGTCGGTCCCACTGCCACCGTAGATCGTATCGTTGTCGTTACCGCCGAAGAAGTTGCTATCATCGCCCGATCCCGCGAAAAGCTTGTCCGAGGCGGCGCGCCCGAAAAACTGGTGGTCATCGCCGCCGTCACCGTACATGCGGTCGATGCCGCCGCCACCATAGAAGTTGGCGTCGTTGCCGCTGCCTCCAAAAATGGTGTCTTTCTTGCCTTCCCCGTTGAAGAGAAGGTCGGTTCCGCTGCCACCGATCAGCGTATCGTTTCCAGCACCGCCGTAGAAGGAGACGTCGTCGCCGGCGCCACCATCCAAGAGGTCCGGGCTGACATCGCCGTAGAAGCTTGCGTCAGCCCCATTGCCACCAAAGAGCTGGTCTCCGCCCCGTTCCCCGACGAGCGAGCGGTCATTGCCATCGCCACCGTAGATCTTGTCGTTGGCGCGCTCGCCCAGGAGCGCGGTGTCGTCGCCGTCACCGCCGAAGATCATGTCGGCATTCGCGCCGCCGTCGAGGTGACTGTCTTTTCCCGATCCACCGTAGAGCGTATCGAGGCCGGCACCGCCATAGAGACTGCTGTCGTCACCGCTGTTGCCAGAAAGGGTGTCATCGGCCACACCGCCGTTGAGAAAAGCGTCCGCACCGTCGCCGCCGGCAATAACATCGGCGCGAGACCCACCGGAGAGATTGCTGTCGTTGCCATCGTCACCGAACAAGCTGTCTTGACCGGTGCCCCCGCCCATGGCGGCATCGTCACCGCTTCCCCCGAACAGGGTGTCCACACCTTGAGCGCCGAAGAGGCTGTCGATGCCTGAGAGCCCGTAGAGAGTGTCGTTTCCCTCGTAGCCTAGGATCGTGTCGGTATCGTCGCTACCCGTGAGTGCATCCGGGCCGCTTGTTCCGATGATGAGCATAGTCCCACCCTTGCCGTTGTTTGCTCTCCACCACGCCGGCGCGATCGAAATTCCTTTCCAACCCGGCCGCAGCCAATAGAAGAAGAGTGTCACATGACAAATGAAAATATCCCACTGATCAGAAGATTAGGTTGACCTAATCAAAAGGTCAGGTCGCAGCACATTGGATTAAGGATGTGTTCCCTTGATCGATCAATGGGTGCTGAATGCTGTTGTGGCACCTACGATCGCCAGGGCGTGCTATCCCCCGCTAGAGGATTGGGACCATGCGCTCGACTGTTGCCATTTCGGCCGGCGCTCCAGGCCATGCATGGCGCGCACCAGGCGCGTTAGCGCGGGGTGGCCTTTGGACGATGCTTCTGCTGCTTGCCGTCAGAGCGTCACTTCGATGGAGACCAGTCCGGTCCCACCACCCGGGATGGTGACGCCAGCACCCAGGACCAAGGTGTCCGTTCCGGCGCCACCATCGTAGAGATAGCCTGATCCGTATAAGAAGTAATTCAGGTAGTTCTGATTCGACGCCAAAAAGACGTCGGAACCAGTGCCGCCATAGAGGCTGTCCAATCCATATCCGCCTTGCAGGGTGTCGGCGCCCTGTCCGCCGTGAAGCACATCGTCGCCGCTACCCCCATAGAGCTTGTCGTTGCCGGCATCTCCGTAGAATAGACTCTCGGCGCCCTGTCCTCCATACATCCAATCAGCGCCGTCGCCACCGTAGAACGAGCGGTCGTCGCCACTGCCGCCATGAAGGCTATCGTTGTTGAACTCACCGTAGACACCTCGATCGTTTCCGGCATCGCCGAATAGTCTATCACCCCCGGAACCGCCAAGCAGCGAGGTGTCGTTGCCACCGCCTCCATAGAGAGAGTCGCCACCGTTGTCGCCGAACAGGGACATGTCGATCCCAGCACCCCCAAAAAGGCGATCCGTACCGGTGCCGCCGTAGAAGAGGCTGTCCGCGTCGGCCCCACCCTCCAAAGTGTCATTGCCGGAATCACCGAAGAACAGCCTGTCGCTGTCTTCGTCGCCGCTCAACCGGTCGCCGTCATTGCCTCCGAAGAAGGAGACATCGATGCCCGTGTTGCCGGACAGCCTATCGGCACCGCCTTCGCCATAGAAGTAGGTGTCGTTTCCACCGGCTCCATAGAGGCTGTCGCCACCCAGGTCGCCATAGAAGTTGCTATCGTTGCTCACGCCACCGAAGAGCAGGTCTGCGCCGAGGCCGCCGGCAAAGAACTGGTCGCTCCCATTGCCCCATAGAGTGAGTCATCACCCGAATCCCCAGAGAAGTCCTCATCCTTGCCGTTGCCTCCTGTCAGAACGTCGGCGCCCTTTCCGCCATAGAAGAAGCTGTCATCGCCGCCTTCGCCTGCAAGGCTGTCGTCGTCATCACCGCCGAAAAAGGCGTGATCGGCGCCGCTGTCGCCAAAAATCTGATCTCCGCCCAAGCCGCCATAGAGGTAGTCGTCGTCCCCTTCGCCTGCAAAAAGCCTATCGTAACCGGCACCACCGCTCATGTAGTCGTTCTGCTCCGCCCCAAAGAGGGTGTCGTCACCGTCGTCTCCAAAGAGGCTGTCCGCGCCAGACCCGCCGTAGACGTCGGCATCGTCCCCGCTGCCGCCCGAGAGACTGTCGACGCCGGAGCCGCCGAAGAGATCCTCGTCGTTGCCCGACCCGGCAGCAATGCTGTCGTTTCCTTCTCCCCCATAGAGGAAGCGATCGTCGCCTTGTCCACCGTCAATCGTGTCGCTGCCTGATCCCCCTTGGAGGCTGCTGTCCGCGCCGCTGCCGCCGAAGAGGCTGTCGCTGCCTTGGCCGCCAAAGAGGTTGGTGTCGTTACCGGCGGCTCCGTAGATCTTGTCATCACCGCTACCGCCGCTCAGGTATTGGTCGCTGCCCTGATCACCATATAGGGAATCGGCACCGGAACCACCATAGAGGTAGCTATCTTGGTTTGCTCCTCCAGCAACTATGTCATCACCAGAGCGGCCAAAAAGGCTACGATCAAGTCCGCTACCGCCACGAACGGTGTCGACGCCATCGCCGCCATAGAGCGAATTGTCTCCACCGGAGGCTCCGTCTATCAAATCGTCTCCGGTACCGCCCTCGAGCTGGGTATCGTTGCCATTGTCACCATAAACGCGATCGTTCCCATCCCGGCCGCGCAATCGAAAGTCGACGCCGTCGCCGCCATAGATGGCGTCATTGCCGGTACCTCCGTCCAAGAGTTCATCACTGCCGCTGCCACCGCGAAGCAGATCGAAACCGTCGCCACCAGTGAAATTGTAATCGGCCCCACTGCCGCCGAACAGGTGATCGTCTCCGCTGCCCCCCGAGAGAACGAGGTCATTTCCGACATCGCCCTCTGCCGTATCGCTTCCCGATCCTCCGAACAGGCCGGCGTCGTCTCCTTCACCGCCATAGAGGGTGTCGTTACCGAGATTGCCTCGTAGGCCGGAATCGTTACCCGATCCACCATCAATGACATCCGCGCTTGATCCACCGTAGAGGTTGATATCCGTTCCGCCACCGCCAAAGATGAAGTCTGCGCCCGAGCCTCCGTAGAGAATAATGTCGTTGCCTTCGTCACCAGAGATGCTGTCATCACCTGTCCCGCCAAAGAGATTACGGTCTTTGCCAAGACTGCCGTATAGCCAGTCGTCGCCGGATCCACCAAACAGCGAGGTGTCGTTGCCGCTGGCCCCGAACAGCGTGTCATTGTCCAGCGAGCCGAAGAGGCTGGTGTCGTCTGCGCCGCCACCATAGAGGGTATCTTCTCCGGCGTCGCCAAAGAGATTTGAGTCGCTGCCACTGCCACCAAAGAGACGGTCTTGGCCATTTGATCCATAGAAGCGCGCGTCGGTACCGCTGCCGCCATCGATGACGTCGGCTCCCTCGTCCGCGAAGAGGAGGCTATCGACTCCGTTGCCGCCATAGAGTGTGTCGTCGCCATCGCCTCCCGATAGGAAGGAATCATCGCCCTTGTCGCCAGAGACGGTATCGGCGCCGGAGTCCCCATACAACCCTCTGTCGTCCGCGTCACCACCTTCCATGGTGTCTGACCCGCTGCCGCCGAAGAAGTCCAGATCAGAGCCGCTTGCGCCCTGAATGTGGTCGTCGCCCCCTTCGCCGGACAGAACGGTGTCTGCGCCGCTCCCTCCTAGGAGGATATCATTGCCCGATCCACCTTCGAGCTGGAAGTCGTCTCCCTCTCCACCGACGAGACTGTCGATCCCGCTTCCTCCGGTGAGGCCGAAGTCATCGCCGTCTCCGCCGTAGAGGATGTCATCCCCGGTCCCACCATAGAATCGGCTATCATTCCCATCCTCTCCGAAGAGGCGGTCATCTCCTTCTCTGCCGCGCAGGATAGTATCGCCAGCAGCGCCGCCATAGACAGAGTCGCTGTCGCCGCCTCCGTCGAGAATGCTGTCGGCGCCGCTACCCCCATCGATGCTGTCGGCTCCTCCGCCGCCGAAAAGCGATGTATCGGACCCGCTGCCGCCAAAGAGGTTGTCGTCTCCACTGTTTCCCCTCAGGATGAAGTCGTTTCCGGTACCACCATAAGCGAAATCCTTGCCGGAGCCTCCAACAAGGCCCGCGTCGTTACCATCTTCGCCATAGAGCCGATCGTCTCCCTGCTCCCCTCGAGATGTCGAGTCTGCGCCCGATCCGCCGCGAATTGTGTCCGCGCCGATGTCACCGAACAGGAGAATGTCCAGTCCCGTTCCACCAAAGATGACGTCATCGCCCGATCCTCCGTAGAAATCGCCGTCGCTCCCTTGATCGCCATAGAGGGCGTCGTCACCGGACCCGCCGTACAAGGAGACATCGGCACCCCCTTCGCCGTGTAATCGGTCTGCGCCGTCTCCGCCATAGAGGAAGATGTCGCTGCCGCCGGCCCCGAAGAGCGAATCATCGCCAGCATCGCCTCTCAGGCCGCCGTCGTTGCCCTGGCCACCGTAGACGAGGTCCGCATCGGCGCCGCCGAACAGGGAGGAGTCGTCGCCAACACCGCCATAAATCAGGTCCGTTCCTTCGTCACCGTAGAGGCTACCGTCGTTACCGGACGCGCCAGTGACGGTATCGTTTCCGCTGCCTCCGAGGAGAACGCTATCGCTGCCGCTGTTTCCCGAGAGGCTATCGCTGCCCGATGCGCCGTCGAGAAGGGTATCATTTCCCGCCCCACCAGCAATATCATCATTGCCTTCGCCACCGAAGAGACGATGGTCGGCACCCTCGTCGCCATAGAGGCGATCCTGGCCCGTGGCCCCATAGAGATATGCATCGGCGCCAATGCCGCCATAGATGGTATCGTTGTCGTTGCCCCCGAAGAAGCGGCTGTCGCTGCCCGATCCTCCAAAGAGCTTGTCGGACGCTGCCCGGCCGTAGAACTGCAAATCGTCGCCGTCGTCGCCGTACATGCGGTCAATGCCGCCGCCACCGTAGAAGCTGACGTCGTTGCCGGTGCCTCCGAACAGCGTGTCTTTCTTGCCCTCGCCATTGAAGGCTTGGTCTATTCCGCTGCGGCCGTAGAGCGTATCGTTCCCGGCTCCCCCGAAGAACGAGAAGTCATCGCCGGCACCACCGTCCAGAAGATCCGGGCTGACGCCGCCGTAGAAGTATCCGTCCGCGCCGAAGTCGCCATAGAGCTTGTCGCCGCCGCGCTCTCCGTCGAGCGTGCGGTCGTCGCCGTCACCGCCGAATACTGTATCGTTAGCGCGCTCTCCGAGGAGGGCGGTATCGTTGCCGTAACCCCCGAATATGACGTCGGCATTGGCGCCGCCGTCCAGCCGGAAATCGCTGGCGCTGTTGCCTAAGAGCGTATCAAGACCTGCGCTGCCGTAGAGGTAGCTGTCGGCTCCACCGCCACCCCAGAGTGTATCGTCGGCCACGCCGCCTTGAAGGAAGGCATCATCGCCCTCGCCACCGAAGATATTGTCGGCGCGCGAGCCACCTGAAAGATTGCTGTCGTTGCCATCACTACCAAAGAGGCTGTCCTGTCCCGTGCTCCCGCTTAAGGACGCATCGTCGCCGCTGCCACCAAGCAGCGTGTCGTTACCTTGAGCCCCGAAAAGGCTATCGGCGCCGGACAGGCCATAGAGCGTGTCGTTGCCCTGGTATCCGAGAATGGTGTCGGTGCTGTCGGTCCCGGTGAGCTGGTCTGCGCCAGTCGTCCCGATGATGAGCATTTTATCACCTCGTATCGCGCGACACTGGGCACGCCGGCGTTACACTGGCGTTTTCCCTAAATCGACCAATGCCTCTAGGAGAGATTGTCCCACTTCGAAAGGTTGTTGCCCATTGCTCAGACGGTCAGGTCGACCTGATCAAAAGGTTAGGTTAGGCAACCGCTTTAATGGTGGTGTTTCGGTCCTGATATCGTTTAGTAGAATCTCTGAAGAGTGCGCGCCGAGGGGATCCATCGTGCCAGCTGGAGAATAGGGGCGGGTGGCAGGACACTGGAATTGAGTAGAAGGCATGGGCCCTCGATCGTATGGTGGGGCTTGTCCTTTATGGGTCGGCACTCCGGCACGGTCAGCCAGATGGGGTGTAGTGCAGCTAGCCACCTATTACGTTGATGTCGCAATTGCTGAATGATGTACGGTAAGTGACTGTGAATGAGCCGCGATCAAAGCGTCACCTCGATAGAGACCAGTCCGGTACCGCCGCCGGAGATGGTCACGCCGGGACTCAGGATCAAGGTGTCCGTTCCAGGCCCGCCGTCATAGAGATAGCCGGAACCTGAGATGAAATATGGCATGTGCGCCTGCTCAAAGACCATGAAGACATCCGAGCCGGAACCGCCGTAGAGATTGTCCGAACCCTGTTCACCAAGCAGCGTATCGGCCCCTTGTGCGCCAAAGAATGCGTCGTTTCCGCTGCCTCCATAGAACCTGTCATTTCCATCGTCACCGAAAAACAGGCTGTCCGCACCTGACCCTCCAAACAGGGTGTCCGCGCCGGCCCCACCGTAGAACGAGCGGTCGTCACCGTTTCCTCCAGCAAGGCTGTCGTTGTTGGCGCCGCCGAAGAACCCGAGATCGTCACCGTCGCCGCCATACAGTGCGTCTCGCCCGGATTCACCATAAAAGAGACTATCGTTGCCGTAATAGCCATAGAGTGTATCAGCTCCGGTGTCACCGTAGAACAGGACGTCGACCCCTAACCCCCCGAACATCAGGTCCTCGCCCGATCCGCCGTAGAAAGAGAAATCATTGCCACTTCCGCCAAAGAGACTGTCGTTGCCGGCGTCGCCGAAGAAACCGCTATCACTCCCGGCCATGCCGAAGAGGCTGTCTCGCTCGGAGCCGCCAAAGAAGAGGCTGTCATTCTGGTCGCCGCCGTTGACGTGGTCAAAGCCGTCACCGCCGAAGAAGGAAACGTCGCTGCCATTGCCTCCCGAGAGGCTGTCCTGGCCACGTTCGCCGTAGAACAGGCTGTCTGCGCCGGCCCCGCCAAATAGGCTGTCCGCGCTCAGGTCTCCATAGAACCGGCTATCGTTACCGCTGGCCCCGGCAAGTGTGTCGGACCCGAGGCCACCAGAGAAGTACGCGTCGCTGCCGCTGCCCGCTTCGAGGCGGTCGTCGCCGATATCGCCAAAGAAGTGCAGATCGTCGCCAAGGCCGCCATAAATGACATCCGCGCCCTGTTGGCCCAGGAGAGAGGTATCCGCGCCGCTTCCACCGAAGATAGAATCGTCGCCGTCGTCGCCGGCGAGATCCTCGTCATCGCCCTCGCCGCCCTCCAGCCAATCCGCGCCTGCTCCGCCATAGAAGAAGTCATCCTGACCGCTGCCGCCGAAGAGACTGTCGACCTCCCCGCCGCCGAAGAAGGCATGGTCGGCGCCGCTGCCCCCCTCGAGGCTGTCGGCGCCCTGGCCGCCGTAGACGTAGCCATCGTCGTCAGCGGCCCCGTAGAGCGTGTCGAGCCCGGACCCACCATAGAGCCTATCGCTGCCGGCCCCTCCGTCGAGCGTGTCGTCGCCGTCATCGCCCGAGAGCCAATCGGCGCCGGAGACACCGAAAACGCTCGCGTCATCGCCGCTACCGCCCGAAATGCTGTCCGCGCCAGAGCCGCCATCGAGACCGCTGTCGTTGCCGGAACCAGCGTAAATGCTGTCAATTCCGTCGTTACCGAAAAGCTGCGTGTCGTCTCCGTGACCACCTTCGATCTTATCGGCGCCCGATCCGCCAAAAAGGCGTGTATCGGCGCCACTGCCGCCGAAGAGGAAGTCGTTGTCACCATCCCCGAAGAGGTAGACGTCCTCACCGCTGCCACCATAGACCCTGTCGCTTCCGCTGCTGCCAGCTAGTCTGACATCGCGTCCGGCGCCACCTTCGATCTTGTCGGCACCCGATCCGCCAATTATGTACCCGTCGGTGCTACTACCACCGGCAATGCTGTCGTCGCCGTCCTCGCCGAAGAGGGTGACGTCAATCCCGCTGCCGCCGAGAAGCGTGTCGGCCCCATCTCCCCCGAAGAGGCTGATATCGCTGCCGTCTCCACCGTGGAGAAGGTCGTCTCCGGTTCCCCCATGCAAACTGATATCGTCGCCACCGTCACCGTAGAGGCGGTCATCCCCATCCCTGCCGCGAAGCAGTGTATCGGCGCCATCACCGCCATAGACCGCGTCATTGCCGGTGCCTCCATCTAGGAGATAATCGACGCCGCTGCCACCCTTTATGACATCGACCCCATCGCCGCCGGTCAGGACATTGTCGTAACCACTGCCGCCGAAAAGACTGTCGTCTCCGGTGTTTCCGTGCAGGGCGATATCGTTTCCCTCGCCACCGTATACCATATCATCGCCGGAACCACCGATCAGTCCCGCATCATTGCCATCCTCCCCAAAGAGAGTGTCGTTACCTTGATTGCCCCTTACATCGGAATCGTTCCCGGATCCGCTGCGAACGATGTCTGCGCCGGATCCTCCATAGAGGAGGCCATCCGTTCCGGTTCCGCTGTCGATCAGGTCGGCGCCGGATTCGCCAAAGAGGCTAAAATCGCCGCCGCCATCTCCGTAGAGGCTGTCATCACCGCTTCCGCCATAGAAGGCGGTGTCCTTTCCGTCGCCGCCGTATAGCCTGTCGATGCCGGACCCCCCGAAGAACAGAGAGTCGGCGGCGGCGCCACCATCTATGTGGTCCTCTCCATCGCCACCGACGAGACTCATGTCACTGCCGGAGCCGCCAGAGAGCGTGTCCGCGCCGTCGCCTCCGTAAAGGAGGCCGTCGCTCCCGCCATCGCCAGCGAGGCTGTCAGCACCAGACTCGCCGTAGATGAGGGAGTCATTCCCAGTGCCGCCGGTTATGTGATCATTGCCGTCACCTCCGAAGAGGGCATGGTCGCCACCGCTGTCGCCGTAGAGGCGGTCTTGGCCGGTTGCTCCGTAGAAGAGGGCATCACCAGCGTTGCCGCCATAGAGCGTGTCGTTGTCATTGCCGCCATAGAAAAGGCTGTCACTTCCCGACCCCCCAAAAAGCTTATCAGAGGCCGCGCGGCCGAAGAACTCGGAATCGGCGCCGCCATCGCCGTACATGCGGTCAATGCCGCCACCGCCAAAGAAGGTTGCGTCATCACCGGAGCCACCGAAGAGCGTATCTTTCTTGCCTCCGCCATAGAAGAAGGTCTCGATCCCGCTGCGACCATAGAGGATGTCGTTCCCCGCGCCACCATAGAAGTAGGAATCATCACCCTGGCCACCGTCCAACAGGTCCGACCCGACGTCGCCAAAGAGGAAATGATCTGTCCCACTGCCGCCGTAGAGCCTGTCGCTGCCGCGCTCGCCGTCGAGCGTGGCATCGGCGCCGTCGCCGCCGTAGACGGTGTCGTTGGCCCGCTCGCCGATCAGCGCGGTGTCATCTCCCTCGCCGCCGTCGATCACGTCGGCATTGGCGCCGCCGTCAAGGAGGCTATCGGTACCGCTTCCTCCAAAGAGCGTGTCGAGGCCGGCGCTGCCGTAGAGCAATCTATCGTAGCCGCTGCCTCCTGAAATAGTGTCGTCGGCCACGCCGCCTTGAAGAATGGCATCATCGCCCTCGCCACCGAAGATATGATCGGCGCGCGAGCCACCTGAAAGATTGCTGTCGTTGCCGTCACCACCGAAGAGGCTGTCCTGCCCGGTACTCCCGCTTAAGGACGCGTCGTCACCGCTGCCACCAATCAGCGTGTCGTTACCTTGGGCGCCAAAGAGGCTGTCGGCGCCGGACAGGCCGTAGAGCGTGTCGTTTCCCTGGTATCCGAGGATGGTGTCGGTGCTGTCGCTCCCAGTGAGCTGGTCTGCACCGCTTGAGCCGATGATGAGCATGCTTCCTGCCTCGTCCTTGCTTGGCATCGAACCTGCCGGCGCCGCGTGAACTCTCTCCCCAACCCGGCCTATGCCAACGGAAGGTAAGTGTCCCATTACAAACGATGGTTGCCCACTGATCAGAAGGTCAGGTCGCCCTGACCGAAAGAACAGGTCAGGGCCGTGAAGACCTTCGTCATTGTACCGATAATAGAAAAAAATGGACATGATTCAACGATAGGAAAGGCCTGTGCACGATTGCTGGTGCGGCTCCAGAGGGGGGATTGAGGAGGCTCGACCACGGAGTTGATGACGATCACCTTGCGGCCGGCGTCGATCGGCGCTCTCATGGCGTCGGCTTTGGACTGACAGGCTTCTTGGGGCGGACCCTGGGGAGGCGTGATGATTGCAAGACCGCAATTCGTGGTTTTTGACTACGATGGTGTCCTGGTGGACTCGGAGAGGATTTGGTTCTCTGTGGCTGCAGACGAGTTGAGGAAACTTGGTATCGAGCAAGACCTGGATAGGCTTCTCGCCAAGCATCGCGGCAAGGTGGTGTCGAGCCTCAAGGCGGCGGTCGAGATGGAGTATGGAACCGAGCTGCCGGACGCGTGGGTCCGCAACGTCGTCACCAGAGGCTCGAAGCAAGCAGCGGAGAAGCTCCGGCCGGTGAGCGGAAGCATCGAGGCGGTGGAGAGCGTTGCCGCCGCCGGCCTGCCCCTGGCGGTGGCCAGCGGCAGCTGCAGAGAAGCAATTGCGCGAGGCTTGCGCCGCCTTGGAATAGCCGGCCATGTGAAGGGGCGCATCGCCTCCAGCCAAGAGGACGGCAAGCACAAGCCTCTGCCCGGTGTCTACTTCCGAGCCTGCGCACTTATAGGGATGCCGCCGGACTTGGGGGTTGCGGTCGAGGATACCCCTGTTGGCATCGAGAGTGCCAGTGCTGCCGGACTGACCGTCGTGGGCTATGCCGCCGACGGCGACGGAGATCAGCTGGTGCGCGCGGGGGCGAAAGAAGTGCTTACGCGGATGTCGGAGCTGTCGCAACTGCTTCGCCTCCACGTCTAGGCAGAGCTAGCAAGATGAGGCCGCAAGGGCCCACCTAGCTGCTAATGTTCGTCACCCTATGCTTCTCTTGCAGCGCAGAGTCCGGACCGCCTCCTCGCCAATGCTTCGCAAGGCGTGGGCGCGGGCTTCACGCGTGACGACAGGATTGGAAGTGCGCCCGTGAGTACAAAGTCCCAACGGCTCCGGGTGCCCGCGCTGTTTATGATCGGCCTTTTGGACGGCTGGCTGTGAGACGCTCTACCAGGGCCCGGACGCTGCCAAGAACCGGACGTCACTGCAAGCCTACGCGGTCATAGAGTGACTTCGATGGAGACAAGACCGGTGCCGCCGGCAGGGATCGTCACGCCGGCGCCCAATATCAAGGTGTCCGTCCCGGGACCGCCATCGTAGAGGTAGCCGGATCCGAAGATGTAGTAGGGCATGTCCGTTTGGGTTAACACCTGGAAGACATCGGAACCGGTCCCGCCGTAGAGATCGTCCGAGCCTTGCCCGCCATAGAGCGTGTCCGCACCCTGACCACCGTGGACGATATCGTTTCCACTCCCACCAAAGAGGGCGTCGTTGCCAGTATCACCGAAGATCATACTGTCGTCGCCCTGATCCCCGAAGATCGCATCTGCTCCAGACCCGCCATAGAGGGAGCGATCGTTACCAATGCCGCCGTCCAGGCTGTCGATGTTTGCACCACCAAAGAGGCCGCGATCGTTCCCCGCATCGCCAAAGAGGGTGTCGCGTTGCGAGCCGCCGGAGAGATGGGTGTCGTTGCCGGCACCCCCATAGAGGAGGTCACTTCCACGATCGCCCAAGAGGGAGAGGTCATTGCCGGCGTTTCCTTGCAGAAGATCCGCGCCCGACCCGCCGTAGAAAAGATGATCTGGATCCGCACCCCCGCCCAGGGTATCGGCACCGGAGTCACCGAAGAAGAGGCTGTCGCTTCCAGCATCTCCGTCCAACAGATCGCTTCCGTTTCCCCCAAGGAAGGAGACGTCATTCTCGCTTCTGCCGAAGAGAGAATCGGCACCACTGTTGCCGGCAAGGCCTATATCATCGCCATCACCACCGTCGAGCCAATCGGCTCCGTCTCCCCCATAGAGGAAGGAGTCTTGGCCACTGCCGCCGAAGAGGCTGTCACTATCTGCTTCACCGAAGAAGGCTTGGTCGATGCCGCTGCCTCCGTTCAGGGTGTCGGCGCCCAGACCACCGTAGAGGTAGCCGTCATCGCCGGTGCCACCGAACAATAGGTCGACTCCGGCTCCACCCTCCAGGCCATCATTGCCATCGCCTCCATAGAGAGTGTCATCGCCGTCGTCGCCCGAAACTGCGTCTGCGCCGGAGCCACCAAGAAGGTCCCAATCGTTGCCGCTGCCCCCGAAAATGCTGTCGGCCCCGGAGGTACCAAAAAGATCGTAGTCGTTACCGGAGCCGCCGGAGATTCTGTCGTCACCGTCCTGGCCGACGAGGAAACGGTCATCGCCAAGATCACCATCAATAGTATCTGCGCTCGCACCTCCTTCCAGCCGCCTGTCGGCACCGTCACCGCCGAAGATCAAATCGCTGCCGCCAAGGCCAAAGAGATAGGTATCGTTGCCGTCACCTCCATAGAGCGCATCGCTGTTGCTGCCTCCATTGAGGGCCACATCGGCGCCGGCACCGCCATCAATCCTGTCGGCACCCCCTCCACCATACAGAGCAAGATCGGCGCCGCTACCTCCGAAGATATAGTCGTTGCCATCGGCGCCGAAGAAAATCCGATCGCTCCCGTTGCCGCCACGCAGCGTGTCTGAGCCGCCGTCGCCATAGAGAGTGGTGTCGCTGCCATCGCCACCGTCGAGGAGGTCACTGTCCGCTCCCCCGAACAAGCGGACGTCGCTGCCAGCGTCACCATAGAGGCGATCTTGCCCATCTTGGCCGAGGATCTGCGTGTCTTCACCATCCCCTCCATAGGCCGTGTCATTGCCGGAATCCCCGAAGATGGCCGTATCATTACCTACCCCACCAAAGAGACTATCGTCGCCTTGGTAGCCATGCCATGCGGAATCGTTTCCCGACCCACCGCGCACGATGTCTGCGCCGGATCCACCGTAAAAGCTGCTATCCGCCCCTGTTCCGCCATAGAGCAAATCGGCACCGGAGCGGCCAAAGAAGCCGGCATCACCGTCTTCATCGCCGGAGAGGAGGTCGTCACCAGACCCACCGTAGAAGTCGGTGTCCGCACCGCTGTTGCCGTATAGTCTGTCAGCGCCAGATCCGCCGAAGAGAGAGGTATCGCTGCCGTCGCCGCCGTAGAGGCTATCGGCACCCGATCCACCGTAAAGGGTGCCGTCCGCACCGCTTCCTCCGGTGATCAGGTCGTCACCTTGACTTCCACGGAAGAGAGAATCCTGCCCGCTGCCGCCCGAGAGATGGTCGTTTCCCTCGTCACCGTTGAAGGCCTTGTCGTCTCCGCCGTCACCGGCCAGACTATCGCTGCCCGACCCGCCATAGAAGCCTTGATCGTCTCCCTCTCCGCCCGACAGGCTGTCGTCGCCCTCTTCACCATCGAAGAAGATATCTTCTCCGCTGCCGCCGTCAATCGTGTCGGCGCCGGTGTCGCCGTCGAAGGCAAAGTCATTGCCGCTGCCGCTTGTAATGAAGTCGTCACCCGATCCGCCGAAGAATTGGGAGTCCTTGCCCTCGTCACCTGCGATGACGTCGCTGCCATCTCCACCAAAGAAAGAGAAATCGTTACCGTTGCCGCCGACCAGGCTGTCCGCACCGGAGTCGCCCTGGATCGAGTGATCATTGCCGTCTTCACCCTCTATGACGTCGGCTCCCGATCCGCCGAAGAGAACAAGGTCACTGCCTGTACCGCCAAAGAGGCTGTCGTCTCCTAGGCGACCGAGAAGCACGTAATCCGAACCGCTGCCGCCGAATACCTCGTCTGCACCCGATCCACCATAAAGAAAGCTGTCATAACCCAAGTCACCCTCGATTGCATCGTCACCACTGCCGCCATCCAGGGTGGCGTCGTTGCCTTGGTCACCCGTGACGCTGTCGTCTCCCTCACCGCCGATCAGGCTGATGTCATTGCCGCTTCCACCGAACAACTTGTCGACGCCGGTGGCGCCAAAGAGGAGACTGTCGGCTCCGCTGTCGCCGAACAGGCTGTCGTTATCATTGCCGCCGAAGATGAGGCTGTCGTTGCCGGAGCCTCCGAAAAGCTTGTCAGAGGCCGCGCGGCCGTAGAACTGGGCATCGTAACCGCCGTCACCATAGATCCGATCGACACCTCCGCCGCCAAAGAAGACCCCGTCGCCGCCGGTACCGCCGAAGATCGTATCTTTCTTACCCTCTCCGTAGAGGAATTGGTCGACCCCGCTGCCACCGTAGATAGAATCATTTCCAGCGCCGCCGTAGAAATAGCTGTCGGCACCCAAACCTCCGTCCAGGAGGTCAGGGCTGACACCGCCGAAGAAATGGGCATCGGCGCCGAGTGCGCCATAGAGCTTGTCGCCGCCGCGCTCGCCGTCCAGCGTGCGGTCGTCGCCGTCTCCGCCGAACACACGGTCATTGGCCCGCTCACCCAGAAGGCCGACATCATCGCCATCGCCGCCATAGATTGCGTCGGCATTGGCGCCTCCGTCGAGATGGCTGTCGTTTCCGCTGTCTCCGCTCAGCCGGTCGAGCCCTGCGCTGCCGTAGAGGCTACTGTCGTTGCCGCTGCCACCCGCCAGGGTATCGTTGGCCGCGCCGCCGTCCAAGACAGCATCTGCGCCCTTGCCGCCATAGAGAATATCGGCGCGCGAGCGTCCCAGAAGACCGCTATCGTCGCCTTCGTTCCCCTGAATCAGGTCGCGCCCGGTACCGCCATTGAGCGCGACGTCGTCGCCGCTGCCGCCAATCAGCGTATCATCGCCCCGATCGCCGAAGAGGCTATCCGCCCCACTGACACCATAAAGCGTGTCATTTCCGTCATAGCCGAGGATAGTGTCGATGTCATCGCTTCCGGTGAGTGTGTCGGGTCCGGATGTCCCAATGATGATCATGGCTCGTCCGCCCTCGCCATTGCGTGCGGCGCAACTCTCATCGGCGCTATCTGCGCGTACCTCTGCCGTCGGCCGACACTGATGAGAGAACATCGTTGCAGGATTGGTCACGAAAACCTATTGACCGAAAGGTTAGGGGCACCTGTCCGTTTGGACAGGTGGAGGTTAGAAATATTCTTGCTGGCGAATTAAAATAGTAAATCACCAATAGTATACACGTTTAGAAGGCAACCCCGAGGGAGGCAGCGGAGAAGCTCCAACCGGTAAGCGGAAGCATCGGAGCGGTGGAGAGCGTCGCCGCTGCCCGCCTGCACCTGGCCGTGGCCAGCGGCAGTACGAGAGAGGCTATCGCGCAAGGTCCACCGCCTGGGGATAGCGCGCCACGTGAAGGGGCGCATCTCCTCCAGCCAAGAGGACGGCAAGCACAAGCCTCTGCCCGATGTCTACCTCCGTGCCTGCGCGCTGGCCGGGATGCCACCGGACAGGGGGGTCGCGGTCGAGGATACCCCTTTCGGCGTCGAGAGTGCCTGTGCTGCTGGACTGACCGTCGTGGGCTATGCCGCCGACAGCGAGGCGGACCAGCTGGTGCGCGCAGGCACGCAAGAAGTCCTGACGCGGATGTCCGACCTGCCGAGACTGCTTCGCCTTTTTTTGCCTAGGCGGAGCCTGCGAGACGAGGCGGCAAAGGCACAACTAGCCGCTGAAGCAGACGCGGGGACGCCTGTCGGCCCACGGCATGGCCTCTTCTAGCTGACCGGCCAGCCCAATCAGCAGGGCATCGTCGTTCTGACGAGCGGCAAAATGCAATCCCACCGGGATGCCCTCCGAGGTCTGACATAGGGGCAGCGAGATCGCCGGCTGGCCGGTGGAATTGAAGAGCGGCGTCCAAGGAACCCAATCGAAGACGCGGCGCGACCATTCCCGGGCATCGACCCCGGGCTCGTCCTGGTTCAGCTCTCCCAAGTGCAGCGGCAGGCGGGCCAGGGTTGGGGTGAGAAAGATGTCGTAGTTCTGCATGAATGCGCCCATCTTGCGGCACATGGCGTTGTTGCGGGACAGGGCCTCTTGCAGCTCCACGGCGGTCAGGCTCTTGCCGTGCTCATAGAGCTTGATGGTGACCCGCTCCATGTTGTGGTAGCTGGGCGTGCATTTCACCAGATTCGCCAAGAGGTCGATGCCCCAGGCGAGGTTCGAAGTCCAGAGCACCACCAAGGCGTCGAAGAAGGTATCCCATTCGAATTCGCCGCGGTCCTCGTGCAGCTCGTAGCCCAGTGACTCGAGCAGCGTGACGGTTGCTTCCAGCGCCGCCAGCACCTCACGGTCGACCGGCGCGCCGGATACTGGATCACCCGACCAGGCGATCTTCAGACCCTTGCGCGGCGGGCTTTTGACTTCGTCAATGTAAGGGCGCGCAGGGGGCGCGATGATGTTTGGTGCACCGGCGTCGGGGCCTTGCGTTGCATCCAGCACAGCGGCGCAGTCTCGAACAGTCCGGGTCAGCGCGAAGTCTGTAGCTAGGCCGTACAACCAGTCGCCGTAGAGCGGTCCAGTCGGCACCCGCTGTCGCGTCGGCTTCAGGCCGACCAGGCCGCAGCAGGCGGCCGGGATTCGCACCGAGCCGCCACCGTCGTTGCCGTGGGCAATGGGCACCGCGCCGCCCGCTACCATGGCGGCCGAGCCGCCGCTCGATCCGCCCGGCGATCGCGACAGGTCCCAAGGGTTGTGCGTGGCGCCGTAGTACTTCGCTTCCGTGGTCGGATTGAAGCCCATCTCCGGCGAGGTGGTCATGCCTGCGGTGACGAAGCCAGCTTGCCGGAAGCGCCGCATCATCTCTGAATCGAACTCTGCAACAACTTCCTCCGTCATCTTGCTGCCGCAGCGCGAGGGCGTGCCCCTGGCCTGTATTCCCAGCTCCTTGACCAGAAAGGGCACACCTGTGAAGGCGCCCTCAGGCAGTCCGGCGGCGATCTCCGCTTCGGCGGCTTCGCGCAGGACGGCAGTAACGCCGTTCAGCTGCGGATTGATGGCCTCGACCGCGGTTAGGGCATCGCTCAGCAATTCGCCTGGGGAAACGTCGCCCTTGCGCACCAACTCGGCCAGGCCAAGGCCGTCGTAGGCCGCATAGTCGCTTACGTTCGTCATCTTCTCCTCCTCTTGCATTGCAAATTCTAGATAGCTGTCCTGGTATGGTCAAAGCTTCGCGAGGCCGAGGGGCAGCTCTCAGTCCGGAGGGCAGGGTGGAAGTGCGCGCTGTCTTTACAAATCCCAACAGCCCCGACCGCTTTGGGCAAGGATCTGAAAGGGTGGGTGTCTGCTTGCTGCTACACGGCCAGTACGCAAGGCCTGCGCGTTGCCTCAAGCAGCATCGGCGGAATGGTCGAGCCTGGTGGTGAGGGCCAAAAAGGTATCCAGCGATCGCCGGACAGCGGCTTCTTCGACCCCTCGGGTAATGAAGATGATCCGCGAGACCCGCTCGTCGCTTGGCCAGCGGGCCAGATGCAGCGGTGGATGGACGACATGTTGGACGCCATGGATGGCAACGGGCGTATCCGATTCCAGAACCTGCAGCAAACCCTTGACCCGCAGGATCTTCTCTCCGTGCGCGTGAAGGAGAGCGGTCAGCCAGACGCCGAAGGAGATCCAATCGATGGGGGCATCATAGCTCAGCACGAAGGACACCACGTCGGCGCTGTGGGCGTGATCGTGATGGCTGTCGGTCTGGGCCAGCCAGCGGGCGACCTCTGCCTCGCGTCGCTCCGGATCGCCCATGTCCTCCCCGAAGAGAAGATCCGCGTCAAAGCCGCGACCGCGGGATTGGCCGATGGTGGCGATTCGGTTCAGGGCTGCTGCTTGCTCTGACAGCTGCCTGGCCGTTTCCGGTGCTATCAAGTCGGCTTTGGTGATGAGAATGCGGTCCGCAACGGAGACTTGCTTCCTTGCTTCCGGCTGGGTTTCAAGCGTGGCTATTCCAGCAAGGCCATCCAGAGTGCAAACGATGTTGCCGATGCGAAAGTGATTGCGGATCACCGGCTCGGCAACCACGGTGGAGACGATGGGGGCGGGGTCCGCAAGGCCGGTGGTCTCTACCACGAGCCTCCTGAAGGGCGGGATGTCGCCCTTGGCGGCGCGGTCCTGCAGGTTGCGGATGGTCTCCTGCAAGTCGGAGCGGATGGTGCAGCAGATGCAGCCTGACTCAAGCAGCAGCACGCCCTCTTCGACCTCCTCCAAAAGCAGGTGGTCGAGGCCGACCTCGCCGAACTCGTTGACGATCACTGCCGTGTCGGCGAAGTCGGGGCGGGCCAGCACCTCGCGCAACAGCGTCGTCTTGCCGGAGCCGAGGAAACCAGTGACGACGTGAACCGGGGTCATCGTCGCCTCTCGCTTCCTTGAGCGACGGCCTCGCACCAGTCGGGGTCGAGGGGGTCGAGCGGCTGTCCGCGCAGCCGTTCCACCGCGCCCCAGACGGCGCCGATGTCGTCCACGATCTCACGCCGTCCGGTGGCTGAGGAGAGCACGTAGGTCGAGGCCTGAAAATCCGAGAGCCGCATCTTGATCGGTGCCAAGGCGGCATTGACGATGCGCGTGCGGTGCAATCGCTCGCCGCGGATAGTACGCCGCTTGTCTCCGGTGAAGGCTTGCGCGTGGGCCGAGGTCTCGGTCCAATGCACCACACCCAACAGACCGCATAGGCCGCACATCTCGGCTCTCCCCTGCGTGGCGGGCCGGGCAGGGGACCCGGCCCTCCGTCTAGTCTAGCTGCGCGGAAAGCGCTTGGCAAAGTCGTCGGCGATGGCGTCGAAGGTGGTGAAGGTGACGCCCGGGTGGCGGATGATGTGGGCATAGAGGCGCTCAAGCATCATCAGGACCTGCGGCTTGCCCGAGACGTCGGGGTGGATGGTGAAGGTCACCACGCCGTAGTCCATCTCGCGGTAGACCCAGTCGAACTGGTCGCGCCACATCTCCTCCAGGTGGCGCGGGCTGACGAAGCCGTGCGAGTTGGGGGCCGCCTTCATGAACATCATCGGCGGCAGGTCGTCCAGGTACCAAGAGGCGGGGATCTCGATGAGGTCGGTCTCATGGCCTCGGACCAGCGGCTTCATCCATTCCTCGGCCTTCTTGGAGTAGTCGATCTTGGTCCAGGTGTCGCCGACGCGGACATAGTAGGGGCTGAAGTCGTTGTGCATCAGCGAGTGGTCGTACTTGATGCCCTTCTTCAAGAGCAATTCGTTGGAGACTGGAGAGAACTCCCACCAGGGCGCGACATAGCCGGTCGGGCGGCGCCCGCAGAGCTTCTCGATCAGCTCGATCGACTTGTCCATCACCGCCTCTTCCTGCTCGGGCGTCATGGCGATGGGGTTCTCGTGCGAATAGCCGTGCATGCCGATCTCGTGCCCGGCATCGGCGACGCGCTTCATCTGATCGGGGAAGGTTTCGATGGAGTGGCCCGGGATGAACCAGGTGGACTTGATGCCCCAGCGCTCAAAGAGCTTCAGGATGCGCATCGAGCCGATCTCGCCGGAAAAGAGGCCGCGGCTGATGTCGCAAGGGCTGTCCTCGCCGCCGTAAGAGCCCAGCCAGCCGCCGACGGCATCCACATCGACGCCGATGGCGCAAAGTATCTCCTTAGCCATGCTTTTCTTCTCCCTTCCATTGCCTCGCCAGGGGCAGGCGTTGCGGTCCTCAGGACCAAATGGCCGTTAGGCCTCGTCGATGACGATGGTCGCGCGCTCGGGCCGCCAGCGCAGATCGACTTCCACGCCGGGCTCGATGCCGCGGCCTTCCAGCTTTGAGCGATGGGTCTCCAGGCGCACGCTGAGCGCGTCGTCGAGTGCGACCGAGACGTAGACCAGCTGTCCCACGGCATCCATTTCCGTGACCCGGCCGGTAACCGAATTGAGGGCCTGCTCCATGGCGGAGCCGGCAAGATCCAACTCCACGTATTCGGAAGGGGCAACCACCATCGCTGCGGTGTCTGCCGGAACAGCGCCAGCCTCGAAGCTCGGCACGCCTGACAGCGCGCCAAAGCGGGTCGCCACGGTGGCGCGCTCCTGCGAGGCCTCTTGCAAGGTACCGG
Organism: Rhodospirillales bacterium; assembly: GCA_963669385.2. Taxonomy (GTDB): domain Bacteria; phylum Pseudomonadota; class Alphaproteobacteria; order Kiloniellales; family JACOMY01; genus JACOMY01. Next base: position 108,443 of record CAXXGD010000005.1, read on the forward strand.
GGATGATCTTGTTGCGGCCGATAAAGCGCGCGACGAAGGGCGACTTGGGCCGGGTGTAGAGCTCGAAGGGGCCGGATATCTGTTCCACCTTACCAGCGTTCATCACCACCACGCGGTCGCCCATGGAGAGCGCCTCTGCCTGCGCGTGGGTGACGAAGACGAAGGTGATGCCGAGGTCTCGCTGCAAGATCTTCAGCTCATCCTGAATCGACTTTCGCAGGTTGGCATCGAGCGCCCCCAGAGGCTCGTCCAGCAGCAGTATGTCGGGCTCGGTGACCAGGCCCCGGGCCAAGGCCAGGCGCTGCTTCTGCCCGCCGGAGAGTGACGACTCCTTGGCGTCGGCGACGTCGGCGAGCTGCAGCTTTTCCAGGATCGCGCCGACGCGCCGGCGCTTCTCGCCCGCCTCGACGCGGCGCACGTCCAAGCCGAAGCCGATGTTCTGGCGCACCGTCATGTGCGGGAAGATCGCGTAGTTCTGGAAGATGGTGGCCGTCGGCCGCTTCTCCGCCGGCACATGGGTGAAATTCTCGCCGCGAATGAAAAGGTCACCGGAGGAGATGGCCTCCAGCCCGGCGATCATCCGCAAGGTGGTGGTCTTGCCGCAGCCGGACGGGCCGACGAAGGAGATGAACTCGCCGCGCGCGACCTGCAGGTCGAAGGCCTCCACGGCGACGGTGCCGCCCGGATAGACCTTGCGCAGCTTCACCAATTCCAAGTCGTGCGCGGCCATAAAACCTCCCTGGCGGCCCGCCTGGTGCGGGCAGGCCGTTGACGGTTGACTGCATACCTTGCGTTTGACGCCGAAGCGCCAGGTGGGGAGGAGCCGCAGGCTCCCCCCCTTTGAAAAAGGCCTTAGGCGCTCAGGAACTCATCCCAGCGCAGGATCAGATGGTCGTACTCGTCCGGCCACTGGTGCCAGTACTTGATGTTGGAGGCGCGCTCCACGAGCGAGCCGCCGTCGCGCAGGTCGCCCTCCTTGATGCCGCGCTCCGGCTCGCCGACCCAGGGCTGGCCCTCGTACCAGAAGGCATGCTTCTCGGCCGGCATCACGTCCTTGATGTTGGTGGTCGGCGAGTAGTAGCCCTGCTCGGAGACGATGATCGCCGGCGGGCCCGACAGCCAGTAGTCGGCATAGGCCTTGACCGCCCCTTCGTTGGGCGAGTTGGCGATCTGCGAGATCCCGATCGACCAGGCGCGGTAGCCTTCCTTGGGAATGGCGTAGGAGCAGGGGACGCCCTGCGCCTTTACCGCCATCACGGCCGGCTGCCAGGCATCAGCCAGGATCATCTCGCCGGAGGCCAAGAGGTTCACCAGCTCGCCGAAATCGCCCCAGAGCGCCCGGAACTGGCCGTCCTTTTTCTTGGCGATCAGGAACTTGGCGGCCTCGTCGATTTCCTCGGTGTTGGGGTTGCCCGGGTTGGGGACATCCAGGAGGCCCAAGGAGTTCATCGCCAGGATAGCTTGACCGAAGGCAATCAAGGGATCGACGTTGAGGCCGGTCTTGCCCTTGAACTTCTCATCGAAGAGCGACGTCCAAGTATTTGCTTCTTCTGCAGAAACAAGGTCAGGGCGATAGCCGATGGAGTCGAAGTTGTAGACCGTTGGGACCATCCAGAGCTCGGTCTTCGCGTCGTCCGCCCAGATCTGGCCGGAGATCTGCGCTCGCGGCTCCATGCGCGGGTCGACCTCGGTAAAGATCGGCCGGATGTTGGCCCAGTTGGAAAGGTCCGCGGTGGCGATCGGCTTGATCGTCGAGGTGACCGTCATGGCCGGCAGGCGCTCGCCGATGGTCTCCCAGCAGTCGTAGGCGGTGGAGCCCGACAGCAGCTCGGTCTGCGTGTTGGGGAAGATGTCCGCCTTTCCGGAGACGCCGCCGACACCCGACTTCGCTTTGAAGTCGTTCAAGATGCGCTCTTGCACGGTGACCGAGAGGCCGACGGTGCGTAGCTGCTCGTCGCCGAGACTCTGGGCCCAGACCATGTCGGGGCGCAGCAAGGCGGTTGAGGCGGTGAGCGCGCCGGCCCCGGCGAGAAAGCCTCGGCGTGATGGGTTAAACATTCGCATAACTGTTTCCTCCCAGTTGATACTGCTTCCTTTTTACACTCTATCGGGCCGCCATCAATAGCGGCCGACCAGCAATCCCCCATCAACGGTGACCACCTGGCCCGTCATGTAGCGGGCGGCCTCCGATGTGAGGAAACAGATGACGTCGGCGATGTCCTCGGGATCGCCGGCACGGCCCATGGGGATGAAGGAGGCAGCCTCGTCCATGCCTTCAGGGCCCAAGGAGTGCTCGCGCGAGAGCAGCTGTGCAGTCTTGATGTAGCCGGGTGCGACGCCGTTAACGCGCACGCCTTCACGCGCCATCTCCACCGCCAGGCCCCGCACCAGGCCGACTACGCCGGCCTTGGCAGAGGAGTAGTGCACATGCTGGTCCCAGCCATAGGCGACGCCCATGATGGAGGAGAGGCAGACGATGGCGCCGCGCTTGGCGGCGCGCATCTGTGGTGCTGCGGCTCGCACCACGCGGAGCATGCCCTTAAGATCGATATCGAAGGTGTAGTCCCACTTCTCGTCTGTGAGGGCGGCCAGCGGTACGCGGTGGGCGATGCCGGCGTTGCAGATCACCGCGTCGAGCGCGCCGTAGGCTCTTTCGACTTGGCCTACGACTTCGTCCGCCGCGGCCGTCGAGGTGACGTCCAGTCGATGAAACTCCGCCGTGCCGCCGGTCTTGGCGATCTCGTCGACGACTGCCCGGCCTTCTTCCTCCAGAATGTCGGTGACGATCACGCGCGCGCCCTGCTTGGCGTAGGCCTTGGCCGTGGCGCGCCCTATGCCGATCCCGGCGCCGGTGATGAGGACGGTCTTCATGGCTCGCTCGTCTCCCTCAAAGCATCACGTCGCCGGAATTGGGGCCGAGGGTCTGGCCGACGTAGAGGCGGGCATCCTCGGAGGCCAGGAAGGCGATGGAGGCGGCGATATCCTGCGGCTCGCCGAAGTGGCCCAACGGCAGCTGGGCTGACTTGGCTTGCTTCCAATCCTCGGAAATGCCGGCCACCAGGTCGGTGTTGATCGGACCCGGTGCCACGGCATTCACCCGGATGCCCTTGGCGGCCACTTCGCGGGCCAACGACTTGGTCAGCCCGATGATGCCGGCCTTTGCGGCGCAATAGTGGGTGAGCTCGACCCCGCCGATCTGGCCCAGCTGAGAGGCGATGTTGACGATGACGCCGGAGCCGGCCGTCAACATAGGCCCGATGGCGCGCCGGCAGCAGAGGAAGCAGCCGCGCAGGTGGACGGCGATCATGCGGTCGAACTGCTCGACCGTCAGCTCCCACAAGGGTGCTTGCGTCAGGATGCCGGCATTGTTGACCGAAAGGGTGCAAGGTCCCCAGGCCTCTTCGCAGGCGGCATAGATGCGATCGACGTCGCTCTCAAAGCTGACATCGCCAGCGATCGAAAGGGCCTTGCCTCCGGCAGCCCCGATCGCCTGCGCCGTCGCGTCGGCCTTCTCGGGCGAGAGATCGTTCGCCAGCACCTTTGCCCCTTCGCCGGCCAGGCGGAGCGCTGTGGCCCGGCCTATGCCGGAGCCGGCGCCGGTGACGACGGCGCGATGGTGGGCGAGGCGGGTCATGCGATCTCCTCCTGAATGCCGCTCACTCGCGCCCGCGCCCGCCTGACCGAGATCCCCATCAAGACCCCGTAGATGGTAAGCAGCGCGAAGGAGAAGAGCGTGGTCAAGACGCCGAAGGCGAAGAGGTTGGGATGGATCTCGACGGCGAAGGTGCCGTAGATGGCGATCGGCATGGTGACCTCGGATCCGCCGGTGAAGAGGGTCCGGGGGAACTCGTCGTAGCTCAAGGTGAAGGCGAAGAGCATGGCCGAGAGGACGCCGGGAAAGATCATCGGGAAGGTGACCTTGCGGAAGGTCCTGGCCGGCGAGACGCCCAGCGCCCAAGAGGCCTCTTCGACCGATTTGTCGAAGCGGTTGAAGATCGCCAGCATCACCAGGAAGGCGAAGGGGAAGGTGTAGACCACGTGCAGGACGAAGGCGGTGCCGAACCAGGTCCTGGGGATGCCCAGCTGATCGCTGATCAGCGCCATGCCGAGACCCAGCAGCACACCCGGCACCATCATGCCCAGCACAACCAGATAGAAGATCACCCCGGCACCCTTGAAGTGGCGGCGGAAGGCTTCAGCCGTCAGCGTCCCCAGCAGGGTGGAGACCACCATCGTGGCGAAGGCGAGCGCGATGGAGCGTGTGAGCGCCTCGCCGATCGGCAAGGGTGCCACGCGCGAGGGCGGTGCCAGTCCCAGCACATGCTCGTACCAGAAGGTCGACCAGGAGATGATCGGGAACTGCGGGCCGCCTTCCGGGCCTTGCTGGAAGCTCAGGATCCCCATGACCACGAAGGGGCCGTAGAGAAAGGCGATGAAGAGTGCGGTGTAGAGCGCGAGGGACCAGCGAAGCGCCAGGAGCTGATGCATGACGGCCGCTCCTAGAGTTCGCGCCGCAGGTTCACGACCCGCAGCAAGCCAGTGATCACAACCGCCATCACGATGGTCAGGATCACGCCGGCGACTGCTGCAAAGGCCCATTTCAGAGAGCCGACCTGCGTCAGGATGATGTTGCCCAGCAAATTCACCTTGCGGCCCGAGAGAGCCGAGGCGGTGGCGAACTCGCCCAGCACCATGACGCTGACGAAGATGGCACCGACGATCACGCCCGGCAGGCTGAGCGGGAAAATGACCTTTCGAAAGATCGTCCAGGCCGACGCACCCAGGTCGCGCGCCGACTCGATCAAGGCGTCATCGATCCGGGCCAGCATGAAGGCGATCGGCCCGACCATGAAGACGACGTAGATCTGCACCATGCCGATTACGACGGAGAGCTCGGTGAAGAGCAGGCTCTCGATCGGCGTCGAGATGATGCCGAGGTCGCTGAGGACGATGTTGATCGCGCCCTCCTTGCCCAACATCGGGCGCCAGGCCAAAACGCGGATCAGGAAGGAGGTCCAGAAGGGTATGACGCAGGCGACCAGCAGCACCGTCTGCACCGTCTTGTTGCGCACGAACTGTCCGATGAAGAGCGCCGTCGGATAGCCGATGATGAAGGTGATTGCCAGGACCGTCAGCCACAGCCTGAGCGTGCGCACGAGCGCGCCCAGATAGGTATCGGAAGAGAAGAAGGTCTCCCAAGACTTGGTGGTGAGCTCGGGCTTGATGGCGAAGGTGGTCTGCGTCCAGAAGCTGACATAGACCATCATCGCCAAGGGGATGATGAGGAAGAGCACCATCCACAGAACGCCGGGCGCCAGCAGGAGGAAGTGCTTGTTTCGCGTGAAGAAGCGCTCCTTGACGGGAGCGGCCGTGTCGCGTGGAGCCTCGACGCTGGGGGCGGCCTGCTCCATTCAGTGCGCTCCCTGTGCAGGCGGTTGCTTGATCCGCCGACCGGAGGCATCGAAAGCCAGCACTTCATCGATGTCCCAGGCCAGCGTGCGTACCTCGCCGCTTTGATAGGTGACCGGATCGGCGGTGCTGAGATGGCTCTCTACCTGAAGGATCTCTCCCTCAGTGCCTTGGAAGAAGTAGAGAACGCGGCTTCCCATAAACTCGCTGGCGATAAAGCGCGCCTCCAGCCCCGCTCCGCAATCGGGGGGCGCGGCTCCCGGGGCCAATACGGAGACCGCGTCATGGCGCACGACGTAAGAGGCAGCGTCGGCTACGCCGGCCGGCATGGCTAGTCCGGCTGCGCCATGCAGGAAGCGGCCTTCTCGTGTCTCGCCGGTCAGGATGTTGTAGCTGTTGATGTACTTGGCGACCTCTACGGTCTCGGGCGTGTTGAACACACCGTCGGGCGACGCGATCTGTATGGCGCGCCCCCGGTCCAGCACGATCATGCGGTCGCCCATGGCCAGGGCTTCCGCCTCGTTGCCGGTGACGTGCAGGAAGGTGACGCCAAGGGTCGATCGGATGCGACGCAGCTCGACCGTCATGCGCTCGCGCAGGTTGGCGTCGAGGGCGCCCAAAGGCTCGTCCAAGAGGCAGACGCTTGGCTCGGTGACCAGCGTGCGGGCGAGCGATACGCGCTGCCTCTGCCCGCCGGAGATCTGCCCGACGCCGCGGCTGCCCAGTTCGGAAAGGCCGACAAGCTCCAGGATCTCTTCGACCTTGCGTCGCAGCTGCCCGGCGTCCTCGATCGGATTCACGGCGCGGTTTTTCAGACCGAAGGCGACATTCTCGAAGACCGACATGTGCGGGAAGAGGGCATAGCTCTGTTGAACGAAGCCAAGGCCGCGCTTGTGCGGCGGCCGCGGGGTCAGATCCTCGCCGTCGAGAAAGATCCGCCCGGCATCGGGCCGCTCCAATCCGGCCACCAGCCGGAGCAGCGTGGATTTGCCGGAGCCCGAGGGGCCCAATAGCGTCAAATACTCGTCGTTATGAACGGTGAGGGAAAGATCGACGATCGCGGGTTTGCCCGCGTAGGCCTTGCTCAATCCCTGAAGCTGCATCATCGAGCCGAGCTCCCCAGAGGCGTCTCGCTGTTGGATTCGTATTCTGTACGCAGAGTGCATAGCAGTCAATCAGAAAATCAATGGAACTGTCATTTGGCGAGCTTTGATCGCGATAGATGCTGGATTTTTCAATTTCCTACGATTCGAAAATGTGTATTGTGTACGAAGTACGATCCTGTTTCGGCGAGTTAGGTGATTCGCCGCGGGGCTGTCTTGAGGTAGCCGAATGGTCCCTAGGTCCGAAGATGCCGATCGCTCGACGCCGCGCTATGTCACCATCGAGCGGCGCTTGGCAGCTGCCATCGAGGGTGGCAGCCTGCCGCCGGGTGCGGTCTTGACCGAGGAAGGTGTTGCGCGGCTGTTCGGGACATCGCGAACGCCTGTGCGCACCGCCTTGGGCGGACTGCTGGAGCAGGGGCGTTTGGCGCGGTTTGATGGCCGCGGCTTTGTCGTGTGCGATAACGGCAAGGCGATTGCGCCGCGTCGCCTGACCTTGACCCGCGAGATGCTGGGCCTGTCGGCGGACAGGCCGACCACGCCGCTGCCGGTCGCGTCAGACCGCATTCAGCGCAGCTTCGAGGCGGCCCTGTCCGGCGCACTGCCCTTCGGCCTCTTTCGTGTCAACGAGCAGGCAGCTGCCCACCACTATGGTGTCAGCCGCACTGTCGTGCGCGAGCTGATGCCGCGCTTTCAGGACCGCGGCATGCTGCGCAAGGACCTGCGCTCGCATTGGACGGTCGGCCCCCTGACCGCACAGGACGTCGCCCATCACTTCGCCGTCCGCGGCAAGCTGGAGTCCCTTGCCCTTTTGGACAGCGCGCCCCGGACACCGTCGGAGGAGATTGCGGCTATGCGCCGGCGGGTGGCCGCTGCCCTTGACCAAGGGGCGGAGGCTTCAGCCGATGCCATAGCTGCCTTGGAGCGCGACATCCATGTTTCGCTCCTGTCCCGCTCCCCCAACAAGCACCTGCTGAGAATCATACGGCAGAGCCAGGTGACCCTGGTCGTCGGCAATGTCTTCGCCAAGGTGGTGGGGGTGCGCCCCTTCCGCCTCGACGTTCAGGAATACGCCATCGTGCTGGACTTCGTCATGCGCGGCGCCTTCGACGCTGCCGCCAATGCGCTGGAAGAGCACTTGCGCCTCTCGGCCGAACGCACGCGCCAGCGACTGATCTCGATCTCCGTCTTTCCCCAACCGGAGCTACCCGACTTCCTCACCCCCACTCGACACTAACGCGCCAGCGCGTGCTCCCAGCGGCGGACGAGGTAGTTGTGCTCGTTCATCACGGTGTCCCAGACGGCGATGCGCGAAACCCGCTCGGCATAGGCGCCGCCCTCCCGCCGTTCGCCGGCCTCGAACAGCCGCACACCGTCAGGATCGAGGATGGGTTGGCTGGCGGGGGCGCCCTCGTACCAAAAGGCCCACTCGGCTTCGCTCAAGTGCCTGCGCACGGCCTCCGGGTTCGCCATGTAGGCGCCGTTGCGTGCCATGAGCGCGCCGGGCCGCCCGTCGAGCCACCAATTGAGATAGTCATAGACCGCATCCTTGGCCCAGGGGTCCAGCAGCGTGGAGATCGCCAGGCCGCCGAACCAGCCGCGGTAACCCTCGATGGGTGTTGCCATGTCGGCCTTGATGCCCAAGGCGCGAAGCTTGACCAGCCCCGACCACCAGAGGCTGCCGATCCGTGCCTCGCCGCTGCTCATCGCCGCGATCGCCTGCGCTTCGTCCGCCCAGAAGCTGCAGAAATGCCCACGCTTTCGGTACTGACCCAGCAGCTCGATAAGGCTGTCGATCTCCGTCAGGGAGAGGTCGCCGATGTCTCGCACCCGCAGTTCGCCGCGCGCCTGCAGCGCCAGCAGCATATCGAGCGTCCCGATGGCGGCATCGGACTGGAGCACCACCCGTCCGGACCAAGCCGGGTCGAGCAAGGCCGCCCAGCTGGTGACCTCCTGCGCCGGCGCTCCGACGACGGCGAAGCTGTCGGCGTTGTGCACCGTCGGCACCATGGAGACTTGATCGGTCGGCATGTCCCCCAGCGTGCCGTCGAGCTGCACATAGAGCCGCTTCGAGGGGTCGCCGCCTTTACCGGGGCTCGCATCGGCGCGCAGCCGGCCGGTCTTCGCAAGATCGTTGATCTCCTCCCAACGATCGATCCGCCTGATGTCGACCGGCTGTATCGAGGCGGTCGGCCAAGTGAGGTCGATGTCGTGAAACCACTGGTCATAGACGTCGAAGCTGTCGGGAGCGAGCGCGCCTTGGCGCTGCGCCTCGGTTCCGTCGAGGGTGATGAAGTCGAGCGCGAAGCCCATGTCTTCCTCGGCCGCCCGCTTGATCGGTCCGATCTGCGTGACGGAGGTTCCAAGCACCCGCAAGGGTGCCCGCGACGGCCGCACAGCCGGTGCTTCGACTGCCGTCCCCTCGTCGCTCGCTGTTTCAGGCATCGATCGGGCTCCAGACCTGCTGGCGGGTGGCGGCTGAGGCCGAAACTCACCCGGATAGCCTCCGGCTTAGGGCGCGGGCAGCCATTCAGTCAAGAAGCATTCCCGCCAGCGCAAGCACCTGGTCTCGCGGCCCTTCGGGGGCTACGACGTAGGCAAGGCTGCCAGGCACCACCCGTAGGCTCGTGCGTTTCGCCAAGATCCGTCCGGACTTTTCGAAGGTGAAGTCGAGGGGCGGCCGATCGATCTCTTCGAAGGGGTAGATCCGACCGGCGGGCTCTCCTGCCGTTACGGCCTCGCCTGGCTCGCGGCAAGATTCGAAAAGGCCGGTGACCGGCGAGGCAATGGTCCAGCAGGACGAACCGTCGAGGAAGACGCTCTCTTTCGTCTCGCTCTCCTGGGGCTCGATCATGCCGAGGCTCGCCATGACTCCGGCTATGCCGGATCGTCCGACGGCGAGCGCTGCGGGATCGATGGCGCCGCCGCCTGCGAGTTCGGTGGAAATGAAAGGGATGCCTCGCGCCTGTGCTGCCGGGTCGAACCCGGTGGACACCTCTTCGCCGCGCATCACATAGGTGAAGGGTGCGGCAAAGGCCTCCGCCAACTTCAGGCTGCTTGCCATAACCGCACGGTCGGCTGTCGTGCAGAGGTACGAGCAGATTGCATAGCAGGCGTCCGGGCCGCCCGAGTGGAGGTCGATTCCGGCATCGCAAAGGGGCAGGATCTCAGTGGTCATGAAGTGCGCGATGGCCGCGCTGGGCGAAGCCCCTTCGCGACCTGGGAAGCAGCGGTTGAGGTTCCCGCCGTCGAGCGGCGACACACGCCTGCCCGCACGCACCGCCGGGTAGTTCAAGGCCGGAAGGAGGATCACGCGCCCGGCAAGACGATCGGGATCCAGGTCATGGATCAAGCGCCGCAGGATCACCTGGCCCTCGTACTCGTCGCCATGCGTTCCGGCGCAGAGCAGCAAGGTCTTGCCGGGGCCACCCACCACGATGCAGAGCGGGATAGGGATGACCGCGAAACTATGCTCGTTGTCGGAGTGGATCAGGTCGAGCCTGCCAAAGCGCTTTCCCTTGGACTCGAGATCGAGGTCGCAGCTGACCTGCTTCGTCGCCCTCACAAGAGCCACTGGGCGCCTTCACGCACCTCGATGACCGTAGGCGCGCGGGCCGAGAGTGCGTCCATCACGGCAGAGGCGAAAGCACCCATGCTGTCCGGCAGCGCGACATGGCAGCCGAAGCCATCTGCGATCTTCAGGAAGTCCGGGTTCTTGGGGTTGACGCCGATCTCGGGAATGCCGCGCTTGATCATGCCGTCCCGGATCATCGCCAGGCTGTCGTTGTTCCAAAGGATGATGGGAATGGGCAACTCTTCCTCGACCGCGGTCGCCAGTTCTTGGATGGTGAAGAGGAGGCCGCCGTCACCGACCAAGGCGACGACGGGCCTGTCCGGCATGGCAATCTTGGCGCCGATCGCACCGGGCAGGGCACAGCCCAAGGTGCCGAGACCGGCGGGATAGAACCAGGTCCTGGGACGCTCGGTCGGCATGACGGCAGAGCCGGTGTAGACCAGCTGCGCGATGTCTCCCATCATCACCGTATCCGGCGGCAAGACGGACCGCAGCCTCAGCAGCAATCTCTTGTGCTGTCGCTCGACCTCGGTGAAGTCCGCCTCTTGACGCGCACGGACGGACTCGAGGCTGCCGGCAGTTCCCTTGTCGGTGACGAGAGGGCGTGCCTTCAGCGCCGTCAGCAAACCCTCTATGGTCGGCCCGGCGTCACCCTGAAGACCGATGTCGGCGGGATAGAGACCGTTGAACTTGGCAGGATCGATATCGACGCTTATGAGCTTGGCCTTGATGGTGAGATAGTCTTCGAAGCTGTCGGTCTCGGAGATCTCGCAGCCGACCGACAGGATCACGTCGGCCGTTTCCATGTAGTCGCGGACGGCCTTGGTGATCAGGCCGCCGCCGAGGCTCAGCGGGTGGCTCTCTGCAACCACCCCTTTGCCGGCGTTGGAGGAGATCACGGCGGCGTCGAGGCGCTCGGCGACCTGGCGGACGGCGGCCCCCGCGTCCTGCGCGCCGCCGCCGACCAGCAGGACCGGCCGCTTCGCCGAGGCCAGCAAGTCCGCCGCGCTCTCGATGGCCGCCTGCGGCGCGACCGGCTTGGCCGGAGGCGTCAGCACCCTCCAGTCGGCGCGTACGGGGGCATCCAGAAGATCGATCGGTATGGAGATGTGCACCGGGCGCTGTCGCCTGGAGGCGAAAATCGTAAAGGCCTGCGCAATCAGCTCCGGTATCTCCTCCGGTGCCCGCACCATCGCGCTGAGGCCGGTCAAGGGTGCTGTGACGGCGCGCTGGTCGGTGATCTCGTGCAGGCAGCCCCAGCCCTTGCCGAGCGACTCGCTTCGGTTGGCGCTGGAGATCAGCAAGACCGGGACCGAATCGGCATAGGCTTGCGCCAAGGGCGTCGCCGCATTGGTGACCCCCGGGCCGGTGATGAGGGTGCAGACCCCCGGCTTGCCGCTGGCACGCGCATAGCCGTCGGCCATGAAGCCGGCGCCCTGCTCGTTGCGGACGAGGACGTGGCGCAGGCTGCTGGACTCGATGCCGCGATAGAGCTCCAGGGTGTGCTCGCCTGGAATGCCGAAGACGGTATCGACCCCGTAACCTTCCAGCAGGTGCATCAAGGCCTGTCCGCAGGTCACGCTTTCGCTCGCCAATGCCGCGGCCCTTGCCGTCGTCATCGCTGTCTTCCCTTCTTGTCTTGGACGTCACACAACTGCGCAGGCGGAGATCGGGCTGGCGTGAGGAAGCCTCGGCGCCAGCCCGACCTTCGGTAAAATCCGCCAGGTACTAGACGAACCACCAGCGCTCGCTACAGCGGCAGCCGTCCAGGTCCCAGTCCGACGAGAGCTCGCCATAGCCGACCTTTTGGGAGACTGCGTCGACGAAGTCGGCGAAGACCGGAATGACGATGCCGCCGTCATCGTGGATGATCTCCTGGATCTCGCCGTAGATCTGCGCCCTCTTGTCCTGGTCGGCTTCGACCCTGCCGCCGTCGATCAGCGCGTTCAAATGCGGATTGTCGTAGTGGGTCTCGTTCCAGCCGGTCTTCAGCGCCTCTGCGCTGTAGGCGGTCGAGAGCATCACGTCCTCGGTGATGCGCCCGCTCCAGCGCGTCGCGAAGAAGGGCTTCTGCGCCCAGACGTCGCTCCAGAAGCCGTCGTCCGGTTCCCGCACCACGTCGAGAGTGAGCCCGGCCTTCTTCATGTGCTCGGCATAGAGGATCGCCGTATCGGTCGCCCCCGTGAAGGGCGTCTCGGCCACATGCAGCGGCAGCTCCACGCCGTCGAGGCCCGCCTTCTTGGCATGGAACTTGGCCTTGTCCGGATCGTAGGGGCGCTGTGCCAGATCAGCACGATGAAAGCGGTAGGATTCCGAGATCGGCTGGTCGTTGCCGATAGAGCCATAGCCTTTCAGGATCCTCTTCAGGATGTCCTCTCGATCGATGCCGTACTTCAAGGCAAGGCGCGCGTCCTTGGTGTTATAGGGCTCGATGTCGGTGCGCGCTGCAAAGGCGTAGTGGGCCTTGCCCTTGCTTTGCAAGAGCTGGACGTTCTTGTCCCGCTTCAGCAGGTGGACCGTCTTCAGCTCGACGAAATTGAAGGCATCCAGTTCGCCGGAGATCAGGGCCGTGGTGCGCGCGGAGGAGTCCTTGACGGCCAGGATCTCGACCGCATCGAAGTGAGCACGGTCCGCCTTCCAATAGTTGGGGTTGCGCCGCACGGCCGAGCTGATGCCGGGCTCGAAGTTCTCCAGGATGTAGCCGCCGGTCCCGTCGCCCTTGTGGAAGTCGCTGGTGCCATTGGGAACGATGGAGAGGCTGAAGAGGCCGAGGATCGCCGGGAAGTCCTGATTGCCGCTCTTGAGCGTGAAGGTGACTTCGTTCGGTGCCGTCCCCTGAATGTCGGCAATCTGGGCCACGAAGGGCTTGGCGGCCGACTTGGTGTCTTCTGCGCTGTGCAGATTGATGGAGTAGATGACGTCGTCGGGCGTCAGGGGCTTGCCGCTGTGGAACTCGACTCCGTCGCGAAGCTTGAAGACCCAGGTAGCGGCATCCTCGGAGCCCTCCCAGCTCTCGGCGAGTTCCGGAAGGATGACCCCGCCAGGCCCCACCTCGACGAGGTTGTTGCGTAGTTGCCAGTTCACCAGCATCTGCATCCGGGTTTCCATCAGCGTCGGATCGAGCGAGTCCGTCGTAGCGAAGTCGGCTATGCCCAGCCTCAGCGTTCCGCCCTTCTTTGGTCCCGCCGCACGAAGCCCGGTGGTGGCCAAGGTCGAGGCCGCCGCGATGGTCACGCCGGATGCGACCGCGCGCCCCATGAACTCGCGCCGTGAGATCGCTCCACGGGCCAGCTGGCTGGAAAGGAAATCAATCTTGCTCATCTTCTGCCTCCCTGGAGACTGGACTGCGGCATGCCGGTTTGGAACGAGGGTTATGCCATCGGAACGACAAAAAGCCAATTTTCTCCTATTGTCCTGGAGTACCCTGGACAAGTGGCACACGGATCTGCCCGGCATCTGCATCGTCAGCACGTCGACCACGCCTGTGATCACAGTTAGCATAGCGAAGGTGCAGCCGCTATGTACAGAGGATTTTTGAGGCTTGCTGATGTCGGATGGAAAAGAGCAGTTACAAGTTCCTATCAGCAGGTTACGGGTCGCTTTGCGCTAATCTCCTCTCCAGTCTTGACAGCAACCCTCTCTGTGATCACTGTTTGGAGCATTACCGAACCAATGCCCGCCTTGGCGGCGCGTCGGCCCAAAAGTGTTGGAGGCGAACGGTGAACAAGGTCACCCCGCGGCACGGCTTGAGCGACATCGGCCACTACATGGTCGGGATCTCGAAGCTCCCTGGCTTTGACAAGGTCGCCAAGCTGTCCTCGAACGAGTCGCCCCTGGGCATGAGCCGAAGGGCCATCCAGGCTGCCAAGGCCGCCTTGGCACAGTCGCACCTCTATCCCGAGGTCGATACCGAGGACCTGCGTGACGCGATCGCCGGCCACTTCGGCCTGGAGCCGCGCCGCATCGCCTTCGGCCCGGGATCGGACGAACTGCTCTTGCGCCTCGTCACTTGCTTCGTGGGGCCGGGCGACGAGGTCGTTTTCAGTAAGAACGCCTATATGCAGTTCCCGATCTATGCCAAGCGGGGTGGGGCCAAGCCCGTTGCTGCCGCCGATCGGGACTTCCACCACTGTGTGGACTCCCTTCTGGCAAGTGTCACCGAAAGAACCAAGGTCCTCATCATCGCCAACCCCGACAATCCATCGGGAACCTATCTGCCGGGAGCGGAGGTGCGACGCTTGCGCCAGGAGCTGCCGGCAGGAGTCCTGCTCATCATCGATGCCGCCTACGAAGAGTACGCCCTTGCGCCCGATTACGAGTCGGGCACCAAGTTGGTCACGACCCACGACAACGTCGTGGTCACCCGGACATTCTCCAAGATCTTCGGTATGGCCGGGCTTCGGCTCGGCTGGTGCTACGCTCCGCCCGAGATCATAGACCTGCTTGAGCGTGTCGGCCCCTCCTTCCCGACCAATGTCGCGGCAGGGGCGGCGGCACTGGCAGCACTTCGCGACCACGATCACACCAAACGCGTCCTGGACCACAACATGAAGTGGCTTGGATGGTTCACGGAGCGGCTTGAGCGGATCGGCCTCAAGGCCTACCCCAGCCAAACGAACTTCGTCCTGGTGCGTTTTCCAGGAGAGAACGGCAAGACGGCAGCCGCGGCCAATAGCTACCTGCAGGCGGCAGGCATCATTCCCCGACAGTTCGCCGTCCCGGGGTTCGAAGACAAGCTCCGCTTTACCATCGGGACGGGGGCCGAGATGCGCAAGGCCGCGAGCGCCTTGAAGAAGTTCGTCGCTGCTTGATGAGCAATCACAGACCGTCGCCGCAAGGTCCGCACCGTCGCATCGAAGTTCACTGCGCTGCCTGCTGTTGCTCGACCATCCGGCGGTAGAGCGTGATCCCCCAGCTGATGTCCTGCTCGATCAGTCTGCGCGCTTGATCGCTGTCCCTCACGCGGATGGCGTCGACGATGCGCCGGTGGGTCTCTCGCCAGTCGCCGGACATGCCGCTGGCGCGAGCGCCGGCAGCAATGAAAGGCCCGGTTTGCGCCCAAAGCCCTTCGATCAAAGAAACCAGCTCGGCGTTGTCGGCAGCCGAATAGATCGAGAAGTGAAAGCTATAGTTTCGGGCGAGGTAGCCTGGAATGTCCTGGCGATCGATATCCTTATCCATCAGTGCAGCAAGCTCGAGAATGCGATCCAGCTGCGACGTCGTCAGCTTTGGGGTCGCAAGTTCGGTGGCGATGCCTTCGAGCGAGGAGCGAACGAATAGAAGATTCGAGATTCGCTTCGGGTCGAGCGCCGCGACCTGGAACGACCTCTTTGCCGAGGCTTGCAGGACACGCTCCGACGCCAGCCGCTTCAAGGCCTCGCGCACCGGCATCATGCTCACCCCTAGGGCCTCGGCCTGCGTGCGGATCGAGATTCTATCTCCGGGCGCGTACGCGCCGACGATCAGCGCCCATTTGAGATCTTGGTAGATCTTGTCGCTGAGGGAGGTTTGCATCGAATCTCACACGAGTTCCTGCGACGGCCTGTCGAATAGGTCTCGCTACGTGCTTTGCCATGCCGGGTTCCAACGAGCAACACGCGAAGTGGCGCGTCAGAGAAGGTGAGGAGAAGCCGCCCCGTCCTTGTCGTCCTCGCCTCTGGGCATGGAGACGATGGATGGGCCACTCACGCGCTCCCAGAAATGCCGCCACAGGTTCGGAGTGAACAGAAAGAAAAAGGGGCAAGACCGCCATGCGGATCTTGCCCACAGTAACCCGGCGGCGGCAGCGATCACGCGCTGGCCGCCTCGCCGATAAGCTATCGTGTCGTCTTGGTCTAGCCCTGGATAGCGCTCTAGTTGCTGCTGTCGGACGAGCCGGCGTTCTCGAGGTCGGTCTTGGTGTCCTCGACGGCCTTGTTCACCGCCTCTCCGGTCTCGTTCACCTTCTCTTCGACGACATTGGCGGCGTCTTGTGCCGCATCCTTGACATCGCTCGCGGCATCACCGGCGGACTGGGTGGCGTCGTCCAGTTTCTCACTGACCGAGTTATCGCTCTCTTCGCCGCAGGCGCTGAGCGCCAGCGGAGCTGAAAGGACGAAGGCGAGGGCAAGCTTCCTCAATCGATGATCCATCGTGTCGCTCCTTTGATCGAGCTGTTCAGACGCCGCCCCTCTGAGAGAATGGCAGTTTTTGCCTTTATTGCTGGCCATGTGTCAGTGCGGACTCCGCAGTGGAACCGAAATGGCTTCAACGAGATATACGCGGCGAATGTGGAGAGCGTGCATGGAGAGGAGGGCGGGCCTGTGACGTCATTCCGCCGCACCACCGTAAACGCTGCAGCCATCCCGGACGATTGATCGCCGGATCGCGCGACTTTCTGTGCCAGGCGCTAGGAGTCGATGCTTTCCGCCTTGTGGCAGGCGACGAGGCGGTCTCGGTAGCTGCGCAACTCCGGGCGCTCCTTGCTGCAGAGGTCGTCGGCATAGCGGCAGCGTTTGTGAAAAGCACAGCCTGTCGGCGGGTTGAGCGGGGAGGGCAACTCACCGGAGAGGCGGATGCGCGCACCGCGGCGCTTCGGGTCGACCGCCGGTGTGCTGGCCAGCAGCGCCCGGGTGTAGGGATGGCGCGGATCGTCGAAGATGGCGTCTCTGCTGCCTTGCTCGACCGGCCGGCCGAGGTACATCACCATGACCTCGTCGCTGATGTGCCTGACCACGCCCAGGTCGTGAGAGATGAAGAGGTAGGCTAGGTTGAACTCCTCCTGCAGGTCCATCAGGAGGTTCAGCACCTGGGCCTGGATCGAGACGTCCAAGGCGGAGACCGGCTCGTCGGCGACCAGGATCCGCGGCTGCAGCATCAGCGCCCGGGCAACCGCGATGCGCTGGCGCTGACCGCCGGAGAACATGTGCGGATAGCGGTTGTAGTGCTCCGGCCGCAGCCCGACCTTGGCCATCATGGCCTCCGCGCGCTCCCGGCGGTCATCCGCGGAGAGATCGGTGTTGATGACCACCGGCTCCTCGATGATGGTGCCGACCTTCTTGCGCGGGTTGAGCGATCCATAGGGATCCTGGAAGACGATCTGGACTTGCTGGCGCAGCTTCTTCAGCTGCTCGCCATGCGCGCCGGTGACGTCGGCATCGTCGATAATCAGCTCCCCGGAGGTGGGCTGCTCGATTAGGGTGACGACACGGGCAAGGGTGGACTTGCCGCAGCCCGACTCGCCGACTACGGCCAGCGTCTTGCCGGCCGCGAGCGAGAAGGAGGCGCCGGCCAGAGCGCGCAGCGTGGCCTCGCCTTTGAACATGCCGCGCTTGACCTGATAATGGCGGGTCAGGTCGTTCGCCTGAAGGATGGCGCCATTGCCGCTCATGTCGCCGCCTCGGCCACTTGCTGGTCGAGCGGATAATAGCAGCGCACCCGGCCGCTCTCGTCGCGCTCCAGCTGTGGCTCCTCGTTGCGGCAACGCGCCTGGGCAAAGCGGCAGCGCGGATTGAAGAGGCAGCCACCGGGGCGGTCGCCGGCGCCGGGCACCACGCCGGGTATGGTGGGCAGGCGGCTGCGTCCTTCGCTGCGCTCGGGCAGGGCGTCGAGCAGGGCGCCGGTGTAGGGATGGCGGGGCCGTTCGAAGAGCTCGTCGACGCTGCGGGTCTCGACCTGCTGTCCGGCATACATCACATTGACCCGCTTCACCGTCTCGGCCACCACGGCCATGTCGTGGGTGATCAACACCAAGGCCATGCCGCGATCGCGCTGCAGATTGACCAGCAGGTCGAGGATCTGCGCTTGAATGGTCACGTCCAGGGCGGTGGTCGGCTCGTCGGCGATCAAGAGGCGCGGGTTGCAGGCGATCGACATGGCGATCATGACGCGCTGATTCATGCCACCCGACATCTGGTGCGGAAAGGCCTTGAGCCGGGTCTCGGGCGCCGGGATGCCGACAAGGGTCAAGAGCTCGACGGCGCGATCGTGGCGCCAGGCGCGGGTGCCGCCTTCGTGCACCCTGAGCGATTCCATGATCTGGAAGCCAACCGTGAAGCAGGGATTGAGGCTGGTCATGGGCTCTTGGAAGATCATCGCCATGTCCTTGCCGGTGATCTTGCGCCGTTCCGCCGGCGACAGGCCCAGCAGGGACTTGCCGTCGAAGGCCAGTTGATCGGCCGTCACCTGGGCAATGCGAGGCAGCAGGCCCATGACCGCCAGCATGGTGACGCTCTTGCCCGACCCGGATTCGCCGACGACACCCAGAAGATCGCCTTCCTCCAGCGCCATGTCGATGCCGTCGACCGCACGGAAAAGGCCGCGGGTGGTGGGGAAGGCCACCGTGAGATTGCGGATTTCGAGCAGAGGCATGGGGATGCTAGCTCCGCTTCAACTTGGGGTCGAGCGCGTCGCGCAGCCCGTCGCCCATGATGTTGAAGGCCAGCACCGTGATCAGGATGGCCAGCCCGGGGAAGGTCACCACCCACCAGGCGCGCAGAATGAACTCGCGGGCGTCTGCTAGCATGGCGCCCCACTCCGGCGTCGGCGGCTGGGCGCCCAGGCCCAGGAAGCTGAGCGCTGCGGCATCCAGCACGGCCGAGGAGAAGCCCAAGGTCGCCTGCACGATCAGCGGCGGCAGGCAGTTCGGCAGCACCGTGATCACCATCAGCCGGAAGAGACTGGCGCCGTTGACGCGGCTCGCGGTGACGTAGTCCTTGCTGAGCTCGGCCATGGCCGAGGCGCGGGTCAGGCGCACGAAGTGGGGGATGTAGACGATGGCCACCGCGATCATGGCGTTGACCAGGCCGGGGCCCAGGATGGCGACCACGACCAGCGCCAGCAGCAGGCTGGGGACCGCGAGGACCACGTCCATCAAGCGCATCACCAGGGTCTCGGTGATCGGCCGGAAGAAGGCGGCGAAGAGGCCGAGCGTGATGCCGACGCTGAGCGAGATGCCGACGGCGATGCAGCCGATCATCAAGGACAGGCGCGAGCCGTAGATGATGCGCGAAAGGATATCCCGTCCGGTTGCATCGGTGCCCAGGATGTGGGTGAGGCTGCCGCCTTCCTGCCAGAAGGGCGGCTGCAGCAGCGCGTCTCGATACTGCTCGAAGGGCGGATGCGGCGCGATGACGTCGGCCAAGGCGGCGACCACGATCAGGCCGATCACCACGCAGAGGCCCACGACGGCGCCGCGGTTCTCCCGGAAATAGTACCAGAACTCGCGGAGCGGCGAGGGCGGGGCCTGGGTTTCTCTCTTGGTTTCTATTGCGGACAAGGTCGCCTTACCTCGCGTGTCGGATGCGTGGGTTGATCAAACCGTAGAGGAGGTCGACCAGCAAATTGACCGTCATGACCAGCAACGCGATAAGCAGCAGCGCGCCTTGGACCGAGGGGTAGTCGCGCCGGGAAATGGAATCGACCAGCCACTTGCCGATCCCCGGCCAGGCGAAGATGGTCTCGGTCAGGATCGCGCCGGCAAGCAGCACGCCGACCTGCAGGCCGATCACCGTGATCACCGGAATCAGCGCATTGCGCAGCGCATGCAGGCCGATCACGCGCAGCGGCGGCAGGCCCTTGGCGCGCGCGGTACGCACATAGTCCTCGTTCAGAACCTCGAGCATCGCCGAGCGGGTCTGGCGCGCGATCACCGCCATGGGGATGGTGGCCAGCACGATGGCGGGCAGGATCAGGTGGCGGATCGCCGACCAGAAAGCGCCTTTCTCGTCGGACATCAGGCTGTCGAGGGTGAGGAAGCCGGTCACCGGCTCGACGAAGAAGAGCACGTCGATGCGCCCCGACACCGGGGTCCACTTGAGAATGCCGGAGAAGAGGATGATCAGCAGCAGCGCCCACCAGAAGATCGGCATGGAAAAACCGGTGAGCGAGAGCGTCATGGTGGTGTGGTCGAACATCGTGCCGCGCTTGACGCCCGCGATGATGCCGACCGGGAGGCCTACCGCGACGGCGATAAGGAGCGCAAAGACGGAAAGCTCCACGGTTGCCGGGAAGAGTTCCAGGAACTCCTCGAAGACCGGTCTCTTGGTTACGATCGAGTTGCCCAGGTCGCCGGTCAGCACCGCGCCGATGAAATCCAAGTACTGCTCGTGGATCGGCCGGTCGAAGCCCATCTCTGCCAGCAGTTCCGCGTGGCGCTCAGGCGAGATCCCGCGCTCGCCGACCAGCAGTTCGACTGGGTCGCCCGGTATCAGTCGAATGAAGAAAAAGGCGATCAGCGTGACGCCGAGGAAGGTCGGAATCAAGAGTCCGATACGGGACAAGGTAAAACGTAGCATCCCGACTCCCTATCGATGGCGCGGAGCGGGGAGGTCGCCTGGCCTCCCCGCCACACGGTTGCGCCTTGGCGCCTAGGCTATTCCTTCAGATCCACGCCGTAGAAGACATGGCCGCCGAAGGGGTCGATCCGATAGTCCTCGACTTCCGGACGCACCGGCATGAAGACCACCGAGTGGGCGATGGTAACCCAGGGAGCCTCTTCCTTGAAGATCTTCTGGGCTTCCTTATAGAGCTCGGTCCGCTTGTCCACGTCCGACGTCTGCTTGGCTTCGACCAAGAGATCCTCGAAGGGCTGATGGCACCAGCGCGCTCGGTTGGCGCTGTCCTTGGCCGCCTCGCAGCCCAAGAGCACGTAGAGGAAGTTGTCGGGATCGCCGTTGTCGCCGGTCCAGCCCAGCAGCACCGTGTCGTGCTCGCCCTGGCGGGAGCGCTTGAGGTACTCGCCCCACTCGAAGGAGACGATCTCGGCCTCGACACCGATCTTGGCCCAGTCGGCCTGGATCATCTCGGCCATGCGGCGGGCATTGGGGTTGTAGGGCCGCTGCACCGGCATCGCCCAGATGTCGGTCTTCAGGCCCTCGGCGCCGGCCTCCTTCAAAAGCTGCTTGGCCTTGTCGGGATCGTAGGGATAGTCGACGATGTCCTCGTTATAGGACCAGATGGTCGGCGGTATCGGGTTCTTGGCGGCCTTGCCGGCGCCCTGGAAGACCACGTCGATGATCGCGTTCTTGTCGATCGCCATGTTGAGCGCCTGGCGCACCTTCTTGTTGTCGAAGGGCGGCTTCTCGGTGTTGAAGGCGAGGTAGCCGACGTTAAGGCCTTCCTGCTCCAGCAGATTGACGTCGGGGTCCTCTCCCATGGCCGCGATGTCGGCGGGGTTGGGATAGGGCATGACGTGGCACTCGCCGGCCTTCAGCTTCTGATAGCGCACCGAGGCATCGGGCGTGATGGCGTAAATCAGCGTGTCGATCGCGGCCGGACCGTTCCAATAGTCCGGATGCGCCTTGTAGCGGATCACCGCGTCCTTCTGATAGTGCTGCAGCTGGAAGGGTCCGGTGCCGACCGGCAGGAGGTCGACGTTCTCGGGCGTGCCGGCAGCCGTCTGCTGGTCGGCATACTCGGCCGAGTGAACGGACGCGAAATCCATGCCGAGATTGGCGATGAAGGGCGCTTCCGGCTGATTCAGCACGAACTTGACCGTGTTGTCGTCGACCTTCTCGATCGACTTCAAGAGATCCGGCATGCCCATGCTGACGAAGTATTCGTATTGGGCGCCCGAGACCTTATGGAAAGGATGGTTCGGGTCGAGCTGGCGCTCGAAGGAGAAGACCACGTCGTCGGCATTGAAGTCGCGCGAGGGCGTGAACTCCTTGGTGGTCTGCCACTTCACGCCCGGGCGCAGGTGGAAGGTGTACTCCAGGCCGTCGTCGGAGACCTCCCAGGATTCGGCGAGCGCCGGGATAATGTTGGTGGTGCCGCGCTCGAACTCGACCAGACGGTTGAAGATCGGACGCGACGAGGCGTCGAAGGTCGTGCCCGCTGTGTAGAGCGCCGGATTGAAGCCCTCGGGACTGCCTTCCGAACAGTAGACGAGGGTCTTGGCCTGGGCCATCGCCGCGAAACCGAGGGTCGCAGCGACGGCGATCGAGGCCGTTAATATAAGACGTTTCACGTGTCTCTCCCTTATAGCATCCCAAATTGGCGATTCTTCAGCTCCGACTTTTTTCCGGAGACCCTGCCTTCTTTCTCCTCCCAGACCCGCCGCCAGTGCGGCGACGGTTCGGTTACTTATCCATAGTGAGCCATGGCTGCCCAGCACTGTCAAATGGCTTGCACAAGTGGCATCAAATCGGGCTGCGACCCGGCCAACAAAGGCCCGGGTCATCTCGATCATGGTGCCGTAGTGCTCGATGAATTGGCCTGATCCTGGGGACACCAGGCGGGGATTCTCTCTTAGTAAGATCTGCCCATGACCCTAGGAGGGGCCTTTCAGTGAGAGAATCCCTGTCGCCGATGCCGTTTGAGGCTACTTGGTGGTGTCGTCCTTCACGGGGGGTGCCGAGAGCGTGCCATAGTCGCTAGTCTCGGGCGTAAGCCGACGAGGTTGCCTTGGATGAGGGTGGCGGCAAGAGGCTAACAGGGAGGGCCGACACGATGAGAAGCGAGTTTGCCAATGTCATGGGACATAGGCTGCACTTTGTGCGCGACGGCGATGGCGGGCTGCCGATCTTCCTGGTGCATGGTGTGCCCTCTGCTAGCTTCCGCTGGCGGCCGGTACAGAAACTGATCTCGCCCTACCTCAAGACCCACGCCTACGACATCATTGGCATGGGCAAGAGCGACAAGCCGCGCACGGGCTGGGACTACACCTTTGAGAACGATGCCCGGATGATGGCCGAGCTCATGGACCAGTGGGGCTATGAGAAGATGATCATCTGCGGCGACGACTGGGGCGGCGGAATCGCGCTGGTCTTCGCTGCGCTCTATCCTGAGCGCACCGACCTCCTGATCGCCATGGACCCGGTCTGCCTCGACATCTGGCCGGTTCCCGAGATTGAAGCGGTGGGCCGCGCCCACTTCATCGAGGACGATGACGACTTCCTCGAGGCGATGAGCGACTTGCCGGCGCGCATGGCCCAGACGCTGCGAACCATGATCGCCAAGCCCTGGAAACTGACGGCGCTGGACCAGCGGGAATACATGGAGCCTTTCCAGACGGTGGACTATGCCAAGGGTGGTTCTCAGATGCTGGGCGACAACGCCTATGCCACCTTGAAGCTGGACGGTATCAGGGGCTTGGCAGCGCGTGCCGCCTCGATGAACACCAGTTGGACTATCGACTTGGACTACACCCGGATAACTGCGCCGACCATGATCTTGTGGGGCGCGCGGGACATTTTCCTCGACCCGAAAGCGCGCTTCCATTTGAAGAACGAGATCTCGAACGCGCCGGTTCGGGTGCAGCTGATCGAAGAGGCCGGCCACTTGCCCGGCGTCGAGCGGCCGGACTTCGTGGCCGAGAGCATTCTCGATTTCGTGACCGAGTATCGCGGCTTGGATAGCCTCGACAAGCGCTACCTGGGCGGTTTGGTCGATGAGTAAGGCCGTGCGAACAGCTGCTGCCTTGCTCTCCTGACGTCACCCCAATGAATTGGCCGTCAAGGTGCAGGCTGCATTTCGGCAAGGCGAGTACGATCAAGCCTTAGCCGTCACGGGGCGGGATGCACGCGGATCGAAGTCAGCTCTAATGCATGTATTCGCCGCCATTGGTAAAGAAGGTGGCGCCGGTGGTGAACTTGGCCTCCAGCATGGCATCGACCATGTGGGTCACATCCTCGAGAGCGCCGATCCGGCCTAGGGGGATGCCGGCTAAGAGCCGGGCCAAGCTGTCGGGTCGGTCCAGATGGTAGCGCTCGCGAACCTCTTCGGTGTCGACTGCGCTGGGGATGAGGCAGTTGACCTGTACGCGTGGCGCCAGCTCTCGGGCGAGGCACTTGGTGAAGGCCGCGATTCCGCCCTTGGCACTGCAGAAGTTGGCGCCGTTCACGCGGCCTTGCAGGCCGCAGGCCGCACCCAGGGTCACGATGTGCCCCGGCCCCTCGCGATTGTGGCGCAGATACTCCTGAGAGCAGATGAAGGCGCTCTTCAAGTGGGCGTTCACCACCTCGTCCCAGGCCTCGTCCGTCAGCTCGAGAAAGGGCGCGTCACGATTGACGCCGGCAGAGTGGATCAAGACCTGCGGCGGGCCGAAGCGTTCAAGGCAAGCGGCGAAGAGAGATTGCACCTCCGCCCGAGAGGTCACATCGGCGCGAAAGGGCAGGACGCCAGCTGCCAGTCCTGCGCTCTCCAGGGGCTCGAGGACCGCCCGCATCTTCGCCTCGCTACGGTAGTTCAGCACCACGGCATCGCCCTTCTGCGCGAAGTGGGCGACCAGGGCAGCACCCAAGCCGGAGGAGCCTCCGGTAACGACGATTACGCGGCGATCGGACATTCGGATCTCCTTACGCAATAGGTTGCGCCATCAGTCGGTGTAGCCCAGCAACCGCGGCAAAAAGAGAGTAATGTCAGGGACATAGCTGATCACCAGCAGAGTGGTCACGAGGACCAGGAAGAAGGGGATCAAGGGCCGTACCACGGCCTCGATCGGCAGTCGGCTGAGCCCGCAGGCGACATAGAGGCAAACGCCCACCGGCGGCGTGAAGAGCGAGATCGCCACATTGGCCTCGATGAAGATGCCGATATGGATCGGATCCATGCCGAGCGCCACGCCGGCCGGCACCAGAATCGGCACCAGAATGATCAGCGCCGGTAAGGCGTCCATGACCATGCCCAGCAGCAGGAACAGAATGTTCACGAAGATGACGAAGACGATCCAGTGCTCGGCATGGGCGACGATGAACTGGGCGATGTCGTGGGGAATGCGCTCGAAGGCCAGGACGAAGGAGAAGGCCGAGGCCATGCCCAGGACCAGCATGACCACGCCGGTGAGCTTGCAGGCATCCAGAAGGACCAGCGGCAATTGCGTGACCTTGAGCTCGCGGTAGATGAACATCGACACGATGAGGCCATAGAAGACGGCCACCGCCGAGGCCTCGGTCGGGGTGAAGACGCCGCCCAGGATGCCGCCCAGAATGATGACGGGCATGAGGATGGCGAGACTGCCGTCGGCCAGAATTCGCAGCTTTTCGGCCCAGCTGGTCCGCTCCACCACCGGCAGGTCCAGCTTTCGGCCGTAGTAGTAGGTCAGTGCCATCAGCGCCAAGGCGTTCACCAGGCCAGGCAGAAAGCCGGCGGCGAAGAGGCCGCCGATGGAGATGCCGGCCACGACGCCGATGATGATCAGGTCGATGGAGGGCGGGATCAGGGTCGCCGTGCCGCCGGCGGCTGCGAGCAGCGCGGTGGCGAAGGCCGGTGGATACTTGCGTTTCAGCATCTCCGGCAAGGTGACCGAGCCGATGGCGGCGGTGTCAGCACTGGCCGATCCGCAAACCCCGGAGAAGAACATGGTCGCCAGGACGACGACGAAGCCCAGCCCGCCCTTCACCCGTCCGACGAAGACCAGGGCGACATTGACGATGCGCCGTGCGATGCCGCCGTGGCCCATGATGGCGCCTGCCAGGATGAAGAGCGGAATGGCGAGAAGGGTGAAGGAATCCAGCCCGCCCAGCACTTTTTGCGGCAGGAGGACCAGGAAGTCGGGCGAGAGATAGAGGATGCCGGCCAGGGCTGCGAGCCCCAAGGCGATCGCAATCGGCACCGAAGAGACCAGTGCCAGCGCGAGAACGAGGGCAATGATCAGCTCCATTGCCCCGTCCGCATTTCCTGCCAAAAGCCCTTGGCGAGGTAGTAGAGCATCAAGAGGCCGCCGGCGATGGAGGCGCTGTAGGGTATCTCCATCGGAATTCTCAAGGCCGGCGCGATGTGCCCCCCGACCCCGCTCACGAAAACGACCGACATGACGACGAAAACGCCAAGAAAGCCGGCGACGGCCAGAAAGACCAACAGCCTGATGACCCTTTGCAAACTAGCCGGAACCGCCTGAACCACGAAGGTAAGCGCGAAGTGGGCCTTCAGCTTGAAGGCATAGGCCGCCGACAGCATCGACAGCCACATGAGGAGAAAGCGAGCCATCTCCTCCGACCACGACAGCGGGGCTTCGATGACGTAGCGGGCGATCACTTGGCTTATGATCACCGTTGCCATCGCGGCCAGCAGCAGGCAGAGCACCGTCTCCAACAGGTGCCCAAGGATCCAGGCGAGTGCGCCCTTTCTCATCCTCTCCCTCTCAGCCCTGAAGCCAGCCTCGGCGGCAGACCTCCAACACGGAGCGGACAGCTGACCCGCTGCCCGCCCGCGCCTAGGTCAAGACCGCGACTGCTACTGCTCAGCCACTTCCTTGATCGCGGCCATGCCGCCGACCTGATCGGCGTTCTTCTCGTAGACCGACTGCACCTTGGCCTGGAAGGGAGCGACGTCCACCTCGTAGAACTTCAAGCCCTTCTCCTTCAGCTGCGCCAAGGCATCGCTGGTCATGCTCTCCATCGCCGCGCGCTCGGCCGCGGAGGCTTCTGCGCCGGCCTTCATGACGGCGGCTTGGATCTCGGCCGAGAGATCGTCGAAGACGTCCTTGGAGCAAATCAGGGCGGCGGCAAGGTACATGTGCCCGGTCAGCGACACATGCTCCGTCACCTCGTAGAAATTCTCGACAAGCAAGTCGACGTGATCGGTCTCGGCGCCGTCGATCACGCCCTGCTGCAGGCTGGTGTAGACCTCGCCGAAGGACATCGGCGTGGCTTGCGCGCCCAATGCGTTGAAGGTGTCGATCAGGACAGGGCTGCCCATGACCCGGATCTTGAGGCCCTCCATGTCCTCGGGCGTATAGATCGGGTGCTTGCCGTTCCAGGCGTTGCGCACGCCCGAGAACCACCAGCCGAGGAAGACGGCATTGAGCTTGTCCTCCACCTGACCGCCGACACGATCGCCGACCGGGCCATCGACGACACGGTAGAAGTGGTCCATGTCGCGGAAGATGAAGGGCATGTTGAAGAGGTCGGCCTCCGGCACGAAGGGAGCCAAGCCGCCGCCGGCGCTCTCCACCGCGCAGGCCAAGGTGCCTTGCTTCACCATTTGGCTGGTCTGGTCTTCGGGGCCAAGCTGCTCGCCGGGGAAGATCTGTACCTCGACCGCGCCGTCGGTCTCCTTTTCCAGAACATCCTTGAAGGTCTCGGCGCCCACTTGGAAGGGATGCTGCTCCGGCCCGTTGTGCGCGAGCTTCAAGACGACGTCGGCCGCATTGGCCGAAACGGCAAAGGAAAGCGCTGCCGCCGTCGCCAGCAAGGTCTTGGTAAGGGAACTCATAACCACTCCTCCTCTGTTGTACTCTCTTGATCGGAGTTCGGTGATCTTCTAATCCATTGCGCCGCCCCAGATGTCGCCCACGGTGAAGCCGTTGGGGAAAGGGTCGTCCGGGTCGACGACGTATTGAGCAATGCCGGTCACCCAGGCCTGGCCGCTTAGCTGCGGCACCACGGCCTTGTAGGGGCCAATCTGGGTCTCGCGCAGCAGGCGGCCGGTGAAGATGGTGCCGAGGATGCCCTCATGTTTGAAGTCCTGGCCCAGGGCCAGCTGCCCCTTGGCATAGAGGCTCGCCATCTTGGCGCAGGTGCCGGTGCCGCAGGGCGAGCGGTCGATCGCACCGGTCCAAGTCGCCGGCCGGTCCCAATCAAGTTGTCCCGAAGAGACCACGACGGCGTTCTTCAGGTCGGCCTCGGGGTGGGTGGCCGGCCCGGAGACCACGGCGATGGTGATGTTCTTGATGTCGGGGTTTTCCGGATGAACCACCGGCAGCTGCTCGCGCGCGGCCGCCTTCACCATCTCGCCCAGGCGTACGATCTCGCCGCCCTGGTCGGGCGTGACCTCCACGCCGAGATCGCTGGCCTCCATAATGACGTAGAACATGCCGCCCCAGGCGACATCGACGCTGACCGGCCCGATGTGAGGCACCTCGATGGTCTTGGCCGTGTGGACGGAGAAGGCCGGGACGTTCTCGAAGGTGACGCGCTTGACCTTGCCGCCGCGAACCTCGGCCTCGATTTGGATGAGGCCGGCCGGGCTCTCCAAGGTCAGGTTGGTGATCGGCTCGCTGACCGGCACCATGCCGGTTTCGATCAGCGCCGTTACCACGCAGATCGTGTTTGTGCCCGACATGGGCGGGTATTCCACCTGCTCCATGATGATGTAGCCCGCATCGGCATCGGGATGGGTCGGCGGCAGGATGAGGTTGCAATTGGCTGCAGGGTAGCCGCGCGGCTCGCGCAGCATCCGTTTGCGCAAATCGTCGGCCTTCGTCTCGAAATACTGCATCTTCTCGAACATGGTCTTGCCGGGGACGTCCAGCACGCCGCCGACGATGACGCGGCCGGGTTCTCCGCAGGCATGCAGGTCGATGGCTTGGATCATGCTCGAAATCATCATCTGGACGGTTTTCCCCCTACATGGTCTTTCGCTGTAGCCGACATCAGAGAATCTTCATCTTCATCCAGTCGGCGGTGTTGTGGAAATCGGCAACCACGCTGCCGGGCGGCACCAGCGCATCGCAAGCCGCGCGGAGGTCTTCGTCCAGGCGCATGTCCTTGACCGGCAGTAGGCTCTCCAGCTGCTCCAGGGTGCGGGGGCCGATCAAGGGAGCGGCGATTCCGGGTTGCTCCTTGACCCAAAGGATGGAGAGCTGGGCGGCCGTCAGGCCTGCCTCTTCGGCCAGGCGCGCGAAGGCCTTCCCGACGTTGATGCCTCGCGCTGTCACCCGCTCGGCGTAGAAGCCGCCCCTGAGCGCGGCGCGAGAGTTCTCCGGGTAGCTGGCGGCCTCCTTGTAGCGGCCGGCCAGCACGCCCATGGCCATCGGCGCCCAGGTGACCAGGCCCAGTCCCTGCGCCTGGCAAAGCGGCACCAGTTCGTTTTCGATGCGCCGGTCGAGCAGGTTGTAGGGCGGCTGCTCGGAGGTGAAGCGGACATAGCCCTTGAGCTCGCTCACCATGATGGCCTCCATCACCGCCCAGGCGGGATGCGTCGAGCAGCCGATGTAGCGGATCTTGCCTTGGCGTACGAGGTCGTCCAAGGCGCGCAGGGTCTCGTCGATCGGTATGTTGGGCGACTGGCGATGCAGCTGATAGATGTCGATGTGGTCGACCTGCAGGCGCTTCAGAGAGTTCTCGCAGGCGCGGATGACATTCAGCCGGCTGTGGCCGTGATCGTTCGGACCATAGAGAGAGGGGTCGTCCACCGAATATCCCGGGCGCCGCCGACCGTGATCGCACTTGGTGGCGATCAGCACCTGATCGCGCTTGCCGTTGGCCTTGAGGGTGCGCCCGATGATGCGCTCGCCTTCGCCTTCGGCATAGACATCCCCGGTGTCGATCAGGTTGATGCCGGCATCGATGGCGCGGTTCAGGATCGCTGCGGCTTCGGGCTCCGGCGTCGGGTCTGCGAAGTTGTCCGTGCCGAGGCACAGGCAGGAAACGTTGAGCCCGGTCCGACCGAAGACACGGTAATCCATCACTTTTCCCCCACTGACCCCGCAGGGACGCGGCCGCTTCGGAACGCCGCCAGAGGCGCGGTTGCACCGCATGCAGCAGCGATTGAAGCATGCACGGACTTGTGTTCAAAGCTAAAAAATTATCAAATAGGAAAATTCTTTCTGCAGAGGAATGCCTTATGCCCCGGCCGGCTCCGGTTGCTGATCTGATTGAACCTCGGTCCTACCGGGGGCTCGACGCCTCCGAGCTCGGACGCCGGTTGCGCGAACTGCGCAAGCAGCGAAAGCAGACCCAAGGCGCTCTTTCGCGGCGCACAGGCATTGCCACCTCAACCATCTCGAAGGTAGAGAACAACCAGCTTTCGCCCTCCTTCGAGACACTGCTGCGCCTGGCCGAGGGGCTCGACGTCGCGCTGACCGAGCTTCTAGCGCCCAGGGACGGCTCCGGCGGGCTCACGCGGCTCTGCGTCACCCGAGAGGGCCAAGGCAGGCACCACGAAACCCAACCCTATCACTACGAGATCCTCTGCACCGAGCTGGTGAACAAGCGCATGCATCCGTTGATTGCCCGCTTGAAGGCGCGAAGCAGGACGGAGTTCGGCGAGCTCTTCCATCATCCCGGCGAAGAACTCTTCTATGTGCTGGAAGGAGAGGTGGAGCTGCATACCGAGCACTACGGCCCGACTCGCCTCGCCAAGGGCGACTGCGCCTACCTCGACAGCACCATGGGCCACGGCTGCCTTTCGGTCGGCGCGGAGGACGCACTGGTCTTCTGGGTCTCGATCGTTTCCTGAGTCTGCCGGCTGGCGGGGGCGAAGCTGCCTCTCGTCGTTCCCACTGCGCTGACCATGGGCCCGATGCCCAAGTCGGCGGAGGCCTCAAGCCGTCCGGGCGTAGGCGTCGAGGCCTGGGGTGCGATAGCCGCTTCGGGTCCAGGTGATAGGAAAGTAGTTCTCGTCCATCACGCTGTCGCCCAGGCGCTTGTAGCGGCTGTAGATCGGCCCGGTTCCGAACTGCAGGTCGGCGGGATCTTCGGCGAAGCAGGAGTCGGCCGGCATAGCGTGAATCACCAAGGCGCGGCGCGGCGTAGGGCTGCGATTGTATCCCGACCCGTGCCAGGTCCAACCGTGATGAAAAGAGCCGCCGCCGCGTTTCACCACGATCGGCACCACGTCCGGCGTCACCCCCTCCTTGGCTGCGGCCAGGCGCATTGGCCTTTGATAGTCTTCCGGGCCGTGGAACGCGCCCTCCGGCAGGGACTGCGCCCAGCGGTGGGAGCCGCGCACCACCTCCATGGTGCCGCCCTCGGCTTGGGTGTCGTCCAGCGCTATCCAGCAACTCAAGAGCCGGCCCGGCTTGAACCAGCGCAGATAGGCGTTGTCCTGGTGATAGCCCAGCGGGCGTGTGCCCGGCGGCTTCCAAATGACATTGTCGATCATCACCCGCGTGCCCTGCCAGCCGGCAAGCTCAGCGATCGCCTCACCGAGGTCGCTGCGCAAAACCACCGAGGCGACGCTACGGTCGGCCTTCCAGCCGTTACAGATCTGGCGCGTCAGGCTGGGGTCGCCGCTGCCCTCTTGCCAGTTGACCTCGTCCGGGCTGACGCCGGTCTCGAAGCAGCCTCGGAAGAGCTCCTCGTAGCGCCGGCGCAGTCGTTCCACCGTCGCCTCGCCGATGATCTTCTCGACCATGACGAACCCCTCATCGCGGAAACCTTCGATCTCACGAGAAGTGAGGCTAAAGCGCGGCATGGTCGAACACCCGGACACTTGGGGCGCTGTCGCCGCAGATCGACCGCAGCGACAGCACACGCTGGCATCAGTTCTTCGAGGTGGTCTCCAGCATGAAGCGGCCCATAGGGTTCTGGAAGAAGTCGTCCACGTTGCTGCGCGACGCATTGCGGAAGGGGCTGTAGTAGAGGCCCAGCCAGTTGACGTCCTCCTGCGCCATGCGCTGCAGGTCGTAGTACATGGCCTTGCGCTTGTCCGGATCGGTCTCGATCCGGGCGGCGGCGACCAACTCGTTCACCTTCGGATTGTTGTAGCGGGTGTAGTAGGACAAGACGTCGGGATCGGCGCCGTTCAAGACGAAGCCCGTCTTCTGGTCAGGGTCGATGACGTCGTTGGTCCAGTAGTTGGTGCTGACGTCGTACTCACCCTCGACGATGGTGTCCCAGACCTGTCCGGCCTCCTGCTTCACGATGTTGACCTCAACGCCGATCTTGCTGAGCTGGTCTTGCACCAGGACGGCCACCTGCTCGTAGTTCGCGTCGCCGGCTTGCACGACGAAATCGATCTCGAGGTCCTCGGCGCCGGCCTCCTTCAACAGCGCTTTGGCCGCTTCTAGATCCTTGGTGTAGCGGGGGTTGTCCGGATTGTAGTACATGCCGCCGGCGGGGATGTAGGAGTTGGCCGGCGTGCCATGCCCGAAGGTCACCGCCTCGATGATGGCTTCGATGTCGATCGCCTTGGCCAGCGCTTCGCGCACGCGCACGTCGCTCAGCGGATCGCGGCTGTGGTTGATCAGGATGTGATCCATACGGCTGGAAGGATCGAGGTGAACGTTGATGTTAGGGTCCGTTCCTAACTCGTTGATCCGATTGAAAGGAACGAAGATCATGGCATCGATCTCGCCGGCCTGCAGCTGCAGGATGCGGGTGTTGTCGTTGGGAATGTAGATCCACTCGACGCCCGCCAATTCCGGCACCTCGGCTTCCCAGTAGTGCTCGTTCTCCTCCAGGATGATGCGGTCGCCGCGACGCCAGTCGACCAGCCGGAAGGCACCGGCGCCGATCGGCTTCTGCGAGAAGGCGTCATAGTCACCGGTCACCGCCGCCTCGGGCAGGATCGCGGCGGCAAAGAGCGCCAGGATCGACAGGAAGGGCGTCGTCGGCTCCTTCAGCGTGAAGATGATGGTGCGGTCGTCGGGCACCTGGATATCCTCGATCACGGTGAACATCGAGCCGAAGACCGAGCCCTCGTCGTCGCGCAGCCGCTCGATGGAGAACTTGGCGTCGCTGGCCTTGACCGGGCTGCCGTCGCTGAACTTGGCGCCCTCGCGCAAGGTGAAGCTGTAGGTCTTGCCGTCTTCCGAGACGCTCCAACTCTCCGCCAGGTCCGGCTCGATGCCGGTGGCCTCGCGGGTGTTGCGGACCAGCTGAGCGTTGATGTTGTTCATCACCCAGACGTCGGCGTTCTGGCTCACCAGGATCGGATCCATGAAGACGCTATCCTGGTCGCGCCCAATCTTAAGGACGCCGTCGCCGGCGAAGGCGGATCCCATCGTCAGAAGGCCCGCCAACGCCAGCCCTCCACAGAATCGTGCGATCGGCATCATGTCTTGCTGTCTCCTCATCTGGATTGGACGGGTGCGCCGGGTGCCTTCTCTGCTGGAAGGCCTGCGCAGGACCGGCGGCTGCTCCCCCATTGCAGCGAACCGCTTACGATAGCCTAGCGACCGAGGGTATGGCTGCCAACAGCTGTCGCGTATAGTCGTGCCGCGGCCGCTCGAAGAGTTCTTCGACGGAGCCGCTCTCGATCAGCTGGCCGTGACGCATCACCGCCACGCGTTGACAGAGATGCCGCACCACGGCCAGATCGTGCGAGATGAACAGCATGGTCAAGCCGCGGCTTTCCCGTAAGTGCATCAGAAGATTGAGAATCTGCGCTTGAATGGTGACGTCGAGCGCAGAGGTCGGCTCGTCGGCCAGCAGCAATTCCGGCTCGACGGCAAGGGCGCGAGCAATACCGACCCTTTGACATTGGCCGCCGGAGAGCTGATGCGGGCGGCGTTCCGCCAACTCCTCGTCCAAACCGACCTCATGCATCAGTGCGGCCACCCGCCGGTTGATCTCGGCAGACGGGCAGAGCCTGTGTACGGCCAAGGGCTCGGCCAAGGCGGCGGCGACGCTCATCTTCGGATTGAGTGACGACAGCGGGTCCTGAAAGATCATCTGCACCTTGCGATGCCAAAGCGCGCGATCGGCCTGGCTCATCTTGCCAAGCAGCTTGCCGTCGATGCGGATCTCGCCGCTGGTCGGGGTCACCAAGCCCACGACGGAGCGCGCCAAGGTGCTCTTGCCCGACCCGCTTTCGCCGACCAGGCCCAAGGCCTCGCCGCGGCGCAAGGTAAGGCTGACCTCTTCGACCGCCGCCAGCGCGCGCGGCGGCTTGCGCTGCACCATCTCGCTGAGGCGCCGCTTCTGTCGGAAGGCAACGCCAAGCCGGTCGATCTGAAGGCAGTCTGCCAGCTCGCTCTCGCTGGGCTGGAGGAGCTGCGGCTTGCCCGTTCGTGCGCCGAGAGGAAAGTAGGTGCCAGCCTCGATCATGCCGGGCTGAGAACGCAGCAGGTTGACCGTGTAGGGATGTTTGGGCTGAGCGATGATCTCCTTGACCGCTCCCGCCTCGACGATGCGGCCGCGTTCCATCACCACCACGCGGTCGCAGAACTCGGCGACAAGGCCCAGGTCGTGGCTGATGAAGATGATCGAGAGGCCGCGCTGGCGGCGCAGGTCGCGCAGCAGGTCAAGGATCTGTGCCTGGACGGTCACGTCCAAGGCCGTGGTCGGCTCGTCGGCGACGAGGACGGCAGGGTCGCAGGAGAGCGCGCCGGCGATCATCGCGCGCTGGCGCATGCCGCCGGAAAGCTCGTGCGGAAAGGCGTCGACCTGGCGATCCGGCTCGCGAAAGCCGACCTCGGCCAAGAGCTCGATGGCGCGCTTGCGGGCGGCGCGGGCATCGAGGCCCAGGTGCAGGGTCAGCCCGATGGCGATCTGCTTGCCGATGCGCATCACCGGGTCGAGGTGCGTCATCGGCGTCTGGAAGATCATGCCGATGCGCCCGCCGCGGATCTCTTCCAGCTTGGCCTCGGGCAGCTGCAGCAGATCCTGGCCCTCGAAGACGATCTCGCCCTTGGCGATGCGGCAGACCCGCGCCGGCAGCAAGCGCATGACGGCGCGGCTGGTGACCGTCTTGCCGGATCCGCTCTCGCCGACGATGCCCAGCACTTCGCCCTTGGCCAGCTCGAAGCCGACCTCCTCGACCACGGCGCGCCAGCTTTCCTCGACGGCGAACTCCACCGTCAGGTCGCGCACCTTCAGGATCGGCTGGCCGGTCATTCTTTGGTCCCCAGCAGCTGGGCCAGGCCGTCGGCCGAGAGCGAGAGACCCAAGGCCAGGAAGACGATCGCCAAGCCGGGGAAGAGACAGATCCACCAGGCGGTCGCCAGGAACTGCTGGCCCTCGGCGATCATCACGCCCCACTCGGCGGTCGGCGGCTGTGCGCCGAGGCCCAGATAGCTGAGCGAGGAGCCCAGCAGGATCACCAGCACCATGTCGGTCATGGCGAAGACCATCGACGGCGAGATGGCGTTGGGCAGCAGGTGGCGCAGCATGATGCGCGCATCGCTGTAGCCCAACACGCGGGCCGCACCGATGAAATCGCTGCCCTTCAGGACCAGGACCTGGGCACGCGTCAGTCTCGCGTAGGACACCCAGCCGACCAGCGCCAGCGCGATATAGAGGCTGGTGAGCCCCGGCCCCAGGATCGAGATGATGGCAATCACCAGCACGAAAAAGGGAAAGGCGATGGTCACCTCCAAGAGGCGCATCAGGATGGTGTCGACCAGGCCGCCGAAATAGCCGGCGACCATGCCGATGACATTGCCGATCAGGAAGGGAAAGATAACGCCGAAGAGCCCGATCTGCAGGTCGACCCGCGCGCCGTAGATGATCCGCGAGAGCACGTCGCGGCCGTAGTTGTCGGTGCCCAGCCAGTGCTCTGCGCTGGGCGGCTGCAGTGCGGAGGGCACGTCCTGCGCGATCGGCGAGTAGGGCGCCACGATATCGGCGGCCAGGGCCAGCAGGATCCAGAAGCCCGTCACCGCCATGCCCAGAAGCAAGGTGAGAGGCAGGCCGCTGGTCCCCAGCTTGCGCGACGGGATTTTCGGTGCGGCCAGGCTCATGGGTCGATCCGCGGGTCGAGCGCGACGTTCACCACGTCGACGATGAAGTTGGTGCAGATGATGCCGACGGCGAAGAAGAGGGTGACGCCTTGGACCAGCAGATAGTCGCGCGAGAAGATCGAGGCCACCATCAACTGCCCCATGCCCGGGATCGAAAAGACCGTCTCGACCACTACCGTCCCGCCGATCAGCCAGGAGAAGGCGATCCCCAAGAGGTTCACGGTCGGGACCAGAGAGTTGGGCAGCACGTGACGGAAGAAGAGGGCACGCTCGCTCATGCCCTTGGAGCGCCCGGTCTGCACGAAGTCCGCCTGCATCTGCTCGATCAGGGTGGCACGAAGGTTGCGGGTCAGGACCGGCGCCAGGGCCACGGCGATGGTGAGCGCCGGCAGGAAGAGGTGATGCAGGTGCTGAAGGAAGCCCTCGCCATAGCCCGACACGGGAAACCAGCCGAGCCCGACCGAGAAGACCATGATCAGGATGATCCCCAGCCAAAAGGCCGGCAGGCCGAGGCCGGCGGTGCAGAACATGCGCACTAGGTGGTCGGGCCAGCGACGCTGGTTACGCGCCGCGGTGATCGCCAGCACCATGGCCAGGGTCACGCTCAGGACCAGCGCATAGGACAAGAGGAAGAGGCTGGGCGAGAGGCGCTCGGCGATCACATCCAGGACCGGGATGCGATAGATGATGGAGCGACCCATCTCGCCTTGGACCAGGTTATAGAGAAAATAGAAGTACTGCAGGATGATCGGCTCATCGAGGCCGTACTGCTCGCGCACCGCGGCGATGATGCTGGGCTTGGCGCGCGGGCCCAGGAGCACGCGGACAGGGTCGCCTGGAATGGAGCGTACCAGCACGAAGGTGATCAGGCTGACGCCGATCAGAACGGGAATGGTCTGCAGCGGCCGGTAGAGGACGAACTTGAAGCGCTCCATGGTCGCTTAGCCGCGATTCTCGTCCAGGAAGGCCAAGAGCGTGGCGGCGTAGCGCTCCGGCTCCTCGTAGAAAGGCATGTGCGCGCTGTTCTTGAAGACCTCGATCTTCGCGTTCGCCAAGGCCTGGTGCATGCGCATGGAGCAGGCCGGCGTCAGCTCGTCGTGCAGGCCGCAGACCACCAGCGACGGCTCGGTGATCAGGTGCATCTCCGCCAGCCGCGACCAGTCCTTGTAGTTGCCGGTGAAGGTGAACTCGTTCGGCCCCTGCATGGTGCCGTAGACCTCCATGTTCCAGTCGTCGAGCGACCGCTTGACCGGCGCGGGCCAGTCGTCCAGTCGACAGACATGGCGGTAGTTCAGGATAGTGACGGCGGCCTGGTAGGCGGGATGCTCCAGGCTTCCTTCGGCCTCGTGGCGCTGCATCATCGCCACCGCCTCCGGCCCCAGCGCGGCGCGCAGTCGGTTGAGCTCCGAGACCAGATGCGGGATGTCGCCGGCGCCGTCGGCCAGGATCAGCGACTTGATGCGGCCGGGGAAGGTCAGGACGTAGTCGGTGGCCAGAAAGGTGCCCCAGGAATGCCCCAATAGATGCACCTTCGGCAGATCCAGGGCTTTGACTACCTGCTCCAGTTCCTGGACGTAACGGGGTACGTTCCAAAGCGAAAGATCGTCGGGCTTGTCCGAATTCCCGCACCCCAGCTGATCGTAAGCGATCACCCGATAGCCGCGGTCGGCGATCCAGGAATGGGCCTCGCGCAGATAGTCGCAAGGCAAGCCCGGGCCGCCGTTCAGGCAGAGCAGCACCTCCTCGCCGCTGCCGAAACTATAGGCCTTCAGCGTGTGGCCGCCCTCGATCTCGATGGTGATGGTCTCGTCCGCTGCCCGCTCGTCCCACATCTCTGCCTCCGTGCGCTTTCCTTGAGGGATCGGCCTCAACCCTTGCTCAGGCGTGGGCCGAGAGGAAGGCCTCGAGCTCTCGGTAATAGGCGTCCGGCTCTTCGTAGAAAGGCATATGCGCGCTGTTCTTGAAGACCTTGAGCGTGGCGTTGGGCAGGGCGTGGGCCATGCGCATGGCGCAAGCCGGGCCCAGCTCGTCGTGGTGGCCGACGGTGATGAGCGTGGGGCAGGAAATGGCGCCCATCTCCGCCAGCCGGTTCCAGTCTTTCAGGTTGCCGACGTAGAGAAATTCGTTCGGCCCCTGCATGGCGCCGTAGACATCCATGTTCCAGTCGTCCAGCGAGCGATGGACCGGCGCCGGCCATTCGTCCAGGCGGCAGACGTGACGATAGTTCAGAATGGTGATGGCGGCCTGATAGGCGGGGTGATCCAGGCTGCCCTCGGCCTCGTGGCGCTGCATCATCGCCACGGTCTCGGGCCCCAGCGCCTCGCGCAGCCGGTTGAGCTCCGAGATCAGATGGGGCATGTCTCCGCAGGTGTTCTCCAGGATCAGGCCCTTCAGCGCCTCGGGATAGGTGATGGCATACTCGATGCCGAGCCAGCCGCCCCAGGAATGGCCCAGAAGCGTGACCTGGCCCAGGTTCAGGGCGTCGCGGACACTCTCCACTTCCTCGACGTAGCGGCCGATCTGCCAAAGGCCCTCGTCCTTTGGCTTGTCCGAACGCCCGCAGCCCAGCTGGTCGAAGGCGATAACGCGGTAGCCCTTGTCGGCCAGGGGCGCATGCGGCTCGCGCAGGTAGTCGCACGGCAAGCCGGGTCCGCCATTGAGGCAGAGCAGCACCTTGTCGCCCTCGCCGAACTCGTCGACGACGACCCTGTGGCCGCCGGCGATCTCGACCTCATGGGTTCGGTCCGCAGCCCGCTCGTCCCACATCTCTCAGCTCCCCTCGGACTCTCTCGGTCAATGACTAGCACCAAGCGGGCGAACGATACGACGAGGCGCCGGCCCGCCGCTAGATGCTTGTCGGTTCATGGTGTTGGGCGGGCAGCGGGGCTGTGCAATAGACATTGCCGCGGGCAGGCACGGCGCCGAGGTCACCCGCTACTCATACCAGCCGAGCGTCGAATGCCGGAGGCTCATGAACTGCTTCATGTCGTGTCCACACCAGACCTGGGCCTGCAAGCGCTTCGCGCGGGAGCGAATAGATTCTACCGTGCGGGCGGCCTTGATCGACGAGTGGGGATATCCAGCGGGCCGGGCCGGCGGGCCGAAGTTCTCCTCTGTGAAGACGGCATCGGATGCCAGGATCACATTTCCGGTCTCGTCAAGCGACACCTCCAGGCCAGCATACCTGCGGCGTGACCGGCCCCCCAGTTGAGCAGCGTGATCCTGTCGGTCAAAGAAAGCTCCTTTTCGTGGTCCTCGACGAAGCGCCAGTTCATGTCTTGGCCAAGCCATTGCTCCGCATCCCCCCATGC
The DNA here is from genome assembly GCA_963669385.2 of Rhodospirillales bacterium. GTDB lineage: Bacteria > Pseudomonadota > Alphaproteobacteria > Kiloniellales > JACOMY01 > JACOMY01. The sequence goes on from CAXXGD010000005.1 coordinate 147,107, forward strand.
ATAGGAACTGTCGGGGTCCCTGCGTTCACAGAAGGCGCGGGCGAAGTCGAACTCGGCGCGGTGGACGATCACCTGAGATTGTTGAAAGAACTCGACGCAACCGGCATGGTCGGAGTGCATGTGCGAGAGCACCACGTGATCGATGTCGTCGGGCCCGAGGCCCAGCTGCTCCAAGCGGTTTGGCAGGTGGCAGGCCTCCCCATCCGGCCCGGGCTCCCAGGGAAACTGAGATTGAAACGCCTCGGACCAGCGCCCTCCCGGTTGCATGGCGTCCGGGTGGCAGCCGGCGTCAAAAAGAATGCGACCCTCCGCTCCGTCGATCAGATAGGCGGAAATCGGAAAGGTCACCATCTCCGCGGCGGACGGGTCACCGTCTGCCAGATCGCCGAAGAAGCTGCGGCGCGCCATACGCATGCGCCCCAGATCCAGGACGAAGAGTCTGTTGCGCATGGCTCAGCCCTAGGCCTCATCCCGCGTGCGCCACCTGTACCATGCCAGCCTCGCTTGAATGCCGATCCCAAGAAATGGCTGAGGTAGCAAGGCTTTGGGTTCAGAAAGGGCCTGAACGTCGGCGATCATGTCTGATTCCGATCCCACTGCATAGTCGGCAAGCAGCTTTCCCGAGATGGTGCCGCGGGGCAGGCCGACGCCGCAATACCCAAGCGAGACGAAGATGCCGGGTTCGAGCCGGCCGAAATGCGATGCCCAGTTTCGGGTCATACAGAACACGCCGGCCCAGGTGTGCTCGAAGTCCAAGCCATCGAGCAGGGGGAATCGCTTCCTCAAGATCGCCTTGTGGGAGCGCACGAGCTTTTGTCGACGAGCCTCGCTCAGGCGATAATCCGACCTGTACTCGCTACCGTGGCGCACTAGGATACGGTTCGATCGCGTGCGCCGCATCGTCGTGACCCCGGTGATGCCCCAGTCGGGCTCGCCGCCCATGGCGGCTTGTTCATCGTCGCTCAGCGGCCGCGAGAGGCTGGCGCAGGCGATCATCGGAAAGACCTGCCGCCGCAAGAACCCGAGCTTGGCGACGAAGGCGTTGGTCGTGAGCAGCAGGTTCTTGGCAGTGATCGATGCCTCGGCGCATTCGACCTTCACCGGCGGACCGGACCCGACCCGCTGCACCGGCGTCTCCTCGTAGAGCTCTACATTGGCCGGCAGGGTCTCGCCGAGGCCGCGGCACAGGGCTGCCGGGTTCAGCAGGACCGTTCGTGGTGTCAGGACGGCAGCATGGTATTGGTCGCTTCCGGTCAGCTTGGCAATGGCAGCACGGTCAAGCCAAGCGTGGGCCTCGTTTGCGTCTTCGAGCACGCGAAGGGTGGCGTGGAGCTTCTGCTCGCGCGCCGGATTGCAGACGGCGGTCAAGTGGCCCCGTTGCGACCACTCGCAAGCGATGTCGTGGTCTCTCACCTGGCCTTCCAATTCGGCCAGGCCGGCTACGACCAGCCGCGAGACCCGCCGGTTATCGTCCAGGCTCAGATGCTCGGTGAGGTGCGGGGTGTCGATGATAAAGCCCGAGTTACGCCCCGACGTGCCATAACCCACGCGATGCTCCTCGAGCAGGAGGATACGCGCGTCCGGCGCCAGCTCGCCCAGCCGCCGGGCGGCCGCGAGCCCGGTAACCCCGGCCCCGATCACAACCCAATCGGCGACTTGGCTGCCTTGCAAGCGCTTGGCCGGCGCAGGCTCGGGAAGGATCGCGTACCAGCCCGGCGCATGGCGCTTCTCGGCAAGACCGCTATGCCGAGCGGTCATTGGCCTTGCGCCTGCTTTTGAGCTCTCGCCTAGATCCCGAAATCCAGATAGCGCAAGCTCTTCGAGACATCCCGGGGCGCGACGGCCACGTAGCGGGCCATGTTGTGAATGCAGGCGTCTCCGCCGATGCCATATTCGGCGTCGTAGCCGTAGTCGTCGTCATCGTCGTCCTCGGTCCCCACACCGCCTTGGTTGCCGGCGAGAAACACCACGCGGGTTTGCGGCTGATCGGGATTGATCCTGTTGTAGGGGTGCCAGTTCCCCATTTTCTTCGTATTGTGCCGGGCTTGCGCCTTGTCGAGGTAGGCGGCCAAAGGCGCGACACCGCCGGCGCGGGCGATAAGGTTCGGCTCGTCTTTCAAGACTTCGAAAGTATCGAAACCGCGTGTCGACTTTCTCGCCAATTCGTAGTCCAGGACGACGCCATAGCGCCTTGGAAGGCCGGAGATGCCACGCTTGAACTCCTCGAACTGGTAGATCGGGATCTCGATCCCTTCGGGCAGCTTGCCGTTCAGAACGTCGCTGGCTTCTTTGACAGAGATCTTGCCGGAGTACTGGCCGGTAAAGCCCTCGGAATTGTTGCGATTCACGTTGGCGCGATAGGTCCTCTCGAAGCGATCGGGCGATGCGTAGATGCCGCCGCCATGGACGACGACGACGACATGCTTGCCTTGCGGCGTCGTGACCACATTCTCCTCGGTGTAGGATGTGAACCATGTGTTCCAGATGATGTTGTCGTAGGGGGCATTTGCGCGTGCGTGCAGCAGCTGCGGCAAGGACGCTACGAATCCCTCCTCGCCGGCATGGTCCAAGGCACGCCGCAAGGCGCTGGGAACATGGGACTCGAAGATAATCTCCGCTTCCATCTTGATGTCGTCCATGGCGGTTTCGTCCTCTCTTGCCTTGCGAGTTCGCTCAATTCGTGAAGGGGAGATGGCGCAAGCTCGTGGCAGCACTCCTTGGCGCGACCGCGACGTAGCGGGCCGGATTGATCATGCTGGTGTCGCCGCGGATGGCGAATTCGGCATCGATCGGGATGCGGTAGTGGGTCCCCCATATTCCGATGTAGCCGCGCTCCTTATCCGTCAGGGCGCGTCGGACTTCGCTTGAGGCGCCGCCTTCCTCGCCGCCGAGAAAGAGGGCACGGGCCTGCGGTTGATCCGGCCTGATGTCGTTCAGGCAATGCCAGCTTCCCATCACTGGCGATGTCTTTCTGTCTCTCGCCTTGTCGAGATAGGCCGCAGCCGCTTCTGCACCCCCGGCGCGGACGATCATCAAGGGGTCGTCCTTCAACTCGTCGAAGGCTGCGTTGCCGTTGATGGCCTCTCTTGCCCTGTTGAAGTCCAAGACCACCGCGTAGCGCCGTGGGGGCTGGGCCTTGCCCTGCTCGAATTCGTCGAACGAGAAGACCGGGATATCGCTGCCGTCGGGCAGCCTGCCGGCAAGGAGGCCTTGCGCCTCCTTGTCGCTGATCTTGGCGCCGAACAATCCCGTGAAGCCAAACTCAGACGATCGGCATGTGCTCGCGTGGTAGAGTTTCCTGAACCTCTCGGGTGACGCGAATATGCCGCCGCCATGAACCGTCACCACGACGTGATTTCCTCGGCGCGTCGTAACGACGGTCTCTTCGGAGTGCGACGCGAACGACCGGATGTTCCATATCTCGTTGTCGTAAGACGCATTGGTCCGGGCATGGAGCAGCTGCGGCATCGACGCGACGAAGCCCTCGTCGCCGGCGTAGTCCAAGGCACGGCGCAATGCGTCGGGCAGGTAGGAATCGAAGATGATCTCCGCTTCCATTCTGATGTCTTCTTTTCTTACGGGATCCGCTCTTGACCGCTCTTGCTCCATGGCGGTCGTAGCCATTTCCATCGGTGACCAGGCCGGTTTCATCGCTTGCGGCCTGTCACGATGGGTTGGTAGTAACCGCTGCTCTCGGGAGGATGCCAGCGAACCTCTTCATAGCCGGCGGCCTGCACGGCAGCGACAATCTCGTCCTGCAGCAGCACCCGCAATTGCGTTTCGAAGTGCTTTATCTCGTAGTTCCCGTTCGTTTCCTTAATCAGGAATTGATGGTTGCGGTAGCTTCGGCTGTCCTCTGCCCAGTCCCAGAGTTGAAAGACGACGCGGCGGCCATCGGGCCTGTCTTGTACGTGCTGATTGTTGAAGCGGAGCTTCTCCGCAAGCAAGGCATTATAGTCCCGCAAGCTCAAGAGCAGCATGCCGCCGGGATTGAGCCGCGCCTTGATGCTTGCAAGCGCGGCGCCGAGGTCGTCGTCACTGAGGCAGTGTGCGATCGCGTTGTCGCAGGAAATGATCGCATCAAAGCTCTGCGACAGCGTTGCGCCGAGGTCGCGGATGTCCGCCACGCTGAAGCCCATTGCGACGCCGAAGCCGTCAGCCTCCTGGCGGGCTTGCTCCACTGACACCGGACTGAGATCGGAGGCATGCACCCGGTGGCCTTGGAGCGCCAGGCCGATTGCCTGCGTGCCGATTCCGCAGGTGCAGTCGAGGAGGGAGTAGGGGCCCGGGCGCCCCATTTCATCGGCGAGAAAGCGGTCGAGGCATGCGCCCTCGCGGCGCGCTTCGACTTCCCAATCCCAGCCCATGTTGTCCCGATACTCAAGGCTCAAGCGGTCGTAGAAGTCGGTCACGCTCTCGGCCATCTTTCCACCTCACCCTTCGACGCCATCAAGCCGCTCACCAGCGCATTCACGCCACGAAAGACGGACCGCTGGCTTAATGGGCACTGCCGTCTCCCTCCACTCTCGCCTACGCCCGGTCATTATACATTGTAGATCTGTGATCTGCAATCCGCTTCGAGCTGAGGGCGCGATCTTGCTATTGAAGCCAATATTATGCAACCACGAGCGCTTGATAAATCTTCATATCACAGTTGTTTACGACAAAATGTTGGAGTCAAAGCTTGTATGAATACTCAACTGAGGGACTGACGTAATAAGGGCTTGCCTTTCAAAAAATGTTGTATAATGTAGAAAAGCCTTTAATACGAGGACGAACCGATGGTGGCCCAATCGGGGCTCTCAGATCGCGTCGCGCCAAGCGAGAACGGCGCGTATTCCTTTCGAGATAGGGGCCCTGTCATCGAAGCTGGGGAGCAGGTCCGGTGGGGAGGAACGCCCGTGGTGACGACGCCCAGATCGCCGAAACCTCCGCGCATACAAGCCTTGGCGCGCGCCAGCGCCATCATCGACGTGATTGGGGCCGGAGAGGCGGACGGCAGCAGCCTCGGCGAGATTTGCCGGGTCACATCGCTCAACAAGACCACCGCATTCAACCTTCTGGCATCGCTGGTCACGCTCGGCTTCGTCGAACAGGACAAGCAGTCAAAGCGCTATCGCCTGGGGCTGCGGAATCTGGAGCTTGGGCGGATCGTTCAGCAGCGCTTGCACATCTCGCACCTGTCGCGGCCGATCCTCGCCGATCTCTGCAAGAAGACGAAGGAAACCGTGAACCTTGGGCTGCCCGACCTGCTCGACCTCTGGGTCATCGACAGCTACCAGGGGTCAAGGCTGTTGCATGCAACGGCCTACGGCGGTTGGCGATCCCTCTATCACTGCACGGCTCTCGGCAAGGCCTTCTTGTCGCTCTGGGATGCACCGATGCGGCACACGGTCTATCGGCTGCGCGGTTTGCCGAGGCTGACCCCGCGGACAGTCACCGAGGTCGAGGCCCTCGAGGCCCAGTTGGCCCAATTCCAGACGCAAGGGTATGCGCTCGACCTTGGCGAGAACGAAATCGGCGTCAACGGCATCGCCCGGGCGATCGTCAACGGTATGGGCGATGTGGCCGCCGCGATCAGTGTGGCGGGCCATTCGAATCGCCTGACCGAGGAGGTCATGACGGAGATCGCGCCGGACGTGATTGCCGCCGCCGACGCGATCTCTGCCGCTCTAGGAGGCGAGGAACGACCCGCGAAGCGAGATCCCAAGAGGCGCCAGTGATCGCGGCGGGCTGGCCGGCGATGGCGGTTATGCTGCATTCCAAGGAGCGATCTTGAGTGTTCGAAGGTCGCAAGGAAGGAAGAAGGGAGGAGGATGGAGATGATGAAAAAGATGAAGATGGAAACCCTGCGTCAGGGTGTGACGGCGTCGAAGGACCTCTATCTCCGAGGCGGCGTGAGCCGACGGGCGCTGCTGCATCGCGCCGCCCTGCTGGGCGTGAGCTTGAGCGGCGTTGGTGCTATCCTAGCCGGTGCAGCGGGGCCGGCTGCGGCGGCAGACGCTCCCGTCCGCGGCGGCACGCTGCGCACCGAGTATAACTGGATCCCCTACGTCGAGGATCCTGCCGCCGACGGCGTCGGTACCGGCCTGGTCGGCTTGTCGATCGCAGAACCCTTGGTTTGGGTCGGTGAAGACGGCGCGCCGCGACCGCAGCTGGTGAAGTCGTGGGAGGCCAACGAAGACTCGACCGAGTGGATACTCCATCTCCAAGAGGGGGTGACGTTCAACAATGGCAAGCCTTTCGGCGCCGATGACGTGATCTGGAACATCAAGCATTGGCTGGACCCGGACACCGGATCCTCGATGGCTGCCGCTCTCGATTTCCTGTCGCCTGAAGGCGTGGAGAAGGTGGATGACCTGACGATCAAGCTTCGTCTCGACCGACCGAACGCCGATCTGCTCCTCGCCTTCTACGACTATCCGAGCATGATTGCGCCCGAGGGCGGCTGGAAGGACTTCTACAGCGGCAATCCAGCCGATGCCATCGGCACCGGGCCCTTCATGATGGAGGAGTTCATTCCCGACGAGCGCATGGTTCTGGTGCGCAACCCCAACTACTGGCGCAAGGGCGCCGACGGTCAATCTCTGCCCTACCTGGACAAGGTCATCGTGACCGCCGGATGGGACGATGCGGCCCGCTTGGCCGCACTGATCGGCGACGAGGCGGACCTCTTGTCGCCGGGTGACGGGATCATCGAGGAACTGGAGAACTATCCCGACGAGATCAATATCCAGGCCTTCACCACGGGCTGGATTACCCCCATCGTGATGCGCACCGACATGCAGCCCTTCGACGACGTGCGCGTGCGCAACGCCCTCAAGCTGGTTCAGGACCGCAAGAAGATCCAGGAACTCGTCCAGCCGAAAGGCCAGGTGGCCTACGACCACTGGATTCCCGCCAGTGCCGCCGCCTACTGCTCCAGCACCGATGCGGACGGGCGCCCGCAGGATATCGAGCGGGCCAAGGCTTTGCTGGCCGAAGCCGGCTATCCCGATGGTCTCGAGCTTGAACTCTCCACGCCGGACGATGCCTTTCGACCGGCTTTCGCCCAGGTCTACAAGGAGATGGCTGCCGAGGCCGGAGTCACCATCAACATCAACATGCTTCCCAGCTCGGCTTTCTGGGACCAATGGCAGGAGTGGCCCTTTTCCGTCAGCGGCTGGAGTGGCCGGATTCCGGCGACCAAGAACATAAACTTGGCGTTGCGCTGTGGGGCCGACTGGACGGAGTCCTACTATTGCAACGAAAAGCTCGACGCCCTGTTGGATGCCGCCGATGCGACCGTCGATCCTGCGGAGAAGCAGAAGATCTTCTGTGAGATCCAAGGCATCATGCAAGAGGATGCCGGCTACATCATCCCCTTCTTTGCGGCAACCTTCGGTGCCAGCCGGAGCAACGTCCACCTGCCCGACACCTGGTCCAGGGGCGGCTTCCTCTGGCATGAGATGTGGCTCTCTGAAAACTAGGCGAGCCTCACGGCCAAGGTGGGACGCTCAGCACATTGCGTGGCTTCCGGCGATGGGCCGGAAGCCACGCGGCCGTTGCCGCCCGAGCTGAGGCAGCAGCGCAAAGAGAGACGAGCATGCTGCTGTTTCTCGTAAGGCGCCTCAGCTCGATGGTGGTGACGATGCTGGTCATCTCCATCTTGGTCTTCATGGTAGCCGAGGTGGTGCCGATCGACCCCGCCCGCAACGCGCTCGGACGCTACGCCTCACAGCAGAAGGTCGACGAGCTGAGGGAAAAGATGGGCCTCGATCGGCCCGTGGTGGTGCGCTACGTCGACTGGATCACCAATGTTCTGCAGGGCGACTTCGGGCAATCGATCCACTTCCGCCGCCCCGTCGGCGATCTCATCGCCGTTCGCCTGGAGCGATCGCTGCTGCTGGCAGCTCTGGGGTTTGCCTTCATGGTGCCGCTGGGCTTGGCCTTGGGCTGCATCGCCGGCATCTCCGAGGGCAAGCTGCTGGACCGCATCATTTCTCTGACCGGCAGTCTGTTTGTCTCCATTCCCCCCTTCGCGAGCGGGATCTTCTTGATCGTCATTTTCTCTTTGTGGCTCCGTTGGCTGCCGGGGGCGAGCATACCGAACCCCGATGCCAGTTTTCTCGAGACCCTTAGAAAGCTGATCCTGCCGATAATGGCCTTGGCCTTCGACGAAATCGGATACCTCGCCCGTTTCACCCGCGTCAGCATGGCCGAGGTGATGGATAGCGACTATATCCGCACGGCGACCCTGAAAGGTATCTCGAAGAGAAAGATCATTTGGCGCCACGCGCTGCGCAATGCGCTGATCGCACCCTTCACCGCTATCATGCTGCACATCAATTGGCTCATCGGCGGTGTCGTCGTCGTCGAGGTGCTGTTCAACTATCCGGGGCTGGGGCGCCTCTTGCTCGATGCGGCCTTGCGAAACGACATCATTCTGCTCGAGGGAGGGACGCTCGTCCTCACCTTCGTGGCGGTATCGACCCAGGTCATCGGCGACATAGGCATCTACTTCATGAATCCACGCATTCGGTTTGAGTGACGGGCCCGGAGCGAGGAAGCATAGCCATGAGCGAAGGGCCAAATTCCGCACCGCCGAAGGGGACGCCGGCGTCGCCTCCGCAAGGCAGGTTGAGGTGGGTCATGCAAGGCGCTGCCTGGCTAGGCAAGAGGATAGCGGAGCTCCGCCGATCGAGGAGCGCTACGGTCGGCGCAGTCATCATCTCTTTCTGGGTCTTCATAGGGCTGGCTGCTCCCCTCGTGTCTCCCTATTCGCCGACCGAGATACAGGGTGCAAGACTCCAGCCGCCATCGCTGGAACATTGGCTGGGAACCGATCATCTGGGACGGGACGTGCTGAGCCGCCTGTTCTGGGGGACTCGCATGGTTCTCTTCCTGGCGCCGATTTCGGTTCTCTTGGGGATCATGATAGCAGCCCCGCTCGGGCTCATGTCGGGCTATGTCGGCGGCCGGCTCGATGCGTTCATCATGCGTGCAGTCGATATCCTTCTGTCGTTTCCGACCCTGCTCATCTATATCCTGATCATCACCAGCATCGGGTCCTCGGTGATCATCGTCGTGATTGCTATTTCGCTGGGGTCCATTCCACCGATCACGCGGATCGTGCGCAGCCTCGCGCTGGACGAGCGCACCAAGGACTATGTGAACGCGGCGCGGCTAAGGGGAGAGCGGCGACGCTACATACTGCTGCGGGAGATCTTGCCCAATGTGAGCGGGCCGATCATCGTCGATAGCTGCATTCGGGTCGGCTATGCGATCATGGCGATCGGCTCTCTCGGCTTTCTGGGTCTCGGTATACCACCGCCGACGCCCGATTGGGGAGGGATGATCAACGAGGGGCGAAAGTGGATCTTCAGCATGCCCTGGACGGTGGTGGCACCAGCAGCGGCGCTGAGTTCGGTCGTCATCGGGCTCAATCTGCTGGCTGATGGGGTCAGAGAGATTGCGCAACAGCGTTAGGCTGCTGTGCATGTGCCCTGTCCGTGGCAATGCTGTCCGGAGAGGGTGAGCGGTAGGAGGTTCGCTCGATGCAACAGTCGACCCCGGAGCCGGTGCTGCAAGTTGACGACCTTGAGGTCGCCTACGCGACGCGTCTCGGCGCGGTCAAAGCTGTTCGGAATGTCTCCTTCGAGATCTGGCCCGGCGAAGCGCTGGGGCTGGTCGGGGAGTCCGGCTGCGGCAAGAGCACGCTCGCCTTTGCGATGATGAACCATGTCGCCAAGAATGCCGAGGTGGCGGGAGGGCGCATTCTGTTCCGCGGCGAAGATATGGTGCGCAAGAGCGGGCGGGAGCTGAACCGGATCCGAGGCAACAAGATTGCCATGGTCTATCAAGACCCCATGGCTGCCTTGAACCCCTCGCTTCGCATCGGCCTCCAGCTCGCAGAGGTATTGATGGAGCATAAGGGGGCTGCAGGCGATGATGCGCGCGCGGAGTGCATCCGCATGCTGGAGCGCGTGCACATGCCCGACCCGCCGGCGATCATGGAGCGCTTTCGCCACCAACTGTCCGGTGGCCAGCAGCAGCGCGTTCTGATCGCCATGGCGCTTTTGACCAACCCCTCCTTGCTGATCATGGACGAGCCGACCACTGGTCTCGACGTTACGGTCGAGGCCGGCATACTGGATCTGATCGCCGAGCTGAAGCGCGCGTTCGGCGTCACGATTCTCTTCATCAGCCACAACCTCGGCGTCATCAGCAGGATCGCCGACCGCGTGGCGGTGATGTACGCGGGCGAGTTGGTCGAGCAAGGCTCGGTTCAGGAGATATTCCGAGATCCTCAACATCCCTATACGGCCGCTCTCTTGGGCTGCGTGCCGAAGATAAGCGCCGGCAGGCAGCAAAGGGCCCTGCAGCCAATTCCAGGGAAGGTGCCGGCACTCCACAAGATGCCCAAGGGGTGCATTTTCGAGCCGCGTTGCGACCGCGCGCAAGACCGCTGCCGCTCCGATCATCCCGACATCGTTGAAACCGCAGCCGGAGGGGCCGTGCGATGCTTCTTTGCCGGCAGTCCGGAGATTGCCGAAGCGGCAGGCACACAAAGTGCGGCAGGCGAGGGCGGTCACGCGGCCTCAGGAGAAGAGGTCGTCCTCAGGATCGAAGGACTACGGTCATACTACAAGGCGCAGGAAGCGGGACTGGGAGGGTTGGACGGCAGGCACAAGAGGGGATTTGTGAAGGCAGTCGACGATGTGAGCCTGACGGCGCGGCAGAACTCCACCATCGGCATCGTGGGTGAATCGGGATGCGGCAAGACCACTCTGGCCAAGTGCATCGCAGGCCTGGCGTCACCGAAGTCCGGGGAAATGGACTTCATCGGTGTCGATGTTGCGCGGGTCGTCGAACAGCGCCCTCGAGAGCTGCTTAAAGAGCTGCAGATGATTTTCCAGAACCCCGAGTCCACGCTGAACCCCAGGCGCTCGGTCGGAGAGGCCATCGCGCGTCCCTTGCAGCTCTTTGGAACCGTCCCGCCCCGCGAGATCAGGAACGAGGTCGTGCGCCTCTTGGAGGCTGTGCGGCTAGGCGAAAGCTACTATGACCGCTTGCCTCGGCAGCTGAGCGGCGGCGAGAAGCAGCGCGTCGCCCTAGCCCGAGCCTTTGCCGGCCGTCCGACGCTGGTTCTTTGCGACGAACCGCTGTCCTCGCTCGATGTGTCCGTTCAGGCAGCCGTCATGAATCTGCTGCTGGAGCTTCAGCAGAAGTTCGAGACCGCGATGCTGTTCATCTCGCACGACCTGAGCGTGGTCTATCAGCTCTGCGACCAGGTCGCGGTGATGTATCTGGGACAGTTCTGTGAGATCGGCCCGACCGAGGCCCTGTTCGCGCCGCCATACCATCCCTACACCGAGGCTTTGCTGTCCGCCGTACCCATCCCGGACCCCTCAGTGGAGCGGACCGACATACGCCTGTCGGGTGCGGTCCCGAGCGCACTCGATCCACCCTCGGGCTGCAGGTTCCACACGCGCTGTCCCCGCAAGATTGGCCCTATATGCGAGACAGAGGCTCCCCCGCTGCGTGAGGTGACAGACGCGCACCGCATCCGCTGTCACATCGAGATCGACGACCTGAAGGCAGTGGCCCCGGTGCTTGATCCCAAATAGCTGCGGGCGCGGACGTCCTGCGCGGCGATGCGATCACCTGCATCGCTTCGTTACCCGATCAGCGCCTCTTGGCCGCGCTTGACCAGGCTGCCTGCGATGATCAGGCGCTGGATCTCGCTGGTGCCCTCCCAGATGCGGTCGACGCGCAGCTCTCGGAAGAAGCGCTCGGCGACGTTCTCGCGCATGTAGCCGCGGCCGCCGAAGATCTGCACCGCACGGTCGGCGACGCGATTCGCCATCTCGGAGGCATAGAGCTTCACCATGGAGCAGAGGCCGTGGAGGACCTTGACGTCTTCGCCGCGGTCGTGGGCGCGGGCGGCCTCGTAGGTCATGAGGCGGGCGGCGTAGAGCTCGGTCAGGCTGTCGGCCAGCATGAACTGGATGGCCTGACGCTCGGCCAGCACCTGGCCGCCGATCTGTCGCCACTTGGCGAAGGTGGTGGCTTCGTCGATCAGGCGCTCGGCAGCACCGCAGCAGCGCGCGGCGATCATCAGGCGCTCGCGGCGGAACCAGGCATAGGTGAAGGCCATGCCGTCGCCTTCCTCGCCGATCCGGTTGGCGGCGGGTACGAAGACGGAGCTCAGGCGATAGATCGGGTGGTGCGATTCGTAATTGTGGCTGTAGGCCGGGGTGCGGAGGACCTCCAAGCCCTCGCTATCCATCTCGACGAAGAAGAGGGCATGCGACCCGGCTGCGGGGCCATGCGTCAGCTTGGCCTGGACGATCATGACGTCGGCCAGGTTGGCGCTGGTGACATGCCACTTCTCGCCGGTGAGGCGATAGCCGTTACCATCGCGCTGGGCGGTGGTCTTGATGGCCTCGACGTCGGAGCCGGCATCGGCCTCGGTGATGGCATAGCACTCGTGGCGCCGGCCCAGCATGATCGGCCGGACGTAGCGTTCGATCTGGTCGGCGCTGCAGGCCTCGAACATCCAGCGGTGCGCCTCGCTGAAGCACCAGCCCAGGCCGTTGGTCACCCGGCCGATCTGCTCGTAGAGGACGACCTGCTCCAGATTGGTGAGGCCCAAGCCGCCCAGCTCTTTCGGCACGTCCATGCCGGGCAGGCCCATCTCCAGAGCCAGCGCGCGCTGGCGCTGGCGCACCTGTGGGTCGATGACCCCCTCGTTCATTTCCGCCTCGACCTCGTAGGGGATCAGTTCCTCGTCCACGAAACGGCGCAGCTTTTGCTGCCAGGTGCGCGCGCTTGCCGGAAGGTCCAGGCTCACGATCCGGCACCCCTTGTCTTGATGCTGCCGTCAGGGCCCAGGTGGCGGGGCAGAAGGCCGGAGAGGAAGAGCCAGACGGTGCGCTTGGCAGCCTCTCGGTCGAAGGCCTTGGGCTCGACCAGGACGTCGAGCCAGAGCCCGTCGGTGAGCGCGGAGATGCCGGAGACCAAGCCGTCCATGTCGAGGGCGGGGTAGGGGCCTTCGGCGATCAGCTCGGCACAGATGCCACGCATCACCGCCTCGTACTCCAGATCCCGATCGGCACAGAGCTTGAGGTAAGTCGGTCGCGACTTGGCCTCGCCCCAGAAGGCAAACCAAACGGCGATTTTCTTACGATTGCAGACTGCCGCTTCGAAGTCGGCGGAAATCAGGGCAGCCAGCCGCTCGATGGCGCTGTCACCGGCCTTGCCCAGTGCCTTTTGCCAGTTGTCGCGGTACTCGTCGGCAAGGAACTGCAGGGTTTCGACCAGCAGCTGGTCCTTGCTCTGGAAGTGGAAGTTCACGATCCCGCGCGAGAGGCCGGCGCCATCGGCGACATCGGCCAGGGTGGTGTCGGCAAAACCCCTCTTGGCGATCGAGTGGATCGTGCTGTCGATCAGCTGCTGACGGCGCAGCTCCTTGGTCGCGGCTCGGCTGCGCGGAAGCTCCTTCACCTGCGCTAGCGCCATATTTTCCCTCCATTCACCATGTTTTACGAACGCCCGGGCAACCAAATCAGTCTATTAGCACATTGGAAAAGAACGAAAACCTCTCACTCTACGTCGCCACATAATCATAATTCTTGACTGAACACTCAGCCAAAGTATAGGGTTGGGGAGAGAGAAGCAAGTGGGAATCGGCAGTCGGGCAAGACTGCGTGCCAAGCGCGATGGAAATGCGAGAGAAGGAGCAGCGGCCGGCCCGGCGTCGGCAGCATTCAGGAAGCGTCATGCGCGGCGTCGCTGGCAGGGCAGCCAGGTGCCGCGCGCTTTGGCATATCATTGTTGTTGATGTTTCGTCCAACAAGGAAAGCTGAGGACAACGCCGCCGTGACTGCCCATCGCCTCGATCCCTTGATGCGTCCTGCCTCCGTTGCCGTGCTGGGGGCCTCTCAGCGGCCCGGCAGCGTCGGCAATACCTTCGTGCGCCAGAGCCTGAGCGCCGGCTTCACCGGGCGCCTCTATCCGGTCAACCCGCGCTATGAGATGGTCGAGGGCTTGCCCTGCTACCCCTCGCTCGCGGCCCTGCCGGAGCCGGTGGAGCACGTGATCTTCGCCATCCCCAATGCGTCGATCGAGGCCGGCCTGGACCAGGCCATTGCCGTCGGGGTCAAGGCGGCGACGATGGTCTCCAGCCTCTACCTTCCCGACGACACCACGCCGCGGCTGCCGGAGCGGGTCGGCGCCAAGTGCCAAGAGGCCGGCCTGCTGCTCTGCGGCGCCAACTGCATGGGCTTCTACAATTTCGAGGTAGGGCTCTGGGCTTGCGGCTATCTCACCCGGCCCAATCACATGGCCGGCGACGTGACCTTCCTGACCCATTCGGGCTCGGCACTCTGTTCGGTGATCGATGCCGAGGGGCGGATCGACTACAACTACGTGGTCTCCTGCGGGCAGGAGCTGACGGTCAATCTGGCCGACTACATGGATTTCGCGCTGAACCAGGCCTCGACCGGGGTCCTGGCCATCTTCATGGAAACGGCGCGCGATCCGGAGCGCTTCGAGGCGGCGCTCGCCAAGGCGGCCCGCCAGCGCACACCCGTTGTCATGCTGAAGGTCGGCCGCACCGAGGAGTCGGCCAAGCTGGCGACCAGCCACTCCGGCGCGATGGTCGGCGACGACGGCGCCTATCATGCTCTCTTCGAGCGCTACGGCGTGCACCGGGTCGATTCCCTGGACGAGCTGATCTACACCAGCCTTCTCTTCTCGCGCATCGGCTCGCTGGGGCCGGGGGGGCTCGCCACCATCCACGACAGCGGCGGCGAGCGCGAGCTCTTGATGGATCTGGCGTCCGCCAAGGGCGTGCGCTTCGCCCGGATCAACGAGGCCACGACCAGACGCCTGGCCGAGCGGCTGGACTTTGGCCTGCCGCCGGTCAATCCTTGCGATGCCTGGGGCACCGGCAATGACTTCGAGGCCATCTTCAACGACTGCCTCGGTGCCTTGATGCAGGATCCCGACACGGCGATCGGCGCCGTTGCCTGCGACCGCGGGCCGGAAGGGGGGCTGAACGGCGAGAACGTGCGCATTGCCCGCCAGGCGGCGGCCGCCAGCGGCAAGCCGGTGATGGTCTGCGCCAATCATCAGGGCACCGGCAACAATTTGGACCTGGTGGCGCTCTCGCGCGCCGGGCTGGTGGTAATGGACGGCATTCCGCAGTTCCTGACGGCGGTCAAGGCCATGACCGATCATCGCGACTTCGAGCCGCCGGGCGAGCCGGCCGAGCCCGATCCGGTGGTTGTGGCGTGTTGGCGCAAGCGTCTGGCAAGGTCCGCTCAGCTCGACGAGCTGGAGTCCCTGGACCTGCTGCAGGACTTCGGCCTGCCCACGGTGCCGAGGCGCATGGTCGAAAGCAGAGAGGCGGCGCTCGCGGCGGCTGAAGAGCTGGGCTATCCCGTGGTGCTCAAGACCGCCATGCCGGGGATCGCCCACAAGTCCGACCTGGGCGGCGTCAGGCTCGATCTTGCCAGTGCTTCGGCCGTCGCCGAGGCCTATGACGCCCTGGCCGGGACCTTGGGCCCGCGGGTCTTGGTGGCCGCCATGGCGGCAAAGGGCGTCGAGATGATCTTGGGCGTCACCCGCGACCGCCAGCTTGGCTGCACCTTGGTAATCGGCGCCGGCGGTATCCATGCCGAGGTGCTGAAGGACATCGTGCTGGTGCGCCCGCCCTTCGATGCGGCTTGGGCGAGAGCTGCGATCGATCGCTTGCGTTTGCGCCCCTTGCTCGACGGCCTGCGCGGCCAGCCCGCAGCCGACATCGATGCCTTCGCCGAGGCAGCGTCGAGGCTTTCCATCATGACCCATGCCTTAGCCGATGAAATCGCCGAGATCGATGTCAATCCGATCATCGTCGGCACAAGAGGCTGCTTGGCGGTGGACGCCTTGGTCGTCCCACGCCGAGCGGACCCAACAGAGGAGATGCCCCATGGCTCTCGCGAGCCCGAAGAACGCATGCTGGCGTGATTATTCCACGCTCCTGCCGATCGACACGGAAGAGACGGCGGCTTGGATGGAGCCGGGCTAGCGACCGGCCTCGCCTTACCCTTGTCTCAACCACCTCGATCGAAAGACCGACCCATGAAAATCAGCAACGTCAATCCTGAAGAGCAGCTCAAGCACATCATCCATCCCTGGGAGGCCATGGCCGAGTTCCCCAGCAACTATCGCGGCTTCCTCAGCCATGCCGAGGGCATCTATGTCTATGACAGCGAGGGCAACAAGCTGATCGACGGGCCCGCCGGCATGTGGTGCACGCAAGTCGGCTACGGCCGCAAAGAGCTGGCCGACGCCATGGCCGACCAAGCCATGAAGATGGCCTACTACAGCCCCTGGAACTTCGACCATCCCCTGACCACCGAGCTGGCGTCGCGCCTGGCGGAGCTTTCGCCGGGCGACCTCAACACCGTGGCCTTCACCACCGGCGGCTCGACAGCGGTCGACACCGCGCTGCGCTTCGTCATGTTCTACAACAACGTCAAAGGGCGGCCGGAGAAGAAGCACATCATCAGCCGTGAGGCCGGCTACCATGGCTCCACCTATCTGGCGGCCTCTGTCACCGGCAAGGACCGCGAGCACAACTTCTTCGACTTCGTGACCGACTTCGTCCACCGCATCTCCGCACCCAACCCCTTCAAGCGGCCGGAGGGCATGAGCGTCGAAGACTTCTCCAAGGCCAAAGTCAAGGAGTTGGAGGACAAGATCCTGGAGGTGGGGCCGGAGCGGGTGGCAGCCTTCATCGCCGAGCCGATCCAGGCCTCGGGCGGCGTCATCGTGCCGCCGCCGGGCTATCTGCAAGGCTGTCATGCCGTCTGCCGCAAACATGACGTGCTCTTCATCTCCGACGAAGTGGTGACTGCCTTCGGCCGTCTGGGCCATTGGTTTGCGTCAGAGGATGTTTTCGGCATCGTCCCCGATATCATCACCGTGGCCAAGGGCTTGACGTCGGGCTATGTGCCGATGGGGGCCGCGCTCTTCTCCGATCGGCTGATCGCCGAGGTCAGCGGGGAAGAGAACAAGGGCGTCAACTTCGTCAACGGTTTCACCTATTCCGGCCATCCCATCGCCTCTGCCGTGGCGCTGAAGAACCTGGAGATCATGGAGCGCGACGGCCTGCTGGAACATGTCCGCGAGATCACGCCCTACTTCCAGGCCAAGCTCAAGGAGCTGGAGGAAATCCCCATCGTCGGCGAAGTGCGCGGCGAGGGCTTGGTCGGCTGTGTCGAGTGCGTGATCAGCCGCGAGAGCAAGGAGCCCCTGAAGCTCGACAAGGCGATCGGCGCGCGGATCGACGAGCATTGTCAGAAGCTGGGCCTGGTGGTGCGGCCGCTCTACCACATGTGCGTGATGTCCCCACCCTTGGTAATTACCAAGCCGCAGATCGACGACATGGTGCGGATCCTGCGCGAAGGTATCCTGCTGGCCCAGGAGGACGTGCACAAAGAGGGTCTCTGGCAGCAGGATGATCGCCAGGTTCCTTTGCCGATGCCTGGCAGCGAGGCTTGATGGCGCTACGCACGCTCTATCCGGCGGCCCTCTACGACCCGGCGCCCGTGGCCTCCTGGTGGGAGGCCTCGGCACCGCCGGACCAGAGCGGCTATGGGCCGTACGAGGGCGAGGAGAGCGTCGAGGTCGCCGTTATCGGCGGCGGCTTCGCCGGCCTCTCCACGGCCTACCATCTGGCCAAGGAGCAGGGCATCGAGGCCCGCGTGCTGGAGGCCGGCCACATCGGCTGGGGGGCGTCCGGCCGCAACGGCGGCTTTTGCTGCTTTTCGCCCGACAAGGTCGGCGTCAAGGGGCTCATCAAGCGCTATGGGCTGGAGGAGACACAGCGCTACTTCGCCAGCCAAGTGGATGCCATCGCATTGATCGACCGTCTGGGCCGGGAGGAGGGGATCGGCTTCGACCGACAGGGAGAAGGCTTCTACGAAGTGGCGCACGCGCTAAAAGCGGTGCCGGAGCTTTCGGAGACGCAGGAGACTCTGGCCAAGTTCTTCTCGATCGAGAGCGAAGTGCTGTCGGCGGATGCCTTCGGTGAGGTCGGCCACCGTGGGGCCGAGCAGTTCGGTGCACTGCATGTGAAGGCGGGCTTTGGCCTGCACCCCTTAAAATTCCTGGCCGGGCTAGCTGGCGCAGCGACACGCCACGGAGCACGCCTGCATGGCCACAGCTTGGTCACCGCCTGGCGCAAGGAGGGCGGCTGGCACCGCCTGGAGACGGAGCGGGGCAGCCTCAAAGCCAGGCGCGTGGTGCTGGCCGCCAACGGCTTTCTGCGCGAGGGCCTGAAGCGCGAGTTCGACGGGCGGATTCTGCCGGCGCTCTCCAACATCCTGGTCACCCGGCCGCTGACAGATGAAGAGCGCCTGGCCGAGAACTTCGTCACCGAATCGCCGATCGTGAACCTGCGCCATCTGCTGTTCTACTATCGCATGCTGCCGCAGCGCCGCCTGCTGTTCGGCGCGCGCGGCGATGCCAGCGGCTCCGAGGGGGCGGCCAAGCACATGCGAGCCTGGCTCACCCGGCGTGTCGGAGAGGTTTTCCCGAGTTTCCGCGACGTGGAGGTAACGCACTATTGGCGCGGCCTCATCTCGCTGACCCGTGACCTGACACCGGCGATCGGCCGCCTGCCCGAGGACGACAGCGTCTTCTACGCTCTGGGCTGCCACGGCAACGGCGTGAACACCATGCCCTGGGCCGGCCGGCAGCTGGCGCGCCTGATCCAAGGCGCCAATCGCGACGAAGACCTGCTGCCGGGAATCCTGCATGGACCGGCGCCGCGTTTTCCCTTGCCGGGACTGCGAAAGCTCTACCTGCGCGCCGCCTACGCCTACTATCAATGGCTCGACCGCTAAAGGAGAGACGCATGCCCGCCGAAGGACGCCGCATCATTCGCCAGGCCGAACGTGCCTGGGGGCCCTACGACCTGGACGGGCCGCTGCAAGACGAGTTCGGCCTCATACCGTTGACCTATAAGCGCGACTTGGGGCAGGGCACCTACTTGATGCGCATGGAGGCGGGATCGGTGACGGTTCCGCACGAACATCAGGGCCACGAAGACTTCCTGATTCTCGAAGGCGAGCTGATCGAGGACGACGGCACCGTGATCAAGGCCGGCGACTTGGTGACCTATCCGCCCGGCAGCCGCCACAACTCGCGCAGCGAGACCGGCTGCGTCATCCTGGTCTGCGAATGGCGCGAGCAGGCCTGAGCCGGGTTCAGGCCTGCGCCGGCTGAGCCGTCGGCTCGCCGCGGACCTTGACCGCCACGTCGCAGTCGCCGAGTTCGTCGCGAAAGCTTTCCTCCAGCGCACGCCGGCGGCGGTCGATCTCGGCCAGCGGAAGATCTTCCGGATAGCCCAACTCGACCTCGACGAAGATCTGTCCCGACGAGCGCCGGGTGCGCACGCCGTGAAGTTTGCCATAGCTCTCGACGTGTTTGCCGAGCACGCGCTGGATCGCCAGCTTGGCCGCTTCGTCGACACCGCGATCCAGGATGTCCGGGATGCCTTCGCGCATCATGTCAATCGCCGTGACCACCATGAAGCCGGCCACGAAGAGGGCACCCAGGCCGTCCAGCCAGTGGGCGATCACGGTGTCGTAGGTGATCGCGGCGATCGTCAAGGCTACTTGCACGACGAGAGAGGAGATCAGCTTGACCCAGCGTGCTCGCATCTGCGCCAGCAGAATGCTGTTGGCTTCGATCTTGGCAGCGCGACGCATGGCGGCCCAGGCCAGGAAGTTCTCGCAGGTGTTGACCGAGGCCACCACCGCGCCGATCGCCATGCCTAGAGGCGAGAGAGGCTGCGGGCTGCCGCTGAGCGCAGAGAGGGCACCGGTGAAGATGAGGATCCCGCCGACCAGGAGGCCGATGGCGATCCCGATGTTTGCCAAGGTTTCGATCTTGCCGTGGCCGAACTCGAAACTAGGGAAAAGGCCCCGGTGAATGCGCCACATGGCGATCAAGGAGAAGACCTCCAGGATCGTCATCAAGGTCGTGCGGATCAGCTCTGCCCCCATGGTGAGAGATCCGGACGCAAAGGCGGCGATGGCGATGGCCGCTACGATCAAGACATCGGCGATCAGCGTATAGAGCAGTGCCTTCTCACGCTGGCTCTGTGCCTCTGTGATCTCGTGCCCGCGAGGCATGCGGCGGCCGCCTAGATGCGCAGACGCGCGCGCAGCACGTCGATCATGCCGATGTCGGGGAAATCGACATAGGCAGCATGGCCGACGGGACAGCGTTTGTGATCTTCCTCGCTGCTGTCCAAAATCAAGATCGCTTGCGCAACGCCGTAGTCTCGGCCTTTGGCGAGCGCCGCCAGGTCGTCGCCCTTGATCGTCGCCGCACTGCCCCGGGTGAGGTAGATCTTGGCATCCCTTACCCTGGTATCTCCCTCCAGGATCACCGTTGCCGGCGCGCCGATTTCCAGCAGCGCCAGTTCTGCATCGGCGACCGGGACATCGACCAGCAGCAAACTGCAGTCGATCCAGGCGGCGACCGGAGTGCCGACGTCCACGGCCGCACCCTCTCCGACGATGGTGCTCCACAGCATGGCATTCTCGGGCGCCAGCACGTGGCCGCGCAGCCGCTTCTGGTAGGTCTCCTCTTCTGCTGCCGCGGTTTCCCAGGCGGCAGAGAGGGAGGCCTCGGCCTCGGTCTGCAGAAACTTCGCTTCTGCGATGGCGGCGTCCAGCTCACGCATCGCATGCTCTCCCCAGTCCGGATCGCTGCCGTCGTCCAGCACGATCGTGCCTTCCAGTGCGGCGGCATGCCGGGTCTGCAGTTTTTGTTCCTGCGCTTCCAGATCGGCAATCCGTCTTTCCAAGGCCACCAATCTGGACTTGGCCTCGTCGAGGTCGGAGAGTGCGACGGTCCCTGATTTCGACAAACGCTCTTTGCGGTCGGCCAGGCGCTGCAAGAAGGTCCGCTCCTGACGGGCGCGGTCCAGGCGCTTGGCAATCCCGTTCAGTTCGGCCTTGAGTTCGCCGAGGTAGACGGACCGGTACTGCTCGAAAACACGCAGGCGCCTTGCCCGCGAGGCCTCCAGCTCCGCAAGCAGTCGCCCGGCCGCAGCAACCACGACCTCGGCACGGGCCACTTCCGCTAGTGCCTCGTCCAGATCGCTGCGGTCGGCTCTCGGGTTGTGGACGTGTGCAATTTGCCCCTTGCCGTCGATCCGATCGCCCGGCTTGGGCAAGGTGCGCGCCACCTCGCCATAGATCGGCGAGGTTGCAATATGTATCCAGGTGGTCACCGCTGCATCGCGCACGAGCGTAGAGCGCAAATAAGGCCCTAGCATGATGCCGCCATAGATCAGCAACGCCGCAAGGGCGATCCAGGTAAGATACTTGCCCCGCTTTTTAAGCTTCGAAGTCGCCCCATCCGCAGCCAAGATTGCCGCTCCCTTCGCACCCCGGACCAAAGGCTAGCAAGGCCCTTCCGCGTTGGCAAATGGGCAGCCGCCAGTGGTGCGGATCGGACGGATAGTAGCCAGCCGCCCGTGAATCCGCCCATTAGGCTTGCTGGAGGTCCTTTTGCAGGTAGACCCGACGGAAACCGGCCTCGAGGCGTCGGTCTATCTCTTGAAAGCCGCTGGCGAGATAGAGGGCTTTTGCACTCTCCATCGCTTCGTTGGTGTAGAGGTCCAGCGTGCCCAGCCCAAGGCGACGCGCCTCCGCTTCGGCGAATGCCAGCAGGCGATTGGCATAGCCCCGGCGTCTTGCCTCCGGCGCGACGGCGAGATTCTCGATATGCAGTGCCTGGCCCTTCGGATAGAGGTGGATGTAGGCCACGATGGTCCCGCCATCCTCCAGCACGTGAAGGTCGCCCGCCTGTGCTGCCGCTTGAAAGTCAGCCACCATCGGGGCCGGCGGCCGCCCGATCACGGCGACATAGGGCTGATAGGCGGCCTCGGCGATGGCCTTCACCCTTTTGGCCTCCTCCGCATTTGCCGGGCGGATGGTCATGATGGATTTCTCCTAGTTTTTCCGGCGGGTTTTCCACAGTACCTCGGTGAGCCTGGCGAAGTCCTCCTCCTCGGTATTGTAGTAGTGCGCCGAGGCACGCACCAGGGAGGGCAGGCCGCGGCGCCGGGCATCCAAGAGCGTGCCGGAGGGCTCCGACACCGAGACGTTGACGTCGTGGCGCCTGAGGTCCTGCTGCACCTCGGCCGCACTGCGGTCCGGCACGCTGAAGGTGACGATGCCGCACTGCGCCTCGCCGATGTCGTGCACGGTGAGCTTGGCGTACTCGCTCAAGATGAAGCGCAGGCGCCGGCCGAGCCAGCTGACCCGCTGCTCGATGGCGTCACTGCCCAGCGCCAGCGCGTAGTCGACCGCGGCGCCCAGGCCCAGCACGGCGGCCTCGTTGAACTCCCAGTTCTCGAAGCGCCGCGCATCGGGGCGCAGCTCATAGCGGTCCGGCTCCGTCCAGACGGCGGAATGAAGATCGAGGTTCAGCGGCACCAGCTGGTCCAAGACGCTTTTGCGCACGTAGAGGAAGCCCGTGCCGCGGGGTCCGCGCAGATACTTGCGCCCCGTCGCCGACAGCATGTCGCAGCCCAGTGCTTCCACGTCGAGCCTTAGCTGTCCGGTCGACTGGCAGGCGTCGAGCAGGTAGAGGATGCCGTGCTTACGGGCCAATCTGCCCACCTCGGCGGCGGGATTGACCAGACCGCCGTTGGTCGGGATGTGGGTGATGGCGATCAGGCGAACGCGCTCGTTCAGCAAGCCTTCCATCGCCTCCAGGTCGATCTGGCCGTGGCCGTCGCTGGGTGCGACCAGGATCTCTATGCCCAGCCGCTCCTTGAGGCGCAGGAAGTTCAGGTAGTTGCTGGAATACTCCGCCTCGCCGGTCACCAGGCGCTCGCCCGGCTTGAAAGGCACGGCGTTGAAGGCGGAGATCCAAGCCACCGTGGCGTTCTCCACCAGGGCAATCTCCTCGCGCTCGGCGCCGATCAGGCGGGCGATCGAGTCGTAGACGGCCTCGATTCGCGGCAGCGCCTCGGCCTTCGCCTCATAGCCGCCGATCTCGGCCTCGCGGCGGAGATGGTCAATCTGCGCAGCTATGACCGGCTCGGGCATCAGACCTGCACCGGCGTTGTTGAGGTGCGCGACGCGGCGGCACCCGGGAGTCTCATTTCTTAGCCTCTCGATATCCATCGAACCCATCCCTCGTCGACGAAAGCGATTTCGATCAGGGGTTTACGGCCAAGCAGGCAGTGCTGACAAGCGAGACCTTGGCGGCTTGCTTTTGGTGCAGTGCAGCATAGCATGTGCGAGATTGCCGCCAAATGTGATGAAAAAAACACGACAAATCAGCGGCATGAGCCAAAGCTCTTGCATGCGAGGGCAGGCGGGAGCATATTGTGCAGCGCGGCATAAGCGCTTCGGCGCTGCGCCGTACGTCTCTATGGCGTTTCCTCCCTGAACTCGGGCCGTGCCTTAGGGCACGGCCCCTTTTTTTGCTTTGGAGAGGAGGCTACTCGGCGGCGCGCGGCTGGTTGATGAGCGTGTTGGTCCAGGCAGCGACCTCGGCGAAGACGCTGGCCAGGTCGTCGCGCAGGCGTCTCAAGCCAGTGGTGCGGGCCAGGCTTGCCTCGTTCATGTAGAGGCTTCGGGCCAGCTCGATCTGCAAGGCCAGGACGCCGCACTCGGGATGCCCGTACTGGCGCGTGATGAAGCCGCCCGCGTAGGGATTGTTGTAGGCCACCTGGTAGCCCAGGCCGCGAAAGGCGCGGAGCACCAGCTCGACCAAGGCCTGGTTGGCGGTGGTGCCATGGCAGTCGCCCAGCACCACTTGGGCAGCGGCCTCGCCGTTGGAACCGCGCGGCAAGGTCGGCATGGAATGGCAATCGAGCAGCACGCAAAAGCCGAACTGGGTCACACGATCTTCGATCAGTCCGCGCAGCGCCTGATGGTAGGGGATGTAACAGGATTCGATGCGCTGCAGCGCTTCGGCGACACTCAGCTTGTGGCGGTAGATCGGCTGCCCGTTGGCGACGATGCGCGCGATGGTGCCGAGCCCTGCCGCCACACGCGGGCTGCTGGCGTTGGCGTAGTTCGGCAGCGGGTCCTTGAACAGCAAGGGGTCGAGCTCGTAGGGCTCGCGGTTGGCATCGACATAGGCCCGAGGGAAGAGCGCTTCTAAAAAGGCGGCACCCAGCTCGGGCGCGTTGGCAGCAAGCTCGTGCACAAAGCAGTCTTCCGAACGCCTGAGGTCGTGCGGGGTCAAGCCCGTGGCTGCCAGCATGTCGGTCGGATAGCGGCTGCCCGAATGCGGCGAGGCCACTACCAAAGGCACCTCTCCGCAGCGCGCATGCTCGATTGCAAAGGCAGGCCCGTCCCACATTACCCGCTATTCCCTTCCCTTACCATTGAACCCTCGTCGCGCGCCCTCTCTTGGGGCCCTGCGGCAGAGACGATAGCCTATCGCATAGCTGAGCGGCAGCTGCATTCAAAAAGCCTCACTTTTGCCCCTTGCCCGTCGGCCAGACCGGATGCTACATCCTCGGCCTCATCAGAGATGAGGGCGCGTAGCTCAGCGGGAGAGCACTACGGTGACATCGTAGGGGTCGTTGGTTCAATCCCAACCGCGCCCACCACGTCAGAGCTTCACAGACAACATGGGTCTTGAGGGTGAGGGATGGCAAGAGATGTCATCTCTCTAGAAGGCTTGTGGAAAATCCCCGGGGCCTCGACCTTTCGGCGCAGTTCCTCACCGCCACTGAGCGGTCTCATCCATTGCGCGGGTCTCGGATGACCGAACAATCGGATCATGCTTTCATAGACGGCGAAAGGCTTCGGAGTTGATCCGACGCACCTGCCATAAAGTTAATGAATTCAGAGAGATTGATTCACCAGGTGGGCAGGTTCGCTAGGTCGACTGAACGGTTTACATACATTGCGTTTGAAGGGGTTAGGGCAAACTCGAGTAAAAGCTTCTGACAAACAGTCCCTGATATGTTAGTTTCTAGCGAAATTAGAATGAGCGGGGGAGGGGAGCGATGGCCTTTATTCCAGGGACGGAAGGTCCGGACACACTGAGCGGGTCGGACGGTGTCGACACCATTCTGGGGTATGGGGCCGATGACACGCTCTACGGGGTGAGCGGGGCTGATTCCCTTTTCGGTGCGCAGGGCAATGACACTCTGTCGGGTGGCAGCGGTAACGACGCGACGCTCAGCGGTGGGACCGGCCAGGATAGCCTCTTCGGCGGCGTGGGCGACGACAGCAATCTGGTCGGCGGGTCGAGGGCCGACCTTCTTCGCGGCGACGTCGGCGAAGATGGGCTGCTTTTCGGCGGCGTGGGCGATGACAGCATCACCGGAGGCAGCGGTAACGACAGCCTGCTCTACGGCAGTGCCGGTCTCGATACCCTGTTGGGCGACAGCGGTGCGGACACCCACCTGGATGGCGGCGCCAACGCGGACAGGATCTTCGGTGGAGAGGGGGACGACACCTCGCTGCTGGGCGAGCGGGCCAACGACAGCGTCTTTGGCGATGACGGCGACGACCGCCTTATCTACGGCGATCGCGGTGGCGACAAGCTTTATGGTGCCAGCGGAAGCGATGCCTTCTTCTACGGTGGCGTGAGCCCGGATCGCTTGGATGGAGGGGAGGGTGACGACTACTCCTTCTATGGAGGCGCCGGCAACGACAGCATGTTTGGCGGGAGCGGTGCCGACTCCCTCTTCTTCGGCGAGGGCAAGAAGGATACGATGTATGGTGGCAGCGGCGCCGATCTCAGCTTCTATGGCGGTGGCGGGATCGATCGAATCTATGGCGATGACGGTGCCGATCAGCGTTTCGCTGGGCGCGCGGCGGCCGACAAGCTCTATGGGGGCTCCGGCGACGATTCCTATTTCTTCGGCGGAAATGCCAACGATACCTTGAGCGGCGGCAGCGGGCTCGACGCTCGCTTCTACGGGGCAACCGGCAACGACCGTCTCTTTGGCGGTGATGGTTCGGACAGTTCACTCAGCGCCGGAACCGGCAGCGATCGCATCTATGGCGGTGCGGGCGTCGATACCGGCGTCTTCGGGGGCAGTGGCCTGGATCGGCTCTTCGGCGACGGCGGTGCCGATAACAGCTTCTATGGCGAAGAGGGTGACGACCGCTTCTACGGCGGGAGCGGGGCTGACTCGCGCTTTTTCGGGGGAAGCGGTAGCGACAGCATGTCCGGTGGCAGCGGGGACGATGCTTTCTTGCGCGGGGGAAGCGGCTCCGACAGCCTCTCCGGCGACGGCGGAGACGACTCTTTCCTCTATGCCGGCGACGGCGACGACAGTGTTTTCGGCGGTGCTGGCGCCGATATTCTTCGCGGTGACAGTGGCGCCGACAGTCTCTACGGCGACGACGGTGATGACCGGGCAATCCTGTCGGGCGCAGGCGACGACAGCATCTTCGGTGGCAGTGGGGCCGATTACCTCTTCTACGGTCAAGGCGGCGCCGACAGCCTCTTCGGCGACAGTGGCGATGATTCCTACTTCCGCGGGGAAGGCGGAGCGGACATCATCGACGGCGGCCACGGGGATGACGGCGGCAACTTCATCACCGGGTTTGGCATAGTCATCGGTCTGCGCGGCGATGGCGGCGACGACAGCCTCTTCGGCGGCAGTGGAAATGACCTTGGCCTCGGGGGCTTCAGCGGGGCCGACAGTTTGTCCGGCGGTAGCGGGCAGGATAGCTATCTCTACGGCGGCAGCAGCAGCGACACGCTGTCTGGCGGCGACGGCGATGACGGGCAACTCTACGGTGACAATGGTGCCGACAGCCTCTCCGGTGGTAGCGGAGAGGACAGCTTCTTCTTCGGTGGCAGTGGCGCCGACAGCCTCTCCGGCGGCAGTGGGCTAGACAGCAACTTCTACGGTGATAGCGGCGCCGACAGCATCTTCGGCGGCAGTGGAGGTGACTACGAGCTCTACGGTGGCGACGGCGACGACAGCGTCTTCGGCGACGATGGGGATGACTTGAGACTCTTTGGAGGCAGCGGCGCCGACAGCCTCTTCGGCGGCGAGGGAATGGACATAGGCCTCTTCGGTGTCTCCGGTGCTGACAAGCTATATGGCGCCAGTGGGAGTGACTTTGGCTTCTCCGGTGGCAACGGTGCCGATAGTCTCTCAGGCGGTAGCGGGGAGGACTTCGACTTCTTTGGAGGCAGCGGCAATGACAGCCTCTCCGGCGGCGCGGGGGACGATACCAGCTTAATCGGTAACACCAGCGATGATCGGCTGTATGGTGGCAGTGGAGACGACAGAACGTTCTTCGGTGACAGTAACTTTTTGGGCGGCAGCGGCGCCGACACTCTCTTCGGCGGCAGCGGTAATGACTACTACTTCTTTGGCGACAGTGGAGCCGACAGTCTGTCCGGGGGACGAGGGAAATGACTCCGATTTCCGCGGTGATGCGGGCGACGACAGCCTTTTCGGCGGTGATGGCAGCGACGGAGTGTTCCTGGGCGAAAGCGGCGCCGACAATCTCTTCGGCGGCAGTGGAGTGGACTCTTTCTTCCGTGGCGGGCAAGGCGACGACACGCTCCACGGAGACAGTGGCAATGACGTGAACTTCCTCGGGTCCTTTGGGGGTGACAGCCTGTTCGGAGGCGATGGGGACGACACCTACCACAATGGCCAAGACGGCGATGACCGCTTGTACGGCGGCAGCGGCGGGGACGTCAGCCTCTTGGGTCGCAGTGGCGCCGACAGCCTTTCCGGCGACAGCGGGAGCGATCTCTCTCTGTTCGGAGGGAAGGGAGATGACCGCGTAGCGGGTGATGATGGCAATGATACCAGCCTGTCCGGTGGTAGCGGTGCCGACCGCATCTACGGCGGTGGCGCCGACGACTCTTACCTCTACGGCGGCAGTGGCGGTGACAGCCTGTTCGGCGGCAGCGGCGCAGATTACCTGGTCGTTGGCGGCAGCGGAACCGACAGCCTCTCCGGTGGCAGCGGGGATGACAGCCGCTTCTTCGGTGGCGAGTTCTTTAGCGGCGGTGCTGCCGACATCCTGTCCGGTGGCAGCGGAGATGATGGGGATTTCTACGGCGGCGGCGGTGCCGATAGCCTTTTTGGCGACGATGGGTCGGACAGAGAATTCTTCGGTGGCAGTGGGCCTGACACTCTCTCCGGCGGCAGTGGTAGTGACAAGGATTTCGCCGGGCGTTGGGGCGCCGACACTATCTCCGGTGGCTCTGGCGACGACGGCAATTTCTCCGGTGGCCCGGAAGCGGACATCCTCTCCGGTGACGATGGAGATGACAGCAGCTTCTTCGGCGGTGATGACGACGATACCTTGTCCGGCGGCAGTGGGAATGACACCTCCTTCGTTGGCAATAATGGCGCCGATACCCTCTCCGGCGGTAGCGGAGAGGACATCCGCTTCTTCGGCGATAGCTTGTCAACCATCAATGATGACGGCGGTGCCGATGTGCTCTCCGGTGATGATGGCAACGACGGCTATTTCTTCGGCGACAGCGGCGCTGACAGCCTATTCGGGGGAAGTGGAAATGACTATCGCTTCTTCGGTGAAAGCGGTGCCGACAGTCTCTCCGGCGGCAGTGGCGTGGATATGAGCTTCTTCGGCACTATCGGCGACGACCGAATTTCCGGCGATGACGGGAGCGATACCTCCTTGTTCGGCGGGGAGGGTGCGGATGCGCTGTTCGGCGGCGACGGTGATGATGCTACATTCCAGGGCAATAGCGGTGCCGATAGCCTCTATGGAGGGGACGGAGATGACATCGCCTTGTTCGGTATGGACGGCGACGACAGCCTCTTCGGCGGCAGCGGAGATGACGCCTTTTTTGTAGGAGGCGATGGCAGCGATATCCTCTATGGCGACAGCGGTCTCGACTACCTGTTCTTCGGGAACAGCGGCGCAGATGGCCTGTTCGGCGGAGAAGGGATCGATATCTCCTTCAATGGCGGCGCGGGCGATGATAGCCTCTACGGCGGCAGTGGAGACGACTACGACTTCTTCGGTGACGGCGGCGCCGATAGCCTGTCGGCCGGCAGCGGGGACGACCTGAGCTTCTTCGGCGGAGCGAACGCCGACGTCATCGGCGGCGACGATGGTGATGACCGGCTCTATGGAGATGACGGTGCAGACACCCTGACGGGCGGGTCCGGCAGCGACAGCCTCTTCGGCGGCAGTGGCGACGACATCTTCATGGTGGCGAACCAAGCGGATTTCTCCGGCTACCTCTACGATGGTGGAACCGGCACCGACACCTTGGTGCTGGGCGCCGGCGTCACTCTTCCGGGCGGCGGCACGGGGCTCGTCTCGATCGAGGTCACGCTATAGCGCCTCAATCCATAGCGCGTCTGCGAGACGCCGGGAACGAAGAGGTCACCGCAAAGGCACGCATTAGTTGCAGGTCAGGAAAGGCGCTGCCGCCCAGTCCTCTCCTGCGTTATGGATACCCATCTCTAAGAAAAGAGAAAATCCGTCGAGGTTAGCTGATCAGCGGCCGAGATGCCAGTCAGGCTGATGTCGAAGTCGGCTGCACCGTCGCCGTCGGAATCGACCTCGACCAGCTCGCTCGGGCCGGCAAAGCGGGATTCCGGCTCGCCGCCGCTGAAGCCCGAGGTACCAATCCAGCTCCCGCTCGCGCCGGCGACCTGCAGGTCTATGAGGTCTGCCGAGCCTGCCGCGATCACGTTGGAGGCGAAGTCGGTGATCACGGCTTCCAGCCCGCTGCCGGGGTAGGCGAAAATGAAGGTGTCTTGACCGTTACCGCCCGCCAGCGTGTCCGTTTGCTCGCCGCCATCCAGAACATCGTCGCCGGCACCACCGTAGAGCGCATCCGTTCCCGGAGAGCCGAAGAGCAGGTCGTCTCCGCCATCACCGTAGACGAAGTCTGTTCCGCTTCCGCCATAGGCACTGTCGTCGTCGGCTCCGCCGTAGAGGCTATCCCCCTGCATGCCGCCATAGAGCACATCGTTGCCGTTCTGCCCACGCAGTTGATCCGCATCTTCGTCGCCATGGAGAAAATCGCGACCGCCGCCGCCGCGGACATCGTCGTCGCTGCCTTGTCCGAAGAGCGTATCGACGCCGTTGTTGCCCTGCAGAGTGTCGTTGCCCGCACCACCGCCGAGAATGTCGCGCCCTCCGCCACCGACCATGAAATCGGCCTGAGGTCCGCCATTGCCAAAATCGTCGCCGCCTTGCCCGAAGATCTGATCGGTGCCGCTGCTACCGTAAAGGGTGTCGGCATCGGCGCCGCCACGCAAGGTATCGGGCCCGATCTCTCCGATGAGAATGTCCGCACCGCTCTGGCCAAGGAAGCTGTCCGCAGCGAGGCCGCCAAAGGCGACATCATTCCCCGATCCACCTCGAAAGATGTCGTCGCCCCCCGTTCCAATGACGATGTCGTTGCCGTCGCCACCAAAGACGCTGTCATCGCCCTGCTCGCCGATCAGTGCATCGGGGCCGGAGTCACCGAACAGCATGTCGTTGCCGCTGCCACCATAGACGGTGTCAAAGTCCTCTCGTGCCCGGACAAAGTCATCACCTGAATATGCAAAAATAGTATCATAGTAATTGCTGCCAAAAAGCGTTTCTGAAAGGGAGAGCCCGAAGATCACGGCCATAGCCAATTCCTCCTGATGAGAAGCACGGCGTCGAGGGCCGCAGGTTCCTGAGGTCCCATGTGGCTCCTGTGATCAGAAGTCTGCTAGGTCTGGTCAGCTGGCCGATCGCTCTGTCCACGCCTCTGTGCTCGCTTGTCGGTTCACAGATGCCTCCCTCCCAACGATCGATGGCAGGACGATAGCACAAAAACCACTTGCGGCCAGGCGATGATTGTCCACTCGCCTGCTGCACTGTCACCGGGTACAGCAAGAGGGCCAAGGCGCCTTGACCCTCGAGAGTTCAAAAAGAGACCTTGGAGGTCACGTGAAGAGAAAATCCGTAGCGGTCAGCTGATCGGCCTGGCTGATGCCTCCCAGAACGAGTTTGAAGTTGCTGGCTCCATCCCCATCGGCGTCCACTTGGATCAATTGTGTCGAGGCTTCAAAGCGGACCTGCGGGCCGGCGCCATCGAAAGTCGCATCCGCGATCCACAGGCCGGATCCGCCGGACATCTGGAAGGCGATCAGATCAGCCTCGCTCGAGGACACGGCATTGGACGTGAAATCGCCGATTCCGCCCTCTACGATGCCGCTGCTCGAGATGGCGAAATAGAAGGTGTCCTGACCGATACCGCCGATCAGCTCATCGGCTCCTGCTTCGCCAACTATGTAGTCGTCGCCGGCACCGCCGAAAATCACGTCGTTGCCCTCGCCACCCAACAGGTAGTCATCGCCACCATCGCCGAAAAGGTAGTCTCCGGTGTCTCCGCCGTCTGCCGTATCAGCTCCGGCACCGCCATACAGATGGTCGAATGCATCGCCGCCGTAGAGGAGGTCGTTGCCGTCCTGTCCGCGAAGGAGGTCGGTTGATCCGCCGCCTTCCATGAAGTCGATGCCATTGCCACCGCGCAGATCGTCTGAGCCCTCCGCGCCGAAGAGCAGATCGCTGTTGGCGTTGCCTTGCAGGCTGTCGTCGCCGTCGCCGCCACGGACATCATCGACGCCGCCGCCGCCGACCATAAAGTCGCTGTGATCCCCACCGTTGAGGGTGTCGCCTCCACCTTGGCCGAAGATGGCGTCTTCGGCCGGTGCCACCAACCAGATAGTCGCCGCCGGCCCCACCGCGCAGCGCGTCGTCGCCATCACCACCGAAGTGGCTGTCGTTGCCACCCTGCCCGAGAAAGGTGTCGGAACTGTCGCCGCCGGACGCGAAGTCATCGCCGTCACCACCTCTAAAGACGTTATGGCCGAGGCCTGCAAAGAAGGAGTCCGCGCCGTCACCGCCATTGGCGGAGTTATCGCCCAACGAGCCGTATATCATGTCATCGCCGGAATCACCGAACAGGGCATCATCGCCTTCGTCACCTGTCAGCGAGTCCGCCCCGGAACCGCCGAACAAGGTGTCGCTTCCGCTGTCGCCGAACACCTGGTCGTCACCGTCGCGCCCCTTGACGCGGTCATCGCCCGAGTAGGCATCGATGGTGTCCGCCAGGTTGCCGCCGTAAAGGGTTTCGGTGACGGGAGTCCCAAAAATTGTAGCCATAATCTCCTCCTCTTCCCAAAGACGAGCGGACCGCCGGAAAGACAAGGTTGGACGGACTGGGCGGGCCGCCGCACAGGCCCCGCCCACCTCGGCGCAGCGCAATGGCTGAGAGAGGTGGAGGGCCGATGGGCTTTCTGTCTCGAAAGCATTGCAGCCATGAGATAAAGGCTGCCCATCAAAGCAGAATCAAAAATGCAGTCAAAAATCGATCAAAAACTCCGCCCACGACTTATCTCACCGCCGCCGCAACGCGGGGCGGGTGTATTGGCGATTTTCGAGTAAAGCGGAGGGCCTGGATGCTTCTGACCCTCCGAGTTTGCCGGTGCCGCCTGGCAATCAGGCAAAGAGGAAGTCCGTCGCGGTCAGCTGGCTGGCCGCGGTGACGCCGGTGAGGCTGATCTCGAAGTCGGTGGCGCCGTCACCGTCGGAATCAACTTGAACCAAATCGCCGGTGCTGGAGAAGCGGACCTGCGGACCGCTGCCGTCGAAGGTCGCGTCTGCGATCCACATGCCACTGCCGCCCGAGACGTGAAGCTGGAGCAGGTCGGCGGAGCCAGGTGCAGTGACGTTGGAGGAAAAGTCGGTGATGACGCCCTCAGATCCGCTGGCGAAGATCCCGAAGTTGAAGGTATCCTGACCGTTTCCGCCGCTTTGTGTATCGCTCTGCCCGCCGCCGTCCAGGTAGTCGTCACCGGCACCGCCAAACATTTGGTCCCCGTTCGACCCGCCGAACAAGACGTCGTCTCCGCCGTCGCCGTAGAGGCGATCGTAGTCCGCGCCGGCAAAGGCGCTGTCCGCATCGGCACCGCCGAATATGTTGTCGCCCTGGTCGTCGCCATAGAGCAGATCGTTGCCGTTTTGGCCACGAAGTGTGTCCTCTCCCCCGGTTCCGTGCAGGAAGTCCCGTCCCCCACCGCCGCGAACGTCGTCGTCGCCGATGGACCCGAAGAGGGTGTCGACGCCGTTGTTGCCGTTCATGCTGTCGCGGCCGGCACCGCCGAAGTGGTAATCGCGGCCGCCACCCCCCGACCATAAAGTCATCGTCGTCTCCGCCAAGGGCGATGTCGTCTCCGCCTTGGCCGAAGATCATGTCGGAGCCGCTGTCCCCGTAGAGCGTGTCCACATTGGCGCCGCCGCGCAGCGTGTCGGCACCACCGTAGCCGAGAAGGAGGTCGAGCCCGCTCTGTCCCAGAAGGATGTCGTCACCAAAGCCCCCATTGCCTTGATCGTTGCCGGATCCCCCTCTGAAGCTATCTGCACCTTGAAGCCCCAAGAAGACATCGTTCCCATCGCCGCCGAAGCCGGTGTCGTCGCCGTAGTCACCCTGCAAGCCGTCGGGCCCGGCATCACCAAAGAGGATATCGTTGCCACTTCCACCGAACTCGGTGTCGGTGTCGTCACGCCCCCTGACGTAGTCGTCGCCCGAGTAGGCATAGACAGTATCGTCAAGATTGCTGCCAAAAAGCGTTTCCGTGACAGGTTTCCCGGTAATTATGGCCATAGTGTTTCCTCCTCGTCGAGTGCTTTGCGTTTGCTACCTGTGTTCCCTAGGCATGGCGTAGGGCGATGGCGAACCCCGGTTCGGTGGATTCGGCTGGCCAGTCGGGTCGCCGGGCTTTTGCGCTACTGCGTTGCGTCCTGGCCAGCGGGGCAGCTACCTCCGTGCAGCACTGGAACCATAGCACGAATGGTGTTTCAGTAGGCTCAAGCGAAAAGAAAGTCGGTCGCCGTCAGCTGGTCGGCGGCGCTGATCAGGCTGAGGCTGATATCGAAGTCGGGCGATGCCGTCACCGTCGGAATCCACCTCCAACAGGTCTGCACTCTCATCGAAGCGGGCCTGCGGCCCGGAGCCGTCGAAAGTCTCGTCGCCTATCCACAGCCCGCTGGCGCCGGAGACCTCCAGCCTGATGAGATCGGCGCTGCCGGCGGCAGTGACGTTAGAGGCGAAGGCAAAGATTGTGGCCTCCAGGCCGCTACCGCCTTCGCTGAAGGAAAAAGTATCCTGACCCACGCTGCCGCCGAGGCTGTCTGTCCCCTTGCCGCCGGCCAGATAGTCGTTATCGGCGCCGCCGAAGAGACTGTCGGCGCCGTTCCCCCCGAACAACCTGTCATCGGCAAGGCCCCCATAGAAGAGGTCGTTACCGCCATCGCCATAGATATGGTCGCTGCCGGAACCGCCGAAGCCGGTATCCGCATCGGCGCCTCCGAACATGCTGTCGTCTTCGCCATCGCCAAAGAGAAGATCGCTGCCGTTCTGGCCGCGAAGGACGTCTACACCATCTCCGCCGTAGAGGGAATCGCGGCTACCCCCGCCGCGCATGTCGTCGAGGCCTGCCTCTCCATAGAGGCTATCGACGCCGTTGTTGCCTAGAATGGTGTCGTTACCGGAACCGCCGAACACCGAATCCTTGCCGCCACCGGCCGACTAGAAGGTCGTAGCCTCGGCCACCATCGAGACGGTCATCACCGCCCTGGCCGTAGAGAAAGTCAGCCATGGAGTTGCCGTTCAGGAAGTCGCGATCGGCGCCGCCCCGAAGAAAGTCGATACCGTCACCACCACGAAGGAAATCAGGGCCAGCCTGGCCAAGGAGGACGTCATGGAAGGCGCCGCCCGCGGCGCTGTCGCCGCCCGATCCTCCTCTGAAGAGATCTGCTCCATCGCCACCGAAGAAGGAGTCATTACCGTCACCGCCAAAGCCGGTGTCATCGCCGAGTTCGCCTAGGAGGGAATCGCTTCCCTCATCACCAAAGAGAGAGTCGCCCCCACTGCCGCCGAAGAGCGTGTCATCGTCCTCGCGTCCTCTGACGTAGTCTTCGCCTGAGAGGGCGTAGATGGTGTCGTAGAAGTTGCTGCCAAAGAGCCTTTCGGTGAAAGGCAGACCAGTCGTCACGGCCATTGCTTTAGTCTCCGTGTACTATTGACGGCGGGCGAGAGGTCTCCGGTACTGTCCGCCGTGTGTGGCTAAGAGGTTAGGTGAAGAGGAAGTCCGTCGCGGTCAGCTGATCGACCTGGCTGATGCCAAGGACACCGATTTCAAAGTTGGTGGTTCCGTCACCATCGGAATCGACATGGACTCTCATGCTGCCCGGGTCGAAGCGGGCTTGCGGCCCGCTGCCGTCGAAAGTGGAGTCACCAATCCAAAGCCCAGTCCCCGCCCGACACCTGAAGTTGGATGAGATCGGCGTCGCCTACGGCAGCGGCGTTGGAGGTGAAGTCGTTAATGTTGGCTTCCAGCCCGCTGCCGGGAAAGGCAAAATGAAAGGTGTCTTGACCAAGACCACCGGACAGTCCGTCCGTTCCTGACCCACCTGACAGATAGTCGTCACCGGCACCGCCATTGATGCGGTCGTATTCTTCCCCGCCAACGAGATGGTCGTCGCCTCCATCGCCGTAGAGACGATCGGTGGCCGCCTCACCATAGGCAGTATCCGATTCGGCGCCGCCAAACAAGGTGTCGACATGATCGCCGCCATAGAGGCGATCGACAGCGTTCTGCCCCCGCAAGAGGTCCTCTCCTTGGCTTCCGCGCAAGAAGTCGGCTCCGCCGCCGCCCCGCAAGGCATCGTTGTCTTCGGCGCCGAAGAGCGTGTCCATGCCGTTGTTGCCTTGAATCTCGTCGTCTCCGAGATTGCCCATCAATAAGTCGCGGCCGCCTCCGCCGACGACAAAGTCGTCTCCGTCATCACCTTGGACGGTGTCGTCTCCCCCTTGACCGTAGAGCTTGTCATAGCCCGACTGGCCCTTAATGACGTCGCCGTCGGCGCCGCCGCGGGCCACGTCGTCACCGGGTTCACAGAAAAGGCTGTCCGACCCGGCTTGGCCGAGGAGAGTATCGGAATCACTAGAGGCGTATGCGGTGTCATCGCCGTGGCCGCCTTTGATGAAGTTGGCGCCGCCATCAACGAAAATCAAATCCGAGCCGTCACCGCCGAATGCGGTGTCGTCGTCTAGACTACCGACGATGTAATCATCACCAGATCCACCGATGAGCGTGCCACCGCCGACACCGCCGAACAGTGAATCCGCCCCAGAGTGCCCGCGCAGGGTGTCATGCCCACTCTCACCATAGACGGCGTCATCGCCGGCTAGCCCGGCAACACGATCATCACCGGAGTTGGCGAAGATAGTGTCCACAGTCGTGGTACCGACAATGACCTGGGTGAAGGGATCCCCAAAGATGGTTGCCATTTCCTGTTCCTCCTCCTCAGTGTCGGCGATCTAGCGCCCGCAGTGCCGCTCTCGGGAATGCAGGTGTCTGAACGCGCTGCAATCCGGCGGCTTGCACCCGTCATCTCTTCGGCTGATTGGTTTCAGCCCTTCTTGGCCGGGGCGAGGGCGCAGGCCTTTCGGCTGCCCATTGCTTCCCCCGAATGCTGTCGGACGGCTGGAGCGTGCTGAAGCGCGTCACCTCTGCTGCCAGTTCCTGTACAGCTTGCCGCGGTAGCCATTGCCGGAGAGACGCTGCCGCCCCATTCAGCGGCCTTCCGCTAGGTCGCATTGGAGAGGTAGGGGGCGAGGATCAAAACAGAGTCAAAAATCCGGTCAAAAACGGGTCAAAACGACAGGTGAGGGGGGCGACTCTTAGGTAACACTATCGTTACCGCTGAGAGGCAGAGCGGCAGCCCAAGCGCTTAACTGAAGAGAAAGTCAGTTGCGGTCAACTGGTTGGCTGCGGTGATGCCATTAACTGCGATCTCGAAGTTGGCGCTGCCGTCGCCATCGGCATCCACCTGCAGCCTTTCGCTGGCTTCGTCGAAGCGAACCTGCGCCGAGGAGGCGTTGAAGCTCGCGTCCCCGATCCACTGGCCGTCGGAGCTCGTAAAGCGGATGGCGATGCGATCGGCCATCACCGGATCGACGAGGCCGGAGGTGAAGTCGGTGATGACGCCATCCAGGTTGTCTCCATAAGGTGTGAAATAGAAGGTGTCCTGACCTTTGCCGCCGGTCAGCGTGTCGGTTTGGGCAAGGCCTCTGAGAAAGTCATCACCGGCGCCACCGACAAGCGTGTCGCTGCCAAAGCCGCCCTCCAGGGTGTCGTCCCCGCCATCGCCGAATAGGAGGTCCGCATCATTCGCGCCATTACAAGAGTCCGCACCAGCGCCGCCGTAGAGGCTGTCGTTCTGATAGGCACCGTCGAGGAAATCGTCGCCGTTCTGGCCGCGCAGGATATCGTCGCCGGAGTCACCGCTCAGCTCGTCGGCGCCGTCACCGCCGCGGATGCCATCGGCCTCCGCGCCGCCGTAGAGCGAGTCCTTGCCGGCATTGCCTTGCAGGTCGTCGGCACCGCTGCCGCCATAGAGCGTGTCGACGCCACCGCCTCCGCCCACCAGGTCGTGCCCAGTCCCCCCGAAGGCCTGATCGTCCCCGGCTTGGCCGAAGATGCTGTCTTCGCCCTCGTTTCCATGGAGGTAGTCGCCATCTGCACCGCCGCGTAGCCTATCGTCGCCTTCGTTACCAAAGAGAAGGTCGATGCCGCCTTGCCCGAGAAGGATGTCGTCTCCCGCGTAGCCTGCACCGATATCGGCGCCGTCGCCCCCCCTGAGGAGGTCCGCGCCACTGTGACCGCCGACGAGGTCGTCGCCATCACCGCCGAACGCTGTAATCCGCGCCGGAACCCGCGAAGAGGTTGTCGATGCCGGAGCCACCGAACAGAATGTCATCTCCGACAGTACCGAAAATCCAGTCATTCCCCGAATTGCCTAACATCCTATCGCTGCCGCTGCCGCTGAGTAGGGTGTCGTCGCCCTCTCGCCCGGCAACCTGGTCGTCGCCGGAGTAGGCACGAACGATGTCGCCCAAGTTGCCGCCGAAAAGGGTTTCGGTTACGGGATCTCCGATAATTGTCGCCATGCTCCGTCCTCCTTCCAAGAGCGCCGAGAAGGCCAGCAATCGACCCAGCGGGGACGGCAAGACAAGCCGATCGCGCTTTGCTGCGTGAGCAGCCATGCGCTACGACGCTTGTCGTCGGATCGCCGATTTCGCTGCCGCGG
This sequence comes from Rhodospirillales bacterium, assembly GCA_963669385.2. Classification (GTDB taxonomy): domain Bacteria; phylum Pseudomonadota; class Alphaproteobacteria; order Kiloniellales; family JACOMY01; genus JACOMY01. Next base: position 185,239 of record CAXXGD010000005.1, read on the forward strand.
TCGTTCCGACTTTCGCGATGTTGCAACGCATAAATGAGGGGCGGGGGTCAAAGCAGGGTCAAAAATCAGGTCAAAAACGGATCAAAACGACAACGGCCAAAGAATATTCTTTCGTTTCAGGTCCACTGCCGCGCCCCCTTGCCCTGCAGTCACCTCGCAGTTGCATGTGTGGAGGGCCAAGGCGTGTCTGGCCCTCCACACCGTGCTCACCCGCGGCCGCTGTTACACGAAGAGGAAGTCCGTCGAGGTCAGCTGATCTGCGGCGGTGAAGCCGGTGAGGCTGATATCGAAGTCGGCCGAGCCGTCCCCGTCGGAATCCACCTGGACCACCTCGCCGGTCGGATCGAAGCGAGCTTCCGGTATGGTCCCGCTGAAGACAGCACTGCCGATCCAGGCACCGCTCGCACCCGCGACATCAAGCTCGATGAGATCGGCCGAGCCTGCGGCGGTGACGTTGGAGGCGAAGTCGGTGATGGTGGCCTCCAGCCCGCTGCCGGGATAGAGGAAGCTGAAGGTATCCTGACCGATGCCACCGGTGAGTTCGTCCGTTCCGGTACCGCCTGTGATAGTATCGTCACCTTGGCCGCCGAAGATCTCATCCTCACCATCACCGCCATAGAGCGAATCGCGATCGCCATCGCCATAGAGGCGATCGTGGCCGAAGGCCCCAAGGAGTCTGTCCTGGTCGGCGCCGCCGAAGGCGCTGTCGTCCCCGTCGTCGCTGTAGAGGAAGTCGTTGCCATTTTGACCGCGAATGATATCGGAGCCGACAAAGCCTCCGAAGATGGTGTCGACGCCGCCGCCGCCAGTAATGCTGTCGTCATTGTCAAGGCCCAAGAGAACGTCGGCGCCGTTGTTGCCTTGAATGGTGTCGTTCCCATTGCCTCCAAACAAGGCATCGGCGCCTCCGCCACCGACCATGAAATCGACGAAAGTGCCGCCAAAGGCGGTATCGTTTCCACCCTGTCCATAGATGTTGTCGTTGCCACCATCACCAAAGAGGAAGTCGCTGCTTACCGCCTCCGCGCAACACATCGACGCCGTTCTCGCCGTTCAAGGTGTCCGTGCCGTTCTGGCCAAGCAAGGTATCGGCATCGGCGTTGCCTAAGAGGGTGTCTGCATCGTCGCCACCCCGGAAGGTGTCGGATCCACTGCTGCCGTAGAGGTAGTCGACGCCTTCGCCGCCAAAGCCGGTGTCATCTCCTTCATATCCGTAAATGACATCGGCTCCAGACCCGCCTGACAACCTGTCGTCGCCGAGGCTCCCGCGCAAGAAATCTACCCCGGTCCCGCCATAGAGGCTGTCGTTACCGGCATCGCCAAACAAGACGTCGTTGCCCAGGCGCCCCTGCACGACGTCATAGCCCGTAAGCGCATAGACCGTGTCTGCCAGATTGCTGCTGTAGATTGTCTCGGATAGTGACGTTCCGAAAATGATGGCCATCGCCTGGTCCTCCTCAGTGGAAGCACAGGGCCAGACCTTTGCGGGTTCCCTAACAGTAGGGTGGCAAGCACGACCTAAGGAAGTCGGTCATTACCCTGAGAGGCCTGAAGTCTTGCCTGAAGTCCGGTCCCTGCACTCAGTTGCCAGTTCACGGATGCGTCCCTCCCGACCGTCAGAGAGACCAGCGTAACTGAAATTGTGGTGGTTTTGGGATGGATGTCACTTGATTGGGTGCGAAGGGGGCTCCGAAGCGCCTCCATGACCCCTTGACGTTTGCGGGTGTCTCTCCAGCAGAGTCTCGTAGGGCGATGGCGGGGGGAGGACGCGGGCGCGAGCGGTTTCGCGACCAAGGGGCCGAATAGAAGCCTAGAAAATCGCCGCTACGCACCCTAGGGTCGTTTCACATGAATGGGAGGGTCAGGAATGAAGGCTGCCGTACTTCACGAAGTCAACACGCCGCTGGTGATTGAGGATGTCGAGACCAAGAAACCAGGCCCGCATGAGGTCTTGATAAGAACCGCGGTCGCTGGCCTCTGCCATTCGGACCTGCATTTTATGGAAGGCCTCTATCCCCATCCCTTGCCGGCGGTGCTGGGCCATGAGTCGGCGGGAATCGTCGAGGCGGTCGGCTCGGAAGTGCGTTACGTCGAGCCCGGCGATCATGTCATCACCTGCCTCTCCGTCTTCTGCGGTACCTGCGAGTTCTGCAACAGCGGCCGCCCGGCGCTCTGCAACGACACCGACGTGAAAATGCTGCCGGGCGCGGCGCGGCGGCTGGAGTGGGAGAAGCCGGATCAGCTGCACAGCTTCCTCAACCTCTCCTCTTTTGCCGAGCAGATGCTGGTACACGAGAACGCCATCGTGAAGATTCGCAAGGACATGCCGCTCGATCGTGCCGCACTGATCGGATGCGCGATCATGACCGGCTTCGGCGCGGTCGCGAACACGGCGAAGGTGGCGCCGGGCGAGAGCGTCGCGATCATCGGCTGCGGCGGGGTCGGCATGGCGGCGGTCAATGGCGCCTACATCGCCGGCGCCGGACGTATCTTCGCCGTCGACACCAATCCGGTAAAGCTGCAGCAGGCCGCCAAGCTGGGAGCCACGGATCTGATCAATCCAGCCGAGGGCGATCCCGTCGAGCAGATCAAAGAGATGACGGACGGCGGTGTGCATCACGCAATCGAGTGTCTCGGTCTGAAGGAGACCGCCGAGCAGGCCTTCCGCATGCTGACCTTCGGCGGCACCGCCACCATCGTCGGCATGGTGCCCTATGGCGTGAAGATCGAGCTGCATGGCTATGATTTTCTGCGCGAACGAAAGATCCAGGGCTCTTCGATGGGCTCCAACCGTTTCCGCATCGACATGCCGCGACTGATCGAACTCTACATGCAGGGCCGCTTGCATCTCGACGACTGGATTTCCGAACGCATCACGCTGGACGAGATCAACGAGGGCTTCAAGGCGATGAAGGACGGCAAGGTTCTTCGCTGCGTGATCGACTTCTAGACCAGCTGGCCTCAGTTCTCTCAGGGGGGAGGCTGCTCGTGCGGCCTTCCAGTGACCGGTGCCTTGACGCAGTACGATGTCGTACTATATAGTGCGATATCGTACTTAAATCATGAAGCGGGAGGTCAAGGCATGCCCCTCACACGGCGAAAGACATTGGCACTGATAGGCGGTGGAACGCTCCTTGCGGCAGGCTCCGCGGCCGGGGTCTTTCTGGCTACGCGCAAGCCCGCAAGCGCGCTGGAGCCCTGGCAAATGGCAGGCCACCACGAGGAACCGAGGCTGCGTGCGCTCTCCTACGCGATCCTGGCCCCCAACCCGCACAACCGTCAGCCCTGGCTGGTGGACGTGAGGGAACCGGACAAGGTCGTGCTCTATCGCGACTCGGAGCGCGATCTGCCTGAGACGGATCCCTTTCAACGGCAGCTGACGATCGGCCTCGGGTGCTTCCTCGAGCTCTTGACGATTGCCGCCACCGACAGCGGCCATCGCGTCGATCTCCGGCTCTTTCCGGAGGGCGAGACCGGGCCGGTGGCGGTGGCGACCTTCACCAAGGGGGCCGAACCAGACCCGCTTTTCGACCAGGTGCTCACCCGTCGCTCTTGCAAAGAGCCCTTCGAAGATCGGGCCGTCCCGGAAGACCTCGCCAAGGAACTGGCGCCCTTCGCCGAGATCGTCTTGGCGCCGGCGCGGGTTGCGGAGATCCGCGATCTCACCTGGGCTGCCTGGGAGGCCGAGGTCTTGACGCCGCGCACCTATAAGGAGAGCGTGGACCTCATGCGCTTCGGCAAGGCGGAGATCAATGCCAATCCGGACGGTATCGACTTGGGCGGACCGATGCTCGAATCGATGATGCTGCTAGGGATGCTGACACGCGAGTCGCAGCTCGACCCTACCTCGACCGGCTTCCAGGAAGGGGTGCGGATCTATAACGAGATGCTGATGGCCACGCCCGCCTATGCCGTGCTGAATACGCCCGGCAACAGGCGGGCCGATCAGATCGAAGCAGGCCGCCGCTGGCTCCGGCTGAACCTCACCACGACCGCGCTCGGCCTTGCCCTCCATCCGGTGAGCCAAGCATTGCAGGAGTTTCCCGAGATGGCACCGCACTACGACCGCGCCCATGAGCTATTGGCCCAACCGGGGGAGAGGGTGCAAATGCTGGGCCGGCTCGGCTTCGGGCCGCAGGTCCAGGAATCGCCGCGCTGGCCCTTGGAAAGCCGAATCTTGCATGGATAGCGACACCCGACTGCTCTACTTCCGCCTCTTCAACGAGATTGGCATCATCGCGCAGCTGAGCCGCGCGATGATGGATGCCCGCCTTCCCGGGGGGCTCATCACGCCGCACTTCTCCGTCCTTAACCATCTGATCCGGGTTGAGGATGGTCGCACACCCTTGGAGTTGGCCCGCGCCTTCCAAGTACCGAAGACGACCATGACCCATACGCTCTCGGGCCTGGAGAGCCAGGGTTTGATCTCCGTCCGGCCCAACCCGCAAGACGGCCGCAGCAAGCGCGTCTGGATTACCGAGGCAGGGCGACGCTTCCGCGACGGCGCGATTGAGGCGCTGGATGAGGACATCGCCGCCTTGGCTGCCTTGGTCGACAGAGAGGAGGTGGAGAGCTTGATCGGGCCGCTGATAGAGATCCGTAAGATCCTGGATGCACAACGCGATCGAGCGAAGAGCACGGCCGACGCCTCCCTGGGTGAAGCGCGAGAGGACCAGGGTGTGTCCTCATAAATCAGAAGCAGCGACGCCGATGCGAAGCAATCCAGCGCCCAAGAATTCTTCTGACGCAATGCCATGCCGATGCACAGGAGGTCCATGTTTTGGAAGAACGGTCACTCTTACTTCCTGATCCTACAAAAATATGAGAGCTTTCCTGCACAGTCCGGAGAAATGTACGAAGCAGTCCACAATACGGAATGAGAGGGGCCTCATGTGCTGCGCAGCAGCGCATAAGGCTTCTTGGGCTGAGCCGCCGGCTCGGTGGTGCCACTTGGGAACTGAATGGATGCGCTCTGGTCTCTGCCAAGGCCGCGTGCGGTCATGTCCTTGATCATCTTTTGGCGCAACGGGGTCATCTCGCTCCTTAACGATCACTCGGTGATGATCAAGAGAGGAGACGACGTCTCCCGACCGACGAGTAGGGAGCGACTAGAGGATGCGATAGACTGGTGTCCTTGGCCCGACGGTCCGCTTACTGGGGTAAACTCACCGCGAGACCAGACGTTCTCGGACATCCGGGAATAGCCAACAGCCGTCATTCGATTCGTTAGCGCTCCATTCGCCTAGGCGCTATGCTGCGGGAGTAGGGCGCCATGCCGTCTTGTCGGCATCTCTTGGCGCGGACGATACTGGACTCTCGTGTCGGGGCCGAAGGCGTATGAGGTCGGTTCTTTTCGCAACTTGGGCGCTCTTCTTCGGGTTTGTCTTTGCGAACTTGAGTACCGGCCTTCAAGGGCCGCTTCTGGCTTTGCGGGCCTTCGACGAGGGGTTCGACAACTCGAACACCGGCCTCATCATGGCCAGCTACTTCGCCGGCTACCTGCTAGGCGCGCTGATGACGCCACGGATGATCCGCAAAGTCGGGCATGCCAAGGTGTTCGCGGCGGTCGCTTCGATTGCCTCCGGCACAGCGCTGCTTTTCGCCGCCCTCGTGGACCCGGTCGTCTGGTTCCTACTGCGGTTCGCGAGCGGCTTTTGCTTTGCCACTATCTACATCGTCACCGAGGTCTGGCTGAACCAAAGGAGCACAAATGACGTCCGCGGCAAGGTCATGAACCTTTACCTGATGCTCTTGTATCTCGGGCTAGGAGGGGGTGCTCTGCTGTTGAACCTGAGCGATCCGCGAGGCTTCGACCTCTTCATCCTGGCCTCCGTGCTGATCTCATTCGGGATCGTGCCGATCCTGCTCAGCGCGCGCCCGGCCCCGGCCTTTCAAACGCCCAAGTGGCTCGGCGTTCTTGCGCTGTTCCGCAAAGCCCCGCTCGGCGTGGGCGCTGCCTTTCTGTGCGGTCTGGCCGAAGGGGCCTTAACCGGAGCGGGTCCGATCTTTGCCGACAAATCGGGGTTCACCACCGCCGAGGTATCGGTCTTCATGGCAGTCATTTATCTCGGCAGCCTGGTTTTCATGTGGCCCGTCGGCCTTCTCGCCGACCGTTACAATCGCTCCAAGGTCATGATCATGATCGCGGTCGCCGGGCTGGCCGCGCTCGTCGCCTTTCTCCTAGCCGCAACGCCGGTCGACCTTGAGACCCTCATCTTCGGATTGACCGGTCTCTTCTCCGGTCTTGCTCTGTCGATTTACGCTATTGGTTCGGCCATCACCAACGACAAGCTGGAGCCGGACGAGATGGTCGGCTGTGGAACCACCTTTTTCATCGTTTTTGGCGTCGGTATGATGTTGGGGCCGATCCTTTCCACCGAGACGATGGAGGCCTGGGGGCCATCAAGCTATTTTCACTACCTTGCGGCAGTCCAGGTCCTGATCGTCGCCTACGCGATAGCCCTCATGGCTGGCCGGGGGCCCATCCCCGCGCCAAAGCAGGCACCAGCGGCGAACATGACCGCCCGGCTTCGCCAAATAGTGATGCCAAGCCCCGTGGAATGCTCCGCTGGGCCGGAACCATCTGACGAATAAGTCCAGTACTCTCACCGAGCGTTCGAACATCCGAGGCCGCGGCGAGGACCAGAATGGGTCAAAGATGGCTTACAAGGCGGGCCAGTTTTGACGGTAGGAGTCGGGGGAGCAGTGGAATTGCCACACCGCGAACTCCCAGGCTGGCACCTACTGGCGCGGAGCGGCTTAGTTCTATAGGAGATTTCGTATGACTGGATTGAGAGGCGTTATCGCCCCCTTTACGACGCCGTTTATGGAAAGCGGCGCCCTCGATCTTTCATTGGTCCCCGCACAAGTTGACTGGCTCATTGAAAATGGGGTTCACGGATTGGCTGCGGGCGGCAGCACCGGCGAAGGCCATGCGCTGGACCGCGACGAGTACCGCGGCCTGCTGGAGAAAACTGCTGAAGCCGTCGGCGGCAGGGTGCCGCTTGTGGCGGGAATCATTGCGAACTCCACGGCAGAGGTGGTGGCGCGAGGGAAACTGGTGAAAGACCTTGGCATTGCCGCGCTGCAGGTTACTCCCCCGTCCTATCTCTTCAGGCCGGACGACGATGCCATGGTCAGGCACTTTCGGGAAATCCACGCTGGATGCGACCTGCCTATCCTGATCTACAACGTCGTTCCCTGGTGCTATCTTTCACCGGACTTGCTGTTGCGCCTTATGGAGGACGTGCCGGGCGTTCTCGGTGTCAAACAGAGTGCCGGGGATATGAAGCTCTTTGCCGACCTGGTGCGGCGTGCGAAGCCTGAGAACCTGATTTTCAGTGCCGTCGACGCGTTGCTTTATCCCTCCTATCAACTGGGCGCCAAGGGGGCCATCGCGGCCATACTGACTGCTGCGCCTGGCCCCTCCGTCAGGTTGTGGAACGCGGTCATCGATCACGATTGGGAAAGGGCGCGTGACCTTCATGAGCGCTTGATGCCGCTTTGGGATGCCATCGGCGTGGATAACATGCCTTCGCTCTGCAAGTACGCGCAACAGCTCCAGGGCGTGGAAGCGGGTTACGCAAGACCGCCGACATCGCCGGCCACCCTCGAACAGAAACGCCAAGTGCGTGCTGCATTGGCTCACCTCGGCCTCACCGACGGCGAATAGGGAATAGCCTTCTCCAAGCCGATCAGCCTCTATCCCGCCGGCTCTTGCTCGACGCAGATCAATGCGCTGTCTGCCTCCGTCAAGGCTTGGTTCAAGAGGGCACAGCGGTGACGGCCATTGCCCTCGGCGTTCGCGCGGAAGAATTTGCAACTCCGACAAACGCCGAATGGGCGTCCCTTGCGCCGGCGCAGCATCTCCTGCAGGAGCAGCGCCAAGCTCTCGGAGAGCTGTTCCTGAGCTTGCCCGTCAAGCTGGGCCCAGGATTGCGAGAGGTGCTCGTATGGATCCTCCTCCAGGAGCGATCGGCCCGCGGCCGTCAAAGCCAGGTCCACCTGACGTCTGTCCGAGGGGGCGCTCACCTTCGTAATCAGGCCCTTTCGCTCCAGGGCCATCACGGTCTGGGACACGGTGCCCTTGGTGGTGCCCAGGTAAGCGGTCAGCGCTGACGGCGTCCGCGAAAAGCGGTTGGCCCGCGCCAGATAGCGCAGCGCCTCCCACTGGGTCGGCTTCAGCCCCCCGGCATGGGCCTCGTTCTGCAGCACGCGCGTCAGGCGTTCGATCAATTGGGCTGGGTCATGAGGCGTCATTGCGGCAAAATGGTATCGAGTCAATACGAGTCTTGCAAGGGGCAGGTTCACTGATTATATCGAAAGTATCGAGTCGATACTAAAGGAGCCAGCCTATGAAACACCTGATCATGACGGCCGCCTTGTTGGTGGGCACTGCGCAGCCGGCTTTCGCGCATGACATCCTGAGCGACGCCGACCCGGATAGCGAGGCAGCTTTCGACATAACTTCGGCGGCGGCCACGACGGACGGTCGCTTGACCACCTTCGCCATGGAGGTCGTGGGGATGATCGGAAGCGAGAAGCCCGAACCCATCGGCAATATTCTAGGTTCCGGCGTTGCTGCCTATGTTTGGCCGACCGCCTTGGACCCTTCGCGGGTTGGGTTCGATGCCGGCTCCGGCATCCTCGCGCTCGCCATCACCGCGCACCCGGATTTCGACGACACACCGCTTTTCGATGAAGATCAGGACGGCGATCCCGGCAACGACGGTGCCGATTGGCACTCTCATTGGGTGGTTCTGGTCGAAGATCAGGCCTGTGCGGCCGGCCTCAAGGTTAGAGACGTCTCACCAGGCGTGGATCTCCTTCCGCCGACCGCGCCATACTTTCCGATCGCCCTCGATAGTCCAGGGATGAGCCCGCTGCTCAATGGCCGTCAGGTTCGGATCACGGTACCCGTCGGTGACACCCAAAGCCTTGCTTTCGACGCCGTGACGGCGGCGCTGCAGGTCAATCCGACAGGCGAGGCGCCGCTGCTCTGCGTTGTCGGTGTTCATGATGTGGCCTCTGGTGATCTTTCGCTCCCAGGCCGTGTGATGCGGCAGGAGTAGGCGGCGAAGGAGCACTGCCGCAGGGCGGAGTGGTGCGCCTCGAGCAGGTCGCTCGAGGCGTTCCTCGTCAGGCCGCCATCACGATTTCTCTCTCGAGAAGAGGTCTTTCCGCAAGGCGCTCAAGGCAGTTGGATCAATCTTGACGTGGATCACCGCCGGTCGCCGGTTCTCTAGCGCTTCGTCGAGCGCAGAGGGGAGTTGCCCCGGCTCCTCCACGGCATAGCCACGCGCGCCGCAGAGCCGAGCCACTTCGTCGTAGGGCGGGCTGTCTATCTCGGCGCCAAGCAGTCGGCCGCCGAAGTACTCCATCTGGTAGGCCTTCTCCGCCCCCCAGGCGCCGTTGTCCAGGACTACGGCGACCACCGGCAGGTCGTGGCGCACGGCCGTGGTGATCTCGGTCATGGTGAAGCCGAAGCCACCGTCGCCCAGAACCGCTACGACCGGCCGCTCTGGCGCGGCTGCCTGCGCGCCGAGAGCGGCGGCATATCCAAAACCGACCAATCCGAAGTCCAGCGGTGTTATCAGGCCCGGACAGCGGTGGTGGGCCAGCCGGTCGGCTGCCTGCAGGCAGGCGTTTCCGGTGTCGAGCGTGACGATGGCGTCTTGAGGCAAGGCTTCCCGGATCTCCGCCAGTGCGCGGCGCGGATGGAGGGGGTGGGAGGTGGTCTCCGCTTCGGCCTTGCGGAGGGCCAGAAGGTCTTGCCACTGCGCCTGGAATGCATTGCGCCACTCAGCCCAGCCGGCTCCGGACAGTCCTTGGCGCTGCACCTCCTTGATCAATGCGCGCGCCGTCTCGCAAGCGTCGGCCTGCAAGCCCAGAGCTACGGGAAAGTAGCGACCGACGGCGGCAGCTTCGACGTCGACCTGCACGATCTTGGCGGTGGCGGAGATGTAGTCGTGGCTGAAGAAGGTCGAGTTGAAAGCCAGGCGCGCACCCAGCACCAGCAGGAAGTCCGCGTCCCGCGTGAGGCTGCTGGCGACGGGATTGCCCCGCGGACCGCCCTGTCCTGCGAAGAGGGGATGGCCGGTGGGCATCACGTCGGCATGGCCGGTCGACGCGACCACCGGGATCTCCAGTGCCTCCGCCAAACGCGCAAGCGCCTTGGACCCCCTCGACCACTTGAGCCCGCCGCCGGCGACGATGACCGGTGCCTTGGCCTGTCCCATCATCTGGACGATCGAGGCGATGTCCTCGGCCGGTGGCGGACCGGCCTTGGCCAGCATCACGGGACCCGGAGGAGGTGCCTCAACGTCGGCTGAGAAGAGGTCTCGGGGGACATGCAGGACGACCGGCCCACGCCGGCCGCTCATCGCCAGTCTGATCGCGTCGCGCAGCATCTCGGCCAGCCGGTCCGGATCCGTCACCAGCATCGAGCGCTTGGCAATGGGGTGGAAAAGGGCGACTTGATCCAGCTCCTGGAAGGTGTCCTTGCCGAGATCGCGCCGACTGACCGCTCCGGCTATGGCGACCAGGGGCGAATAAGCCAGGTGGGCTTCGGCGACAGCGGTCACCAAGTTGGTGACGCCTGGGCCTGCCTGGGCCCCCAGCACAATGCCGGGGCCGCCGGTGATCCGGGCGTAGGCATCGGCCATATGGCCGGCCGCACGCTCATCTCTGGCGCCGACGTATGCGATCTCGCCGCCGGCCAGGAGGGCGTCGAAGAGTTCGAGCATCGAGCCGCCCAAGAGACCGAACAGGGTCTCGACGCCTTGGTCGCGCAAGACCCGATAGACGGCCTCGCCGCCGATGACTTTTTCGCCTGCCGTCAAATCGTCCATCCTACACGTAGACCCTCGAAAACAGCTTCTTCCGCGGTTCGGGGGGTAACGCAGTCTCCGATCGTGTGCAGCGGGCAGCCAAGATCGGCAAGCTCGCCTCCAGACGATCATCGGCCTGATGGCCGAGTGCCAGCACCAAGGTGTCGACCTCGTCCAGCACGATCGCCTCTTCGGTCAGCGTGTCCTGGAAGAAGACGCTGCTGCCGTCGCTGCCGAAGAGGCGCGCATGGGTCCTGATGGTGACGCCCAGCCGATGCAGCCGGCCCAGATAGTGGTTTCGGGTGTAGATCTGCAGCGCCTCGCCGGCCATCGCCGCATTCACGAAGAGGCTGACGGCCGATCCCGCAGTCGCCAGCCGCTCCGCCAAGCCCAGGCCGATCCAATCGGCACGCCAGTCGGCGATCACCACCGAGGCGCCGACATTGGCCTGATCCTGCAGTACGCCCCAGGCGGTGACCGCATGTGCGTTCTCAAGGCCTTCGAGCTGCGGCAGATAGGGCCGTGCTCCCGTCGCGATGATGACTGCATCGGGCTGCTTGTCTCGTACCACCTCAGCGCTCAGGGCGGCCTTGGTGACCACTTGGGCGCCGGCACGTCGCGCTTCGCCTTCGAGGTTCGTGATGATGCCGCCGAATTCCTCGCGACCGGGTAGGCGTTGGGCCAGGCGGGCTTGCCCGCCCAGGTTACCGTCGCGTTCGAAGAGCGTGACCTCGTGTCCGCGCTCGGCAGCAACCGCCGCGGCCTTCAAGCCGGCCGGTCCGCCGCCTGCGACGAGGATGCGCTTGCGCCTGCCAACCGGCGGCGGGTGGGCGAACTCCAGCTCGCGCCCACTCTCGGGATGCTGGATGCAAGAAATCGACAGGCCCTTGTGGGCGCGGCCGATGCAAGCCTGGTTGCAGCCGATGCAGGCCCGGATGTCGTCCAATCGGCCGTCTCTGGCTTTGCCGGCCATGCCGGGGTCACAGATCAGCGCTCGGGTCATGCCGCAGAGGTCGGCCTTGCCTTCGGCGATGATCTGCTCGGCGATCTGCGGCTGGTTGATCCTGCCGGTGACGATCACGGGCTTGCCGGTCGCCGCCCTGATGGCCTGGGCAAAGGGCGCCACATAGCCGTGCGAAAGGCCCATCGGCGGGACGATGTGCACCGAGCCGCCAAGGCTGGCCGAGGTGCCGGCGACCACGCTGATGTAGTCGGTCTGGTCCTTTATGGCCTGGCAAGCGGCCAGCACGTCTTGCTCGCTCAGCCCCTCGCCGTCCATCTCGCTGCCGGAGATGCGCAAGCCGAGCGCAAGCCCGGGCGCGGCGCGCCTGACCGCAGCGATCGCGTCGGCCAGAAAGCGCAACCGCCGTGCCGCGTCCCCGCCGTAGTCGTCGTCGCGGAGATTGAGGCGGGAGTTCAGGAACTGCGCCGGCAGGTAGCCGTGGCTGGCGACGATCTCGACCCCGTCGAAGCCGGCCTCGGCTAGAATGCCGGCGGCCCGGCCATAACCGGCGAGGATGTCGCGGATCAGGACGGGGGTGAGCGGTTTCGGCATGATGTGGAAGCGCTCGTTGGGGACGGCCGAGGGAGCCCAGGCTACCGGCAGCATGCCGCTCCAGGCCGAGAGGATCTCGCGGCCGGGGTGAAAGAGCTGGGCGAAGAGTCGGGTGCCGTGGTGATGGCAGGCCTCCACCAGCCGTCGATAGGCCGGGACGACATCGGGGCTCGCAGCTTTCAGAAGGTCGCGCGAGAAGCCTGCGGTCTCGTGCACCGCGACGATCTCCGAGACGATCAGGCCCACGCCCCCTTTGGCGCGTGCCTCGTGATAGGCGATCAGGCGCTCGTCCGGGACGCCGTCGGAGAGGTAGGTGTGGTGGCCGGTGGACACGATGCGATTGGGAATGACGCAGCCGCCCAGCGCGATTTCCGAGAAGAGGTTGGGAAAGCGCGGGCTCACGGATCTCTTCCGATGTCGCGGCGCGAGAGTAGCACATCATAGCGCCGCCTGAGGGCGCGGTCCTGCGCGTCGCTCAGGTGGTCGGGAAAGTGTTCGGCCAAGATCTCCGAGGTGCGGGTCTTGGCGCGGGCGCGCATATCCTGGGCCCCGGCCGCTTCCCAGTCGGCCGGGCTGCTTCGGTCGGCGACATCGGGATAGACATAGTCGCGCTTCATGCGCTCAAGGGTTTGCAGATGGCCCAGGTAATGGCCTTCGCCGCGGCAGACCTCTGCGATGACGTCGACCGCCAGGTTCTCCTGCGTTGCCTCGACGCCGCGGACCGAGCGCAGGATGGCGCCCAGCATGTCGTTGTCGACGACGTAGGCCTCCAGCGAAACCCCCAGCAGGCTGGCCTGCATGCCGCAAGCCTGGGTGATGAGATTGGCTCCGGCGTGTGCGGCCAAGCCGACCGAGAGGCTCTTCTCGTAACCATGCTGGGCATCGGCGGTCTTGGCGTCGGTGATCCCGGCGATCGCGCTGGTCGGCAGGTCGTAGTAGCGCCCCATCTGTGCCGCTGCCGCCATCAGGACGGCCTGCTCGCCGCCGCCGCCGCACATGGCGCCCGTGCGCAGATCGGCGACCAGCGGCTTGGGCGCGAAAATGACGTTTGCCCGCGGGTCGACCAAGCGGGCGAAGACCAGGCCGGCCAAGGTCTCCGCAATCGCCTGGACCAGAGATCCGGCAATCGTTGCCGGACTGGTGGCGCCCGCTTGACCGGCCGAGATGATCTGCACCGGGAAGCCGGCCAGGACAGCCGCTTCAAGGGTTGCGCAGGCCTCTTCGGCGAAGCGCATGGGCGGTACGACGTGGCACACCATGACGGTGAGGAAGGGCTTTGCCCGAAAGGCCGCCTCGCTCCCCGCGAGCGCGTAGCAGATCTGGGCGAGAGGGGCTACGTGACCTGGATCCGACAGGCTGAGGCTGACCGGCTTTGCCGTGCCCGCCAGGCAGGCATAGGCCGTGTTTAAATCGAGCGCCAAAGGCGTCGGCGCATCGCGTGCCACGAGGGATCGGCTGAAGTGGTGAATATGCTCCAAGGCGTCGACCAGCCGGGCGGCGTCGTAGAGGTCCTTCGTGGTGGCGTCGCGATAGCGGCCGCTCTCGAGATCGAGAATGCCGGGCGAGGCGCCACCGGAGCTGGCGTGCACCCCTCTGCCGCCTAGCGCGATTTCCAGCCCGGGGCGCCGGCCATGGAGGACGACTTTGCGTTTGGCTCCTTGGATAGAGTCCAGCACCAGAGCACGCGGGAAAAGGAGGCGCCCCTCGTCGGTCAGCTGGCCGCCGTGTGCGACGACTCTCTCCACCATGGAGGGAATGGCTTGGCTCAGCCCAAGTGTCTCCAGGAGATGCAGGGCGGCCTCTGCGACCGCGGCCTCTTCACTATCCGAAAGGGGCTTGTAGCGCCCACCTTTGACGCCCGGCCATAGGGCGGGCGTCGCCTCCGTCTCTTCGTGGGCGCTGTGGGACTCTCGTCCACGGCGGCGTCGCCTTGTCGTGATGCTGGCAGGCTCTGCGCTCACAGCCAAGACCTCAGGTCGATCCAGTTCATCTGGACTGAGACTATGACGCTGAACCACCGGCGACAAACGAGTTCCTCTCGCTTTATTACTGAAGTGGGTTCATCTATGGTTCAGCCATGAACCGCCTTCCCCCTTTCGCTGCCTTGCGCGCCTTCGAGGCGGCGGCGCGGCATCAGAGCTTCAAGGAGGCGTCGATAGAGCTTGGCCTGACACCCACAGCCATCAGCCATCAGATCAAGCAGCTGGAGCGCCTCTCCGGTCATGCGCTCTTCAAGCGCCATACGCGACGGGTCGAGCTCACCGTCGAGGGGCAGAACTTTGCGGCGGCCGTCGGTCCCGCTTTCGACAGCATGCGGACTGCCTACGCCAGGCTTTGCGACAGCCCGAACCGGCGTCGGGTGACACTGGGCGCGGGACCGATCTTCTCCGCGCGCTGGCTGGTCCCGCGCCTGGCAGATTTCTGGGAACGCCACCCGGGCATAGACCTCCGGGTTCATCACTCTCCCTTGCCCGTCTGGCAGCAGATGGCGCATTTCGATCTGGCCGTGGCCTGGGGGAAAGGCGACTGGCCCGAGATCGTGAGTGAGCCTCTACTGAGAATCCAGGTGGCCCCGGTTCTGGCGGGGGCGTTGTCTAGGACGGCCGGCCCTTTCAAAGCGCCCGGGGATCTGCTGTCGCTTCCACTGCTGCACCACCGCGACACGGGCGGCTGGCGCCAGTGGCTCGAGACACAGGGCCAAGGTGCGGCGTCGGAACTGCCGGGGACCGTCTTCGAGGATGCCAATGTCTTGCTCCAGGCTGCCTTGGCTGGGCGAGGCGTGGCCCTCGGCGTTCTCTCCTTCGTTCAGGACGAGTTGGCCAGCGGTCGCCTGGTCAAGCCCTTCGAGGCCAGCGTCGATCCGGGAGAGGCCTACTTCTTGAGCTATCGGCCGGCAGCGCTTGGCGACGAGGCGACGGCGGCGGTGAGAGACTGGATGCTGCAGAGCGTGTAGCGAGATCTCACTCAGTCTAGGCGGGAGGGCGCGAGCGATTGGGGCCGGACGCCCAGATCCGCGACCGCGCTCGGCAAAGTGCCCGCGGTGATCAGGCTGGCGGCGGTTTTGGCCGCCGCCGGCGCTGTCTGAATGCCGTAGCCGCCTTGCCCGGCCAGCCAGAAGAAGCCCTCCAGCCTCTCGTCGAAGCCGATCACCAGGGACTTGTCGGCGACAAAGCTGCGCAAGCCGGCCCACTTGTGCGCGATTGTCCGCACCTTGAGCGTCGTTGCCCGCTCGATGCGGTCGACGACGATCGCCACGTCCAGCTCTTCCGGCTGCACGTCGCAGGGCGGCATCGGCGTCTCGTCCGCCGGCGAGGCGAGAAGCCGGCCGGACTCCGGCTTGAAGTAGAACTGCTCGCCGACGTCGCCGACCAGGGCCCAGCCCTGGCAATCGACGCCCTCGGGCCCATCGAAGGTAATCGCGGTCCGGCGTTTCGGTACCAGCCCGATGGATCGGGCGCCGGCAAGCGCGCCGACGACGTCGGCCCAGGCACCGGCCGCATTGACCAGAAGCGGTGCGCAGAAGCGGCCGGCGCTGGTCTCCGCTTCCCAGAGGCCGGCCTTGCGCGTCAGCGCCGAGACCTCGGCGCGCGGTACGACCGCGCCGCCCAGGCGCTTCAAGCCCTTGAGGTAGCCTTGGTGCAGGGCATGGACGTCGATGTCGCTCGATTCCTCGTCGACGAGCCCGGCGGACAGGTAGTCGTCGCGCAGAATCGGCACGCGCTCGGCGATCTCGCGAGGGGTGAGGCGAGCGATCGCCGGGGTGCGTTCGCGCGCCTCCTCCTCGAACTGCCGGAGCGCCTCCAGCTGATCGTCGCGGGCGATATAGATCACCGGGCGGAGCGAGAGCAGCGGGTGCTCGCAAAAGCCCTCGGGCGGGGCTTCGAAAAAGCCTCTGCTGGATCGGGTCAGGCCAAAGATGACGCTGTTGCCGTAGGTCTCGATGAACTGCGCTGCGGAGCGCCCGGTGGTATGATAGCCTGGCGCCTCCTCGCGCTCCAGCACGATGACACGGCCGGTGGCGGCCAGCTCGTAGGCGGCCGACGCGCCCGCAATGCCGGCACCGATCACCAAGTAGTCGCAGGTCTGCATGGACTATCCACTATGGCATCTTGGGTGACGGGGCAAGCGGCTACGCGCCGCGAAGGTGGTGCCGTCCGACCCGCAGGGGCGAACTTTAGCTTGATAGCCGTCTTGACCTGCGCAACAGTGAGTGGAGCGAACGCAAGTTGGGAATCCCCGCTAGGTTAGCGTGTATACAGATGGAGCAGCGACTTGAGGATGTTTATATTATTGGCAAGCCTTGCGGGGCTGGTCGGCTGCACAAATTCGGAGTTGCGCGAAACCGGTATTGGCGTGGGCAAGGTGGTCGCCTTCCTTGGCTGCCTTGCGTCCGGCTCCGGCAGCTGCAACGACTTCTGCGGAGCGCCCGACAGCGCCCATGACTATGAACGAAGTAGACAATGTCGGCAATCACGCGATTGATCTCACGCCCTTCCTCAATGACATCTTTCCCCTTGGAAGCAGCCTTGCCGCTATAGCAGCGCACGCTGTCGAAGACGCAGGAGGTGCCGTCTGGCGAAGAGCAAGGCGGCTGTCTCGATCCGCTTGTGTGAGCCTGCTATTGCCAAACGGCTCTCGCAGAACGGCACCCGATTACTAATCCGCCAAGGAGAACGAGCGACACGCCTGAAGACGGTGCGTGCTGCCCGAATTCTTCAAGACTCTGCCAAGATCCTTCAAGATCGCCGGGTCGTTCCGCCATGATGATTATCGTACCAAAGCGGGCGATATGGGCTTAGAGCAGTTTGCTGCACACAGCTTCCCAGTTGTCTCTCAGGTCGCTGGCCATGGAGTTTTTCGTGTCGAAAGGAGAGCGTGCCATTTCATCGTCTAGGCGCCACACCTTACCCCCTTTTCGATTGGCTTTTGTTGTTAGGTACAGATGGCGGCAGTTGTCTCTTTCCCAGTTATCGGACAATTCTTCGGAGATGACCGCTTGCAGCCGAAGTGCGTCGAAGTCAAAGCGCTTTGCAGTGCGTGCACGGCGCATCAATCGCAGCGCCCTTTGCGCCTGCGTCAAGAGGATCTCGCGCCGCTGGGTGGCTGGTTTCGACGCGATGATGGCGCGGTGGTAGAGCGCCCATGCCAAGGTCCAGAAATACCAGTCGGGCGCGCGCGTGCCGTCCTCCATGGCGATGGAGATGGCTTCTCTTGCACGGCGGACCGCTTCGTCCACCTCGCCGAGATAGACATACATGTCCGCGCATTCGGCATAGACCCCGCTCTCGCTGGGCGGGATCTGCTCTTCGTCACTTCCGACGGTCTGGCTGGTAAAGATAACGTCGAGGGTCTGCTTGGCTTCGGCAAAGTCGCCATAGAACAGCCTCTCGTAGGCATAGGCCCAACGGATGTCATAGTCCTTTTCGCTATGCCCACGTGCGGAATTGACCAAGGATTGGGCCTGTGATTTCACATCCGCCGCGTCGCCTAGGTCGACTGCGCCGTCGCAATTCCAGTCCTTCTTCTCCCACTGGTCGAAGTGGACGACCAGGTAGCAGTAGGCGAGCCAACCGCGAGCGCGCGCTTGAAACAAATCCACCGGGTCCTGAGCAAGATCGCCGGACAGGCCTTGAAACTGAACGATCGCCTGATCCACGTCGTCCTGCACATAAAAGGGAAGGTGTTTGTACCAATCCGACGGCGTCGTATTGAATATATCGGCAACAACATCGTTCACAATTAGTTCCCCTCTGCTTTCAGCCCTAGGGCAGTCCGGCCAACGACAATCCCTCGAGCCAATGCTCAAGGTCAGAATCGCGCTCGAAGTGGAGTTTGCTTTGCTCTTTCTCTCTTGTCCAGTCGGGACGGTGGTCCAGGAAGTCGGCCAAGTAGCGCTTGGCTTCGCGTTCGTGGTGGCGGCCGTCAGGCTCGTCAACGGCTGCGCGAGCAAGGCGCGCGTGGTTGGCCGCCATGATCAAGCGCACCCGGTTGCTTGGCGCGTGGATGCGTTCAAGCTCGACGATGGAAGCATTGTAATCGTGCGCGTGATGCAGCACCCAGCCCAACATCCAGTGGTACCACTCCGGCCCATAGGGATTGAGCGTCATGGCCTGCCGGATCTGCTCAACGGCTTCGTCGTGGCGGCCGAGCTGCGTCAGGGTTTCGGCCATTTCCGCCAGCATTCCCGCATCGTTCGGGTTGCGCAGCCGCGCTTCTTCGAACTCCGCCAAGCCCAAGCGCGGACGGCCGGTCGCGGAATAGACGAAGCCTAGCGCCCAATGGGTGTCGTAGTCGTCGGGACGCAATGCCACGGCGCGCTTGGCAAAGGCTTCGGCTTCGCCAGCCGCGTCGCGTGGCACCCAGCCTTCCAGCACACGGTTCATGCGGACATAACCCAACCACCCCCAGGCGCGCGCATAGTTGGGATCGGTGTCGATCGCTTGGCGGAACCAAGTCTCCGCTTCCTCCAGGCTGGCCTCGCTCTCGGCGCTTTGGTCGACCTGGGTCAGGAAGGCATGCGCGCCGCGCAGGAAGGCATCGTAGGCATCGATGCTGGCCGTCTCTTTCCGCGACACGCGCTCCATCTCGATATCGCTGACACGAAGCGACAGCACACTGACGATGTGCTTCACCAGCTCGTCCTGGAGGTCGAGCAGGTTGCTCATGCCCCGGTCAAGCCGTTCGGCCCAGAGGTGGTGTTCGCTTGGTGCGTCTATCAGCTGCGCATTGAGGCGCATCTTCTCGCCCGATTTCTGGACGCTGCCCTCAAGGAGATAGCGCACGCCCAGCGCACCGTAGAGTTGGCTGGGTCGAACGGCCCGTCCCTTGTAGGTAAAGGCCGAGGCCGCAGCGAAGACAAAAAGTTGCGAAAACTTGGATAGCTCGGTCGTTATATCCTGCGTCAGCCCATCGCAAAAATACTCCTGCTCAGGATCGCTGCTGAGATTTGCGAAAGGAAGCACGATGATAGAAGGCCTGGAGCTTTCTTGAGTGTTCGACGGGAGGGCCGGCGCCGCTGGCGGGTTGACCACCACTGCGAAGACCTCGATTGGTTCGGAGATGTTCTTGAGCGGCGGCACGCCGCGGCTTTCGAAGCGAAAGGGCAGCTTGCGGTGTACGGCGCGATAGATGTCGCCCGATACCACCACCTCGCCCGGATCGCCATGCTCTTGCAGGCGAACGGCTATGTTGACGCCATCCCCGAAGATGTCGTCGTCGTCGATCAGGACGTCGCCGGCATGAACTGCAACCCGAAGCTCTAGCTCGCCTTGTTCGCCCGTCGCCTCCTGCACGTCATGTGCTGCCCACACGGCATCGACGGCGCTATCGAACATCGCGAGGATCCCGTCGCCCATGGTCTTGAAGACGTGGCCGCGGCGCGCCTCGATTTTTGGCGCAACGACCTCCGCGAACAGGCTCTTCACATCCATGACGGTGGCGACTTCATCCTGCTGAATGCGCCGGCTGAATTCGACCACATCTGCTGCAAGTATTGCGGCTAGCTTGCGGTGCACATCCCCCATCCCCGCCCGGCAATCCTCGGCACGCCAGGCAATAGTGTGCTTGCGGTAACTTTCGCGCCAAAAAGTTCAGCTGCTCTTGATACTTCTCCGCCGCGCCATTGGGACAAGAATACCCTTCTCGTGACCTTTCACAAGGACGTTGCTGTGGGCGACAGACCCTGGCCGTCTAGAGGTGTAACCCTATTTGGGTGTTGGGCTTGACTTGTTCCACCTTTGACAGAAATGACAAACTGCCAATCTGTCCGGCCGGTGCTTTCTTGGCAGTCACGAGGACTGCGGTACCGGGATGGTCAACACCAGCTTCAAGCCCGGATGGTTGTCTTCCAGGCGTAGATGCAAGCGATGGCGCTGCACCACGCCTTGGACGAATCCGAGACCCAGACCGCTCCCCCTGACGGCAGAGGTGGCCTCGACCCGGTAGCCTGCCTCCAGCACCTTGGCCCGTTCCTCTTCCGGAATTCCCGGGCCGCTGTCGGCGAGGCTCAAGACGAGATCCTCTTCCCTCCGGGTCAGGCTCACCGCGATGTCTCCGCCCTCGGGCGTGTACTTGACCGCATTGTCCAAGAGGTTGGCGATCATCTGCCGGAAATCGGCGCGGTTGCCCCAGACGCCGGCTGAGCGCCCCTCGGCGCCAAGATTCAAGTGGAGCACAATGTCCTTCAGCTCGGCCGCGGCGCCATAGATTTCGAAGAGATCTCGAAGCTCCTCATCCAGCGCGATGTGTTCGTATGTGGAGGGATCGGGCACGGGAGAGGGCGTCTCCACCGAGCGCATGATCCGCTCGAGGTAGGCGACGTCGTGCTCCAGCTCCGCACCCGCCGCCGTCTCGGCAAGCCGTGTCTGAAATCGTGCCCGCAGGACGGTCAGGGGCGTTCTGATGTCGTGGGTCACTTGGTCGGAATAGCGCTTGAAGGCGCTGACCAGGCCGCTGGTGTAATCCAGCATGGCGTTGACGTTTTTGCTCAAGACCCAGAGCTCGTCGTGCTTGCGGGCGAGCGGCAGGCGTTCGTCGAGGCCGAGCCGGGCGATCTCGCGGCATCTGGCATTGATCGCGTTGATCCGCCTCATGAACCAGCGGCTGGTGAGAAAGGCGGCGACGATGGCGACCACCACGGCACCGCTCAAGCCGATAAGTGCGGTGGTCCAAAATTCGGCCAGGAAGGCCTGCTGCTGGGTCAGGGGCTTGCCGACCAGCAAACGATGCCCGGTTCTATGCTCCACCACCTTCACCAGCACGGGAAAGCTGGATCCCTTTGCCTGGGGCACGTCGAGCTCCGCCCAGCCGAGGCCCGGATGAGGGATCTCGCTCCAGCCCGGCAAGGTGGAGACCGGGCAATCGCCGGCGGCGCTGCGGCCGCGGCCGGCGCAGGAACCGCCGGGATCGGCGAGGAAGTAGAGCAGCGAGCCGCCGTTCGGGGTGAAGGGGTCGTCTGCCGCATTGGCCACGTAGCTCTGGATCTCCAGCAGACCGACCAGATTGATGATCCGGGCGATCTCGTTCTCGATGTCTTGCTCCGTGTCGCGCTTCACGTAGTGGTCGAGCGCGAGATAGATCAGGCCGACCAGGACCGCAGCGGACAGCAGAAAGGCGCCGCCGAACAGCAGGGAGAGCCGGGTGAAGGCGGAATGCCAGAAAGCGGGCTTGCTAGGCCAAGAGGTATCCATTGCCCCGATCGGTCTTTAGAAGCTTTCTCTCAAAATCTCTGTCCAAAGTCTTGCGTAAGCGTGCGATATGGACATCGACGACATTGGTGCCCGGATCGAAGGAAAGGCCGAAGACCTGCTTCAGGATCATCGTACGGGTGACGACGATACCCTCGTTTCGGGCCAGGTATTCCAGCAAGGTGAACTCCTTCGGCGTCAACTTCAGGTCCTGGCCGGCGCGTCGCGCGCGCTTGGCCACGGTCCAGATCTCGAGGTCTTCGATCAAGATGACCTCGGGATGGGGCAGGGCGCGCCGGCAGAGCACGGCGACCCGCGCGCGTAGTTCGTCCGGGTCGTAGGGTTTGCCCAGATAGTCGTCGGCGCCGCCTTCCAGGCCTTCGATCTTCTGTTTGGTCTCGCCGAGGGCCGAGAGAATCAGGGTCGGGGTCATGATGCCCATCTCGCGCAGGCGCTTGAGCACTGACAGGCCGTCCAGGCCCGGCAGGTTGCGATCCACCACCAGCACGTCGTAGGCGGTGGCAGCAGCCGCCTTCAGGCCGGCTTCGCCGGTCTCCTCGTGATCGATGTCAAAGCCATCCATGGCGAGCGCAGCGGCGATCGCAGCGGCGACCTCCGCTTCGTCTTCGATCAGCAAAGCCCGCTTTTCCCTGGTTTCGCTCTCTTCCTGCATGCTCGCCTCCACCATCGCGTCGACGGCCTCTCTCAGAAGGGCCCGGCGCTAACACTGCCATGATTGCCCGAAGGCACCTTGTTGCCAAAGCCTAAGGGCGCATTGGGGACCAAGAGATAGGCGGTTCCTTGACCCGGCCGCTCCACCAGCAGGGCCATTGGGCCGGGCTGCCGGTCGAGAATGTCACGTATGTCGTCGCTGGTCTCCACCGCTTGCCGCCCGACCGCGCGGATCACATCGCCCTCGGCAAGGCCCAGCGATGCCGCGAAGCTGCCGCGCTCGAGGCCCCGAATGGTGGTCGGCGGGACGGCCGCCGCTTGGCCTGCGTCTGCTCCGCGACTGCGCACCTCGTCGGCAAAGACGATCTCCAGTTCCGGGCGTCCATGGTCCCTGCTTGCCGGTTCACGGCTCACCTCCGCATGGGGCCTGTGGTTTGCAGGGGCGTCGTCCAAAGGCGCGCTCGACAGAGTGACGGTGACGCTCGTCTCTCTGCCTTTGCGCAAGAGGTCGAGGGTCAAGCTGTTCCCGGGACGGCTGTCCAAGAGAGCCCGATTGAGGTCGCGCAGCTGTTGGACGATGCGGCCCTCGACCCCGGTCACCACGTCACCGGCCATGAGGCCAGCCCTTGCCGCTGGAGATCCTTCCTCGACGGCGGTGACGATGACGGCAGCCGTCGCCGGCAGTGCCAGGGCATCGCGCAGGTTGGGATCGAGGTTCTGCAGTGTCACGCCGGCGTAGCCGCGCACCACGTGGCCGTCTTGCAGCAAGGCGGAGACGACCGCTCGGGCGCGGTCGGCCGGAATGGCCAAGCCGATGCCGATGTTGAAGGGCGCCTCGTCGGCGATTGCGCTGTTGATTCCGACCACCTCTCCGGCTGTGTTGAGCAGCGGGCCGCCGGAGCTTCCCGGATTGATCGCTGCGTCGTGCTGGATGTAGCCGATCGGATCGACGTTGCCGTAGGCCCGCCCCAGCGCTGAGACGATGCCCAGCGTGGCCGAGCCGTCGTAGCCGAAGGGATCGCCCAAGGCGATTACCCGCTCGCCAACCCCCAGGCTTGCCGAGGACGCGAAGGCGAGCGAGGGGAGGGGGCCGTCAGCCGATACTTTCATCACTGCCAGGTCCGTACGCGTGTCGCTGCCGACGAGTTCCGCTGCCAGTTCACGCCCGTCGGCAAGGCGAACCGCAAGCTCTCGGGCGCCCTGAATAGTGTGCAGATTGGTGACGATAATCCCCTGGGGGTCGATGATGAAGCCGGTACCGCCGGGCGCGAGGCCCCGCGGCGCATCCGCCGCGGCCCGGCCGTCCAGCTGCGGGCCACCACGGCTTGCAGCGTCAACCAGTATGCTGACGGTAGCGGCGCGCGCCTCGGCGATCACGTCGGTTGGCTTTTGCCAATCCCCTGGCCGAAGCAGAACCCAAGCCAGCGCTCCGGACTGCAATAGGAGGAGAAGAACAAGAATGCCGACGAAGATCGCCGGCCCTCTTCGAAGTGAAAGCAAAGCGGGCATGCCCTATCATCTTTCTTCTCTGTTGCTCTGCAATCCAAGCTAGCCATGCCGACGGTCGCGCACTAGACATTGAATTCTTACAATTGCAGTAATGAAATAGGCCGTGGCGCAACAGGAAGATCTTCTGTGCAGGTTTCCGTGCGTCGGGCACGCGCCTGATCGAATTCGGAAGCTCAACTCGTCGTTACATGACGAGGATCGTAACGTGCCAGGGGGTGAGAGTTGGACTAAGCTTCTCTCGATTTGTCACGGAACAGGAGCCGGCAGCTATGCCGTCGATCCTGAGAAAAGCCTGTGTCGCGCTCTTTGCCGATTGCACCCCGGCGAGATCGCAGCTGGTGAGGCGCCTCTGCCTCTCCGTGCTGCTCTCGGCCGTGGCGCTGGCCGCGCCGGCTGCGGAGCCGGGCGAAAGCGTCGGCGGCGATGGCAGGGCAAGCACTGTCCTGCCCATTGAAGCCTGGGCCGGTGAGGCAGAGGCTGCCTACCGTGCGGGCGACTACGCTGCGGCTGCGGCAGCCGGCGAGCGCCTCCTGGCGGCGCTTCGAGCCCGGAATCCCACGAATGCCTTGGATCTGGCCGCCGTCCTCGATTTCCTAGGCCGCAGCTATCACCAAGGCGGAGGGCTGCAGGAAGCCGAGCCGTCCCTCGCAGAGGCCCTGGCCATCCGGCGCTCGTCATTGCCTGCGGGCCATCCCGCCATGGCCGAGAGCCTTGCCAACCTGGCGCAGCTCTATCGCGATCAAGGGCGTCTTGCAGAGGCACAGCCGCTATTCGAAGAGGCGCTGTCGGTCTATCGTGCGATCCTGCCGGCCGGGCATCCGCGCATAGCCGCCGCGCTCGACGACCTGGCCCAGCTCTATCACGATCAAGGCCGCCTCGACGCAGCTGCGCCTTTGTACGAGGAGGCGCTGTCGCTCTATCGCGCGGGCCTGCCGCCGGGTCATCCCAATTTGGCAAGGGGCCTCAACAACCTTGCCCTGCTCTACCGGGACCAAGGCCGCTTCACGGAGGCCGAGCCGCTCTACGAAGAGGCGCTGTCGATCCTGCAAGCGGCCTTGCCCGGCGACCATCGCCTGATTGCCACCGCTGCCCACAACCTGGCGCAGCTGCGTCGCGCCCAAGGCCGCCTGGCCGAGGCCGAACCGCTCTACGAGAGGGCCTTGGCAATTCGGCGCATCGCCTTGCCGAAGGATCATCCCTTGCTGGCCACCAGCCTGGACGGCCTTGCCGAGCTCTATCGTGCGCAAGGCCGCCTTGCCGAGGCCGAGGACCTTTACCAGGAGGCGCTGTCGATCCGACGCCGCGTGCTGCGGCCCGATCATCCGAACGTCGCCACCAGCCTCAACAGCCTGGCCGAGCTCTACCTTGCGCAAGTTCGACTGACCGAGGCCGAACCGCTCTTCGAGGAGGCGCTCTCAATCTATCGTCGTGCGCTGCCGCAAGGACATCCCGACATAGCGACCGGCCTGAACAACCTGGCTGGGCTCTACAGAGCCCAAGGCCGTCTGGCAGAGGCCAAGGCGCATTATGGAGAAGCCTTGGCGATCTCACGCGCAGCCCTGCCAGGCGGACATCCGGAAATAGCGACTAATCTGAACAACCTTGGCTTGGTTCTTGAAGCAGAAGGTGAGTTAGTCGAAGCGGAACGGTTCTACCGTCAGGCTCTGGCTATCCTTCGGGTGGCTTTGCGGGCCGACCACCCGAGTATCGCCATGAGCCTCTCCAACCTGGCACTGCTCTACCAAAGACAAGGCCGCCTGGCCGAAGCACGGAGGTTGCAGGAGCAATCGCTGGCAATCCTGCTCACCTCGCTGCCGCGAGAGCATCCGCTGACCGCGCGTGGCCTTGGTGAAATGGCCTGGCTCGACTTCCTCGATCGCCGGCCGCACGCGGCGGCAGAGGGTCTTTGGGAGGCTGTCGAAATCTTGACGGCACCGGGAAATAGAGGGCGGCTCGACCTTTGGACCCGTACGCTTGGCCGCCACGCCCTGGCCGCCCTGGAGGCCTGGTCGCTGGAACCCGATCCCTCCGTTCCGGCCGCGACACCGGCGGCCGCCTTCATCTCCCTGCAGTGGCCGCTTCTTGGCACGGCGGGCGAAGCCTTACTGGCCGCGAGGGCGCGCAGCGCCTTGGGCGGCGACGAGCTGGACCAAATCGTGCGTCGACGCGACGGGATTCTGGCCGAGCAAGAGGCGGCACAGCAGGACTACGTCGCCGCCCTCGGCAAGCCCGCCGACCATGGTGGGGCAGCCGGACTCGCCGCGCTTCAAGCGCACTACGAGCAGGTGAAGACCGATCTGGCCGCCAGCGAGCAGAGAATTGCGGAGAACTTCGCAGACTACGCAGAGCTGGCCTTGCCGCAGCCGCTCGGGCTGGAAGAGACGCAAGCGCTCTTGGGTCCGGACGAAGCCCTTTTCACCTTCCTCCTGGCCGATCCGACCATCGCCATGGTGGTGACCAGCGACGGCTATGACTGGGCCTTCTTGCCGAAAGGCAGCGACTTGGTGGACAAGGCACGGCAGCTGCGCTGCCAGGCGGCGGTCAGCGATCCGGCCTGTCGGGCCGGTCCCCCGATCGCCGGACTCAGAAGCGCCGAGGCGACCAGGCAGCCGCTCGATCTTGCCGATCCGGACGAAGATTTCGAGAGGCAGGCCTTTGACCTGGCTTTGGCCCACGACCTCTACCGCGACCTCCTGGGGCCTTTCGAGCAAACCCTGGCCGGCAAGACCCACTTGATCGTCGCCCCGGACGGCGGGCTGATGGGCTTTCCTTTCCAGCTCTTGGTGAGCGAGGCGCCGCGACCCGGTCTGGACGAGGCTGCCGGCTATCGCCAGGCGGCCTGGCTGATCCGCGACCGTGCCGTATCGGTCTTGCCGATGGTTTCCAGCCTGCGCGCGCTGAGGGCGCTGGGCGAGGATCGGCCCGCCGCCGGGCGATCCTTCGTCGGCTTTGCCGATCCGGCGATCGGCAGCGGCGAGGCCATGGTCTGCCCGCCCTCCGGCACCCAGCTTGCCGCCTTGGGCGAGGTTGCTGCCGATGTCCTGCGCAGCGCGGCGGGCGTCAGCGCAGCGGCGCTCATGCGGTCCGGTGAGAGAGGGGAGGGGATCGCACTTGCCGATGTCGCGGCCGTGCGCGCTCTGGCACGGCTGCCGGATACGCGCTGCGAGCTGGAGGCCGTCGGCGACGTCCTGGGTGCCGGCGAGCAGGATCGCTACCTCGATCGCGAAGCGACGGAGTCTCGCGTGAAGGCCCTTTCCGAGCAGGGCCGTCTGGCCGACTACCGCGTCCTCCTCTTCGCCACGCATGGTCTGGTCGCCGGCGAGGCCGGAGCTGCCGAGCCTGCGCTCGTCTTGACGCCGCCCGAGAAGGCGACGGCGGAGGACGACGGCCTCTTGACCGCCAGTGAGGTCGCCGCACTCAAGCTCAACGCCGACTGGGTCATCCTGTCGGCCTGCAATACCGCATCGGGCGGCGACCCCAACGCCGGCGCGCTCACCGGCCTGGCCAAGGCCTTCTTCTATGCCGGGACCGAGAGCCTCTTGGTCTCGCATTGGCCTGTCTATTCCGGCAGCACCGTGACCTTGGTGACCGGGACCATCGATCGGCTCGCCGCCGGCCCCGGCCTCTCACGCGCCGAGGCCCTGCGACAGGCGATGCTGGCCTTCCTCGATCCGGAACGACCGGATCTCGATCCGCATCCGGCCCATTGGGCGCCTTTCTCCCTGGTCGGTGAGGGAGGCGCGCGATGAGCAGAGTCCGTCGGGCGATAGGCCTCCGCTTGGTCGTCCTGCCGATGATTTTGTCCCTTGCCTTGGCGATGGCCCCGGGGACGGGTCCTCTCCGCGCGCAAGACGGTGCCACCCAAGCGCCGGCGGAGGCGGACCCCGATCGAATCGGCCGGCTGGCCGATGCAGCCATGGCGGCGCTGCAGGCCGGCGACTACCAGGCCGCTGCTGCAGCTGCCGAACCTTTGCTGGCGGCGATGCGCGCGGAGCTGCCGGCCAATGACCCGAGCTTGGCCGTCTACATCTCCTTTCTAGGCTTGGTCTATCGCAACAGCGGCCGCTTCGAGGAAGCCGAGGCCTTGCAGAGGGAAGCGCTGCGGATCACGCGTGCCGCACTGCCGCCGGGCCATCCGGACATCGCGCTTGGCCTGAACCAGCTGGCCGATCTCTATCAGGCGCAGGGCCGCCTTGCCGAGGCAGAGCCGCTGCTTGAGGAGGCGCTTGCCATCCGACGGACCGTCTTGCCGGAGCAGCATCCGGAGGTGGCGCTTACCCTCAACAGTCTGGCCGTGGTCTACTTCCGGCAAGGCCGGCTTGGCGAGGCTGAGGACCACTTCAAAGAAGCCCTGGCCATGCGGCGGACGACCTTGCCGGCGCTCGACCCCGCCATCGCCGAGAGCCTGAACAACCTGGCGTCGCTCTATGAGACCCAAGGGCGCCTCACCGCCGCCGAGGAGATGCATGAAGAGGCCTTGGCGATCCTGCGGTCCTCGCTGCCGGCAGGGCATCCGAACCTGGCTTTCAGCCTGAACAATCTGGCTACCCTCTATTGGGGCCAGGGGCGATTGAAGGCAGCCCAGCCGCTGCTGGAAGAGGCCTTGGCGATCCGCCGCAATGCACTGCCGCTAGGTCACCCCGACCTGGCTGCCAGCCTGCAAAACCTGGCGACGCAGTACTTGAAGCAAGGCCAGCTTACCGAGGCCGAGGCCTTGTACGCAGAGGCGCTGGAGACTTTCCGCGCGACCCTGCCGGGCGATCATCCCGACATCGCTCTGGGTTTGAGCAATCTGGGCATGCTCTATCAGGAGCAGGGCCGACCTGCCGCTGCGGAGGAGGTGCTTGCGGAGGCACTGGCGATCCGGCGCAAGGTCCTGCCGCCGGGTCATCCCGACATGGCGACAAGCCTGAACAACCTCGCCGAGCTCTACCGCAAGCAGGGCCGCTTGGAGGCAGCAAGCCCACTATTCGAAGAATCCTTGGCGATTTGGCGCGCGGCATTGCCGGAAGGCCATCCGGACGTCGCCGTGGCCCTCAACAACATCGGTTTCCTCAGATTGAGTGGCGGAATGCCGAAAGGCGCGGCGGCCGCCCTGCAAGAGGCCGTTGCGATCTTCAGCAGCAGCGAGAACCGGGCGCAGATCGGCGGCGTGATCGATACCTTTCAAAAGCACGCCGAAGCTGCCTTGCTGGCCTCGATGGACGCGGGCGTGGCGGGGAGCGACACAGACCTCCCCGCGTCGGCCTTCGCCTCCTTGCAGTGGCCCAGCCTCGGCGCGGCGGGTGAAGCACTTCTTGCCGCCAGCGCGCGCCGCAGTGGCGGCACCAGCCATCTCGACGATCTCGTCCGCCGGCACGACGAGCTCTTAGCCGCTTACGCGGTCAACAGGCAGCTCTATGTGCAGGCATTGAACAGGCCGGAGGAGCACGGCGGTAGGGCTGGTCTGACCACTATCGGCGCGCGCCATGCTCAGCTGAAGGACAGCTTGGCCGAGGCCGCCGAGGATTTGGCTCTGGCTTTTCCGGCCTACGCCGAGCTGGCTCTTCCGGAGCCTCTGGAGTTGGCCTCGGTGCAAAGCCTCTTGGGGCCGGACGAGGCTTTGGTGACCTACCTCTTGGGTCATCCGAGCATCGCCATGGTGGTCACCAGAGAGGGCTACGATTGGGCCTTCCTGCCGCCTGAGGGAGAGCTGATCGAGAAAGCCAGGCAACTGCGCTGCCAGGCGGCTTTGAGCGATCCGGACTGCCATGGCAAAGCGGAGGGCGAGGCGGTAAGAGACCGCGGCCGCAATACCTCCAACGCTCGCCGACAGCAAACCCGGCAGCCGCTCGACGTGCTGGACCCTGACGAGGCGTTCGGGCCGGCCGACTTCGATCTGGCTTTGGCCAACAGTCTTTATCGCGATCTTCTGGGGCCCTTCGAAGCGATGCTGGCCGGCAAGAGCCATCTGATCGTGGCGCCCGACGGCGGCCTCATGGGCTTTCCCTTCCAGCTGCTGATAAGCGATGCACCGGCGGCAGGACTGGCAGGCGACGAGGCCTACCGTGCCGCCCCATGGCTCATCCGCGACATGGCCATTTCCGTCCTGCCGACCGTATCCAGCCTTAAGGCCCTGCGCGCCTTGAGCAGCGACCTGCCGGCGGCGCCTCAACCCTTTATCGGCTTCGGCGATCCGGTGATCGGCAGAGGCGAGGCGATAGTCTGCCCGCCACGTGAGCTGCTGGTCGCGCGCTTGGAGGATCCGGCGTCGCAAGAGTTACGCAGTGCGGCCGGAATCACGGCCGAGGGGGTCTTTCGCTCGGGCGGCAATGCCGAGGGGATCGCGATCGCCAGCGTGGAGGCTGTGCGGGCTCTTGCGCGTTTGCCCGACACACGCTGCGAGGTGGCTGCGGTCGCCCATTCGCTCGGTGCCGGCGAGGGGACGCAATACTTGGACGAGATGGCCACCGAAAGCCAGGTGAAGGCCCTCTCACGGCAAGGCTTGCTCGACGACTACCGCGTGCTGCTCTTCGCCACCCACGGCCTGGTTGCCGGCGAAGTCGGAGCGGCGGAGCCCGGCCTGGTGTTCACGCCGCCGGCTGCGGGTACCCTCGAGGATGACGGCATTCTGACCGCGAGCGAGGTGGCACAGCTCAAGCTGAACGCCGACTGGGTGATCCTGTCGGCCTGCAACACGGCCTCCGGGGCCGATCCCAATGCCGAAAGCCTCACCGGCCTGGCGAAAGCCTTCTTCTACGCCGGTGCCAAGGGCTTGCTGGTCTCGCACTGGCCGGTCTATTCCGGCAGCACGGTGGCGCTGGTGAGCGAAACCATGGAGAGGCTGGCGGCCGACCCGGGCCTGTCGCGCGCCGAGGCCCTGCGCCAAGCGATGCTGGTCTTCCTTGATCCGGGCCGGCCGGACCTCGACCCGCACCCGGCCCACTGGGCACCCTTCTCGCTGGTGGGCGAGGGCGGCGCGCAATGAGACTTGCGTGCTGCATCCTCTTGGGCCTGTCGCTGTGCTGCGCAGCCGTCCCGGTTTTGGGCCAGGAAGAGGTCCCGCACGCGCAGCTCCTGCAGTGGAACAGCGAGGCGGTGGCCGCCTATCGCGCCGGCGACTTCGCGAGCGCAGCAGCGGCGGCCGCGCCCCTTCTGAAAGCCCTGCGCACGATACGAAGTCCGGACGATCCCGACCTGCAGGGCGTGATCAACCTTCTGGGGCTAAGCTACTATCAGCAAGGCCGCTATGCCGAGGCCATAGCACTCTTCGAGGAGGCTCTCGCTAGCCGCCGTCGCACCTTGCCGGCAAACGACCCCGGCATTGCTGCCGGGCTCAACAACCTTGCTCAACTGCACCAGCTGGAAGGCCGCTTCGGCGAGGCGGAGAGGCTGTTCAACGAGGCCCTTGCCGTCTGGCGAGCGACGCTGCCCGAAGACCATCCGGATGTCCTTGCAGGCATTGGGAACCTGGCCGGGCTCTACTGGGACCTCGGCCGCTACGCCGAGGCCGAGCCGCTGCTTCGGCAGGTGCTGGAGATCCGGCGGGCTTCGCTGCCGCAGGGCCATCTCGACATCGCGCTCAGCCTCAACAACCTAGCTGAACTCTATCGCAGCCAGGGGCGCTATGAGAGAGCCGGGCCCCTGCATCAGGAGGCGCTGGCGATCCGCCGTGCCGCCCTGCCGGAAAGCCACCCCAACATCGCCCAGAGCCTCAACAACCTGGCGCTTCTCTACCAGGATCAAGGGCGCTACGAGGCCGCCGAATCTCTTCTGACGGAGGCCTTGGCGATCTATCGGGCGGCGCTGCGTCACGACCATCCCACCATCGCCTGGAACCTCGGCAATCTAGCTCATCTCTACCAGCGCCAAGGCCGATTTGCGGCGGCGGAGCCCTTGTTCGAGGAAGCGCTCTCGATTCTCCGTGCGGCCCTGCCGCGAGACCACCCCGAGATTGCCGACAGCCTGAACGAGCTGGCTTTGCTCTATCAGGACCAGGGCCGTCCGCGCTTGGCCGAACCCCTCTATGGCGAGGCTCTGGCGATCCGGCGCCGGGTGCTGCCGGCAGGCCATCGGGACATCGCACAAAGCCTCAACAACCTGGCCAACCTCCATTACCTGCAAGGTCGTCTGGACCTGGCGGAGCCGATGATGGCTGAGGCCTTGGAGATCTGGCGGGCAGCACTGCCTGCAGGCCATCCCAATGTTGCCCGCGCCATCAACAACCTGGCCGAGGTCTATCGCAGCCTCGGCCGCCTGGACGAAGCCGAGCCTTTGATGGAAGAAGCGCTTGGCCTGTGGCGCGCGGCGCTGCCGGCGAACCACCCGGACATCGCCGCCAGCCTCAGCAACCTGGCCGAGCTCTATCGGCTGCAAGGCCGCCTGGGCCAGGCGGAGCACGCGCTGTCCGAGGCGCTGGCCATCTGGCACGCGGTGCTGCCGGCCGACCATCCCAGCATCGCGGTCGGATTGAACAACCTCGGCTGGCTGCAGCTGGACCAAGGCAGGACGGACCTGGCCGCGAACAGCCTGGGCCGGGCAGTGGCGATCTATAGCGGCACCGGCAACCGACCGCAGATCGCAGCGGCAAGCTATACTTTCCGCAAGCATGCCGAAGCGGCCCTGAAAGCCGCGGTGTCCGAAGAGACTGCCGAGGGATCCGGGGGCTCGACGATGCCAGGCAGTGCCTTCTCATCGCTGCAGTGGCCCAACTTGGGGGCAGCCGGCGATGCTCTGCATGCGGCCCACCTGCGGCGGTCTGGCGGCGACTCCACGCTGGATGCGGTGGCTCGCGAGAGGGATCGCCTGCTGGAGGACTTCCAGGCCGTCAAGCGGCTCTACGTCGACGCCCTGAGCCGTCTGGATAGGGACGAGGGGTCGGCAGCCTTCACCGCACTTGAAGCGCGGTACGATAATCTGCGGCTGTCGCTGCAGGAGAGCGAGGCGCGCCTGACCGAGGCCTTCCCCGCCTACGCAGAGCTGACCCTGCCGCAGCCCTTGAATCTGGAGCAGGCCCAAGCGTTGCTTGGGCCCGATGAGGCCTTGGTGACCTATCTGCTGGGCGAGCCGAGTCTTGCCATGCTGGTGACCAGCGAAGGTATCGACTGGGCTTTCCTGCCAGATGGCACAACGCTGATCGACAAGGCGCGGCAGCTGCGTTGCCAGGCGGCGATCAGCGATGCCGCCTGTCACGCCTTGTCCGACAGGGGCGAAACGCGCCAGCCGATGGAGCTGGCCGATCCGGATGCGGCGCTCCAGGGCCCAAGCTTCGACTTGGCGCTGTCGCACGCGCTCTATCGCGACCTGCTGGGGCCCTTCGAGGAGGCCCTGGCCGGCAAGAGCCACCTGATCATCGCACCGGACGGCAGGCTGATGGGCTTTCCCTTCCAGCTGCTCCTCGCCGCGCCGCCGGCCGAGGGCTTGGCAGGGGATGCGGCCTACCGCGCGGCCCCTTGGCTGATCCGTGACATGGCCATCTCGGTCTTGCCCACGGTGTCAAGCCTGCGCGCCCTGCGCCAGCTGGGCGAAGACCTGCCGGCGGCGGCGCAGCCCTTTATCGGTTTCGGCGATCCGGTGATCGGCAGCGGCGATGCCATGGTCTGCCCGCCACGCGAGCTGCTGGTGGCAAGCCTCGATCTGTCCTCGAAAAACCTCCGCACAGCGGCTGGAGTAACGGCCGAGGTGCTGTTCCGCTCCAGCGTCTTCGACGGTGGGATCGCGCTGGCTGACATCGAGGCTTTGCGGGCTTTGACCCGCCTGCCGGATACTCGCTGCGAAGTGGAGGCGGTGGCAGACGCCCTTCGTGCCGGTGAGGACGCCATCTACCTGGATCAGGCAGCGACCGAGAGCCAAGTAAAGGCCTTGTCCGAGCAGGGCCTGCTGGACGACTACCGCGTCCTCCTCTTCGCCACCCACGGCCTGGTCGCCGGCGAGGCCGGGGCCGCCGAGCCCGGCCTGGTGCTGACCCCGCCCGATGTGGCCACGCTGGAGGACGACGGCATTTTGACCGCCAGCGAGGTAGCCGGCCTCAAGCTCAACGCCGACTGGGTGATCCTTTCGGCCTGCAACACGGCTGCCGGCGCCGACCCCAATGCGGAAAGCCTCTCGGGTCTCGCCAAGGCCTTCTTCTACGCCGGCGCCGAGAGCCTTCTGGTCTCGCACTGGCCGGTCTATTCGGCCAGCACGGTCGAGCTGGTGACCGCCACCATGGACCGCCTGGCCGCCGATCCCGGCCTGTCGCGCGCCGAAGCCTTGCGCCAGGCCATGTTGGCCTTCCTCGAGCGCCCGGACCTCGACCCCCATCCGGCGCATTGGGCGCCTTTCTCGCTGGTGGGAGAGGGCGGAGTCACGTCGTCGTTACATGACGCTAAACGTAAGGTGTAGTCCGCCCGCCTATCCCCTATCCTTACAACATGATGATTGAAAACCAGGGGACGGCAAAGATGCGACCGGTCGTTCGGCAAATGCTTGCAGGGTTTTTTGGGCTTGGTCTGCTGGGTCTTTCTAGCCCGGCGCTTGCCGAGAAGTATGCCCTGCTGGTGGGCATTTCCGACTACCCGCGGGCCGAGGACCAATTGTTCGGCCCGGCCAATGACGTCGCCCTCATGTGGACGGTTCTGCGCCAGCGCGGGTTTGAGCCTGAGAACATCGTCGTCCTGGCCGACCGGGTCAATCAAGAGGACGGTCCGGTCCCGATCTCCGGCGCGCCGACCTATGGCGTCATCATCGAGGCCTTGGCCCGGATGGGTGAGCGCGCCGAGCCCGGCGACTTCCTGTTCCTCTATCTCTCTGGACACGGCTCGCAAGTGCCGGAGTTCGCCGACACTGGTGCCACGCGAGAGCCCGACGGCCTCAACGAGATCTTTCTGCCCCTGGATGTGGGCAGCTGGCGCAACGAGGAAGAGCGGGTCGAGAACAGCCTGGTGGATGACGAGGTCGGTACCCTGATCCACGCCATAAGGGACAAGGGTGCCACCGTCTGGGTAGTGGTGGATGCCTGCTATTCCGCGACCATGACCAGAAGCGCCGGCGACAGCGCCCTGCGCTACCGAACCCGCTCGCCCGAGAGCCTGGGCATCCCGCCGGGTTTGCTGCAAAGCGCGCGACAGGCGGCGGCCACGCGCTCGGGCACGGCCGCGCGGCGTTCGGAGGCTCCCTGGGCGCGCCTGGCGGCGGCCGGCGGCGCGGGTGAGGGCGACATCATTGCCTTCTTCGCCGCCCAGTCGGATCAGCTTGCGATCGAGACCGACCTGCCGAAGCGGGGCGGCGAGAGGCGCGCGCACGGCTTGCTCTCCTACTATCTTGCCGAGGCGCTGGCGCGCGGTGCGCAGGTCACCTATCGGGATATCGCCAACCAGGTCATGGCCGGCTTCGCCAAGCATCCCGGCAGCGATATGCCCACCCCGCTGTTCGAGGGGCCCTTGGACCAGGCCACCTTCGGCGAGGCCGGCGCGGCGTTCCAGGGCTATCTCGTCGAGCGGCCGCTCTCCGGTGATCGCCTGCAGATGCCGGCAGGCCGGCTGCAGGGCTTGGAGCCCGGCCTCACGGTATCGCTCCATGATCCGGCGGAGCCCGAGGGCGCCCCGCTGGCGCTTGCCGAAGTCACGGCGGTCGGCGTCGCCGACAGCGAGCTCGAGATTCTCTCCTCCGAGAAGCCCCTCTACCGGCTGCCGCGCCGCCTGATCGGGCGCCCGCAGGAGGTCCCCTTGTCGCTCAGCCTGACCGTGGGCCTGCCCTTCGGGCCGACTGCGACGGCCGAAGAGCTGGCGCTTGCCGAGGCGGCCCTTGCGCTGTTGCAGCAAAAGGGCGGCGCGCGCCTGCTGGCCTTGGACTTCGTTCCGGCCTCCGCGGCCGCAGACATCTACCTGCGGGTTGAGGAGGGCGCGCTCTGGCTGCTGAACGGACAGGCGGCCTGGCGCGAAGAGCCCGACCCCCAAGGCCGCCACCGCCTGCCGATCGTGCCCTTGGCCGACGGCGCAGAGGAAACCGCGGACGCGCTAGAGCTGGCGCTTCGCCAGGTCGCGCAGGCCAAGAACTTGATCACGGTCGCCGGCGCCTTGGGTCAGGACCCCTTGCAGGACAGCCTCAAGGTCGAGAGCTATCTGCTGGCGGACCGTGGGCCGCGGACCAGCGCGACGCCTGCCGACAACCGTGACTGCCAGCGCGAGCCGCACGACCGGATCCCGGCGGACGCCCAGCCCTTCGAATTGGTGAATACACCTGACATCTTTCACTGCGATGCGATCTACCTGCGGCTGGAGAACCTGGGCGACAAGCCGATCGACATTGGCTTGCTCTATGTCGGCGGCGAAGGCTGCATCTACCAGCTGGGGCGCTATCGCGACGGCATCCGCCTGATGCCGGGTGCGGCGCCGGAGATCGTCAAGGTGCAGCTGGTCAGCTGGAACACGCGGTCTAACGAGGCCCTGCCCATCGGCGTCGAACGCCTGCTTCTCTTCGCCAACGAACTGCAGGATGACGGCGACCTGGCAACGGTACGCACCTGGCGCCAGTTCGCGCGCGGATGCCTCGAGAGCCGCGAGCAGCCGATCCGGGGCGCTGCGCTCTCCGGCCTGGAGCAGCTCTTGGCGGACGCCGTTGCCGGCAATGGCCAGGTGCGCTCGGCCGCGGTCAGCAAGCTGGACCGCACGGCGGCCCTGGTCGTCGGCTGGCGCCTGCGTGCCCCGCTGGAGGTAGAGTGATGCAGCAGAAGGAAGAAGGGGGCTTTGCCATGCGCGCGACCCGAAGACTCTTGGCCCTTTCGGCCAGCCTGGCCGTCATGGCCTTTGCCCTGAGCCCGCTATCGGCCGAGGGCGCCGATCCTCAGCCGACGGCGAGGGAGGTGGTGGGCGCCAACATCGACAAGACGGCGGAGCTGCCGGCAGCCGATGACACCGTGAGGCTCTTCCTCGCCAGCGAGCTGGTGGTCTGGGGGCGGCGCCATCAAGATCCCGTCGCGCTGGTCACCGCCGCCGACGTGCTGTCCCAGGTCGGCACGCAACAGGCCGATTGGATCATCACCTCTAGCGGCGGCAAGCCCAGCGACAAGACGCCCGGCACGCCTATGACCTTGTCCTCGGTGATCGCCGAGGGACGCATGCTGGCTGCCGACGACGAGGATCTGCAGGCTCTCTTGAGCGAGATCGAGGCACGGCGCCCGCGCGGGCCCGTGGGCGGACCGAAACAGGCCTCCGAACGCATCGAGGCGGGCGCGCTGCAGCGCTTCACGGTGGACTTCATCGGCGGCGAGCCGGCCTCTGTCTACCTGATCGGCGACGGTGACAGCGACCTAGATCTCTTGATTGTGGATGAGACCGATACGGAGATTTGCGCCGGCAGCCGCAACGCGGACCGCGAGCTTTGCCGCTGGATGCCGCGCTGGACCGGGAGTTTCACGATCTACGTCAAGAACCAAGGAGGCTACTACAATGACTACCAGATCTTCGCGGGCAGTGACTGAGCACCCGCAAAGTAAGACCCGCTCTTTGTTCCGCTCTCTGCGGAACCTTGAGGCGAGCTGGTCTTGGATCGCCCGCAAGGCGGCAATCAAAGGAGAATGTGAGATGCTGTTCGATCGTAGCGTAAAGATCTTGGGTGCCGGTCTTCTGGCGCTCAGCCTGTCCGGCCCGGCCCTGGCCAACGAGGGCACCAATGTCGCAGAAGCGAAGGGAGGCGGCGGCGGCGTCGTCGCCGACCGCCACCTGGCCTCGCAGCTTTATGGCTATGGCGTGGAAGCGCAAGACCCCTTGGCTGTCATCATGGCGCTTCGGATCGCCGTCAATCGTGCTGGCGAGCCGGTCGAGCTGGTGAGCGACACCGAGCCTGCCTCCCGCGCCGCTGCCGAGGCCAGCGCTGACACAGGCGATGATGATGCCCTTCCCACGGAGGAAGCCATGGTCGAGATGGCGCGTAACCTAGCGGCCGACAACGACCTCTATCAGACCATGATCGACGACATCCTGAGCAGCAAGTCGCGCGGTGCCGTCGGCGGTCCGCAGTATGCAAAGGGTCAGGTGCGCCCTGGCCTGGACGAGTACTACTGGGTGACATTCCGCGGCAACGAGCTGGCCGAGGTCGGCATTGATGGCGGCGGCGACAACGACCTCGACCTCTTCATCTATGACCAGAACGGCAATCTGGTCTGTGAGAGCGCTGTCCAAGGCGACGTCGAGTACTGCAGCTGGTATCCGCGTTGGACCGGCCCCTTCAAGATCCTGGTCAGCAACTACGCCAACCGGGTCAACACCTACTACCTGATCACCAACTGAGCCCGAGGCCGCGCCCTTCGAGAGGAGGGCGCGGCTCCCTTCGGTCCCCGCTAGGAGAGTGTCAATGCAAAGCCTTGGTCGCATCGCGCTCGGCGCTATTGCCGGGCTCTTTCTTCTGGCCGCTCAGACGGCCCAGGCCCAGGTCTTGCTTGACCCTGAGCGCGGGGTCTTCAGCCTGCATGGTGTGCTGGCTCCCATCATGCCGGGCGTGGTGCAGGTCTTGGTCGACCTGAACCCGGAGGCTGCGGGGAGGCGGCCGCAGCAGGGCAATCCCTTCGCCGATCCGGACCAGCCGCCGCCGGACGCGGAGAACGGCCGCACCGGTTCCGGCGCCGTCATCGACGCCGAACGCGGCCTCATCGTCACCAACCACCATGTGGTCGAGAACGCCGCCGGGATCGTCATCCGCTTGAGCGACGGACGCGAGCTGGAAGCGGAGCTGGTGGGCAGCGATCAGTCGACCGACATCGCCCTGGTCAGGGTCTCGGAGCGAGACTTGACCCAGCTGCCCTTCGGTGATTCCGACAGCTTGAAGGTCGGTGATTTCGTGATCGCCATCGGCTATCCCCTGGGCCTGGAGCAGACCGTCACCTTGGGCATCGTCTCCGGCCTCAGCCGCCAGACCCGCAACCTGGACTACGAGGACTTCATCCAGACCGATGCGGCCATCAACAGCGGCAACTCCGGCGGGCCCCTGGTGGATACGCAAGGCCGCATCGTCGGCATCAACACCCTTATCGTGTCGGAAGGCGGCGGCAACATCGGCCTCGGCTTTGCCGTCTCAGAGCGCATCGTGCGGGCCGTGGTGCAGCAGCTGGAGGAGTACGGCGAGGTGCGCCGGGGGCGCATCGGCGTCTCCATCGAGGACCTGACGCCCGACGTCGCCGAGGCCCTGTCGCTCGACGTGAGCCAGGGCGCCATGATCAACGAGGTGCACGCCAATACGCCGGGCCTGGCCGCGGGCCTGCGCGCCGGCGACATCGTCGTCGCCGCCAACGGAGAGCCGATCGAGAGCGCGCGTGATCTGCGCAACTTCATCGGCCTCGCCGGCCCCAACGCCACCATCACCTTGCGCATCCTGCGCGACGGCAAAGAGCAAGCCCTGGAAGTGAAGCTGGAGCCGCCCAGCGTGCGCGCCCGCGACCTCCACCTCTTCGGCGCCAGCTTGGCGCCCTTGCCGGAGAGCCACATCGCCGCCCAGCGCGGTGTCAGGGGCTTCCTCATCACCGACGTCGAGCCCGACAGCCCGGCTGCCACCGCCGACCTGCAAAGCGGCGACGTCGTCGAGTACGTGAACCAGCACCCGGTCGATAGCCTGAAGGCCCTCAGAGAGGAGCTGAGCCGGGTCAAGGGCGTTGCCGTCCTCGACATCCTGCGCGGCAACCGTGTCTTGCGCCGGGTGGTGCGCCAGCACGGAGGGTGAGGGAGCACTCGGTTCCTTTCAGCCCTTGCTCGTGTCGAGAGAGGACCCCGTCACGCCGCGGGAACTCTCTCGGCGACCGCCAATCTAGGGTTCCCCAGTGGCCGATCACTCCAACTCGGCTGGTTCGAGGCCGTAGCTTTGGATGATCTCCTGCGCCTCGCCGCGGCGGAAAAGCTCTCGCCAGGCGGCGTCGAAGCGGTCGATGAGGTCTTGATCGGGGAAGCTGCGCGCAAAGCCGGCGTAGTAGACGATCTCTTGATGGCCCCCGGCATAGCGCACGCCGGGGGTCAATCCTTCGGCCGCCAAGATCTGTCGTCCGCGGTCCCGGTTCGAATAGACGGCGTCGATGCGGCCCGCAGCCAGCTTGCGAAAGCCGGAGGAATCGTCGGGGCGCTCGTCGATCTCGATCGGGTCCAGCCCGCTGGCCGCCATCTCTTCGCGGATGGCTTGCAGCTGGACGGCCGTGTTGGAGGGGGCGAAGACGCCGACCTTGAGGCCCTCCAACTGAGCGATATCGCCGAAGTCCATGTCATTGTCCGCCTGCACGAAAATGCCGTACTCGGTGCGGAAATGCGGCGGGGAGAAGCGGATCCATTCCGCTCGTTTCGGGTTGCGTCCGATGACCATCATGCCGTCGGCCTCGCCGTCCTTCATCAGTTCTTGAGCGCGCCGCCAGGGATAGATGTCATAGCTGCATTCGATGTGTGCTTCCGCACAGACGGCGGCAATCAGGTCGCGGCCGGGACCTGCCACCTCTTGGTTCTCGCCATAGATGAAGGGCGCGAATTCAAGGGTGACGAAGCGGATTTTGTCGTCAGCGGCGACCTGCGAAGAGACGACGGCAACGAAGACAAGCGCCAAGAGGGATTTGGAGAAAGAGCGCATGGAAAGAGTCCCTGCTGACTGGCCACAGCTTCAAACAGGGACTAACGTTATCAAAAGAGGCGCGCGGAGTCACATAAGGCAATGGCATCCGACCGGGGTTGAAGCGCAGGGGGAAGGGCAGCTGTCTCATGGCGACAGTCCGACGGCAAACCATCCGCGGCAAGTTCCTGCGCGTTACCATTCCGCTTATCTTCCTGACCGTGATCGGCGTCTTCAGCGCGATCGAGCTGATGACCCACAGGAACGCCCTCAGCCGGCTGCATGACACGCTCGACGGCATGATCGTCACGCAGAGTGCGGCGCTGGCCACGCCGCTTTGGAACCTGGATTACGACCAGATCCAGCTCAGCCTGGAAGCGGTCGCCGCAAACCGGGAAATCGTTGCGGCACGGATCTACGACGAAGACGGCGAGTTGATGCTCGAGGTCGGGGAAGAGGGGAGGGGTGAGGACAACATTCTGCTAGAGCGTGCCGTGGTGCATGACGCCGGCGCCGGCGCCAAGACGATCGGGAGGCTGGAGTTCATCGCCACGCCCAGTCATGTCTGGGAGCAGACCCGCCTTCGGCTTCTGGTCGCTGCCGGCATCGCGCTCTTGGCGGTGAGCATGGAAATCGCCGCAGCGCTTTTCGCCCTTCGGCGCATTATCGCCAACCCTCTGGACCGCCTGCTGTCGTCGATCAACGCCGCAAAGTCGGGGGCAGGGCGGCCGCGGGTAGAGTGGAACAGCAGCGACGAGTTGGGCCAAGTCATCTCGGCCTTCAATGACATGCAAGTCCAGCAAGAAGCCTATGAGCAGGAACTGCGCAAGAGCCGCGACACGCTGGAGCGCAGGGTCGAGGAGCGCACTTCAGAACTGCTGTCGGCAACCAACGAGGCGACCAGGGCAAGGGAGCAGCTGACGGCGG
This sequence comes from Rhodospirillales bacterium, assembly GCA_963669385.2. Classification (GTDB taxonomy): domain Bacteria; phylum Pseudomonadota; class Alphaproteobacteria; order Kiloniellales; family JACOMY01; genus JACOMY01. The sequence goes on from CAXXGD010000005.1 coordinate 226,449, forward strand.
CCATCGAAACCATCTCGGAGGGCTTTTCCCTCTATGACAAGGACGACCGCCTGGTGATCTGCAACACCCGCTATCAAGAGCTTCTTCGTCCCGAGCTCAGCGCTGCGATCGAACCGGGTACGCGCTTCGAAGCCATCGTGCGCGACGCTGCAAGGCAGGGCTTGATCGCCGACGCGGACGAGCGTCAGGACGACTGGATCGCCGAGCGCCTGGCGCGCCACCGCAATCCCGGTGAACCGCACCTACAGCACCGCAAGGACGGCCGCTGGATCCTGGTGAGCGAGCGCAAGACGGGGAACGGCGGAACCGTGGCCGTCTATGCCGACATCACCGAGCTGAAGCAGCGCGAAGAGGAACTGGCGGAGAAGTCCAGCGCCTTGGAGCAACTCTCCAACCAATTGGCAAAGTATCTCTCCCCGCAGGTCTACGAGTCGATCTTCCAGGGCAAGCAGGAGGTCCGGGTCGCCAGCAATCGCAAGAAGCTGACCGTTTTTTTCTCGGACATCGCCGACTTTACCGAGACGGCGGACAAGCTGGAATCCGAAGAGCTGACCCAGCTGCTCAATCACTATCTGACCGAGATGTCCGAGATCGCCTTGGCCTATGGTGCGACGATCGACAAGTACGTCGGCGACGCCGTGATGATCTTCTTCGGCGACCCCGAAACGAAAGGCGTGAAGGAGGACGCGTTGGCCTGCGTGCGCATGGCGATTGCGATGCGCGAAAAGATGCTGGAGCTCCAGCGCCACTGGCGCAATTCCGGAATCGAGAAACCGCTGCGCTGCCGCATGGGGATCCACACCGACTACTGCACGGTCGGCAACTTCGGCAGCGAGGACCGGCTGGACTACACCATCATCGGCAGCGGCGTGAACACGGCATCCAGGCTGGAGTCCACGGCGATCCCGGGCGAGATCCTCATCTCCTTTGAGACCTTCGCGCAAGTGAGAGAGGAGATCAGCTGCGAGGAGAAGGGGACGATCCAGGTCAAGGGCATCGCCTATCCGGTGGCCATCTACAAGGTCTTGGACGCTTACGACACGCTGGGCCGGCAGCGCCGCCGCCTTCACGAAGAGCTGCCGAACGTCAAGCTGGATATGGATCTGGACGCAATGGCGCCCGAAGAGCGACGCCAGGCCGAAAAGGTGCTGCGGCAAGCGCTGGATTTGGTGACCTCCGATGGCCGTGCGCTTGGAACGGAGGGGGCCGCCAGGAAGGGTTCGTCCGACCGTACCAAATCTGACGTCTAGGGTCGGGCCGGCTGTTAGAGGCTGGCCGAAAAAAATCACAGTTTTTCAATAGCTTGTTTGAATGAAGGAGATTGCCGATGAGTGAGATCGCGGAGTTCATTCGACTTGGGATGGAGATTATCGGGCGGGGCAGGGAGAGGCGCCGCGCGATGGAAGGACAGTCCTGGGACGCGTTCCTGGAAACGGCCGCCACCTTGCAAGAACTCCTGCCTCAGCATGAGGCGGCCATTCGCTCAGTGGTCTCGCCCGTCACCTATGATGGCGACTTGACGGCGACCTGCGGGCGGTACCGCGAGCTCAGCGAGAACGCGAGCGTTTTCAGCTCAGCCTATGGCGATGCGAGCGGCATGCTGTCCGGTGCCCAGCGCTTCAAGCAGTTCGAGCAGGGGCCAGGAAAGAACTACCTGAACCTCGTGCGCCATAGGTTTGCCGCCTTCCAGTCGGCCGCATTCTGTCTCGAGTGGCGAAGTGAGCTTATGACTGGCCTCTTTATCGACGCGGACAGGCTGAGGCTCCTCTTGGCTCGCGAAGACCCAGCGGAGCACGCTGAGGCGAAGGTCGCCACGCAGCGTAAAAAGGTTCACCAGCAGTTCCAGAGCAGTGCCTTTCCGGCGTTGCGTGTCGATGAGGGAGGCGAAGCGCCGGCTTATGCCGTCGGGCCTCTCGAGAGTGGCGATCAGGTCGTCGGCCTGGTGCGCGATTGGTGCGCGCTGTGGCTGGATCGGGTTAGCGCGGCGCTCTACAAGGGCGGCAGGTGTGAGCACTGCGGCGACACCAAGCATGAATACAGCGATCACGGCCTGTTTCGAATTCTCGGTGAGATGAAGGCTCTTCGCTACGCCGGATAGCTCTCGCCAAATCAGGTCTCGGCCGGTGCCAGGATGATCGCGCTTTCCGGCCGCCAAGACAGAACGACGCTCTGACCGGGAGCTGCCAAGCGCTCTCCGCCCTTGGTCATGACGGAGATGCGGTGGCCCCGCCAGGTCAAGAGATGGGTGGCAATCGGGCCAGAGAAGATGGTTTGCTGGACCTCGACCTCGATGTTGTTCCAGCTCTCGCGCGGCTGGGTCGAGAGCACCAGGTTCTCCGGGCGTATCGCGAAGCGGATCTTATCCGAAGTCTCGTTGCCGGTTCTTGGCAGTTGAATCACTGTGCCGTCTTCCAACTTGATCCCGCCCTCTGCAATCTTTCCGTCAAAGAGATTGGCGTCGCCCAGGAAGCGGGCGGCGAACTCGTTCACCGGCGCGTCATAGACCTCTCTGGGGGCGCCCTGCTGCACCAAGGCGCCGTCCTTCAGGATGCCGATGCGGTCGCTCAGGGTGAGCGCTTCTTCCTGGTCATGGGTCACGAAGATGGTGGTGATGCCGATCTCGCGCTGGATGCGTTTCAGCTCGACCTGCATGTCCATGCGCAAGGCCTTGTCGAGCGCGCTCAAGGGCTCGTCCAGCAGCAGCACGCGTGGCTCGGTGACGATGGCGCGGGCCAGGGCGACGCGCTGGCGCTGGCCGCCGGAAAGCTGGTGCGGGCGGCGCGTGCCGAGGTCGCCCAGCTGCACCAGGTCCAGGACCTCGCCCACCTTGCGCTTGATCTGGCTGGACGTGAGCTTCCTGACCCTTAGGCCGAAGCCGATGTTGTCGGCGACGCTCATGTTGGGGAAGAGGGCGTAGTTCTGGAACACCATGCCGATCTCGCGCTTTTCCACCGGCACGCGCTCCACCGGCTTGCCGGCGATGGTAACGCTTCCGGAGTCGGCGAAGACGAAGCCGGCGATGGTGCGCAGCAAGGTGGTCTTGCCGCTGCCAGAGGGACCGAGCAGCCCGTAGAACTCGCCCTCGGCAAAGCCGATGGTGACATCGTCCAGCGCCATTGTATTGGCGTAGCGCTTGTTCAGGTGGGTTACCTTGACCTCGGCCATCAGCGTTCTCCGCCGAACTTGAAGAAGCGTGCCGCCAGCAGCATGACCAGCATGGAGACCACGATGATGATGGTGGAGATGGCATTGATCTCTGGCGTGAACCCCTTGCGGATGGCGCTGTAGATCTCGACCGGCAAGGTGCTGTCGCCAGGCTCGGCCAGGAAGTAGGAGACCACGAACTGGTCGAAGGAGACGGCAAAGGCGAAGAGCGCGCCGGCGATGATGCCCGAGGCGATCCACGGCAAGGTGACGAAGCGCGTGACCGCCCACTGGCTGGCGCCGAGCGAGCGGGCGGCCTCCTCGAGCTGCGGGTCCAGCGTGCGCAGCCGTGCGGCAACGACGACGATGACGTAGGGCAGGGCCAGCGCGACATGCCCCAAGAGCACCGCTTGCGAGCCTCGGCCGATGCCGACCGAGAAGAAGAAAATCAGCATCGCCGTCCCGGTGATCAGCCAGGGGATCGCGATCGGCGGGAAGAGCAGGACCAACAGCACGCGCTTTCCCGGAAAGCGGTAGCGATAGAGCGCGATGGCCGCGGCCGTGCCCAGCAGCGTGGCAATGACCGTTGTTGCGCAGGCGATCCAGATGCTGTTCCAGGCCGCCTCCAAGAGCTCATCGTTTTGCGCCAGCCGGCGATACCACTCGCCGGTGAAGTCGATCGGGAACTGGTAGAACTCCGAGCGGTTAAAGGACATCAGCGCCATGACCAGGACAGGCACATAGAGGAAGAAGAGCACTAACCCAAGCCATACTCGTCCCAGAACGCCGTAGACCTTGTCCTTGCCCATCAGGCCGTCCTCCTAAGCACCGGACTGGCCACGGCCAGGATGGCCAGCACCAGGCCCAGCAAGAGGAAGGAGAGGGCAGCACCCAAGGGCCAGTTGAAGACGGCCACGAACTGGTCCTCGATGACGGTGCCGAAGAAGGTACCGGCCCGCCCGCCGAGAATGCGGGGCTCCATGAAGGAGCCCATGACCGGTACGAAGATCAGGACCGCTCCGGCAATGACCCCGGGAAGGGAGAGCGGGCCCACCACGCGCGCCAGGATCATCCAGCGCGGCGCGCCGAGCGAGCGGGCGGCCTCGATCAGGCTGTCGTCGATCGCCTGCAGGGCCAGGTAGGAGGTCAAGATGACGTAGGGCAGGTAAGAGTGCACCAGGCCGATCACCACTGCCGGATAGGAGAACATGAGGTTGACCGAGACCTCGAAAGGCAGGATGGCGTTCAAGGTCGCGTCGATCACCCCGTTGCCCCGCAGTACGATGGCCCAGGAGAAGACCCGGACCAGGCTGTTCGACCAGAAAGGCAGGATGACGAGCAGGAAGAGCGCCTCGCGGGCGCGTCCCTTGATCGTCTTGGCCAAGACGAAGGCGCAGGGATAGCCGATGGCGATGCAGAGCAGGGTGACAAGCGCGCTCAGCTGGAAGGAGCGCCAGAGCAGATCCGCATAGAAGGGCTTGTCGAAGAACTCCAGGTAGTTTTCGAGGGTCGTCTCCCAGTCGCGCCCGCCGATCGGCAGGTCGCTCAGGAAGCTGAAGAACAGCATGGCCGACAGTGGCAGGAAGACCGCCACCGTCAGCCAAAGGTAAGCCGGGCTGATCAGCAGGGCCGCGCGTGCCGTCTCTTGCCGCTCGGCCGCTGCCAGCATGATCGTCTCCGGCGCCCCGAACTACTGCGCTTTCATCTCCTGCCAAAGGGCCAGATACTCCTGGCGCTTTTCTTCGGGGACCGGGGCCATGAATTGAACCCGCGCCACGACCTCGGGATCACCGAGAACGACACGGTTGAAGGAGTCCGCTGGCAAGGCTTCCGCGGCCTTGCTGTTGGACGCGGCAGGGGCACCACCTTCGTTGGCCCAGGTGACGTAGAAGTCCGGATCGATCATGTAGTTGATGAAGGCGCGCGCGGCCTCCGGGTGCTCTGAGCCCGTCGGGATCGACAGGCCGTCGAGCCAGCCGATCGCGCCCTCTTTCGGCACTACGAAGGCTACCGGCAAGCCCTTGTTGATCGACCGTGACACTGACCCGCTCCAGTAAGGCGCAACATCGAAGTCACCGGCGGCCATGAACTGGTTCCAGTCGTTCTCCGAGCTCCAGAAGGTGCGGATCTGGGGCATCAGGGCCTCCAGCTTGGCACGAACCGCTGCCATGTCCTGGATGTCGTTGATGTCCTGACCGGTCGCCAAGGCGGCAAAGTGCATGGATTCCAAGGCATCGTCCCGCCAGCCGACCTTGCCCTTCATCTCCGGGTCCCAGAAGATCTCCAACGAGGTCGGGGCCTCGTCCATGGCGTTGGTGTTGTAGGCGAAGGAGGTGAGGCCCCAGACCCAGGGAACCCCATAAACTTCGCCGCCCGGCACCAGTTCCTCATTGCTCGCAAGGTTCGGTGCGACATCGGCAAAGTGCGTGATGTCGGAGACGTCGATCGCCTCGATCAGGCCTTCGTCCTTAGCCTGGCCGGTGAAGGCGCTGTTGATCAAGACCACGTCGTAGGCGCCTGGATTGGTGCGCAGCTTGGTCAGCATCTCCTGCTCGGAGTTGAAGTAGTCGTGCACCACCGTGTGGCCGGTCGCCTCGGTGAAGGCCTCCAGCGCAAAGGGCTCGTCCGTGCCGTAGCCTTTCCAGTTCAAGACGCGGATCTCATCGGCCTGGGCCGCTCCGAAGGCGAGCGCCACCAGGGCCGCGCCGACAAGGGCAAGCGGTTTCTTCAATCTGCTGTTCATGACTCCGTCCTTCCCTGTTGAAGCAGTGAGTAATCCACGTTGGCCAGCTCCTCTGCCTGCTGTTCGTTCGCCGGGATCGGCGATGGCTGGTCGGGCTCTCTCGATTGCAAGAACGCCAAGACCTCGGCCATCGGCGGGCAGGTCGCGGGGCCGTTGCGGGTGGTGGAGAGGGCGGCGGCGGCATTGGCGTAGCGCACGGCCTGGCTCGGCGTCGCGCCCGCGCCAAGCGCACCGAGAAAGGCGCCGATATGAGCATCGCCTGCGCCGTTGGTATCGACCGTCTCGACCGGAAAGGCGGGCAGCAGCTCCGGCCTTTTCCCACGCAGACAGAGCCAGCTGCCGCTGGCCCCGCAACGCAGCACGATGCCCGAAGCAGCGGGACAGTGCTTTAGGAGCAGGGCGTCACCGGCTGCGGCGGGATCGTCGATACCGGTGATGTGGCGTGCCTCGCGGGTGTTCAGGCTGACCCAGCGCGCTGCTGCCAAGACATCATCGAGAATGGCTTGCGGGATGCTGGCGACGGCGGGCGAGGGGTCGAAGACCAGGCCGGCCTCGCGCGGCAGGGCGCGCACGAAGCGGTGGAGCGCATCGCGGCTGCCGACATAGGCAAGGGCATAGCCCGACAGCAGGATCCAGTCATAGGCGCTCGCTTCGATCGGGCGCAGCATCCAGTATTTCAGGAGGCCCTCGGCGCCTTCCCGGGAGACGAAGGTCCGTTCGCCCTCATTGTCGACCAGCACGACGCAGCTACCCTGATCCAGCTCACTGTTCGCTTCTCTCAAGGCCTGGATCTCTTCGCGCCACAACGCTTCGCGCAGCAGGTCGGAAAAGGGGCCGCTGCCCAGCCCGCCGCCGTAGATCACCGTGAGCCCGCTGCGGCGCGCCGCCAGCATGGCGTTGAAGCCGCCACCGACGGCGGTCTCGACGGACTTGGCCAAGACCTCGTCGCCTGGCTCCGGCAGTCGGTCGATCCGGTAGATCAAGTCGACGACGGCGCCGGAAAGCTGCAGAAGGCGCGTGCCGGTCATCGTGCTTCTTCCAGTCTTGCAGCGGCCAGCATTCGCTTGCCGCGCAATGCCAGCAGTGCTTCGGCGATGGTCCCCAAATTCAGTGCGTTGACCTCCACCACGCGGCGCACTTGGTCGCCGGGCAGTGCTCCCGCGCCGCGGCAGGCGCCCCCGATCGCGCCGGCAATGGCGCCTATGGTATCGGTGTCGCCGCCGATGTTGGCGCTTGCGAGCGCTGCCTGCCAGGGGTCCCCACCTGTCGCCTCCAGCAAGCCGAAGGCGGCCGGCACCGATTCCTGTGCGGCGACGCTGGTACCGATGATGGTGGCGATGTCTGCGGTGGCCTCGCGGCGTGAGGAATTGTCACCCAGCGAAAGAGCTAGTTCGATGCGGCGGGCAATGCTGCCCCCGGCAGCCCAGTGGCCATAGCTTTCACCTTCTCTGGCGGCGGCCAGAGCGATCCCCTTGACGTCATCCCAGGATGCACCTTCGATTCCGGCGCTGACCGCGGCCGCCACGGCGGCGGCGGCGGCAATGGCGAGGCCGGTGTTATGGGTGATGCGGCAGGTCTCGGCAACGCGCTGGACCAAGCCGGCAAGCGGATCGGTCGGCACTTCGATGCCCACGGGCGCAATGCGCATCGCGGCCCCGTTGGTGTCGCCGAAGCGCCCAGTCAGCTGCGCCGGCTGTCCGTTCAAAAGCGCGTCTAGGGCACGTTTGGTGGAGGGACCCAAGAGGTCGGCCACGCCACGTGCCTTCACGTCTGCCTCCCAGGCAACCAGCATCTCTGCCCAGGCAACCTCGTCGAAGTCGCCGTGTCGGTCGGTCAAGTGCCGGGCGAGCAGGAGGGTTTGCTCCGTGTCGTCGGTGATGCTTGCGGCCGGCAGGCCGTGGGAGACCGGTTGGCTTTCGCTAGCAGCGACGAAGCCGCGAATCTCGCCGTAGGTTTCGATAATCTCCTTCGGCGACAAGGTCTGCGTCGGCATGCCCAAAGCGTCCCCCAAAGCCAGGCCAGTGAGAGCGCCCAAGGCTCGGTCCAGCTGCTTCGCCTGCCATGCGTTCCGCACTATCAGAACTCCAGATGCAAGCCGAAGCGGCTAGGGTCGAGTATGCTTTCGACATACTCGATGACCTGATCTTCGGCGTCGCGGGTGACCCGCTTGGTGTGCAGCATGGCTTCGCCGGGATTGCGGCCCATCAGGCGCGCTTCCCGCTCTGGCAGCGCCGGCATGACATTGGCCCACTCCTCGCCGCTATCGATGAAGAGGCCGGCCTCGCGGAAGGTCTCGCCCAAGGAGCCGTTCGTGAGGCCATGTTCCAGAACCCCACGGTATCGCTCGCGCCAGGGCGAGCGGCTCCGCTCCAAAGAAAGCCCGAGGCCGCCGTCGCTCAAGATACGCAAGCGGTCGACGCAGAGGAAATCGGTACTGGATAGGCCAAGGAAACCGGCGGCTTCGCCGTCCTGGTCGCGGGCGATGCGCAGCACCTTGGTCTTCACCGTACTGGCGGACTTCGCCAGCGCCAGGGTCCAGCCTGCAGCGTCGTCGATCGAAGCGCCCTCGTAGGTGACGAAGGAGCCGATGCCGGTGCGCGTGGTGATCAGCCCGCTGCGCGCCAGCTCCTCCAGCCCTTTGCGCACGGTGTTGCGGCTGACCGCAAAGCGCCGCACCAGTTCCGCCTCGCTGGCCAGGCGATGGCCTCTGGCCATCCGCCCGGAGCGGATCTCCTGCTCCAAGGTGCGGGCGATGAAGGAGGATTTCGACAGCCCGACTTCGCGTTTCATGGCGCCCCGTTCAACCTGTTCATACCTGTGCAAGATTGCGGTCGTGGGCGCCCACAGTCAAGGCTTATGCGATCTTCCCAGCCTGATCAGATGGCGTCACGGCGGGCGAAGTCCATGTAGATGTCCTGCAGCCGGCGGGTGAGGGGGCCGGGCTTGCCGTCGCCCAGCCCGCGCCCGTCGATCGTCACCACCGGGCAGACATAGGTGGAGGCGCCGGTGATGAAGGCCTCGTCGGCGTGGCGGGCCTCCTCCAGGGTGAAGAGGCGTTCGTCGAGGGCCACGCCGTGCTGCTCGACCAGGGCCAAGAGGGCCTTGCGCGTGCAGCCGGGCAGGATGTCGTGCGACAGCGGGCGGGTGACGACGGTGCCGTCCTTGACCATGTAGAAGCTGGTCGCCCCGCCCTCGGTGACGAAGCCGTCCTGGTGCATCAGCACCTCGGCCGCACCGGCCTCCTTGGCGATCCACTTGGCAAAGACGCTGCCCATCAGGCCGACGGTCTTGATGTCGCGGCGTGCCCAGCGGATATCCATGGCGCTCTGCATGGCGATGCCCTCGCGGTAGGCGCGGCGCTCGCCCTCACCCTTGACTTGCGTGAACATGAAGACGGTGGGCGTCAGGCCCTTGCCGGGGATGAACTCCCGGTCCCCCTCCGAGCCGCGGGTGATCTGCATGTAGACCAGGCCCTCGTCGACCTCGTTGAGGCGTACCATCTCCCGCATGACGGCCAGGATCTCCTCGCTGGTCAGTGGCGCCGGCATGCGCATCTCCTTGAGAGACCGTTCGAGGCGCTGCATGTGCGAGGCGAAGTCCAAGAGCTTGCCGTCGATGACGCCCGCCACTTCGTAGACCGCATCGGCGAAGAGCAGGCCGCGGTCGAAGATCGACACCTTGGCATTCTCCGGCGCAGAGAATGTGCCGTTCAGATAGACGATGCGGGACAAGGGCGCCTCCGGAGCAGGGCGTGAAGCGATCGGCGCCCAGAGCCAATTGCCCCGGTCGCCACCACCAGTCACTACGGCCCGCCGCCACTCGTCGTCAATGCCGACGGCCTCGCTGCTAGCGCCAAAACTCTATGTAGAACTGAACGGGGCCGAGCGGCGTCACCCAGTGGACGACTTCCGGCTCCACCAGACCCTTGGTCTCGGGCGTCAGGACCCTGTCCTGCTCCTTTGCCGGTGCGCGAAAGCGCAGACGGCCGGAGGTCACATGGATCACGCCCCAGGTGCCGGCCTTGATGCGGTGCTCTTTGGTGAGGCTTTCGGGCAGGGTCTCCTCGGTGAAGACCGGCGAGGTGCTGTAGGCGGCGAGGCCTTTGGGAAGTATCGGCATTATTTCGTGACCTCGCGTTAGCTGGTTGCCTGCCGGCTGACCGCGCGAAGCTCCGGCAGGCCGAACATGGAGAGCTGCAGGCTTTGCGCGATGCGCTCGGCGCGATCGACGAAGAGGGCGGCAGCCTCCGGCGGGCAGACATCGGACGCAGTCTCGCGGAACAGCTGGAGCCAGCGATCGAAGTGCTCGGGCGTCACCTCGGCGAGCGCCTTGTGCTTGGGCACGGGATTGCCCTTGTAGCGGCCGGTCATGCGGGTCACCGAAGACCAGAAGGCCATCATGGTCTCAAGATGCGGCTCCCATTCGGTGATGTTCCGCCCGAAGACGGGACCCAGCAAGGCGTCCTCCCTGACGCGCCCGTAGAAACGGCGGACCAGCTCCTCGATCAGCACTTCGCTGATATCCGGGTGCAGCGGGTGACGCAAGGCGGCAACGGCGGGGGCTTGCATGGCGGTCTCTCGCATATCCGGGAGGGTGGCTCAGGCCAGGCTGTCGGCGAAGTGGTGGTTCCGGTCGCGGTGGCCGGCCTCGTCTTGGCGCACGGCCAGCACCACATCGCGCAGCGTGGCCTCCTCGGGCAAGCCCCAGTAGGCCTTGGCGATCTCTGGCGCCGGGATGTTCTCGTGCCGCCCGGCGTCGATCTCGGCCAGATAGTGGGTGTAGCTGGTGACGGCCTCCTCCTCGAAGTAGCCCACGACCCGATGCGCGGTCTTGGGCGCGAAGAGATAGAGGAAGAAGTAGAAGTTATAGAAGATCGCTTGCGCCACCATGATCAACAGCCGCTCGGGCAGGGTCGGCTTGGCGATCTCGACGAAGGTCATGAGGTGCATGCGCTCGTTCTCGGCCTCATCCAGCAGTTCGCGGATCCAGCCCGGCTCCTCCTCGATCCGGCGCAGGGCGCGCAGGTGGCGCAGCAGGCCGCCGACCATGCCGGGCACGGCCGCCACGGTCTCCAGCACCACGGCGCGGTGGCCGTATCGCCTGGCAAAGAGGCGATCGGCGAAGAAGCGCAAGGTCTTGACCACGCCCAGCGCGACGCGGTCGCTGATGTCGCTTGGCCGGTGATGGATCACGCTGTCGCTCGGGCTGCGCAGGGTAACTGTCTGGGCCATCGAACCCTCCGTCTCAGGGGCCTTAGGGATGGACCTCTATATGGGTCGATTTAGGGCATAAGCTATCTCAAAAATACATCTTTAAATGTGACCCGAGGCCGCAGCCTGATTGACCTCTTTCGGTCGAGATTCAGATTGGATAGGGAAGCGCCGATGTCTTCGCTTCGTCCTTACCTAGAAACCAAGCGTCATCGCGAGCAAAGCGACGCGATCCAGCGTATAACATTTTGGTGTTTCTCACTGGATTGCGTCGTCGCGATCGCTCCTCGCAATGACGCGCTTGTTGATGCTCAGTGAATATTTTGAAGGATAGAGCTCTTTTGTTCTAGAAAACATTTCCGCGTGGAGTCCTGGGGAGATAATTTTCGCACCTGTCTCCAAGCGCCAAGATTCTTTTGAATACCTCGACCTGTCAGCTCTCCTTCACCGGCGGCAACGGCGGCCCGGCGCCAACACGCTCCGTTATCAGGCCATAGGCCTCCGGACGGCGGTGAGCCGCAAAGTCGAACACCTCTTTCTTCATGGTCTCGGCGGCGTCGAGGTCGCAGCTGGCGGTGATCAGCTCGTCCTCCAGGCTCGTGGCCTGGGCGACGATCTCACCCGAGGGCGCGATGATCATGCTTTGGCCGATCATGTCGAAACCTTCTTCGCAGCCGCACTTGGCGGCGGCTGCCACCCAGCAGGCGTTGTGGTAGGCGCCGGCCTGCATGGTGAGCGCGTTGTGGAAATTGGCCAGCGCGGACTCCTGAAAGGGCTCACCCAGCCCCACCGGCGTATTGTAGCCAAGCGCGATCAGCTCCACGCCCTGCAGGCCCATGACCCGGTAGGTCTCGGGCCAGCGGCGGTCGTTGCAGATCGCCATGCCGATGCGCCCGCCCAAGGCCTCGAAGACCGGAAAGCCCAGATTGCCGACGTCGAAGTAGCGCTTTTCCAGATGCTCGCCCTTGCGGGAAGGGTCGGGCTCGGCGTGGCCCGGCAGGTGGATCTTGCGGTATTTGCCGACAATGCGGCCCCGAGGATCGACGAGAATGGAGGTGTTGAAGCGCCGACTACCCTGCCGCTCGGCATAGCCGAGATAGAAACCGATCTCCAGTTCCGCCGCCCCCTCGAAGAGCGCATGGGTTTCCGGGCCGGGCATGGCCGCTTCGAAGAAGGCCTCCAGCTCCGGATCGCGCGGCTGGTAGACCCAGCGCGGGAAGAAGGTGGTGAGCGCCAATTCGGGAAAGACCACCAGCCGGCAGCCTCTGGCCTTGGCCTCGCCCAGCAGGGCCAGCAGGCGCTTGACCGCCGAGGCGCGCGATTCCGCCTTGGCGATGGGACCCAATTGCGCCACGCCGACATTTAGTTTTCTCATGCTGCCCTCTCGCTTTCCCGCCCGTGGGCTGTGTACCCTGGGAGGGTACAGACCCCCCAGAGCACAGACCCATGGAGGAAACATATGAGCGCGCTTCCTGCCAACATCGTCGGCGAGACCATCCAGGTCTGTGTCGTCACCCGCGACTACCAGAAGGCGATGGAGGGCCTGGCCAAGCTGGGCATCGGCCCCTGGCGGGTCTACACCTTCGATGCCGAGACCTGCACGGACCTGACATACCGCGGTCAGCCGGCGGATTTCGCGATGAAGCTCTGTCTCGCCTTTTCCGGCGCCATGATGTGGGAGATCGTGCAGCCCTTGAAGGGCCAGACCATCTACGACGAGTTCCTGGAAGCGCACGGCGAGGGCATCCACCACATCGCCGTAGACTGCGGCGGCCTGGACTGGGAGGACCGCATCAAGGCCTATGCCGAGCGCGGCTTCCAGCTGATCCAATCCGGCAAGTGGCAGGGCGTCGTCCCCTGGGCCTACTTCGGCACCGAAGACGCCACGACGACGACCTTCGAGACTTTCCACATCCCCGCCGACTTCGAGATGCCGGAGCCGGAGGCCTGGTACCCGGCCCCGCCGGAGGGGTGAGGAACCCTTGAGGGGAGCCCGGCGCGAGATCGCTGGGCTTCCTTTTTCGGCACTTCCAGCCGCCGGCGTGCCGGCCACGATCCGACCGTGGTCGAGCCGGATCCTGTTCCACCGGCCTTTTGTGAACCCGCGGCCATGGTGGCTGTGGCCTGCTTCAAAAGAACGTCAGTCGGGCAAACCAAAGGCTGAGAGTCCGGCCCAAATTGAGGGTCGCAAGATCAGTGCACTACCGAACAAGATCGTCATTCCCGCGAAAGCGCATAGGCGCTGACTTAAGGGATTGAACGAACCCGCTGACGCGGGAGAGGGGAGTGTTTGGCGGAGGGCCTCCTGATGGGAAGATTTGGTTGTTGAAGACCACTTCCTGATCAGGAGACCATCGATGACCGACGCCCCGGTAGCGGTGAGCCCTCTGCGCCGCCGCATGATAGACGACATGACCCTTCGCAACCTGTCGCCGGCAACCCAGCGATCCTACCTGCATGCGGTGACGAAGTTCAGCCGCTATTTCGGCCGTTCGCCGGATCGTCTGGGTCTGGAGGATGTGCGCGCTTATCAGGTGTATCTAGTGTCGCAAGGCATCTCCTGGGCGTCGCTCAACCAGACGGTCTGCGCGCTGCGCTTCTTTTACGGCGTGACGCTTGATCGCGCGGAGATTCCCGAGCGCATTGCCTATGCCCGGACCCCGCGCAAGCTGCCGACGATCCTGAGTGCAGACGAGGTCGTGCGCTTTCTCGAGGCCGTGCCGTCCCTTAAGGCGCGCACGGCGCTGACCACCGCCTATGCCGCGGGGCTGCGCGCATCGGAGGCGGTGAACCTGAAGGTTGCCGACATCGATAGCAGGCGCAAGGTGATCCAGGTGCGTCACGGCAAGGGCGCCAAGGACCGCACGGTCATGCTCTCACCCCAGCTGCTCGGCATATTGCGGACCTATTGGCGCCTGGCGCGTCCGGCGGACTGGCTGTTTCCCGGGCGCGGCGACAAGCCGATCGACGTGCAGGTGCTTTATGCCGCCTGCCGTTCGGCGTCGAAGGCAGCGGGTCTGACCAAGAAGGTCAGCGTGCACACGCTGCGTCACAGCTTTGCTACTCATTTGCTCGAGAGCGGCGTCGATATCCGGATCATTCAGGTGCTGCTCGGGCACAACAGCCTATCGACGACGGCGCGCTACACGCGTGTGGCGACGACCACGATCGCCAAGACGCAGAGCCCGCTCGATCGCCTGAAGCTCGAGGTGGTACCGCCAGCCTGAGGCGGCGCCATGCGCCCGGCCTTGGAGGTGGCGGATATCTTCCGCCGCCATGGTGCTGCCTACGCCCAGGCCCACGACGGCCATCTCGGCCGGGTGGAGCGCCGCGTCATGGCGGCGATCGAGCTGTGCCGGACAGCAGCGCTCGGCGGTCATGTCGAGACCTGTGAGAACTGCCAGCACAGCCGCATCGCCTACAACTCCTGCCGCAACCGGCATTGCCCGAAGTGTCAGGGCGCCGCGCGCGAGCAGTGGCTCGCCGAGCGCCAGGCCGACCTGCTGCCTCTGCCCTATTTCCATGTCGTCTTCACTATGCCGGCAGAGCTTGCCGCGATGGCCTATCAGAGCAAGCGGCAGATCTATGCAATCCTCTTCGAGGCCGTCGCCGCGACGCTCAAGACCATCGCTGCCGATCCCCGGCATCTGGGCGGCGAACTCGGTTTCATCGCCATCCTTCATACCTGGGGACAGACGCTGACCCATCACCCGCATATCCACTGCCTCGTTCCCGGCGGCGTGCTGTCCGCCGACGGCAGACGCTGGATTGCCTGCCGTCGCCGTTTCTTCCTGCCGGTCCAGGTACTCTCCCGGCTGTTCCGCCGTCTGTTTCTAGAGCGCCTGCAAAGAGCCCATGCGGCCGGGCGCCTGCACTTCTTCGGGCCCCTCGAGCCGCTGGCTCACGCCAAGTCTTTCGCCGAAGCCCTACGGCCGCTGCGCCGCAAGCGCTGGGTCGTCTACGCCAAGCCGCCCTTCGGATCGCCCGAACAGCTTCTCGCCTATCTCGGCCGCTACACCCACCGCGTCGCCTTCGCCAACAGCCGCTTGGTCCGCGCCGACGACAGCGGCGTGACCTTCCGTTGGCGCGATTATCGCCACGCCAAGGCATCCCGGCAGATGACGCTATCACCGCAAGAGTTCATCCGCCGCTTCCTGCTCCATTGCTTGCCCGACGGCTTTCACCGCATCCGCCATTATGGCTTCCTCGCCAACGGCGTCCGTCGCGCCCGGCTGGTCGTCATAAGGCAGTTGCTGACGCAGATCTCGCCACAGCCCGGAAAGCCCACAGACCTTCAACCTGTGCCCGAGCGCACCGCCTTCGATCCGACTATCTGTCCCTGTTGCGGCGGCGCCCTGCGCATCACCGCCAGACTGCCGCCGACGCCGCTCTGGCCTGATACCTCATGACCACAGTCCGCTCCTCCGATCGATCCAAACGGCCCTACCACAGCGCCTCCGATCAAGGCGAGGGAGGCCTGCGCCCGCCTCACCATCCGAACGGCCCGCCGAGGCCGCCAATAGGGCTGGCAAGCCCTTGGCGGTCAGCCCTGCACCAGCACCGGCGCCTCCCTTGCCACGCTTTCGCCAGCACCAAAGCGCTAGAACCCATCGCCATCGCCGCAACAAGACGAAGCGCAACGACACAAAGTCCATAAGCCCGAGCCAGCGTCAGCGGGCTCGCTCAATCCGGCTTCAATGAGGTCGCGCAACGCGCCAACGTCACCGCTCTCCGCAGCGCGACCTCACAGAACCCTCCAGATTCCCAGGAGTTGGGTTTTGTGATTCATCCTGTGGATGACTCATGAGACGCAAGTGAATGATGGCTGGCGAGAGGTTATTGCGCCTCTTTCCAGGCTTGTCGATCTGGACGAAACGGCGCGAAGCCATGGGGCGCTGTTGCGCCGGCGGGCGATCAAGAGCGCCGAGGCGTTGCTGCGAATGGCCGTGGCCTGGGGACCCGGCGGGTTGTCGCTGCGCCAGGCTGCGGCGTGGGCAGAGATTTCGGGCGTCGCCGAGCTTTGCGACAGTGCACTGCTGCGGCGGTTGCGCAAAAGTGCCGATTGGCTGGAAACGTTGGTGGAGGCGGTTCTGCGCGCGCGGGCACCGCTCGCCGAGAGCCTGGGCAAGCAGGGACGCCTGATCCGCCTGATGGACGGTTCGACCGTTGGCGTTGTCGGCTCCGACAAGCCGGGATGGCGGCTGCACGCGGGTTTCGACCTGCCGAGCGGCCGGATGGGTCAGGTGAGGCTGACACCCGCCGCCGAGGGCGAGGGCCTGGAGCGGATTGCGGTGACCGCAGGTGAGCTGCGGATCGCCGACCGTGGCTTCGCCCGACCGGACGGACTGCGTCACGTGGTCGATCACGGCGGCGACTTCCTGGTGCGGATGGGCTCGCGCTCCCTGAAGCTGGAAGACGGTGACGGCAAGCCCCTGGATTTGCTGGCGGTGCTCGCTGCTGCCGAGAACAATGGCCGATACGACGGCGACGTCTTCGTCCGCCACGGGCGCAAGAGCCGCAAAAAGTGGCCACCACTGCCGCTGCGCCTCATCGTCCAGCCGCTGCCGACCGAGGCCGCCGAGACGGCACGCAAGCGCCTGAGCCGGGCGGGACAACGCGAGCGCTACGATCCTTCTCCTCTCGCCTTCGCTGCCGCCGGCTATGTCATGCTGGTGACCAGCATCGACCGCAGCCGGGCCGATGCCGATGACCTGCTAGCACTCTATCGCCTGCGCTGGCAGGTAGAACTGGCCTTCAAGCGGATCAAGAGCTTGTTGGCAATGCGCTCCGTGCCGACCAAGGACCCAAACCTCGCACGAACATGGCTCTGTGCTCACCTGCTCGTCGCCCTGCTGGCGGAAGACTTCGGCGCCGAACTCGCCGAATCTTCCCCCTGAGCATAGCGATCGCCCCTTCTCCGCGTGGCGTGCCCAGGCGACAACCATTCACCTGATCATCGCCGCAGCCCTCCATGGCGTGGCTTTTGCCGATACCCTCACCAAACTGGCATCCTGTGCAAGCAAACTTCTCGATCCTCCTCGCCGACGACGCCTCCAATGCGACGCCGCTTCCACCACACTCCTTGTCTTAGCCCCTTAAGTCAGCGCCTATGCGCGAAAGCGGGACTCTCTGTCCGCTCTGGGATTCTCCGGGTTCGCGGAGATCCTTGCCTTCGCAGGGATGACACGGAAACCATTGAAAAACCGTGATTAATTTCGGCTGGGACTCTCGGGATGATAACACTCCTGTGCTGCCCTCCCCTTGGGGCCAGTGCAACCGCTAGGCCGCTTCTCACACGAAAATGAAATCTGTCGAGGTCAGCTGGTCGACTTGGGTGATCCTGTTCATCTTCATAGCGAAGTCGAGTGTGCCGTCACCATCTGAGTCGACCTCTATGGCGCCAGCGTTGTTGCCCTCACTCTGAAAACGCGCCTGTGCGTTGCCGGCCCCATCAAACGCGCTATCGCCGATCCACTCGCCATTCGATCCTATTACCGACAAGAAGATTTCGTCTTGTCCACCCTCCGCGGCGCCAATAAAGTCAACAATCTCAAGCAGAGTAGTAGGTACTACAGGTAAGATATCATGCAAGACTTGAAATGAATCTGCGCCAACACCGCCTCTCATCCAAACAGTCCCTCCATTATTTAGCAGCGTATCATCACCAGTGCCACCAATAAGACTATCCGTTCCCTCGCCAGACACCAGCAAGTCGTTACCACTCCGACCAAAAAGCAGATCATCGCCAGTGCGACCGTTCAGAACATCGTTCCCGTCACCACCACGCAATTCGTCGTTGTCGTCTTGACCGGAGGCCTGATCATCTCCGGCACCACCAAAGAATGTATCATCGCCGCCGTATCCCGATGCAATATCATTCCCGTTAGCGCCAAACATGGTGTCGTCCCCGACCGAAGGCTCAAAAAGCGAATCGCCGTCGAGGTCGTCATCACCCTCACCGCCTTTCAGCAGGTCGTCACCGGCGTCGCCAACAAGGTTGTCGTTCCCATAGACACCGAGCAGAGTGTCGACGCCCTCTGCGCCCTCAAGCGTGTTGCTGCCGCTGTTGCCGCGGATCAGATTGTCCAGCTCGTTGCCATAGCCCTTCAGGTTCAGGTCGTTGCCTTTGAAGCGGAGCTCCTCGATGAAGCCGCCACCGTTCGCGGCAGGGCGGAGGCGGAAGTCGCTGGTGGCGATGACCGTGTCGTTGCCGTTGCCGGCGGTCTCCCGCACGACGTCGGTGGAGGTGTTGACCCGGAAGGTATCGTCACCGGCACCGCCGATCATCGTGTCGCTGCTGGCGCCACCGTTCAGCAGGTCATCACCGCTGTTGCCGACGAGCTTGTCCTCGGCCGCTTGTCCGAAGAGGCGGTCTGCGCCGCTGGCACCCCGGATTGAATCAACGCCCTTCCCGCCCAGGGCATTATCGTCGCCTTGCTGTCCTGAGAGACTGTCGTCCGCGCCCAGGCCATAGAGCAGGTCGTCACCTCCTCGCCCGAAGATGGTGTCGATCACATCCGTCCCGGTCAGCGTGTCCGGTCCATTGGTGCCTGTGATGATCATGCAAGAAACTCCAGAGCTCTGAACCGGCGCAATTGCAACCGCTAGGCCGCTTCTCACACGAAAATGAAATCAGTCGACGTCAGTTGATCAACTTGAGTGATCCTGTTCATCTTCATTGCGAAGTCGAGTGTGCCGTCACCATCTGAGTCGACCTCTATAGCACCAGCGGCGTTGCCCTCGCTCTGAAAACGCGCCTGAGGGTTACCGGCCCCATCAAACGTGCTATCGCCGATCCACTCCGCGTTTGTTCCGCTGCCAAGTACAGAGAGAAATATCTCATCCTTTCCACCGACCGCGGCCCCGACAAAATCGACAATCTCAAGTATAGTAGCAGGCGTAACAGGCAAGTTGCCGTACAACACCTGAAAAGAGTCTGCGCCATCTCCACCACGCATCCAAGCAGTTCCGCCATTAATCAACAACGTATCGTCACCTGTGCCACCGACAAGGCTGTCAGTACCGCCACCTGACACCAACAGATCATTTCCGGTCCGTCCGTAAAGAAAGTCGTCTCCATCGCCGCCGTTCAGCAGATCATCTCCGTCCCCTCCGCGAAGTGTGTCATTATCACCCTGTCCCAAGATGGCATCATCTCCAAAACCACCATAGGCTGTATCATCACCACCATATCCACCCAAAGTGTCATCACCACTACCGCCAAACATTGTATCGCCGCCCACGTAGGGGTGCTGGACATCGTCCCCTCTGAGGGAGTCATGGCCGCTCGCTCCTTTCAGGAGATCTGCGTCGGCTCCGCCGTAGAGATGATCATTCCCAAAGACGCCCAGCAATGTGTCTACACCCTCATTGCCCTCAAGCGTGTTGCTACCGCTATTGCCCCGGATGAGATTGTCCAGCTCGTTGCCATAGCCCTTCAGGTCCAGGTCGTTGCCTTTGAAGCGGAGCTCCTCGATGAAGCCGCCACCGTTCGCGGCAGGGCGGAGGCGGAAGTCACTGGTGGCAATGACCGTGTCGTTGCCGTTGTCGGCGGTCTCGCGCACGATGTCGGTGGAGGTGTTGACCCGGAAGGTATCGTCACCGTCACCGCCGATCATCGTGTCGCTGCCAGCACCTCCGTTCAGCAGGTCATCACCGCTATTGCCGACGAGCTTGTCCTCGGCCGCTTGCCCGAAGAGGCGGTCGGCGCCGCTGGCACCCCGGATTGAATCGTCGCCCTTTCCGCCCAGAGCACTATCGTCGCCTTGCTGCCCTGACAAGCTGTCGTCTGCACCCAAGCCATAGAGCAGGTCGTCACCCCCTCGTCCGAAGATGGTGTCGATCACATCCGTCCCGGTCAGTGTGTCCGGACCATTGGTGCCTGTGATGATCATGTTCGCTCTCCCGGGAGGTTGGGTATGTTCGGCAAGGCCTTCCCTCATGGGAAAAGGAAGTCGGTGCTGGTCAGCTGATCGACCTGGGTGATTTTGTTCATGATCACAGCAATGTCGGCCGTCCCGTCTCCGTTATTGTCAACTTCTACAAGTCCGCTGGTGCCGTCTCGGCTTTCGAAGCGCGCCTGGGGGTTGTCGTTGCCGTCAAAGTCAGCCTGGCCAATCCACTCGCCGTTCGTGCCGCTGCTGGGGACGAACATCTTATCTTCGCCGCCTTCGAGGGCGCCCTCGAAGTCGACGATCTCAGCTGCGGTCAGCGGCGATGAGGAGAAGCCGTGAAAGAGACTGAAGGTGTCGGCACCGGGACCTCCTTGCAACCAATTGAAACCGGAGAGGTTGCCTAGAGCGTCATTCCCTGAGCCTCCGAAAAGACTGTCGAAACCGCTAAGTGCACTGAGCACATCATCACCACTCCGGCCGTAGAGCAGGTCGTCACCGTCACCGCCATTCAAGCGATCGTCTCCATCACCACCGCGAAGCACATCGTCGTCGCCTTGACCGGATGCGGTGTCATTTCCGGCGCCGCCAAAAAACAAATCATCACCGCCGTAGCCGCGTGCATTGTCGTCCCCATCTCCACCATATATGGTATCGTCTCCCACCAAGGGCTCAAACAGTGAGTCGCCGTCAAGACGGTCGATCCCTTTCCCTCCTCTAAGAATGTCATCGCCAGCGTCGCCAACGAGGCGATCATCTCCGTAAAGGCCAAGCAGCGTGTCTGCGCCTTCTGCACCTTCGAGGGAGTTGTCTCCGCTGTTGCCGCGGATCAAGTTGTCCAGTTCATTGCCATAGCCCTTCAAATCTGCATCGTTGCCTTTGAAACGCAGCTCTTCAATGAAGCCACCGCCATTCGCGGCCGGACGGAGCCGGAAATCGCTGGTGGCAAAGACGGTGTCATTCCCGTTGTCGGACGTCTCCCGCACGATGTCACTGGATGTGTTGACCCGAAAGGTGTCATTGCCGGCGCCTCCGATCATCCGGTCAACACCGGCGCCACCGTTCAGCAAGTCGTCCCCGCTGTTGCCGACGAGCTTGTCGTCGGCCGCCTGTCCGAAGAGACTGTCGGACCCGCTGGCTCCCCTGATGGAGTCGTCGCCCTTTCCCCCAAGCGCATAATCGTCCCCCTGCTGGCCTGCGAGGCTATCGTCCGCGCCTAGGCCATAGAGCCGGTCGTCTGCGCCGCGCCCGAAGATGGTGTCGATCACGTCCGTGCCGGTTAGCGTGTCTGGTCCGTTAGTGCCTGTGATGATCATCTTCAGTTTCTCGGCAGAACTAAGTTACCCTGGCAGATAAAGGTATGTACTGTGTCAAAGGAACACGAAGTCGGTTCCAGTTAACTGCTCAACTTGGGTGATCTTGTTCATCAATACAGCAATATCTGCTGTACCATCGCCGTCATTGTCAACTTCTACAATGCCGGCATCATTGTCTCTGGCTTCGAAGCGCGCCTGCGGAGTGCCGTTGCCATCAAAGGCGGCCTCACCAATCCATTCACCGTTCGTGCCAACATTTGGGATGGCCAGCTTGTCCTCGCCGCCTTGGAGAGCACCGTTGAAATCGAGGATCTCGGCCGCGGTGAGCGGCGATGAGGAGAAGCCGTGAAAGAGACTGAAGGTGTCGTCGCCGGGACCACCTTGCAACCAATTGAAACCGGAGAGGTTGCCCATGATATCATTGCCTGAGCCTCCAAAAAGGCTATCAAAACCGCTAATTGCGTTAAGTGTATCATCGCCGCTCCGGCCGTAGATTAAATCGTCTCCGTCACCCCCGCTCAAAAAGTCGTCCCCATCACCGCCGCGCAACACATCATTGTCGCCTTGACCGAAGACGACATCAGCTCCAGCTCCCCCAAAGAACGTGTCGTCGCCGCCAAATCCACGAGCGGAATCATCTCCTTCACCACCATACATGGTATCGCCTCCCACGTAAGGCTGTTGTACATCGTCCCCACTCAGAGAATCATCGCCCGCAGCTCCTTTCAGAAGATCGGCGTCCGCGCCGCCGAAGAGGCGATCATCCCCATAGAGGCCGAGCAGAGTGTCTATGCCTTCTGCGCCTTCAAGGGAGTTGCTGCCGCTGTTGCCGCGCAAGAGGTTGTCCAACTCGTTGCCATAGCCGTTCAAGTCGAGGTCATTCCCCTTGAGCCTCAGCTCTTCGATGTGTCCGCCACCGTTCCCGGCAGGACGGAGCCGGAAGTCACTGGTGGCGAAGACCGTATCGCTGCCGTTGTCGAGCACTTCGCGCACGATGTCGGTGGAGGTGTTGACCCGGAAGGTGTCGTCGCCGGCGCCTCCGATCATCCTATCAGTACCGGCGCCGCCGTTGAGCAAGTCATCGCCGCTGTTGCCAACGAGCTTGTCGTCTGCCGCCTGCCCGAAGAGGCTGTCCGACCCACTGGCTCCCCTGATGGAGTCGTCGCCCTTTCCCCCAAGCGCATAATCGTCGCCCTGCTGGCCTGCGAGGCTATCGTCCGCGCCTAGGCCATAGAGCCGGTCGTCTGCACCGCGCCCGAAGATGGTGTCGATCACGTCCGTGCCGGTTAGCGTGTCTGGCCCGTTGGTGCCTGTGATGATCATGTTCAGTTTCTCGGCAGAACTAAGTTACCCTGGCAGATAAAGGTATGTACTGTATCAAAGGAACACGAAGTCGGTTCCAGTTAACTGCTCAACTTGGGTGATCTTGTTCATCAATACAGCAATATCCGCTGTACCATCGCCGTCATTGTCAACTTCTACAATGCCGGCATCATTGTCTCTGGCTTCGAAGCGCGCCTGCGGAGTGCCGTTGCCATCAAAGGCGGCCTCACCAATCCATTGACCATTCGTGCCAACGTTAGGGATGACCAGTTTGTCCTCGCCACCTTCGAGAGCACCGTTGAAATCAAGGATCTCGGCCGCGGTGAGCGGCGATGAGGAGAAGCCGTGAAAGAGACTGAAGGTGTCGGCACCGGGACCTCCTTGCAACCAATTGAAACCGGAGAGGTTGCCTAGAGCGTCATTCCCTGAGCCTCCGAAAAGACTGTCGAAACCGCTAAGTGCACTGAGCACATCATCACCACTCCGGCCGTAGAGCAGGTCGTCACCGTCACCGCCATTCAAGCGATCGTCTCCATCACCACCGCGAAGCACATCGTCGTCGCCTTGACCGGATGCGGTGTCATTTCCGGCGCCGCCAAAAAACAAATCATCACCGCCGTAGCCGCGTGCATTGTCGTCCCCATCTCCACCATATATGGTATCGTCTCCCACCAAGGGCTCAAACAGTGAGTCGCCGTCAAGACGGTCGATCCCTTTCCCTCCTCTAAGAATGTCATCGCCAGCGTCGCCAACGAGGCGATCATCTCCGTAAAGGCCAAGCAGCGTGTCTGCGCCTTCTGCACCTTCGAGGGAGTTGTCTCCGCTGTTGCCGCGGATCAAGTTGTCCAGTTCGTTGCCATAGCCCTTCAAATCTGCGTCGTTGCCTTTGAAACGCAGCTCTTCAATGAAGCCACCACCATTCGCGGCCGGACGGAGCCGGAAATCGCTGGTGGCGAAGACGGTGTCATTTCCGTTGTCGAAGGTCTCGCGCACGATGTCGCTGGAAGTGTTGACCCGGAAGGTGTCGTCGCCAGCGCCTCCGATCATCCGATCAACACCGGCGCCGCCGTTCAGCAGGTCGTCGCCGCTGTTGCCAACGAGCTTGTCGTCGGCCGCCTGTCCGAAGAGACTGTCAGACCCGCTGGCTCCCCTGATGGAGTCGTCGCCCTTTCCCCCAAGCGCATAATCGTCGCCCTGCTGGCCTGCGAGGCTATCGTCCGCGCCTAGGCCATAGAGCCGGTCGTCTGCACCGCGCCCGAAGATAGTGTCGATCAGATCCGTGCCGGTTAGCGTGTCTGGTCCGTTGGTGCCTGTGATGATCATCTGGCTATCCGGATCCCTTCTGAGATGCTGATGCTAGCAATTAAGCAATTCGTGAACAGAGCTTCCCTCAGAAGATGAAGTCCGTGCTAGTCAGCTGGTCAACCTGAGTGATCCTGTTCATGATGACGGCTACGTCGGCTACCCCATCGCCATTGCTATCGACCTCCAGGTTGCCTGCACTGCTGTCACCACTTTGGAAACGCGCTTGCGGATCGCCATTACCATCAAAGGCCCGATTACCAATCCACTCACCGTTCGTACCGGAGTTAAGAACCAGGATTTGATCTTGGCCTCCCACGGCGTCTCCGGAAAAATCCAAGATCTCGGCCTGGGTAAGCGAAGAGGATCGATCGTCAATCTGGAACG
The DNA here is from genome assembly GCA_963669385.2 of Rhodospirillales bacterium. GTDB lineage: Bacteria > Pseudomonadota > Alphaproteobacteria > Kiloniellales > JACOMY01 > JACOMY01. The sequence continues at coordinate 250,765 of CAXXGD010000005.1, forward strand.
AATCCTCTCCCACACCGCCACGCATCCAATCAAATCCAGAACTATTGGCCAATGTATCACCGGATGAACCGCCGAAGAGGGAGTGGCTACCGGAGCCTGCGAACATTATGTCGTTGCCACTCCGGCCGTAGAGCAGGTCGTCACCGTCACCGCCATTCAAGCGATCGTCTCCATCACCACCGCGCAGCACGTCGTCGTCGTCTTGACCGGAGGCAGTATCATTTCCAGCACCGCCATAAAAGGTGTCATCGCCACCGTAACCGCGTGCATTGTCGTCCCCATCTCCACCATATATGGTATCGTCTCCCACCAAGGGCTCAAACAGTGAGTCGCCGTCAAGACGGTCGATCCCTTTCCCTCCTCTAAGAATGTCATCGCCGGCGTCGCCAACGAGGCGATCATCTCCGTAAAGGCCAAGCAGCGTGTCTGCGCCTTCTGCACCTTCGAGGGAGTTGTCTCCGCTGTTGCCGCGGATCAAGTTGTCCAGTTCGTTGCCATAGCCCTTCAAATCTGCGTCGTTGCCTTTGAACCGCAGCTCTTCAATGAAACCGCCGCCGTTCCCGGCCGGACGGAGGCGAAAATCGCTGGTGGCGAAGACTGTGTCGTTGCCGTTGTCGGACGTCTCCCGCACGATGTCGCTGGATGTGTTGACCCGAAAGGTGTCGTCGCCGGCGCCACCGATCATCCGATCCGAGCCGGCGCCACCGTTCAGCAAGTCGTCACCGCTGTTGCCAACGAGCTTGTCGTCAGCCGCCTGTCCGAAGAGCCTGTCGGACCCACTGGCTCCCCTGATGGAGTCGTCGCCCTTTCCTCCAAGCGCCGAATCGTCCCCCTGCTGGCCTGCGAGGCTATCGTTCGCGCCAAGGCCATAGAGTCGGTCGTCTGCACCGCGCCCGAAGATGGAGTCGATCAGATCCGTGCCAGTTAGCGTGTCTGGTCCGTTGGCCCCTGTAATGATCATGCTTTCGCTCGGCTCCCCATGAGGGTCATTTCTTGCCCTGAGAGTGAAAGAAAACTAAACCTTACTCAGAAGATAAAGTCTGTGCTGGTCAACTGATCGGCCTGCGTAATCTTGTTCAAAATTATTGCCACATCGGCAACGCCGTCGCCATTGCTGTCGACTTCTAGGTTGCCCGCGTTACTGTCACCACTTTGAAAACGCGCCTGTGGGTTGCCATTGCCTGCGAAAGACTGGTCTCCAATCCACTCGCCATTTGTACCACTGTTGGGGACAAAAAACATGTCTTCGCCGCCTTCAACGGCACCAATGAAATCGAGAATTTCAGCCTGTGTTAGAGAGCTTTGGTTCTCATCGTCGATGCTGAACGTGTCAGCGCCAGGCCCACCCCGCATGAATTCAAAGCCGGAGCTATTCCCCAAGGTATCATCACCCGAACCGCCAAAGAGCGTGCTAGGAGCCTGTCCAGATAGTGCGCTGAGGCTGTTGATGCGACATAGGGAAAAGGTTTCTGGTTGGCTCAAGCCGCTTTGGCGAGTTTTTTGATGTTGTGGGCGGTGCAGATCATTGACCACTCGCCACGGACCTTCTTGATGCCTCGTAATAGGAACTGTCTAAATCCGCCTGGCTCTTTGATCTGTCCGAACACCGGTTCCACGGTCTGCTTCCTGAGACGGTAGCGACTTCGTCGCCCGGCGCGTTTGAGCTTTCGCTGCATGGCCTGGGTCAGCGGCCCGGTGATTTTGCGCTTGGCCTTGGCCGCGTGCTTGGAGCGGCCAACGGCAATATAGCCTTGGACGCCACGCTCGGCGAGCGCCTGCAAATTCGCCTCCGAGCAATAGCCGGCATCGGCGGAGATTTCCTTTGGCTTACGCGCCAGGTTTGTCTCGATGGCGTCGCTCAGCGCGATCAGCTGATCTTGGTCGCTCTGCGCGCTGATCACCTCCAGGGCTACAATGATCTGCTCTGCTGCGTCCACCGCGGCCTGAGCATTGTAGCCCTGGATGTAGCCCTCTTTGGTCTTCATGATGCGGCTCTCGGGATCGGTGAAGTTGCGCTGTGCCTTGGCCGAGGGCTCGCTACTCGCCGCCGCTGCCTTCCTACCCGGCTTCTTGCGTCCCTCGACCTTGCGCTTCTCCTCTGCCACCGCCTCGGCTTTGGCCTTCTCCTCGGCCGCCGCCTCGGCCTCCCTCTCCAGCGCTGCCTTGGCCTCACGTAGCTTGGCCAGCCGCTTCCTCTTGTCCGACACCCACTTTGGCAATTCGTCGCCGCGCTTGCCCGCCCCGAACTTGGCGTCCTCTTCCGCGTCCGCCGCTTCGGCCGCCTCCAGCCAACGCCCGACTTCGGCGTCCAGCTCCTGCTCGCGCTTGACCATACGCTGGTAGCTCATCGCCTTGTGCTTGGAGGCATTGGCCTTGATCTTGGTGCCATCCAGCGCCACGTGGCCCAGCTTCACCAACCCCGCCGTCTCGCATAAACGCAAGACCTGAACGAACAGGCCCTGCAGCGCACCCAAGTGGCGCTTGCGGAAATCGCTGATCGTCCGAAAGTCGGGCGCATCCAACGCCACGATCATCATGAAGTCGGTGCGCTCCCGACAGGCCCGCGCGATCCGCCGCGAGGAGTAGAGGCCGCTGCAATAGCCATAAAGCAGCAGCGCCGTCATCATCTCCGGATGATAGGGCGGCTGACCCAGATTGCCACGATAGCTCGCCGTGATCTCACCTAGATCGAGATCCTCCACCACCAGCCTCACCACGAAGCGCGCCAAATGATCCTCCGGTACGAAGTCCTGCACCGACACCGGCAGCAGCTGAAGCTGGTCTATCTTCCACTCGCGAAACCTCTTGCTCATGACTTACCTTTGAATCAGACTTCACCCGATTTGCAAACCACTAACCGGACAGGCTCCTAGTTCCAGAGACCGCTACGACGACATCAGCGCCACTCCGGCCGTAGACTAGGTCTTCTCCGTCACCTCCGCTCAAGAGGTCGTCTCCATCGCCTCCGCGCAGCACATCGTCTTCGCCGAGACCGAAGACGACATCAGCGCCGGCTCCCCCAAAAAAGGTGTCGTCGCCGCCATATCCACGCGCGGAATCATCACCTGCGCCGCCATACATCGTGTCGCCACCAGCGTAGGGCTGCGGCACATTGTCTCCGCTCAAAGAGTCATCGCCTGCACCTCCTTTGATGAGATCGGCTTCAGCCCCCCCAAAAAGGCGATCATTGCCATAGATACCGAGCAGAGTGTCAGTTCCTTCAGCACCGTCGAGAGAGTTGCTGCCGCTGTTGCCGCGGATCAGGTTGTCCAACTCGTTGCCATAGCCGTTCAGGTCGAGGTCATTGCCCTTGAGCCGCAGTTCCTCGATGTAGCCGCCGCCATTCGATGCGGGACGGAGCCGGAAATCGCTGGTGGCGAAGACAGTGTCATTGCCGTTGTCGAAGGTCTCCCGCACGATGTCGCTGGATGTGTTGACCCGGAAGGTGTCGTCGCCAGCGCCTCCGATCATCCGATCAGTGCCGGCACCACCGTTCAGCAGGTCGTCGCCGCTGTTGCCAACGAGCTTGTCGTCGGCCGCCTGTCCGAAGAGACTGTCAGACCCGCTGGCTCCCCTGATGGAGTCGTCGCCCTTTCCCCCAAGCGCATAATCGTCGCCCTGCTGGCCTGCGAGGCTATCGTCCGCGCCTAGGCCATAGAGCCGGTCGTCTGCACCGCGCCCGAAGATAGTGTCGATCAGATCCGTGCCGGTTAGCGTGTCTGGTCCGTTGGTGCCTGTGATGATCATCTGGCTATCCGGATCCCTTCTGAGATGCTGATGCTAGCAATTAAGCAATTCGTGAACAGAGCTTCCCTCAGAAGATGAAGTCCGTGCTAGTCAGCTGGTCAACCTGAGTGATCCTGTTCATGATGACGGCTACGTCGGCTACCCCATCGCCATTGCTATCGACCTCCAGGTTGCCTGCACTGCTGTCACCACTTTGGAAACGCGCTTGCGGATCGCCATTACCATCAAAGGCCCGATTACCAATCCACTCACCGTTCGTACCGGAGTTAAGAACCAGGATTTGATCTTGGCCTCCCACGGCGTCTCCGGAAAAATCCAAGATCTCGGCCTGGGTAAGCGAAGAGGATCGATCGTCAATCTGGAACGAATCCTCTCCCACACCGCCACGCATCCAATCAAATCCAGAACTATTGGCCAATGTATCACCGGATGAACCGCCGAAGAGGGAGTGGCTACCGGAGCCTGCGAACATTATGTCGTTGCCACTCCGGCCGTAGAGCAGGTCGTCACCGTCACCGCCATTCAAGCGATCGTCTCCATCACCACCGCGCAGCACGTCGTCGTCGTCTTGACCGGAGGCAGTATCATTTCCAGCACCGCCATAAAAGGTGTCATCGCCACCGTAACCGCGTGCATTGTCGTCCCCATCTCCACCATATATGGTATCGTCTCCCACCAAGGGCTCAAACAGTGAGTCGCCGTCAAGACGGTCGATCCCTTTCCCTCCTCTAAGAATGTCATCGCCGGCGTCGCCAACGAGGCGATCATCTCCGTAAAGGCCAAGCAGCGTGTCTGCGCCTTCTGCACCTTCGAGGGAGTTGTCTCCGCTGTTGCCGCGGATCAAGTTGTCCAGTTCGTTGCCATAGCCCTTCAAATCTGCGTCGTTGCCTTTGAACCGCAGCTCTTCAATGAAACCGCCGCCGTTCCCGGCCGGACGGAGGCGAAAATCGCTGGTGGCGAAGACTGTGTCGTTGCCGTTGTCGGACGTCTCCCGCACGATGTCGCTGGATGTGTTGACCCGAAAGGTGTCGTCGCCGGCGCCACCGATCATCCGATCCGAGCCGGCGCCACCGTTCAGCAAGTCGTCACCGCTGTTGCCAACGAGCTTGTCGTCAGCCGCCTGTCCGAAGAGCCTGTCGGACCCACTGGCTCCCCTGATGGAGTCGTCGCCCTTTCCCCCAAGCGCGTAGTCGTCGCCCTGCTGGCCTGCGAGGCTGTCGTCCGCGCCAAGGCCAAAAAGCCTATCATTGCCACCGCGCCCGAAGATGGTGTCGATCACATCCGTGCCGGTCAGCGTGTCCGGTCCATTGGTGCCGGTGATGATCATGCCTCTTCTCCCGCCGGGCCGGCCCTCTGGTTCCTTGCCCCTCGCGAGGCCTCGGCGTATGACCGCCTTTCCGAAGGCCGGCGTTCTGCTCTGCAACAAAGGATAGCATGCGGAGAGGGATTGGGAAGCTGTAAACTGCAAGCCGTTGACTATCGCGGTCGGGGCAGGGAACAGGTGCCAAATGTCACGACAGCTCCGGCGTAACCTCTCTCCCCCTTCCAGCGTCCAAGGGCTAGGCTGCCCCCTCACCAGAAGGAAGACGAGATGCTGAACGACCTGCAAGAAGAGTGGTGTTCCAAGAGCCAATGGGACTTTTCCGACCTACGTGCGCTTTTCCTCAACTGCACGCTCAAGAAGTCGCCGGACCTCTCGCATACCGACGGGCTGATCCGGATTGCCAAGGCGATCATGGAGAAGAACGGCGTCGCGGTGGAGGTCTTGCGCCCGGTCGACTACGACATAGCCTTCGGCGTCTATCCCGACATGACCGAGCAAGGCTGGGACAAGGACGACTGGCCGGAGATCTACAAGAAGGTCGAGGCGGCCGACATCCTGGTCATCACCTCGCCGATCTGGCTGGGCGAGAAGTCCTCTGTCTGCACCCAGACGATCGAGCGGCTCTATGCCAACTCTCACCTGCTGAACGAGGCCGGGCAGTATGCCTACTACGGGCGCGTCGGCGGCTGCCTGATTACCGGCAACGAGGACGGCGCCAAGCACTGCTCGATGAACATCCTCTACTCGCTGCAGCACCTGGGCTATGTGATCCCGCCGCAGGCCGACGCCGGCTGGCTGGGCCCGGCCGGGCCCGGGCCCTCCTATATGGATCCCGGATCGGGCGGGCCGGAGAACGACTTTACCAATCGCAACACCACCTTCATGACCTGGAACCTCTTACATCTGGCCCGCATGCTGAAGGATGCCGGCGGCGTACCGGCGCACGGCAACCAGCGCGCCAGCTGGGAGGCCGGCTGCCGCTTCGACTATCCCAATCCGGACTATAGGTAGGGGGCTGCCAAAAGTATGAGCTGGCGTGCCGATGCGTCAGGCACTGGTAACCAGCGGTGATTTACGCATCTTCCCACTGGGTGCTTGAGGCCGCGTCAGAAGAAGGTTGTCGAAAGGCGCGTCATCGCGAGCAACAGCGACGCGATCCAGCGTAAAGCTCAGTCTTTTCAATGCTGGATTGCTTCGTCGCTGCCACTCCTCGCAATGACACGCTCGTGGAGGTTTGCTTACTATTGAGAACAGCAAGGAGCTTGTATGCCCTGAATCTGTTCCGGCGTGCGTGAGGGGCGGGTGACATCTCCTCCCCCACGTCAGAACGCCATCCTCCTTCGGGGGGGGCCTGTTGGCGCTTCCTGTCTGTTCTCTCCCTCGCCTTGACGTCAAAGCGGCAGCGGTACCTGCTGGGTGATGCAGTGGATGCCGCCGCCGCCCTTGGCGATGATGCGGCCGGTCACGCCGATCACCCGGCGGCCGCGAAAGACCTCGCGGAGGATGCCGATCGGCAGATCGTCCTCGCTGGCCCGGCCCGCCACCGGCACGATGACGGCGCCGTTGCAGAGGTAGAAATTCATGTGCAGGACGTCCCAGCTGGTGAGCGGGATCTCGACGATCTCAAATCGCCGGCCTCGGGCGTCCGGCGCGCCCTGCAGGATCTCTTTCGCCCTTGCCGTGATCGCGTGGTTGGGGTCGCCGCGATCGTCGGTGACGTGGAGGAGCAGCAGGCCCGGAGCGGCAAAGGCCGCCATGCCGTCGATGTGGCCGTCGGTGATGGGGTCGGGCGTCAGGCCCTCCGGCAGCCAGATCACCCTCTCCACACCGAGCCAGGCCTTCAAGGCGGCCTCGACCTCGGCCTTGCTCTTGCCGGGGTTCCGGTTTGGGTTCAGCAGGCACTGCTCGGTGGTGATCAGCGTGCCTTCGCCGTCTAGGGCTACGGCACCGCCTTCAAGCACCAGGTCGACCGGATGGAGGGCCATGCCAAGATGCTTGGCGAAGTGTGCTTTCGCCAGCGCGTCGTCGTCGTAGGGCGGGAACTTGCCGCCCCAGCCATTGAAGGTGAAGCCGGCGACACAGCGCTCACCGGCAGCATTACGCAAGACCATGGGGCCGCTGTCACGGCTCCAGCCGTCGTTCATGGGGAACTCGATCAGCTCGATCTCGCCGCTCAACAGCTGCTTGGCGGCCGCCTTGTCTTGCGGCTGGACGGCCATGGTCACGGGCTCGAACGCGGCCACGGCGTTGGCGACCTTGGCCCACTCCTCTCTGGCGGCTGCTACGTCGCGCCGCGGCCAGTTCTGTGCGGGCAGGAACTGCATCAGCGTGCGCTCGTGCGGCACCCATTCCGCCGGGAAGGAGAAGCCCGCGTCTGCCGGTAGGCGAGAACTGATTTGAACGCCGGTCGCCTCGTAGCTTACGGCCTGCGCACTTGCGCTGCCGGATCCGCCGAGGCCGGCAGCGAAGCAAAGCCCTGCTGCCGTCCTCTCAAGGAAGCTCCGTCTTGTCATGGTCATCTCTTATCTCCGCGGGGCTTCCTTCAGGCATGCGCCTTTGCGACGACTGGCTGCTGTTGAGTGATGCAGTGGATACCGCCACCGCCAATCGCGATGTCGGCCACAGGGACTTGCACGACCTCTCGCTCGGGAAAGGCCTGCGCCAGGATGCCTCTCGCCACCGCGTCTTCCGCGATGCCGTAGCTCGGCGCAATGACGGCGCCATTGGCGATGTAGAAGTTGACGTAGTTGCTGCAGACACCTGTGCCCTCGGCGTCGTGGCTCTCGGTCGCGGCGAGCTCGATGATCTCGAACGCGCGGCCTTGCGCATCCCTCGCATCTCTCAGAACCTCCATGTTGGCGCGCAGCGCGTCGGCATAGGACAGGGATTCATCTGTCGGCACTTCGATGATGACGCGGCCGGGGCCGGCGAAGACGGCGATACCGTCGACATGCCCGTCGGTCTCCGTCTCCTCGAGGTCGCCCGGCAACCAGATCACCTTCTCCAGGCCGAGCGCCGCCTTCAGCGCTGCCTCCACCTCCGCTTTGCTCTTGCCGGGATTTCGGTTGGGATTGAGAAGGCAGCTCTCGGTGGTGAGCGCCGTGCCCTGGCCGTCCACCGAAATGGCACCGCCCTCGGCCACGATGCCGCCGGCAATCAGCGCTGTGCCCAAGTGCCGGGCGAGGGCGGCTCCCATCGCGGCATCCTTGTCATGGGGATGGTACTTGCCGCCCCAGGCGTTGAACTGGAAGGCGGCGGCGCGCAGCTCCTCTCCGTCGTGCACGAAGCAAGGCGCGCTGTCCCGCGCCCAGCTGTCGTCGACCTCGAGGCCCAGCAGGTCGATCCCCTCGCCGCAGAGCGCCTTGGCTTCGGCCAGGTCGTCGGGGCTGGCAATCATCGTGACCGGCTCGAAGCGGGCGATGGTTCGTGCCACCTCGGCATAGGCGCGCTTGGTGGCGGCCATTCGCTCTAGCCAGACTTCGGCCCGTCGCGGCCAGATCATCCAGCAGCGTTCATGCGGCATCCATTCGGCGGGCATGCGGAACATGGAGAGGACTCCCATGAGTGGATTTCATAGCTAGACCGTGCGCTCTTGCTTCTCTAGCCTCCACGAAGGTTATCTGCGCTCTCTTCGCCTGACAAACGCGGATTCTTCACGGAATGGATCAAATTTGCTCATGGTTAGTAGGTTCGGGCGCCTGCCGCCGCTGAGTGCCCTGCGCGGTTTCGAGGCGGCGGCACGGCTGGGCAGCTTCTCGCGCGCGGCCGAGGAGCTCTTCATGACGCAGTCGGCAATCAGCCATCAGGTGCGGGCCTTGGAGGACTACTTCGGCCAGCCACTGTTCAAGCGCATAGCCCGCGCGGTGGAGCTGACCGATGCCGGCGCCGATTTCTACGAGACCACGACGGTGGCCTTGGATCTGCTGTCGCGCGGCGTGCGCCGGATGGACAGCTACACCAAGCCCGGCACCGTGATCGTGGCGGCACCGCCCAGCCTGGCGGCGCGTTGGCTGGGGCCGCGCTTGGCCGACCTGCGCCGCCGCCACCCGGAGGTTCAGCCCTGGATCCACAGCACCGAGGCGCTGTCCGATCTGGAACACGCCGAAATCGACCTGACCCTCACCTATGCAGAGGCGGAAATGACCGGGTTCCGCTGCGAGGCTCTCTTCGACGAGGCGATGACGCCGATGTGTGCCGCCTCGCTCGCGCGCGACTTCGACCGCCGGGCATTCGGGGCCAGCCTTGCGCGCGTGCAGTTGATCCACGACGAGCGGCGCGAGGACTGGGCCACCTGGCTGCGCAGCGCCGCCATCGCTGTCGAGGACGTCATCAGCGGACTGAACTTCAGTGACAGCGGCCTGGCGCTGGATGCAGCGCTGCGCGGCGAGGGCGTCGCATTGGGCAGTTTGGTGCTGGCGGCCGCCGAGCTGCGCTCGGGAGCGCTGGAGCGGCTGTCGGAGGTTTCGCTGCCCACGGCAGCCCGCTACTGGCTCGTCTATGAGGATCGAAACCTGAAGCGGGCGGCGGTACGCACCGCACGCGACTGGATCCGCAGCCAGGCAGCCGCTTTCCGCAGCGAGCTTGCTGCGCTGGACCCGGTCTTTGCCCCAGAGGGCGGCTGAACCTCCTGGGCCATAACCTGCGCTTGCCTGGGCCGGCCTCTCTCATGTGGAGTAGTCGTCGATCAGCGGGTTGGGTTTGGCGAAGGCAGACAGTCGCTTCGTCGACTCTACATGGATGATCGATCCCTCGACCTTGATGCCGGCGCCCTTCAAGACATTGAAGGCGCGTGACAGGTTTTCGGGCGTCATGCCCAGGCGTGCGGCCAGCACGCGCTTCTCCATCTCGATCTCCACCCGTTCCAGCTTGTTCTGGAAAGACTGAGCGCGAAGGATCCAGTTGGCCAATCGCTCCGGCCCGGTTCTGAGCTTGTGGTTCTTCAGCTCCTTCACGGTGTTGCGGTAACCCATTGCCAGCTCGGCGACGATCGCGGTCATGAAGCCGGCATCCTTGGCCATCGCCAAGCGTACGCGCTCGGCCGGGATCATCAGCACGCGCGAACGCTCCAAGGTGCGCGCGGACTGCAAGTTGACTTGATCACGCAGGACTGCGGCCAGGATGAAGGTGCCCAGCGGGCGCACGAAACCGATGGTGGTCTCGCGGCCATGGTGCGTGGAGAACATCTGCACCAAGCCCTCGACGACGATGTGCAGCATGTCGGCAGGCTCGCTTTCGCGGATGAGCTCTACGCCGCGGGGAAAGCGCTGCAGAAAGGCTGCCTGCATCAAGGATTGGAAGACCTCGTCGCGGAGGTCGCGGAAGAGGCGGAGCCTGCGGATTTCCAGTTCTTCCTGTGGCCGCATGGGTGTCTGATCGCCATCTTCGTCGGAGGAGGTTACCTTAAGATCATGCCATTCATACTTGATTATTGTCAATCCTATCCTAGAAGTTAGGTATTCGTATAATATAAATTCGCTAAAAGAATAGCGCAGAATACTCAAATTCAACCAAAATGCGCCTTTTCTAAGCATTATTTGATCTGCATCAAAACATTCCCGCCGGCCGTCAACTACTCCTTCACCCGTCAACCGCACTGTGCGGCCTCTTTTGCGTTGGGTAAGAGGGATAAGAGAGCATGCTGAACCTCGACGGTGTCACGCGCGGCGATCAGAATCGCGCACTGGCAACGAGCACGATCGCCTTTACCGCTTGCTTTGCGGTCTGGACCATCTTCTCGATCCTGGGCGTGCAGATAAAGCAGGATCTTCAGCTGAACGACACGCAGTTCGGCCTCCTGGTCGGCACACCGATCCTGACCGGTTCGCTCAGCCGCATCTTCCTGGGCATCTGGACCGATCAGTACGGCGGCCGCATCGTCTATGTGCTGGTGATGCTGCTGGCCGCGATCGCGACCTTCCTCCTGTCCTATGCCACAACTTACGAGGTCATGCTGCTGGCGGCTCTGGGCGTCGGGCTGGCAGGCGGCTCCTTCGCCGTCGGCATCGCCTATGTTTCGCGCTGGTATCCCAAGGAGCGCCAAGGTACGGCACTCGGCATCTTCGGCGCCGGCAACGTCGGCGCGGCGGTCACCAAGTTCGTCGCTCCCTTCGTGCTTGTGGCCTTCGGCTGGACGGTCGTCGCGCAGGTCTGGGCCGTCGGCCTCTTGATCATCGCCGTGCTCTTCTGGTTCACCACCAAGGACGACCCGGTGCTGGCGGCGCGCAAGGAGCGCGGCGAGCGGGCGCGCGGCACCCTCTTGGAGCTGACGCCGCTGAAGCGGCTGCAGGTCTGGCGCTTCGCGCTCTACTATTTCTTCGTCTTCGGCGCCTTCGTCGCGCTGGCGCTGTGGCTGCCGCGTTACCTAGTCGGGGCCTATGGCATGGACATCAAGTCAGCCGGCATGATCGCCGCCGCCTATTCGGTACCGGCTTCGATCTTCCGGGCCTATGGCGGCTTCCTGTCGGACAAGTACGGCGCGCGGACGATCATGTACTGGACCTTCGGCATCTCCGCCTTGGCGCTCTTCCTCCTGAGTTATCCGGCGACCGACTATGTCGTGCACGGCATCGATGGCGACATCACCTTCTCGCTCACCATGGGCGTCATCCCCTTCGTGGTGCTGATCTTCGTCCTGGGCTTCTTCATGAGCCTGGGCAAGGCAGCGGTCTATAAGCACATCCCGGTCTACTACCCCGACCACGTCGGCTCCGTCGGCGGCCTGGTCGGCATGATTGGCGGTCTCGGCGGCTTCGTCCTGCCGATCGCCTTCGGCGCGATGAACGATCTGACCGGCGTGCGCACCAGCTGCTTCATGCTGCTGTTCCTGCTGGTCGCGATCGCCTTCGTGTGGATGCACGTCGCCATCGTGCGCATGGAGCGCAAGGCCACGGCCGAGCAGTTGCAGGGCCTGCCGGACTTGCCGGAGCTGCAGGAGGTCCATGGCGAGGAGCAGGAGGCTGCCATGCGCCCGCGCCGCGAGGCTGGCGAGAGGAGTGGCCAGGGCCCGATGAGCAAGGCGCCAGCCGGATGAGCCCGGCGAGCCTGGCCGTAACAGCTGCGGCCAGGCTCTGCCGGAGCGCAATAAGAACACGCAAGAGGAGCTGAATGATGTCATCGCACGTGCTGCAGGACTGGCGGCCTGAAGATCCCCAGTTCTGGAAGGACAAGGGCAGCAAGATCGCCAGCCGCAATCTTTGGATTTCCATCCCCTGCCTCTTACTGGCCTTCTCGGTCTGGCTGGTCTGGTCGGTGGTGGTGGCCAAGCTGCCCTCGATCGGATTTGACTACACCACCGACCAGCTCTTCTGGCTGGCCGCACTGCCCGGTCTCTCCGGCGCCACCTTGCGCATCTTCTATTCCTTCATGGTGCCGATCTTCGGCGGGCGGCGATGGACCGCCGTGACCACGGCCTCGCTGCTGGTCCCGGCGATCGGGGTCGGCTATGCCGTGCAGGATCCGGAGACACCCTATGTGCTGTTCGTGGCCCTGGCGCTGCTGTGCGGCTTCGGCGGCGGCAACTTCGCCTCCTCCATGGCGAACATCTCCTTCTTTTACCCGAGGTCCAAGAAGGGGCACGCCTTGGCGCTGAACGCCGGGCTCGGCAATGCCGGCGTCTCGGTCATGCAGTTCGTGGTGCCGCTGGTGATCACGGCCAGCGTGTTCGGCGCGATCGGCGGCGAGCCGCAAGTGGTGGCCGACACGGGCCAGGAGCTGTGGTTGCAGAACGCCGGCTTCATCTGGGTGCCCTTCCTGGCGATCTGCGCGATCGCCGCCTGGTTCGGCATGAACGACATCGCCAGCGCGACGGCCTCCTTCCGCGAGCAGTCGGTCATCTTCAAGCGCAAGCACAACTGGATCATGTGCTGGCTCTACACCGGCACCTTCGGGTCATTCATCGGCTATTCCGCTGGCTTTCCCTTGTTGATGAAGACGCAGTTTCCGGAGGTGGACGCGCTGCAGTACGCCTTCCTAGGCCCCCTGGTGGGCGCGGTCTCGCGGGCCATGACGGGCTGGGTCTCCGACAAGTACGGCGGTGGCCGGGTCACCTTCTGGGTCTTCCTCAGCATGATCGTGGCGGTGGCCGGTGTGCTCTTCTTCCTGTCGATCAAGACCCAGCCGGGTGCCTTCTGGGGCTTCTTCGCCTGCTTCATGGCGCTCTTCTTCGCCACCGGCGTCGGCAATGCCTCCACCTTCCAGATGATCCCGATCATCATGCGCAAGGACATGGACCGGCTGATGCCGCAAGCCGAAGCGGCCACCCGCCAGCGCCAGTCGGAGAAGGAGTCGGCCGCGATCATCGGCTTCACCAGCGCGATCGCCGCCTATGGCGCCTTCTTCATCCCCAAGAGCTATGGCACCTCGATCGCCGCCACCGGCGGGCCGGACGCAGCACTTTGGGGCTTCATGATCTTCTACGGTACCTGCGTTCTCATCACCTGGGCGGTCTACACACGCCGGGGCGGGCATCTCTACGACATCGAGCACCAGGGGCGTTCGCTGCCCTCCGGTGCAGCCGGTGCCAAGTAACCGGAAGGGCGGACTATGTCTCAGTTTCTCGATCGCCTGACTTTCATCTCCAAGAAAGTCGACAGCTTCTCCGACGGCCATGGCCTCACCACCAAGGAGGGCCGCTCGTGGGAGGACGGCTATCGCCAGCGCTGGCAACACGATAAGATCGTGCGATCCACCCATGGCGTGAACTGCACCGGTTCTTGCTCGTGGAAGATCTACGTCAAGGGCGGGATCGTCACCTGGGAAACTCAGCAGACCGACTATCCGCGCACCCGGCCGGACCTGCCGAACCATGAGCCCAGGGGCTGTTCGCGCGGCGCCAGCTATTCCTGGTACCTCTATTCGGGCGCGCGGCTGAAGTATCCGCTGGTCCGCTCGCGCCTGCTCAAGCAGTGGCGGCAAGCCCGGGCGAACAAGACGCCGGTGGCGGCCTGGGCTTCGATCGTGGAGGATCCGGACAAGCGCTCGGACTATATCAAAGTCCGCGGTCACGGCGGTTTCGTGCGGGCTAGCTGGGACGAGGCCAACGAGATGATCGCCGCCGCCAATGCCTACACCGCCAGGATTCATGGGCCGGACCGGATCTTCGGTTTCTCGCCGATCCCGGCCATGTCGATGATCTCTTATGCGGCGGGCGCACGCTACCTCTCGCTCTTGGGCGGGGTTTGCGGGTCTTTCTACGACTGGTACTGCGACCTGCCGCCGGCGAGCCCGCAGACCTGGGGCGAGCAGACCGACGTGCCGGAATCGGCCGACTGGTACAACGCCGGGTTCCTGATGCTCTGGGGCTCGAACGTGCCGCAGACCCGCACCCCCGACGCACACTTCTATACCGAGGTTCGCTACAAGGGGACCAAGTCAGTGGTGGTCTCGCCCGACTATGCCGAGGCAACCAAGTTCGCCGATCTCTGGCTCAACCCCAAGCAGGGCACCGATGCTGCCTTGGCGCTGTCGATGGGCCACGTGATGTTGCGCGAGTACCACCTGGACCGGCAGGTAGGCTACTTCGACGACTACCTCAGGCGCTATTCCGACATGCCGATGCTGGTGCGTCTTGACGAGAAGGACGGCGCCTACGTGCCGGGTCGCCTGCTGCGCGCGGCCGAGTGCAAAGGCGCCTTGGGCGAGGACAACAATCCTGACTGGAAAGCAGTCGCCGTCAACGAGAAGGACGGCAAGCTGGTGGTTCCCAACGGCTCGGTCGGCTTCCGCTGGGGCGAGAAGGGGAAGTGGAACCTGGAGGAGAAGGCTGGCGAGAGCGAAGTCCGCCTGCGCCTCAGCCTGAAGGATGCCGAGGACGAGATCGTCTCGGTCGGCTTCCCCTACTTCGGCGGCCGCGCCACCGAGAACTTCGTGGCGACAGACCACGGCGAGATCCTGCACCGCAATCTGCCGGTCAAGCGCGTCAAGCTGGCGGATGGAGAGGCGCTGGTCGCCACCGTCTTCGATCTCTTCTGCGCCAACTATGGCCTGGACCGCGGCTTCGGCGGCGGCAATGTCGCCAAGAGCTATGACGAGGACGTGCCCTTCACGCCGGCCTGGGCGGAGCGCATCACCGGCCTGGCGCGCGACAAGATCATAACCGTCGCCCGCGAGTTCGCCACCAATGCCGAGAAGACCAACGGCCGCTCGATGGTGATCCTGGGTGCCGGGCTGAACCACTGGTACCACATGGACATGAACTACCGCGGGATCATGAATCTTCTGATTCTCTGCGGTTGCGTCGGCCAGTCCGGGGGCGGTTGGTCCCACTATGTCGGGCAGGAGAAGCTACGCCCGCAGACCGGCTGGCTGCCGCTGGCTTTCGGGCTGGACTGGAGCCGGCCGCCGCGGCAGCAGAACTCCACCAGCTTCTGGTACGCCCATACCGATCAGTGGCGCTACGAGACCTTGACTGTCGACGAGATCCTATCGCCCACGGCGCCGCCTGGCGACTGGTCGGGCAGCTTGATCGACTACAACATCCGGGCCGAGCGGATGGGCTGGCTGCCCTCTGCGCCGCAGCTGAAGCAGAACCCCTTGTCGATCGCGGCGAAGGCGGCAGAGGCCGGGCTGGAACCCAAGGACTATGTGCCAAAAGCCCTAGCCGACGGCCAGCTGGAACTTTCCTGCCAGGACCCCGACGATCCGGCGAACTGGCCGAGGAACCTCTTCGTCTGGCGCTCCAACCTCTTAGGCTCCTCCGGCAAGGGGCATGAGTATTTCCTGAGGCATCTGCTGGGCACCTCCAATGGCGTTCTCGGCAAGGAGTTGGGAGCCGAGGGAGAACAGCGTTCGACCGAGGTCCGCTGGCACGAGGAAGCCCCGCGGGGCAAGCTCGATCTCGTGGTCACCTTGGACTTCCGCATGTCCACCACCTGCGTCTACTCCGACATCGTGCTGCCGGTGGCGACCTGGTACGAGAAGAACGACCTCAACACCTCGGACATGCATCCCTTCATCCATCCGCTGACCGCGGCCACCGACCCAGTGTGGGAATGCCGCTCCGACTGGGACATCTACAAGGGTATCGCCAAGGCCTTCTCCGAAGTGGCGCCCGAGGTCTTGGGCGTGGAGAAGGATCTGGTGCTGACGCCGATCCTGCACGACACGCCGGCCGAGATCGCCCAGCCCTATGAGGTGGCGGACTGGAAGCGCGACGGAAAGGTGCCGGTCCCGGGCAAGACCATGGCCAACGTGGCCGTCGTCGAACGGGACTATCCCAACCTCCACAAGCGCTTCACCGCTTTGGGCCCCTTGATGGAGAAGATGGGCAATGGCGGCAAAGGCATCAACTGGAACACAGAGACCGAGGTCGAACACCTGCGCCACTTGAATGGCGTGGTCACCGAGGAGGGGCCGACCAAGGGCATGGCCCGGATCGAGAGCGACGTCGATGCCACCGAGGTGGTGCTGATGTTGGCGCCCGAGACCAATGGCGAAGTTGCGGTCAAGGCCTGGGAGTCCCTGTCCAACACAACCGGCCGCGAGCACGCGCACTTGGCCTTGACCAAGGAAGACGAGAAGATCCGCTTCCGCGACATCGCCGCCCAGCCGCGCAAGATCATCTCTTCGCCGATCTGGTCCGGCCTGGAGTCCGAGAAGGTCTGCTACAACGCCTGCTACACCAACGTGCACGAGCTGATCCCCTGGCGCACCCTGACCGGTCGCCAGCAGCTCTACCAGGATCATCTCTGGATGCGGGCCTTCGGCGAGGAGCTTTGCACCTGGAAGCCGCCGGTCGACACCAAGACCGTCAAGGAGATCCTTGGCAAGGCGAGCAACGGCAATCCGGAGATCGTGCTGAACTTCATCACCCCGCATCAGAAGTGGGGGATCCACTCGACTTATTCCGATAACCTGCTGATGCTCACCATGAATCGCGGCGGTCCGGTTATCTGGATGTCGGAGACGGACGCCAAGTCGGCGGGAATCGTCGACAACGACTGGGTCGAGCTCTTCAACGCCAACGGAGCCTTGACCGCCCGCGCCGTGGTTTCGCAGCGGGTCAATCCCGGCATGACCTTGATGTATCATGCCCAGGAAAAGATCATGAACACGCCGGGATCCGAGATGACCGGCAACCGCGGCGGCATCCACAACTCGGTCACCCGGGCAACCCTGAAGCCAACCCACATGATCGGCGGCTACGCCCAGCTTTCCTATGGCTTCAACTACTACGGCACGGTCGGCTCGAACCGCGACGAGTTCGTGATCGTGCGTAAGATGGATAAGATCGACTGGCTGCAAAAGCCCTTGTCCAGCACCCGGAAGGAGGCAGCAGAATGAAGATCCGCGCGCAAATCGCCATGGTGCTGAACCTCGACAAGTGCATCGGCTGTCACACCTGCTCGATCACCTGCAAGAACGTTTGGACCAACCGCGAAGGCATGGAATACGCCTGGTTCAACAACGTCGAGACCAAGCCCGGCATCGGCTATCCCAAGGAGTGGGAGAACCAGAAGAAGTGGAACGGCGGCTGGGTGCGGACGCCGGGCGGCAAGATCCGACCGCGCCAGGGCGCCAAGTGGCGGATCCTGGCCAAGATTTTCGCCAACCCGGACCTGCCGGAGATCGACGACTACTACGAGCCCTTCACCTTCGACTACGAGTATCTCCAGACCGCGCCCGAGGTCGAGGCGGTGCCTACCGCGCGGCCACGTTCGCTGATCACCGGCGAGCGGATCGAGAAGATCCAGTGGGGCCCCAACTGGGAAGAGATCCTGGGCACCGAGTTCTCCAAGCGCTCGAAGGACGTGAACTTCGAAGGCGTGCAGAAGGAAATCTACGGCGCCTTCGAGAACACCTTCATGATGTATTTGCCGCGGCTGTGCGAGCACTGCCTCAATCCGACCTGCGTCGCCTCATGCCCCTCGGGCGCGATCTACAAGCGCGAGGAGGACGGCATCGTCCTGATCGACCAGGAGAAGTGCCGCGGCTGGCGCATGTGCGTGTCCGGCTGCCCCTACAAGAAGATCTACTACAACTGGGCCAGCGGCAAGTCGGAGAAGTGCATCTTCTGCTATCCCAGGATCGAAGTCGGCCAGCCGACCGTCTGCTCCGAGACCTGTGTCGGGCGGATCCGCTATCTGGGCGTGCTGCTCTATGACGCCGACCGGATTGAGGCTGCCGCTTCGGTCCCCAACGAACAGCAGCTCTATCACTCCCAGCTCTCCTTGTTCCTCGACCCGAAGGATCCCAAGGTGATCGAGGAGGCACGAGCCTCCGGCGTGCCGGAGGCCTGGCTCGAGGCGGCCAGGCGTTCGCCGATCTGGAAGATGGCGATGGACTGGAAGATCGCCTTCCCGCTGCACCCGGAGTATCGCACCCTGCCGATGGTCTGGTACGTGCCGCCCTTGTCGCCGATCCAGTCGGCGGCGGAAGCCGGCAAGATGGGGGTCAACGGGAACATGCCGGACGTCCGCAGCCTGCGCATACCGCTGAAGTATCTGGCCAACCTCTTGACCGCAGGAGACGAGCAGCCGGTCGCCATCGGGCTGGAGCGCATGCTGGCGATGCGGGCCTACATGCGGGCCAAGACGGTGGACGGCGTCATCGACGAGGCAGTTGCCGAGCGCGTCGGCCTCAGCGGCCAGGACATCGAGGAGATGTATCAGCTGATGGCGATCGCCAACTACGAAGATCGCTTCGTCATCCCCACTACGCATCGCGAAGTCGGCACCGACACCTATGCCTTGCGCGGCTCCTGCGGCTTCTCCTTCGGCAACAACTGCTCGACCGGCGAGAGCGAGACCAATCTCTTCGGCGGGCCCAGACGCAAACCGGCCAAGTCGCCGATGGAGGTTTCCTGATGGCACAGCTGCAAAGTGCACGCACCTTCAAGGTCCTCTCGGCCCTGCTCAGCTATCCGACCGCGGAGATGCAGGCGGCGGCCGGAGAGATGCGCCAAGTGCTCGTCCGCGAGCGCTTGCTACAGGGGGTGACGCTGTCGGGACTGGAGGACTTGATCGAGGAGCTCGGCACCCGCGAACTCTATGACCTGCAAGAGCGCTACACCCTGCTGTTCGACCGGTCTCGCTCGCTCTCGCTGCATCTCTTCGAGCATGTGCACGGCGAGAGCCGTGACCGCGGGCAGGCCATGGTCGATCTGGCGAGCTTCTACGAAAGTCACGGCTTTATCGCCCAGCAGAATGAGCTGCCGGACTTCCTGCCGCTCTTCCTGGAGTTTCTGTCGGTCGTCCCGGCCGACACGGCACTGGAGGTCCTGCGCGATCCCTTGGAGATCATCGCCGCCCTGGAACAGCGCTTGAGGCGCCGCAAGTCGCCCTATGCGGCCGTCTTCCATGCGATTTGCACTCTGGCGCGGGGAAAGGTCGATCCGGCCCGCTTGGCTGAGCTGGCCGGCGTCCCCGATCCCGATGCCGACGACCTGGAGGCCTTGGACCGGGACTGGGAGGAGGCGGCCGTCACCTTCGGTCCGGAGAGCGGCGGCGAGGCTTGCGGGCCCGGCCGCCTGATCACCCGCTTGCGCGCCCACACCCGCAACCCGGCGTCAAACAACAACGCTTAGGCAAGACCTCACTTGGAGAGCCCGACATGTCCGGCTACCTCAACACCTTCTTCTTCGGAATCTATCCCTACATCGCGATCGCGGTGCTGATCTTGGGCTCGCTCATCCGCTATGACCGAGAACCCTATTCCTGGCGGGCCGGCTCCAGCCAGCTGCTGCGCCGCAAGCAGCTGATGTGGGGCTCCAACCTCTTCCACTGGGGGATTCTGGTCCTCTTTATCGGGCACCTCGTCGGCTTGCTAACGCCGCACTCTTTCTACGCGTGGATCATCCACGAGGGGACCAAGGAGATGATGGCCATCGTCGTCGGATCGATCGCCGGGATCTTCTGTCTCATCGGGCTAACCATGCTGGTGCACCGGCGCCTGACCGATCCGCGCATCCGGGCCACCTCAAGCCCTATGGACATCGCAATTCTCCTACTGCTTTGGCTACAGCTCGTCTTAGGCTTGGTGACCGTGCCCTATTCGCTGTCGCACCCGGATAGCACCACCATGCTGGTGCTGGCGGAGTGGACGCAGCAGATTGTCATCTTCCAGTTGGACGGCACGGCGGAGCTGGTGGCCGGCGTCGCCTGGCCCTACAAGCTGCACCTGGTGCTGGGGCTGACCATCTTCCTGCTATTCCCCTTCTCGCGCCTGGTGCACATCTGGAGCGCACCGGTGAAGTATCTGGCCCGGCCCGGCTATCAGGTCGTGCGCACGGCCAAGTCCGTTCGCACCGGCGGGCCGGCGGAGTAGGGTCGATGCGCGTGATCGATCGTTTCCCGGCGCCCGCGCCGGTGAAGGTGAACGCCGTCGAGATCCCGCCTGCGGCCATCGCCCGCGAGGCCCAGAACCATCCGGCACCCTCGGCCGACGAGGCGCGTGAGGCGGCTGTGCAGGCCCTGGTCGTTCGCCAATTGCTCCTGCAGGAGGCGACGCGCTTGGGCTTGCCGGCGGAGCCGCAGACGCTCGAGGGCGGCGCCAGGGAGACCGAGGAGGATGCCCTCCTGCGCGCGCTTCTGGAGCAGGAGGTCAAGGTACCCAGTCCGACCGAGGCGGAATGCATGCGGTACTATCGGGTGAACCAAGCACGCTTCCGCAGTCCGGATCTCTACGAGGCTTGCCACATCCTCTTCCCGGCAGACCCTGAGGACGAGCCGGCCCGTATCGGAGCGGAGGCGGCGGCCAGTCAAGCGATCAAGGAGCTGCAATCCCGGCCGGACAGCTTCGCCGAGCTGGCCCGGAGCCTCTCGGCCTGTCCCTCGGGAAAGCAAGGCGGCAACCTCGGCCAGATCTCGCCCGGCCAAACGGCACCGGAGTTCGAAGAGGCGCTGAAGGCAATGGAAGTCGGCACGATCGCGGAGGACCCTGTTGCCACACGCTATGGCTTCCACGTGATACGCCTCGATCGAAAGATCCCCGGCCGTGACATACCCTTCGAGAGCGTGAAGGACAGAGTTGCCGACTATCTCTCCGACCGTGTCTTCCACCGGGCGGTCCGGCAGTACGTCCTTTTGCTCGCCGGCCGCGCCGAGATCGAAGGCATCGAGATCGCCAGCAGTGCCAGTCCCTTGATGCAGTAGCGTAGGTGACCTGCCCCCCGAACGGGGCACTCAGCCCAAGAGCCCAATGCATTGAGTTTGCTCTTGTCTGCCGAGCATAGCCTCTAGGAACGCTCGCCCTCTGCATAAAGCGCGCCGTTGCGCGTGGCTAGGAAGGCGTCGAGCGGGATGTCCTCCTGCTTGATGAAGCCCTTCTGCGGGAGCGTGCCTGCCTCGACCAGCTCGATGACGGCGGCGACCGAGGCCGAGGTGGTCCAGGCGATCGCGGTGAAGGTTCTGCCATCGATCTTCATCGGGAAGTAGGAGCGAACGAACTCGCGTCGGCGGACCTCCCCGTCGATAGTGCCTTCGGCCGAGACATGGACAAGCACCACGTCGTTGTCGGTCGGCGGCTTGGCGTTGGTCAGGATCTTGCCGGCCAGCTGGCGATCTTCGCGCAGCAAGAGCTCGTGGAAGAAGACGTTCATCTGCTGGAAATGGCCGGGATAGCGGATGGATTTGTAGTCCAGGTTCTCGATCCGGCCGAGGTAGGTCTCGCACATGGTGCCAAGGCCGCCCGAGGTGGTAGCCGCCTCGTACTTCACGCCGTCGATGATCAACGTCTCCAGCCACTCCATGGGCGAGACGGTCTTGCGCTCGTTCTCCTCTATCACCTCGCAGTCGTTGAGGTACTCATTAACCACACCCTCCGGGGACCAGTTAAAGGCGTAGCCGATGAGGCCAGTCGGGTTACGGGGCAGGGCGCCCGTGCGCATCTTCAGCGCGCGGGTTTTGTCGAGCTGGGCTTCAAGCGATGCGCCTACGATACCGATGAAGCCAGGCGCCAGACCGCACTGCGGAACCATCACGCCCTTGGCGGTGCGACTCATCTCCAAAATGGCCTGGGTTGTCGGCACGTCTTCGGTGAGATCGAAGTAGTGGATTCCCAGCCGGTGCGCCGCGGTGGCAACCCCGACATTCAGGTGATAGGGCAGGCAAGAGAGGACGCATTCGACCTCGGCCAGCTCGGCTTCCAAGATCGCAGGCTCGGAAAGGTTCGCTTCCTTGCAGCGGTAAGGCGGCGCTTCGCGGGGGCTGCGCACGTCGAGACCGAGAACGTCGAAGCCGGCCTTGTGCAGCAAGAGGCCCGCCAGGGTTCCAACCTTGCCCAGGCCCAGGACGGCGATCTTGCTAAATCCCATGGTCTTGCTCTCCTCTCGCACAACGCACCTGGCACGCCGAAGCCAGCTTGGCGCAGGCCGCTATCGCTCCCAGCGTCAGAACAGATCGAAGCTCGCTCCCAGCATGCGCAGAGACGTCGCGCCTAGAAAGACGGCGAATGCGCGGCGTAGCAAGGTTTTGCTCATTTTCTGGCCAAGCCATACGCCCCAGGGAGCCGACATGACCGTCGAGGGCACGATGAGGGCAAAGCCCAAGATGCTGACGTAACCCGCAGTCCAAGGCCAGGGAGGCAGGCCTTCGGCGCCGATGCCGCTCGCCACGAAGCCGATCGTGCCGGGGATGCCGATGATCAGGCCTATGCCGGCAGCCGCCCCGACTGCCTTATGGATCGGATAGTTCAAGAGGCTCAGCACCGGTACGCACAGCGTTCCGCCGCCCACGCCAAGCATGACCGAAACGGTCCCGATCGAGGTGGGAATAGTGAATCCGACAGGGCCGCGCGGCACCTTGTCGGCCAAGCGCCAGGTCTCCTTCCCGAAGGCCATATAGAGCGCGACGGTCGCAGCAACGACGCCAAAGATGGAGGTCAGAGCTCTCTCGTCCACCTGTGCGGCCAGGAGCGTACCGATGACGACGCCGATCAATATCGGCGGTCCCCAAGTCTTGATAAGACCGACGTCGGCATTGCCTTTGGCCTTGTGTGCCAGAAAGGAGCGCAGCGAGGTCGGAATGATGGTCGCCAAGGAGGTTCCCACCGCCAGGTGCATCCTGACCTCGGGCGCGACGTCCAGCACGGTGAAGGCTTGAAACAGCACCGGCACGATGACGATGCCACCCCCCACGCCCAAGAGACCCGCCATGACGCCTGCAGCGACCCCGGTTCCGATCAGCGAGGCAATCAGAATCGGCCAGTTTACCAGGCTTTCATAGGCGGCAGTCTCCAATGGTCTGTCTCCAAAGGCTCGGACAAAGGAATCGCTGTTGCTGAGTGCAGCTGCTCTCTAGTGCTGGGCAAAGAGCCGCCCGAAGCCGGAGATCGCATCGTCGATTCCTGCCAGGCGCAAGCAGTGCCACATGCTTGCCTGATTGCTGCAGATGAAGGCTTTGCCGGTTAGGGCCTCGACCTCCTCAATGACGTCGCAAGCCCGCAAAGCCCCGCAGCTCATGAAGATCACATCCGCGTCAGGCCGATCGAGCGAGACTGCAAAGTCCCTGAGGAAGCGGGGAGAGACCCGGTTCATTTCTACGTCGCTCATGAGCCCAAGGCCCTGCATCTCCACAATGTCGAAGCCAAGGCTCTCAAGGTAGCTCTGCTCGAACGCGTTGATGTCGTCGGTGTAGGCGGTGCCGACGGCGATCCGTGTTGCCTCCAGCGCCTGCAATGCACTTGTCACGCCGGACATCAGTGTCGTGGCCCGCACACCCGGGCGGGCTTGGGAAATGATCTCCTTCATCCGGGCTTCGCCGATCACGAGGCTGCCGGAGGTGCAGTTGTAGGTGATCACGTTGACATCATCGCGGGCCGGCATAAGACCGACAAGCGCTCTGTCAATTTCCGACTCCATGGCGGCAAGGGACTCCAGCGTGCAGTCCTGCGCCATGGGCACGCGGGCGAAACCCAGGCCGACCCCGGCTGGCTTCATCGCAAACATGTCCGCCTCGGTCAGGCCCGCATTCGCAACGCAGAGAAAGCCGATCCTTCCCCGAGGACTGGGTCCGTCATCAAATTCGGGCTGAAGCTTGTCGGACATAGCACGTCAACCCCGAACAACCAGCACCGAGCAGTAGGCATGGCGCGTAATCCTGGCGGCGACCGGACCCAGCAAGTAGTCCTTTAGTTCGGGGCGATGGGAGGCGAGGACGATAATGTCGGCCCTCAGCGACTCCGCCAGATTCAGGATGGCGACATAGACATTGCCTGAAACGACGTGACATTGGACCTTGCCGATCCCGACCAGATGGTCTTGCGCCAAAGAGTCCAGCTTCTCTCGTGCCTTTTTTATCAGCTGCTTTTCCGCGTCCTCCGGTACGAATTGCGCGATCACTTCAAGTGTCGGGTCTCTAGGAACCACCGTCACCAAGTGGATCTCGCTGGTGGCGTCGTCCTCAGCCAGCTTTCGGACAGTCGGCAATACGCTTTGCCAACTGCTGGGCTCCAGAACATCGATTGGGACGAGAATGGATCGATACATCACGGCGTTCCACCTATCCGGCACGCTAGGGCCTCTGCGACATGAATTCCGGCAGCCAGAGGGCGATCTGCGGGAAGGCGGTCAGCAGCACCACGCCGATCACCATCAGGAAGAACATCGGCGCGGCGGCACGGGCGACGAAGCCGATGTCGCGCCCCGTCATCGACTGCACGAGGAAGAGGTTGAAGCCCACTGGCGGCGTAATCATCGCCATTTCGCCGACCAGGACCACGAAGATGCCGAACCAGATCATGTCGAAGCCAGCCTGGCGGGCCAGAGGTTCGATGACGGCCATGGTGAGTACGATGGCGGAGATCCCGTCCAGGAAACAGCCGAGTATGATGTAGAACAGCGTCAAGGCCGCGATCAGCGTCCAGGGCGACAACTGCATGCCCCCGATCCACTCGGCAAGCGCGCGCGGCAGGCCGGTGAATCCCATCGCCAAGGTAAGGCACGCAGAGCCGGCCAAGAGCAGCACGATCATCGCCGTCGTTCTGGTCGCGCCCAGCAAGGCCTCCAGGAAGGACTCCATGGTCAAGGAGCGCTGAAGGGCGGAGAGGATCAATGCACCGACTACGCCAAGGACCGCGGCCTCGGTCGGCGAGGCGATGCCGGTATAGATCGACCCGATGACAGCTACGATCAGACCGACCAGCGGCCCCAGTTCGGCCAGCCCCTTCAGCTTCTCTTGCAGGCTGGCGGGCTCTTCGCGATGCTTGCGGCCCTCTTCTGTGAAGCTTCCCCAAAGAATGATGTAGAGGATGAAGAGGCCGGCCAGCATCAGGCCTGGAAGAACCCCGGCAATGAAGAGGCGTCCGATGGACTCCTGAACTGTCACTCCATAGACGATCATCGTGATCGACGGTGGTATCAAGAGGCCTAAGGTCCCCGAACCGGCCAGCGTCCCATAGGACATGTTGTCGGGGTAGCCCCGCTTCTTCAGTTCCGGCACGGTGATCTTGCCGATCGTCGCAAGAGTTGCTGCCGACGATCCCGAGATTGCCGCAAAAGCCGAGCAGCCCACCACATTGACGTGGAGCAGACCGCCCGGCAGGCGCCGCATCAGTGGCGACAGGCCGTTGAACAGGCTGGCCGACAGGCGGGTGCGAAAGAGGATCTCGCCCATGAAGATGAAGAGGGGCAGGGAGGCCAGCCCCCAGAGCGAGATGTGCGACCAGACGGTCGTGGCCAGGGCATCGCCGATCGGCCGGGAGGTGAAGAGCGCCATCGCAAAGATGCCGACTCCCATGAGCGACAACCCGATCCAAACACCGGTGCCCAACAAGACGATGAGAAGCCCGACGAAGAGGACGGTTAGGAGTGCTTCGGACATGTCTGTGTTCTCCTAAGTATCCTGACCGGTCCTAGTGCGCGCTGCCTTCGTCCTTGACCATCACCTGGCCGGTGGCGATCGACTTGACCGAGGCATGAACGAGGCAGATTGCGAAGAGAAGAAATCCCAGCGCTGCGGGGACCTGCGGGATCCAAATCAGGATCTCGTCGGAGCCGTCGCTGCGATCTTCGAAGAGCCAAGAGACGTAGACCATCTTCACCAGAAAGACGGCCAGGTAGACCGACAGCCCGCTGGCCAGCAGCAGTGCCCAGAGCTCGACGGCGAAGCGGCCCTTGCCGCGCAGACGCTCCAACAGCATGGCCACGCGAATATGGCCGCCCTGCCCAAGTGTATGTGCCATGCCAAGGGACCCGGCGGCAGCCATACAGTATCCGGCCGATTCAGTGAGGCCCGGAACGAAGGCGCCCACCGCGCGGCTGATGATGTTGATCATCACCAAGACCGCGATCAGCAGGATCGCCACGGCGGCCAGATAGCCTGAGAGGTCGTAGATCCGGTTGAGCTTTCGATCCAGTAGCTCAAGCATGACGTCCTCGCTTCTCACCTTCTGGCGTTCTTGGAATGCCGTACGCTTGGGCTAGCTCCCGCCTGTCGGCAGGTCTGCCGCCGCGACGGGAGCCGCTATCCCAAGATCCGGCCTACTTGCTCGAGAGGTAGGCTTCTATTGCCGCTTTGCCGTTGTCGTCGGCCTCTTCGGCCCACTCGGCGGCCATGGTCTCGCCGATCTTGCGGAGGTCTTCCTTCAACTGTTCGCTGGGCTCGACGACGTCGATGCCGTTCTCCGCCAAGGTGGCGTTGTAACCATCGGTGACCTCGGTCACCCTGGTCCAGACGGCCGCCTCTGCCTCTGCGCCCGCTTCCAGGACGGCGGCTTGGGTTTCCGGGCTCAACTCATCCCAGGCATCCATGTTGACGATCACGACGCTCTTGGGGATCCAGGCATTCACCAGGTAGAAGTAGTCGACATAGTCCCAGAGCTTCTGAAACACGCCGATCGCACCCGAGCCGATCATGCTCTCGGCCACACCGGTCGAGAAGGCTTGCGAGATTTCCGTGGCCTCCGTCTTGGTCGGTATGGCCCCCATCAGCTGCGCCAGACGCGAGGTGTTGGCGTCATAGGCCCGGAACCTGACACCTTCCATGTCGGCCGCGCTCGCGATCTCCTTCTTGGCGAAGAGGCCCTGAGGGGGCCATGGCGCGGCGAAGATCAGCTTCATGTCGCGTTCCTCCAGTGCCGCCGCGATGGCATCCTTGGAGGCGTCGTAGAGCAAGCGAGCCTCGTCGAAGTCGGTTGCAAGGAAGGGCACGGTGTCGAGGCCGAAGACCGGATCGTCCGAGGCATGCGCACCCAAGTAGCGCCCACCGATCGGAACTTGGCCGGAGCGGACGGCGCGCATGATTTCGGAGCCCTTGTAGAGGGACCCGGCGGGATGCACCACGATCTCAAGCTCACCCCCGGTCTTCTCCCCAACGAGATCGGCGAAGTGGGCATAGGCTGCGGAGACGTGGTTCTTGGATGAGTAGGCCGCAGGCATGTCCCATTTCTCTCCGGCCAGCGCCGGGAAAGAAAACAAGGAGATGGCGGCGGCTGCTAGGACGGCGCACCGCAGTGTGGATCGGCGTCGTTTTGAGAAATCAGTCATGGTCAGCTCCCTTGAGATCAAGTGTTCTTGCCGTGTCCGCCGCGGCTCCGGGGCAATGGACCTAGTCCACAACCACCAGGTCGCGCGGGTACTGTGTCAGCACCTCGCAGCCCTCCTCGGTGACCCGTACGCTGTCGCTGATCGCCATCCCGAAGTCCTCTCGGAACAGGGTCGGGATGACATGGAAGGTCATGTTCGGTTGGATGATCATGGGGTCGTCAGGCCGGATGGCATAGATATGCCCCTCGGCCCAGTTGGGTGGAAAGCCGATGCCGATGCCATAAGCCGTTCGGCTCTTGAAGTACTTTTCAAGCCCCTTCTTCTCGATCCTTGCGCGGCAGAGGCGATCGATCTCGCCGGCCGGCAGGCCCGGGCGAATGTTCTCCACGGCCGTCTCCAGAATACCGATCAGAGCGTCTGCCGTGGCCTTGTGCTCGTCATTGGGCGGCCCGACGACGGCCGAGCGCGCCATCAGCGCGTGATAGCGATCGATGACCCCGGCGCCTTCCAGCAGCACAACGTCGCCCCTTTGGATTTCCTTGCGCCTCCATAGGGCAAAGCAAAGGGCGCTGCGCGGCCCGGCAACCACCATGGGCGGGTGGCCGAAGTACTCGCTGCCCGCCTCGATCGATCCACGATAGAGCGCTGCTGCGACGTCATTGTCCGTCTTGCCCGGTGCGATGGCCTTAAGGGCTGCGTCGATGCCGGCTTCCGCCGCTCTTGCCGCTTGCCGCATTCGGTCGATTTGGGCGGCGGTCTTGGTGATGCGCTGGCGCTGGATAAAGCCGTCCCAATCGGCGAAGTCAACGCCCGCCAGGCTGACCAGGCGACGATAGTCCTTGAGCTTCAAGTACCAAGCATCGGTTTCCAAGCCGATCTTGGTCAGCGGCCCCACTGCTCGCGCAAGGAACGCGGCCAAGATCTCGACGTGATCCTCTGTGTCGAGGATCGGCACCACCTCGCCGATGGTCGGCAACGCCAGAGCCAAGTCGCGATTGACGATTCGCGTCACCAGCACCGGTAGGCCTGTCGCCGGCACCCAGAGGGCTTGAAAGGTGAAATAGCCGATCGTCTGATAGCCGGTGAGCCAGTAAATGTTCTCCGGGTCGAAGAGCAAGGCCGCCGCTAAGTCGGTCTTGTCCAACTCCTGTTGGACCAGCTGTAGGCGCCTGGCAAACTCCTCTTCCGGAAAGGGCAGCTCCTGCGACCACAGGCGGCGCTCGTTTGGGGAGGGCTGAAGTGATCTTTGCACTGACTGCACCATCCTACTCCAGCTGTCATTCTATCGGCCGGCGCTGCGTGGCTTGGGCGGCGTCTATGCCGGTGAGCCCCTTGCCTCGGCAGCTTGCCGTTTCACGGTCCGAACTGTATGGAAAGAGGGGGATAACTTCTAATCGCTTCTTTTGGCAGCAGAGCAAAAAAAGGGAATGCTGGAGATGAACCTGCGTCAGATCGAGGTCTTCAAGGCGGTCATGGACTGCGGGTCGGTCACGCTGGCGGCGGAGCGCCTCAATGTCACCCAGCCCTCCGTCAGCAAGCATTTGGGCCTCATGGAGCATGGCATCGGACTGAAGCTCTTCGCCCGCACCGGAAACAGGCTGGTTCCAACGCCAGAAGGCTTAGCCCTCTATGATCAGGTCTTGAGCGTCTACTCCGGCCTCGACCATCTCGAACGCTTTGCCGAGGATATGAAGCACAATCGCCATGGCGAGGTGTCGGTCGGGGCAATGCCCTTGATCGCGCAACGCTGGCTGCCGCGCGTCATCGGGAGCTTCTTGAAGCAACATCCACAGGTGTCGATGGCCTTGCCGGTGCGCAGCACACGGTGGGTCGCCGCCGCGGTGGCGGCCCGCCGGCTCGATTTGGGTGTCGGCCTAACCTATCTGGAAGAACCTGGCATCGACAGGTTCCCGTTAATGCGCGCGCCCGTTGTTTGTGCAGCCACCGCAGATCACCCGGCGACGGACCACGAGGTGGTAACGCCCTCGATCCTGCAGAACGAGTTCGTCGTGACTTTGAACAACTTCGACCGCTGGCGCTTGAGCATCGAACGGGTCTTCGATCAGGAGGAAACACGGCCGCGTCGCATCGTCGATACATTCACCACTCATGTCGCCTGCGAGTTAGCGCTGAACGGCGTTGGTGTCGCTTTGGTGGACGCTATGACAGCCTTGGACTATCGGGATTCCGGCCTCGTGTTCCGCCCCTTCGCGCCGGAGATAGGCTTCGATATCTGCATCATGACGCCGTCGGAATGGCGGCTCTCCGTCATCGCCCGCAAAGTGCGGGAACACCTGCTGGAGAGCGCCAAGCTTGCGCAGGAGGAGATGAGCAGCCTCTTTTGCTAACGCCTATGGAAGGGAGGTGGTAGCGGAGGAGGGACTTGAACCCCCGACACGCGGATTATGATTCCGCTGCTCTAACCAACTGAGCTACTCCGCCACAGGCCTTGGCACAGGAGAGTTTAGCACCTGTCCAGGGCGCGGGATATAGGGTGGGGGCCGCCGTTGTGTCAAGGCGGCTGAATGTGCCTGGCGGGCGGTTCTACATCCCCCTGGCGCCGCGGCTGATGGCGATTACGCCGGTCCGGCAGACGTCGATCAGGCCCAAGGGGCGCATGAGGTCGATGAAGCGCTCCAGCTTGTCCGGCCGGTGCGTCATCTGAAAGACGAAGTGGTCGAGGCCGGCGTCGACCACCTCGGCGTCGAAGATGTCGGCGATGCGCAGGGCTTCGACCCGCTTCTCGCCGTTGCCGACCACCTTCACCAGCGCGGTCTCTCGGTCGACGTAGTCGCCGCGGAACTCGTTGGTGAGGTCGGAGACGCGATTGACCGGGACCAGGCGGTCCAGCTGGGCGTAGATCTGGTCCAGGACCTGCGGCGTGCCGCTGGAGACGATGGTGATGCGCGAAAGATGGGCGGCCGGGTCGACCTCGGTCACCGTCAGGCTTTCGATGTTGTAGCCGCGGCCGGAAAAGAGGCCGACCACCCGGGCCAGGACGCCGGGCTCGTTGTCGACCAGAATGGCGAAGATGCGCCGTTCCGCCGCTTCCTGCTTGATTGCCATGATAGATCCGCCGGTTTTTCGAGGAAAGGATTAGTGCCCGATCGCACGAAAGACTGATTCGCGACGAAGCAGGCATTTGTGCGTGAATCGGCCACTTAACTTGGAAAGGCTAGTGCCTGCTCTTAGGAAAGCAGGCACTAGCGGTCTTGTCGCGTTCGGGCTTTAGACCAGAGCCATGCCTTCCTCCGAAACCTGGTGGGCGGCCTCGTCTTCTGGGCCCAGCAGCATCTCGTGGTGCGCCGCGCCCGAAGGGATCATCGGGAAGCAGTTCTCATCCGGTTTGACGCGGCAATCGAAGACCACCGGCCGCGGCGTGTCGATCATCTGCATGATCTTCTCGTCCAGCTCGGCGGCGTCCTCGCATGCGATGCCCACTGCACCGAAGGACTCCGCCAGCTTGGCGAAGTCGGGCAGCGAGGCGGTATAGCTCTCGGAGTAGCGGCCGCCGTGCAGCAGTTCCTGCCACTGGCGAACCATGCCCATCCATTGGTTGTTGACGATGAAGATCTTCACCGGCAGGCCGTATTGGGCAACGGTGGAGAGCTCTTGGATGTTCATCAGGATCGAGGCCTCGCCGGCAATATCGATCACCAGGCTCCCGGGATGGGCCACCTGCACGCCGATGGCCGATGGAAAGCCGTAGCCCATAGTGCCCAGCCCGCCCGACGTCATCCAACGCTTGGGCTCTTGGAACTGATAGAACTGAGCCGCCCACATCTGGTGCTGGCCGACCTCGGTGGTGATGTAGCAGTCGCGGTCCTTGGTCAGCTCGTAGAGGCGCTGGATGGCGTACTGCGGCTTGATGACCGAGCCCTCTTGGCGATAGCGCAGGCAGTCGCGCTGGCGCCAGGTGTCGATCGCCGTCCACCACTCCTTCATCGCATCGGAGTCGAGCTGGTGCTTGCCTGCCTCCCAGCCCTCGATGATGGCGGCCAGCGCGCGGCCGGCATCGGCCACCACCGGCAGGTCGACCACTACGTTCTTGTTGATCGAGGAAGCGTCGATGTCGATGTGGATCTTCGTCGACTTGGGGCTGA
This sequence comes from Rhodospirillales bacterium, assembly GCA_963669385.2. Classification (GTDB taxonomy): domain Bacteria; phylum Pseudomonadota; class Alphaproteobacteria; order Kiloniellales; family JACOMY01; genus JACOMY01. Next base: position 282,356 of record CAXXGD010000005.1, read on the forward strand.
AGGCATCGAGCCGGCCGGTCACCCGGTCGTCGAAGCGGGCGCCGACGCAGAGCATGACGTCGCAATTGTACATGGCCAGGTTGGCCTCGTAGGTGCCGTGCATGCCCAGCATGCCGACGAATTCCGGCTCGGCCGCCGGAAAGGCGCCCAGGCCCATCAGCGTGTTGGTGATGGGTGCGCCGGTCAGCTTCACCAGGCGGATCAGAAGCTCGGTGGCCTCGCTGCCGGAATTGATGACGCCGCCGCCGGCATAGATGATCGGCCGCTTGGCCTGGCTCAGATACTCCACCGTCTTGGCGATCGCCGCCGGCTCGGGCTCCACCTTCGGGCGATAGCTGCGGTGCACCACGGCCTGCGGGCTGACGTAGCGGCCCTCGGTCTGCAGCACGTCCTTGGGCAGGTCGACCACGACCGGGCCCGGGCGGCCGTGGGTCGCCACATAGACCGCCTCGTGCATGATGCGCGGCAGGTCCTTGATCGACTTCACCAGGTAGTTGTGCTTGGTGCAGGGCCGAGTGATGCCGGTGGTGTCGGCCTCTTGGAAGGCGTCGTTGCCGATCAGATGGGTCGCCACCTGCCCGGTCAGACAGATCACGGGGATGGAGTCCATCAAGGCATCGGTCAGGCCGGTCACCGCATTGGTGGCGCCGGGACCGGAGGTCACCAGCACCGCACCGACGCGGCCGGTAGAGCGCGCATAGCCTTCGGCGGCGTGGACCGCGGCCTGCTCGTGGCGGACGAGGACGTGGACGCAGGCTGTTCTGCTGGAAAAGCGCGTCGTAGATGGGCAGGACGGCCCCACCGGGATAGCCGAAGATGGTGTCGATGCCCTGGTCCACCAGAGCCCGAATCACCATTTTCGCACCCGTCATCTTCTCGTCCGTCATCGCTTGGACATCCTCTCGGTCAGCGGTCTCTCGTGCCCGCTATGGTTCCTGTTGCAGTGCAACACGCCACAGTCGTGGCGGTGGGGCAAGCCCCAGCCGGCGTCGGCGGCAAACTAGCAACAAAAGTCGAGCTGTCAACGGCTGTTACGCAAAAATCTGACGATTTCCTCGCCTAATTGGTATGAATATTGCGCATACCAGGTGTGGACATCGGGCTCTTTGGCCAAGACCTGATGCCGCAACCAGGTGGATTGGCGCTTGAGATACTGACGTGTGGCTGCGATGGCGCGCGTTCGCGCCTCCTCGAGCGTGAGGGTGCCGGCCAGGGCGGCCGACAGCTCGCGCACGCCGACTGCCTTCATTGCCGGCAGATCGGCGTCTAGGCCTTGATCCACGAGAGCGCCCACTTCGCCAAGCGCACCCGCCTCCAGCATGGCGTCGAAGCGTTCGGCGACGGCTTCGCGCAGGCCGGTCCCGATCGGGCAGAAGCAGAAGCCAACGTAGCGCGGGGCCGGCCGCTCCTCGCTGTTCTTGCCAGTAAGAGAGCGGGCGGCCACTGGTGCGTAGAAACCGACCAGGCCCGCGAAATGCGCTGAGCGTCGCTGGGCGACAGCCTAGCGGCGGTATCGGGGTCCTCTAGGGCCAGGCGGGCGTGAAGCGCCTGCGCACCCTCTTGGCGAAGCAACTGCTCTGTCTCGTCACGCAAGGCTGCCGGCACCGGCGGAATGGGAGAGAGGCCATGGCTCAGGGCCTTGAGGTAGAGGCCGGTGCCGCCAACCAGGATGGGCTGGCGTCCGGCCACTCTCGCGGCTTCGATCTCGACGAGCGCCCAATCGCGCCAAAGCCCGGCCGAGGCAGGTTCCGCGGCCGGCAGGCGCCCATAGAGCCGATGCGGAACGCGCGCCGAGGCCGCCGCATCGGGCTGAGCGGTCAAGATGGGCAGTTCGCGATAGAGCTGGAGCGCATCGGCATTAATGATGGTGCCTCGAAAGGCCACGGCGAGGTCGAGCGCCAGCGCGCTCTTGCCGCTGGCGGTCGGACCGGCAACGACCCAGACAGGCTCAGCCGCCATGGCCGCCAATCCCGCGGCCTTGTGGCAGAATTGGCGGCTTGTCATCGGCCGCTCGTCTCCGCTTAATGCGCGCCATGTCCAGCGTCCTTACCCTGGTGGGAGATCCCGCCGCAAGAGACCTGAGTGCGGCCACGACCAGGGCCGCGCGAGAGGCCTTGGCCTCCGCCGGCGGCAGACCGGGCGAGGTCGACTGGCTGGCGCCTGATCTGGCGGTCGATCTGTACTTCTCCGGCCTTGGGAGGCAGGCAGCGATGCGCGCGGTGCGAGGCGCGCTGAAGGGTCAGCCTGTCGACCTAGCCGCACAGCACAAGAAGGGGCGCCGCAAGCGTCTTCTGGTGGCCGATATGGATTCGACCATCGTCGCCAGCGAGACCCTGGACGACCTGGCTGCCGAGGCCGGCATCGCCGAGCAGATCGCGCCTATCACCGCCAGGACGATGAACGGCGAGCTGCCCTTCGAGGGCTCCTTGAAGGAGAGGGGTGGCCTTGCTCCAGGGCCTGCCGGTGAGCGCGCTTGACGAGGTAGTGCGGCGCCTCACCCTCTCTCCCGGTGCCCGCTCTCTGGTGCGCAGCCTGCGCGCGCACGGCTGCTATACGGCGCTCTGCTCGGGCGGCTTTACCTTTTGCACCGGCCCCGTAGCCGAGTTCTGCGGATTCCACGAGCACCACGCCAACACGCTGCTGCATGCCGAGGGCCGTCTGACCGGCAAGGTTGCTGAGCCGATCCTGGGCCGCCATGCCAAGGTGGAGCGCCTGGAGAAACTGATGAAGGCACGCCGCCTGAAGGCGGAGGAGGTGGCGGCGGTCGGTGACGGCGCCAACGACATCGACCTGCTGACCTCCGTCGGCCTGGGAGTGGCCTATCGCGGCAAGCCTCAGGTACGCGCAGCTGCCGGCTATCACATCGACCATAGCAACCTGACCGCCCTCGCCTTTTTTCAGGGGCTGAGGGAGTCGGAGCTGACATCCTAGGGGCAGTCCGAAGGGAAGCGACCGTCACGCAAGCACGACTTCCAGGCCTTCCGGAGTCGCGGCAACCGGCGTGCCGAGGGCAGTACAAAGCGCCGTCATGCGCTCGATGATCTTCGCCGAAGTTTCTCCAACCGCCAGATTGAGCCTTGTTGCCTTGAGCTGGACGGGCACCATGCGTAGCCGCGACGCTCGGCCATCGCGTAGGTCCAATAGGAAGACGAAGGACGACGTCGTTTCGCGGAAGGGGAACTTCCAGTAGTCATCGAGTATGTTGCCGGTGTCGTAGAGGATGATTCCCTGCCGGTAGCGTTCGACTCCATGCACAACATGCGCTGAATGGCCGTGTATGACATCGACCCCACAATCTATGGCGGCCCGAGCGAATCGGCGAAAGGTGCTGCGCGGCGAAGTGCGCATGTTCGGGCCCCAGTGCAAGGAAAGCACGACGAGGCCGGCGCCTTGTTGCCGCAAGCGGCCGACAGACTGTTCGATCCATCCTGGGTCACGCGCCCGCCTGGCAATCTCTATGTGATTGGTTCCCGGCTGATCGGGGCCGGCCGCGAAGGCACGCATGTTGTCTGTGGCGGCAATCAGGCCGATCTTCAGGCCAGGCAGCGCTAGCATTGCCGGCGCCGCCGCTTCGTCGGCACTCAGACCGGCGCCTGCGTGGAGGATACCCGCGGCGTCGAGAGTGCGCAGGGTATCGCGGAGTCCGGGTTCGTCGAAGTCGAGCATGTGGTTGTTCGCCAGGCAGACGAAGCGAATGTTCGCAGACTTCAGAATGCCCACCGCTGGCGGGTCGGCACGAAAATGAAACAGCTTCCAGCTTTTCCGCCAGCGCGTGTCACTGGTGGTTATCGGCGACTCTAGATTGGCGATAACCGCGTCGGACTGCTGCAATATCGGCAGCACATCGCCCCAAAACCACGCTGGCCGGCGGCCGCGGAGCTTGCGGCTAACCCCCCGCCCAAGCATCAGATCGCCGAGGAACGCCAGGCTCACCGCTTGCACCATCTCGCCCCTTTGCATCAGTCGGACTGGCCTGATTCTCTGCAAAGACTATGTCCTCTTGCCTTGGCAGTCGAGGCGGACTTCATGTATGCAGCTTCTACACCGTCAGGAGGGTGTCGTCGGAGCTCATGTCCGGACAGGTCATCGCGGTTGCGAACATGAAGGGCGGGGTTGGCAAGACGGCGACCGTCGTGAGCTTGGCCGAGGCGATGGCGGCCAGCGGCAAGGAGGTGCTGGTCATCGACCTGGACGCGCAGGCCAGCGCCTCTTGGTGCCTGGCCGGCGACGAGGTGCTGGCACGGCTGATCGAAGAGCGCCAGACGGTCACTTGTTTCTTGGAGGACGCGGTCTTCTATCGCGAGAAGACCCACATCGACCGCTATCTGGCAAAGCAGGTCAGCTGCGTCACTCACCTGTCGGAGCCCTTGCCTCTGGCCCTGCTTGCGGCCAGTCCGGCCCTGCGTACGCTGGAGCGGGAGCTGATCTACCACCTGACCGAGCTCGGCTTCTCTATGCGGGCCATCGAAGAGCAGGTCTGGAAGATCCTGAGCAAGGAGGTGTCCCGTGCCGCCAAGCGCTATGACATCATCATCTTCGACTGTGCGCCGGGGATCTCGGCCTATACCGAAGTGGCGATCCGGCTGGCGGACCTGGTCCTGGTGCCGACCATTCCGGATTTCATTTCGACCTTGGGCCTGCAAGCCTTCTGCAACAACGTCTGGCGCGATCCCCTGGCCCGCAAGACCAACCTGCCGCCGCCCAAAGGCCGGCCCTGGGTGCTGGCGACCAAGGTCACCGGGCACAAGGCGCAGCGCGGCAGCCTAGCCGGCCTCGAGGTGGAGGCTACGGCCGAGGACGCCAGCTTCCGGCTGTTCCGGACGCAGGTGCCGCAGCTGACGGCCGTGCCCGGCGCCCTGGAACGTGCCGCCGAGGCGCCGACCTTTCGCGAGAAATGGGGACCGCGCATGGTGGCGATCCTGGACCAGCTGGTCGGTGAGGTAGAGGGAGTGCTCAATGCCGCTTGAACTCGACGGCGCCCGGGTGCTGCGGGCCTTGCTTGACGCACCCGACGTCTTTCCCGAGGCCGGCGCCGAGCTGAACCGCCTGGCCCACGGCCTGGTGGTGAAGCAGCTGCGCACCCGCCAGCTCACCATCGAGGGCTTGCGCCGCGTGGCGGACTGCCTGGGCTACGACAGCTTCCGCCTGATCGCCGATGCGATGAGCGATGCGGAGGTCAAGACTCTGGCTTTGCGCATGGACCCGCACAATCTCTTGGCCCGCAAGGCCGATCCCGGCTCTTTGCGCAGCCATCTCCTGGCTCTCGCCGAAGGTGATCTGGAGCCGCAGCCCGAGCCTCGAGCCGCCGCCAGGCCTGCCGACGCACCGGCCGCGGCGCGCACCATGTCGAGCCGCGCCATGGCGGCTGTGGCACGGCCACGCGACGACGCGCCGGTGAAGGCCAAGAGCAAGTCCGGGAAAGCCAAGCCTGGGAAGGCGAAAGGCAAGTCCAAGAAGAAAGGGAAGGGCTGAGCCCCCCGCGATCAATGCAGGCTGCAAAGCCTACCTTGGGCTCGCGCACGCTCGCCCAAGGCGCTTCAGTCTGTCGACCGGCAGCCGCTCCAGGCTCAGCTGAAGAGGAAATCGGTCGTAGTCAACTGATCGGCTTGCGTGATGCCGGTCAGATTGATGCTGAAGTCCGCACTGCCGTCGCCGTCAGAATCGACCTCCACCTCCTTGCTCACGGCGTCGATGCGGGCTTGCGGGTCGCTGCCGTCGAACGCCGCGCTGCCAATCCACATGCCGCTGGAGCCGGACACCTGGAGCGCAATGAGATCGGCCGTAGTCGTGGAGACGACGTTGGAGGTGAAGTCGGTGATGGTGGCCTCCAGGCCGCTGCCGGGAAAGGCAAAGTCGAAGGTGTCTTGACCGATGCCGCCGGTCATGAGATCGCTTCCCGACCCTCCGGTCAGAGTGTCGTCTCCTGCGCCTCCGTAGAGACCGTCATTACCCGTGCCGCCGTAGAGACTATCGTCGTCTCCATCGCCATAGAGTCGGTCATCGCCAAGCCCGCCAGAAGCGTAGTCGTCACGAGCACCACCATATAGTGTGTCGATTTCGTCGCCGCCATAAAGGAAATCGTTTCCATTCTGGCCGCGAAGCAGGTCCTCGCCGAGGCTACCCTCCACGAAGTCGGTGCCATCTCCGCCGCGGAGGTCGTCCGAACCGATACCGCCATAAATGGTATCGGAGCCATCGTTGCCTTGCGCGCTGTCGTCGCCTGCTTGGCCCAAAATGAAATCTAGACCACCTCCCCCCACGATGAAGTCGACGCCGGCGGATCCGTAGAGAGTGTCGTCCGCGCCCTGACCAAACAGGCTGTCGTCGTCGAGACCCCCTGACAATAGGTCGCTGTCGGCCCCGCCACGGAGCGTATCTTCACCATTGTCACCAAAGAGAGAATCGCTACCGTTCTGCCCGAGAAAGGTGTCGGCGCCTGAATTGCCGTAACCGTTGTCCATGCCAGCGCCGCCCCTGAAGACATCCGATCCGGTACCGCCATCAAAACCGTCATCACCATTACCGCCAAACCCGGTATCATTGCTCGGCCCGGTGGAAAAAAGATCTCCAAAAAGATTGTCATTGCCACTGCCGCCTTTTAGAGTATCATCTCCTCCCTCTCCAAGAAGGAAATCTCCTCCAGAGCCGCCATACAAGCTATCCACGCCACTGTCTCCAAAAACCGAATCGCTCCCGTCGCGTGCCAGAACGCGATCGTCACCCGAGTTACCGTAGATAGAGTCATCCAAATTGGTGCCGTAGATTGTTTCAGTGATGGGATCCCCAAAAATGGTCGCCACTATCTTCTCCTCCTCGCTGGGTGAGCCCTTGCTCTACGCCATTCGCCTTATAGCATCTGGCGTGACGAATTCCGTCCCAGGCCCGCAGAAAGCCCGATGGCTGTCCCGCGCGTCCGCTCACGTGGCCGCCTTGCAGAACCCTAGATGATCCACCACTGGTGGTCATTAGGGCAGAATTGGCGCGCTCATTAGGCTCAGGTGGGTAGCTGGCCTTCCACATCAAGCCCTTTTGTTAAGAGGGACCGGCACACGGTGGGGCCATCGCGCCCCAATCTGGATCTGCGCCCGTGTATCATGTCCTACTACTGTATTTTCTACTACTGGCCGATCGGCCGGCGCAGTTAGGACAAGGCCGCATCTGCGTCACGGGGGAGGGCGGGTCTATCTCCGGCGTGATCCAGCGGGGTACCGCCTCCACCCGGCAGCGAGGCCGAGTGGCCTGGCCTCAGTCTCACCGCCGGCCGCCAGCGGGCCAGCAGCGCATAGGCCGAGGGCGTGAAGTAGAGGCTGACAACCGTCGACAAGAGGACGCCGCCGGCGATCGACATGGCAAAGGGCGGCCAGAAGCCGCCGCCCGCCAGGATCAGCGGCAGGAAGCCGCCGAAGGTGGTCACCGTGGTGGAGACGATGTGGCGGCTGGCGGTCACCACCACGCGCTGCATGCCGGGAAGGCTGCCGGCCGCGGCCTCGGGGTCCTGCTGCATGGCGGTCAGGATGATGATCGCGGCGTTGATCGAGACCCCGATCGAGCCGATGACGCCGATCAGTGCGGTGATGCCGAAGGGGTACTGAAAGACCGCCAGCGCGAAGAGCGACAGGCCCATCGACAGGACGGCGACGATGCCGGTGATCAGCGACAGGGTGAAGGAGTTGAAGGTCAAGACGATGGTGGCGATGGTCAGCACCACGATGAGGCCGGCGGAGGCCGCCAGGTTCTGCACCGTCTCGGCGCGCTCGTCGCTGTCGCCGCCCCACTCGATTCGATAGCCCGGCGGCAGGGCCAAGGGACTGGCGGCCAGCAAGGCCTGGAAGTCCTTTAGAGCTTCCTCCGGCAGGACGTCGCGCAGCAGGAAACCCTGGACCGTGTTGATGCGCTCGCCGTCCTTGCGCACGATCGGTGTCTCGGCCGGCACCAGGCGGCTCTCGCCCAGAGCGCTCAAGGGGATGCCGGGATAGCCGCCGCTTTCGGCCAGGAGGCTGCCGGCCGGCGCCACCAGGTCGAGATTGCCGATCTCTTGGCTGCTGTCGCGCGCCTCCTCGGCCAGGCGAACCCGCACCGGGAGCTCCTCCGGACCTTCCAGCAGTGAACCGCCGATAGCGCCTTCGGCGAGTTCGTCCAATTGCCGGGCAGCCGACACGAGGTCGAGCCCGGCCAGCCGCGCCTTGTCCTCGTCCAGATCGAACAGCAGCTTGGGCGCGCCGCCCGGCAGTTGCGCCTTGGTATGGGTAATGCTGGGCACCCGGCTCATCAGCGCGCGTGCCTCCTCGCCCAAGCGGCGCAGAATCTCGAGATCGGTGCCGACGATACGCATCTCCAAGGGCGCCTTGACCGGCGGTCCCTGCACCAGGCCGCGCACCAGCGCGCGCGCCCGCGGCAAGCGCCGGTCGAGGATCTGCTGCAGGCGCGGAATCAGCTCTTCCGTGGCGGCGGCGGATCGGGTCGTGATCAGGGCTTCGGCAAAGCGGGGCTGGTTATCCTGATCGGTGATCATGTTGTAGTAGAAGGCCGGCGCCGACTCGCCGATGACCCACTCGACCTGCACCACTTCGGGCTGCCCGCTGAGGATGGCGTCGGCGGCAAGGGCTGCCTCCTCGGTCGCGCTGAGCGCACTGCCCGGCGGCAGCATGACCTGCAGATGGAGCTGATCGCGGTCGACACCGGGGAAGAACTGCGCTTGCAGGGTGGGGAAGGCGCCGAAACCGATTACCGGCAGCACCAGGCCGGCCATGATGCCCAGCACCGGGTTTCTCAGTGCCAGACCGACCGAGGCCTTGAAGAGGCGCCCCAGGAAACCCATCCGAATGCCCGCTTCCCACCAGGTCAGCCTGCCGTCCGGCTGAGGCTGCTTCAAAAAGTGGCCTGCCAGCGCCGGCGTGATGGTGAGGCTCAAGGCCAGCGAGGCGAAGAGCATGGTGATGACGGCAACGGCGATCGAGCCGACGAAGTCGCCGGCAGGCCCGGGCAGCAAGGCCATGGGCATGAAGGCCAGAACCGTGGTCACGGTCGAGGCCATCAGCGGGCCGGCCAAGCGGGTGACCGAGGCCTGCACCGCCTCGAGGCGGCTATAGCCCTCGCCGATCCGGCGCCGGATCTCGTCGGACATGACGATGGCCGCGTCGACCAGCAGGCCCAGAGCGACGATGAGGCCGGTGACGCTCATCTGCTGGATCGGGATGCCGACGAACTGCAGCACCGCCAAGGTTATGAAGGTCGCCAAGGGGATGGTGGCGGCAACGATGATGGCCGCCCGCCAGCCAAGCGACAGGATGAGCACCAGAACGACGAAGCCGATGCCGATGGCCAGATTGCCCAGCAAGTCGCCTAAGCGGTCCGCGGTATAGCGGGACTGGTCGAAGGTCTGCGAAAAAGCAAGGCCTGCCGGCAGCTCCTGGCGAAAGCGGTCGGCTTCGCGCTCAATTCGTCCCATCCAAGCATCGATTTGCAGGTCTTCGATCATCTTGGCCGCGACCAGCACGGCCGGGCGGCTGCCGGAGTATGCCAGGGACTGGGCCGGCTCGGTGAGGCTGCGCGAGAGCTGTGCGACATCACCCACGCGAAGCAGGGGGCCGCCGTCGCCCTCGCGCAGGGGCACGGCGGCGACACGCTCGATGGCGTCGATCTCGCCGCCGATCTCGACCAGCAAGTCGGCTTGCCTGCCGTGCACGCGCCCGGCGGCGACTTTGGCATCGGCGGCAGCGATGGCGTCTGCGACCTGCCCTATGGTGAGGCCGAGCGAGGCCAGTTGCTTGGCATCGACCTCCACCAAGATCTCTTCGCGGCGGTCGCCGTAGATCTCGACCTGCTTGGTGCCGGAGACCTGGCGCAGGCGATCACCCAGAAGATCGGCATAGCGGCGCAGTAACACCGGATCTTCCGGGCGTCCGGGGCCCATTTGCAGGGCGAAGATGGTCGAGAAGGCACCGGTCCGGCCGTTGTCGAACTCCGGGTCGGGGACGCCTGCCGGCAACAAGAGGGCAGCGTCGGCCAGTGCGTCGCGCACTTCGCTCCAAATCGTCTCGATTTCATCGTCGGCCAGGGTCTGGTGCAGCTCGACGGAGATCACCGATATGCCGGTGCGGGAAGTCGAGAGGATCTCGTTGATCTCTTCGATCTGACGCAGTTCTTCTTCGATCCTTTCCGTTACCAGAGCCTCTACGCGGGCCGGATCGGCACCGGGATAGGGCGTGACGACGGTCGCGAAGAGATTGGTGATGGTCGGATCTTCTTGCCGGCCTATGGTCAGAAGCGCGCTGAACCCGCTGGCCAGGATCAGCAGCAGGGCCAGCAGGGTGACCCGCCATTCGCGGAAGAAGAGTGTGCGCATCACCGCTTACCCCGTCCAGCGTCCGCCTGCCTCAGCGATGACTACCGCTGGCGGGAAGCGCGAGGAGGGGAACCTCAGACAAGAGTGGACCTGCCGGCGTCACCGCAATCATCTGGCTTTCGCTTTCGGGTGGACTCGTTGGCTGGCCTATCTGTGGCAGTACGGTCTGACCGGGCGCCACACGATGCGGGCCGGCATTGATCACCAAGGAACCCGGTTGCAGCGATCCGCTGACGAAGGCAAGCTCACCTGCCACGTGGTGGACCAGAACGGCTTCCTGTTCCACTCGGTCATCGCCATCGTCGTCCGGGTTCAGCGTGTAGACGGTCCAAAGCCCCTTGGGGGCGGCCACCAGAGCCGTGAGCGGCAGCCAGATACCGGCCTGCCTGACGTCGCGCGGCACGTTCAAGATCGCCAGCTCGCCGAGGAAGAAGGTCTCGTTGCTCTTCAGCCGAAAGAGCGCGCTCACGGTTCGCGTGCCGGTCGCCATGTCCGGCCGGAGCGCGACGAGGGTCCCCTTGACCGCTCGTCGGTCGACTTCCAGCGCATAGTCGTCGCCGACCTCGAGACTCTCGGCGGCACTGGGGCTCAGCCCGATCCTGGCCTCCATCACCGAGGCCTCCACGAGCGTGACCACAGGCGTGCCGGCGCCGACGATGGCGCCCTCGTCGCTGTCGCGCGCCGCAACCCGGCCGGCGTAGGGGGCGGTTAGGGTGGACTTGTCGATCACGATGTCGAGTTGTCGGAGCGAGGCATCGATCGAGCCGAGCTCGGCTTCCAAGGCCTTGGCTTCCAAACGCGCTTCGTCATAGCGCTGCTTGGAAGCGTTCCCCTGGCGCGACAGCTGCTGCTGACGCTGGGTGGTGATGCGCGCCAACTCCAAGCGGGACAGCAGGGCGGCGCGCTCTGCTTCCAGCTCTGCGCGACGGGCCTCGAGAGGCTCGATGTCAAGCACGGCGACCACTTGCCCCAATTCGAGGCTGTCGCCTTCCTCGACCAGTACCGCCGTCAGCAATCCGTCGCGCTCGAAGGCCAGCTGGGTGGTACGACGCGGCTCCAGCCGACCGGCAAAGCGCTGGTCTAGGCTGTAGCCCTGCTCGAGGCGTACCTCGGTCACTGCGACCGGGAGCGGCGGGACCGCATTGGCCTCCGCGTGGTTTTGCGCGCGCAGATGCAGGAATCCGATGCCGGCCACCATGATCCCCACCAGCAGCAGCGCCACGGCGAGCTTGGCGGCGAGCGCTGCCATGCGCCGCAGCCTGCTGGGCTCCCCGACGTCATCCTCTAACAGTTCATCATCCCATAGTGTCATCGTTCGGCTCCTGCCGCCGGGGCACCTGACAAGGCTTGCAACGTGGCCCACGCTCCGCCATGTTAGCGCCGTTAACTTGCCTCATGTTAGTGCCATTCACATAAAAGGCAAGGGGGTAGGTCACAAAGGCATGACGACCTTGGAGAGAGAGATGTGACGGTGCAGCAAGACGAAGCCACCCTGACGAAGGGCCGACGCGGTTATCACCACGGAAATCTGCGTGAGGCTCTGCTGCATGCGGCAGAGGCTCTGATTGCGGAATCCGGGCCCGATGGCTTCACCTTGGCCGATGCCTGCCGGAAGGCCGGTGTCAGCACGGCAGCGCCCTATCGGCATTTCGAAGATAGGAATGCCCTCTTGGAGGCCGTCTGCATGCGCGCGTTCGACGCCCTGGCCGATGCCACCGGCAGCGCCAAGAGCCAGTTTCCGGCTGGCTCCATCGAGAGCATCCTCGCCGGTGGTCGCGCCTACTTGGCTTTCGCCCAGGCCGATCCGGCGCGCTTTCGTCTCATGTTCGGCCGTCAGCCCGACATCAAGTCGCGGCCGTTGGTCGAAGCGACCGGCGTTGCTTGCTTCCAGAACCTTTTGGATTCCGTCTCTGCCTTCCTGGCGGAGCGTGGTCAGGCAGAGGCGAACCCCATGCCCTTGGCGCTCCGGCTGTGGTCACTGGTCCACGGTGTCGCCAGCCTAGCGATCGACGGGCCGATGGAGATCATGGCGCCGGACAAAGACCCGGCCGAGATCATCGACGAGGCGGGGCGGGCGATACTGGCTGCGGCGTGATTGCCTCGTCCGAGGCCGACGTTCGATCGGGATAAAGGGCAGAAGCCAGGTCGTCGACGATCTGCAGCAGTCCGGAGAGATAGAAGATCTGCTCCAGACGCGTGTTCAGATGCGTGCGCTCGTCCCCGACGAAATGGCTGTGCTCGCCAGCCTTCAGCTCCTGTTCGAAGATGGCCAGTGCGTGATGCACTTCCGCTACGTCCCCCTTGCGCAGCGCGGCCAGGCTGGAGGCGACGCGGGCGCGTTGCTGGCGGGCCTCCTTGTCGCTATCGGCGCCACCCGCCTCGAAGGGCATCCGGGCCACGGAGGGCTCCAAGAGGGCGAGGTAGCCGATGATGGTCTCCAAGGCGGTGTGGACGGCGACCGGCCTGGCCAGCACGCCTACGCCGAACCAGGCCTCGGCACGCAGATGCGGCAGCACATCACCCAACTGGCCGGCGCGCTCGGCCAGCGCTTGGCTATCCAGCCGCAGCTGCTCGCGCGAGCGGTGGCCCAGGTGCATCAGCAGGTCCTGGGCGTTCTGCAGCCAGAGATCGAGGTCCCGGTGTAGCCGATGCGCCAAGCGAATCGGCAGCACCAAGCGCGCCACGAAGATCCCGACCAGCGCCCCGATCGCCGTCTCGTAGATACGCGCAAGCATGTCGTCCAGCGTCAAACCCTGGACCAGATGCAGGGCGCCGATCACCATGAATCCGACCCCGAGCGAGCCGACGGCATAGAAACGCGGCATGGCGGTGATCACCAACCCCAGAGCCAAGGTGGTGAGCAGGCCCAGAACGAGATTGCCGGCATTGCCGAAGGCCCAGACATAGAGCAGGGCAAGCAATACGCCAAAGGCGGTGCCGATGACCCGCTTTTGCCCCCGCATGACGGTTTCACCAAGGCTGCCGGAGAGAATGAGGAAGGCCGTCACCGTCGCCCAGTAGCCGTACGCCATGGCAAATCCCAGATCGACGGCCGTGGTCAGCAGCACCGCGACCAAGCCCTGCAGCGAAAGACGAAAGGGGACGGAGCGGTCTTGCGCCTCCAAAGGCACGGGCGGTCTTGCTGCTGTGGGTGCTAGGCGGCCGCCAAGCAGCACGTCATGCAACAGCAGAAGGCGGTGCATGGCGGCACAGGCGCCGACCAGATGACGCCGGCTGTCGGCCTCCTCGGCCGGCAGGTCCAAGGCGGCGCTGCGCAGATCCTCGATCGCTGCTTCCGCCGCCCTGGTTCCCGGCCCGCTTGCATCGAAGCGCCCGGCCACGGCCAATAGAGCAGTAGTTGTTTTGGACCAGAGGGCGTCGGAGAGGCCTTCGGAGGTGTCGAGGGCCTTATCCAGGAGCCTGGAGGCGAGCTCGATCCGATAGGAGGTGCGCAGGTCCCGAGTGCAATCCTCGAAGCGCGTCGTCACCTCCGTGCGGTCGCGGCGGAGCAGCGAGCGCAGCGGCTGTCGGCCTAGCCAGCTGTGCCGTAGGCCCAGATTGTGGCCGTGGTCGCTTCCAGCCAAGACTCGGATCCGGGCCGCCACCTCCTGGAGGTAGAGGCGCTTTGCCTGCGGGATCACGCGGCGCGCCGTGGGCCGCGGCAAGCCGTGCAGGCAGAGAATGAAGAGCGCACTGCCTAAGGCCGAGGCCAGCATGGCCCAGACGATCTCCTCTGCGGCCGGATCGGTGGCTTGCACGAACACGGCCAGAGAGAAGACTGCTTTACCAAGCCCGGCGCCGGCGCCGCCGAAGCGCCAGAGATAGAGACAGATCACCGCCAGGGGAATGAGGGCCAGCTTGGCGACAAGCTCGCTCGCCTGGGGTAGCAGCCAAAGCAGGCCGCCGAAGGCGAGATAGATGGCTTGGAAGACCACGGCGCAGACGACCATGGTGCCGATCTGCCGCTCGCGGGTGTCGGGTGCCATTGCTGTCAGGGCCAGGGTAATCGCGCCAGCGCCGGCGAAGAGGCGCATCCGGGTCTCGTCGGCGTCGGGCGAAAGTCCCGCCAGCAGGAAACCGGCCAGCACGGCAAGGCCGAGACCCACCAGTGCCGCCAAGGCCTTGCCGGTTTGCAACAGGCCTGGGTCGACGCGCCAGAGGAGGCGCTGCGCCTTGTCCCAAGGCGAGCGGCCGGTGACGAAGGAAGGGGTGCTTGCGCGATCAGCCACGATAGCGATAGGACGACACGCCTTGGCCGGAATGCCAAGGGTCCATTGGCGCTGGCCTGCTCTGTCGGAAGAGTCCGATTCCCAGCCAATGCGGCTTTCCCGTTTCGACGATAGGGCGGCGGGCGGTCACCTTGCAGTCCTTATGGAAGGCGCCATCGCCGCGAGGGGACATGTCGTGTCTTGGAGTGAAGGTTCAGCGCATCGACCGAAGGCGGCAGGGGACGCAAAAGGTGAGCGCGCAACCGAGCTCTGCCTTACTGTCGGATATCGCCTTGGCGCGCGAGACCTGTCGCCTCTAAAGTCACGGCGCGAACCACGAGGAGCGAGCAGAGTATGTCCAGCAGCGAGACCGCCACGTTCAAGCCTATCGATGGCGCCAAGGTGCCGCGTTTCGCCGGAATTCCGACCTTCATGCGCTTGCCGCAGGTGGCGGACCCGGCGGAGGTCGACATCGCCTTGGTCGGTGTTCCTTGGGATGGCGGCACCACCAATCGGCCGGGCGCCCGGCACGGCCCGCGCCAGGTGCGCGACGTCTCTTCGCTGATCAGGCTGGTGAACTCCTCGACCGGCGTCGAGCCCTACAAGCTTGCTCGGGTCGGCGATCTCGGTGACGCGCCCGTCAATCCGATCGATCTGCAGATCTCCATGGAGAGGATCACGAAGTTCTTTGCGGCCATCCACGCCGCAGGCGCCATGCCTGTGGCGATCGGCGGCGATCATTTGATGACCTTGCCGATCATGCGGGCCATCGCCAAGGACGGGCCGCTCGGCATGATCCATTTCGACGCCCACTCCGACACCAACGACCAGTATTTCGGCGGTCTGAAGTACACGCATGGCACGCCCTTCCGCAGGGCGGTCGAGGAGGGCTTGCTGGATCCCAAGCGCGTGGTGCAGATCGGCATCCGCGGCTCCACCTATTCGGCCGATGAACGCGACTGGCCGCAGGAAGTCGGCATGCGGATCATCTTCATGGAGGAGTTCGAAGACCTGGGCCCGGCGGGTGTCATCGACGTGGCCCGAGAGGTCGTCGGCGACGGTCAGACCTACATCTCCTTCGATGTCGACGGGCTGGATCCGGTCTTCGCGCCAGGCACCGGGACGCCCGAGATCGGCGGCATCACTACGCGCGAGGCGCTGCGCATCCTGCGCGGGCTGCGCGGCCTTAACCTCGTCGGCGGCGACGTGGTCGAGGTCTCGCCGCCCTTCGATCCCAGCGGCAACACGGCCATCGTCGGTGCCACGCTCGCCTTCGAGATTCTCTGTCTCTTGGCGGAGGCCAAGGCGGCACGCTAAGGCGCTGGTCGGGGTTCAAGCAAGCCGTGCCCGTCGCCTCGCTCGATCAAGCGCCGCGCCACTATCCCGAAGGGATCACACTGGTACGACGTGTAGCCGGGAAGCCTGAGGGGATTCCAAGCGGCACCATCGCCGACATTGCCGACTGGCTATTGGGCGACGCGGGACGAGAGGAGGACCTCTTGGCCCTCTTTGCGTCGCTTGCTTGGCGCTTTGTGGACGCCGGCTTGCCGCTGGATCGCGCCAGCCTCCACGTGGGGACACTGCACCCGCAGCTGCTCGGCTTCGGCTGGATCTGGAACCGTAAGGATGGCCTTTGTGATGAAGTGAGGGTCTCTCTCGACCTTTGGCAAAGCGAGGCCTTCACCCGCAATCCGCTGCATGCAGTCATCGAGCGCGGAGAGACTTTCCGAGCCCACCTGGGCGATCGAAGCTTGCTCGATCGCTTCCCGCTGCTGAGGGAGTTGGCCGCCGAAGGCTATGTCGATTATATGATTATGCCCCTGGGCGGCGGTGGCTTCTACAACGCGACAAGCCTCGCCACCCGCCAGCCTGCAGGTTTTTCGGACGCTCAGGTCGAAGCGGTCAACGGCATCTTGCGTATCTTCGCACTTCACGTAGAGCGGCACAAAGTGCTGCGCATAGCCAGCAATGTGCTGGATACCTATTTGGGATCGGCTGCCGGCAACAAGGTGCTGCAGGGCTCGATCAAGCGGGGCTCGGGCGAAGCCATTAGGGCGGTGATCTGGGTGTCGGACCTTCGCGGCTTCGCCGATCTCTCCGATCGGCTCTCCGGTCCGGAGATGACGGCGGTGCTCAACGCCTATTTCGAGCGTCTGGTCGATGCCGTCACCGCCGAGGGCGGTGAAATCCTGAAGTTCATCGGCGACGGCCTTTTGGCGGTCTTTCCCTTCGCCAGCGGCGAGCTGACCGAAGGAGTCGAAGAGGCCTCCTTGCGCGCTGCGCGCCAAGCCTTACGCGCGCTGGATAGCCTCAATGACAAGCCGCCGCCTGAGCTCGCTGCCATCCAGGGCTGGCAACCCTTGCGCACAGGGATCGCCTTGCACGAAGGCGAGGTCTTCTTTGGCAATGTTGGCGGGCCCGACCGTCTGGACTTCACCGTCATCGGGCGTGCGGTCAACGAGGCCAGCCGCGTGGAGGCTCTCTGCAAGTCTCTGGGCCGCGAGATCCTGGTCACGGCTCCCCTGGCCGCGCGTCTTCACCACCCCATGGAGGCGCTGGGCGAACACAAGCTGCGCGGGCTGGGAGCGCCGGTCGCCCTCTTCAGCCCGCGCGATCCTCGCTAAGCCCCGGCTAGACCGAGCCGTCCTCGTCCTCCACCGGCGGGCTGGAGGCCACGGGCACGAAGTCGTACTCGCCCACGCCTTGGGTCAAGGTGAAGCGGCAGGGCTTGCCGCCCTTGCCGTAGACCTCGTGCGCCGTTTTCGGCGGTACGATGCAATGCTGGCCGGCGGCGAGCTCGTGGCGCGCCCGTGGCGCCCTGGTCTCCACCACGGTCACCCCCTCGAGGCCGACGAAGATGTCGTGGATGTTGTTGTGGAAGTGCCAGGGGACCTTCTCGTCTTCACCGATGGTGAAGAGCCTGACCCTCAGATCCTCCGTCTCCGAGACGGTCTCGACATCGCTTATGTCATAGGGCGGCTTCTCGGTATCGGGCATGGGCGGGCTCCTTTGCTGGCCAGCCCCTAGTCTACGCCCAGATGCGCCGCACCTGAAGCCCTGCCGTCAGCGGCCATAGGTGCAGGACGGCGCCTGGGCGGCCTCGCCCTCGCACAGCACCACGTCGAAGTTGAACTTCAGGATCACGTCGTCGCCGATCGGACCGACGAAGGTGTCCAAGCCCCAGTCGCTGCGTTTGAGGACGCCGCGGGCTTCGAAGCCGACGGTGCGCACGTTGTTGTAGTTCGGCAGCGGGAAGGGGGCGTCTTGAACCATCACGAAGTCGAGCACGACCGGCTTGGTCTCGCCCAGCATCGTCAGCTCCCCATGCAATTGTCCCGTGTTCTCGCTGCTCAGGTCCACACTCGTGCTGCCGAACAGAATGGTCGGGAACTTCTCGACGTCGAGGAAGTCTGCGCTGCGAAGATGGTCGTCACGCTTTTGGTGCAGGGTGTCGATGCTGTCCGCCTGGATCACGAACTCGATCGAGCTGTTTTCGGGGCTGGCTTCGTCGATGGTGAAGGTCCCCTCGACATCGGTGAAGCGGCCGACGACATCGGAGTAGCCGAAGTGCGAGATCTCGAAGCCGATGTACTGATGGCTCTTGTCGAGAACGAAGGTGACAGGTGCGGCCAGCGCTGTGCCGGCAAGGGCCGCCGACAGAGCGGTGGCCAAGGCAAGACTCTTCATGAGGGCGGACTCCTTCTTTCCGGCTCTCTTGTGCGGTCTCCGACAGGCGGAACCACCGACTATGCAATAGCGCGCAGAGCTTGCCGTCAATGCAGCTGCATGTAACACTCTCGTGATGACCATGCCGTCCGAGGCCACCACCGAGGCTTGGATAGCGCTTCTGCGCGCCCACCGTCTTGGTGTTCGCGCGCGTAGAGGCGGACTTGAAGGCAGCAGGGTTTCCACCTCTTGCCTG
The DNA here is from genome assembly GCA_963669385.2 of Rhodospirillales bacterium. Taxonomy (GTDB): domain Bacteria; phylum Pseudomonadota; class Alphaproteobacteria; order Kiloniellales; family JACOMY01; genus JACOMY01. The sequence continues at coordinate 300,831 of CAXXGD010000005.1, forward strand.
GTATGACGCGCTGCTGGAGCTGCGGCGGGCAGCTAACGGCCTGCGGGCGGTAGACCTCGAAGAGCGCATGCTGCTGGCCCAGTACAGCATCTCGCGCCTGGTGGAGCGTCTGGAACGGGCCGATTTGCTGGACCGGCGGCCCGACCCGGATGACGGACGCGGTCGGCTCTTGGTTCTGACGCAGCCCGGCCGGGACCTGCTGCAGGCCATGTGGCCGGCCTATGCCGCTGCGATCCAACGGCATCTGGGTGCGGCTTTGGACAAGCAAGAGGCGGTGAGAATGGCCAGCCTACTGCAGAAGGTTCTCGATCACGGGCTTGCGGAGATTCGGCCCTGAGGCCGACATCGTGAAGAGAGACCCGGCTGCGGTCACGGTGTCGGCGCGTGCATCGACGACCGCGCGAGAAAAGGGTGCATGGGGTTGAGCCAGAGCAGCATGCGCAGGCCTCCCTTGGGACTCCGCTCGAAGATCCAGTCTTCTCCCACGACGCAGCGCAGCGGCGCTTTCGCCTCGCTTTCCGGAGAGCGGGCCTCCCAGTAGAGCGATCCCGGCGCACGCGCGCCCTCCGGGTCTTCCGACAACTGCGCCACCTGCACAAGGCCGAAACAGGCCCGACTCGACCTTTGACGGCGATATTCGCCCTGCCATGGGGTGCGGTCAGGTGCTGCACGCGGGTCGTAATCTCTTTTGCAAGAGCAGAGCGTCATTCGCTTGCGTTGGAGCGCATTGCGCTTCACCGTCTGAAGGGTGAGCAGCGATTGGAGCCGAGGGCCTATGCCGGCAGCATTGCGGACAGCGTGGTATGCCCCTTGCGGGCTTCTCGGCCACATGCTGCAGGCGCTCGCCCTGGTGGGGTTGCTGGTGGCGCTGCTGCCGCGGCCAGCGCTGGCGCAAGGCGTGGAGATCGAGTTGCTGCTGGCGGTCGACAGCTCCTCTTCGATCGACCGCGACGAGTTCGATCAGCAGATGCGCGGCCTTGCGGAGGCCTTCCGCAGCCCCCTGGTCGGCGCTGCGATCACTGCGCTGGGGGAGGGCGGTGTCGCCGTTGCCTTGATGCAGTGGGCCGGTCGCAATCAGCAGATCCTGGCCGCCGAGTGGCGGGTTTTGCGCACCGCGGAGGACGCCAAGGCCTTCGCCGACTATCTCGACGCGACGCCGCGCTTCATCGAAGGCGGCAGCACGGCGATCGGCGAGGCTTTGCGCGAGGCTGCTGCCAGTCTCAGCAGCAATGCCTACCTCGGCCGCCGCCTGGTCGTCGATATCTCCGGCGACGGCGTAAACAACGAAGGCGCCAAGCCCGCCGGCTGGCGCGACCGCTTGGTTGCTGCCGGTGTCACCATCAACGCCTTGGTCATCCTGAACGAGGACCCCAGCCTTCCGGAGTTCTTCAGTGCCGAGGTGATCGGCGGCCATGGCGCCTTCGTACTGACCGCGGCCGACTACGCCGCCTATGGCGCTGCGATCGAGCACAAGCTGCTGCAAGAGCTGGGTCCGCCTCAGTTCGTGGGCGATCCCGGTCCGCAGCGTCCCGACCCGGCGGGAAGCGGCGGATAGGCTCTTGCTTTTCCGCGCGCGCGGCCGTATCTCCCAGCCCTCTGCACTTAGCGGAGTCCCCATCGTCTAGAGGCCTAGGACGCCAGCCTTTCACGTTGGTAACACGGGTTCGAATCCCGTTGGGGACGCCATGTCAAAATTTACTGTAATGATTTCAATGGCTTGGGCAGGGGATTTGTCACACTTTTTGGCATGGCGGAAAGAGTGAGTCAATCTTGGGCTATGTTTGTTCCCTCGTGAAACGGGCCAATGCACGCGTCGCTAGCAGCTTTTGGCGGGCGGCACGGGTGTACTTCTCGGCCTCCTGGAGGCTCTCGGCGCCGAGGATGGCGGCGACTTCGTAGGTGCTGGCGCCAATCTCGGCGAGGGTCGTGGCGCTGGCCTTGCGCAGTCCGTGGCTGGTGAGGAGCATCAAGGCCATGGCCAGCCGCGGCTTGCTGCCGAGCGACCAGCGCTGCTCGAAGCGGCGGACCTCGTCGAGGGTCCAGGTGTGATGGCCGCCCTCCGGCGTCTTGAGGCGCTTGACGTCGCGCGCCGGGTTGCCGGTCATGGCCTCCTCTTCGACGGCGAAGGCGAAGAGCGCGGACGTACTTCAGCCAGTTGTTGGCGGCGTGGCGGCGCAGTCGTCGCGCCAGGCGCGGACGTGGCGCGCCAGGATTCGCGAGCAGGGCTTGGCGCCGGTCCTGACCCCTTTCCCGTCGGCCTCGTCGCACCAGGCCTGCAGGACGCGGGAGCGCACCGCCTAGGTGCTGGGCGCCAAGATCTTGAAGCCGCCCGAGCGGGTCTTGTAGGCGGCGACCAGCCAGTCGAGGCTGCCGGGCCTGTGATTGCCGGGGTGCGGGCGCGGCGGCGTGGCAAGGCGGGTCATGACAGAGCATAGGGGGGCGTGTTCCGCGACACCCTCTCTGCTTGCCTCCGAAGGGAACCAAGCGGACTGAGACGCAGCGGCCGCTGCTGCTCACCGAAGTTCCCTATCTGGCGGCTCACTGGCCGTGGCGGTTCACGCAGTTGACTCGGAGCTGTCGGCAGCTGCCTTGTCGCAAACGGCGCTTTGGATTGCCTGGTCGTAATATCCGCTTAACAGGTCAAAGTAGAGTGACCAGACCCCCATCGCTTGATTGCCTGCAAAAGCTTGCCCACTCCACCAAGGCCAATGACAGGCATACATCCACCAGCCTGAATACGGCCAATCAAAGGGCCGACTTCCGAGTCCACTGAGCACGGTGATCGACATCAGCATCCCTTCGCAGACAGCACAGAGACCCTAGCAAATCAGTCTCGGTCAAGCCAAGCCGGCCGCCAACAAGATCGTTATTGGCACCGTCTCGCGCCCGAGAGAAGCAGGCTTAGAGCCCTCTGTCGGCGGCGTCGGGACCACCTACGACAACGCTCTCGCCGAGACTATCAATAGCCTCTACAAAGCTGAGGTGATCAAGCGGTAGACGCTTGGTGCGATCTGCCTGCCTGGATTGCGCGCGTCCGCAGGCTCGCTTGACTATCTTGCTTCTCTCGACGGATCGCCCCCGTCGTTATGGCGTTCCCCTGCAGAACCCGTCCCCTAGCGCCTGCTTCCATGCTTGTGAAAGCAATGAACCATCAAAACCGGGATCAAACACCTGATTCGGGACGAAGCAGGGATTTGCGCGATCGGGCACTAGAAGGGTATCTCGACCCGCAGGCTGCCGCCATAGAGGGTCGAGTTCTTCGATAGACTGGAGATGCCCTCCAGGCGCACCACCGCCACCTCGTTGGCGAAAAGATCGAAGCCGCCGGCGATGTCATAGCGGGTGCCGTCCAGCTTCGTCGAACTGGCGAAGGGGATGGCGGAGGATCCGATGAAGCTGGCGTCGAGGCCGACCGTGCGGTTGCCGAGGAACTGGGTGATGCCGAAGCTGAGGTGCGGACGAATGCGGCTCTCGTCCGGCAGCGCCCATTCACCGCCGACCTCGATGGCCGGTCGGAAGGTCACGAAGGTCTGCGAGTCGGCATCGACGTCCAGGAGGAAGCTGCTGCTGCCGCTCTCCTGATAGTTGGAGCCGAAGAGGTGATCGACGCCGAGGCCCAGGCGCGGCTTCACGAAGAGGTTCTCCTCCTCGTAGACATAGGCGGCCCGGAACTCGCTGGAGAAAGACCAGAGGTTCTGATCTCCGGATGCGCTGCCGCCGAGCGGTGCGCGATCCAGATCGAAGTTGGAATAGCCGAAGCTCAAGGCGCTGGAGAGCTCGAAGTCATCGATGCGGCGTTTGCCGGAGAGGCCGAAGAAATACTGATCGCCTTCGCCGCTGGACAGAGCCTTGGAGGCCGTCAGAGAGCTGTTCGAATAGCGAAAGGCGCCGCCGACGTTCCAGACGTCATGGATCTGCATCTGGCCGCCGACGGTGAAGGAGAACTCAGAGGCGCTGAAGCCCAGGTTGTCGCTGGTCTCGTCACGGTCGTAGAGCACGCCCTCGACTTCGCCATAGACGCACTGCCCGTCGTCGAAGAAGCGGCCGGGCTCTGCGGTCAGGCTGGTATTGGCACAGGAGTGGAGCGTGTCGGAGAAGTTCCGCGCCTGCGACAGGGTGAAGATCTGCGTATCCAGCGCGATCTCGGCCGAGAGGCTGTTCATCTGCTGGGCGACCCCCTCGGCGGTCGGTATGTCGATCAGGCTACGCGCGGTCTCTTCATCCAGCTCTTGCGCGCGATAGAGGGATTCGAAAGAGACGGCCACCTCGTCCTGGTTGTCGTTGCTCGCCTCGAGGATGCCTGGGTTGGCGAAGTCGATGTCGAAGGCCAGGCTGATCACGCTCGGGGAGGTCTGCACCAAGCGATACTGCGCAACACCCGATTGCGTGACCTCGAGTTCCTCGATGATCTCTTGCGGTGCACCCGCCGTGGCGCCCAGCGAGCGCCCGTTGAAGGTGATGCCGTCTTCGGCGATGATGATGGGGACGATCTCTTCGCCCACGATGGCCTGAAATGTCGACAGGAGGTCGACCTTGACCTTGCCGTCCAGATCGGCGCCGCCCTCGATCAAGAGGATATCCTCCGATACCAGCGCTGGTGATACTGTGTCGTTCGGATTGACGTCGATCTCGATGGTTCCGAAGTTCGATTGATCGAGATCGCCGACCACCAAGGTGGTGCCGGTACGCCCGGTCGGGCCGACATCGATGAAGCCGTCGTTGTCGATGCGGGCGGCGTCGATCTCGGCCGCCTTGATCGTCGCGCCTTGCCGGTTCTCGATGCCGGTGATGTTGTTGCCGAGGACCTGGCCGGAGATCGTGCCGTGGTTCACGATGTTGGTGCTGCCTGCTGTGGTCGCGTCGACGGCGACGCCCTCCGGGCCGTCGACACTGCGGATGGTGCCGAAGTTAATGATCTGGTTGTTGATCCCATCCTTCAGAAAGATGCCGGCGCCGCGCTCGGCGCCGATCCGGCTGGCGGTGCCGCCTTCGATCAGGCTGGAGGCGTTCCGGACCCGCACGTCAATTCGGCCACGGTCGGTGCCGGAGCTTTGAGCGTAGACGCCGTGCGAACCGGCGCCGGTGGCCCGGACCTCGCCGTCTACATTGACACTCACTTTCAGGGCGTCGCTGGTGGTGTTGGCGCCGCCGCCGGCGCTCTGGGCGAAGATGCCATGCGATTGCTCGCCAGAGGTGGTAACGCTCGAGAACCCGTTCATGCTAACGGTCACTGCCCCGGCTTTACCGACACCACCGGCGCTGCCGATAAACGCGCCGGTCGCGCCCGACTGGCCACGGCCGGCAACACCGCCGCCGCCGCCAACGCTCTGGACGAAGACTCCGGGCGCGTTGTTGCGTGTCGTTGCGACGTTGGTGACGTTCAGAGTAACTGAGGCGAACCCGCCATCGCCGGAGGTGTTGCTGCCCGAGCCGATATCGATACCGCTGCCGAAGGTCGAGGTCGACCCGAAGATGACTTGGCCGGCATAGCCGCCGCCGCCGCCGACAGACTGGGCGATGATACCTGCCGACTGTCCAAGTTCGGTCAAGACGTCTGCCCTGGTTAGCGTGACCCTGGCCGTTCCACCGTTACCCGCGGCGCCCCCGCTGCCACCCACGGTAACCGTACCGGTGGAGCCGGCACCGACGCCGCCTGTGCCGCCACCGCCGCCCACAGACTGCGCGAAGACGGCCGTCGACCCTAGGCCGGAGGTGGAGATCGTCTGCCGGATGCCGCTTGGGCCAGAGCTGCTGATGGTCACCGGACCGCCGGTGCCGCTGCTGGCATCGCGGCCGCCAAGATTGATGGCGAAAGAGGAGGAATTGGTCGCTTGCGGCGAGGTGGAATCGCCGCCTGCGCCACCGCCGCCGCCAACCGATTGCGCGAAGAGGCCGTAGGAGCCGTCTCCGAAGGTGGAGACTGAAGCGCTGCGATTGGTCAGGCTCACGTTGCCGCCATTGCCGGATGCACCGCTGGTCCCGCCGATGTTGAGCGCCAGGTTCCACAGCGTCCCTCCCGACTCGTTGGCAATTCGGCCAATACTGCTCGAGGTTCCGCCGCCGCCGCCGATCGACTGCGCGAAGAGACCATGGGAGTTGTCATTGAAGGTTGTGATCTGATTGGCGAAGATCTGCTGTGGATCGATCAGGCCGTTGTCTAGCTTGACGTCGCCGCCGGAGCCGCTGCTGTCGGACGCGCCGAGGTCCATGGCGACACCGCGCGTCGTGCTGCCGTTGCCCAAGGTGAGGGGCCCCGTCAAGCTGCCGGTGCCGCCGCCGCCGCCGACCGACTGCGCAAAGACGCCGTGCGCGCCGCTGATGGCCGCGTCGCCCCTGCTGGCTGCATTGCCGGTTGTTACGTTCCCGAGGTTCTGCACCCAGACCGACCCGCCGTTGCCTCCTTCGCTGCCGCTGGCCCCAATCGAGAGCGAGATGGTCTCCGCACCGCCGCTGTCGACCTTGCCGTCGAACTCGGCCGAGGCGTTGCCGCCGCCACCGCCGATGTTCTGGGCAAAGATTCCCATGGAGCCAGCGCCTTCGGTCACGACAGCGCCGAAGTTCTGAATCCCTACCCCCGCCTGACGGAAGTTACCCGACGTTGACCCTATGGCCCCATTGCCGCCATTTCCGCCAGAGCCGCCGACACCAAGGGACAGAGCGCGGCTATCGTCCGATGCGCTGATGTCGCCTCCGACCTCGAGAGTGCCGACACCGCCGCCGCCGCCGATCGATTGCGCGATGATACCGTGCATCTGGGCCGCGTTGCCGCCCGGGTCGGCCCGGGCGATGATCGAGGCCTCGTTGGTCACGATGGCGCGCCCCCCATCGCCGCCGCCACCGCTGAAGCCACCGAGGTCGAACTCGACCAGGTTTGCGGCCACTGCGTTGTCCGGCGCGGCGATCTTGCCGCCGATCGCGACGTTGCCGCTGCCACCGCCGCCGCCGATCGACTGCGCAAAGATGCCGGCGGAGCCTTCGCCGCTGACCGATAGTGTAGCACCGGTCATGTTTTCGACGATCACGTTGCTGGCGTTCTCGCCGCGCGTCCCGACACCACCGATGCCGATCGCCAAGGCGGTCGCTTGTGCAGCGCTCTCGATGTCACCTTGTACCCCGATGCCGCCGGTTCCCCCGCCGCCCGCTATGGACTGTGCGAGGATCGCGTGGTTCTCGCTGAAGCCGCTGTCGCCGCCGGCGTTGGTGGTAATCGCGGCAAAGTTCTCGACGAAGACTTCTCCGCCGGCGCCGCCAGGCCCGGCGACACGGCCGATGCCAAGGTCGACGCGCGCGGCGGTCGTCAGGTTGTCGCCGGCCCTTATGCTGCCGTCGATCCCGATGCCGCCGTCGCCGCCGGCGCCGCCGATCGATTGAGCCACGATGCCGCGCGAGCCGTCGCCCGCGACGGTGATGGCCCCACCCTGGCTGACGACGTCGACCGATTGGGCGCCACGGCCACCGCCGCCGCCACCACCGATTCCCAGGGTGGCGACCTGGCTGTCCGCATCAGCCGTCAGATCGCCAGAGATGCCGGCGCCGCCACTACCGCCGCCACCCCCGATCGACTGCGCGAAAATGCCATCCATCTTTCCAGCACTGGAGGTCGTTCCGTCCGCCAAGATGCCGGTGGCGATATCGCCGCCAACGTTCACGAAGACATTGCCGCCCCGACCGCCTTCATCGCCGGAGCCACCCACCCCGACCACCAGCTGCCCATTGGCGTCTTCAGCCTCGCTCACCAGCGAGCCTTCGATACCCAGGCCGCCCTCGCCGCCGCCGCCGCCGATCGCCTGCGCCACGATCCCTTTGGCGCCGTCGCCGGCGGTGGCGATAGCGCCGAAGCTGGTGACCTGAACGTTTCCGGAATCGCCGCCTCCGGCACCCGAGCCTCCGACACCAACCAGAACCCCCTTCTCGCTGGCGTTCGTGACCTCGCCCTTGATGGCGGTGGCACCGGCGCCACCGCCGCCACCGATCGATTGAGCGACGATCGCGTGCGCGCCATCATCGAAGGTCTGAACCGTCCCGCCAGCATTGCTCTCCACCACAACGCGTCCGGCCGGATCTGTGCCTGCTCCAGCGCCGCCAACGGCGACCGTGAGGCTGGAGTCATCGCCGGTCGAGAGGTCGCCTTCCATGGCCAAACCGCCATTGCCGCCGCCCGAAGAGATGCTCTGCGCGAAGATGCCATAGCCTGGCGAATCGTCGCGTGCAACATCATCGCTGCCATTGCTGCCGCTTCCCGTGACAATGGCGCCGCTGTTGACGATCTGGACTTCACCGGCGCCGCCGCCGGCTCCGCCGCTGCCGCCGACCGTCACGGACACAGTATTGGCAGCGGTCTCTCCGGGCGCGCTGACCATGTGGTTGCCGCCGCCGGTTCCGCCGCCGCCGCCGATCGATTGGGCGACCAGGCCTAGCGAGCCTACACCGCTCGCGGCGACGTCGGCCGCGTTCACAATGCTCACGTCGCCGGCATTGTTGCTCTCGCCTCCGGAACCGCCGACCGAAACCTGATAGTCGGTCGCGTCCTCGTTGGTCACCGAGAAGGCCGCCGTGACACCGCCATTGCCGCCACCGCCCGAAAGCGACTGGGCGAGGATGCCGTGCGAGTTCTCGGCATGCGTGCGGATGCTGCCCGACTTGGTCACGCTGACGTTGCCGGATTGTGCTCCCGATCCCGCGCTGCCGCCGACCCCCACGTTGAGCGATCGCCCGCCGAGGTTAGCGCTGCCGCTCAAGACCATTCCACCGTCGCCGCCGCCGCCGGCGATGGATTGGGCCAGAACACCATACTCGCGGTCCAGTCCCATCTCATCGGCCGTCGCCGCACTACCGGTGCTGATGGCGCCGTGGTGGTTGACGGATACCTGATCGCTGTTGCCGCCACTTCCGCCAGAGCGGCCGACCAGCACCTGCATGTTCTTCGTGGTACGCCCGGAGATACTGCCGCCGATCACCATCCCGGCGTTGCCGCCACCCCCGCCCAGCGACTGGGCGACGATGCCGCGGCTGCCGTCGCCGGTCACGGTGATGTCGCGTGCCACATTGAACGCAGGGTTTATCGTCACCGCGCCCGCCGCACCGCCGTCGCCGCCCACACCGCCCAGTCCAAAGCCTATCTGGGTAGAGGATCCCTTGAGGGCGACGTTGCCGGTAACGGTGGTTCCGCCGTTGCCGCCGCCACCGCCGATCGACTGCGCGAAGATGCCGTCGGAGAGTACGCCACTCGTCATGACATCGGCCCTCGCGGTCACGGTAACTTGGCTGCCGCTACCACTGCCGCCACCGCCACCGCCAATGCTGGCGCCCAAGGCGAATGAGCTGTTGATACTCACGTTGCCGGAGATCGAGGAGCCGCCGTTCCCGCCGCCGCCGCCCACCGACTGCGCGAAGATGCCGGCAGACTGATCGCCGGAGGTGGTCACAGGGCCGTTGCTGTCAACGGAGACGGTCGAGCCATTCCCGCCTGTGCCGCCGCCGCCGCCCAATCCCAGGTTCAGCCCGGTGCCGCCGCTCGTCGAGACGTCGGCAGTGATCGCGACACCGCCGCTGCCACCGCCAGCTCCAACCGACTGGGCAAAGATGCCTTCGGAACGATCGCCGCCGGTGGAGATGGCACCGAGGTTTTGGATGACCACGCTGCCGCCAGAGCCGGCGGCTTCACCTGAGCCGCCGATCAAGGCTCCGAGCCTCACCGACTGTGAGGTAGAGAGATTAGCTGTGATGGCGAGCCCACCGCTGCCGCCGCCGCCGCCGATGCTCTGGGCGAAGAGGCCCTGCGACTGGCTGCCCGCCGTGCTCACCTCACCGAAGTTCACGATTGATGACAGAGAGCCGTCGCCACCGCTACCGCCGCCGCCGCCGATGCCCAGTGAAACGGATGTCGAACCGCTCAAGGAGAGCGTGGCAGCAACCGCGGCGCCGCCGCGTCCACCGCCGCCGCCGATCGACTGGGCGACGATGCCCGGCGCTTCGTCGCCACCGCTCTCGACCTTGCCGCCATTGGCAATCTCTGCCTCCCGGGCGAAATTACCGGGGCCACCGCCACCGCCAATACCGATACCGACACCGACGGTACCGGCGGACGCGCTGCCGGAAACGGCCAGACCGCCGTTACCGCCACCACCGCCGATCGACTGCGCCAGGATAGGAACCGATCGCGTGCCGGCGGTGGTCACATCGTGCCCGTTCGTGATCTCGGCGGCAGCTCCCCTGCCGCCTGAGCCGGCGCCACCGCCTACGGCCAGAGACACCGCACCGACATTGCTCGCCGACAGCGCTACGGCAAAGTCGCCGTTACCGCCGCCGCCGCCGATCGACTGGGCAAAGAGGCCGTTCGCGTTGTCGCCGAGCGTGGCGATCGTTCCGCCTGTCCTTCCGCCCTCCGCGCGAATCGACGCTACATTGGCATCTCCGCCTGTGCCGCCACCGCCGCCTACGGAGACCGAAACGGCCGGGATGTTCGGCCCCACCGCCGCCGAGGCCGCAAAGCCACCGTTGCCACCGCCACCGCCGATCGACTACGCCTGAACCGCATGTGAGCCGTCGCCCGCCGTCGTGATCTCCGCACCCTCCGTCAAGGTAACGGTCACGCTGCCACCGTTGCCACCCCCGCCGCCGCTGCCACCAACGGCGACCGTGCCGCCCAAGCCGGCGGACACACTGGCGCCACCGTTGCCGCCACCACCGCCGATCGACTGCGCGAGGATCGCCGTCGAGTTCTCCAGCTGGGTCGAGATCAGGCCTTGATTCTCGACCGTCACCGAGCCGCCACTGCCGCAGCCAGCAGCCCGGCCCCCGACCGAGAACCAGCCGACACTGGCGCCGCCGTTGCCGCCGCCCCACCGATCGCCTGGGCGACGATGCCGTAGGAGCAACCCGTGACGCAGGCGGATTGCTGGGCATTGGCGTCTTCGGATGGCCCCAGCCCAGTCTCGATGCTGCCGAGGTTTGTGACGTCAACACTGCCGGCGTTGTGCGCGGAACTGCCCCGACCGCCCATCGCGACCAAGCCGCCGCTGAAGCCGCCAGAGCCTCCCGTGCCGCCGATGCTTTGGGCCACGATGCCGGACGCGTTGTTGCCTGCCGTCTTGAGACTGCCGTTGCTTAAAGCAGTTATGGTACCACCGGCGCCACCGACGGCTCCGACGCCACCTTGGGAGTAGAAGAGTCCAAAGCTGTTGCCGCCTTTACCGCCGCCGCCGCCGATCGACTGAGCCAGGATAGCCATCGAGCCGTTGCCTTGGGTGGAGATGTCGCTGTTGCTTTCGATCGTCACGGCGCCTGCCCGACCCCCGCTTCCCCCGGCCGCGCCGAAGGAAAACAGACCGACACTGTTGCCGCCTGCGCCGCCTCGCCCGCCAATCGCCTGCACCGAAACGCCGACCGAGTTGTTGCCAGCCGTCGAGATGCTGCTGCCGCGCTCCAGGGTGACCTGCATGCTACCCGTGCTGCCGGAGTTGGCACCCGACCCGCCGCTGCCGAAGAAGCCGCCGTCTCCGCCGGCGCCGCCGACACCGCCGACCGAGCTGATGGCGATACCGTCCGATTTGCCGCCCTTGGTCTCGATGTCGAAAACCCCGTTCACCTGAGCGAGCCTTCCAAAGCCGCCCGGGCCGCCGGCGCCGCCGTCGCCGAAGGTTCCGCCCTTGGCGCCATCGCCGCCTTTGCCGCCCCTGCTGAAACTGACCAGTCCGGGCGAGTCGTGGCCGTCGGTCGTGATCTTGGCCGTCATGTTGCCGGCTACGATCTGTCCGGCCCCTCCCGCCAGCACCGCCCTTGCCGCCCTTCTTGGTCCTGGCGGGCCCGCCGTTCCCGCCGTCACCCCCCACGCTTTCCAGCCGTATCCCGGGCGCATTGGCGCCGATGGTCTCGATCGTCCAGTCATTGAAGTCCGGACCGAAGAAGAAGGAGCCGCCGTCACCGCCGCGGCCGCCGTCCTCGCCACCGCTATTGGCGATGACCGCACCACCGTTTCCGCCGAAGGACGATCCGAGTAGGCCGATCGCACCATCGCCTTGGGTGGCTATCTGGACCCCGTCGCCTGTTGTGTCGAAAAAGACATTGCCGCCTGCGGCACCGTTGCCGCCGGGGTCGCTGCTGGTGCCGGCGACGGCGTTGCCACCCTGCGATGACGCCTGAACTCCGGCAAGACCGGACACACTGCCCTCGAGAGTGAGCTCGATGTCGCCGACTGTGCCGCCGTTCCTAGAGGGTCGGCTGAATGCGCCACGGTTGGAAACGAGTATCGTCGGGGCCCGGTCCGGTACCTACCGCATCCCCGGTGAACTGCAGTTCCATGGGAAACGCGCTACCTGGGTTAAAGAGACCGCTAGTCGCGCCAGATTGAAGCTGCACAGCAGGCGCACCGCTGACGGTGAAGTTCCCCATGTCGACGGTCAAGCTGCGCTTGGGCAGGGTGGGGGGGTGAGGGACGTCGATCCCACCCATGTTCCACTGGATGCCAATGGGGCCGATGTCGCTGGTGAGATTGAAGATGTTGACGTTGTTGGTGTCGGCCGACACCAGGGCGTTCAGATCGAGCCCGGTGGGAAAGCTGCCGATGCAATCGATCGTGTTCGCGCCGGCCGCTGCGCACTGCGCGGCAGGCCGGGTTGGGCAGCGCCGGTGCAACCGCCAGAAGGGCGAGCGCAGCGAGCGCGAACCTCAGTCCCCTGGTCACGGACTGCGGGCGCGCCCTCAGGTCTCTGCCATGCGTGAATGAACACGAGCCGTCCGCTGCAGACTGGCTTCGACTGCTGTCCGAGACACCTTCCAGACAACGAGCAACCTGGATAGACCGACCGCGTGCATGTCGCATACCAGCTGTCTCACCGATCATTTATGCGCTCAAGAGTATCGCCACTTGTCAGGATGTCAAAATTGAAACGGGCAGCTTGGCGTGCTCACCCAAAACAAAGGGGGAGAAGACGATTCGCTACGGATCGGTATTGAATTTCCGCGTTTGAAACAAATAGGTCCAATGACGGCAAATAGGGTGGGATTATGCTAAAAAATGACGCAGTACAATACTCATTTATTATTATAGCTCTCTAGTAGAGAGGGTGTTTTATTGATTGCATTGTTTCTTTACTCGCCTAAGGGAGGTTTGAATAATCTCAAGGTGACATTTTGCTTGATCCCCTTTTTAATTGAAGGGCCTGGGCAATCCCTGTTGGAAGGCTTACCTAGAGGTGTAGCCGCTCATTCCAAGGTACTGGAGGGCGCGCTTACGGTTGCAGCTGGCCTTAGTGCTGCAATACGCCGCGCAGGCCGTCTCGGTTCCTGCGGAGATCGGAGCAGGGAAAGGGAAGAACTGCGGGTCGCCTGGCGGGCGGCCGATTCCGACTCTCCGCCCCTGTAGGTTTGGACGTTCGGGCGGGCCTCGTGGACCTGCTGGCGCGATTGACCCACCACCTTGCAAGCCCGCCTCATGCTATCCAGGTCTTGGCGAGCGCCAGCAACGATAGCGTGCGCCGTCTTCGGCGCCTCCTGGCTCTGGCGGGCCGGGGCGGAGCATCGAGGCTGGCAAGCTCGCAACCCCGGATCGGGGCCATTGAATCTAGGGACCCCGTTACCGCAGCCCTTCGGCAGCAGTTCGCCGGCCGGAGCTAAGGGACCTTTCCTTGGCCTGTTGCAGCAGGGCTTGGCTAGCGTGACTCACACCAAGCGGTCTCCGATGTTTCCGGAGCGGTTCACATTCTGACAGGGCCAACCCCAAGGGCGCGCCCGAGAGCGAAGTGTGCGGCGTTGACCTGCGGTCTTGCAGATCGTCCCAAAGGCTTTGCGCCCGCTCTCGTTTCCTTGCCGGCGCATTGCCGAAGCACCTGCCGGCCTCCCATCTGCGCTCTCGTCGCAGAGGCGTAGAGGTGCTGGATGACACAGTCTAAGGGCAAGGCATCTCGCCGGTGGTTGATCACCGCCTTGCAGGCAGGATGGCTCGTCGCGTCGGCGCTCATCGGTGGTACGGCGTTGCTGGCCGCGGTTTACGCGGAGATCGCCAATCTGGAGATCGAGGAGTGGATCCAGGTCTCGATGCCTCTGCGGCGAAGCCTCGGCATGGCCTGAGGCGGCGGTAGCTTGCCCCTGCGCGCTGTCGCCCGTTCCCCCATCACAGTTCCAACGGAAGGATTATTCTCATGACGGTCAAACCGCTGCTTGCCGCTGTCGCCTTGGCAGCCGCGATCGGAACCTACGCCCAGGCCCAGGAGGGCATGAACGATCTAGAGATCGCGCACAGCGCCTACACCGCGGGCAATCTCGACATACGCTATGCACACCTGGCCTTGGCGATCTCGGAGAATGATGCGGTGCGGGCCTTCGCGTCCACCATGATCCGCGATCATTCGGCGGTGAACCAGGCCGCGGTGGCGCTCATCACCGAGCTGGATGTCACCCCGCAGGACAACGCGCTGAGCCAGGCCCTGGTGTCGGGCGCCGCCGAGAAGCGTGCGGAGTTGGCTGCGCTTGCCGGCAAGGCCTTCGATTGCGCCTATGCCCGGAACGAGCTCGCCTATCACCAGGTGGTCAACAAGACGGTCGAGGAGTTCTTCATCCCCATTGCCACCGTTCCGCAGCTGAAGCAGCTGCTGGCCGAGGCATTGGTCACCTTCAAGCAGCACGAGGGTCACGCCGAGACCATGGTGGCGGGCCTTAGCTGCGATGTCTGAGACTTGGTCGAGACGGCGGCTGGGCGGCGCCCTCGCGGGTGCCACCAGCGCCGCGTTTCTGTTGGGCGGCAAGGCCGCTGGCGTGCAAGCCGCCGATCCGCATCGGGTGCAGATCAAGTCCTTCGCCTTTGAGCCGAAAAGCTTGACGATCTCGGTGGGAGAACAGGTTGCTTGGCAGAATAGCGATATTGCACCTCACACCGCCACCGATCTCGAAGGCAGGTGGGATAGCGGTGAGCTGCGCAGAGGCGCGGAAGCCGTGCTCTCGTTTGATAGGCCTGGCCGCTATCCTTACTACTGCGTCTTCCATCCGCACATGACGGGAGAAATCGTCGTGAAGGAGTGAAGCAGCGATGGTCGCTGTGCCAAAGCCTATCCGTGAGGTGGAGGTCACCGCGCCGCGTGCTTGCGTCGTCGCGGCCGAATGAGGGTGAGGCCGACAAGGATGCATGCGAGGGAGAGCCAGACCCAGACCGAATGCTGCTCGTCGAATATGACTATGCCCCAGGCGACGCCGGAAATGGTGATCAGATAAGCCACTTGAGTGGAGAAAACCGCGCCCGCATATGCGATCAGGTAGATGACCAAGCCAAAGCAAACGGCATTGATGGCGGCCATACCGGCGATTGACCATTCGACGACTCCCCAAGGCCAGGCCAGGGGCACGAAGGTATCGGTCGCCACCACCACACCCACCAGGACGACCGACGAAACCAGGAAGTTGCCACACGCAACCGTAAAGGGGCTGACGTCTCCGGGTAGGTGGAAGGTCAGGACCATGTTCTCCAGCGCGTAACAGAGGCCGGGGACGCAGGCCAGCAGCACCCAGGGCACGGCGGACCGGTCCGGCAAGCTGGCCTCAGGCACGACGAGAAGAGCCACAGCCAGAACGCCGAAGGCGACACCTAGAACGCGGAGCGAGGCAAAGCGCTCTAGCCCGAAGAAGACCGAGAACAGGAAAGTCAGGATCGGGCCGACAGTCACCGTGATAGAGAGGACGCCGGCCGGCAGATGGGGTGCGGCGAAGTAGAACGAAACGGCAGGAATGACCACGCCGAGCAGGCCGCATATCACGTACAGCCATAGGACATCACGTTTCAACGAAAGAGGACGCCGCCGGATGGTGCTGATAACCAGCAGGAAGCCTGCGCCCAGCGCGCTCGTCCACATGGCGATGCCGAATGGATGTCCCCCGCCGGCCGTGATGACCTTGGCCAGGATGACCGTGTACCCCCAGGCGACGCCCATGACCAGCAAGACGATCCAAGCCCAGAACCGCCCGATCAATCCGGTCGGAGGAGTATCGGCGTTGTCGACAGATCCGGTGGATGGCTCAGGCTGTTCCAAAGAACAAGATTCCTGTGACCGAAGAGCGGACAGAGGCGCTCCGGAAGCGTACCGACGCCATTGCCGCCGGTTTCATTACAGGGAGTTGGCAATGCCATCCTTGATCCAAGTCAGGTCGAGGATCGAACAGGGGTTCCTCTGTCGGCTCTTGGCTGCAAGCGTCGGTGCCGCACCGCCTCCGGCCACGGCCGCAGTCAGCGATTGCCCCGCCGATTGGCTGAGCCGATGGGTCACTTACCCGCACGGCGAAAGCGGCTCGATCGCTTGCCCGCCTTCTCGTCGCCCTCTCTAAGGGCCGCCGGGCTGGGCATCCAGCCGCGGTAGATCGTGGTCGCCTGCAAGGGCAGGCGGAAGAAGCGCTGATCGAAGCCTGGCACCTCTCCCACGCGGCGCTTGTGCACCAGCCAGAGGGCGGCGACGAAGGCGCCGGTGCCGAACAGCACGCCGCCGAAGGCCTGTCCCCAAAGGATCCCGGGCGCGCCGAAGAAGCGATCGCCCAGCCACACCAGCGGGATGGTGCCGATTGTCGCCCGCCCCCAATTGGAGAGCGTCGCCCACAAGGGCCGCCCCAAGTTGTTGAAGGCTGCATTGGCAACGAAGAGCGCACCTACGAAGACGAACATGACGGTGACGCCCTCTATGAACACGCGAATGAGGTAGGCCGCTTCGCCCTTGGCACTGAAGGCCAGCAGGATCTGATCCTCGAAGAGGTAGAAGAGCAGCGCCGGGGTGAGCACGGCCAAGAGAGAGAAGGCCAGCGCGTTCCAAAGTGCCAGCCGGACGCGCTCGTAGTGTCCGGCGCCGTAGTTCTGGCCGACGATGGGTCCTATGGCGCCGCTGAGGGCGAAGACGGTGGCGAAGGCGACCGGGGTCAGCCGTCCGATGATGGCAAAGCCGGCCACGGCGTCGTCGCCGTGGGTCGAGAGGGCGCCAACCACCACGCTGTTACTGACGGGCGTCGCCAGATTGGTGGCGATCGCCGGCAGGGCGATGGCGAGAAAGGGGCGGAGGTCGGCCAGGCAGTGCCGAGCCTCCGGCCGGCCCAGCATCCCGGCCTTGACGATCACGCGATGCCAAGCGATGACGCAGACCGCGATCCTGGCGGCCACGGACGCCAGCGCAGCGCCTACCAAGTCCAGATCCAGGCCGAAGATAAGCAGGGGATCCAGAACCGCGTTGACCAGACCGCCGCCAACCGTCGACCACATGGCAAGCCGCGGCAGGGCCACCGCGCGCAGCACGCCGCCGCCGGCGATGGCCAGGGCGAGCAGCGGCATCGTGGGCATGATGATCCTGAGGTAGACCACCGCCAGTTCATGCGCCCGGCCGGTGGCGCCCAGCCAGCTGAGGAACTCCGGCACGTAGAGCCAGGCAAGCACAGCCACCGGAAGCGAGATGGCGATCGATGCGGCGGCATTGTGCACAACCAGCCGCCGCGCTTTCTCCCTTTCGCCGGCGCCTATGCTTTTCGCCACCGTCGCCGCCGTTGCGATCGCCAGGCCGATGCAGAGCGAGGTGGAGAAGAAGAGGACCGAGCCGGCATAGCCGACCGCGGCGGCCAGCTCTTCCTGACCCAGGAGCGAGATGAAGAAAAGGTCCGCCAGATCGACCAGAAAGAGGGTCATCAGGCCCACCGCGCCATAGGTCGTGGTCGCTACGATATGGCGAAACACCGACCCTTCGGTGAAGGCCGCGCCGCCTTCGGGGCTTGCAGCTTGCGCTCTTTCCAAGAGAGACTCCCAGACGCTTGGCCCTTGCAGGTGCAGGATCTCGGCCGACCCCCGAAACCCATCACGGCATCCTGCCTGGATGCCGGCCCACAGGATAGAGCGGCCCCGCGACCCGCAAAGCGCCCGCCATGCAAGAAGGAAAGGAACCGAGCCCGATGGGATACGTCACTTTGACCGACCGCTTTGACGAGGCTTTGGTCTATGCATCCCGCCTGCATCGCCGTCAAAGGCGCAAAGGCAACAACGTCCCCTATGTGTCGCACCTGATGGCGGTCAGCGCCTTGGTGATCGAGAATGGCGGCGACGAGGACCAGGCCATCGGCGCGTTGCTGCACGATGCCGCGGAAGATCAAGGCGGACTTGAGGAACTGCGGAGGATCGAAGCGCGCTTTGGAGCAGCCGTGGCCGTTATCGTTCGAGACTGCAGTGACAGCCTGACTGAACCCAAACCGCCCTGGCGGCCTCGCAAGGAAGCCTATCTGGAGAGCCTGACAGCCAAACCGTCCAGTTCCTTGCTGGTGTCGCTGGCCGACAAGACCCACAATGCCGAGTGCATTCGCATGGACTATCGCGCCCTTGGAGAGCGGCTTTGGGATCGCTTCACCGGCGATGGCGAGGGGATTCGCTGGTACTATCGCGGCCTGGCAGAGCGCTTCCGAGCGGCGCTGCCGTCCCCTCTGAGCGAGCGTTTGCAGGACGCTGTCGTTGCCTTCGCCGGCCCGGGGCGGCTGAGGCGAGAAGCAAAGATCTTTCCAGGCCTCTTTTCTCCCATGCCCGGCATGCTATAGAGCCTTCACCCGGCGCCTAGGTCTCCGGCGCAGTCGTCCCGCAATCGGACAGAGAGGTGTTTCGCAAGCCATGAACAAGGTTCGCAAGGCGATCCTTCCGGTCGCCGGACTCGGCACGCGGTTTCTGCCGGCAACCAAGGTCATTCCCAAGGAGCTGCTGCCTGTCGTCGACAAGCCGGTAATCAACTATGCGATCGAAGAGGCGCGCGAGGCCGGAATCGAGAAATTCATCTTCATCATCTCGCGCGGCAAGTCGGTGATCCAGGACCACTTCGACCGGGCGCCGGAGCTGGAACAGGTCTTGGAGAGCCGCGACAAGCGCGCCGCCCTGAAGGCGGTGCGCGACTCCGAGATTCACGCCGGCAACGCGATCTTCGTGCGCCAGAGCCAGCCTTTGGGCTTGGGCCATGCCATCTGGTGCGCGCGCGACCTTATCCACGACGAACCCTTTGCCGTGCTCTTGCCGGACGACATCGTGCAGGGCCGGCGCTCCTGCATGGCGCAATTGATCGAAGCCTACGAGCAGCTTGGCGAGGGCAGCGTCATCGGGGTCCAGGAAGTGCCGCCAGAGCACGCAGATCGCTACGGAATTCTCGATCCGGGCAAGCGGGATGGCGCGATCATCGAGGCGAAGAGCCTGATCGAGAAGCCCAGCCCCTCGCGCGCGCCCTCCAACCTAGCGGTCATCGGCCGCTATATCCTCGATCCCTCGGTGTTCGAGCATCTCAACCGCCAGGTCGTCGGCGCCGGCGGTGAGATCCAGATCACCGATGCGATCGCGGAGACGATGAACACCGTGCCGGTGCACGGCTTCCTCTTCGAGGGCACGCGCTATGACTGCGGCGACAAGCTGGGCTTCCTCAAGGCCAACATCGCCTTTGCACTGGGTCACCCGGAATTGGGCCCCGGCCTCAAGGATTTTCTGGAAGGATTAAAGCTCTAGGCTGATGGACTCCAGAAGGGATGCAATCCGCCGCGACTCTGTCGTAGAGTGGGGACGCTCGGGGGGCTTTGTGCCGAACGGGCGGGGGGAGAGACGAATAGATCGGGCCTCAAGGCTTCTTGCAACCGCGCTGCGGACTTGTCATGACTGCTGGTCCGCGTCCTAAGTCCGCTGGAAGGAGTCGAGGGGTCGGAAGTCAGACGATGCGGGTTTCTATCATTGGCAGCGGCTATGTCGGGCTGGTCTCCGGTGTTTGCTTGGCAGACCTGGGCCACGAGGTTGTCGCTGTCGACAATGACCTGGGCAAGGTTCAGCGCTTGCAGCAGGGTGAGGTCCCGATCTACGAGCCGGGGCTCGAGACCCTCTGTGCCGCCAATGTGAAGGGCGGGCGCCTTAGCTTCACGGCGGACTTGCATGCCGCGGTAGCCGATGCCGAGGTGGTCATCGTGGCCGTCGGCACCCCGCCTGCGCCGGGCGGGGAAGCGGACCTCAGCTACATTCATCTCGCTTTGGACCAGCTCTTGTCCGCGATGACGGGGCCGGGATTCATCGTTGTCAAGTCGACGGTGCCTATCGGGACCAATCGCGATCTGGCCAAGCGTGTGGTCGCGGCGGGGCGATCGGATATCGAGATCGTATCGAACCCGGAGTTCCTGCGCGAAGGCAAGGCCATTCAGGATTTCCTCGAGCCCGACCGCATCGTCGTCGGAACGGAGAGCGCGTCGGCGCGCAGGGTGATGGAGAAGCTCTATCAGCCGCTTGTCGATCGAGGCTATCCGCTGCTGGTCACCGGGCTGGAGACTGCGGAGATCATCAAGTACGCAGCCAACGCCTTCTTGGCGACCAAGGTGGCCTTCATCAATCAGGTGGCCGATCTTTGCGAAGCGGCGGGGGCCGACGTGGAGGATGTCTCGCGCGCGATCGGGCTGGATCAGCGAATCGGTGCTCGGTTCCTGCGGCCGGGACCGGGCTATGGCGGCTCTTGCTTTCCAAAGGACACGCGTGCGCTGGCATGGACGGCGCGCCGCCTTGGCCGGCCGGTCGGCATCGTCGAGACAGTCATCGAGGAGAACGAGGTGCGCAAGCGCCAGATGGCCGACAAGATCGTCGCGGCTTGCGGCGGCAGCGTCGATGGCCTGCGCATCGCCATCCTCGGCATCGCCTTCAAGGGCGGTACGGACGACATACGCGAAAGCCCGGCGCTGGTGATCGTGCCGCTCCTGCAGGAGCTGGGCGCTCAGATCGTGGCCTTTGATCCGGCCGCGATGGAAATCGCGCGGAGCGACCAGCAGCTCCCTGGCGTTACCTGGGCGGAGAGCGCCATGGAGGCGCTGAAGGATGCCGATGCCGGCGTGATCGTCACCGAGTGGGAAGATTTTGCCAAGCTCGACCTCGGAGCCGTCGCCGCCGCGCTGCGCAAGCCGCTCCTGATCGATCTGCGCAACCTATTTACGACTGAGGCGGCCGCGGAAGCCGGCCTGGACTATGTCTCTATCGGGCGCCCCTCTAAGAAGGCCGCCGTCACCGTCGACTAGTTGCTGGCCGAGTGATTGGGCGGGCCACCGGCGGTGGTCAGGCTACTGAGGCCACGCTGAGGCCGGGTGGCGTCTTGCAACGGTGGAATGGCATAGGCATCGCGGAGATCTGCAAGCGGCTGGTCGATAAGCGCCCAGAAGTCCCACGCAGTGTCAAAGACGTCGGTGCGCACGTGGCTGCCGCGCGCCCAAGCCTCCCAGAAGCGCTCTACGTCGAGGGCGCCACGGTGTGCGCCGGCCGCGGGAACGAGCTCGACGCCGAGGTGCCAGCTGAAAATGACAGGCAGTATATGCCCGGCCATCGGCTGGTCGGGATGCATGCCGGCAGTGAAGGTCGAGACCAGAATCTCGCCCCGATAGGTCGTGTCGTAGCCGCTCAGAAGGTGCGTGGTGTCGTGCGGAACGGCGAAGGAGGCGTTTAGCGCATCGGGCTCGCCGGGAAAGGCGAAGCCGTGGCTGCTGTAGTGATGCCAGAAGGCGTGGCCCCAGGCTGCCAGACGGCCGGGATTGCAGTGCGTGAAAGCGATCGGCCAGAGCCGTGTCTTCGCCATCGCCGCGATAGGGGAGCAGCCACGGCATGACGACGTCGTCCGCCCAGGGCTGGCCGGTGATGCTCAGCATATTGTGGCGGACCATATCCATGCCGGCCCAGCGCAGGTGACCCGCAGCCGCTTCGCTCAAGGTATTCAGGAAGTCGGCCTCGATCTCAAGGGCGGCAGCATAGTGCGCCACGCGAGCAATGCGGGGCTGGTCGACGACGCCGTCGATGAGGGCCATGACGGCCAGAGACTGCACCGCCGCCAGGCGAAGTTCGCCCGAAACGAGCTTGGCGGCCAGATCCTCCGGGGCCATGGCCGGCAAGGCGTCGGGAGCCGGAACCGGCGCTAAGCGAAAGAGGTAGTGCGCAGCGGCACCCAGCGCCAAGCTATCCGCTGTGGTCAACTGGGCGCTGCCGCCGAGGCTCGCCACGTCCTTCATGGCAGCCAAGACGGCCTGAGCCAATTCGGGGTCCAGCCCTTCGAACATGCCGTGGTCCTTCTCGCTCGCTGCCGGCGGTCAGCGCTTTTCCAACACGATGAGGGTCTGCGGTTGGGCGACGGAGAGCATATTGGTGCGCGGACCCGTGAGGGTGAGCCTGAGATCGAAGCTCTCCGGGGCTTCCTTGAGGCGGCGAGAGAGATAACCGAGCATCTCGGCCACGCGCGAATGGCCCAGATGCTCGACGTCGCCCAACAGGGCCGCGGCAACCAGATCGCCTGGATCGTGCCCGTAGACGCGGGTAGCCTGGCGTTCGACCTCAACGACTTGGAAGTCGTCGCGCGCGAGCGTCTGCCGCAGGTGGCCCTCGACCTCGGCGGTGCTGGGCGGCTCGTCGCCCAGCCCGAAGAAGCGGGCGAGCGGTCCACCCTCTGCACGTTCATCGCCGTCCGGCTTGAGGCCCACCTCCTCCAGGAAGTCGCGCGCCGTGCTCCCGACAAAGCCGCCGCGGTCCTCTGCGAAGGCCACGATCAAGCTGCCGCCGGTAAGGAGTCTCTCCAGGGTGAAATGCAGGAAGGCATGCAGATCCTGGGCGAAGTAAAGGGAATGGTAGGACAAGACCGCGTCCAGCCGTTCATCGAGGCCTGCGGTAGCGGGAGAATGGGCTTGGAGCATCTCGTCGATGCCGGCGTTGATGCAGCGTGAAACTGAGATCTGGCCCGGCAGAGCCCGCATCCGGTTCGCGTATTGGTCGAGGTATGCATCCAAAGGGTCCAGCGGGATCAGTGTCAGCGCATCTTCGCGGTCCATGAGCGCGAGGGCCGTGGTCAATCCGTCGCCGGCGCCAATGTCCAAGACCACGGCACCCGGCCGCAAGGCCAACAGCCTGGGCGCCGAGCTTCGCGCCAGAGAGTCCCGCTGGTCGGTGCCGAGCAGGAGCGGTTCTGTCGCTGCGGCTGCCGCGTGAAACAATTTCGAGGGATTGGGTTTCAGCAGGCGGGAGAAGAAGAGCTCATAGGCCTCGTCGAGAGGGCGGCCGGCCATTTCCAAGGTCACCAGGTGCCGGTAGGTGCCAAAGTACTCGGCGTGCTCGCGCAGCTGTGCAGCACTGATCTGGACGCTCTCATCCATCGCTCTTCATGCCCGACTGATCCTGGCGTTGCATCGGAGCCTGCCTGGAAACTCGCGCACTTGACAAGGGAGAGGCGGGGATGCGCAGGGATCGGGCAAGGAGGCGCACCCCCGCGAAGCGGTGCTGTGCCAAGGGGCAGCACTGGCCGACCATCCAAGTTTCGACAGATTCTCGTCCAGCGCCTGACACAGTGTGACTTCCACACTGTGTCAGGTGGTATTGGCTATTGGCGTAGGCCGGTAAGGCAACGACTGGTGAGTACGTTGCTTCAGTCCGGCGATCGGGCTTGCTGGTCAGGCTATCCTTCTCAGCGAGTGGGCGTTCGCCTGCTTGTTCTTCCTCTCAGTGCCTACGGGCACCCCGCCCGGAAAGGGAGAAGGTCATGGTGACTGTGGACTGGTCCGATTTCTCAGGTGATCAACCCGACTACTTCAACCCCTATGGCGTGACCTACCCCGTAGCGCCGCCCGAGACCTGGGCGAACGGCGGTGCCGCCGACTGGCCGGCCGGCAGTGGCCCGGACGTCGGCCGTCTCTTCGTCGTCGGCTCCGATGACCTCTCCGGATATGACCCGACGCGCGACAAGCTGATATTCGGGTTTCGCTCGGGCGACGATGTGACCGAGATGAACGCGCACAACTACGCGGTTCTTTGGGAAGAGCAGTCCGACGGCAATCTCACTTTGCACGTCATGCCGGCCAGCAGCTTCGAAAGCACCAGCCCGATCGCCACGATCAGAGACCTGGATCCGGCCGATATCCCGGTCATGGTGCGTTCCTGGGCGACCACCAACAACCACTTCCAAGACGATCTCATGGCCTCGCTCTACAGCCTCGACCCCGAGGGCGGCTGGCCGGACAACCACATCGCCATCCAGACCCACATCGCAGGCAAGGTCACCCTCTACGACTTCGATGCCCTGCAGGCCGAGCATGGTGATGGCTTGGTGCTCAACTTCGTGGTGATGACCGGCCGCGAATTGCATGTCGCCTATGACGAGGCCAGCCGCAGCCTGACGATCTCGCATTTCGGCGAGTCGTGGGGCGGCTACAACGACGTCTGGGGCAAGACGGTTATCGCCGGCGTCAGCCCGCGCGAATTAGCCGAGCTGGAGCAGCTCTGGCGCTTCGACGCCACCTTCGAGGACGGGCGCCTCCTGAAGGATCGCTTCAATAGCGAGCTCGACGAGTTGGTCGCCTCCGGTGTCGGCGAAGATCCGGATCTGCCGTTCGTCAAGGTGGTGAACAACAGTGCGGAGGAGGGCGCGGAGGCGGAAGTCTCTTTCCGCGTCCAGCTGTCCGAGCCCAGCACGGAAGCAGTCGTCCTCCACTATGAGACCCTAGGGTCGACTGCGGGCGCCGACGTGGACTATGAGACCACGCGTGGCAGCGTCACCATCGCTGCCGGCGAGACTCGCGCCTTCGTCAAGGTGCCGATCCTTGACGATGATCTGGCCGAGCCCACGGAGCGCTTCTTCCTCGACCTGACGTCAGTCGAAGGGGCCGAGATCGACGATGGCCGGGCACGAGGCCTCATCTTTGACGACGACGGGCTCCCGAGCCTCAAGGTCGTCAATCGCCGCGTCGAGGAGGGCGAGGATGCCGTCCTTAAGTTCCGCGTCGAGCTGTCGAAGCCGGCCACGCAAGACGTGGAGATCAGCTATGAGACCCAGTCCAGGACTGCTGAGGCAGGCGTCGACTATGTAGAGACGGCCGGCAACGTCACCATTGCGGCAGGAGAGACCAGAGCCTTCATCGAGGTGTCGGTTCTGGACGATGAAGAGGTCGAGGACCTGGAGAGCTTTTTCCTCGACTTGACCGCTGCCGTTGGGGCGGATATTGGCGATGGTCGCGCGCTAGGCCGCATCGAGGATGACGACTCGGCCGGCCTGCCGCAGATCTCCATCGCCGACATAGCCGTGCCGGAGGGCGATCCCGGTGGCGGCGGCGGGACCGGCCTCATCGCCGACGGGCCGCTCAGCACCAGCGGCAATCAGATCCTCGATGCGGACGGCAATCAGGTGGAGATCCGGGCCGTCAACTGGTTCGGGCTGGAGACTGAGATCCAGACGCCGCACGGCCTTTGGGCGCGTAACTGGCAGGAGATGATGGAGCAGATCAAGGCGGAGGGCTTCAATGCCATCCGCTTGCCCTTCTCCAGCGAACTGGTCTTGGACGGCGGCACGCCATCGGGCATCGACTTCGGCCTCAACCCCGATCTGCAAGGCCTGAGCGGTCTGGAGATCATGGACAAGGTTGTCGGCTATGCCGGCGATCTGGGCCTCAAGATCCTCCTCGACCACCATCGCAGCGAAGCCGGCAGCGGCGCCAACGGCAGCGGCCTCTGGTATGAGGGCGCCTACGACGAGGCTGATTGGATCGAGGCTTGGGCGAGCCTCGCCGGGCGCTATGCCGGCGACGACACGGTGATCGGCGCTGACTTGCACAACGAGCCGCACGGACCGGCCACCTGGGGGGACGATAGCGCGACCGACTGGGCGGCGGCGGCAGAGCGGGCCGGTGACGCCATCCACGCCGTCAACCCCGATTGGCTGATCGTCGTCGAGGGCATCGGCAGCTATCAAGGCGACAACTACTGGTGGGGCGGCAACCTGCAAGGTGTCGCCGACCGCCCGGTAGAGCTGCAGCAGGACGGCAAGCTGGTCTACTCGCCCCATGACTATCCCGCCTCGGTCTTCCCCCAGCCCTGGTTCTTCGACGGGTCTGACCTGACCCAGGTCTTCGATGATCACTGGGGCTACATCTATCGCGAAGAGATCGCGCCCATCCTCTTGGGCGAGTTCGGCTCGCGGCTGGAGACCCAGGTGGACCGCGACTGGGCGGAAGCCATCGTCGGCTATCTCGACGGCGACCTCGATGGCGACGGGGTAAGCGATATCCCGGCCGGACAAGCCGGCATGAGTTGGGCCTGGTGGTCCTGGAACCCAAACTCCGGTGACACCGGCGGCATCCTCGAGGATGACTGGATCACCGTGCGCCAGGAGGCCGTGGAACTCTTGGCGCCGCTGCTGGAGGAGGGCGGCGGCGGGAGTGTGACCTTTGCCGAATTCGAAGTGATTTTGGACTCAGCTGCTGCGGAAGAGCTGGTCTTTCAAGTGCGCAGCGAGGACGGCACTGCGACGGCCGGCGAGGATTACGAGGCGATATCCGAAAATCTAGCCTTTCAACCCGGGGAGACGAGCAAGACCCTATCCGTGGCGCTGACACCGGACTTCGAGGAAGAAGCGGACGAGACCTTCTCCCTCATCCTGACCGGCCCTGATGGGTCGGAGGCCTCGGGGCTTGCCACCATCCTGGACGACGACGCCGGCGATCCTCCCCCGCCGCCGCCAAGCGGCGAGGACTTCTCGCTTGAGGTCGAGGTGGTGAACGATTGGGGCAGCGGAGCCCAGCTCGGCGTCTCGCTCACCAATGAATCGATGTCTGTGGCCGAAGGCTGGGCCATCGGCATCGATCTGCCCTTCGAGATCACTCAGATCTGGGATGCAGAGATCGCCGAGGTGACGGGCGATCGCTACGTGATCGACGAAGCCCCCTGGAACGGCGCACTGCAGCCGGGCGAAAGTGTCAGTTTCGGCTTCCTGGCCGATCAAGGCGGGATCAATCTGCCCGCGTTGTTGGAATCGGCCGACATAGACGTTTTCTTTGAGTAGGGGGCAGGGGGAACGGATTTCATCGCAATTGATCTATCTGACAGATAACAGAGAAGGCAAAAGAAGAATTTCACTTCCCGTGCTAGGCATAAAATCGACCCTGTTGTACAATGAAAGGCGGTTGGTAGTACGTGGTTGGCAGATTTTAATCTAACGAACTCTTCGGTATGTCTTCCAATTCGCGAGGAATCCATCTAACGTAAAGGAGAGGAAGCGAGGGCGGCCTTTCCGCCTGGGAGGTGATTGGAAGACGAGAGACAGCATTTCGATGTTGTCGCGACGGGGGATCGGGCGATGAATGCGATCGCCGAGACAATGACGGAGGCGAGGGCGGCTCTGCGCGGCGGCCATGCCGAGAAGGCCTTGCTGCTTGCCGATAGGGTCTTGGCTTCGAGACCGGGCAGTGTCGGCGCTCTGACCTTGCGTGGAAACTGCCTGATCGAGCTCGAGCGCTTGTGTGAGGCCCGGTGCGCATTCGAGACTCTCAACAATGTGGCTCCCGACCGCCCCGATGCCTACCGTGGCCTTGCCAGGGTAGCCGAGAAGGCGGAGCAGTGGCCGGATGCGCTCGTCAATTGGCGGAGGTTTGCAGCTGCCAGTCCGCAAGGCGTCGAGCCGCGCCTTCGGCTCGCAAAGTCGGCGCTGCGCATGGGGGAGCCGGAAGAGGCGCTGCAGGCAGCAGAGGACGTCCTGAAGGTCGAGCCTGGGCACATGGAAGCGGCGCTTACCTGCGCGAAGGCACTGTCGCTGCTCGGGCGGTTGGACGATGCAGAGGCCCGTTACCATTCCACTTTGGAGATGCATCCGAAGGCAAATGCCGCGCTTCTCGGTCTTGCCAATTTTGCCGCTCAAACCCGCCGCTGGGGGCTCTTCAAGGAGACCATGAAGGCGGTGAGGGTGGGGGACGAGAAGGATCCCCGTGTTCTTCGCAGGTTCTTGCCGATTTTGGCGAATTCGGGCTTGTTCGACGAGGCCATCGCAGTGGCCCGGCGGATCCGCACTCTTGTTCCAAGCGACCATGTCACATGGCTTCGCGAGCATTGGCTGCTTGCCCGCCTCGGCGATCAAGAAGCTCAAGAGGCGGTCGTTGCAGAAGCCAGGGCGGCGCTCTCCGCCACGCCGGCGGAGCTGGCCCACTATCTCGACGGTCTAGGCTGTTTTCGCGAGGCGGGCGCTTTGCGCAGTTGGATTGCCGCCAGCGGAGCAGTGCAGGATCTTCGCGCCTTAACCGAAAGCTACCGCAAGCTCGGACGGCTTGATGCTCTTCATCAACTCCTAAGGGCAGGTCGGAACTGCCCTGCCAGCGAACGGCAGGCCTCCTGGTTTGACGATGTCTGTCGGCGCACCGCGACGAACCCGGACCGGTTGGCCGATCAAGTGGCCGAGGCCAGGCCCTTGACCCTGGCATTGCGCGTCGTCGAGCGCTTGGTGGAGTTGAGCCGCGATGCTGCGACCCCAAATGGCCCTGTGCGCCGGGTGGCATTCTGCAATGGAAACTTCCGCGGCATTGGCGGTTCACAGCGCTCTACCCTGCTTGCCCTAAAGGCGCTCACGGAACCTCGCTGTCCCTTCGAGCGCTTGGTTCTGATCACGGAGGAGGCCTCTCGCGTGACGGGTTCCGATGTCGGGCTGCAGCATCTCCTCGACGAGATCGAGGTGGAGGTGATGCCCGTCGTCGCCAGCAATTCGATAGAGAATGCTGTCGGTACCGAGGCGGACCCGGCCTGGTGTGCGGCCTGGCTAGACCTCTTGGCCCTCCTGCCCGACGACCTTCGCCGGAATGTCTTGGGCAGCTATAACCGGCTGCGCTCGCTACGCCCGGACGCCGCCATCGTCTGGGATGTCGGCTCTCGCGTCCTCCTACCGATGGGGCTTGCCGCTTTGATGGCCAAGGTCCCGCGGATCATCGTTTCTGCGCGCGGCATTGGCGAGTTCGATGCCGGCCAACCCGGAAGCATATCCGATACGCCGCTCCACGCAGCCACCGAACGCGCCTATCTAAGCGCTTTTCTCTCGCTGCCCCAGGTGTCCTTCATGGCATGCAGCAGCTATCTGCGTGACGCCTATGCACGCCTGCTGTCGACGAGTCTTTCTGAGGCGAGCGTGGTCCGCAACGCTATCGTCGAGAGCTTTGTAAGTGTCTCGGACCGCGATCGGCCGGGCGACAGCGCGCTTCAGCTGTCGGCGAAGCAGAAGGTGGTTGGCGGCGTCTTGCGGCTGTCTTTGATCAAACAGCCCTTCTTGTGGATCGAGGTCGCTCGGCTGGTGCGCCGGCGCTTGGGTGCGCAGGCTGTGCACTTCGTTCTTGTCGGCGATGGCCACTTGTCCCCCGGCCTTCAAGAGGCCGTTCGCAAGGCGGGTCTGGAGGATTGCCTAACCTTGGTCGGCGAAACGGCGGACGTGGCCAGCTGGCTCGAACGCATGGATCTCCTGTTGCAAACGTCGCTTAGCGAAGGCTGCCCCAACAGCGTGATAGAGGCGGAATTCTGCGGGGTCCCGGTGGTCACGACGGATTGCGGTTCAGCGCACGAGGTGATGCGACAGGGGGAAACCGGCTGGGTGGTTCACAGCATGGAGGCCGAAGTTATCGCCGAGCGGGTCTGCTGGTGCCTAACGCACGAAGATTGGCTGGAAAAGGCGAGCAAAAAGGCACGAAGCTTCGCGCGGGAGGATCTAAGTCTCTCGCGAATGCGGGCAGGCCTGCTGCAAATGCTAGAGCCTGAGGCCACTGGCGATCGAAAGAAGGACGAGGTCTTGCAGCTGGCCTGAATCCGGCTTCTTGGCAGGCGGTCACCGGCAGAAGTTCGATCTTTCGATGGACAGGGACTTGCGACGCTTTCAGTGTTGGGCACTCTTGCCTGTCACACTCGTCGGCCGGGGTTCGGTGCGCACGAGCCACAAGGCGACCAGCAGCAGATGCATTGAGCTATGGCAAAGAGGTGCTGTCGCGATTTGGGGGGCGGTCGGTGAAGGCGATCGGGGCGATCATGGCGGACGCGAGGACGGCGCTGCGCAGCGGTCGTGCGGAGGAGGCGCTGCAATGCGTCGAACAAGTCCTAGCATCGAGACCACGCAACCTCGCAGCACTGACGCTACGGGCGAATTGCCTGATTGGCCTCGAGCGCCTCTCCGAGGCCGGGGAGGCCTTCCAGAACTTGGCCGAAGCCCACCCCGATCACCCCGAAGCATTTCTCGGGCTCGCCCGTGTCTCGGAGAAGGCGGAAAAGTGGAAGGACGCCCTCATCAATTGGCGCAACTACGCCGAGGCCAGCGGCGAAGACATTGAGCCCCGACTTCGCCTCGCCAAGGCCGCTCTGCGCTTGAGGGAGGCGGAACTGGCGCTGCAGGCAAGCGAAGAGATCCTGGAAATCGAGCCGGGGCACGAGCCGGCCGATCTCCTTCGCGCACGAGCGCTCCAAGCGCTTGGGCGATTCGACGAGGCGGAGGCCCACTTTCTTCGCTTGATGCACGCACAAGCGAACTCTGCCGACACGGTGATCGCGGTCGCTCGCTTTGCTGCCGCCGGCAGGCGCTGGGATTTGTTCAAGAGCGCACTCCAACACTTGCAGGGGTGCGAGCTGAAGGACGACAGGGCGCTTGAGAAGATCCTGCCGACCCTGGTCGACGCAGGTTGGTTCGGTGAAGCCATAACACTGGTTCGCCGCATGCGGACGAGCCGTCCTGTCGACCATCTTCTCTGGTATCGAGAGCACTGGCTTCTGACCCGTCTCGGCGATCTGGAGGGCAGGGAGGTCTTACTGGCAGACGCCAGAACGGCGCTCGCTACTTGGCCCCTTGAATTAGCGCTCTTGCTAGAGCGCATAGGATGCTTCGACGAGGCCGCCGCCCTGCGTCGTGAGGCGGCGAGCTCGCAGCCGCGCAAAGAGGTGCGCAGGCACTTGGCGCACTATCGCAAGCTCGGAAGAATCGATGCGGTGCACCAGCTCTTGGCTCAGGTGCCAAACCCTGCCGATTTCGCAGAGCAGGCTGCCTGGTTGAAGCAGGCCTGCCGTCGCACTGCGACCGACGCCGAACGGCTGCGTACCGCCGAAGCCGAACCACTGGATTTGAGCCTGCGCGCCTTCGAGCGCCTGGTCGAACTGGGCCACCGCAGCGACGAGGCAATCGCCCCGCTTCGCCGCATCGCAATCTGCAACAACCTTCTTCGCGGAATCGGGGGCGCTCAGCGGGCGACCACGCTGGCGCTCAAGGCGCTCACAACGCCCCACCACCCCTTCGATCGCCTCATGTTGGTTACCGTTGAGGAGCCCACAAAGGAGCGGAGCGACGAGGGGCTGGGGCACCTGCTGGAGGACATGGAGGTGGAACGGCTGTTGCTGCGGCCCAGCGATGCTCCGCTTCCCACGTTAGTCGAGCAGGATCCCGATTGGCATGCCGCCTGGCTGGACCTCCTGGCACTCTTGCCAAGAGAAATCCGACGTCAGGTGCTGGGCACCTACAACCTCTTGGCCGAAGCGCGTCCGGACAAGGTGATCATCTGGGGCAGCGGGCCGCCGATTCTCCTGCCGATGGGCCTTGGCGCCTTGATGGCAAGGACCCAGAGGATTGTCGTCACGTCTCGCGGAATCGGAAACCTCGATTTTTCCCAATCCGACCGGATAGTAGGCTCGGCAGTGGCCTCGGCCACCGAACGGGGGTATCTACGGGCCTTCCTGTCCCTGCCCCAAGTCTCCTTTATGGCCTGCAGCCGCTCTTTGCTGCATGAGGTCTCGCGCCTCCTCTCACTCGACCTTTCCGGCGAGAGCATTGTTTACAACGCCGTCCTCGAGGAATTTCTTGGAACGCCAGATCAGGCGCGCTCCAGACCCTTGGCCGGCCCGCCAACGGTGGGCGGCCTCTTTCGTCACACCTTGGTCAAGCAGCCCTTCCTTTGGCTCGAAGTCGCGCGTCATGTGCATCAACGCTTGGGCCTACACGACGTACGCTTTGTGCTGGTTGGCGACGGCCCTCTCTTCGCTGGAGTTCGAGACCGCGTGAGAGATCTTGGTTTAGAAGAGCGTTTCACATTGGTCGGCGAGACACAGGAGGTCGCGCGCTGGCTCGGCCGCATGGACCTCTGCCTGCACACCTCGATGAGCGAGGGCCTCGGCAATAGCCTGCTGGAGGCCCAGCTCTGCGGCGTTCCCGTGGTCACGACCGACTGCGGCTCGGCACATGAGGTGGTGCAGCATGGCGAGACCGGATGGGTGGTGGACTCCATGGAGCCGGAGGCGATCGCCGAGCGTGTTTGCTGGTGCCTCACGCAAGAGGCGTGGTTGGCGGAAGCTAGCGTCAAGGCACGCCGGTTCGTGCGGGAAAACTTCACGCTAGAGCGCATGCGAGCTGATTTGCTCCGCGTTC
Organism: Rhodospirillales bacterium; assembly: GCA_963669385.2. Classification (GTDB taxonomy): domain Bacteria; phylum Pseudomonadota; class Alphaproteobacteria; order Kiloniellales; family JACOMY01; genus JACOMY01. Next base: position 332,987 of record CAXXGD010000005.1, read on the forward strand.
TTGGGGTGAACAGCGTGGCACCGCCGCAAGTCGTCCAGCCTCGATGATCGCTTGAAGGGCCGCTGGAACCAGCAGTGGCTCTCGCCCCTCCAACCCGCGATACTGCAGTCATGGTGACGCCGCGGGCCATTATCTTGCACATCGGGCTGCCGAAGACCGGCAGTACGACGATCCAGCAGTTCCTCTATGTGAACCAACGGCGGCTGGCAGAGCAGGGCTATGCCTTTCTCCGCTCCTTGGGTCAGCCAAACAACACGGGCCTGGTCTTGCACTGCCGCAACTTCGGCCGTGCGGCCAGCGAGCGGCGCAGTCTGCGCTATCGAAAGGGCATCCGCAGCGAAGCGGACCTGGCCAGCTATCGCAAGACGCTCGAAGTGGCGCTCGAAGGCGAGGTCTCGGCCTTGCCAGGCTCGCTTGGCACGATCGTCATGAGCTGCGAGCTATGCGCCCGCTTGCATGACGACGAGATCCGCCGTTTGCAGGCTCTGCTCGCGCCCTTTGCATCCTCGATCGAGATCCTTCTCTATCTGCGCGGCCAGGACGACGTCATTCGCAGCTCCTACACCACGACCTTGCGCGTGGGCCATTCGGTTTCCTTCTCCAAATGGATCGACAAGGAGATCGGCAAGGACATGTACCGTTACGCCGATCTCATTGCGCGCTGGGCGGCCGTCTTCGGAGAGGAGGCGCTCAAGGTCCGGCTGTTTCGCAAAGACCTCTTCAAGGAAGGGGATTTGGTTGCGGACTTTTGCGACGCGGTCGGCGTTGGCGAGCGCGCGTGCTTCGACCAGGTCAGCCCCAGAAATCAGTCTCTGCGCCACGGCGTGCAGCGCTTGTTGCGTGCATTCAACGAGCACTATCCAAAGCGCCCTGGCGAAGGGGCATTGCGCGCTCTGGCGATCTTGACGACGGTCATGCGCCGCGAGGCCTTCGTGGGGCAGGGTGCAAGCTTGGAGGCGAAGACCGCCAACGAGATCCTCGACGCTTTTCAGGCACAGAACGCGCAGGTACGAGACGATCGCTTTCCAGACCTCGAGGAGCTCTTCCCGCGAAAGCTAGATCAGCCGGCCAGGCGGGCAGATGACGCCGAGGAGATTCTGCTGGCCTGTCGCTTCATGTACGAGGCTATCGTCGAAGGCATTCGGGTCGAGGCAAAGAAGGGTAGGAAGCGCCAGCTGTTGGAGCAGCCCGGCGAATAGTGTAGAGGCCTTGGGCATCGATACCCCGACCCAGACCTCAGGAGACCTCGGCCATGAGCAAGCCCAAGGAGGAAACCTCCGGCGATCTCGCCTTTCGCAGCCCTAGCCTCTACCGCGAAGGCCACGAGGCGACCTATGCCGGGGCGCTTTCTTATCTCAGGCGGCGCTACACCCGCGATCTCACCGGCGTTGACGTCGCGGTCACCGGCATTCCGCTTGATCTGGCCACCACCCATCGTCCGGGCGCGCGCTTCGGGCCGCAAGGGGTGCGCGCGGCCTCGGCGCAGCTGAACGATCTCGCCTCCTTTCCCTTCGGCTTCCATCCGACCGAGGTGCTGGCGGTGGTGGACTATGGCGACTGCTACTTCGACCACGGTCATCCGATGCTCATCCCGGACATCATCACCGAACATCTGCGCGGTATCCTGAGTGCCGGGGTCAGCCCGATCTCGATCGGCGGCGACCACTTCGTGACCTACCCGATCCTGCGCGCGATCGCCGAGAAGCACGGGCCGGTCAGCCTGGTGCACTTCGATGCTCATTCGGACACCTGGCCGGATGACGGGGAGGAGCTCAACCACGGCAGCATGTTTCTGAGGGCCTTGCGCGAAGGCTTGGTCGTGCCCGAGCAGTCGGTGCAGATCGGCTTGCGCACCTGGAACGACGAGAGCTGGGGCTTCAACATTCTCGATGCGCCCTGGGTGCACGAGCAGGGAACCGCGGCGGTGATCCAGCGCACCCGCGAGATCGTGGGCGAGCGGCCGGCCTATCTCACCTTCGATATCGACTGCCTGGACCCGGCCTTCGCGCCCGGTACCGGCACGCCCGTGTCCGGTGGCCTCTCTCCGCATCAGGCGCTCACCATCATTCGCGGCCTGGGGGCGATCGACTGGGTCGGCATGGATGTCGTCGAAGTGGCCCCGGCCTATGATCATGCCGAGGTCACCGCGCTGGCGGCCGCCACCATCGCCTACGACTACCTTTGCCTCTTGGCGCTGAAGAAGCGGGCGGCGGGCTGACCGCGCTTGGCGGCGCTTACGGCGAGCCAGCCGGCGGCGGCGATGAGCGCCATACCGAGAAGGGTCGCTCGGTCCGGCACTTCCGCAAACAGCAGATAGCCCCAGATACCGGCGAAGATGAGATAGGCATAGTCGAAGGTGGCGACGAGGGCCGTCGGTGCCACCTGATAGGCTCTCGCCACCGCCATGCTGTAGACGACGATCATCAAGCCAAGCGCTGCCATCAACAGCCAGTCAGCGCCAGACATTGGCCCCCAGCCGCCCAGCAGGAATGGCTGGCCTGGAGGGTCGGCCAGCGCTGTGCCTAGCGCAGCCACGATCAGGCTGCCGGCCAGTCCCACCGCAAGCATGCTGGCATTCAAGGCAAAGGCGAGCACGTGGGGTTCCTCGTCGATGCACTTGGCGCGTGTGATGAGCATAGCCATCGCATAGAGGAACGCGCCCAGAATTGGCAGCAGAGACGCCCATGAGAAGGCGTCGTCTCCGGGGCGTAGGATCACCAGGACGCCGATGAAGCCCAGCGCAATGGCCAGCCAGCGCCGCCGCCCAACTGGTTCGCCGGTCAAGGGGGCCGACAGCAGGGCGATGAAGAGCGGGGCCGTGTAGAGGGCGACCGCCGCCGTGGAGAGAGCGAGAAAGGGCAGGGCGGCATAGTAGGCGATCCACATGGCGACCAGCAGCAGGCTGCGCAGCGCCACCCATCCGGGGGTCTTGGGCCAAAGCTCCGTCAGACCGCCTCTACGACGCTGCAGGCCAAGCAGCAACGCCACCGCGAAGAGTCCCCGCAGGCTATAGATTTGCCACAGCGTAAGGGACGCGCTGGCGCCTTTCACGAGCCCATCCGCCAACGACATCAGCAAGACCGCCGCGACGATCAGCGCTACGCCCAAGGCCGCTCGCTGCGGTCGGTTATCGGCTGCTGCTGGCACGGAATCGCTCCTCGCTCTTGCCCTACGCGAGGAGCGAGTATGACGGAGGCAAGATTATGCTTTAAAACGACTTCTCGTTCTGAATAGATTACTGGTGATTATGAATCGCCTCGGCAAATCGCTTCCACCTCTGGCCAGCCTGCTCCCCTTCGAGGCCGCCGCGCGGCACGAGTCTTTCACGCGGGCGGCGCAGGAGCTGCACCTGACCCAGACCGCGATCAGCCGCCAGATCCGTAGCCTGGAGGAGGACCTTGGCGTTCGACTGTTCGAGCGGCGCAATAGGGCTGTCTTCCTGACGCCGGCTGGCCGCGAGCTGGCGCAAGCGGTCACCGCCGGCCTGGAAGGGATCGCAGCCAGGACGCAAGAGCTGCGCGAGCCACGCCGGGCGGGCGAGGTCCTCTTCGCCGTGGAGCTCTATCTCGCGGTCTACTGGCTGATGCCGCGCCTGTCGGACTTTCATCGCCGCCACCCGCGGATCGAGCTCAAGATTGCGGCTGGCACCAGGCCTTTGGCCGAGCGCGCGGAGCAGTTCGACCTGGCGATTCAATGCACTGGACGGGCCAGCGGCGACCACCCTTGCATCTTCTCTGCGGAAGAAAGCATTTTTCCCGTTTGCAGCCCGTCCTACCTTGCCGGCCGGACAGCGCCGCTATCCCTCGAGGCGCTGCAGGAGGCACGCTTGCTGCAATATCAGTGCGAACCCGGCGAGTGGGTCGACTGGCAAGAATGGCTGCGCCAGCAGAGGCGAAGCCTGCGCCTCGTCAAGCGACGTGCCGACTTCGACAGCTATCCGGTGATGATACAGGCGGCCGTGGCCGGTCACGGCATTGCGCTGGGGTGGCAGCGGGGGCTGGCGAGCCTGTTGCGGTCGGGCGAACTGGTTCGGCCTTTCCGCGAGACCATGGTGCTGCCGCAAGGGATTTCGCTGTACCGGCGCCGGGGTGCCAAGCCGCGCCCGGAGGTCGCCGCACTTCAGGCTTGGGTCGAAGGCGAGATCCAGGCGCAGGACGAGGCGGGTCTGCAGGCTGTTGGCAGCGAAGGCCTCGGCGTATGATGCGGGTCAGCTGGAAAAGGCAGGCATCACTTCGTCGATGAAGCGCGAAAGCGAGGCCTTCTTCTGCGCGTGCGGCATGCCGGAGTCGATCCAGAAAGAGTATTCATCATACCCTAAATCTTCGTAGCGCTTCAGCCGCTGGGTCACCTCGTCGGCCGTCCCGATCGCAAGATTGCTGCGCATGGCAGCAGGGGAGAACATCTCCATCGCAGCCATTTCGTCGGCGCTGAGCGCCTCGATCAGGCCTTGACGGACCGGCCTCTCGTTCCTGAACCAGGCACCGAAGTAGCAGTAGAAGCGGCTGAGCTTTTCGCAGGCGCGGGCGACGTCCTCGTCATCCCGCCCGACATAGCAGTGATGCAACAGCATGATCTTCGGGCGCTTGGCTTCCTTGCTGCAGGCTTCGTTGAAGCGCGCCATCAGGCTTTCGATCTCCTGATCGCCTTGCCAGAGGGGTGTCACCTGAACGTTGCAATCGTTGGCGACGGCGAAGGCATGGCTGTTCGGGTCGCGCGCCGCCACCCAAAGCGGCGGTCCCTTCTCTTGCAGCGGCTTCGGCGCAGAGGTGGTGGCGGGGAAGCTGTAGAATTCCCCTTCGTGGGCATAGTCGCCCTGCCAGAGCTTGCGCAGGGTCGGCAGGACTTCTCGCATGCGCTGGCCCGCCTGCCAGGCGTCCATGCCAGGCATCAGGCGCTCGTACTCGTAGCTGTATGCCCCGCGCGCGATGCCGATCTCCAAGCGGCCCCGGGTGATGATGTCGGTCATCGCGGCCTCTCCGGCCAGCTTGATCGGATGCCAGAAGGGGGCGATGACGGTGCCGGTACCCAATCTCACCCGCTTTGTGCGGTGGGCGAGATCGACCAGGCTGGTGAAGGGGTTGGGCGCGATGGTGAAGTCCATCGCGTGGTGCTCTCCGGTCCAAACCGCCCGCATTCCGCCCTCGTCGGCGATCCGGCAGAGGTCGACGAACTCTTCATAGAGGTCTTGATGCGGGCGCTCCGCGCTGGTGCGCTCCATATGCGCGAACAGTGAGAATTTCATCGGCTGGGCCTGTCCCCGAGGTGATGGAGGTCGCCGTCCGCCTCGTCGCCGACATAGAGGCCGAAGGCGTCGCTTTGGCGCTCCAGCAGAAAGCGCTGGATCATGATCGAGACTGCGTCGGACACGAAGCGCTCGGCGCCCAGCGTTTCGACGGAACGGTAGCGGCCGAGCGCGCCGGTCTGCGCGTTGCTTGCCTTGCCGCGCCAGTAGGTGAAGACCTTGCCGCTGCCGCGATCCTCGAAGATCGAATAGACCGGGCCGAAATCCACCTTCAAGCCCTCGGCTTGGACGAGCGCCTCCACCGCCGCGAGCGGGCCGTCATCGCCGGAGACCGTGGTTTGCGGGGGCCTGAGGCCTGCGTCCGTCTCTTCCATCAAGAGCTTGCCGTCATGCTCGATGATGGCGCCGACGATCGTCGTGCGGCTGTGCCGCGGCAGCTCGGCCGCCTTGCGTTCCATCGCCAGGCTGAAGTAGCCGCTCTTGGCATAGCCGAGCCCGGCTGCGCCTGAAGCGTCGAACCCCGTTACATGGCCGACCAGGATGATGTGATCGCCGGCATCGACGCGTTGGTGCGTGGCGCAGGAGAAGGTGGCGGCGGCTCCCTCGATGATCGGGCAGCCATGCTTGTCGGCCTGCCAAGGGACCTGAGCGAAGCGGTCGCCCTTCGAGCGCGCGAAGATGTTGGAGACGTCGCGCTGATCCTCGGCCAGGATGTTGATCGCGAAGCGGCGGCAGCGGTTGAAGACGGCAAAGCTGGAGAGCGACTTGGCGGGACAGACCAGCAGCAAGGGCGGCTCCAGTGACACTGAGGTGTAGGAGTTCGCAGTAAAACCGACCGGGCTACCGTCATCGGCCAACGCGGTCACCACCGTCACGCCGGTCATAAAGGCACCGAAGGCGTCGCGGAGAGCGCGTTGATCGAAGGCGGCCATGCTAGCCCGCTCCGCTGGTATCTGCCTGGTGGAGGCAGCCAGCGAAGAACTGCCTCAAGGTATCGTTGACGATGTTCGGGTGCGTCAGCTGCAGCATGTGGCGCGCGCCGGCGACCATGAGCGCTTGGCCGCTGGGTGCCCGCCTGGCCATCTCGTCCGACATGGAGGGGGTCGAGTTCGGGTCGTCCTGACCGGCGAGAAAGAGGGCCGGCATTGACAGGGATTGCAGTTGCGAAGGCGACGGGCCGTCCACCTTGGCGAAGGCTTCATAGCCGGCGGCATAGCCGTCGCGATCGGCTTCCTGGAGCAGACGTCGGCAGAGCGACGCAGCATCGAACACGATGCCACGCGGTGTCTCGCCGAACCAGCGCAGCAGCGGTGCTGCGGCCACGTCCCCGTTGGCTAAGTCGCGGAGCGATGCCGCGCGTTCCTGCACGGCCCGGCTCGCTGCTGCCGAGCGCTCGTAAACGCCGGCCAGAGCGGCAACGCCCAAGCAGCGATCGGCATAGCGCGATGCAAAGTCGATCGCGACCAGCGCGCCAAGCGAATGACCGGCCACGAGAACGGGGGCGCCAACGACCTCCGCCGCGAACTGCGCTACGCTATCGGCGAAGCCCGCAACCGTCGGGGCCCGGCCGTTCAGCCCGGCGCTGTGGCCATGTCCGGGCAGGTCAAGGGCATAGATGGAGTGGTCGTTGGCCAAGGATGCAAGCTGACTGGCCCAGCTTTCGGCGCTCAGCCCGACGCCGTGCAGCAAGACGAGCGGCCGACCCATTCCGGTCTGGTAATAGGCAATGCCGCTGGTCGAGCTATACCGCGGCAGGGTTGTCGAGATCATGGCCCAAGTCCTTCAAGTCCTGATAACGGTCGCCGATCCTGTGGTGCGGGCGCCCGCTCGTCGCTCCGCCAAGCGCGATCACCAGTTCGTCGGCGCGGGGAGCATCAGGGATAGAGAACTGGATCGTCAAATAGTGAGAGCGCCTGCCGGCGTCGTTCTTGTCCATGAGCGGGATGACGATCGGGGCGTTCGCCGGGCCGCGCATGTTGGTGAAGGAGAGGTAGGACTTGGCCGCCACGGCCTCTCGAAAGTGGTTGCCGAACCGCAGAGTATGGATCAGGGCCGACGCATGCTCGACCTCGCCGTCCAGGCCCACCGTCGCCGCCTTGCCATAAGCTTCGATGGCATCTCCGCTGCCTGCCAGCGCGATGATCCGCTGGGTCAGCCGCTCGCCGAGCACAGGGCCGTAGGCTCTGATCTCGGGCCGCAGGTCCTCGACAAAACGGCCGGCCCAAGGGTTCTTCACCACGGCCGCTACCGCGAACATGCGCCAGGGCGCAGCGGCAGGCTTGTAGCCTTCGATCAAGGTCTCTTCGTCGTAGGTCACGAGCTTTCTGATCTGAAGGTCCATTGCCTGCTCCGCTGGGCTAAGAGTTGCTTGCGTTAAATTGTATGATCGTCATACAATCTTCCAGTCAGGAGATTGAACTGCGGCGGAATGCAGCAGCCGGAAGAGGGCAATGCTTGAAGATCTCGAACGGCCCAGGACCTTGAAGGACAGCGCCTTGGCGCATCTCCGCCAGGCCATCATGCTGGGGCACTTCAAGCCCGGCGAACGGCTGGTGGAGCGCGTGCTTTGCGAGCGCCTAAAGGTCAGCCGCACAGTGGTTCGCGAGTGCATCCGACACTTGGAGAGCGAACGGCTGGTGACTGTGGTTCCCAACGCCGGGCCATCGGTGACCATGCTCAACAGTGAGGAGGTGCGGGAGATTTACGAAGTCCGGGCCTTGCTCGAGAGCGCTGCCGTGCGGAGCTGTGCTGTGCGAGCAGACGATGAGGTCGTGCAGTCGCTCCAGACGCGATGCCGTAAGATCGCCGAAGCGCTGGAGCAAGACGACATCGTCGCAGCCCTCGCCGGAACGCAGCAGTTCTATCGAGAGATTTTCCTGATAGGTGGCCGCAGCGTTTCCTGGGACCTTGTCGAGCGTCTCAATGGCCGGATTGGCCGCTTGCGCGTACTGACCCTGGGATCGAAGGGCCGGGCGCGTAGCGGCCCCGCCAACCTCCGCAAGATCGTTGCCGCTGTTGCCGCGCGTGATCCAGGGGCTGCAGCTACGGCCTGCGAGCGCCACATCGCTGAAGCCTGCAAGATCGCTCTCGCCCAACTTCCCTAGTGAATTGATTCGAAGTAGGGTTCTCAATCATTCAAACCCGACGTTGCCGGGCCCGACTCATCGCTGTCCAGTATCGCAAGATCGGTTGCATTTTTCATCGCTGTTCTCAATCGATATTCGTCACCCCCAGGCGTGACCCACTGCTGTCCGGTTAAGCGAATGGGATTGCGCCATGCACCCTTACTTTCCACCATTACTCGTCACCACCGGGCGTGACCCGGTGGTCCACGTGGCCGTGCCGCACTCTATTGGAGAGTTGCACAACGGCGGCGGGACGTGGATGGCCGTGTCGAGCACGGCCATGACGGGTTATGGTTGATAGGACCTTCATGGAAATCACCTCTAGAGCGACCTGCACCTTAAATCGGACAGCAGTGTGTCAAGCACGGCCATGACGGTGGGCAGAAACTAGATGTCAGGGACATGCCATGAGAATGAATGCGATCGGTTTCGCAGACAGACAAATCCTCTAGCCAGCCGCCGTGACCGTGAATGCAGTGCGCGCCACCACGTTCTGGCCCTTCCTGTCCCAATCACCGTGCAAGCGCGCTTATTGCCAGTGGCTCCAAGAAACGCACGCCGTCGGCGTCGTGCGTCCGATCCCAAGGATCACTTAATGGGCATATCTGTCCGGTCTATCAGGAAGAGCGTGATCCCGGCGATGACGATCAAAACCCACAGCGCCGCCGAGAAGTAGAGCGGCAAGGTGGTCAGCCGACGTACGCCTCGGCTTAGGCCGTCGGGCTGCAGGCGTCCAGCGGTGAAGGCCAAGGCGGCGGCAATGACGGCGCCCACTTGCCAGGCCAGGAAGCCGCCCAAGCGGTTCACGCCATGCACGAAGCCATAGCCCTCCGCTTCCGTGGTCGCGAACTCGACAAAGGACCAGAGAAAGAGAAGAAGCCATATCAAAAAGATGCCCAGAATCACCTTTGTAGAAGCCAATTCCTCAATCCCCCTGCCAATAGGAGCGGAAGCCCTCCGGTGTCCAGTATAGGAGCACACTGGACTTCCCTTCCATGCCCAAGACCAGAGCGTCGCCGACGAGGCTGGGCGGCGGGTCCTCGGTGGCGCCTTGCCCGACCGGGCCGCGTGGCTGCAAGCTCCACCAATCCATGCGGTCGAAGTAGGCCGGCACCAGCTCCCCGAGCGCCTTCTCAAAGCCGACCAAGCTGAGCCAGGTTCCGGCTCGGCAGATCGCCAGGCCGCGCTTGCCGTCCGCGCGCCGCACCACCAGGGTGGCGCTGTCGAGTGAGTCATCCCCGTCGAAGTCGCCGCCGATCTCGGGCGGGTCGAGGAGCGGCGCGATGAGGTAGTCCCGGCTCAGTCCGCAGGCGCCGAAGAGCTCTCGCAGCTCCGGCCAGGCGGTCATCGGCGGCGGCACCGGCGGGATCGGGGCGCTGCGCGGCCAGGTCAGACAGGCTTGAAACTTGAGATAGACCATACGCGCCCTTTGGCCGGGTTCGAGATCGGCCAGACCGTAGTCCAAGACCTTCAGCCAAGCGCGTCCGCCGGCCTCCTCCGGCGCGGCCTCCCGGCCATCGAAGAGGAAGAGGCGAAGCTCTTGCGGTGCATTCACGTCGCCCTGGTTGCTGCCGCTGTTGTCGGCGTTGCGGAAATGCCAGCCATAGAGCTCTCGCGGGTTGGGGCTGCCGTGCAGCGGCGGCGTCATCGCCGAAAGGTCCCGCCCGGCCTCGTCGAACAGCTTGATCTCATATCCCTTGGCCGCCGGCAGCAGGGCGAAGGTCCAGTTCGGCCCGGCCGGCTCTCGAAAGCTATGGGACCCACCGACTTCGCCGGCCAAGAAAGCGGCCTCGCGCTCTGCCGTTGCGCTGCACTCCTGCGCCATAGCCGGTAGGGAAACAAGCACCGACAGCACGACGGTCGATACGACAGCCGGGATCGCCATGCGCCAAGGCTCCTCCATAAAGCGCCCTATCAAGGGGCGTTCTCCGCTTCGCCGCCTGGCGGCCAGGCACGCTGCTCGGCAGCTTCTTCCCTGAGCCATGCCATGAAAGCCATAACCTTTGGCCAGCGTGCCTTTTCGGGCGTTGTCGCCATCCAATAGGCCCGATTCAAGGTCATGATTGGGCCAAAGGGCTGCACCAGGCGGCCGGCGTGCAGCTCTTGGGCACAGAGCCGCATCTTAGCCAGCGCGACGCCTTCGCCCGCCACCGCGCTCATCACCACGAAGGAAGAGCTGCTGAACTGCAGTCCCCGGCTTGGATCCACGCCCTCGACGCCCACCTCTTCCAGCCAGCGGGCCCAGTCGATCAGGCGTTGGTCCTCGCCGGCATCGTCGTGGAGCAGCTCATAGTGCGCCAGATCCTCGGGTCGTTTCAGGCCCGGCGGCTTGGAAACCAGGCTCGGTGCGCAGACCGGCAGGAGGGCTTCGCCCATCAAGCGCTCCACCACCAGGCCCGGATACTTGCCGAAACCGAAGCGGATGCCGAGGTCCACTGCGTCGCGAGAGAAATCAGCGACCGTTTCGGTCGCCATGATCATGACGTCTATGTTCGGCTCGCGCTCGCGAAAGCGGCGCAGGCGCGGCATCAGCCACATCTGGGTAAAGGACGGCATGGTCGTCACTCGCAAAGCGCCTTCTGTATCCTCGATCTTCAATTCTTGTGTGGCGAAGGCGATACGGTCGAAGGCGCCGGTGATGGCGGGCAGGTAGCCATGACCGGCTTCGGTCAGCTTCAGCCGGCGATTTGCCCGATCGAAGAGCTGTACCTGGAGCTGTTCCTCCAAGGCGGCGACTTGATGGCTGACCGCTCCCTGGGTGACCGCAAGCTCGCTAGCCGCCTTGGTGAAAGACAGGTGACGGGCGGCGGCTTCGAAGGCGCGCAAGGCATTTAGATTGGGCAGGCGTCGCATGAGGATTCCTAATCAATATATGAAAGATCATGCTTTGTTCACATGAAGGCAAGAGCTTAGATTTTGCGTAGAGATTAGCAGAGGAAGACCCGGTGATAGATCTGGTCCATCGCTCTGCCGGATGAGGAGAATTGCTATGGCACAATCCGTTGAAACATGCGTCTTAGAGCAAGCCACCATCAACCGGCGCAGTGCCATCCTTAGAGCCTTCGACGCTCTGCTGCGTTGGCAGGAGCGCGCCGCGGAGCGGCGCCGGCTCTCAGGAATGGAAGACTACATTCTGCGGGACATCGGCCTCAGCCGGGCCGACATCGACCAAGAGGTGCGCAAGCCCTTTTGGCAGGGCTGAGTTCAGCTCTGACCTGTTGCCCGTTCGCACCTCGGCCGCCCCAAAGCTCGGGGCGGCCCTTTCTCTCCTCAGGGCGTGAACTGCTCGAGGAGAATTCGTTCCTCCATGTTGTGCTGCGGGTCGAACAGCAAGGTCACGCCCTTGCCGCGGGCCTGCGCGATCTCGACTCTGGTCACATCCCGGCTGTTGCTGGAGTCGGCAACCGCCGCGACCGGGCGTTTTTGCGACTGCAGTACCTCCAACAGCACACGGCTGCGATCAGGCAGCAGAGCGCCGCGCCATCGTCTCGGCCGAAAGGCGGAGATCGGCGTCAGGCAGAGCACATTGGCGCCGATCGGCACGATCGGCCCGTGGGCCGAGAGGTTGTAGGCGGTCGAACCCGCCGGCGTGGCGACCAGCACCCCATCGCAGACCAGTTCCTCCAGGCGCACGCGGCCGTCCACCGAGATGCGGATCTTGGCCGCTTGCCGGCTTCGCCGCAGCAAGGAGACCTCGTTGAAGGCTAAGTCCTCGAACATCTCGCCCGCCTGGTTCCAGGCACGCATCGACAGCGGCCGCAGTCGCGATGGCGAGGCGGCCTCGATTCGCTCCGATAGCTCTTCGACCTGATAGAGGTTCATGAGGAAGCCCACGGTTCCCCGATTCATGCCGTAGATCGGCAGCTTGCGATCACGCGAGGAACGCAGCGTCTCCAGCATGAAGCCGTCACCGCCCAGCGCCACCAGGACCTCCGCCTCTTCCGGCGGAACCTTACCGTAGCGCTGTTGCAGCTCGTCCAGCGCGGAGGTGGCTTCCGGAGTGTCGGCAGCGCAAAAGGCGAAGCGGGAGGGGGTCATCGGACTGGTGAACTCGAGTGAGGGAGGCGACTATAGCCGGCTCGCGCACGAGAGGCTAACCTCCGCGCGCAATCAAGTCTTTTTCACAAGAGAGGTAAACGTCATGCGTCTTCGTCTCCTGCTGCTTCCGGCTCTCTGCTTGGCGCTGGTCTCAGGCATGTTCACCAACATAGCAGCGGCACAGCAAAGCGAAGCTGTCGTGATCACGCCACCCGACGAGCTGGCGAAGGACGAAGGGGGACGAGACCGCCACGTCGGCTACTACTACGGCCCGCCGGACTCGAAGGAAACCTACACCGCCCGCGCGACGCCTTCCCCCGATGCCAACCGGGGCCACAGGGTCGCTTTCGTTACCGGCCTGGAGGTGGAGATCGCCAAGCGTGGCCATCCCATCCCCTATGCGATCTTTGCCAAGGGTGCCGAGGCGCAGAAGCTGATCATCGTGGCCCTCATAGACGGTCCGATGGACACGCTCTTTCGCGCCCGCGGCGTGCTCGCCAATCTGACCGCCCAGGCGCGCCTCACCCCTCTGCTGCGGGAGAACAACGTCAGCGACTGGTTCACCTTCTTCGATCTCTGCCGGGTCTTGGGCTTCGAGCAGATCACGATCTCGAACGGCAAGAGCTGGACGCACCAGATCTACCTGCGCTGAGGGCACACCACTTAAGGCCTGGACGCCGGCGGTTGATCTGTATCAGCCGCCGGTCACGCTCATGTGGCGCTGAACCGCCGGTGCACTGTTGCGCCGGTCGATGACGAAGTCGTGGCCCTTGGGCTTGCGGGTGATCGCCTCGCGGATGGCGTCCTGGAGTACGGCATCGTCGTCGCTGGCGCGCAGAACCCGGCGCAGATCGGCCGCATCGTCCTGGCCGAGGCACATGTAGAGCGTGCCGGTGCAGGTCAGCCGCACACGGTTGCAGCTCTCGCAGAAGTTATGGGTGAGGGGCGTGATGAAGCCCAGCTTGCGGCCGGTCTCCTCCACCTCGACATAGCGCGCCGGGCCGCCGCTCTTGTAGTCGATGTCGGTCAGGCGCCAGCTCTTCTCCAGCTGGCTGCGTACCATGGAGAGCGGGATGTACTGATCCACCCGCTGCTCGCTGCCGAGCTCTCCCATCGGCATGACCTCGATGAAGGTGAGGTCGAAGCCCTCCTCGCCACACCAGGCGAGCAAGCGGTCGAATTCGTCATCATTGACGCCCTTGAGCGCCACGCTGTTGATCTTGATCGACAGGCCCGCGTCCTTGGCCGCCTGCAGGCCCGCCATCACCTTGTCGAAGTCGCCCCAGCGGGTGATCGCCTTGAACTTGTTCCGATCCAAGGTGTCGAGTGAGACGTTGATCCGCTTGACCCCGCAGTCCGCCAGCTCGCCGGCGAAACGCGACAGCTGCGTTGCGTTAGTGGTCAAGGTCAGCTCGTCCAGCGCGCCGCTGTCCAAATGGCGGGAGAGGTTACGGAAGAGGCTCATGATGTTGCGCCGGACCAGGGGCTCGCCGCCGGTCATCCGCAGCTTGCGCACGCCCAGGCCGACGAAGGCGCTGGCCAGACGGTCAAGCTCTTCCAGGCTCAAGACCTCCGCCTTGGGCAGGAAGGTCATATCCTCCGCCATGCAATAGACGCAGCGAAGGTCGCAGCGGTCCGTGACCGACACCCGAAGATAGGTGATTGGCCGGGCGAAGGGATCGATCAGTGGCGCGGTTTGGTTAAGGCTATCCTGCATGGTGGCACATCTTGCCGATCTGGCTCCGAAACACAAGTCCGACGAATTTAGTCAGGTATATTTCTCCTCAGCGCCGTCGAAGCAATGTGACGGCTTGTCCACGCTCGGCCAGACGCTCTGCGAAAGCGGCGAAGGGCTCCCGGACCACCGCCAGGTGATAGGCGTTGGCGTGTACGACCTCCTCGCCGTCCAGCGCCATCACCACGTGGCCCGGCGAGAACAGCAGGTCGCCCCGCTTGCGCGGGCTGTCGGGCGGCATCGCCTTTGCCAGCGTGTCACTGTCGCGCAGCATGTCGGAATCACGAGGCGCCGCAACGCCGGCCAGCAGCAGCGCTGTCTGTGCCAAGCCCGAGCAGTCGACGCCGAGAAACGAGCGGCCCCCCCAAAGATAGGGGATGCCCAGAAATCGTAGCGCCGTGGCCGGCGCGTCCGGCCACAGTTTGTCGGCTCTCTCGGTGTGGCGAGCAAAAACGTAACCGCCGTCGCCAAGCTCGAGGAAATCCTCTTTAGCTGAACAGGCATGCAGCTGCGCACCCAGTGGCAGGGTCTCCGCGGGCGGCGCCTTGATGTCCGGCTCGGGGAAGCGATAGGTCGCGAGCGCCGAGACCAGATGTGTCGCTGCGCCGGCGGCCAGCCTGCCCAGGCATTCGGCCGGGGTATAGCCGACATAGCCGTCCCGCTCCGCCTGTACCCAGGCCCAGCCGTTGCGTTCCTCGAAGCGTCGCACGGCCTCTCCATGCCAAAGCTGGGCGTCAAGCGGCGCATCCCTCTGCGGTGCTCGGCGGAGGTCGGCCAGGCCGCTGGTCACTCTGGCCGGCTCTCCAATGAAGTAGCGCTCGGCGGCGACTTGCCCTTCAAGGCGAGCGTCCGCCAGGTCGGGGCGATGCGCATGAAGGCGATGGTCGAGGGTCATGGACGGCTTTCTAGCCCCTCGGCTCGCGCTCTGTCGAGCCCGGGGGCCGATGCTGTCCTGTGCCGGCTGAGGCGGCTGCCCGCATCGGCGCTGAGCCGGCCGAACATCAAGGCGGAGAACGCCATAGCCATGCCGACAAGGAGAAAGGCTATCGAGAAGTCCTCTTCGTCCAGCGGCAGTCCCTCGGCCGGCAGCACGGTCAAGAGCAGGGCAGCGAAGGCGACGCCCAGCGCCATAGCAACCTGGCCCACCACGCTGTTGAAAGCGGTGGCGTCGCCCATTCGGTCTTCGCTCACCTCGGCGAAGGCGAGGGTGTTGAAGGAGGTAAACTGCAGGGAGCGGAAGAATCCGCCGACGAGGAGGATGCCAAGCAATAAGATCAGCCCAAGGCCGCGTGGTTCGGGCAGGCCCATCGCTGCGACCAGTGCGGCACTGATCAGCGCGTTGGCAACCAATACCCGGCGAAAGCCGAAGCGGCCGATCACCTTGCCGGCGATGGCTTTCATGACGATGGCGCCGAGCGCCGTGGTGCAGAGGATGAGGCCCGCATCGCTGGCGCTGTAGCCGTGCAGGACCTGCAGCGACAGCGGCATCAGGAAGGGCAGGGCGCCACCGCCCAGGCGGAACAGCAGTCCGCCCAGAAGACTGAAGCGGAAGGTCTGATGTCGCAGCAGGCGCAGGTCGATCGCCGGGGCGGGATGCCGTGTCGCATGCCGCCAGTAGGCCAGTAGCAGCAAGACCCCGCCGGCCATCAGGAGGGGACTGTCGATAGGCGGCCACGGCCCCCGGTCGGCGAACTCGAAGCCGGCCATCAGAGCGAGGAAACCACTGCTCAGAATGAGGAAGCCCTTGAGGTCGAAGCGGCGGGGTGGCTCCGGCGCGATGGTCGGGATGTATCGCCAGGTGGCGAAGAGGCCCAGCAGGCCGATCGGCAGGTTGATCCAGAAGATCCAGCGCCAAGAGGCGATGTCGACCAGCAGGCCGCCGAGCGGCGGGCCCATGACCGGCCCCAGCAGCGCCGGCACGCCCATCCAGGCGACCGCATCGACCAGGCGCTCTCGCGGGACACTGCGCAACAGGATCAGGCGCGCCACGGGCGTCATCATCGCGCCGCCCATGCCCTGCAGGGACCGGGCCGCCACCAGCTCCCAGAGGCTGTCGGCGAGGCCGCAGCTGATCGAGCCCAGCAGAAAGACCACGATGGCCCAGCTGAAGACCCGCTTGGCGCCCAGACGGTCGGCCAGCCAGCCGCTCAAGGGAATGAAGAGGGCCAGGCTCAGCACATAGGCGGTAATCGCCAGGCTGAGGCTGACCGGGCTCACCCCCAAGTCGGCCGCAATGCTAGGCAGGGCGGTCGCCAAAACGGTCGCGTCCATCAGCTCCATGAAGAGCGCGCAAGCGACGATCAGCGCAACGATGCGATGCCTTTGCAGCATAGGGGTGGCGCGCCGGCCTTCGGTTCAGCCGGTGCGCAGCGGCGATTCGGTCAGATGGCGATCCAAGAGGGGAATGCCTAGCCCTCTGAGCTCCGCCTGAGCTTCTTGAGAGCCGAGGGGTTTGCAGGGCAGGCCGCGACGCTTGGCGTCCAGCGCCAGCAGAAGGCGCGGCGGCCAAGTCTGGCCCGCCAGCTGGGCAACGATACGCACCGGGCCCGCCGGCAAAGCGGTCTCTTGATAGAGCTCGTCCAAGGGGCGCCCGGCATAGTGCTTGGCAGTTGTTTCCAGATCGGTGAGGGTGGTCATGACCTCATCCTCTCGACGCCCCGGCGGCTGCTGTCAAGGCCAGCCTCTTGCGTCCGGCTGTCGCCAACCGCCATATCACACTTGAGCGAGAGGAGTAGAGACCCATGGGGGAGACAGCCGCCACGACGCCGCGCAGCCTGCGCAAGGCCAAGCCCAAGCTCTTCGATGCGGAGACGTTGGCCGGCATGGCTGTGGCGCCCGATCCCGCCGATCCGCGCTTGACCGAAAGGCTGACCGGCATCGACGAGAGCGGGGAGGAGATAGAAACTTCGGTGGTGACGGAGCGGCCGCTGACGCTCTTCCTGAACCGCCAAGAGATCGTCACCATGATGACGATCGGCGATCATCCCGACTGCCTCGCCGTCGGCTATCTCATCAATCAGAACATGCTCCATCCCGACGACGAGATCACCGAGATCGAGGCCGACGAGGACCTGGAGCTGGTGGTGGTGCGCACGGCGCGCGAGACCGACTACGAGGACAAGCTGAAGAAGAAGATTCGCACCTCGGGCTGCGCGCAGGGCACTGTCTTCGGCGATCTGATGGAAAGCTTCGAGACCGTTCGGCTGGACCCCGAGGCGCGACTGCACACCTCTTGGATCTATGGCTTGAGCCGCAAGATCAACTCGCTGCCGAGCCTCTATCTGGAGGCCGGTGCGATCCACGGCTGCGTGCTCTGCGAAGAGGATCGGCCGCTGATCTACATGGAGGACGTCGGCCGCCACAACGCCGTCGACAAGATCGCCGGCTACATGCGCCTGAAGGGGCTCAGCACCGCCGGCAAGATCTTCTACACCACCGGCCGGCTGACCTCGGAGATGGTGATCAAGACGGTGCAGATGGGGATCCCGATCCTGATCTCGCGCTCCGGTTTTACCGCCTGGGGCGTGTCTTTGGCGCGCGAGGCCGGCCTCACCTTGATCGGCCGTGCCAAGGGGCGGCGCTTCTTGGCCCTGGCCGGCGCCGAGCGAATCGTCTTCGACGCCGATCCCACCCAAGCCGGCGAGGAGGATCGCCGTCATCAGCGCAAGGGGGCCGGCGAAGAGTGAGCGATGCCTCGAGCGTGGTCGGCCTGGTCCTGGCCGGCGGCAAGGCGCGACGCATGGGTGGCGGCGACAAATGCCTCTTGCCGCTGGCCGGCCGCCCTATCCTGGCGCACATACTGGAACGGCTGACCCCGCAGGTCGCCGCTCTGGCGCTCAACGCCAACGGCGAGGCTGCACGCTTCTCGGAATTTGGCCTGCCGGTCCTCGCCGACGTCGTCGAAGGACATCAAGGCCCGCTGGCCGGAGTTCTCACCGGCCTTTTGTGGGCGCGCGAGGCGCATCCCGATGCGCGATGGCTGGTCAGCATTCCCGGTGATGGGCCACTTGTGCCCCAGGACCTCGTTGCGCGCTTCCTCGAGGCTACAGCGGCGGCGGGAATCCAGCTTGCCTGCGCTGCCTCGGGTGGCAGAGCCCACCCGGTGATCGGTTTGTGGCCAGTATCGCTGGCAGATGCTTTGAGACAGGCAGTCGAAGAAGAGGAAATCCGAAAGGTCGATCGCTGGACCAGCCGCTACCTTCTGGCCGAGGTGGTCTGGCCAGACGCTCCCTACGATCCCTTCTTCAATGTGAACCGGCCCGAGGATCTTGTTGAAGCGGCGAGGCTCCTCGGCAACGCCACGTAGCCCAGCTAGCGCATCGAGGTAAAAAGCAGGCCAGCGCTGAAGGCGCCGAAACCGATCAGACAGATGATCAGATAGATCGTGTCCCAGGTGGTCATGCCTTGAGGTCTCCCAGCAGCATTGCCTCGCGACGGCCCGACACCACCGCCTGACGAATTGTGATGGCCGCAGGCGGCAAGATCAACTCTGCTGCTTGTGCACTCTCGCCGCAGGAAGCGGCGATCGAGCCTTTCCAACCCCCAGCAAGTCGCATGGCTGGTAGACGGCGACGGACCTGCTCAAGCGCGGCAAAAGCTGATTAACCTAGCCTATTGATATGGCCGGGATCGCCGACGGGGCGGGCCGGATCTAATAGAGGTTGACCCCATGGCCTGCCCAGGCCCGGACGCAGAAGAACCTGAACATCCTGCCCTCCTGCAATCCTGTCGATGCAAGGGGGGCCTGCGGTCATGAAAGAGGTGCTGCGCCCGATTCTACCGCTGGTGCTGGGCGCCAGCATTCTCATGTTCGGCAATTCGCTGCTGAACATCTCGACCGCGCTGAAGTTGAATGACGCAGGCATTTCCGCCTCGTCCATCGGGCTGGTGCAGTCCGGTTTCTTCTTCGGCTTTCTTCTCGGCTGCCTTTTCATCAAGAAGCTCATTCGCCGGGTGAGCCACATACGCGCCTATGCGGTGCTGGGCGCCCTGGCCGCCTTGAGCGCGCTGATCCAGTCGCTGCTGCTCGATACCGCCGTCTGGGCGCTCTGCCGCATGCTCTTCGGCTTCTCATTGGCCGGGCTGACGACCACCATCGAAAGCTGGCTGAACGACCGCACGGCGAACCAGACCAGGGCACGCGTTCTCACCTTCTACATGGCTTCCTACTATTTCGCGGTGGGCTTGGGGCAGATCTCGATCAACCTCTGGACCTTGGCGGGCAGTCAAGTGCTGGTCTTCGCCGCCGTGGCGGTGGTCCTTTCGTTGCAGCCGGTTCTGCTCACCAATCTGGAGCAGCCAGAGGTGAAGAGCGCGAAGCCCATGTCGCTCATGGCGCTCTATCGGCTTTCTCCTCTAGCGGTGGTGGGTGCGATCTTCGCCGGCTTTCTGCAGAGCGGCATGAATGCCATGGCGCCGATCTTCGCCACCGACATCGGCTTCAGCCTGATAGAGGTGTCGCTCTTCACCGCGGCCTTGGTGATCGGGCCCTTCTTGACGCTTTGGATCGTGGGCTTGTTGAGCGACAGGCTGGGGCGCCGCTGGGCGCTCACCATCGTACTGACCCTGCTCATCCTTGTCGCCCTGGCGATCTACAGCCTGCATTGGCTGGACCCCCACGTGCTGGTGCTGCTGGCGATGGCGTTGCTGCTGGGCGGCTGCTCGGCTGCGGTCTACCCCAACGTGATCGCGCACGCCTTCGATCTCTTGCCCCACGAGCAGTATGTCGCGGCCTCGACGGGTCTGCTGATTTCCTTCTCCTTCGGCGCAATGCTGGGACCCAGCCTGTCCGCTTTGGCCATGGCCCTGGGCGGCCCCCATGCGCTCTTCCTCTACTCCGCCTCTTTCGCTAGCGTGCTGCTGGCCTTCATCCTCTACCGCTGGAAGGTGCGCCCGGAGGTTCCCGTCGTGAGCAAGGAGGCCTTCGTGCCGGTGATACCGACCTCCCGCTTGTCGGCGCAGCTGGATCCCAGGCGGGCGAATACGCAATCGACGGAGAGGTCTTGAGAGCCATGGCCAAGCTGCAAGGGCTGCTGTTCGACAAGGACGGCACGCTGATCGACTATCACGTGACCTGGCTAGGCCCGATGCAGCGCTTGACCCTAGAGTTGAGCCGCGGCGATGACGAGCTGGCCGACGTCATGATGTGCGTGGCCGGCTTCGATCCCGAAAAGGGGCGCGTCAAAGCGGATTCCACCATGGCTGCCGGCAACACCCACGATCTCGCCGATGTCTGGCTTCCATTTGTGGCCGGCCACACGTTGGAAAGCCTGGTCGGGCTGATCGACCAGCGAGCCTTGGCGGAATCGAGCCTCACCTCCGCACCGGTGGTTCCCTTGGCCGCGTTCTTCAGGCGATTGCGCCGACAGGGCTTGAAGCTGGGGATCGCAACGAGCGACAGCGAGGCCGGCGCCAAGTCTCTTTTGGAACGGGAAGGGGCGCTGGACCTGGTCGACTTCGTTAGCGGCTATGACAGCGGCAACGGGTCCAAGACCGGTCCCGGCATGGCGTTGGCCTTCGCCGAGGCAGCCGGGCTTGCTCCCGAAAGCCTGGGGGTCGTTGGCGACAACATCACCGACCTCCAGATGGGGCGCGCGGCCGGCTATGGCTTGAGCATCGGTGTGCTGACCGGCACCAGCGATACCCCCGTGCTGCAGGTCTTCGCCGATGCCGTCCTGCCTTCTATTGCCGAGCTCGAAAGCTGGCTGATTGCGGAGGGGCGTTTGGTCGCCTAGTACCAGCTGCAGCGTGGAGAGGTCGGAGAGCCACGAGCGTTCGCGACAAGCGCATTGAGCTTTGGGCCAGCACTGTCAGTTTTGCCGCCACCGCACGTATCGCTGTCGGCGTCATCGCCCCTTTGGTAGCTGCATTATATGGCGTTAGTGGCGCTGATGAGCCGCCCACTTGGCAGGTTGTCGTTGGCTTTGTGATTTGGCATTCGGCGGCTGGCGTCCTACATCTGGCAGCACGTGCTATTCTTGGGAGGTTGAAAGGATGACCGGCATAGAACTTTTTGCCTTTGTCATTGCCCCGATCAGCCTGGCAAGCTTGGGATGAGGCGCGACGCTGTTCTATATGCGTTAGCTCAAGACCCATCCCGACGGCTGAAGGCCTTGCCGCCGTAGAGCGCGCGTACTTAGCAAAGCGACCGGATCCCGCAGCTCTCGAGAGCATTCACAAGCATGACCATTGGCAACGAAAATGAGCTGGAGGCTCTGCGCGCTGTTGGGCGCGTCGTAGCAGACGTCCTGCGTTTTATGGGCGAACAGATCGAACCCGGTATGACAACGCGAGAGTTAGACGATCTGGGCCGTGTGCGCATGGAAAGCCAGGGCGCGCGCTCGGCACCGGAACTCACCTATGATTTTCCGGGTGCGACCTGCGTCAGCGTCAACAACCAGATTGCGCACGGCATTCCTGGCGATCTGGTGATCGAAGCCGGCGATCTGGTTAACATCGACGTCTCGGCCGAAAAGGAGGGCTTCTTCGCCGACACCGGCGCAAGCTTCCCGGTGCCGCCGACCTCCGCGGAGCAGACGAGACTCTGCCAGGCAGCGCGCCGCGCCCTGACGCGGGCAGTCCTTTCGGTGAAGACGGGCCGTCGGCTCAATGTCATCGGCCAGACCATCGAACGCGAAGCACACAAGGGCGGCTACTCCGTGATCCGCAATCTGCAGAGTCACGGCGTTGGTCGTGATCTGCACGAGGAGCCGACCTTTATTCCGCCCTATAGCGATACGCGCGACCTACGGCGGATCCACGAAGGCATGGTCTTCACCATCGAGCCCTTCTTTTCCACCGGAGCCGACTGGGCGGAAGACAGCGGCGACGGCTGGACCTTGGTGACTGACCCCGATGTCATGACGGTGCAGTACGAGCACACCATCGTCGCCACGCGCCGGGGCCCGATGGTTCTTACGAAAGGTGGCTTCTGACTTCAGGCCACGGTTCTTCTTGGGCTATCCGGATGCGGCAAGTGTGCTGCGATCCGGCGATCTCCTTAGTCAAGGTACTCAAGCTTACTACCTCGGTTAGGCATAGCGCGGGGTTCGAGCGATGAAGGTGACGAGCAAGTGGGAAATAAGGGCGAAGGCTCGACGTGCACACCCGGCGCCAGAGCACTTCGTGCGCTTCCAATCCCTAAGGTCGAGAGACCTGGACGACCAACTCATTGAAGAACTGTGGCACTTCAGGTCGCGTTTCATGGGACTGCGAACCGACGTGTCGGTTGAAGAGGACTTGGCCGCGTTTCGCGACCATATCCGTTCCTTCGACAAGACCTGGATCTCGAGAGACAAGGCCGGCACCATCGTCTGCTGTATCGCGGCGTGCAGCGGAAGGCTCCAGATCTTCGATAAGACCCTACGCTACATCAATGCCGACTATGCATTCAGCGTGCGAGGCCTGCAGCGTGTTCCTTGGCCCTTCTTATGCTGTCGTGTCTACGTGCTGCGGCACTACCTGCTGCGTCCCTTCTCCAGGTGGTTCATTGCCGGACCGACCTATCCTTACAGCTATCTCGTCTTCAGGCTTGGCGCCTGCGTATGTCATACCTTGAGCCAGGCAAGCCATTTGCCAGCCTTCGAACGAGAGGCCATCCTTGCTTTTGCTCGGACGATCTGTGGGGAGTCCTACGACTACAGCAGCGGCCTAGTGCGGATGAGGACGATACCTAGGTTCGACCTGCCACGACATCGCCTGAACCCAGAGCAAAAGGACCTCATGCGGTCCTACCTGCAGGAGAATCCCAATTGGAGAGAAGGCTATACGGTTTTCGCAATGCTTCCGGTGGACAGTGCCTTCGTGTTGCGCCGTTGCTTTGGGAGGCTCTGTGGCGTGTGGTCACCAAGGCTTGGCAAGGCAGGCCTCTCAGGAAGGCCGATGCCTGAGATAGGGCTTAGATCAGGACGGCAGTCAATGGAGGGCAGGCAGACGGCAGGGGGCTTCTATAGGTTTGCTGAGCGGGTCTCGGACAATTTGAATTCGTCTCGCAGGCGCACCAGCAGGAGCCCCAGCTTGTTCAATCCCCGTCCATCTTCACCGACTCCCCAAAAGGCATCGCCGGCAACATCTTCGATCAGCTCTTCATCCTGGGTCGAAACCAGCAGGGCCCTTAAGTCCGGATGCGACTGGAACTTTGCGCGCAGAGCGCGCTCCATCAACTGCTCACGGAGCTCTTTCCAATCTGCGCGTCTTGGCTGGCTCTCTTCTTCTTGCTCAGGCCTTTGGCTCGGGCGGCCGATTTGGCATTTCGGATCTTTTCCTGGAACGCGGGGTTCAGGAATTTCTGTGCCTGGTAGTAGTGCTCGACCGACGGCCACACGAGGCCGTCCAGTTCGATCGCACTGGGCCAGAAGTTGGAAAACTCCGAGTAAGCCTCGGAGTTGCTCCGGAAGCGAATAGCCATGGTCCTTTCTCTTTGATTGTTCTGCTGGTCGGAGGCCCTTGGGCGGCAGTCAGCATCCCGAGAGCCCTATAGAAGAACTTGGGCAAGCAAAGGGCAGAATCGGCGACGAATGGGTCCTCTGAAGGTTGACTCAGGTTTGACAACGCAGAAAGAGCGCCGGCCCTGAGACTTCTGTCGAGGTGGCAACCAAGACGTCGGCGCTCCGCGGCGTGATCGTCCAGCTGCGACCGTTCTGCGGCAGCATAGGCCCCAACATACTCCAGCCGCGCTTGTCGAGAGCGAGGCCAAGATGTGCCATCTTGGCCGGGATGTCCTCCACGATCACAAAGGTGTTGCCGCCACGCCAGACCATGTCGAAGGCCGGCGAGGAGCCATCCTTTTCGATCCGCCTTGCTACCAAGCGGAAAGGGTTCTCCGGGTCGGCTTCGATCTCGAGACGGCGCCCTTGTGCACAGACGCGCGAGATCATGTCTTTTCGGTAAAGGTCTATGGCGAGGTCCCAAGGGAGCCTTACCCAGGTCCCGACCAGCAGCTCCAGAGTGATGTAGCCGTTCTGCGCGATGCGGAAATCGATGCCGTCGGCAGTGAAGCTCGGATCTCCCAACTCCACCAGCAAGGGGCCGACAATGGCCGGGGTCAAGGGGCGCGCTGTCCTTGCTGGGTGGTGTGAAGGCGCTGTCGAAACAGGCCAGACGCTCATCTTCCGGGGTGATGATGGTGCAGCCGCGGATCGTCTCCGGAGACGCCTGGGCGAAGGCATGCGGCGAGAAAAGCAGCAGTGCAGCTGCGACTGCAAAGAAGAAGTTCTGTGGGCTCATGGACTTAACCCCCCTCTTGCTGATGAACTGGCCAGGGTGCTGTCGTCAGGCTATGCGCCCGTGCTTTGGCTCAGCACCACACCAGCCTCGGACATCTCGGTCAGCGCTTCGGCCAAGGATCCTTCTAGATCAATGGCCCGGCAGGCTTCCTCGAGCACGCGCACTTGGAAGCCTAGAGTCACAGCATCGACCGCTGAGTAGCGAACGCAGAAATCTGTCGCCAGCCCCACGAGGGTGACGGCCTCGACACCACGCTCTCGGAGGTATCCGGCAAGGCCAGTCGGCGTCTTGTGATCGTTTTCGAAGAAAGCTGAATAAGAGTCTATTTCAGGGCGAAAACCCTTTCTGAGCACCATGTCGCAATTGTCTACGCGAAGATCGTCGTGAAAGGCCGCCCCCGGCGTGCCCTGCACACAGTGATGAGGCCAAAGCACCTGGGTGCCATAGGAGAGCTCGGTGGTCGAGAAGGGCTCCTTGGCGTCATGATTGCCGGCGAAGGAATGGTGACCTTCAGGATGCCAATCCTGGGTCACGACCCGAACCGAAAAGCGATCGATCAATCCGTTGATCAGGGGAACGACTGTATCGCCATCGTGCACCTCGAGCGCACCGCCCGGACAGAAGTCGTTCTGCACATCGATGATCAGCAGGGCTTCGTTGGCTGGGAACATGGTCGTCGCTTTCTGCTTTGTTTCAACACGGTCTAGCGGCCTTTTAAATTAGGCTGGTAAGTCTTCGAAGGGCTGCACAGTGCAGCTCCCCCGTCTCGCCTAGCCTACGCCATCTTTCCATTTGACACAGGGTCAGCAAACCGTAGAATTCCGTTTGCATACAAACGAAATTGTGATGCGGCCGATTTTCGATGGAGTGAGGGTCCAATGGGATACGAAAGGCCCGATCGCTTGCCCGAAGCCTTAGCGCTGCTGGCCGCGGCGCCGCGTACGATCTTGGCGGGCGGCACGGACCTCTACCCGGCGACCCAGGCCGCCAGCCTGTCCGGCGACATCCTGGACGTCACCGCCTTGCCGGAGCTGCGAGGCTACCGGGAGGAGGGGTCAGCCTGGCGCCTCGGCGCCTGCATGACCTGGAGCGAGATAATCGCTGCACCCCTTCCGCGGGCCTTCGACGCGCTGAAGCTGGCCGCGCGCGAGGTCGGCGCCCGTCAGATTCAAAATGCAGGCACTCTGGCCGGGAACCTCTGCAATGCTTCGCCGGCAGCAGACGGAGTTCCGGCCCTCCTCATTCTCGACGCCGAGGTCGAATTGGCCTCCGAGGCGGGCACGCGCCGCTTGGGATTGCCGCACTTCATCCAGGGTCCTCGGCAAACGGCCAGGCGGTCCGACGAGGTCATGACCGCCGTGATCCTTCCAAAGGCATCCTGCGACGGGGCATCCGATTTCCTGAAGCTCGGCGCCCGCAAGTACCTGGTGATATCGATTGCAATGGTGGCTGTGCGTCTGGCCCTGAAGGCCGACAGGATCGCCCGGGCGGCCTTGGCTGTCGGCGCCTGCAGTGCGGTGGCCCGGCGTCTCCCGGATCTGGAATCGCAGCTGATCGGCAAGTCGGTCGAGACAGCATTGGCCGGCGTGGATGCCGCCACTGTTGCGGATGCGCTTTCACCGATCGACGATGTGCGCGGCAGCGCCGACTATCGCAAGAAGGCAGCGGCAGAGCTGATGCGTCGCTCGATCACCCGCTTGCTGAGGGCCAGGTGAGGGAGCTGCTGCAGCATGAACGTGAGCCCGCCGCGATTTCGTTTCACGGTAAACGGCACGCCAGCCGAGATCCTCGGCAGTCCGGCCAGGCGCTTAAGCGATGTCTTGCGTGAAGATCTGCGCCTCAGCGGCACCAAGGTCGGTTGCGATGCAGGCGACTGCGGTGCTTGCACGGTTCTACTGGACGGAGCGCCTTTCTGCGCCTGCATGCTGCCGCTGGCACAAGCGAGCGGGCGCAAGATCACCACCATCGAAGGTCTCGGCGCTGCGCGCCTGAATGGCCTGCAGAATGCCTTCTTACGGCACGGTGCCGCCCAGTGCGGCATCTGCACGCCGGGCATGGTGATGACCGCGGCGGCTTTGCTGGACGGCAAGCCGCGACCGACGCCGGCCGAAGCGGAAGAGGCCCTGGGCGGCGTTCTCTGCCGCTGCACCGGCTATCGCAAGATCATCGACGCGGTCTGCGATGCCTGGCAAACCCCCGAGCCTGAGGTCCTGCCCGACGCCGGCCGGGCCGTAGGCGCCCCGATCGAGCGTCTGGACGGTCGCGCCAAGGTCGCAGGCTTCGACGCCTTTGGCGCCGACGACTGGCCCGACGGCGCCTTGGCGGTGCGGGTGGTGCGCTCGCCCTATCATCATGCCGATTTCTCCTTCGGCGACCTTGCCGCCTGGCGGGAGAGCAACGCAGGGGTGGTCGCGGTCTTTACCGCCGACGACATTCCCGGCCGCAACTGCTTCGGCGTGATCCCGCCCTTTGCCGACCAGCCTGCCTTGGCGCGCGCTCCGGCGCGCCTTCGCGGCGAGGCGGTGGCCTTGGTGGCGGGCGAGCCGGACGCCCTGGCTCTGCTCGACCTGAGCGGCTTTCCGATCGTCTGGGAGGAGCGGCCCTTCGTACTGACCACCGAGGCCGCCAAGGCCGAATCGGCGCCGCAACTGCACGAAGAGCGTCCGGGAAATCTCCTGACGCAGGGATTCGTCGAGCGGGGGAACCCGGAAGCGGCGCTGGCTGTAGCAGCGCATAGGGCCGAAGGATGCATCGAGACCGCCTATGTCGAGCATGCCTACATCGAGCCCGAGGCCGGGACCGCTTGGATGGAGGGCGACAGGCTGGTGGTGCGGGCCTGCACCCAGGCACCCGGCATGGACCGCAGCGACAACCGCAGCCGTTTCTGGGCTTGCCGGAAGAGCGGGTGCGGATCATTCCGGCCGCAACCGGCGGCGGCTTCGGCGCCAAGCTCGACGTCTCGCTGCAGCCGCTGGTGGGCCTGGTGGCGCTGAAGACGGGGCGGCCGGCGCGCTTGGTCTACAGCCGCCGCGAATCCATGACGTCGACCACCAAGCGCCATCCGGGCAGCATGCGCGCCGAGATCGCCACCGATGGCAAGGGCAAGGTCACCGGGCATGGTATTCGAGGGGGATTTCAACACCGGCGCCTATGCCAGCTGGGGGCCCACAGTTGCCAACCGCGTGCCGGTGCATGCCTCCGGGCCCTACGTGGTGCCCAACTACCGCGCGATCGGCAGGGCGATCCATAGCAACGGACCCACGTCCGGCGCCTTCCGTGGTTTCGGCGTGCCTCAGGCGGCCATTCTGCAGGAAACGCTCTACGACGAGCTGGCGCTCAAACTGGGGCAGGATCGCCTGGCCTTCCGCAAGTTGAATGCCATGCGAGACGGCGCAGTGACCGCCACCGGGCAGCTGCTGGAAGCGGGGGTTGGCATCGTCGAGTGCCTGGAGGCGCTGGAGGCACCCTGGCAGGAGGCGCTGCTTGCCGCCGCCGCCTTCAACGAGGCCGAGAGCGGCCCGCTGCGTCAAGGCGTGGGCGTGGCCTCCTGCTGGTATGGCTGCGGCAAACACCTCGCTGCCCCAATCCCTCGACCATCAAGGTCGGAATCACCGCGATGGGCGAGGTCGTGCTGCACCAGGGCGCTGCGGACATCGGTCAAGGCGCCAACACGGTCATCACCCAGATCTGTGCCGACGCCCTGGGCTTGCCGATCGGCTGCTTCCGACTGATCGGCGGCGACACGGCGGTGACGCCCGATGCCGGCAAGACTTCCGCCTCGCGCCAGACCTATGTGGACGGGCAAGGCTGCGCAGCAGGCCGGCCGAGGCGCTGCGGGCCGTGATACTGCGGCATGCCAATGTCTCTTCCGACGCGACGCTCTCCCTGGCGAAGGCAGAGCTGACGGTCAGCGAGGCCGGTACCTCCCGCGCCTTGGACCTCGGCTCGCTCGAGGCGGACCCCGAGGGCTATGTCTTCCGCGCCGAGGAGACCTACGACCCGCCGACCACGACCCTTGACGAGAAGGGGCAGGGCAAGCCCTACGCCGTCTATGGCTATGGCGCGCAGATAGTGGAGCTCAGGGTCGACCGGGCGCTCGGCACGGTGCAGCTCTTGCGCTTCACCGCGGCCCACGATCTCGGACGGGTGATCAATCCGGGTTCTGGCCGAGGGCCAGATCGAGGGCGGCATCGCCCAAGGGATCGGCATGGCGCTGATGGAGGAGTACCTGCCGGGGCGCACCGAGAATCTGCACGACTACCTCATCCCCTCGATCGGCGACGTGCCGGAGATCCGCTCGATCCTGATCGAAAAACCGGACCCTGAGGGGCCATTCGGCGCCAAGGGGCTGGGCGAGCACGCGCTGATCCCGACCGCGCCGGCGATCCTCAACGCCATTCGCCATGCCACCGGTGCGCGCATCACCCCGATTGCCGGCCTTGCCGCACCGCGTTCTCGAAGCCATCGAAGCTGCGGAGGCCGGCCGATGAGCACGCCAAAGCCCGAGAAGATCCGCTGCGATGCCTGTCCGGTCATGTGCTACATCGCCGAGGGCAAGAGCGGCGCTTGCGACCGCTATGCCAACGAGGGCGGCCGCATCGTGCGCTGCGATCCGCTCACCATCCTGGAGCAGACCCGCGACGGCGGCGGCAAGCTGGTGCCCTTCCTGCAGGAGGAAGAGGCCTGGGACGGCGAGATCGTGCCGGCGGCGGAGCGCTTCATCACCGCAATCGGTGCCGGCACCACTTACCCCGACTACAAGCCGGCCCCCTTCATCGTCAGCCGCGCCGTCGAGGGCGCCGACCTGGTGACCGTGGTGACCGAAGCAATCTTCAGCTACTGCGGGGTGAAGGTGAAGGTCGACACCGATCGCCACCTGGGCCCGGAGCAGGCGACGGTGCGGGCCTCCGGCGAACCTGTTGGTCACGTCACCACCGGCGAGTATGGCTCGCAGATGCTGTCTTTGGGGGGCGTCAGGCACCTGACCGGAGGTTCCAAGGCCGAGGGGCGCGTCACCTGTCAGACCCTGCTCGACCTCTGCAACCGCAAGCCGGTGACCTTGACCATCGACGAAGGCTCGGAGGTGGTGGTGGAGGCCGGTGCCCCGCCTGTGGTCGACGGCAAGGCCGAGGCGCGCATGCGGGTGGGCTGCGGCTCTGCCACCATTGGCATGTTCGCGACCCAGTGGAAGGACAAGGTCGACGAGGGTGGTGGTGGTCGACGACCACATCACCGGCGTAGTCTCCGAGCATCAGGCCGGCAAGGTGCTGGGCTGGCCGGATACCGGGATCAACATCCAAGGCCGCCGCTCCACGCCCGGCCGCTATTTCAAGGTGGCCGAGCCTGGCCAAGGCTGGGGCGGGGCGGACATTGACGACCCGCTGGATATCCTGGGGCCATTCAATCCCAAGAAAGGGGCCAGGCCCGGCCTCACCATGCTGATGGTCTCCACCACCGGCGAGCAGTTCAGCTATTTCGTGCTGGACGACGATCTGCAGCCGATGAAGCAGCCCTTGCCGGAGACTCTGCAGAAATCGGTCCGTTTGATCGACGAGAACTGCGAGCCGGCGCTCTGCACGGTGCTCTTCATGGGTGGCGCCGGCGGCTCTCTTCGGGCCGGGGTGACGGAGAACCCGGTGCAGCTGACCCGCTCGGTGCAGGGCCTGGAGACGCTGGTCACCTGCGGCGGTGCGCCGGTCTATGTCTGGCCGGGCGGGGGCATCACGTTCATGGTGGACGTGAGCCGCCTGCCGGACCGCGCCTTCGGCTACGTACCCACGCCGGCCCTGGTGGCGCCCATCGAGTTCACCTTGAGCCGCAAGGCCTATGAGGTGCTGGGCGGTCATGCCGCCGCCATCCGCACGGTCGACGATATCCTGGCACGCGGCGGCGAGTACGGTGCCGGCAAGCGCGGACTGGCGACGACGGAGAGCTCCGCCTGGCCTGCCTTGTCGGCACGGACGGGCAGGTGAGGGGAGCGCAAGCCGCCCTGCTTGCCGACGGCCGTCGGCTGCATCTGCATCACGGCCCCATCGACCTTATCGTCGAGGCCTTCGGCGATAGCGAGGAGGTGGCGTCCGCCTATCGACAGGCGGCCGCTCGTTTCGAGACCATTCTCGAAGAGCTGGTGGCGGAACTGCCGCTGCTGCGCCGTGCGCTGGCAGCCGATACGCCCGAGCCTGCGGGCGAGGTGGCGCGCGCCATGTTGGCCGCGGGAAAGGCGCATCTGCCCTGCTTCGTCACGGCCATGGCGGCGGTTGCCGGCGCGGTGGCGGACGAGATTCTCGCTGCAATGATCGCCGGCCGCACCTTGGCCCGTGCCTATGTCAACAACGGTGGCGACGCTGCCTTTCATCTGACTCCGGGAGCCCGGATGGAGGCAGCCATCGCGGGTGCTGCCGGCCACATCTCGATAGCGTTCGAGGACCAGGTTCGGGGCATGGCGACTTCGGGATGGCGCGGGCGCAGCCACTCGCTCGGCATCGCCGACTCGGTGACCGTGCTGGCTCGTACTGCGGCCGAAGCCGACGTTGCCGCCACCTTGATCGCGAACGCCGTCGACCTGCCCGGCCACCCGGGCATCGAGCGGGCGCCGGCTTCTTGCCTGGACCCCGATAGCGATCTGGGCGAGCGTTTGGTGACGACAGCGGTCGGCAGGCTCGCCACTGCGGAGGCTCGAGAGGCCTTGGCATCGGGGCTTGCAGGTGCACGCGCCATGCGGGAACAGGGATTGATTGCGGCGGCGGCTCTTTTCCTGGCCGGCGAGGCAGCCATGGTGGAGCCTGCGTCCGGCAGGCTATTCGCCATCGAGGGAGATGCCGCGCGCCTGCACGCCTGACGCGACAGATGCTACGTTGAAACGGGCCATGCGCTGTGGAACCTTGCGTGACGGGGAGCAGCAAGGATCAGGACACTCGATGAGTACCCTCTCTTCCAGCGTCGACCGGCGGTCTGAAGACTACAAGACGAACCTGGCGGCCATGCAGGCCGCCCTCGACGATCTGGAGGAGAAGAGCCAGGCGATCAGGACCGGTGGCGGTGAACGGGCACGGCAAAAGCACCTCTCGCGCGGCAAGCTACTGCCGCGGGAGCGGGTTAGCCGGCTGCTCGATCCGGGCTCTCCCTTCCTGGAGATCGGCCGCTTTGCCGCCTGGGACCTCTACGCCAACGAGGTGCCCTCGGCCGGTATGATCACCGGCATCGGCCGTATCTCCGGCGTCGAGTGCATGATCGTCTGCAATGACGCCACGGTGAAGGGCGGCACCTACTATCCGGTGACCGTCAAGAAGCACCTGCGCGCGCAGGAGATCGCCGCCGAGAACCGCCTGCCTTGCCTCTATCTCGTCGACTCCGGCGGGGCCAACCTGCCCAATCAGGACGAGGTCTTTCCCGACCGCGAGCACTTCGGCCGGATTTTCTACAACCAGGCCAACCTCTCCTCCAGGGGCATTCCCCAGATCGCTGTGGTGATGGGCTCCTGCACGGCGGGCGGCGCCTATGTGCCGGCTATGTCGGACGAGAGCATCATCGTGCGCAACCAGGGCACCATCTTCCTCGGCGGCCCGCCGCTGGTGAAGGCGGCGATCGGCGAGGTGGTGACGGCGGAGGAACTGGGGGGTGCCGATGTGCATTCGCGCCAGTCGGGTGTCACCGACCACTATGCGGAGAACGACGCCCACGCGCTGGCCATGGCACGGCGCATCGTCGCCAATCTCAACTGGCAGAAGCAGGGCAGGCTTTCACGTGAAACCCCGGTAGCGCCACTCCACGATCCGGAGGAGATCAACGGCATCCTGCCGCCTGACCTGAAGCGCCCCTACGAAATTCGCGAGATCATCGCGCGCATCGTCGACGGCTCGGAGCTGGACGAGTTCAAGCGGCTCTACGGCACCACCTTGGTGTGCGGCTTCGCCCGCATCTGGGGCTATCCGATCGGGATCATCGCCAACAACGGCGTGCTCTACTCCGAAAGCGCCCTAAAGGGCGCGCACTTCATAGAGCTCTGCACTCAACGTGGTATCCCCTTGTTATTCTTGCAGAACATTACCGGATTTATGGTCGGGAAGAAGTACGAGGCGGGCGGCATCGCCAAGGACGGCGCCAAGCTGGTGACCGCCGTCGCCACGGCCAAGGTGCCCAAGTTCACGGTGATCGTCGGCGGCTCCTTCGGGGCCGGAAACTACGGCATGTGCGGGCGCGCCTATGGCCCGCGCTTCTTGTGGATGTGGCCCAACGCGCGGATCTCAGTGATGGGCGGCGAGCAGGCGGCCGGCGTCCTGGCTACTGTGCGCCGTGACGGGATCGAGGCAAGGGGGGGGAGTTGGTCGGCAGAGGAGGAGGCGGCCTTCAAGCAGCCGATCCTCGATCAGTTCGAAGCGCAGGCCCATCCGCTCTTCTCCTCGGCGCGCCTTTGGGACGACGGCATTATTCCGCCATCGCGGACCCGCGACGTCTTGGGCCTCTCGCTGTCGGCCAGCCTCAATGCGGCGATCGAGCCGACGCGCTTCGGCGTCTTCCGGATGTAGGGGGTGGTCATGTTCGACAAGATCCTGATCGCCAATCGCGGCGAAATCGCTTGCCGGGTCATCGAGACCGCCCGTTCGCTCGGCATCGCCAGCGTCGCGGTCTATTCCGACGCCGATGCCCGGGCGCGCCATGTCGAGATGGCCGACGAGGCTTGGCGCCTGGGCCCCGCCCCGGTAGGAGAGAGCTACCTCAAGGCCGACAAGATCCTCGAGGTCGCCAAGCGGTCCGGCGCCCAGGCGATCCACCCTGGCTATGGCTTTCTGTCGGAGAATGCCGGCTTCGCCGAGGCCTGCGAGGAGGCCGGTATGATCTTCATCGGCCCGCCTGCCTCGGCAATCCGCGCATGGGATTAAAAGACGCTGCCAAGGCTCTGATGGAAAAGGCTAACGTTCCTGTCGTTCCCGGCTACCATGGGGCCGATCAGGATCCGGAACTGCTGGCCGGAGAAGCCGGGCGCATCGGCTACCCTGTGCTGATCAAGGCGGTCGCCGGCGGGGGCGGCAAGGGGATGCGGCGCGTGGAGGATCCCGCTGACTTCGCCGCTTCCTTGGAAAGCGCCCGGCGCGAGGGGCAGAACGCCTTCGGCGACGGGCGCGTGCTGATCGAGAAGTACGTGACGCAGCCTCGGCACGTCGAGATCCAGGTCTTCGCCGATAGCCATGGCAATGCCGTCTATCTCTTCGAGCGCGATTGCTCGCTGCAGCGCCGCCACCAGAAGGTGATCGAAGAGGCGCCGGCGCCGGGCATGAGCGAGGAGGTGCGCGCGGCCATGGGCACGGCTGCGGTGAAGGCGGCGCTGGCCATCGGCTACCAGGGCGCCGGCACCGTGGAGTTCATCGCCGACGGCTCGCAAGGCCTGAGGCCCGACGGTTTCTGGTTCATGGAGATGAACACGCGCCTGCAGGTCGAGCATCCCGTGACCGAGATGATCACCGGCCAGGACCTGGTCGCCTGGCAATTGCGCGTGGCTGCCGGTGGCATCTTGCCGCTGACCCAGGATGAACTTGCGATCCAGGGGCATGCTTTCGAAGCCCGCATCTATGCGGAGGATGCCGCCAAGGGCTTCCTTCCTGCCGTCGGGCCCTTGCGCCGTCTCTCCTTTCCGCAGGAGCAATCGGGGATCCGGATCGACACCGGCGTGCGCCAGGGCGACGCCATTACGCCGCACTACGATCCCATGATCGCCAAGCTGATCGCACACGGCGACACCCGCGCGCAGGCCTTGGCCCGCCTCCACCGGGCGCTGGAAGCCGTGCGCGTCGACGGCTGCACGACGAATGTCGCCTTTCTTGCGGCACTCGCCCGCCATGCCGGCTTTGCCGCCGGTGAGGTCGACACCGGCCTGATCGAACGTGATCTGGAGAGTCTTCTGGCAGGCGAAGAGGACTTGCCGCTGGATGCCTGGTGCACTGCCGCCCTCTTTGCCGCCGGTGCGCTGGAAGAGCCGGCGCACGACGACCCTTGGGATCAGCTGACCGGCTTCCGGCTCTGGGGCGGGGCCAAGCAGGTGGTGCACTTGGAGCGAGACGGCAGCGACCAGGAGATCGAAATCACCTTCGATGGCCGGCGCTACAGCATTTCTCTGCCGGAAGGGGCTTCCCAGGTCGCGGTGGCACAGGTCGGCGAGGGGCGGGCGGTGCTGGACTTCGGCGAACGGCGCCAAGCGGTCGAGCTGGCGCCTTGGCATGGCGGCATCACGCTCTTCTTGAAGGGGCGGGCCTGGTCTTTCGGCCTGCCGGACCGCTTGGCCGGTGAGAGCGACAGTGCCGGCGCCGGCAACAGCGTCAGCGCGCCCATGTCGGGCCGCGTGCTGTTGGTGAAGGTTGCCTCCGGCGAGACTGTCTCCAAGGGCCAGGTGCTGCTGGTCGAAGAGGCCATGAGATGGAGCACAGCCTGACTTCGCCCCGCGACGGCGTAGTGGAGGCCGTGCGTGTCGCAGCCGGCGAGCAGGTGGAGGAGGGGGCCATCCTGATCACCCTCGAGGAACCGGACGATGCTGCCGCGCGCTGAGACCTTCCAAGAGCTCTCAGAGCAGTTCCGCTGGGAGATTCCGGAGCACTACAACATCGGCGTCGACGTCTGTGACCGCTGGGCCGAGCGTGACCCTGCGCGCCTGGCCATTGTCTATGTCAGGCCCGACGATAGGGTAGAGGAGGTCACTTTCGGGGCACTGCGCGATCGCTCGAACCGACTGGCCAACCTCTTGGCGGCCAGTGGCGTCGAGCGTGGCGATCGTGTCGGCGTGTTGCTGCCGCAGATGCCCGAGGCCGCCTTGGCGCATATTGCCGCCCACAAGCTGGGAGCGGTCTCGATTCCCCTCTTCATGCTGTTCGGCGAGGAGGCTTTGGCCTTTCGCTTGAGCGACGCCGGAGCCAAGGCGGTGATCACCAATCGCGAAGGGGCGGAGAAGCTGGCCCGTCTGCGCGCGCGCCTGCCGGACCTCAAGGAAATCTTCGTCGCGGAGGGAACAGTCGATGGCTGCCGCGACCTCGCGAGCGAAATGGCCGGGCAGTCGAGCGCCTTCCAGCCGGTCGTCACCACCGCGGAGGATCCGGCGATCCTGATCTACACCTCCGGCACCACGGGGCAGCCGAAGGGCGCCTTGCATGCTCATCGCGTGCTGCTGGGCCATCTGCCGGGCGTGGAAATGAGCCAGGACCTCTTTCCGCAGCCTGGCGACAAGATCTGGACGCCTGCCGACTGGGCCTGGATCGGCGGCCTTCTGGATGTGCTCTTGCCGGCCTTGCATCACGGCGTGCCGGTGGTGGCCTGCCGCTTCGCCAAGTTTAGCGCCGAGGCCGCCTTCGCGCTGATCGAGAGCCAAGGCATCCGCAACGCCTTCATCCCGCCCACGGCTCTCAAGATGATGCGCGGCGTCGAAGCGCCGGAGCGGCGCTGGCGCATGAACCTGCGCTCCATCGGCAGCGGCGGCGAGACCCTCGGCAGCGAGCTGATCGAGTGGGGCCGCCGCGTCTTCGGAGTGACCATCAACGAGTTCTACGGCCAGACCGAGTGCAACGTGATCGTCTCTTCCTGCTCGGTCCTGATGCCGGCGCGGCCGGGGATCATGGGGCCGGCGGTACCGGGGCACGAGCTGGCCGTGGTGGACGTGGAAGGCCAGCCGCTGCCCGACGGCACGATGGGCAACATCGCCGTCAAGGCGCCCGATCCCGTCATGTTCCTCGGCTACTGGAACAATTCGGAGGCGACCAAGGCCAAGTTCGCCAACGACTGGCTCTTGACCGGCGATACGGGCGTTCGCGACGAAGCGGGCTGGTTTCGGTTCGTCGGCCGCGACGACGACGTCATCACCTCGTCAGGCTACCGCATCGGCCCCGGCGAGATCGAGGACTGCCTGATCGCCCATCCGGCGGTGAAGATGGCGGGCGTGGTCGGCAAGCCCGATCCGCTGCGCACGGAGATCGTCAAGGCCTATGTCGTGCCTGCCGACGGGGTCGAGCCCGGCGAGGCCTTGGCGGCGGAAGTCCAGTCCTGGGTCAAGACCCGATTGGCTGCTTACGAGTACCCGCGCGAGGTCAGCTTTCTTGAGGGCTTGCCATTGACGACGACCGGCAAGATTATCCGCCGGGTCCTGCGCCAGCAGGCTTGCGAGGAAGCGGCGGAGGTCGCCCCGGTAGAGGAACCGAAGACGTGAGCAAGAACGCGATGCAACCTTCTGTTTTGGGTGGGTTTTGGCGAAATGAGCCCGGCATTCGCCGGCGCAGTCACCTGATCGTGGCTGCCGGCAGCCTGCTGCTATGGCGCGGCGGCAATGGCTGAGCCCGTCATCCTCTTCGAGATGGGCCCCAGAGATGGGCTCCAGAACGAAAAGCAGCAGATCGCCACGGCGGACAAGATCCGCCTGGTCGATCTGCTGTCGGCCTGCGGATTCGAGAAAATCGAGGTCACCAGCTTCGTCAGCCCAAGTGGGTGCCGCAAATGGCTGATGCGGCGGAAGTGATGGCTGGAATATCTCGTAGATCAGGTATTTGCTATGCTGTCCTAACACCTAACATGAAAGGTTACGAAGCTGCCAAAGCAGCCAAAGCCGACGAGGTAGCGATATTCGGCGCTGCCTCGGAAGGCTTCAGCCAGAAGAATATCAACTGCTCCATCGCCGAGAGTTTGGAGCGCTTCAAGCCGGTGATGGCGGCGGCCGAGGCCGATGGCATTCCGGTCAGGGGCTATGTCTCTTGCGTGGCCGACTGCCCATATGACGGTCCGACGCCACCGGAGAAGGTCTCTGAGGTGGCGGCCGCCCTCCTGGCGATGGGCTGCTACGAGATCTCGCTGGGCGACACCATCGGCTCGGGCACGCCGGAGAGCATCGCCGCCATGTTGGATGCCGTGCTAGCGGTCGTTCCGGCGGAAAAGCTGGCCGGGCACTACCACGACACCCGCAATCGTGCCCTGGAGAACATCGAGGTGAGTTTGGAGAAGGGGCTGAGGACCTTCGACGCGGCTGTGGGCGGCCTCGGCGGCTGCCCCTATGCGCCGGGCGCCAAGGGCAACGTCGATACCCGCCTGGTTGCCCGCATGCTGGACGCGGAGGGCTATGAGACCGGCCTCGACCTGGAGAGGCTCGACCAGGCTGCCACTTTTGCGGCCGGATTGCGCAGCCAATGACGCCAAAGGGTCGGGGCGGACAGCATCCGGAACGATTCTGCTAGGGAGGGGACCGCCGACTGTCATAACGTCGTAGTCAATCATCAACTAAGAAACACCTGCTTCGAACAAGGAGGAACACTTATGCAGCAAGCACCCTATCGTACCCTGTTGGCCATCATCGGCGTGCTGGGCTTGTCCTTCCCGGCCGCAGCCGATTTCACGCTGGACAGCCGCTACACCGACAACGACGGCGACCTGATCGCCGACATCCCCGCCGACGCGTCTCAGCAGGTGGATCCGAGCACCTTGATCTTCGCCTACACGCCGGTCGAGGATCCGGCGGTCTATGCAGAGGCCTGGTCGGACTTCCTGGCGCATCTGGAGGAAAAGACCGGCAAGAAGGTGCAGTTTTTCCCGGTGCAGTCCAACGCAGCCCAGATCGAGGCCATGCGCGCCGGGCGCTTTGCACATCGCCGGATTCAACACCGGATCCAACCCGCTGGCGGTGGGCCTGCGCCGGCTTCCGGCCCTTCACCATCATGGCCTCTGCCGATGGTTCCTTCGGCTACGAGATGGAGATCCTGACCTATCCGGGCTCCGGCATCGAGAAGGTCGAGGACATCAAGGGCGGTAAGATGGCCTTTACCTCGGAGACCTCGAACTCCGGCTTCAAGGCGCCCTCGGCGATTCTGAAGGGCCGACTACGGCATGATCCCGGGCGAGGACTTCGAGCCGGTCTTCTCCGGCAAGCACGACAACTCGATTCTGGGCGTCGCCAACAAGGACTACCCGGCGGCCGCCATCGCCAACTCGGTGCTGGCCCGCATGATCAGGCGCGATGTCGTCACGCCGGACCAGCTGGTCTCGCTCATACAAGTCGCAGACCTTCCCGACCACCGGCTATGGCGTCGCCCACAACCTGACGCCCGAGCTGCAGGAGAAGATCCAAGAGGCCTTCTTCAGCTTCCCCTGGGAGGGCAGCTCCCTGGAGGAGGAGTTCTCAAAGTCGGGCGAGGCCCAGTTCATTCCCATCACCTTCAAGGATCACTGGGCGGTGATCCGCAAGATTGACGAGGCCAACGGGGTCTCCTACGCCTGTCAGTAGAGGGGCGGGTAGTTTCCTGCCGCGGTGCTTGGACGAAGCGCCGCGGCAGCCGCCTTAGGACGAAGTCGGGGGCTCGTTGAGCAGTGTTGCGGATCGACGGACTGACCAAGGCTTACAAGACCGGAGACAAGGCCTTGAAGGGGGTCAGCTTCGAGGTTCCGGCCGGTCAGGTCCTGGGCTTGATCGGCCCCTCGGGCGCCGGCAAGTCGAGCTTGATCCGCTGCGTCAACCGTCTGGTCGAGCCGACTGCCGGCAAGATCTTCATCGGCGACACCGAGATCACCGGCCTGCCGCGCAGTCCAGCTGCGCGCCGTTCGCCGGCGGATCGGGATGATCTTTCAGGAGTACGCCCTAGTCGAACGCCTGACGGTGATGGAGAACGTGCTCTCCGGTCGGCTGGGCTACGTGCCCTTCTGGCGCTCCTTCACGCGTCGCTTTCCTCAGGCCGACATCGACAAGGCCTTTGCGCTTCTGGACCGGGTGGGTCTGGCCGAGCATGCCGACAAGCGGGCCGACGCGCTCTCCGGCGGTCAACGCCAGCGCGTCGGTATCGCCAGGGCGCTGGAGCAG
Organism: Rhodospirillales bacterium; assembly: GCA_963669385.2. GTDB lineage: Bacteria > Pseudomonadota > Alphaproteobacteria > Kiloniellales > JACOMY01 > JACOMY01. The sequence continues at coordinate 372,160 of CAXXGD010000005.1, forward strand.
GACCCCGACCTCCTGCTGGTCGACGAGCCCACCGCCTCGCTCGACCCCAAGACTTCGCGCCAGATCATGCGCCTCATTCAGGAGATCTGCGCTGAACGCAATCTACCTGCGATCATCAACATTCACGACGTGGTCCTGGCCCAAGGCTTCACCGAGCGCATCGTCGGCCTGCGCGCGGGCTTGATCGTTTTCGACGGCCCGGCCGGCGAGCTCGACGAGACTGCGCTGACCGAGATTTACGGCGAAGAGGACTGGGCGCAGATGCGCCGTACCGCGGACGAGGACCGCGAGGCCAGAGCACGAGAGCTTGGCGCAGGAGCATCGCATGGCGGGGAGCCGCTAGGTGTCGGCAGAGATTGCCCGGCGCCGTTGGCGCCGTCCGCCGATCCTGATCCAGAGCCGGGCTTGGCGCAGCATCATCTACGGCGGTGCGCTGATCTATTTCCTCTTGGCGATCGGATCGATCCAGGTGAATTGGGTCAGGGTCTACGAGGGGTTGGAGCGTGGCTGGCGCTTCATCGAGGGCTTCCTGGTGCCGGACTTCACCAGCCGCTGGGGGGACATCCAGGTCGGCTTGGTCGAAAGCCTGACCATGACGGTCACCTCTACCGTCGTCGGCATCGCGATCTCGGTGCCGATCGGCATCGGGGCCGCGCGCAACCTGGCGCCGGCGCCGGTCTATTTCCTTTGCCGCGCCATCATCGCCGTCTCGCGCTCCTTCCAAGAGATCATCATCGCCATCCTCTTCGTCGCCATGTTCGGTTTCGGGCCCTTTGCCGGTTTCCTCACGCTCTCCTTCGCCACCATCGGATTCCTTGCCAAGCTGTTGGCCGAGGACATCGAGGACATCGACGAATCTCAAGCCGAGGCGATCCGCGCCACCGGTGCCGACTGGTGGCAACTGGTGAACTACGCCGTCCAGCCGCAGGTCATGCCGCGTCTGATCGGCCTGTCGCTCTATCGCCTCGACATCAACTTCCGCGAGTCGGCGGTGATCGGCATTGTCGGCGCCGGCGGCATCGGCGCCACCTTGAACACCGCCATCGACCGCTACGAGTACGATTCCGCGGGCGCCATCCTGATCATCATCATTCTGATCGTCATGCTGGCCGAGTACAGCTCCTCGCACGTGCGAAAGTGGGTGCAATGAGCGGCGCACGGGTGACGCCTGTCTGGCAGCACCGCACCCCCAAGGGCAGGTTGCTGCTGTGGGGCGGCTGGCTCTTCCTGGCGGCGCTTTTCGTCTACTGCTGGAAGGTAATGACGGAGGGCACCATCTGGGCCTTCGTCTACGACGCTCCCAGTCAGGCGGCCGACTTGGGCAGCCGCATGGTGCCGCCGCGCTGGTCCTACATGGACCGCTTGTGGGAGCCCTTATGGGATACCCTCAACATCGCTACGCTCGGCACCTTGCTGGGCATCGTCATCGCCGTGCCGGTCGCCTTCCTGGCTGCCCGCAACACCACGCCCAGCGCCAGGCTGGTGCGGCCTCTGGCGCTGCTAATCATCGTTGCTTCGCGCTCGATCAATTCGCTGATCTGGGCCCTTCTGCTGGTGGCCATCATCGGCCCCGGCCTGCTGGCCGGCGTCATCGCCATCGGCCTGCGCTCCATCGGCTTCGTCGCCAAGCTGCTCTACGAATCCATCGAAGAGATCGACGCCACGCAGGTGGAAGCGGTGCGCGCCACCGGGGCCAGCGGCGCGCAGGTGATCGACTACGCCATCGTCCCGCAGGTCCTGCCGGCCTTCTTCGGCATCGCCGTCTTCCGCTGGGACATCAACATCCGTGAATCGACCATCCTGGGCCTCGTGGGCGCCGGCGGCATCGGCCTACAGCTGCAAGCCTCGCTGAATGTCCTCGCCTGGCCGCAGGTGACCCTGATCTTCATCGTGATCCTGGCCACCGTGGTCTTGAGCGAATGGGTATCCGCCAAGGTCCGTCACGCGATCATTTGAGCAAGCTGTCCGGAGGTGCTCAGCGTCGCTGCTTGCAGCGCGGAGGCAAGCGTCCGCCCTTCACTGCCGCCGCTCCATGAGCTCCATCGCGATAATGGCCAAGGCGGAGGCACGGTCGGCATCATTCGGCATAGCCTCCATCGCTGCAAAGATCGCCGCGAAGTCACCCTCCTTGACTCGCCTAAGGGCAATCTGGCGCAAGGCATCGACACGGGCCAATTCGTTGGTGATGGCGCGGGTCGTCTCCAGCGCCGCGTCCAGCTGCCCGGCCTCCGCTTGCAGTCTGGCCAGAAAGCCTTCGGTTCGCCCGCGCAGCTCTTCATCGGCAATGGCCCCGCCCACCGCAAGGCCCTCAGAGGGACTGCCACTGTCGCCAAGGGTCAAAGCAAGATTGCCCCGGACGCGATCGGCAAGCCAAGCATCTGACTGACTCTCAGCCAGGGCCTGGACCGCGGAAACGGCCTCATCGCCAAGTGGCCCGCCGCCGGCCTCGGCCTTGGCGATATCCAGCAAGGCCGTCGCCTCTATCTCCACATAGTCGATCTCGCTGGCCGCCAAGCGCGCGGCCTCAAAGTCCCCCTTGGCAAGATGGCCTTCCACCAGAGAGTGCAGTCTTGTGTCGCGGTCGATACCCGGCGGCGCTCGTTCGACCAGCGCAGCCACGAGATCCGGAAAACCCGCCGAGGCTTGCGAGCGCGCCAGGCTCGTCAGCATGGCCTCGCGGAGCCGCTCGTCGGCGATTACGCCTGCGGTCCCCACTGCTTCGATAAGGATCTGGCGGGCGGCGTCCGGCTGACTACTCGCCACTTGGCCGGCGATAGCGCGCAAGCTGTCAACCCGTGCGGCCAGGTCGGCGATGCGCCGGGCTGTGCCCAGCGCTCCGTCGAGATCTCCTGCGACTGCCTGCAGGCCCGAGACCCGGCTCAGGCTGGAAGCTCGCTGCAGATCACCTCCGATCTCGCCTATGAGCGCGAGGGCGGCCGCAAAGTCTTCGGCGTTCGCTCGCGCCACCACCAAGAGATGGAGGGCACGATCACGCAATTCAGAATCGCCGATGCGCCGGGCTGTTGCCAATGCCGCATCCGCTTTAGCGCTAAAGGCAAGGCCAGATGCGATCGTGGCCAGGACCTGATCTCGGGCATAGGGATCGTCAATCCCATCGAGCGCAGCTTCAGCCGCCGCGTAGTCACCCGCATTGGCCTCGGTCTGCGCGATGACCACCAGAGCCTGGGTGAGCACGTCTTTCACTTTGATTGCAGTGGCGGTGGCGCGGGCGCCTGCATAATCGCCGATCCCGGCTTGCGCTTGGGCGACAAGGGAAATGGCAGAGGCCCGCTCAACAGATGCGCCGAGGCGCTTCGCCACCTGCAGCGCCCCGTCGTAGTCGCTCGCCTGGGCAAGCGCGGCCGACACCTCGAAGAGGGCATAGGCTAGATCCGGTCCCTTCTCGAGCGCGCCTAGGGTCGAGAGCGCGCCCGAGGCATCGCCGTTCCGGGCCTGCGTGACCGCCGCATGTGTCACGGCGGCATTACGCATCTGCTCGTCATCGATTGCCGCGGCGCTGGCGAGAGCTCCCGCGATATCGCCGCTTCTGGCTTGGACCGCTGCCACCGTGCGCAGAGCACCCTCGCGCGCCCCGTCTTGCGGAGCCGACAAGGCAAAGTTCTGCGCTCGATCCAAGATAGCCCTGAGGCAGGCCTCGGAGTCCGCCGCACTGCAGGCTTGGGGCACGGCCCGCTCGTCTGCCATGGCAAACGAACCGAAAATCAATGAGAAAGCGCAGAGAAAAGCCAACGCCGTGGGTCTTGCCATACCATCGCTCCCGCAGTCCGCCCGGCTCTTGCGGGCAACGCAAAGTCACTATGAACCCAGATTCTCCGTTTGCATTTCTGCCAACGAATGTGTTCTCGACGTACGCGCCGTTCAAGCCGCAGTGTGCCAGAGCAGTCGAGCTGAAACCACAGAGGACCAGAATTGGCCCCGCCATCGCGTCCCTTGCCGAACCTGCTGCAATTGGCAGACCGTCACGCTTCGGGATAGCGAGAATCGGCCTGTCATACGGGAAAGGCAGGCTCGATCGGACGCCAGTTCACGTCCCGGCTTGCGATCCTCGTGATGACGAGGTGTCAGGTTAGGTCTTGACCTCTTCGGCTAGGCCAAGCCGTTCCATCAAAGGCTGCCCCACCGACAGAATATCGGCCAAGGTGTAGCGATCCAGGACCTCCAGAAATGCTGTGAGAGCCTCGTGCAGGATCCAGGCCAGACGGCAGGCGCCGGCGATCTGGCAACCGTTGTTGGCGGGTGCGAAGCACTCGACCAGGAGATAGCTTTCTTCCGTCTGGCGCAGGATCTCGCCGACGTTGATCTCTTCCGGTGCCTTGGCGAGACGAAGGCCGCCGCCGCGCCCGCGCTTTCCCTCGACCACGCCGGTCGTGGTCAGATTGTGCACGATCTTGCGCAGGTGCTCCTTGGAGATGTCATAGCGCTCGGCGATTTCTTCTATGGTGCTCAAGCCCTCTTTCTTGGCACCGAGATAGATCAGCACGCGCAAGGAATAGTCTGAGAACTTTGATAACTGCATGAGAACTGCGGCTCCACCCCTCGTGGCGATCGCGGACGCCGCCCGATCATCGTAGGCGCCAACGCGAAGATGCATAGTATAGGGATGTTATAGCCGCAGCCTCAAGCCCTCAAGGTTGTCTAAGTTGGACGCACCAGTGGTCTGATCCGCACCACGAGTGCCGAAGGGGCCCGATCGATAGCCCTTTAGCAGACGGGCTCATTCGACCGGCGTGAAGTCGAAGCCGCTATCGGAATAGAAATAGAACTGGCAGGGCTCCTTGGAGACGCAGGCAGTCGCGTGCACCGCTTGGGCGGGGACGTACCAATAGGACCCGGCAGGCATTTCCGGTGGCGCCTCCTCACCCTCGAAGGGATTGGTCATTACCCCCTGAAGGACAATGGCGTGGTAAGCGCCGCTGTGGGTGTGGAAGGGGGTGATAAACTCCGGCGGGAAGCGTCCGAAGCTGCCGTGCGCGCCGACGGCTCTGTCGCCATGGGCAGCAGCCATTGCGATCGCCGGATTGAGGTTCACGTAGACCAATTGATCGGCCGGGAGAACGACCGAACTGTTCGGGTCGAAGCCGCTCTCCGCCATCGCGGCCGTCGGCGCCACCAAGGCGAGGGCCAGGGCGCTGGTTCGGAGCAAGGACAAGACACTGGGCATGGCAAGCCTCCTATGAGTTTCGAAAGTGCCGCGAGGTGCGGCGCTTGAGAGCCTGCGCGATGCAATCGGAACGGAGAATGCTCGTTTGGGCGGATTTACTGACTGATCGTCCAAATCACTTGCTAAGGGTCGGGAGATTGGGAAGATCGCTCTCAGCCGCGGCGGAGGACGCCTTGCAGGACATTCTCGAAGACATATTCCGGATGATCGAGCTGAAGAGCTGCCTCTATTTTCAGCAAAGCTTTCACGCGCCGTGGGCGATGGCGATCGATGCGTCCGAGGTGGCCCAGTTTCACATCGTGGTCGACGGCAGTGCGGTTCTCGAGGTCGGCGGCCGGACCTGGATGCTGCAGGCGGGCGACCTCCTTCTCTTTCCGCACGGCGAGGCCCACGTCTTGGCCGATCGTGCAGGCCGAACTCCGCTGTCGGGGCGTGCGGTCTTAGACGGGCTTGCCAATGGCCGGCCACCTTTTGCGGAGGGCGAGCAAGCGACCTGCTTGATCTGCGGGCACTACGAGTACCGGCGCCATGCCAATCACCCGCTGGTCGAGGGGCTTCCTGACCAGATCCTGCTTCGCGCCAGGCAATCCCAGGACGTCGATCAAGACATCCTGGCCCTTCTCATCAAGGAATCGGCCAAGCGAGGACCCGGATCGGGAGTCGTTGTCGAGCGTTTGGCCGAGGTGCTGTTGATCCAGATCCTCAGAAGCTATGCATTGCAGGACAGATCTCGGGTCGCCTTTCTGGCGGGCGCTATGGAGCCGCGTCTTTCGCGGGCCATCGCCAGAATTCACAGAAACCCGGATGAACCTCTCGTCTTGGGGGACTTAGCGACGACGGCCGGCATGTCGCGCACCGCCTTTGCCGAGCAGTTCCGACGCAAGACCGGCCTGGCGCCGATCGCCTATCTGACCAAATGGCGCATGCTGTCGGCCGAGCAGCTCTTAGGGGATCGTTCGCTTTCGATCCCCGAGATCGCCTCACGCGTGGGCTATGAGTCGGAGATCGCCTTTGCCCGGGCCTTCAAGCGAGAGTTCGGCACCACGCCAGCCGGTCACCGTCGTGCTCTTTAGTCTCTTAGCCTAGAGCCCTGGCACCTGCGGGACCGGGCTGCCGCCACCGGTTGCGCCTGTCTCTGGCATCTCGAAGCGCCCGATGTTGCCCAGCAGCTGTTGCAGAATGCTGAAGTCGCGGCCTTCGGTGGGCGTCTCGCGACTGACCAATTCGACGTACTGGCCGTCTTCCAAGGTGTAGATCTTGGTGTCCTTGACCGTGCCGACGTCGTCGAACTGAACTACCAGGACCGAGCGCTCCAGCACGTCGGGATCGAGGAAGGCGAATTTGGTCTGCTTCTGGCCGATGTAGTACCAGGTGCGGTCTCTGAAGCTGGAGACCGTGGACGGCGAGCCCAGGATGCGCGCGACCTCGGAGCGGGTGGAGATCCCAGGCTCGATGGCGATGACGTCCTCGACGTCGGGCATATTGCCTCGCACCGTGATCTCTTGCGAGCAGGCTGCCAAGGCAAGACACAAAGCGACGGCGGCCAGAATTGCCTTTCCGCGCGGGAGTGCTGTCACCACCCCTCTTCTCCTCTTAAAAGTGTCGCATGCGCTTGCATAGCGCTAAGAGCGGAGTCACTTCAATGCGACTCTCTTGGCCGGCTGATATCGCCGGCAAGCATAGCACAGCGAAATGGGAGTTGAGAGAAGCGGTGTTGAAGCGATTCTTTGGCAAGAGCGGACTTTCAGAGGCCGGCTTGGCCGCCTACGAGCGCGCGGTAGAGCAGGGGAGGGCCCCCTACTTTTACAGCGAGCTAGGCGTGCCCGACAGCGTGGACGGGCGCTTCGACCTGATTTCGATCCATGTCTTCTTGACCATGCGGCGCTTGCGCCGTGAAGGCGACGTAGCCGAGGCCTTGGGCCAGGACCTTTCGGAGGTCTTCTTTGCCGATATGGATGTGAACCTGCGCGAACTCGGCGCCTCGGATATCGGTGTCGGCCGCCGGGTGAAACGCATGATCGAAGGCTTCTATGGCCGGGCGCTCGCTTACGACAAGGCCCTTGATAGCGGCCGTGAGGCGCTCTGCCAGGTCCTGCGCCGCAATCTCTATGGCACCACGGAAGTCGCTGACGAGACCTTGGCGGCAATGGCGGCCTATGTCGAGCGCGCCGAGCAGGCGCTGGCGCAGCAGCCTTGGACGGATTTGGGGGAAGGCAAGGCGAACTTCCCCGATCCTGCCATGACGGGAGCGCTCGATGACTGATCAGCCGGAGTTCTCGCGCCCTTTCAATCTCGACCGCCTGGGTGCCGGCTTGGTGCAACTGGAGCTCGAAGCCTCCGAGGCCGAATGCCAAGGCCTGGCCAAGCGCTTCGATATCCCGGCAGTGAAGGCGCTCAATGCTAAGGTCAGTGTCGAAGCCAAGCCGGACCTGGGCCTCTTGGTGACGAGGGGACGTATCCGTGCCTTGGTGGTGCAGGTCTGTGTGGTTACGCTGGCGCCTTTCGAAGAGACGCTTGAAGCAGACTTTGAGCAGCACTACCGGCTGGGGGCGGCGCCACAAGACGAAGAGGGCGCTGACGTAACGCCTGAGTCCCCGGAGCCTCTGCCGGAAGGCGGTCTCGACCTAGGCGAGGAGGTGACGCAGCAGCTGTCGCTGGCGCTCGATCCTTATCCACGCTCGCCGGGCGCGCAGTTGCCGGAAGGTGCCAGCGCGCCGAAAGCGAGTCCCTTTGCTGCGCTATCTGCTCTGCGCACAGCGGCAAAGCGGAAGGATGAGGGAAGCTAACCCCTTGACTCGGCCCTCTTAGGCCATAGGTGCATAGCAGCATGCCTTGCCCCTGCGGATGATTTCCGCTAATGAAGCGCGCCTTGAACGAGGCCGCGCCGCTAGCGGCTGCATTTGCCAACCAGAGAGAACGACGATGGCTGTCCCGAAGAGGAAAACGACCAAATCGCGTCGCAACATGCGCCGCGCCCACGATGCGCTCACGGCCTCGTCCTATGCCGAGTGCGCCAATTGCGGTGAACTCAAGCGCCCGCACCATGTCTGCGGCGCCTGTGGTTACTATGACGGCCGCGAGGTGATCGACAAGGTAGAGGCGGCCTAAGGCCCGGTCGGGCGTCCCGGGGGTTGGAGAGTCCCAGGGGTCGGAAAGTCCCAGAGTCGGAAAAGCGTGATCCCGGCCAGCGACCGGCCTAGACTGGGGTCCGAGCCAAGAGACGAAGGGTAGTGGCAGCGGGTGAGCGCCAGTCTGACCATAGCCTTAGACGCAATGGGCGGTGACAAAGCACCGGCCATCGTCGTCAGAGGCGCCAACATCGCACGCCAGCGACATCCCGAAGCAAAATTTCTGCTGATCGGTCGAGAGGCCGAGATCCGGCCACACCTGGAAAAAATGAAGAAGCTCCAGGAAGTGACCACGGTTCAGCACACCGACGACAAGGTCGCCGCCGAGGCCAAGCCGTCGGTGGCTTTGCGCAGCGGTCGCCGCTCGTCCATGCGCTTGGCCATTCAAGAGGTGAAGGAAGGGCGCGCCGAGGCCGTGGTCTCGGCCGGCAACACCGGCGCCCTGATGGCCATGTCGAAGATTGCGCTCAAGACCATGCCCGGCATCGACCGGCCGGCGATCGCGTCTTTCTTTCCCACCTACCGTGGGGAAAGCGTGATGCTGGATTTGGGGGCCAACGTGCACTGCGATGCCGGCAACCTGGTCGACTTCTCGATCATGGGCCGGGCCTTTGCCCGCGCGGTGCTGGGTGTCGCCAGCCCGAGCCATGCGCTTTTGAACGTGGGATCCGAAGAGACCAAGGGCCACGAGGCCCTGCAGGAAGCCAGGGTGCGCCTCGCCCACCTCGACCCGGAGGGCTTTAAGGGCTTCGTCGAGGGCGATGACCTCTCGCGTGGCACCGTCGATGTCGTCGTGACCGACGGCTTCACCGGTAACGTGGCGCTCAAGACGGCCGAGGGCACGGTCAAGCTCATCAGCGAGTTCCTCAATCGGACCTTCCGCTCTTCGCTCTTTGCCAGTCTTGGCTATCTTCTGGCCCGCCAGGCGATGCAGAAGCTGCGCAAGAGACTCGACCCCAGGCGTTACAACGGTGCGGTCTTCCTGGGTCTGAACGGCATCGTTGTCAAAAGCCATGGCGGCACCGATGCTCTGGGATTCGCCCATGCGATATCCGTGGCCATCGACATGGTGAAACATGGAGTGATCGAGACCATTGCCAAGGACTGCGCCAACGCCACCGGTAGGGCTGTCGACGTGAAGGCAGTGGCAAGCTGATGGTCCATCTCGCTAGAGTGGTTTCCTGCGGGGCCTATCTGCCCGAGCGCATTATCACCAACGCAGAGATGTCCAGCATGGTCGACACCGACGACAGCTGGATTCGCAAGCGGACCGGTATCAAGCAAAGGCATGTCGCCGCCGACGGCGAGCGTACCTCGGACCTCGGGTTGGCGGCGGCGAAGGAGGCCTTGGCTGCCGCCTCGCTGAAGCCGCAGGATATCGATCTCATCATCTGCGCGACCTCGACTCCGGACGAGACCTTTCCGGCGACGGCCACCAGGATCCAGTCGCGCTTGGGGATCAAAGGGGGCGCTGCCTTTGACGTGCAGGCCGTGTGCAGCGGCTTCATCTACGCCCTTTCGGTTGCAAACAACTTCATCCGCGTCGGACAGGCCAAGCGTGTGCTGGTTGTCGGGGCGGAGACCTTCAGCCGCATTCTCGACTGGAGCGACCGCTCGACCTGCGTGCTTTTCGGTGACGGCGCCGGCGCCGTGGTGCTGGAGCGTGCAGTGCTCAACGGTGTCGCAAAACCGCGCGGCATCTTGTCGACGCATATCTACTCCGACGGCGATCATCACGACGCGCTCTATGTCGACGGTGGCCCCGGGTCGACCAGAACGACGGGCTTCCTTCGGATGGAGGGCCGGGAGGTCTTCAAGCATGCTGTCGTGAAGATGGCGGAAGCTATTGATGCAGCGCTAGAATTTAACCAGCTAACTCCTGGCGACATCTCCTGGATGGTACCCCATCAGGCCAACTTGCGCATCATCGAGGCCATGGCCAAGCGGCTGAACCTGCCGATGGACCAGGTGATCGTCACTGTGGATAAGCACGCCAACACCTCGGCGGCCTCTATTCCCTTGGCACTTTATGCCGGTGTCAGCGACGGGCGTATCAAGCAGGATGACGTCCTCTTGCTGGAGGCCATGGGCGGCGGATTCACCTGGGGCTCCGCCCTGCTGCGCTGGTAGGAAGCCCGCAAAAACGCTCCGGAAGTTCTCTTTATAAATATCGGATTTGACCAAGTTTTTTCCTCTGCGTTAAGGTAGCGCCTAAAGAAGAGACCAGGGGCGCGGGCGAGAGACGTAGAGGAGCAAGGCGGATGGACAACGACACCGTCACCAGGGCGCAGCTTACGGAGGCCGTCTATCAAGAAGTCGGCCTGTCGCGAAACGAATCGGCTGCCTTGGTGGAGGACGTGCTGGAGGAGATGACCTCTGCCCTGGTAGAGGGCGAAACGGTGAAGATCTCATCCTTCGGCACCTTCCTTGTGCGCGAGAAGGGCCAGCGAATCGGCCGCAACCCCAAGACCGGTCAGGAAGTGCCGATCTTACCGCGGCGGGTCTTGGTGTTTCGGGCTTCGCATGTTCTCAAGGAGCGGATCAACGATGGAGTCGAAGCCAGTGTCGGCTGACGAGGGCGGGCCGCAGCCGAGCGCTGAGCGGCCAGCACGCAGCGGCCGAAAAGGACCCGCTGCCTTTCGCACCATCGGCGAGGCTTCGGAAGAGCTGGGCGTTCCGCAGCACGTCTTGCGATTTTGGGAGACCAAGTTCACGCAACTGAAGCCGCTGAAGCGCGCCGGCGGGCGCCGCTACTACCGGCCCGAAGACATGGCGCTGCTGACGCGCATTCGCGATCTGCTCTATCAGGAAGGCTTCACCATCAAAGGAGCGCGCCGGCACTTGCGCCAGAAGGGCGGCAACGCCGTCGAGGCCGAGCAAGAGCTCGATGGCCAGGAGGTTTCGACTGCGGCCGAGGAGGAGGAGGCGCCAGTTCTCGCTGCAGCACCTGCAGAGCCGGTGGCCGAGAGCGTGCCACCGGAGCCGCCGCCCGCAGCGCCCGCGCCCTTGTTTGAAGCGTCCGAGCGGGCGGAAGAGGCCGATCGCCTGCGCGACGCCTTGCGCAGCCTGCATGCCGAGTTGGTCGACTTGCGTCGCAGCCTGGGTGCGCCGGCGCCTGGGCCAAGCTGAGTCAGCTCGCCCCGGCGGGAACCTTCAACGCTCGACCGCGATCGAGCGCCGAAACAGCAGCAAGCTTCCCGCAAGCAGCAGCAGGCCGAGAAGCGTGACGCCAAGGAACTCGGGCCAGACGCTCTCTAGGCTTGCGCCCTTGTAAAGGATGGCCTGGCTCGCGGTGATGAAGTGGCGCGTCGGCAGGCTCAGCGTCAGGACCTGCAGCCATTCGGGCTGGCTCTCCACCGGCGTGTCGCCGCCGGAGAGCATCTGCAAGGGAATGATGGCCAAGATAAAGAGAAGCGCGAACTGCGCCATGGAACGGGCTATGGTGGCGAGAAAAATGCCCAGTGCCGTAGCCGAAAAGAGGTAGAGGACCGCGCCGCAGAGGAACAGCAGGCGCGATCCTGCGATCTCTATGTCCAACAGCCACTCCACGATGGTCAGCATGGCCAGCACCGATGCCGCCAGAACCACCAGGCCATTGGCCCAGATCTTGGCCAGGGCGATGTCGAAGGCCGAGAGCGGCATGGCCAAGAGGTGCTCGATGGTTCCGTGCTCGCGCTCACGCATCAGCGCCGCGCCGGTCAGGATGATGGTGAGCGTGGTGATGTTGTTGATGAGTGAGATGACCCCTTGGAACTGCACGGTATCTCGGTTGGGGTTAAAGGCGCTGCGGATCACCAAGTTGACTTTGGCGGGAGCCGTCAGGTCCTGGCGGGTGGCGAAGCGAGACACTTCGGCCGTCAGGATGTTGTGGATGTAGCTGGCGCCGATCCCCGCCTGTTGCATCGCCGTGGCGTCTATCAGCACCTGCAGCTCGGGTTGCCGCCGAGCCCTGAGGTCGGCCTCGAAAGCTGGCGGCACGATCACCGCGAAAAGGAAGCGGTCCGCGTCGAGGCCGGCATCCACCTCTGTTGCCTCGACATAGCTGACGGCCTGAAACTCCGGCGGCAGAAAGGCGGTTGCCAAGGCGCGCGACAGGGCGGAGCGGTCCTCGTCGACGAAGGCGATCGCCGCGTTGTTCACCGAGGTCGAGGTACCTGTCGCCTCCATCGCCAGGCCGACGGAGAAGGAGTAGACCAGCAGCGCCATCATCACCACGTCGCGCCGCAGCGACAGAATCTCCTTCAGGCCAAGCCAGAAGATCCTTTGCAACTGCCGCATCGCTTCAGCGCTCCTGGCTCCGCAGCGCCAAGGCGGCAATCAAGGTAAAGAGGGGTCCGTAGAGCGCAAGCATCGCAATGTCGGGGGCCAGGCCCTGCCAGCCCAGGCCCTTGGTGAAGGCACCGACGCTCAAGTGCAGAAAGTGCGAGGCCGGCCACAGCGAGCCGATCACGCGTGCGCCGCCCTCCAAGGTGGAGACCGGCTGCAGCAGCCCGGAAAACTGGATCGTCGGAATGACCGACGAGAGTGCCGTGGCAAAGACGGCGGCGACCTGGCTGGAGGTCAGCGTCGAGATCACCAGGCCGAAGGCAGTGGTGCCCCAGACATAGAGAAGGCCGCCCACGACGAGGGCCAGGACGCTGCCCTTCAAGGGCACGCCGAACAGCAGCACGGTCATGGCCGCAAGCAGCAGGAAGTTGGCGAACGAGATCACGATGTAGGGCGCCTGCTTGCCAACCAGAAACTCAAGCCTTGTCGTCGGTGTGACATAGAAGTTGGCGATGGAACCGAGCTCGCGTTCCCGAGCCACGCTGACCGCCGTCAGGATGGCCGGCAGCAGAATGAGCAGGATGGCCGGCATGCCGGGCGCCATGGCGTTGATGCTCTCGAAGCTTGGGTTGTAGCGATAGCGCATCTCGATGCCGGCGAGGCCTGTGAGGTCCTCGAAGAAGGCGCTGTCTCTTTCGCCCAAGAGGGTCTGGTGGATTCCTGCGGCGTAGCCTTCGACCGTCTCTCCCTTGTAGGGCATGGACCCGTCGACAATCGCCAGCACCTCGGTTGCTGTTCCGCTTTTCAGGTCGCGGCCGAACCCTGGCGGAATCTCCAGGACGAGAGACAACTTCGCCGTCGATCAGCTGCCCGCATCGCCTCTGCCGGGCTGAAGATCGGAGGCCGTTCCGTGAAATAACGGGAGCCGTCGAACGCGGCGGCATAGGCCCGGCTCTCAGGGCTGCGGTCAAGGTCAAGGACGGCGAAGGTCAGATCCTCGACGTCGAGAGATATGCCGTAGCAAAAGACCACCATCAAGATGGCCGAACCGAAGAACGCGAAGGCGAGGCGCACCCGATCTCGCAGGACCTCTTGCCCTTCGCGGCGCGCATAGGCGGCGAGGCGAGCCCAACTGAACCAGTGCTGCCCCAGGCTTCTCTTGCGGTGCCGTTCGGGCAAAGGAGGCTTCCTCAACCGCCGGGATGGTGCTCTCAACAGCCTCAAGCTGCGCGATGAAGGCCTCTTCCAGACTCGTGACGCCTGCCGCCTCGATGAGGCGCCGGGGTGTGTCGCAGGCGAGAACGCGGCCGGCGTGCATCAGCGAGATCCGGTCGCAGCGCATGGCTTCGCTCAGGAAGTGGGTGGAGACGAAGATCGTGACCCCTTGCTCGCGCGACAGCTCGACCAAGAGCCGCCAGAAGTCGTCACGCGCATCGGGGTCGACGCCAGAGGTGGGTTCGTCGAGGATCAGCACCTTCGGTTCATGAATCACCGCAACGGCCAGAGAGAGGCGTTGGCGCAAGCCGAGCGGCAGGGTCTGAGGGCGGGCATGGAGGTGCTCGGCCAGCCCGAAGCGCTCGCATAGCTCTTCGATCCGGCGCTTCCCGCTTGGCTTCGGGCAGAGCAAAGATGTGCGCGTGCAGGGCGAGGTTCTGCAAGACGGTGAGTTCGCCATAGAGCGAGAAGGCCTGGCTCATGTAGCCGACGTTGCGCCGCGCCTCGCGATCTTTGGCCTGCACGGGCCGACCGAACAGCTTAGCCTCGCCGGCGCTGGCCGGCAGCAGCCCCGTCAGCATCTTCATGGTCGTCGGACTTGCCGCAGCCGTTCGATCCGAGAAAGCCGAAGATCTCGCCTTGCTCGATCTCGAAGCTCACTTGATCGACCGCGGTGAAGTCGCCGAAACGGCGGGTCAGGCCCTTGGCCTCGATGACCGGCTCCGAGGCGTGCAGCGCGCGCGGTGGAATGGCAAGTGCAGCTGCGGGGGAGGCGTTGGGTAGAAGGCTGCGATAAGCGGCCTCCAGGTCTCGGGCGCCGGCAGCCTCGGTGATCTCCAAGGGGGTTCCGGTGGTCAGCACCTCACCCCTATCCATCGCCACCAGCCAATCGAAGCCCTCGGCCTCGTCCATGTAGGCGGTCGAGACCAGGACCGACATCTGCGGGCGGCGCGCGCGCAGGACTGCCAGCAGCTGCCAGAACTGCCGGCGCGACAGCGGATCCACGCCGGTGGTGGGCTCGTCCAGGACCAGTAGGTCGGGGTCATGCACCAAGGCAGAACAGAGGCCCAGCTTCTGCTTCATTCCGCCGGAGAGCTTTCCGGCCGCGCGATCGCAAAAGGGGGCGAGGCCCGTTGCCGACAGGAGAGAGGCGACGCGCTGCTCCCGCTCTTCTGCGCTCTGGCGGAAAAGCCGGCTGAAAAACGCCAAATTCTCTTGGACCGTCAGCTCTGCATAGAGGTTCTTGCCCAAGCCTTGCGGCATATAGGCGATGCGCGCGCAGACCCGTCGGCGATGGCCGGCCTCGCCGATGTTGCCGCCCAAGACCTCGATGCGGCCGCTCTGCAGCCTCTTGGCCCCGGCCAGCAGCCCCAGCAGGGTCGACTTGCCAACGCCGTCGGGGCCGAGCACACCGACCAGGCATCCTCCGGGCAAGTCAAGGCTGACATCGTCCAGCGCCACCACCTTGCGATAGCGATGAGAGACGCCCTGGAAGCTGATCTCACCTGCCTCACTCATTCGAAGAGCTCTGCCGGGATTCGCCGCTGAAGCCTTTCCGGCCAGGCGAGGGAAGGGCTTAACTTCACATATCCAAGGCCGCGCAGGCCGGTCTTCACATGCTCGATGCGCTCTGCCACCAATTCGCGGGGGATCCTGAGGCGCACCCGGAAGACCAGCTTCTCGCGCTCGGACAGGGTTTCGACCTGTTTTGGGGTGAACTGGGCTTCCGGTGAGACGAAGCTGACGACCGCGGGAACTGCATAGTCGGGGAGAATGTCCAGCACCAGGCGCGCCTCGGCGCCCAGTGCCACTTGGGCTGCGTCGCCGGCCGGGAGAAAGATCTCCATATAGACCTGATCCAGATCGAGCAGCGTCAGGATCGCCTCGCCGCCGGCAACAACCTCGCCCGGCTCGGCCAAGCGATAGAGCACGCGGCCGTTGCCGGGTGCGGTAAGCGTAGAGTCGTCCAGCTGGCTGCGGATCCGCCGTACCTCTGCATCTGCGGCCGCTATCTGACGCTTGGCGGTCTCGACATGGGCCTCGGCGGCACCGACTGCAGCCACGGCGACGTCGCGCTCGCTCTCGCGTTGGTCGAAGACGGAGCGGGAGATATGGCCCTTGGCCATGAGGGTACGCGCGCGCGCCAGCTCCTGCTCGGCATAGCGCTGCTCGCTCCGGCGCTGGACCACCAGCGCTTCGGACTCGACCTGGATTTCGCGCGCCAGGGCGGCTTCTGCCTCCGCGCGATCGAAAGCAGCCTTGACCTCGGCGGTCTCCATCTTTGCCAGCGCGTCGCCTTCGGCCACCATGTCGCCTTCCTGGACGTTGAGGCTCTCGATGCGTCCGGGATACTTGGCCGCGATGTCGACCTGATCCGCTTCGATCCGACCGTTGCCCCAAACGATGCCGTCGGGAAGGGCGTCCTGGTCCGCTTGCCACCAGGCGAAGCCGCCATAGCCTGCCGCGCCCAGCAGGGCGAGGATGATCAGCACCAGGACGCTCTTACGAGACATGACACCGCGGTCCGTTTTGCATGTCGGGGTTTGGATAAGCCGAAGAGTCCTTCAATCCAATCAGCGGCGTATTGCGCTGCATCAATTTTCGATGACTTTCTCCGCCCGGTGCCCTGCGTCCTTGCCCGGGTCCCGAATGGCGCCGAAACTGCCTGGCCGTGATGGTCTGTCCGCAGCATGATGCGAGGCGCCAGGACCTCACTGGACGGAACAGAGGTGACCTCTATGCGCGCAGCCGAAACAAGAGGCGCCAGCGGCAGGGAGTGCTTGTTTGCCCTGGCCCTCGGCGCGGTGCTTTTCTGGTCGAGTGGTGTCGCCGCCGTGGATCAGCATCCGGTGAGCGACATCTATCGCCCGAAGGTCATCTTTTTCGATGTCGTCGACACCTTGCTTGACCCGGGCGATCTCGAGGAGTCCGTAGGAGAGGCACTGCAGGGGCGCAGCGATCTGGTGCCGCTTTGGCACGCAAGAACGCTGAACTACGTCATGGCAGCGAGTCTGACGGGGACCAACAGCGCCTTTTCCGACATTGCCGCGGCCGCGTTGGTGATGGTGGCCTCGGAGCAGGGGATGGAGCTGACCTTGGAAGCGGCGCGCCGGGCCTTGGAGGGCCCATCCCTTAGGCTTGCGTCCTATCCCGATGTGAAACCCGGCCTCCAGATTCTGAAGGAGATGGGCTTTTCCTTGGTGACGCTGTCCAATGCCTCCGAGGCCGAGGTCAGCGCCCAGATGGAACGCGCCGGTCTTGACGGCTTCTTCGAGCGTCACCTCAGCGCTGAAAGCCTAGAGACCTACAAGCCTGATCTGGACGTCTACCTATGGGCCCTATCCGAATTGAAGGTGGCGCCAGACGAAGCCATGCTCCTTTCCAGCCATCACTGGGACCTGATGGGTGCTGCCGGCGCCGGTATGCAGACCGTCTTCCTCTCCCGTCCCGGACGCGTTCTCTCTCCGCTCGGCGTCAAACCGGATACGACGGTCAGCGGCGTCAAGGCGCTGGCTGACAAGCTCGTCGCCATCACTGACTGACCCTGGCGTCCATCGACGCCCGCTAACTGTCCATTTGGATGGGGACGGACAGATATGTTGATTTTCAAACCTGACAATTAGGCTTGCTACACTAATTATGAATATCGACAAATAACAGAACGACCATGCCACGGCCAACATCAAGGATCGGCGCAGGCGCGAAATTCTCGAGGCCTATGTCCTCTCGGTCGCGCGATTCGGGCTCGAAGGAGCAACGCAGGAGCGGATTGCGGCGCAAGCTGGCGTAGCCCGTCCCCTGCTGCGGTACAATCTGGGCAATCGCGACCAGATGATTGCGGCCAGGATCGCCGAGGAGACGCCCAAGGTGTCAGCCGCTCAGCGCTTTGTGGCGGCGCATGGCATTGCCGCGCTCTATGCGAACACCGACGCGCTATCGCCGCTGGATCCGCCAGACGCGTGGCATGCGGCCAGCAAGGAAGCTGCGAAGGCTCTCCTTCGATCGCTTAAGGAAATCGTATGACGCTCTTCGGCCCCATGAACGCGATCGTCGTGATCGCACTGAATTTGCTCTCGTCATGAACTGGTATTGGCCCTTTGGCCTGCTGTTCATCTACTAGGCCGTTCCCTCGATCAGGTTGGGTGAGGTCTTCATGGTTGGCCCGATCGTAAGGGCAGAGCAACCCCTGACGTTCTGGGTCGTCACCCTCCTCTGGGTCGCCTTGGGCGTCATGACCGTGATGATCGATCTGACGCCACAGACTCTTGAAGACCTCTATCTCTGGATGTGGGGATACTAATGTTCAAGCCTATGCTGCATCTCTTGCCTGTTGAAGCCTACACCGGACAGGAATGGGTCGAGCGCGAGCAAGAACTGATCTTTTCGTGCACCTGGGCCTACGCCGGTTTCGCCGAAGACGTGGCCGAGCCGGGCCGGGTCATCTCGGTCCAAGCCGGGCTCAACAACATCTTCATCGTGATGGGGCGGGACCGGCGCCTGCGCGCCTTCCACGATATCTGCCGTCACCGCGGCACCCGGCTGCTGCGGGCAGTCGACAAGGCCTGCCTCGGCCTGAAGCCGACATCGCGTCCGGCGCGATTCTGGCGTGCCAGTCGGTTTCCACGTCCGCTTCGCTGTTGCTGTCGGTGTCGTGACCGGGAGCCGCGCGTAGCATTACAGCAGGCTCCGCGATCGGCCGGGTGGTGACCGCAGGTCGGGCTCGACGGTGCGAGCAAGCCCTGTTGGCACCTGACCACCGGCACGCTAAGCTCAGGTCGGTGTCTTGCAGTGGGGGAATCCGAAAATCGGGTCGGGCTAGTGAAGCCTTCGGCCCTTGGTATCGCTGTTCGTGCGCCATGGTCGGGCGTTTGGGTCGGGGAAATGATCAAAAACCGCTTTGACGTTCTGATTGTCGGTACGGGAGCTGCAGCAACCGCCACCGCGATAAGGCTGATGCAGTTCGCCTGCGAGCCGCTGTCCGTTGTTGCAGTGGAGCGCTTTCCCCAACGCGGCAATGGCGGCCTCGCCTACGGCGGTCCGGGCACGACCTGGCACAACATCTACAACATTCAGGCCGGCCGGCTCTCGATTTTCCGCGAGGACGTCGACGACTTTCTGAATTGGGCCAACGGAGAGGCCGATAGACAAGGCTGGCCCGATTTCTGGGCGAAGACCACCTTCACGGTGTCCGGCCCTGCACCGCGCTCCATCTATGCCGACTATCTGGCCGAGCGGCTGGAGCAGGCCGTAAGAGAAGCACCCGAGGGCACCACCTATCGTAAAGAAGTGGGTGAGGTCTGGGACCTAGTTCCCTCGTCGGAAGATGATCAGGTCATTGCCCACGTGAATGTTCAGGAGGGGACCGGAGAGCTGCTGGATCGAAAGATCTACGCACGCCAAGTGGTAATCGCGACAGGCAACGAATTTCGCCGTTTGCCCTTTACCCAGCACTGCCACCAGCACTCCTCCTTTATCCGCTTGCAGTACTCGCAGGATGGGTACGCCCGCCTGCAGCAGGTGCGCGCGAACGATAGGGTGGTGATCATCGGGTCTGCTCTCAGCGGCTATGATGCCGCCTTGGCACTCAGCAAGGACCTGGGCCACCGCGGCCCGGTCTACATGTTTTCACGTCACGGCGTGGCCTTGCAGGCCTATCCGTCAGATCACCGGCATGACGTGATTACGGTACGCAGGCCCCCCTTCCTGGACCATGACTATTGCGGGCCGGACAAGCTGATCGAAGACGTGGTAGGGGAGTGGGAATACCTCTGCAGCTGGCTGGCCAGCGAACATCCACACATACCGCCAAGCATCTATTCCGAACGCGTCCTGAAGGCTTGGGAGCCCTACATCGTCGAGTTGGTCGCCAAGATCCCGCCGAGCGACGCCAACCACTTGCTCCAGAATTACAACACCCTGATCTCGAACATGCGGGTTTGCGCCATGCCTTACGCGATCGAAGCCATGGCGGAGTTGGATCTCACGATGATCACCGCGCACATCGATGACATCGTCGCGAATGAGACCGGAGGACTGACGATTTGTTACAGCGACGAAGCGGGAGCGCAGAGTCTCGATGCGGATCTGGTGGTCGCCAACCTCAACAGAGAGAGCGACTACGCTCAAGTCAAGAACCCGCTGTGGCGTAATCTCATCGATCGGCAAGAACTCGCCGTTCCACACAAGGCCACCGGCCGTGGCGTCGAGGTCGGTCCCTCTGGCGAACTGGTGTCGGCCAGCGGCAAGGTCTCCAACAGGCTTCGTGCGGTGGGCTTGCCGCGAGAGGGTGACGAGATCGCACGCAACGGCCGGCTAGGAGCCTTTGCCTTCAACATTGCGACCTTGAAGAATCACTCCATAGCAACGGCTTTAAGAGTAGTTTCGATCCTCGAAGGTGGGTCGGCTGACACAGCTGGTGACGCGTGCGGTAACCCGCAGGCGTCGATTGGAGACTGCGTTCCGGCAGAAGCGCGCCAAGGCTTTGCGGCGCTCTTCGGCAAGGCGGCAGGCCTCAAGGTTCATTGGCTGTCGGCACGCCGGCGTGCCGACAAGCAGACGATCCAAGCCAAGCTTGAGCTACTCGAGCAGGAGATCTGCCAAATCCTCGCACAGTCGCCTCTGTCGGCTGAGGAACGGCTGAATCGTCTTCGCGCCGCACTGACCGACGAGGCCCTGCGCCGTATGACCGATGTATCGGTAACCCCTCTCGAGCTGCGGCAACGTCTGGGTCTCGACACCGCGCCTTTGCGAGAAACGGCTAGGACTGGCGCCAGCTGATGGCGCCGGAAAGGCTTTCAGCGTCGCTGCTGGCGAACCTCTACCTGCTGCGGCATGGGGAGAGCACCTGCAACACCGTCCATCGCATCGCCGGCATCTGTGACGTGCCGCTCAACCGTCTGGGCCGGGTCCAGGCGCAGAAAGCGGGACGGACCTGGCAAGGCGGTAGCTTCGACAGTGTCTTCGTCTCTGATCTCAGACGTGCGCGACAGACGGCCGACCTGGTCTGCGCCAAAATGGAGCCAAAGCCCCCCTTCTTTGAGGACCCAAAGCTGGCTGAGCGGGATTTCGGCAGCTACACGCTCCAAAACAAGGCCGTGTTGCAGCGCCGCTTCGGCGTGCCTGAATACGAAAAGGCGATGAACAGCGACAGCGCGACCATGGAGAACGGCGAGGGAATCACGCTGTTTCGCCGGCGGGTGGAGGATTTTTATTACAACACTCTGCTGCCGGAACTGCGTCAGGGCAGACGCGTACTTGTAGTGTCCCACAAGTATGTCATCGAGTTTTTGGCTCGATTGATCTTGGGGTTGCCGCTGACCGGCGCCTATGACCTGCGGCTGCCGAACTCGCAGTTTCTCTCAGCTGCCACGCTCCAGTCGTACCTCTCACAAGAGGTAAAGTGGCGTAATCAGTTCTATGACGTGATCACGGTCAACTATCACATCGTTTTCATGATCGCCGTCGCTCTTGGCTTCCTGCTGCATATCTCGGGTCTGCAGGTTGCTGTCTCTCCCTACATTTTGATCGCGTTGCTGGGTGCCGCAACGGCCATCGGCTTTACCACGGTGGAGATTGAAGAGGTCGGGCACTATCTCCGGCGGCGCGATATCTTGCTGGCGAATGTGTGGCGCTTCGCGCTGCTCCCCGTTGGAGCTCTGGCGCTCGCCTACGTGGCGGGGTTGCTGTCGTCGGCCTTGGCATTGACCTGCCTGGTGTTCATAGCGGCACCGGCCGGGGTGCTCGCCGTCACCGCCAGTCGCTGTGCCGGCGGTCTCATTCTCCCCGCTTTGGCGACGGTCGTAATTTCGTCGCTGGTGAGTATCCTGCCCCTCGGCCTCCTGCTGGGTGGCGGCGCGCTTGGCGAGGTGCCGACCTTCATAGCGGTTTGCTTTATGGTCTTCGCGGCCAGTGTCTTCCTGCCTTACGGGCTCGTCTTGGCACTGCGAGCGCGCTGGCCAATCCGCACCGCCAAGTTCGGCAGCCGAAACGGCCATTTGGCGGTGCTGTTACTGGCCGTCTACATCGTACTGGTCATGCTCAACATCGACTTGGACTCGGCGTGGAGCGCAGGTCTGACGGCGACCGCGCTTGCGCTTCTGGTGAAGCTTGTCACGCTGGCGGTGATCGGATATCGCGGGCTCTTCGCGGTCGACTACTTCAGTGCGATGACCTATCCCAACGCGTTCGTTCTGGTGATCTTCGGCGCGTTGCTCGGGCTGCCGGTAGTGGGCCATGTTGCGACTTGGTATCTGCTGCCGATGTCGGCACTGGCAGTACTGGATGGGCCCTTCTCGCGGGCCTGTGCAGAGCGGATCAACAGGCTGGACCTCCGTCGGCTTCTTCAGGTTCCGGAGGGCAACGGCATAGCAAAGGGAGTGGATCCATGACCGATAGGGCCTCGAGCGGAATCAAGATGGGCGGTCGCAGTAAGGCTCTTGCGGTCCTGGCTGCCGGTGTGATGCTGCTTTGGGCCAGCAGTTCCCTAGCTGAGGACAAGGTGTCGGTAGGAGAGCTCCAACGTCCGAAGGTGATCTTCTTCGACGTCATCGAGACCTTGCTGGATCTGCAGGCAATCTCCACTTCCGCCGGCAAGGCGCTGGACGGGCGCACTGACCTGGTTCCGTTGTGGTTTGCCACCATGCTGCAGTACTCCATGGTCGACACCTTGACCGGAAACTACAGCGAGTTTGCCGACATTGGTGCCGCAGCGCTGCAGATGGTGGCGGCCGAAAACAAGCTTCCTTTGACGCAAGATGAGGCGCGGGCTGCCATCCGCGGCCCCATTCGCACGCTGCCGCCGCACCAAGACGTGCAACCGGGCTTGAAGAAACTCAAGGAGATGGGCTTTACCCTCGTCACCCTGACGAACTCTTCAGAGGCAGGGGTCAGTGAGCAGATGCGCCACGCCGGCCTAGAGAAGTATTTCGATCACTATCTCAGCATCGGTGAGATCAAAAAGTACAAGCCGGACCTGGAGGTCTACAGATGGGCCATGGCCGAGATGGGGGTGGCGCCGGAGGACGCCATGCTCTTCGCCGCCCACCATTGGGATTTGATGGGCGGTGCAGCCGCCGGCATGCAGACCGTCTTCGTCACCCGTCCCGGACGGGTTCTCTACCCACTCGGCACCAAGCCGGATGTGACCGTCAGCGGCGTCGAGGAACTCGCGGAGAAGCTTGCGGCTACGAAAGACTAGCCAGGTCTCCTCGTTTATCCGGTCAGAGCAATCTCCCGGGCAATCTCCCGGTTTTCGCCTCTGCTAGCGGGTGTGCTGATGGTGGCGATAGTACTGTAGTTCTTGGTCCAACATTTCGTCCCAGGTGCGAAACGGCGGTAACCAGGCGTGTTCCTCTCGTAGACGGTCGTAGTGGTAGATCTGCAGTTCCATGATATGTCCACCGGGACTCTCGATATAGAACTGATAGATGTCCTGGGTTAGCTGCATGGGTCCGAAGTGCGGGACTTTGCCATCCGTATAGGCATCTAAGACTTCTTGAGGAAACTTCTGATTTACCAAGATATCTAGGGTATTCATGGCGATGTCTTGTTGGTGTATGCGGAGGGCAAAATGATTCTCAATAAAATTTGTATAGTGCTTCATGAATTTCAGGTGGTCTTTGTCGATTTTTAGAACTTCGGCATAGTTATCATCCAAGTCTTTCTCTATCTCGATAATATGAATTTCAAACTGAAAGACGTCGTCGGCCTTGGGGCGCAATGATTTCAGTCTTAGATTACCCAGTTGGACCGGATGTTCCTCCACTTCGAGGGGTACGAGCGTGGTTAGCAAGGCGACGGTCGCGTCTATGTTCGGTACGGGCCAAGTCGCATGCTGCAGCTGAATTGTTGGGCGCAACACAGGCGCGTTCTGGTCGTGGGCTTCGTTCTCGGCAAAGGTCGTGCTTGATCCCAACCCGAGCGCGAGCAGCATTGTCGCCAACGAAAGGACCCTCATGTTAGGGGAATTGCGATTTTTCATCCTCTGCTCCCGATTTGCTCCGAGCATGTCTGACTCTAGGGTCGTTGCGGCCTTGGGCAATTGTCAAGCCGTGACGCTGAGCACCCGGAGTCTCGCAGTTGGGCTTCAGGATTCGCCGCTCTGGCTTGCGCCGTGACATTCGATCACCCCTCGCAGCAGCTGCCAGACTTTGGCCGGCTCAAAAGCCTCCATGCATTTGCCCGGCAGAGTACGGTCGTCCTGCCGGGGACAGATCCGCTTGAGACAGGGTGAGCAGTCGAAGTCGCTCTCCAGGTGCGCTTGATTGGCACCTAGGGTCATGGAGCGCGTGACCGAGTTGGGTCCGTAAAGTGCAACGGTTGGGACGCCCAGCGCGCCGGCCAGGTGGCCGAGCCCGGTATCGGAGGTCACCACGCCGCTGGCGCCCGCGATCAAGTCCCAGGCCTCGTCAAGGCTGGCGGTGTGCACCGGGCGCGCCGGGCTCTCCGCGGCGATGGCGGCTGCGCGCTCGCGATCCTCGCCGCTGTGGCCGGGCAGGCGCACCTCCAGCCCATCAGCAGCAGCGAGGCGGGCCAGGGCTTGCCAATGCGGCACGGGCCAGCGCTTCGAGTACCAGCCGGCGCCGTGCAGGAAGACCAGATAGCGCGTCTCTGCCTGACGCGCTGTCGGAAAGCCGAAGACGGGTGGGCCCTCCGGCTTCTTGTACCCCAGGGACTCGGCGAAGAGCTGGCGGATGCGCTCTACCGCGTGGGTGTCGCGGGAAACACGGTGACGGGATTGGTAGAGCAGCGGGGAGAATCTCTCCCGCTCGGAGCCGAAGTCGTAACCGTGAAGGTGGCCTCTTGCCAGGCGCCCCATAACTGCGCTCTTCCAAAGGCTCTGCGCGTCGATCACATGGTCGTAGGCGCTGCTACGGAGCTCTTTCAGAAAGGCGGAAAGGGCGCCGCTGAAGAGGCAGCCCAGCGGTCGCGCGCGCCAGTAGCGGAAGCGCACCGTCATGATTCGAGACACCTTGGGATGGCGGCGCGGCAGAAGGCCGAAGTCCTGCTCGACCAGCCAATCCATCTCGATTCCCGGCACGAGGCGCGCTGCATCGGAGACGGCCGGAAAGGTGTCCAGCACGTCGCCGATGGATGAGGTCTTGACGATCAGCACGCGCATCGCGGTTTTCGCAGGCCTTTCCGCTTACCTTCGATCCAGGGCATTCAGGACCATCGCCGGGCTCAGGTCGTTCAGGCACTGCAGGTGACCCAGCGGGCAGACCCGCTTATGGCAGGGCCGGCAAGGGAGGTCGATTTCCAGCACCTGTGCCGACGGGCTGAGCGGCGGCGTCTCGTCCGCCGCGCTGGAACCGTAGAGTGCCACCAGGGGCTTTGCCAAGGCGGCAGCCACATGCATGAGGCCGGAATCGTTGCTGACGACCCGGTCGGCCAGGCTCAAGAGCGTTACGGCCTCGGCCAAGCCGGTCTTGCCGGTGAGATCGCTGACCGCGGCCGGTGCTGCGGCAGAGATGGCAGCACCGGCGTCGGCATCTGCCGGCTGTCCGAAGACCCAGATCCGACCGCCTTGTTGAGCCCAGGCAGCCGCCACGGCTGCAAAATGCTCCGCCGGCCAGCGCTTGGCGGGGCCATAGGCGGCACCAGGGCAGAGGGCCAGCAGGGGCTCTTCCGGGACCGTCAGACCGGACTTTTCAAGGGTGAGCTGCAGCAGCTCTCTCGGGACCTCGAACTGGAGTTCGGGCGTAACCTCGGGGATTGCTGCGCCTCGCGGGCGCGCAAGGGCCAAGAAGCGATCGACGGTTCGCGGAATTGCACGGCGGTCGAACGGCCGACGATCGTTCAGCAGCGGCCAGCGTGGCTCGCCGGCATAGCCGACACGTCGTGGGATCCGCGCCGCATAGGGCAGCAAAGCCGCCTTCCAGCTGCGCGGCAACACGATGGCCCGCTCGATGCCGGCATGGGCAAGCGAGCGCCCCAGGCGCCATCGCTTGGCCAGCGCAGCCTCGCCCGATTGAACGGGAAGTTTCTCGATGCGATCGACGTCGGCCATGAAGGTGAGGAGGGCGGCCGTGGAGGGCGGCGCTACCACTGTCAGATGCGCTTTGGGGTCCTCCTCCTTCAGAAGCCGAAAGAGGCTGCCGGCCATGATCATGTCACCGACCCATGCTGGTCCGACCACAAGCAGGCCCTCGCCAGTGCTGCTGCTCACCTGCAGTCTCCTTGCCCTTGCGGCAGCAATAGCGTTCGGATCAGCACTTGGCGCTGCGGCACCTCGATCCGTGGCGGCAAAGGGATTTTGAGCGTGCGAAGCGTGCTTTCTGCCGAACTCGGCGGTGACACGCCAAGGCCTTGCAGGAAGGCCAGGAGCTCCTTTTTCTCCGGCTCGGACATCTCCTCGTTCCAGACCACCAGGCAAGCGCCCGGCTCGGCCGGGGCAGGGGGCCTTACCTCCCAATAGCGCGGGGTCAGGATGCGTGCTTGCGGGAACTGGACGCGCAAGTTCCCGGCTATGTGGATGTCTCCGGCGACGATCGTGCCACCGCCGCGATAGCCCTCATCGCGCAGCTCCCGGGCCAGGTCGGGGTAGGGGGTTTGCATGCGGCACTTGGCACAGAAGGCGGGCCCGGCTTCGATGTGCTGAAAGCGGGCCTGAATGACCACCAGCACCACGATTGCGTAGAAGATGAACAGCCAACGCAGCGTTGCGCGGCCCAGGTCGACTACCTCCACCCGCCGGAAGAAGAAAGGCAGCAAGGGCAGGGTTAGGGGGTAGAGGCGGAACTGGTGCGCCTTGTGGATGTCCAACAGGACGGCAGCCAAGGGCGTCAGTAGGATAATCGCCAGACCGTAGAAGAGGAGCATGCGCCCGCCGCTGCCAAGGCTGCCTCTTGGCAAGGGCTTCAGGCTTGGGAAGAACAGCAGTGCCAGGATCAGCCAGGCCGGAAAGCTGCCGACGAAGAGGTTCAAGAATCCGTACCAGGCGCGCAGGTACCAGGGATTGAGCGTTTCGGCCGTTTGCCAGTCGGCGAGACGATAGTGAACGAACTCGAAGAACGACGCCCCTTGATCCGCAATCCAGATGAGCGTGGGCAGCAAGATCGCTAACGCCAGCGCCAGACCCGGCAGCAAGCCGCGACGATAGAGGGCCTTGCGCGCGGCCGGTTCGGCGGCAGCCGCCAAAAAGAACCCGAGGGCGGCCAAGCCGAAGAATCCGCTGGACAGGAAGCCCAGCCCGAGGCAGGCGCCGAACGCGATATAATCTGCAAGGCGGCGTCCTTGCAGGACGCCCAAGAGGCTCCAGGTCATGGCGAGGATGAGAGCGGACGCCAACACCCCCTCGGCATCGGCTTCGTGCAATCGCCAGGCAATGGGATAGAGCAGCAACGGGGAGAGGCCGCAGGCGACTTGCAGGCGCCGGTCCTGAATTAGACGCCGGGCCGAGAGATAGGCGAAGAGATGGATGAAGAAGACCAGGCTATAGCGGATGATGCCCACCGTGACAACGGAGGGACCCAGGACCTGAGACAGCAACCAGACCAGCCAGCTGTAGAGCGGTGGCTGCTCGTAGCCGTAGCCGGCTGCTAGGGTCTGAGCGAAGAAAAGCTGATCGGTGTGGTCATTGCCGACCGTAGCGGTCAGCAGCGGCCTCAGAACGGCGTGGAGGATCTGCAGCAGCGCCATCGCAGAGATGAAGGTGACCGGCTTCAGAGCCCAGTCCCATCTGTGACTTACGCCGCCATCGCTCGGCTTGCTGAAGGCGGATTCCGTGTCAGAAACGCTCAAGACTTCTTGCTGCTCCTGTCATGTGCGGCGGAAGCCTGGGCTTAGGCCCCTCCACCGTCAGGGTCAAGTTGACCACCACTCTTCGCTTGCCAGCGACCGGGCCTGGCGGGCAGAGCTAGCCTCATGAGCTCGCATCAGACGCAGGATGTGCAAGGCCCCGGCCGTCCGATCCTTTGGGCTATCCGCCTGGGCGCGGCCTTTGTTGCACTGATGGCCGCTTGGCGCCTGGGTATGTCCCTCTACTCGATGCTGGGAGATCACAAGCTTGCGGTAAGGGAGGCCTCGCTCACCTTCATGTGGATTCCCGATCTCTTCTTTTTGGCGGTCTTCGGCTACCTCGCGTTCGCTTGCCGCCAGATCGGGCGTCGGCGCTATCAAGAGATTGGCTTGGTCGCGAGCGGCCTTCAGATCGTCTTTCTGGTGGCGACCTTGGTGGTGTTTCGGCGCTGGACCGATGCCGAGGCGCTGGGGTTCGATGACCCCTTGACCTGGCTGCACATCCTTCTGCCCAGCCTTTGGTGCGGCTGGTTCCTTCTCTATCTCCTGCTGCAGGCTTGGCTAGGGCGACGCGGCACTTAGCTGCGATAGAGGTCTTCGACCGATTGAGCGTTCTCGTTCTCGGGTGAGCGCAAAGAAAAGGGCCGCCCTTCATCGGCATAGCTGTGCATGTGCACGATCACGCTGTCTTGGTCGATCAGAACCACGCCCATCGCCGCCGGCGCGAGGGTGGCGGTGGCTTCCTCGTCATCGGTCAGCTTGAGCGCGATCTGATGGTTGGTTGCAAAGAGCGTCGAGATGGGAATTCCCGCCCAGGAACCGGCGATCGGACGATGCACATGACCGAAGAAAAGGTGGCGCAAGCGCTCATGGCCGCGCAACAGGATGTGGCGCAGCATGTCGGCACCCTCCATCAGGCGAATCTGGTCGATCCCCTTGATGCCGATGTCGAAGGGCGGATGGTGCAGAAAAAGAAACACATCCGCATGTTGATGGTCGCTCAAGCGTGCCTTCAGCCAGGCCAATCGCTCCTCGCAGAGACGCCCGGGCTTGTTGCCGTCGTCAAGGCTGTCGAGCAGCAGGCAGACACCGCTTTCGAGCACCACCTCGTACTGTACGAAACCCGCTTCGTCGCGCGCTACCTCCGGGAAGACGGCGTGAAACTCGGCGCGGGCATCGTGATTGCCCAACAGCAGATAGTAGGGGACGGTCAGCCGATCCAAGAGCTCTCTCAAGGCGCGATAGGCCGCCTCTTCCCCGCGGTGAGCCAGGTCGCCGGTGATGAAGACGCCCTTGGCGTCGCTGTGCTCTCGGTTGATGACGTCGATGGCCGGCGCCAAGCGTTCGAGGGGATCCATGCCGAAGAGCCACTCGTGCGGCGCCACCAAATGCGGGTCGGTGATGTGGATCAGCTTTTCCAAGGCCCTCTCCTTGTTCGGGAGCCTGGTTCCTGCAATCGCATTTAAGCCCCCTAGCGCGCCTGGACGCTAGGCCGCTTTACCATAGTAGAGCGTGACGGTGTGGGTGGCTTCGGCAAAAAACAGCCAACGCTCCAGCGCTGCACTACCCAGAGACAGCAGTGCCGCGGCCCAGCCGATCAGCATAGCGCCCCAGCCGCTGCCCACGATTGCGGTCAACAACAACAGAACCACCGCCGCTGCGGCCAGCCCAAGGGCCAGGTGGCGCAGCTTGGAGGCATGCTTGCGCGCGATGCGAAAGCCCATCTCGCTCAACAGATAGTTCTCCTCGGTGTGCGGTGGCTCGAGCAGCCTGACCTTGCCGATCGCACCTAGCCCGGTTGCCGTTTCCATACTGGCGCTCGCCTCATCCCTGTCGATCTCCTGCCAGTAGAGCCACTTGACGGCCCAGGCGGCCAAGAGGACGACAGCGCCGACCAGCGCCATGGTGCTGACACCACCGTGGAACGACAGGACGACCGTCAAGAGGCACGCCCCGGTGCCCAGGCCCAGCAGCAGGTAGACCGGCACCACTTTCGGGTGATGCCACTGCCGGATCGGCTTCAGGCTGCGATAGATCATGGCGGTGGCAAAGACCGTAGCCGCGGCGCCGACGAGGCTCAAAAGGGCGCACAGCAGGGAGAACCACCCGCTGCCGTCAAGCAGCGGCACCGTCAAAAACAACAGGCCGGCCGGCACGAAGGTCAGAAGCGCCAAGACGCCCTCGCGCGACAGCCAGGAGGAGCGCCATTGGCTGAGAGCGCGCCACGCCCGCTCGGGCCGGCGCAAATGCTGTGTCGAGGCCAGGAGGCCGATGCTGACCAGGGCGAGCGCCACGAAGAGCCCCACACCCATGACCCAGCGGCTGTCCGCCCAGGAGAACTGCAGCAGGCTGCCAAGGCCGATGAGGAAGAGGAGGCCGTAACCGGCGCCGCTGAGGCTGGTGAAGGCGATGACGGAGGTGGCTGGATGCATGGCCGCTAGTCCGTGAGCAAGCGGTCGAGCCAGGACAGGAAGCCACCCTCGGGCTCCGCCGGCTCGAGCGCCTTGGTTTTGTCGGCGCCACGACCGTCACGGCGGGGCCGCGGCGGCAGGTAGCGGTTGGTCGGGCGGTAGCCCAGTTCCGGCATGAGGGCCATGCCGTCGCGCTCGGCGACCAGTTTGGACACGTCGCTCTGGGGATCGGCGAGGTCGCCGAAGTGACGTGCGCTGGCCGGGCAGGTGCGCACGCAGGCCGGCTGGCGCTCCTCTTCCGGCAGGGCCTGGTTGTAGATCCGGTCGATGCAGAGTGTGCACTTCTTCATCACGCCCACGCCCGGGTCCATTTCTCGGGCGCCGTAAGGGCAGGCCCAGGCGCAGAGCCCGCAGCCCATGCAGCGATCCTCGTCGACCAGCACGATGCCGTCTGCTTGGCGCTTGTAGGAGGCGCCCGTCGGGCAGACGGTGACGCAGAGCGCATCCTCGCAGTGCAGGCAGGACTTGGGGAAGTGGACCACCTGGGTGGCACCTTCCTTCGGCTCGACCTCGAAGGCATGCACGCGGTTGAGCCAGGCGCCGCGCGGGGCCGCGCCATAGGGATCGAGGTCCGAGAGCGGCGCCGGATAGCCGCCGGTGTTCCACTCCTTGCAGTTCACCACGCAAGCCTGGCAGCCGACGCAGGTGTCGAGATCGATAACCAGGCCCAGACGCTTGGCCGGTGGCTCCTTCGGCAGGCTGGTCATGGTTCAGCTGGCCTCCTCTTTGCCGCCTTTGAAGAGCAGGCGGGACGGCCCGGCGCTCATTCCGGG
Source organism: Rhodospirillales bacterium (assembly GCA_963669385.2). Classification (GTDB taxonomy): domain Bacteria; phylum Pseudomonadota; class Alphaproteobacteria; order Kiloniellales; family JACOMY01; genus JACOMY01. The sequence goes on from CAXXGD010000005.1 coordinate 402,932, forward strand.
CAGCGGGCTTAGCGTCGGCTCGAGCGGGCGGGCGGCATCTTGCGCTTCCTCCGGCGACATCTTCACCACCTTGAGCCTGAGGTCGTACCAGGCTGCCTGGCCGGTGACGGGATCACTGTTGGAAAAGCGATAGCCACCCTGTTCCGGCAGCAACTCGTCGATCAGATGGTTCAAGAGGAAGCCGCGCGTGGCCTCCGGCGCGCCGGGGTCGAGGCCCCAGGCGCCGGCCCGCTTGCCGATGGCGTTCCAGGTCCAGACGGTCTTGTCGTTCAAGGCATGCATCACCCTGACCTGCGCCTTGATCCGGCCGTGGCGGCTGACGGCCCAGACCCAGTCGTCGTCCGCTATGTCCTGCGCCTCGGCGACTGCGCGGGGAATGTAGAGGCGGTTTGCGGCATGGATTTGCCTGAGCCAGGCGTTCTGCGAATGCCAGGAATGGTACATGGCCATCGGCCGCTGGGTGATGCCACGCAAGGGATAGGCCGTGTCGTCGTTGGTCTCGTCCTCCAGCGGCGGATACCAGCAGGGCAGGGGGTCGAAGGCCTTGGCTATGCGGCCACGAAGATCCGCCGGCGGCTGGATCTTGCCATGGCCCTCGGCTGCCAGGCGGAAGCGCTGCTGCACTTCGCTATAGAGCTGCAGCAGGATCGGCGCCGGGGTCTCGATGAAGCCCATGTCCGTCGCCCAGTCCAGGTAGGCCTGGTTGGCGAAGCGGTGATGCTGGGCTTCCTCGGGAATCTCGTTGCGCCAGAAGCAGCCGTTCTCGATGTAGGCCTCGAGCTGGCGCGGGTTGACGGCGCCACGCCCGCGGCCCTTGCCGTCGGCCCCGCGGAAGCCGGCCAGAGGGCCGACGCCGGGTTTGCGCTCGTGATTGACGATGTAGTCGGCATAGCCGCCGGGATAGCGCGGCGTGCCGTCATCGTTTGTCATGCCGGGCAGGCCGAGCCGCGCGCCCAGGTCGAGCAGTGCAGTCTGGAAGGGCCTCACGTCGCGGTCGGGGGTCAGGATTGGCTGCCGGATGGCGTCGGCTGCGGCATGGGCATCGCAAATCGGGCGATCCAGCAAGGAAATGCAGTCCCAGCGCTCGAGATAGGTCGTGTCGGGCAATACCAGGTCGGCGTAGCTGACGGTCTCGGACGCGAAGGCATCGGCATAGATGATGAAGGGGATCTTGTACTCGCCGCTTACCGGATCCTTGTCGGTCAGCATCGAGAGCATGCCGCCGGTGTTCATCGAGGAGTTCCAGGCCATGTTGGCCATGTAGAAGAAGAGCGTGTCGATGGGGTAGGGATCGCCCTTCCAGGCGTTGGTGATGACCATGTGCATCAGGCCGTGTGCGGCAATCGGCGCTTCCCAGGAATAGGCCTTGTCGATGCGCTGCGGCTTGCCCTCGGCGTCGAGCAGCAGGTCCTCGGGCCCCGTCACGAAACCCAGCGGCGGGCCGGGCAAGGGCTGGCCTGGGACCACCTGGTGCGGCTTGCCCGTGGGCTTCTGGCCCGGCGGGGTCGGGCGCGGGAAGGGCGGCTTGTAGCGCCAGGCGCCGGGTCGGTCCACCGCACCCAGCAGCAACTGCAGAATGTGGATGGCGCGGCAGGTCTGAAAGCCGTTGGCGTGGGCAGAGATGCCGCGCATGCCGTGCGCCGTCACCGGTCGGCCGATCACCTTGTCGTGCTGGCGGCCCCAGGCGTCCTCCCAGCTCTCATCCCTCACCGGCGCGTCGTCGAAGGCCGCTTCGGCCAGTTCGGCGGCCAGGCGTCGGATCGTCTCCGGTGCGATTCCGCAGCGTGCCGCGACGGCCTCGGGCGCGTAGGCCTCTTCGTCGAGCCGGCGTGCCACCAACTCGAATGCCGGCACCACCTCGCGCCCGTCAGGAAGGGTAAAGCGCCCCTTCATCGCCGGCAGGCCATTGTCGCCGGGGAAGGGGACAGCCGTCTCCTTCGCCCGGTCCCAGACCAGCGCGCGGCCGTCCTGGTCTCTGGCGATCAGGCCGTGCTCCGCCGTTCCCTTAGCATCGATCACAAGGTGCGGCGCGTTGCTGAACTTGGCCAGAAAGTCGATGTCGACCTTGCCGGCGCGCAGCAGCTCGCGGCAGAGCGACATTACGAAGAGGCCGTCGTTGCCGGGCGTGATCCCGATCCACTCGTCGGCGATCGCGGAATAGCCCGAGCGCACGGGATTGATCGAGACGATCTTCGCGCCGCGTTCCTTCAGCCTGGCAAGCCCGATCTTGATTGGATTGCTGTCGTGATCCTCCGCGACGCCGAACAGCAGGAAGAGCTTGGTCTGCTCCCAGTCCGGCTCGCCGAACTCCCAGAAAGCGCCGCCGATCGTATAGAGCCCGGCGGCCGCCATGTTGACCGAGCAAAAGCCCCCGTGGGCCGCGTGGTTGGGCGTCCCGAACTGGCTCGCCCACCAGCCGGTCAGCGCCTGGCTCTGGTCGCGGCCGGTGAAGAAGGCGAGCTTGCGGGGGTCTTCGGCACGGATTTTGGCCAGGCGCTCGGCCGCGATGGTGAGCGCTTCCTCCCATTCGATCTCGACGAAGTCGCCGGAACCTCGAGGCCCGACCCGCTTCAGCGGCTTGCGCAGCTTGGCCGGAGAGAGCTGGTTCATGATGCCGGCCGAGCCCTTGGCGCAGAGCACGCCGCGATTTACCGGATGATCGGGATTGCCCTCGATGTAGCGAAGCTCGCCGTTCCTCAAGTGCACCCGGATGCCGCAACGGCAGGCGCACATGTAACAAGTGCTGGTCTTGATTTCGTCCGACGGTGGGCGCGATAGAGCGATGGGGCGATCCGGTGCGGCGCCGTCGGGCATGACTTGGCTCCAAGCTAAGAATTTGACTGATTTCGAATAGCAGCAGCGCCGGCCGATTGGAACGGGTTACCAGGACGCAGGCCGATTTGGACCTGGTCCAAGCGATCACAAAAACTTTTACGACCCTTATGAAAATCAGGGCTTGCATCCGGTGGGTGATATGCATTATCTCCCGAACTGTCCGATGGCGAATAGTCAGCGGGCTCTCCCCGAAAGGGGCGCGGCGATTTGAGTGAGGCAGCTTGCGACCGCGATACCAACCGCTAAAGCGCCACGGGGTGATCTCCGTGGGCCTAATGAGCTTGTGGAGGTCGTTTTTTTGTCTGCACCCCTGCGCCCGTCTTCCGTCCGCCTTGCCTCGATTGGGGGCCGCGGACGATGAAATACCTCCCCCTCTTCTTCGACTTGGCGGGTCGGTCCTGCCTGGTGGTGGGCGGCGACGAGACCGCTGCCCGTAAGATCCGCTTACTCAAGCGTGCCGGCGCCAAGGTGCGCTTGGTCGCCGAGCAGGTGAGCGAAGAGATCGCCCAAGAAATCGCGGCCGGCGCGATCGAGTGGACGGCAACGGCATTCCAGCCGGCACAGCTGGACGGGGCCGCGCTGGTGATCGTTGCAGACGAGGACGCCGCCTCGCTGGTTAAGAGCGCCGCAGACACGACTGGCGTAGCAATAAACGTGGTGGATCGGCCGGATCTCTCCAATGCGGTGGTGCCTGGGATCGTCGACCGGGACCCGGTCATCGTGGCGATCGGGAGCGGCGGCAGCGCGCCTGTGCTGGTGCGCCGCCTGCGCGAGCGGATCGAGGCCTTGCTGCCGACGGGGCTGGGGCGACTGGCAGCTTTTGCCGAGCGTTTCCGCACTGCGGTTTCCGCCAAGCGGCCGGCGGGTGACGAGCGCCGGCGCTTCTGGGAAGAGGTTCTCGACGGCCCCATCGCGTCCAAAGTGCTGGACGGCCGGGAGCCGGAAGCCAACGAGGCCATGCTCCGCCTGCTCAATCGCGATGCCACCTCCGTTCGGCCGGGCTTGGTGAGCTTGGTCGGCGTCGGCCCCGGCGATCCCGATCTCCTGACCTTGAAGGCACTGCGCGCCATGCAGGATGCCGACGTAGTGATCCACGACGCCCTGATCGGCCCGCGCATCCTGGACTACGTCCGCCGCGATGCCGAGCGCATCGACGTCGGCAAGCGCAAGGGTGCGCATTCGAAGAGCCAGGCGGAGATCCTGGAACTGCTGCGCGAGCACGCCGAGGCCGGCCGCCGCGTGGTGCGCCTGAAGGGCGGTGATCCCTTCCTCTTCGGCCGCGGCGGTGAGGAGCTGGTCTTCCTGCGCCGCTATGGCATTGCCGTCGAGGTGGTGCCGGGCATCACCGCCGCCTTGGGCGCTGCTGCCACGGCCGAGATTCCCTTGACTCACCGCGGTTTGGCGCAGGCCTGCAGCTTCATCACCGGTCACGGCCAGGACGGCGAGCCTGATCTCGCGCCGGAGCTGCTGAGCGGCGAGGGCACCTTGGCCATCTACATGGGCGTGACCGTCGCCGACCGTGTCGCGCGGCGCATCATCGAGGCCGGCCGGCCCGCTTCGACGCCGGTGGCGGTGATCGAGCGCGCCTCCTGGCCGGAGCAGCGCAATCTCTACGGCACCTTGGGGGAGCTCGGCGATCTGGTGCGGCGCGAAGCCGTGACCGGTCCGGCGCTCCTGATCGTCGGCGAAGTCGCCCGCCTTGGACGCGAAGCCGACATCCCGCTCGCGGCCGAACCACTGGCTCTCACCTGCTAGGGGCACCCTGATGAAGCTGCAAGTCATGACCGCCAACCGCCTGAGCGACGGGGCTGTCGTCTACCTCGACGGGGAGGGCCGCTGGACCGAGCGCCTCGCCGAGGCCCAGGTGACCCTCGATCCCGAGACGCAGAGCGCGCTGGAACGCCGGGCCGAGGCGGCCGTGCGTGGCCAAGAGGTCGTCGGTGCCTACCTGTTCCAGGTCGATAGCTCGAGCGGTACGCCAGAGCCCATCGGCCAACGCGAGATCATTCGGGCCGGCGGCCCCAGCGCCGGCACCGACCTGACCCCTTCGAGCTTGAGGATCTGACCAGCCATGTACCGCTACGACGAGTTCGATCAGGCCTTTGTGCGCCAGCGGGTCGATGAGTTCCGCGAGCAGGTCGGCCGCCGCCTCTCCGGCGAGCTGAGCGAGGAAGAGTTCAAGCCGCTGCGCCTGATGAACGGCCTCTATCTGCAGCTTCACGCCTACATGCTGCGCGTCGCCATTCCCTACGGCACGCTGTCGTCGACGCAGTTGCGCAAGCTGGCCCACATCGCGCGCACCTACGACCGCGGCTACGGCCACTTCACCACGCGCCAGAACATCCAGTACAACTGGCCGAAGCTGGCTGATGTGCCGGCCATCCTGGACGAGTTGGCCGAGGTCGAGATGCACGCCATCCAGACCAGCGGCAATTGCATCCGCAACACCACCTCCGACCCCTATGCTGGGGTGGCTGCCGACGAGATCGAGGATCCACGCGTCTATGCCGAGATCATTCGGCAGTGGTCGACCCTGCATCCCGAATTCTCGTTCCTGCCGCGCAAGTTCAAGGTGGCGATTACCGGCTCGCCGCACGATCGCGCGGCCATCAAGGTGCACGACATCGGCTTGCGCATGCTGCGTAACGAGGCCGGCGAGCCCGGTTTCGAGGTGGTGGTCGGCGGCGGCCAGGGGCGCACTCCGGTGGTGGGCGAAACCATCCGCGCATTCCTGCCGAAGAACGACTTGCTGAGCTATCTCGAGGCAATCCTGCGCGTCTACAACCTGCTCGGCCGCCGCGATAACCTCTACAAGGCCAGGATCAAGATCCTGGTCAAGCAGACCGGCGTCGAAGAGTTCACCCGCCTAGTCGAGGAGGAGTGGCAGGCGATCCGCCAGGGCTGGGAGCTGGAGCTGCCGGACAGCGAGATCGAGCGCATCTCCCGCTATTTCGCGCCGCCAAGCTACGGCGAGGCCGAGCCCATCGACTTCGGCTTCGTCACCGCCCAGCGTAAGCATCCCGAGTTTGCCCGCTGGGCGCGCTGCAACACCTTCGCCCACCGCCAGCCGGGCTACACCATCGCCGTCATCTCGCTGAAGCCCGAAGGCGGCATTCCTGGTGACGCCACGGCCGAGCAGATGGAGGTGGTCGCCGACCTGGCCGACAAGTACGGGTTTGGTGAGATCCGCGTCACCCACGAGCAGAACCTGGTGCTGCCGGACGTCCGCAAGGCCGAGCTGCTGGCCGTGTGGGAGGCGCTCGAGGCCGCCGGCCTTGCCGTGCCGAACCTGGGCCTCATCACCGACATGATCGCCTGCCCGGGGCTCGACTATTGCAACCTCGCCAATGCCCGCTCGATCCCGGTGGCGCAGAGGATCGGGCAGCGCTTCAACGACCGTGCCCTGGTCGAGGAGTTGGGCCCCATCACCCTCAACATCTCCGGCTGCATCAATGCCTGCGGGCATCATCACGTCGCCAACATCGGCATCCTCGGCGTCGATAAGAAGGGCAAGGAATTCTACCAGATCACCCTGGGCGGCCGTGCCGACGAAGCGGCCGCCATCGGAGAGATCGTCGGCCCCGCCTTCTCTTACGAAGACGTGGTCGATGCCGTGGAGACCATCGTCACCACCTATCGCGGCCAGCGCCAAAGCGGTGAGGCCTTCCTCGACACCTATCAACGCGTCGGTATCCAGCCTTTCAAGGAGAAGCTCTATGGCACTCGTTAAGCATGGCGAAGTGATCGCCGATCCCTGGGCCCGCATCGAGAACGACACCCTGCCGCTCGGCCGGCCCTTGCTCTTGACCCTGGAGGAATGGCAGCGCCTGGCCGGCAGCCTGCGCCACTGGGACCAGCCGTTGGGCCTGATCCTGACCGGCGCGGAGCCGCTGGATCAGCTGCGTGACAGTCTGGGTCACTTCCAACTGATCGCACTGGCGTTCCCCAAGTTCACCGACGGCCGCGCCTATTCGCAGGCGAGGCTGCTGCGCAAGCGTTATGGCTTCACCGGCGAGCTCAGGGCGATCGGCAACGTGCTGCAGGACCAGTTCCTGCAGATGCACCGCTGCGGCTTCGACTCCTACGAGGTGGCCGACGAGACGGCCGCCCAGGCCTGGATCGCCGCCACCAGCCGTTATCTCGGCTTCTACCAGCCGTCCGAGCGCGGCACCTTCCGCGGAGCGCGTGCGGCGCTCGATCCGCAGGTCTTCGTCGCCCCCGAGCAGCCGGCAGCGGCCGCCTGGGCCTACTGACCACAAGGGTAGGGAAAAAGCGGCCATGAGCAACGCACGCAAAGCCTATCGCCTCTTGACCGGTGCCGACGACACCGCCTTCTGCGAGCGCGTATCCGAAGCGCTCAGCGACGGCTACCTCCTTTGGGGGAGCCCCGCCATCTCTCAAGGCTCCGTCGGCACCCTGGTTGCCCAGGCCGTGGTCCTGCCCGAATTCCACCGCTGCAAACAAGAACTGGAACAATGACAGTGAGCCCCTCCCTCGGCCAATCCACCCGCCTCGTGCGGGCCGGCCTCGAGCGCAGCCGCTTCTCGGAGACCAGCGAAGCGCTCTACCTCAACTCCGGCTTCGTCTTTGCCTCTGCGGCAGAGGCCGAGGCTGCCTTCAAGGGCGAGAATCAGAACTATATCTACTCGCGCTATGGCAATCCGACGGTCAGCGTCTTCGAAGAGCGGCTGGCGGCCCTGGAGGGGGCAGAGATGTGCCGGGCAACGGCGACGGGGATGGCCGCCGTTTTCTCCTCGCTCGCATGTCAGCTGAAGGCCGGTGACCGGGTGGTGGCATCCCGCGAGCTGTTTGGCTCCTGCCTGCACATCATCACCAAGATCCTGCCGACCTGGGGCATCGAAACGGTCCTGGTGAAAGGCAGCGATATCGAGGCCTGGGAGCAGGCCTTGGCCAAGCCCACCCGGGCGGTCTTCGTGGAAAGCCCCTCCAATCCGATGCTGGAGGTGGTGGATATTGCCGCGGTGTGCCAGCTGGCCCATCGGGCCGGCGCCCGTGTGGTGATCGACAACGTCTTCGCGACCCCGCTCTACCAGAAGCCCTTGGAGTTGGGTGCCGACATCGTCGTTTACTCGGCGACGAAGCACATCGACGGTCACGGGCGCTGTCTGGGCGGTGCGGTCCTGGCGACGACCGAGTTCATGACCGACCACTTCATTCCCTTCTACCGCCACACCGGCCCGTCGCTCAGCCCCTTCAATGCTTGGGTGATGGCGAAGTCGCTGGAGACGCTTGAGCTGAGGGTCGAGCGCCAGAGCCAGTCCGCTGCCGCCATAGCCGACTGGTTGGCCGAGCAGCCTCTGGTGCGCCAGGTGCGCTATCCCGGCCGCGTCGACCACCCGCAGCATGCACTCGCCAGCCGGCAGATGAGCGGCTACGGCAGCCTCGTGAGCTTCGAGCTGGACGGCGGCAAGGACGCCGCCTTCGGCCTGCTTGACGGCTTGGGTCTGATCGACATCTCCAACAACCTGGGGGATGCCAAGTCGCTGGCCTGTCACCCGGCGACCACCACCCACTCCAAGCTGACACCGGAGGCCAGGGCCGACTGCGGCATCAGCGACGGTGTGGTCCGGATCTCGGTGGGCTTGGAGACGGCGGCGGACATCATCGCCGATCTGGATCAGGCCTTGACCGGCTTGCAGCCCAACACGCTTTCCTTCCCGGCGCGCTTGGTCGCCGGCGCCGGCGGCTAGTCCGGTGGCGGCCTCCGACCTGCCGAGCCCGGAGGAGCTGAACGCACGATACGGCAACCTGACGAGCCAGGAGGTGGTCACGGCGCTTTGCCGCGACGCCTTCAGGGGGAGGGTTGCCCTGCTGACAGCCTTCGGAGCGGAGTCGGCCATCCTCCTGGACCTGGTCTCGCGGGCCGATCCTGCGACGCCGGTGATCTTTCTCGACACCGGCAAGCACTTCGCCGAGACCTTGGTCTATCGCGACCTGGCTGTCCGCCGCTTTCGGCTGACCGATCTGCGCCAGATCAGGCCCGACCCGGAGATGCTGGCCGCCATCGATCCCGACGGCACTCTGTGGCAAGCCAGTCCCAATGCCTGCTGCGGCCTGCGCAAGGTCGTGCCCTTGCGTCAGGCCTTGCGGCCGTTCGACTTGGTGATTACCGGGCGCAAGCGTCTGCACGGCGTTGGGCGCGAGCACGTCGAGCTGTTCGAGCGCTTCGACGGCAGGCTAAGAGTTAATCCGCTAGCACACTGGAGCCAGGCTGAACTGGACCTTGCGATGGAGAACGCCGGCCTGCCGCGCCATCCTTTACTGGACCGCGGCTTTCGCTCGATCGGCTGCCGTCACTGCACGCGCCCGACCGCTGCCGAAGAGGGCGTGAGGTCCGGCCGCTGGGCCGGCAGCGAGAAGAGCGAGTGCGGCATTCACCTGCCGCTGGCGTCGCGCTTGGCGGAAGGCAACAGCGACGGCAGGTAAGGACCCTTGCCGCCCGGCGTCGGAGAGGCTAGCAGAGCGCTGCTGTCTTCCTTCCGGGCTGGCTTAGGAGATCCCGATGCGCGCCACCGCCGTCTCGTTCGACCACGATTGGCTGACCGTGGTCTGGGAGGATGGCGAAGAAAGCCGTCACTACGCCTGTTGGCTGAGAGACAACTCGCCGGCGCCGGATGCGCGCCATCCGGTCAGCGGCCAGCGCCTCTTCGATATCGCCATGCTGGAGGGAGAGATCGCGATCAAGGCGGCTTGGCTCGAGCGGGACGGTGCCATCGGCATGATCTTGGCGCCCGATGGGCATCAGACCCGCTTCGATGCCACTCATTTGAGACCCCTTGCGCCGGCCGGTCCCACATCGAAGGATCGGGTGCGCCATTAGATCGGCTGGTATGCCGATCGTGACGGCTTGCGATCCACGGTGGCCAAACTGCGCGAGGTTTCTGCAGGGTGACCTCTCCCGGAACCGGGTGTTAGGACTCTCAGCTCCGGCTGTCGGACTTAGGAGGAGGGGAGGGACAGGCATGTCGAACCAGGCCTTCATGCGGGGCTTTCCGCCCCCTCATGCGCAACGCGTGGATCTCAACACCTGGGACCTGGGGCCGGCCAACCGCTGGAGCTTCCGCAACGTCCGCTCGGTCCTGCCCACCAGGGCCGTGGCGGCTGGTACCGCTCTGCCTTTCTCGCGGGCAGAGCAGCGCCTCGAAGAGCTGGCGTTGCCATTGAAGGACCAGAGAGAACCCACCCTGGGTCCGCTCCTGGCGGGCGCGGATGCCGATGCCTTTCTGGTCCTGCACCGCGGGCGCATCGTCTTCGAACGCTACTACAACGGCATGCGCGCGCACGAGCTGCACCTCTCGCAGTCGGTCGCCAAGTCCTTCGTCGGCACCCTGGTCGGCCTCTTCGCCTCGCGCGGACAGCTGGACCTGGAGCGGCCGGTCGCGCACTACGTCCCGGAACTGATTGGCTGCGGCTACAAGGACGCCACCTTGGCTCAGGTCCTGGATATGCGCAGCGGGGTCAAGTTCGGCGAGGACTACACCGACCCGGAATGCGAGATCGGTCAGCTCGATCGAGCTGCCGGCTGGAAGCCGGCGCGCGACGACGGCGGGCCCGAGAGCGTCTACGACCTGATCCTCACCTTGACGCAGGAGAGGCCGCACGGTGGCACGTTCCTCTATCGCTCGATCGAGACCGACGTGCTGGGCTGGGTGCTCGAGCGGGTGAGTGGCCTGGGGCTGGCCGAGCTGCTCTCCCGTGAGCTGTGGCAGCCTATGGGCTGCGAGGCCGAAGCCTGCTTCACCGTCGACCCTGCCGGCACCTGCCTCGCCGACGGCGGCCTCAATGCCACCTTGCGGGACTATGCCCGCCTTGGCCTGCTCTACTGCAACGAAGGCGCCATCGCCGGCCGGCAGGTCCTCTCGCCCGAGTGGGTTGCCGCCTGCCGCACAGGCGAGGTCGAGGCCTTTCAGGCAGCACCCAATCCAGCCATGGTCGATCTGCCGAATGCTTGCTATAGCCGTCAGTGGTGGGTCCTGGACAGCCAGGCCGGCATTCACGCAGCGCTCGGCATCTTCGGACAGATGATCTACGTGGATCCTCTCCGCGAGTGCGTCGTCACCCTGCTGTCCTCCTGGCCCGATGCCATGGATGCTGGCCGTCGGCGCGCGATGTTCCGCGCTTGCGAGACCGTTGCCGCAGCCTTGTCCGAACGCTGATCAAGCGGACCGTCCACGTCCGGACCGGTCACAATCTGGTGAGATTGAGTGCTAGAAGCAGTTGAAACCTTAACCTTTTTCCACCAATCAGAAGCCAATCACATACCAATAAGGTGATGTAACCGATCTTTCGGTTGATTTTGGCGTTAAATTGGTCTCTACTGGTCTAGCGCGCTCCCAATCGAACGGCCGGTGGTCCGGCTGTTTGGTATAAAATGCTGAAACTGGGGAGGCCGCATGTGAGGAACCCACCCGCGGCTGGGTAGATGCCCCGTCGTCTTGAGATGAAGGCACTGGGAGGCCTAAACTCATGAAACTTAGAGGTCTTTTGTTAGCGTCCGTGATTGCTGCCCCGACGGCTGCATTCGCAGCCGAGAGCTCGGATCCGATCATCATCCCGACCCACAACTGGTCGAGCCAGATCGTGATGAGCCATGTCGTCGGCGATATCCTGGAAGACATGGGCTATAACGTCGAGTACGTCTCGACCGACAGCCAGGCGGTCTACGAGGCGGTGCGCCTCGGCGACGTGACCTTGGAGTTGGAGGTCTGGGAAGGCGCGTTCGGCGTAGCCTTCAACGAGGCTCTCTCCAAGGGCGGGATCGTCGACGTCGGTGCGCATGAAGCTGTGACCCGCGAAGAGTGGTGGTATCCGGCCTACGTCGAAGAGAAGTGCCCCGGCTTGCCGAGCTGGGAGGCGCTCAATGCCTGTGCTGAGATGTTCTCTACGCCCGAGACGGCACCCAAGGGCCGCTTCCTCGGCGGACCGGTCGACTGGCTGAAGCACGACGCAGAGCGCGTCGAAGCGCTCGGCATGGACTTCGCCGTCGTCAACGCCGGGTCGGCCTCGGCCCTTTGGGCGGAGCTGTCGGCGGCCGAGAAGCGTGGCCAGCCGATCGTGCTGTTCAACTGGACGCCGAACTTCATCGAAGCGCTCTATCCGGGCAATTTCGTCGAGTTCCCGGCCTATGAAGAGGGCTGCAAGGACGATCCCGCGGTCGGCGTGAACCCCAACATGACCTACGACTGCGGCAATCCGGCCAACGGCTATCTGAAGAAGGCCGCTTGGGACGGGATGCAGGAGAAGTGGCCGGGCGCCTATGCCGTGCTGGAGAAGATCAGCTTCACCAACGCACAGATCGCCGAGATGGCCAAGCTGGTCGATATCGACGAGCTGGAGCCGGACGAGGCAGCCGAAGTGTGGCTCGAAGAGAACGAGGACGTCTGGAAGCCCTGGACGCAGTAGGTTTTTCTCGTTCTGAAGCAGTAAGCTAGAGGCAAAGAGGGGCTCATAAGCCCCTCTTTGCCTTCTAGAGCAAGATGACGTCAAATCGAAACTATTTGCCGTCTGAATCTTGCTCTACAGCTTTGAAATATAGAGCAGATTCACGCGATCGGGTGAGTCCACCAGATCGTGATCCGCTCTAGACAATCCGCGCCATGCAAGGGATGCTGCCATCATGACCGAAGAAAGCGCAGCGAAGGAACCCGTCATCCGCTGTAAGGATCTGTGGAAGGTCTACGGCCCGGATCCTGTGGGACTGCTCAAGAAGCATGGTGGGCAGCCGACTCCGGAAGAGGTCAGCGCAGAGGGCTACGTGGCCGCTGTCCGTGATGTCACCCTCGAAGTCCCGCGCGGCGAGATGCTGGTGGTGATGGGCCTCTCGGGATCGGGCAAATCGACCTTGATTCGCTGCCTGACGAGGCTGGTGGAGTCGACGGCGGGCAGCGTCGATATCGATGGCGAGGACCTGCTCGGCCTGTCGGAAAAGGACCTCATTCGCCTGCGTCGCTCCAAGATGGGCATGGTGTTCCAGAACTTCGCCCTGCTGCCGCACCGCTCCGTCTTGGACAACATCGCCTTGCCCTTGGAGATGCGCGGTGCCGATCGCCACGAGCGGCGGGACCGCGCTTTGGAAGTCATCCGCCTGGTCGGATTGGAGGGCAGGGAGGATCACTTCCCCCGCGAGCTCTCCGGTGGACAGCAGCAGCGCGTCGGCATCGCCCGCAGCCTGGCGATCGAGCCCGATATCTGGTTCCTGGACGAGCCCTTCAGCGCACTGGACCCGCTGATTCGCCGCGAAATGCAGGACGAGTTCCTGCGCCTTCAGGAGATGTTGGGCAAGACCATCGTCTTCATCACCCACGACTTCGACGAGGCGCTCAGGCTGGCCGACCGCATTGCCATCATGTTCGAAGGCGCCGTCGAGCAGGTCGATTCGCCGGACCGGATCGTCATGAATCCGGCAACAGAGTACGTGGCCAAGTTCACCCGCGAGATCGAGAAGGCGCGCGTGGTCCATGCCGGGATCCTGGCAGAACCGGTCGACGGGCCGATCGAGGGAACGCCAGTGCCGGCGGGCGCCACTATTGCCTCCTTGGGTCGTCGGCTGCTCGAGGCGGAGTCGGACCGTATCCCCGTCACCGATAAGTCAGGGGCGCTGGTCGGGGCCTTGTCGCGGCGTGCGGCACTTGATGTCCTGATCCCGGAAGGCGATTCCACGTGAGCGCGACGGCAACCTCGCCGGACTCGCTTGGAGACCTCTTTTCCGGGCGGAACACGGGCTATCTGCTGCTCGGCCTAGCCGTTGCGCTGGCTGCCTTGCAGTCCTTGCTGCCGGCAGTTCTGGTGCGGCCGCCGGACTGGATGATCGCACCCTTTGCGGAGTGGCTGAATGCCGCTTTCAACTTCGTTCAGAACGATCTTGGCCTGACCGTCATCACGCGGGCCTTCGCCGGCTTCGTCGCTTGGCTTCTGGACATCACCGACAATTTCCTGACCGGAGCCAGGGGTGGCCTGGGCTTGCCGGCCGTTCCCTGGACCGTGTTGGCGATCACCGGGTTCGTCGTCGGCTACTATCTGCGCGATTGGCAGCTGAGCCTGCTCACCGGCGGGACCTTCCTCTGGCTGGCGTTCTTCGGCCAGTGGAAGTGGGCGATGGAGACCTTCTCGCTGATCATCGTCGCAGCGCCGCTCGCAGTCATCTTCGGCTTTCTGCTCGGCGCTTGGGCCTGGCGTCGGCGGCGGGTCGAGATTGCGCTCATGCCGATTCTCAACGTCGTGCAGTCTCTGCCGCATTTCGCCTATCTGATCCCGGTCGTCGTCTTCTTCGGGGTCGGCGTCCATGCCGGCGCGATCGCCACCGTCATCTTCGCGACGCCGCCGATGATTCGGATGACCCTGCTTGGCCTGCGCAAGGTGCCGGGGGAGATTATCGAAAACGGCCAGATGTGCGGCGCCAATCGTTGGCAGCTGATGCGCCATGTGCGCGCGCCGACCGCCCGCTCGGAGATCCTGGTCGGCGTCAACCAGGTGATCATGCAGTGCCTCGCCATGGTGGTGATCGCCAGCTTCATCGGTGCCCCGGGGCTCGGCTACAAGCTGTTGCAGCTGCTGCAGTCGCTCAAGATTGGCCGCGCTCTGGAGATCGGTGTTTCCATCGTACTGATCGCGATCATGCTGGATCGCTGCTCTAAGGCCTGGGCCGAGAAGCAGCCAGTGCATCACGAGCGCGGCGCGCCCTGGTGGCAGCGCCACCGCTTGCTGCTGATCTGGGCGGGACTGGTCGCCTTGGCTTTGCTGGCAACCCAGATCCATGGATGGGCGCACGAAATTCCCCGGCGCAAGGCCCTTTCGACGGCACCTCTCTGGGATGCGCTCGTCGACTGGATCACGGTGGCGCTCGCCGACATCACGCTGGCGATCCGAACCTTCCTCTCCCTGCATGTGCTGATTCCCTTGCGCGACCTCTATCTGGCCGCGCCCTATACGGCGGTGATCGCTTTGCTTGCTGGCGTTGGCTGGCTGGTCGGGGGCTTGCGCTCGGCTTGCGTCGCAGCTGGGCTGATGCTCTTCATTGCGGTCTCCGGCTGGTGGGACCGGGCGATGATCACTGCCTACATGGTCTCTTTCGCGGTCGCGCTGGCGGTCGCCATCGGCCTGCCGCTCGGGATCTGGGCGGCACGGTCGGAGCGGCGTGCGCGCTGGGCCTTGCTCGCCTGCGACACCGCGCAGACCTTTCCCAGCTTCATCTATCTGATCCCGGTCATCATGCTGTTCCAGGTGAACGACGTGGCGGCGATCGGCGCGGTGGTGATCTACGGGACGGTCCCGATGCTGCGCTACACCGTCGAGGGCCTGCGAGGCGTGCCGGCCTCTCTGGTCGAGGCGATGGACATGGCCGGCGCCAACCGCTGGCAGAAGCTGATCACCCTGCAGCTGCCGCTGGCCTTGCCGGTCCTCATGGTGGGCTTGAACCAGACTGTCATGTTCTCGCTCTTCATGGTGATCATCGCCGCCTTCATCGGGACCCAGGACCTGGGTCAGGAGATGATGCGCGCGCTCTCCTCCAGCGATGTCGGTAAGGGTTTGGTGCTGGGCCTCTGCGTGGCTGCCTTCGGGCTCTTGGCCGATCAGATCGCCACCAAGTGGTCGGAAGCGCGGCGTAAGGCTCTGGGGCTTTAGAGCATTCTCCGGTTGGTTAGCGCTTGCGCTCGGCCTTCTCCTCGAAGATGAAGCCCAGCACGTTCATCAGGAACTGCGCGGCCAGGAAGGCGGTGATGCCGGAGTGGTCGTAGTCCGGCGCCACCTCGACGAAGTCGATGCCGACGATATCGCCCTTCTTGACCAGGCCTTGGAAGATCTCGAGCACCTCGTAATAGAGGAAACCGCCATGGCTGGGCGTGCCAGTGCCCGGCGCGATCGAGGGGTCGAAGCCGTCGACGTCGATGGTCGCGTAGTAGCGCACGCCGTCGGGAATGCGGTCCAAGACACCCTCTGTCCCCAGTCGCCGCACGTCGCGCACGGAGAGGATGTCGGAGCCCGCGGCGCGGGCTGCCGCGTAGTCGCGCTGATTGGACGAGGAGACGTTGCGGATGCCCATCTGGGTCATGCCGGTGACGTGCTTCATCTCCGAGGCGCGCCTCAGCGGATTGCCGTGGCCATAGCGCACGCCGTGGCGCTCGTCGACGAAGTCGAGATGGGCGTCGATGTGGATCAGATGGACCGGCGGCTGATCGGCAAAGGCGCGGATGCAGGGTATGTGCACCGCATGGTCGCCGCCCAGGATCACCGGCAAGGCGCCTGCCTCCAGGATCTTGCGCACGCCGAACTCGGCGTTGTCGTGGCTCTGGTTGGTGTCGGTGTGAATGATGTCGGCATCGCCGATGTCGACGATTCTGACCTGATCCTTCGGCAGGTAGACGCAGTCGTCCTCGAAGTCGTAGGCGCCGCCGTGGCCGAAGGAGAAGAGGGTCGAGGCCTCGCGGATCGCCCTCGGCCCGAAGCGCGCGCCGGCGCGGTACTGCGTGCCCATGTCGAAAGGGATGCCCATGACGGCGACGTCTGCCTGGATGCTGTCCCAGTCCAGGCAGGGCGGGTATTTTCCAAAAGTGCAGTGCCCCACGAAGGGCAGGTTCAATCGACCCTTCTCGTATTCTGCTTGCGCCATCCCAAGACCTCCTGGTTCGGCGTTAGATTGCTCGGGACCGGGGCGGTCAAGCAAGGATCCTTTCGACTGCGGCGGCCTTTCGTCTGCACCCTCAGCTGCTGGGGTAGGTGAGGTAGCCGCGGCGCTCCACTTGTGGAAAGGCATCGCCGCGGCGGACGAACCAGCGCTCTTGGTGCGCCAGGGTGCTGGTGTGCCAGGCTTGGCGCCGGCCTTGGCAGAGCGCGCGCTCGACCAGGCGCCGGCGCTTCTGGTCGGCGACCACCCTGCCCGGCAGCCTGTCCAAGTCGTAGGCGGCGTCGACTGCTGCCTCCAGCTCTGCGAGGGTGCCCGCGGCTCTCTCAGAGTCGGCGAGGTTGCAGAGCTCCTGCGGATCTTGAGCCAGATTGAAGAGCTGCGGCGGGTAGGCCCGGGAGGTCACCAGCTTCCAGGGCCCTCGGCGCAGCATGATCCGCGGCGCCTGGGTGCGCCGTCAATGTGTTCGCAGAAGACGTCGTTGCCGGGCCTGGCCTGACCCAACAGGCAGCGTGAGAGATCCTCGCCGTCGAGGTCTTCCATTCCTTCTACCTGGTCACTGCACCGAGGCCGGCCAAGGTCGGCAGCAGGTCGACCAGCGATACGGCGCCGGGCACGCGCCGTGGCGCGAAGCGCGTTGGTGCCCAGAAGATCAGCGGCACGCGCACCGCCGGCTCGAAGAGGGTCTTCTTGAACCACATGCCGCGCTCGCCCAGCATGTCGCCGTGGTCGGAGGTCACGATGACGACCGTGTTCCCGGCAAAGCCGGTCTCTTCCAAGGCGGCCAAGAGGCGGCCGATCTGGTCGTCGATGTAGGCGATCATGCCGTAGTAGCCACGCCGCGCTCGCCGGCAGTCCTCTTCCGAGAGGTCCTGGCGATCTTGGCCATAGTGGTAGAAGAGGGTACGAGAGTGCGGATCGCGCTCGTCCAAGGGAACGAAGGGCGTTCGCGGCGAATCTATCTCGGCAGCCGGATGGCGCTCCCAATAGGGATCGGTGGTGACGTAGGGATCGTGCGGCTGGGTGAAGGAGACGGTCAGCGCGAACGGCCTGTCTCCATGGCGGGCCAGGAGATAGAGCTCTTGCAGGGCGCGGTGGCAGACCTCCTCGTCGTAGTCGATCTGCATGGTTCGGGCCTTCGGGCCGGCGTCCAGCACGCTCTCCACCGAAGAGGTGCCGGCGGCAAAGCGGGCCTCTTCGTCTCGGCTGAGGTCGCCGTAGCTCTCGGTCGGGGTCCAGCTGAAGTCGGCCGGGTAGATCTCGGTCGTCAGACGCTCTTCGAAGCCGTGGTGCTGATCGGGACCCACGAAGTGCATCTTGCCTGAGAGGCAAGTGTAGTAGCCTGCAGCCCGAAGCACGTGAGCGAAGGTCGGTATGCCGGCCGGCAGTTCCGCGCCGTTATCCCAAGCGCCGATCTTGGAGGGCAGACGGCCCGTCATCATGGCAAAGCGCGAGGGTGCGCAGAGCGGGTAGTTGCAGTAGGCCTCTTCGAAGACGACGCCCTCGGTGGCTAGCCGGTCGATGTTGGGTGTGCGGCAGACTTGGCCGCCATAGGCCTTCAGCGCAAAGGCGGTCAGCTGATCGGCTGGATCAGCAGAACATTGGGCCGCTCAGTCATGGCCGACCCTCATGCGCCGCTCCAGATAGGCGCCGTAGCGAGAGAGCCCGAAGACGAAGACGAAGTAGATTGCTGCGACGAAGACATAGACCTCGATGTACATGTTCGACCACTGGCCGGTGCCGAAGGCGGCATTGCCGGAGGCCATGAGATCGAAGAAGCCGATGATGGTCACCAGAGAGGTCTCCTTGAAGGTGATGACGAACTGATTGATCGTGGCCGGCAAGGCATGGCGAAAGGCCTGGGGCAGAACGATGAGTCCGATCCTGGGCCAGTAGCGCAGGCCAAGCGCTGTGGCCGCCTCTTCCTGGCCTTCGGCAATGGCCTGGATTCCAGCGCGCAGAATCTCCGCCTGATAGCAGGCGAAGAAGAGCGCGAAGGCTAGAATCACCCGCAAGAGCTTGTCGC
>CAXXGD010000006.1:0-76035 GCA_963669385.2 Rhodospirillales bacterium
AGTCGTCGCCTTCACCGCCGTCGACCCGGTCCGGGCTGACACCGCCATAGAAAAAGGCGTCGCGCCCGCTGCCGCCATAGAGTCGGTCGCCGCCGCGCTCGCCATAGACCAGGCTGTCGTCGCCCGCACCGGCGTAGATGACATCGTTCGCCCGCTCGCCGATCAGCGAGACGTCGGCCCCGTCGCCGCCGAAGATAAGATCGGCATTGGCGCCGCCGTCCAGGTGGCTGTCCGCCCCGCTGCCGCCAAAGAGCGTATCGAGGCCGGCGCTGCCGTAGAAGAGGCTGTCGCCGCCGCTGCCTCCGTCCAGCGTGTCGTCTCCCACCCCGCCGAAGAGAAAGGCGTCGGCGCCTTCGCCGCCGTCGATCAGGTCGGCCCGGGAACCGCCGGAGAGGCTGCTGTCATCGCCGCCATCGCCGAAGAGGGAATCTTGACCCGTTCCCCCTTGCAGTGTCGCATCGCCGCCGCTGCCGCCCGACAGCGTATCGTCGCCTTGCGCCCCATAGAGGCTGTCAGCGCCGCTCAGGCCATAGAGCGTGTCGTTCGCCCCATAGCCCAGGATGGTGTCAACACTGTCGGTGCCGGAAAGCGTGTCCGGCCCTTCGGTACCTGGAATTACTGCCACCGCCTCACTCCTCCCGCGTTGATCGCTTCTCGACCCATCGAGGCGGCAAGAGACCGGGCCAGAGAGTGCAGAATACCACCAATGGGAAGGCTCGCATGTGCGATCCGTTACCCTTGAGGTTCCTCCATTTTCGAAATCAGCATAACAGTTCGTAGTGCGACCCGCAACTGCTACTATAGTGCTGGTTGTTAGCGGTATGGTAGCACCGCAGGGGAGCGCCGATCGGCACCAGGGCGCGCGGGGGAGGGCGGCGATCGGCCTTGACGGGAACAGACTTAGAGGGGCGGGCAGGGGTCCTTCGGCCCCTGCGTGATCGCAGTCGACGCGGCTCGCAAGGACCTCGACTGCACGATCCCGTGGGGTGCAGAAGGCCGCTACTGTGCCGGCGACACTGACGTCATGATCAGCAGCACACCGCTCTTCCCCTATAATGACATGCCCTCATTTTTATCTCATGCCGGTTCGGATTGAGATCAGCAGGGCCTAAATCGTCACGTCGATGTTGGCGAGCCCGCCGCCGCCGCCGGGGATGGTGGCGCCGCCGCCCAGGATCAGCGTGTCGGTCCCGGCCCCACCGTCGTAGTAGTAGCTGACGAAGTCGCCCTGGCTTGCCACCATGAAGATATCGTCACCGCTGCCGCCGTAGGCCGTATCGTAGCCTGCACCGCCGGTCAGCGTGTCGGCTCCGTCGTCGCCATAAAGTGTGTCGCTGCCGCCTTCACCCAAAACCTGATCGTCGGCCAATCCTCCGTAGAGCATCGCGTCGCTGCCGCTGCCGCCGAAAAGAGTGTCCATGCCATCGCCGCCATCAAAAGAGACATCGCTGCCACTGCCGGCGAAGAGGATGTCGTCGCCAATGGTTCCCTGGAAGATGGAATCATCGCCCGCGCCACCGTCGAGGATGTCGGCCCCCGAGTTGCCGTAGAATCGCGCATCGCTGCCGCTGCCGCCCGAAAGGCTGTCGTCTCCGTCCTGGCCGAAGAACCTGCCGTCATCCCCGTCTCCGCCGGCCAGCGTGTCGGCCCCGCTTTCGCCGCGGAAGTAGGTGTCTGCCCCGCTGTCGCCGTAGAGCCTGTCGTCGCCTTCATTGCCGACAAACAAGGTGTCATCCCCATCGCCACCCGCCAGCCTGTCTGCCCCCGAGCTGCCGTCGAAACTGATATCGCTGCCGCTGCCGCCCGATAGGCTATCGTCTCCATCTCCGCCGAAGAAGAAGTAGTCTTCGCCGTCACCGGCTGCCAGCGTGTCGGCCCCTGTCGCACCAAAGAAAACGCCGTCCGCCCCGCTGCCCCCGTAGAGGCTGTCGTCGCCGCTATCACCGTAGAATCTGTAATCCTTGCCGCTGCCGCCCGACACGCCGTCATCCCCATCGCCGCCATAGAAGATGGCGTCGTCTCCATCGCCGCCATAGAGCCTATCCGCATCCGAGCCTCCTAGAAATGACACGTCCAGCCCGCTGCCTCCGTAGAGCCTGTCAGCGCCGTCGGCGCCGTAGAGACGACTGTCGTCGCCCAGGTTCCCGGCAAGGCTGTCGGCTCCGGACCCACCGAAGAAGACGCTGTCTGCCCCGCTTTCGCCGGCGATGCTGTCGGTCCCCGACCCTCCGTAGAGGTAGCCATCATTGCCGCTGCCGGCAGACAGACCGTCGTCTCCAACGTCACCATAGAGGTAGGCGTCCTCGCCGTTGCCGCCGTCGATGCCGTCCGCCGCAGCTCCGCCAAGGAGATTGATGTCATCCCCCTGGCCGCCGACGATGACGTCCGCTCCCGATCCACCGAAGATATCTAGATCGCTACCATCGCCGCCGCCGATGCTGTCGCTCCCCGATCCGCCGAACAGAGCACTATCGGCCCCGCTGTCACCGAAAAGCGTGTCAATTCCCAGTCCACCCCAGATCATGCGGTCCAGCCCGCTGCCGCCAAAGAGGCTATCGTCTCCATCATCGCCTCTGATATCGCTGTCACGCCGCTTGCCGCCGTTGATGGTGTCGGCGCCCG
This sequence comes from Rhodospirillales bacterium, assembly GCA_963669385.2. Classification (GTDB taxonomy): domain Bacteria; phylum Pseudomonadota; class Alphaproteobacteria; order Kiloniellales; family JACOMY01; genus JACOMY01. The sequence goes on from CAXXGD010000006.1 coordinate 2,623, forward strand.
ATCCGCCGCTCAGATAGGAATCCGCTCCGCTGTCCCCCGAGATGCTGTCTGCTCCCGACCCACCCAGGAAAAAGCTGTCGCTGCCGCTGTCGCCAAAAAGCACGTCATCACCGTCACCGCCGGTGAGGCTGCTATCGTCGCCAACCCCGCCGGCTAGTTCATCATTGCCATCATCGCCCGCCAATCTGTCGCTTCCACTAAGGCCATCAAGGCTATCATCTCCCTCGCCGCCGGCAATGACATCGGACCCTTCGCCGCCAACAATTCCGGAATCATCGCCGCTACCGCCGTAGAGGGTATCGTCGCCTAGACCACCAAAGAAGGTTCTGTCATCTCCACTACCGCCGTAAAGGGTATCGTTTCCTTCATCGCCGTAGAAGGAGGAGTCACTCCCGTTGCCGCCAGAGAGGCTGTCTTGTCCATTACCTCCGAAGAAGCGACTGTCATCTCCGTCGCCGCCAACCAGCCTATCGGCCCCCGAACCGCCAAGGAGACTGTAATCCGACCCGTTGTCGCCATAGAGCCTGTCGGCGCCGCTGCCTCCGTAGAGGAGCAAATCCGCGGCCTCGCCGCCATAGAGCCTGTCGTTGCCGTTCTCACCAAAAAGTAAGCCATCCTGATCATCGCCGCCGAAGATGCTGTCGTTGCCGCTGTCACCATAGAAGATGGCGTCGCTTCCGCTGTCGCCGACCAGCCTGTCGTTGTCGTCCCCACCGAAGAAACTATTGTCGCCCTGCTCGCCGCCGTAGAGCGTATCCTTGTCGTTGCCGCCGAAGAAGCTGCGGTCGCCCCCATCGCCGCCGTAAAGCTTGTCGGCGGCGGCGCGGCCGAAGAACTGCGTGTCGCTACCGGCGTCGCCATGCATCCGGTCGATTCCGCCGCCGCCGTAGAAGATGGCGTCATCGCCGCTGCCGGCGTAGATGGTGTCCCGCTTGCCTTGGCCGTGGAAGAAGGAATCGCTGCCGCTGCCGCCGAAGAGGGAGTCGTTCCCGGCTCCACCATAGAAGGAGTAGTCGTCGCCTGCCTCGCCGGACAGCCGGTCGGGACTGACACCGCCGTAGAAGAAGGCATCGAGCCCAAGGCCGCCGTAGAGCTTGTCGCCGCCAGCTTCGCCGAAGATCTGGCGGTCGTCGCCCTCGGCACCGTGGACGGTGTCGTTGGCCCGCTCGCCGATCAATGAGACGTCCGCCCCCTCGCCGCCGTAGATCAGGTCGGCATTGGCGCCGCCGTCTATGAGCTTGTCGGCGCCGCTATCTCCGAATAGCGTATCCAGGCCGGCGCTGCCGAACAGCAGTCTGTCGCTGCCGCTGCCCCCCGAGATCGTGTCGTCGCCCACACCGCCGAAGAGATAGGCGTCCGCGCCCTCGTCGCCGCGGATCACATCTGCCCTGGAGCCGCCCGAAAGACTGCTGTCATTGCCAGCATCACCGGAGAGGGAGTCTTGACCGGTGCCCCCGTCGAGTGTGACGTCGGTGCCGCTGCCACCGACGAGCGTGTCATCGCCCTGCGCTCCGTAGAGGCTGTCGGCACCGCTCAGCCCATAGAGCGTGTCGTTGGCCTCGTAGCCCAGAATGGTATCGACCCCGTCGGTTCCGGAAAGGGTGTCCGGTCCTGAGGTTCCCTGGATCAAAGCCATCGCCCGCAACTCCCCTTGACAAGCCTTCTCGATCCGCCGCTTCGGCATGGGATCGAGTGAGAGAGCGCATGTACCCGCGAGGGCAGACGATCGTCATGCGATCCAGCGCCCTTTGGCATATTCAATCTTGACAAATATCGTAAGATTTGGCCATTGCCTTGTAAAGCCGGCTGGGGGCCAAACCTTTAGGCCCCAGACTCTGCTGAAGGCCAATAGCTCTGCACGTAATGCGGCGGGGGTCCCCGATGGGGGTGCGGGTTGGCATCCCGTAGCGCGTCCCCCCCATGATCCTTTGGCTGGGTCGGCCGATATAGTCGCGGTGCGGCAGCAGGTGGTCGGCCGGGGCGGTCGCCATCGTTGCCCCGTCAACCGGCACCGCAAGGATGCCGACGAAGGGTCGTGGCGCCTTTTGACCCCTATCTCGGCATCCATCGGTTGCCCAATAAACCAGCGGAACAGAAGACGGTCGTCAATCTGCTCTTGCAGCTGCCGGTCCGGGCGGATCGAGAGGAATGCCTGTCCTACAGGGTGACATCGATGTTGGCGAGCGACCCGCCCCCGCCGGGGATGGTGGCGCCGCCGCCCAGGATCAGCGTGTCGGTCCCGGCCCCACCGTCATAGTAGTAGCCGACGAAGTCTCCCTGGCTTGCCACCATGAAGATGTCATCGCCACTGCCGCCGTAGGCCGTGTCCATGCCTGCGCCTCCGGTGATCGTGTCGGCGCCGTCATCGCCATAGAGATAGTCGTTGCCGTCGTCACCGGAGAGGATGTCGTCCCCCAAGTCTCCCCTGAGGTTAGAATCGTCCCCGCTGCCGCCCGAGACACTGTCGGCGCCCGTTCCTCCGTAGAAAGAGCCGTCGCTACCACTGCCGCCAAAGAGGCTGTCCGCCCCGTCTTCGCCCCTGAGATAGGTGTCGTCACCGACGCCGCCGTAGAGGAGGTCGTCACCGCCCTCACCGCGCATGCTGAAGTCGTCACCGCTGTCGGCGAAGAGGGTATCGTTGCCGATCTTGCCGGTGAGGAACATATCCGCCCCGTCGCCGCCATAGATCGTGTCGTTGTCGCCGAATCCATCCAGACCGCTGTCATTCCCGGATCCACCGAAAATCAGGTCGTCGCCGCCATCGCCGGTAAGATTGGAATCGGCGCCGCTGCCACCCACGAGGGTGTCGTTACCTTGGCCGCCGGAAAGACCGACGTCCGCTCCGTCGCCGCCGTAGATCTTGTCGCTGTCCGACCTGCCCAAGAGGTTGGTATCGGCTCCGGATCCACCGAAGACCCGGTCGTCGCCATCCCCACCGTTCAGCCCGGAATCGTCACCGCTGCCGCCGAAGAGGCTGTCGACACCAGACCCGCCGAACAGGCCGACATCGTCACCGCTGTCACCGAAGATGCTATCGGCACCGGATCCGCCGACGAGGCTCACATCATTGCCGTCGCCACCCGAAACCGTGTCGTCTCCGTCGTCGCCGACCAAAAGGGTGTCCAAGCCCTCGTCGCCGAACATCCGGTCGGCTCCCGAGCCGCCGTAAAGGCGCAGCTCTCCGCCGCTGCCGCCGTAGATCGCGTCGGCGCCGGTACCACCGTAGAAGGAGGCATCGCGCAGCTTGGTGACCAGGAACATGTCCGAGCCGTCGCCGCCGTAGATGGTGTCGTCGCCCTCGCCACCGAAGAGCAGGCTGTCGGTTCCGTCGCCGCCGAAGACGCTGTCAGCCCCGGATCCGCCGAATAGGTCGACGTCATTGCCGCTGTCGGCAGCAACGCCGTCCGATCCCGTATCGCCCAGGAGGGAGGTGTCACTGCCACTGCCGGCAGACAGGCTGTCGTCCCCTTCGTCGCCGAAGAAGGAGATATCGTCACCATCGTCGCCGATCAGAGTGTCGACGCCTTCGCCACCATAGAAGGCAGCATCATTGCCGCTGCCACCGGCTACGAAATCGTTGCCGGTTCTGCCTAGGAAGCTGACGTCCGCCCCACTGCCGCCATAGAGCGTGTCGGCGCCGTAACCACCGTAGAAGCTCTCGTCATCTCCATCGCCAGCGTCAAGTAGGTCGTTGCCATTGCTACCAAAGAGACCGGTATCGTCTCCGCTGCCACCGAAGAGCATATCGTTGTCATCATTGCCACGCAGGCCGCTGTCATTCCCGCTGCCGCCGAAGACCTGGTCTTCGCCATAGCCGCCAAAGAGCTGGGCATCATCGGCGTTTCCGCCCGAGATGAAATCGTCTCCATCGCGGCCGAAGAACCAAGAGTCTTCCCCGCTCTGGCCCTCTAGACGGTCGCTGCCCGAACCTCCGTAGAACCTCTGGTCTGCACCGCGTCCGCCGAGGAGGCTGTCGTCCCCTGAGCCGCCGAAGAACCTATCGTCGCCGCCGCTGTCACCCGATAGGCTATCGTTCCCGTCTCCACCGAAGAAGCTGGAGTCTTCGCCACTGCCACCGAAAAGACTGTCAGCACCTCCGTCTCCAAAGAAATGGTCGTCGTAACCATCGTCGCCTGACAGCCTGTCACTTCCTGATCCGCCGTAGAGGTATGAATCTCCGCCGCTGCCGCCGGCTAGGCTGTCCAAGCCTGATCCACCATAGAAGTAGCGGTCGTCGCCGCTGCCTCCGGCGAGGTTGTCTGCTCCCAGTCCGCCGTAGAGGTAGCGGTCGTCGCCACTGCCGGCAGACAGACTGTCGTTCCCCGCACCACCATAGAGGAAGGAGTCATCTCCCTCGCCGCCGTCGATCGTATCCGCAGAGGCCTCGCCCAGCAGTCTGAAGTCACTTCCATCGCCGCCGGCGATGCTGTCGCTCCCCGACCCGCCGAAGAGATCACGGTCTTCCGCGTCGTCGCCTGAGATGCTGTCGGCCCCCGACCCGCCGTAGAGAGCGCTGTCCGCATCGCCGCCGCCGAAGAGGCTGTCATCGCCAAGCCCACCCCACAGCAAGGCGTCCTGGCCATCGCCACCATAGAGGCTGTCGTTTCCAGCCTGGCCTTCTATGTCGGTATCGCGCCTGTCGCCGCCGTCGATATAGTCGGCCCCGGACCCGCCGATCAGAGAGACGTCTCTGCCGTCGCCACCCGAGATGCTGTCTGCACCCGAACCACCGAAGAAGTAGCTGTCCTGGCCACTGTCACCATAGAGGCTGTCTTCTCCGTCACCACCCGTGAAGCTCGTATCCTGCCCGTCGTCACCATTAAGCGTATCGTCGCCATTGCCACCGGTCAGGATGTCGTCACCGTTGTCACCGTCGAGGCGATCATTTCCCTCTCCGCCGTAAATCGTGTCGTTTCCGTTGTCACCGACGAAACTGGAGTCATCGCCGGTGCCACCGAAGAGGGTGTCGTCTCCGTCGCCACCGGTAAATTCGGAATCACTGCCGCTGCCACCATAAAGGGTATCGGCTCCCTCATCACCCCTATGGTCCAGGTCATTCCCATTTCCGCCGAAGAGGACGTCGTTTCCATAGCTGCCGACGAAAGAGTAGTCGTCGCCATCACCGCCCGAGATTGTGTCGTCTCCCGCCTCTCCGTAGAAGTAATTGTCGAAGCCGTCGCCGCCGGCCAGGCTGTCGTCTCCATCCCCCGCGTAGAAGGAGGAGTCATCGCCGGTGCCACCGAACAGTGTGTCGGCTCGAGATCCGCCATAGAAATAGCTGTCCGCTCCGCTGCCGCCATAGAGCCGGTCGACGCCGCTGCCTCCGTAAAGGTAGGAATCCGCGCCCACGCCGCCGTAGAGCCTGTCGTTACCCTCCTCGCCGAAAAGAGGCTGTCCTGGCCCTCGCCACCGAAGATGCTGTCGTTGCCGCTGTCACCGTAGAGGAGGCGGTCTGTGCCACTTCCCCCGGAAATGGTGTCGTTGTCGTTGCCGCCGAAGAAGGACTGGTCGATCCCATCGCCGCCATAGAGCTTGTCGGCGGAGTTGCGGCCGAAGAACTGCTGATCGTCACCGGCGTCGCCGTGCATGGAGTCGATCCCGCCGCCGCCGAAGAAGGTGGCGTCGTTTCCGCTGCCGGCGTAGATGGTGTCGCGCTTGCCCTCGCCGTGGAAGAAGGAGTCCTCGCCGCTACCACCGAAGAGGCTGTCGTTCCCGGCGCCCCCATAGAAGGAAAAGTCGTTGCCGTCACCACCGTCCAGCCGGTCAGAGCTGACATAGCCATAGACGTAGGCGTCGATCCCTAGGCCGCCGTAGACCAGGTCACCGCCGCGCTCGCCGTAGAGGAAGCTGTCATCGCCGGCATCACCATGGATGACGTCGTTGGCCCGCTCGCCGAAGAGAGACACGTCCTCCCCATCGCCGCCGTAGATCAGGTCGGCATTGGCGCCGCCGTCAAGGTGCGTGTCGTTCCCTGTGTCGCCCGACAGTGTGTCCAAGCCGGCGCTGCCGTAAAGCTGGCTGTCGTTCCCGCTGCCGCCTGAGACCGTGTCGTCGCCGACATCTCCGAACAGCAGGGCATCGGCGCCATCACCGCCATAGACGAGGTCCGCCCGGGAGCCACCGGAGAGGTTGCTGTCATCGCCCCCGTCGCCCGAAAGAGTGTCCCGGCCTGTATCGCCGTCGAACGTGGCCTCGTTCCCGCTGCCCCCGTAGAGCCTATCATCGCCTTCGCCTCCGTAAAGGCTATCGGCTGCACTCAAGCCATAGAGCGTATCGTTCGCACCATAGCCTAGAATGGTGTCGACGCTGTCGGTGCCCGACAGTGTGTCCGGACCCGGGGTTCCTGGAATGAATGCCACCGCCTATACCTCCATCAATTGAACGCTCGAACCGCGGGCGCTGCAGCGGGTTGAGCAAGAATGCATCTTGAGCCGCTATGGGGCAGGGTCGCCGCGCCAACCACTGCCCTTTAGCCTGCTCATCTTTGACAAAAACCGTAATCTTGTCCGAAGGGCTTGTAAAGCGTGAGAAGATGGCAAGTTTAGGGCAGGGCAGCCTAATAGAGGATTCACCGGCCCCTGTCAGAGCCTTAGTGAGAACTCCGAACGACAGAACTCAAAGAATGCCCAGCTTACAAGGTGACGTCGATGTCGGTCAGACCGCCGCCGCCGCCAGGCAGGGTGGCGCCGCCGCCCAGGATGATGGTGTCGGTCCCGGCACCTCCATCGTAGAGGTAGCCGGCGAAGTCCCCCTGGCTTGCCACCACGAAGATGTCGTCACCGCTGCCACCGTAAGCCGTGTCCATGCCCGCCCCACCGGTGATGGTATCGGCACCGTCACCGCCGTAGAGATAGTCATTGCCGTCGTCACCGGAGAGGATGTCGGCCCCGGAGCCGCCCTCGATGCTCGAATCGTTACCGCTGCCGCCTGAAATCGTGTCGGCCCCCGATCCGCCCAGGAAGGAAACGTCGAGACCGCTGCCCCCGGAGAGGCTGTCGTCACCGGCCTCACCCCTGAAGTAGGAATCATCGCCCTCGCCACCATAGAGCAGGTCGTTCCCACCTTCACCACGTACGCTGAAGTCGTCCCCGCTGTCGCCGAAAAGGCTGTCGGCGCCGAACTTGCCGGTGAGGAACATATCCGCCCCGTCGCCGCCGTAGATCGTGTCGTCGTCGCCGAAGCCGTCCAGACCGCTGTCGTTTCCTGACCCACCAAAGATCAGGTCAGCCCCACCGTCGCCGTCCATGTTCGAATCAGTGCCGCTACCGCCCATGAGGGTATCGGCGCCGTCGCCGCCACGGAGATTGAGATCGTCTCCTTCACCGCCGTAGATCTTGTCGTTGTCGGATCCACCGTTCAGATTGATGTCGTCCCCCGAACCGCCGAAGATCCGGTCTTCGCCGGCCCCACCGCTCAGCAAGGAGTCGTTACCGCTGTCGCCCGAGAGGCTATCCGCACCGGAGCCACCGGTAACCCTGTCGGAACCGTCACCGCCATAGAGGTCATCGTCGCCTTCATCACCGGAGAGCGTGTCGGCGCCTGAGCCCCCCTCGATGCTGTAATCGTTACCGCTGCCGCCTGAAATCGTGTCGGCCCCCGATCCGCCCAGGAAGGTGGCGTCGAGACCGCTGCCACCGGAGAGGCTGTCGTCGCCGGCCTCACCCCTGAAGTAGGAGTCATCGCCTTCGCCACCGTAGAGCAGGTCGTCGCCACCTTCACCACGTACGCTGAAGTCGTCCCCGCTATCGCCGAAGAGACTGTCGGCGCCGAACTTCCCGGTGAGGAACATATCCGCCCCGTCGCCGCCGTAGATCGTGTCGTCCTCGCCAAAGCCATCCAGACCACTGTCGTTTCCGGACCCACCGAAGATCAGATCAGCCCCCTCATCGCCGTCGAAATCCGAGTCAGCACCGCTACCGCCGACCAGGGTGTCGTCGCCTTGGTCTCCGCGGAAGTTACGATCGGCTCCCACACCGCCATAGATCCTGTCGCTGTCGGATCCACCAAGCAAATTAATGTCATCCCCCGACCCGCCGAAGATCCTGTCTTCACCGGCCTCACCTGACAGCACAGAGTCGGCGCCGCTATCGCCGGCAAGGCTATCCGCACCGGAGCCGCCGAGAAGGCTGACATCATCACCATCACCGCCGAAGATGCTGTCGTCGGCAAGCTCTCCCAGAAGTTGGACGTCGTTGCCGCTGCCACCGTAAATGCTGTCTGCGCCGGAGCCACCAAGTAGTGACGTGTCGTTGCCACTACCGCCGTACAGCCTGTCGTCACCGCCCACGGGCGCGAAGGTATCTGCATCGCCCAGAAGGCTGACATCATCTCCGTCGCCTCCAAAGATGGAATCGTCTCCATCCTGGCCGACGAGGAAGGTGTCGTCGCCGTCGTCTCCTTGGACGGTATCCTCTCCAGTGAAACCGCGCAGGCTTACGTCATCCCCGCTTCCGCCGTAAACCCGATCATCTCCATCGCTGCCAAACAGTCGATAGTCATTACCGCTGCCGCCAAACAGGCTGTCGTCGCCGCCAAATCCTAGAAAACTCGTGTCGTCTCCGTCACCGCCGAAAACGCTGTCTGCGCCAGCTCCTCCGCCCAAAGCAAAGTCGTCTCCGTCGCCTCCAAAAATTCTTTCGATATCTCCGCCCGCACCAAAAGGTCCGCCATAGAGGAAATAATCGTCGCCGGTACCGCCGAAGATGTAGTCGCTTCCTTCTCCACCAAACAGTTGCCGTTCGGTCCCGCTACCTCCGAAGAGCCTATCGTCGGCTTCGCCACCGTACCAGCGGGTGTTTAGCCCTGCTTCGAAGCCAAGCATGCTGTCCGATCCTGAGCCTCCATAGAGGACGCCGGAACCGCCTTGGCCCGTGAAAAACGTGTCTAACCCGGAACCACCATATCCCAGGTATATGGCACCATCTTCCCCATCGAACACGTCGTTTCCCGAGGCTCCGTACGCGAAAAAAAGAGCTCCACTCCCCGAACTAAGGGAGTCGACTCCCGATCCACCAAAGAAGTAGGCGTTGAAACCTCCTGAACCGCCGTAGAGCGTGTCGTCACCATCGTCGCCGTAGAAGTACAGGTCATTCCCAGCATCTCCGTCGAGTGTGTCCGACCCCTCTCCGCCAAAGGCCAATGAGTCGATGCCGCTGCCCGCAGCGATGAAATCCGCTCCTGCCTCTCCCAGGAAATCAGTGTCGGCCCCGCTCCCGCCGTAGAGCCGGTCATTGCTATTGCCGCCGAGAAAACTGGAGTCGTCTCCTCTACCGCCGTAGAGCCTGTCATCATTGTTGCCCCCGAGGAAACTGACGTCATCGCCGTCGTCTCCGAACAGGCTGTCATCCCCGTCACTTCCAAAGAACCTGGTATCGTTGCCGCTGTCGCCATAGAGGGTGTCGTTGTCGTTGGCGCCGGTAAAGCGGAGGTCGTCTCCGCTTCCACCGAACAGGGTATCGCTGCCGAAAAAGCCATCGAAGTCGTCGTCTCTACCATTTCCGCCGAAGAGAACGTCTTCTCCGAACCATCCACGGAAGTCCGTATCGTCGCCGTCGCCACCGTAGACCCTGTCATCTCCGGAGTTTCCGGAAATGTTGCTATCCTCGCCGGCGCCCCCGAAGAGGCTGTCGTCTCCATCTCTGCCATTGAAGGCGGAGTCATCGCCACTGCCAGCAAACAGCGTATCGCTCCCTGTTTCACCGGCGAAGGACTGATCCGCCCCGCTGCCGCCGTATAGGGTGTCGTCGCCTTCGTCGCCGAAGAAGCTGATGTCATCCCCGTTGCCGCCGCGGAGGATGTCGGCCCCGTACGCGCCAAAGAAGGAAATGTCTTCGCCGTCGCCTGCCGAGAGCCTGTCGCTTCCTGCTCCGCCGTAAAATCCGGTGTCGGCCCCACTTCCGCCAAAGAGACTGTCGTCCCCGTCCTCGCCAAAGAGGCCCGTGTCGACCCCGTCGCCGCCGAAGAGGCTATCGGCGCCGTCATCTCCGAAGAGGAGGCTGTCATTGCCCTCGTTGCCCTCCAGGGTATCTGCCGAAGAGCCGCCATAGAGGCGCTTGTCGGCACCGCTGCCGCCGGAGACGCTGTCGGCGCCGAAGCCTCCATAGAGGTAGCTGTCGGCGCCAGTGCCGGCAGCGATGCTGTCGTCGCCTTCGCCGCCGAAGAGATAGATGTCCGCACCGCTGCCGCCGTCCAGCGTATCCGAGGCTCCACCACCCGACAGGTTGATGTCATCCCCACTCCCGCCGCTGATGCTATCGCTTCCCGACCCCCCGAAGAGTTCGCGGTCTGCGCCATGGCCGCCGTCGATAGAGTCCGCACCCGATCCGCCGAAGAGGCCGAGGTCCGCACCGCTGTCACCGGCGATGGTGTCGGCGCCCAGCCCACCAAAGATCATACTGTCAAGGCCACTACCGCCGGAGATGCTGTCGTCCCCCGCTTCGCCTCTAAGGTCGCTATCGCGGCGGTCGCCACCGGCGATGCTGTCGGCTCCGGAGCCGCCTGCGAGCGAAGAGTCTGCTCCGTCGCCACCGAAAACACTGTCTGCCCCCGACCCTGCGAAGAGGGAGGTATCGTTCCCGGTGCCTCCGAAAAGCCTATCGACGCCGGCGCCTCCAGTGAGGCTGATGTCGTTTCCGTCGTCTCCATGAAGGCTGTCGTTGCCGTCACCTCCGGACAGCGTGTCGGCATCACTGCCGCCTCGAAGGCTATCGTTTCCACTTTCGCCGGCTAGGCTGTCCGCCCCTTCTCCCCCGTAGAGGGAATCACCGCCGCTACCACCAAAGATGAAGTCGTTTCCATTCTCGCCCAGAAACCTTTGGTCATTTCCATTGCCGCCATAGAGAGTATCGTCACCATTCCCGGCTCGGAAATAGCTGTCGATCCCTCCGCCACCGAAGAGGAAGTCGTCGTCATCGCCGCCGAAGAACCGACTATCATTGCCCGCGCCACCGCTCAGTGTGTCGGCCCCGGCGCCGCCGAAGAAATAGGCATCAAGCATACTGCCGCCGGAGAGGCTGTCGGCGCCCGAGGCACCATAGAAAGAGGTATCATTCCCGCTGCCGCCATAAAGTCGGTCGATGCCATTCCCTCCATAGAAATAGGCATCGTTTCCGTCATCGCCGAACAGCCTGTCGTTGCCGAGATCTCCGAAAAGCAGGGCATCCCCATCCTCACTACCGAAGATGCTGTCGGTGCCGCTGTCACCATACAGAAAGAGGTCTGACCCGCTGCCACCCCTTATCGTGTCGTTGTCGTTGCCGCCGAAAAAGAAACCGTCGTTCCCATCGCCGCCATAGAGCTTGTCGGCGGAGTTGCGGCCGTAGAACTGGCCGTCATTCCCAGCGTCGCCATACATGCGGTCGATACCGCCGCCGCCGAAGAAGGTGGCATCGTTACCGCTGCCACCGTACATCGTGTCCTTCTTGCCTTCGCCGTGAAAGTAGGAGTCGCTGCCGCTGCCGGCCAGCAGCACGTCGTTTCCCGCACCTCCGTAGAAGGAGAAGTCGTCGCCCTCGCCACCGTCCAGCCGGTCGCCGCTGACGTAGCCGTAGACGTAGGCGTCGACCCCGCTGCCACCGTAGATCGTGTCGCCGCCACGCTCGCCGTAGAGGAAGCTGTCGTCGCCCTCGTCTCCATGGATGACATCGTTGGCCCGTTCGCCGATCAGCGAGACGTCATCCCCATCGCCGCCGTAGATCACATCGGCATTGGCGCCACCATCCAGGTGCGTGTCGGCCCCGCTGTCTCCGGACAGCGTATCCAGGCCGGCACTGCCGTAGAGCTGACTGTCGGCGCCGCTGCCTCCTGAGACCGTGTCGTCGCCGACACCGCCGAAAAGCAGGGCGTCCGCGCCATCACCTCCAAACACCAGATCCGCCCGGGAGCCACCGTCGAGGTTGCCGTCATCGCCGCCATCGCCTGACAGCGTGTCCCGGCCGCTACCTCCGTCCAGCGTCTCGTCGTTACCGCTGCCTCCGAACAGCGTATCGTCGCCCTGACCCCCGTAAAGGCTATCGGCTGCGCTCAAGCCATAGAGCGTGTCGTTGGCGTCATAGCCCAAAATGGTATCGACACTATCGCTCCCGGAAAGGGTGTCCGGACCCGGGGTTCCTGGAATGAATGCCACCGTCTATACCTCCGCCAATCGCCTTATCGAACCGCTGGGGTTGAAGCGGGTCGAGCCATATCCATAATGCGCCCTAAAGCGTGACGTCGATGCCGGTGAGACCGCCGCCGCCTCCAGGCAGAGTGGCGCCGCCGCCCAGGATGATGGTGTCAGTGCCTGCACCTCCGTCATAAAGATAGCCGACGAAGTCACCTTGGCTCGCCACCATGAAAATGTCGTCGCCGCTGCCCCCGTAGGCCGTGTCCATGCCTGCACCTCCGGTGATGGTGTCGGCACCGTCATCGCCATAGAGATAGTCGTTGCCCTCGTCTCCGGAGAGGATGTCGTCGCCCAGGTCGCCCCTCAGATTGTAGTCGTCGCCGCTGCCACCCGAGACGCTATCGGCACCGGTCCCGCCGTAGAAAGAGCTATCGCTGCCACTGCCGCCGAAGAGGCTGTCGACCCCCTCTTCGCCGCGAACGAGAGCGTCGTTGCCGTCGCCACCATAGAGCAGGTCGTTGTTGCCTTCACCACGCACGCTGAAGTCGTCGCCGCTATCCGCGAAGATCGTATCGTTGCCGACCTTGCCGGTGAGGAACATATCAGCCCCATCGCCGCCGTAGAGAGTATCGGCGCCGTTTTCGCCGGAGAAGTTACTGTCATCTCCAGACCCGCCGAAAAGCCGGTCCGCACCGCTGTCGCCTAGAAGGTTGGCGTCTGACCCACTGCCTCCATAGATGCTGTCTTCTCCATCGCCTCCGAAGAGAAATCTGTCTTCCCCGTCTTCTCCGGATATCAGATCGTCACCATCGTCGCCACGCAGCCTGATGTCGTCACCGTCACCGCCGTAGAGGCTGTCGGCCCCTGACCCTCCGGTGAGGGTGGCATCGTTGCCATCGTCACCCATCACGGTGTCGGCGCCCGAGCCTCCGGACAAGTAGGTGTCAGCCCCGGAACCACCAGTAAGCGTATCGTCCCCCGTCCCGCCGCTGAGGGTGACATCGCTGCCGCTGCCACCGTAGAGCCTGTCCTCTCCGTCTTCGCCTCTGAGACTGGTGTCATCTCCAATACCGCCGTAGAGCAAGTCGTCGCCACCTTCGCCACGCATGCTGAAATCGTCGCCGCTGTCGGCGAAGAGGGTATCGTTGCCCATCTTGCCGGTGAGGAACATATCCGCCCCGTCGCCGCCGTAGATCGTGTCGTTGTCGGCAAAGCCGTCAATGCCGCGGTCATTCCCGGATCCACCGAAGATCAAGTCATTGCCGCCGTCGCCGCCAATAGCGGAGTCGGCGCCGCTGCCGCCCATTATCGTATCATTGCCCTGATCGCCGAAGAGATTGGTGTCCGCTCCGTCACCACCATAGATCTTGTCGTTGTCGGATCCACCCTCCAGAACGAAATCGTCCCCTGACCCGCCGAAGACGAAATCCTCGCCGGCCTCACCGCTCAGTTCGTAATCGTCACCGCTGCCGCCCGAGAGGCTGTCCGCACCTGACCCGCCGGAGATCGTATCGGAGCCGTCATCGCCATAGAGGTCATCGTCGCCGTCATCACCGGAAAGGATATCGGCCCCGGACCCTCCTTGGATGTTGGAATCATCTCCACTACCACCGGAGATCGTGTCAGCCCCGGATCCACCGTAGAAAGAAGCATCAAGACCGCTGCCGCCGGAAAGGCTGTCGTCACCGTCCTCGCCCCGGAAATAGGAGTCATCGCCCTCGCCACCATAGAGCAGGTCGTCTCCACCTTCTCCGCGCACGCTGTAGTCGTCGCCGCTATCGGCGAAAACGGTGTCGTTGCCGAACTTGCCGGTGAGGAACATATCCGCCCCGTCGCCGCCGTAGATCGTGTCGCTGTCGCCGAATCCGTCCAGACCGCTGTCATTCCCGGAGCCACCGAAGATCAGGTCGTCGCCGCCGTCGCCGACAAGATTGGAATCACTGCCGCTGCCGCCCACCAGGGTGTCGTTACCCTGACCGCCGGAAAGACCGGTGTCGGCCCCGTTACCGCCGTAGACCTTGTCGCTGCCCGACCTGCCCACGAGGTTGGTGTCGGCTCCGGATCCGCCGAAGACCCGGTCGTCGCCATCCAAACCGTTCAGGCCGGAATCGTCACCGCTGCCGCCGAAGAGGCTGTCGACACCGCTGCCGCCGAACAGGGCAGAATCATCTCCGCTGTCGCCCAAGATGCTGTCGGCTCCGGACCCGCCGGCCAGGCTTAGGTCATTCCCGCTACCACCGGACACGGTATCATCCCCGTCGCCCCCATCCAGCAGGGTGTCAAGACCGTCATCGCCAAAAATCTTGTCCGCCCCCGATCCGCCGTAGAGGCGAAGCTCTCCGCCGCTGCCACCATAGATCGTGTCGGCGCCCGTATCACCGTAGAAGGAGGCGTCGCGCAGCTTGGTGACCAGGAACATGTCCGAGCCGTCGCCGCCGTAGATGGTGTCGTTGCCGTCCCCCCCGAAAAGCAGGCTGTCCGTTCCGTCGCCGCCGAAGATGCTGTCGGCGCCGGACCCGCCAAGCAGGCTTGCGTCATTGCCGCTGCCTCCAGCAACCCCATCCGACCCGCTGTCGCCAAGAAGCTGCGCGTCTTCACCGCTGCCGGCAGTGAGGCTGTCGTCGCCTTCATCGCCGAAGAAGGCGGCATCGTCACCATCGCCGCCGAACATGGTGTCAGCGCCGTCGTTGCCGATGAGCGTCATGTCGATGCCGCTGCCACCGGAGATCACATCCTCACCGGTCTCCCCGATAAGATAGCTGTCTGCACCGCTGCCGCCGTATAGGGAATCGTCGCCATCTCCGCCAAAGAAGAAGACGTCATCTCCGTCGCCGGCGGCCAGTCTGTCGGCCCCGGTCTCTCCAAGGAACTGTGCATCCTCGCCACTGCCGCCGTAGAGCCTGTCGTCGCCCTCGTCGCCGTAGAATCTGCTGTCATTGCCGTCGCCAGCCCGCAGCAGGTCGTCCCCGGACCGGCCGGCGAATGCGGCGTCATCGCCGTCGCCTGCACTCATCGTATCGGCGCCCGAATCGCCGTAGAAGCTCTCGTCTATCCCGCTGCCGCCGGCAAGACTGTCGGAGCCGGCACCCCCGTAGAAGCTGGAATCGCTGCCGCTTCCGCCGGAGAGACTGTCGTTACCCTCGCCACCGAAGAAGCTATCGTCATCACCTTCGCCGCCGTAGAGACTATCGGCGCCGTCATCACCGTAGAGGCGGCTGTCATTTCCGCCATTGCCGGCAAGACGGTCGCCTGCCGAGCCACCGTACAAGAACCTGTCGGCGCCGCTGTCGCCGGCAAGACTGTCGGCCCCCGACCCGCCGTAAAGGTAGCTGTCGTCTCCACTGCCGCCGGACAGGCTGTCGTCCCCCTCGCCTCCGAAGAGGTAGGCGTCTTCGCCGCTGTTGCCGTCCACCCTGTCGGCGCCGTCACCGCCACTCAGCTCGGCGTCATTTCCGCTGTTGCCGGCTATGTGGTCGCTGCCTGATCCCCCGAAGAGATCGAGATCGTCGCCATCGCCGCCATAGAGGCTGTCGGCCCCCGATCCGCCGAAGAGGCCAACATCGGCGCCGCTGTCGCCTGCCACGGTGTCGTTGCCCCGCCCACCGGCAAGCGTTCGGTCCTGTCCCTCGCCGCCGTAGAGGCTGTCGTTTCCGTCATCGCCTCTGAGATCGATATCGCGCCGAAAGCCGCCGAAAACCCGGTCGTCACCGGACCCGCCGGCCAGAAGGGAGTCCGCGCCGTCGCCACCGAAGACACTGTCCGCGCCCGACCCTCCGAAGAAGGAGCTGTCATTGCCGTCACGACCGAATAGCTTGTCGTCACCGTCGCCGCCGTCGAAGCGCGTATCCTCTCCGACCCCGCCATCCAGGCTGTCATTGCCGCCATCACCGGACAGTCTATCGGCGCCGTCTTCGCCATCAAGGTCATCATCCCCATCCCCTCCATAGAGGGTGTCGGCCCCCTCGGCCCCGTAAAGGCGGGAATCACTGCCGCTACCGCCGTAGAGAAGGTCGTCGCCAGTCCCGCCTATGAAGGCCAGGTCGTCGCCGTCGCCACCGAAGAGGGTGTCGCTGCCGTCTCCGCCCAGGAAAAAGCTGTCTATGCCCGCATCGCCGGAGAGGATGTCGTTGCCGTCACTGCCGAAGAAGCGGCTGTCGTCTCCCTCGCCACCGGAAAGGGAATCTGCGCCTGCACTGCCGAAGAAGCTGATGTCGCCATGCGTGCCGCCGAACAGGCTGTCGTTTCCGTCACCACCGACGAACAGCCGGTCGATTCCCGATCCCCCGTAGAGCCGGTCGGCGCCCGAGCCACCGAAGAAACGCGTATCATCGCCATCGCCGGCATAGAGCCTGTCGACGCCGCTGCCTCCATAGAGGAAGGAGTCCGACTGGCCGCCGCCATAGAGCCTGTCGTTGCCTTCCTCACCGATAAGCAACTCGTCGGAGCCTGCGCCGCCGAAGACGCTGTCGCTGCCGCTATCACCGTAAAGATAAGAATCGTCTCCGCTGCCTCCTCGCACGGTGTCATTGTCGTTGCCACCGAAGAAGTCACGATCCTCGCCCTCGGCGCCGTAGAGCTTGTCGGCCGCCGCCCGGCCGAAGACCTGCGAATCGTTTCCGTCATCGCCGTAGATGCTGTCGATCCCGCCGCCACCGTAGAAGGTGGCGTCGTCGCCGCTGCCACCATAGAGCGTATCGCGCTTGCCTTCGCCGTGAAAGTAGGAGTCGCTGCCACTGCCGGCCAGCAGTACGTCGTTGCCAGCACCTCCATAGAAGGAGAAGTCGTCGCCCTCGCCGCCGTCGAGCCGGTCGCCGCTGACATAGCCATAGACGTAGGCGTCGACGCCGCTGCCTCCGTAGATGGTGTCGCTGCCACGCTCGCCGTAGATCAGGCTGTCGTCGCCCTCGTCCCCATGGATGACGTCGTTGGCCCGCTCGCCGATGAGCGAGACGTCCTCTCCCTCGCCGCCGTAGATCAGGTCGGCGTTGGCACCGCCGTCGAGATGGGTGTCATTCCCGCTGCCCCCCGATAGCGTGTCCAGCCCCGCGCTGCCGTAGAGCAGGCTGTCGTTTCCGCTGCCTCCTGAGAGGGTGTCGTCGCCGACACCACCGAAGAGCAGCGCGTCGGCACCTTCGCCACCATAGAGGAGGTCCGCCCGGGAACCACCGGAAAGGTTGCTGTCATCGCCCTCGTCACCCGACAGGGTGTCCCGGCCGGTATCACCGTCCAGCGTGACGTCGTTACCGCTGCCTCCGACCAGCGTGTCGTCGCCCTGATCACCGTAGAGGCTATCGGCAGCGCTCAAGCCATAGAGCGTGTCGTTGGCGCCATAGCCCAGAATGGTATCGATGCCGTCGGTGCCGGAGAGTGTATCCGCACCTGGAGTTCCTGGAATGAATGCCATCGACTGCCCCTCCGCCCTGTTTGCCGTCTCGACCCCTCCGGCGGTGACGGAAAGAGTGCGAAACGGGAGCGCGACTGCGAGGTATTCTCACCGATTCCCGAGTGCAGCGCGCTTTGCTTATTTCAATGTGACAAAAACTGTAATATCAGCGGATAGGTATGTAAAGCGGGCGAACACATGATCGTCCCCGGCCGAATTCACCTGAGGGCGCGATCGAGTCAGGCTATCGTTAGTTTAGAGGGGACTTTTGGCGCCGCAACAAAGCGGCGGCCCTCCCAATTCTGCTTCGACATAGGATGGGCCATGCCCCTGTTGGATGTTCACGCCCGGGGGAAACATCCAATAGGACCATAAACCAAGCTCCTCTCCCGGAAGCGGTGGGCCCGTGCGATTGGGCCGCCGCTGCCTTCGTGTCCGGTCCGGTTGGGCGGGAGAGGAGGCGCTCCCAACCGACCGCCCGTTAGATCGTCACTTCGATGGAGATGAGCGTTCCCAGGGTCCCGGGAATGACGACACCGGTGCCCAGCACCAAGGTGTCGGTCCCGGAGCCACCGTCATAGAAGTAGGTGACGAAGTCGCCCTGGCTGGCAACCAGGAAGACGTCGTCGCCACTGCCGCCGAAGACGGTGTCGAACCCGTCACCGCCGGCCAAGGTATCATCGCCGTCATCACCATAGAGGAAGTCGTTGCCACCATCACCGGAGACACTGTCGCCTCCGGAGCCTCCGCGCATGTTGGAATCATTGCCGCTGCCACCGGACAAGATGTCGGAACCCGTTTCGCCGAAGAAAGAGGCATCGAGACCGCTGCCCCCGTAGAGGCTATCGTTGCCGAGCTCGCCCCGGACGAAGCTGTCGTCGCCGACACCACCGTAGAGTAGGTCGTCGCCGAACTCTCCGCGTACGCTGAAGTCGTCGCCGCTGTCGGCGAAGAGCGTGTCGTTGCCCAGCTTTCCGGTCAGGAACATGTCCGCCCCGTCGCCGCCATAGAGCCTGTCGTCGCCGTTTTCGCCGGAGAAGAAGCTATCATCGCCAGACCCGCCGAAGAGCCGGTCAGCGCCGGAATCTCCTATGACATTGGTATCCGAGCCACTGCCCCCATAGAGGCTGTCGTCGCCGGAGCCTCCAAAGATCGAGACGTCCGATCCGTCGTCGCCTGAAATGACGTCATCGCCGTCCTCGCCCCTCAGCCTGATATCATCGCCATCACCGCCGTAGAGACTGTCGGCCCCGGAAGAGCCGAGAAGGGTGGCGTCGTTCCCGCTGCCTCCCATGACGATGTCCGCACCGGAGCCGCCGACCAAGCTGGTATCGGCCCCGGACCCACCGGATAGCGTGTCGTCACCCGAGCCGCCAAAGAGGGAAAGGTCATCGCCTGCACCGCCGTCAAGGACATCGGCTCCCGACCCGCCGAGCAGGCTGGCGTCATTGCCGCTACCACCGGAGAGGGTATCATTACCGTCTCCACCGGCCGCGCGGCCGTCATCGCCCTTGCCCAAATCAACGACGTCGTTGCCGGACCCTCCGTAGAAGAGGCTGTCCAGGCCGTCACCGCCATAGAGGACATCAGCCTGGTCGCCGCCATAGAAGGAAACATCGTCACCAACGCCGCCGTAGAGGCTGTCGGCACCTGAATCGCCATAGAAAGCTGTGTCGTCTCCCGCGCCTGCGTCGAT
Source organism: Rhodospirillales bacterium (assembly GCA_963669385.2). GTDB lineage: Bacteria > Pseudomonadota > Alphaproteobacteria > Kiloniellales > JACOMY01 > JACOMY01. The sequence goes on from CAXXGD010000006.1 coordinate 21,805, forward strand.
CACATCGGCGCCTGATTCGCCGAAGAAGCTCCGGTCGTTGCCGCTGCCGGCGGCGATGCTGTCATCTCCATCACCGCCGCCGAAACCAAGGAAGTCGCCGTAGACTAATATGTCATCGCCGTCACCGGCATCGACGGTGTCGGCACCGGCGCCGCCAAAGAGCTGATTATCGTCACCACTACCGCCGAAGAGGCTATCGTTCCCTCCGAAGCCGAAGAGCTCCATGTCGTTTCCGCTGCCACCAGACAGGGTATCCTCGCCGCCTCCACCGGATGCGCGGCCATCATTGCCGTTTCCGAAGTCGACGATGTTGTTGCCGGCACCTCCGTAGAAGTAACTGTCTTCACCGTCACCGCCGTAGAGGCGGTCAGTTTGGTTCCCGCCAATGAAGAAGCGGTCGCTACCGCTACCTCCATAGAGCGTGTTATTGCCCGTTCCGCCGACAAGGTACAAGTCGTTGCCGCTTCCACCGTAGACGCTGTCATCGCCCTCGTCACCGAAGAGGGAGGTGTCATCTCCATTTCCGCCGTCAATAGTATCGACACCCAATCCGCCAAAAAGGGAGGTATCATCCCCGATCCCGCCGTCGATGCTGTCGGCACCCGATCTGCCCAAGAGCGTGGCGTCGTTGCCACTGCCACCAAAGAGGCTATCGTCCCCGTCGTCGCCGTAGAGATAGCTCTCATTTCCGTCACCGCCGTAGAGGATGTCGTCACCGGATCCGCCGACAACTCTGTCCGCTCCGGAGCTTCCGAGTAGCTGGTCACTGCCGTCTCCGCCGGAAACATAGTCGTCTCCTGAGCGACCTACGACGAAGCTATCATCTCCGTCTCCGCCGAAAACACTGTCGGCTCCCCTACCACCGGTGAGCGCGTTGTCTGATCCACTGCCGCCGAAGATCGTATCGGCCCCGTCACCGCCGTGGATCCCACTCTCCGTCCCGCTATCGCCATGAAGCGTATCGGCACCGCTATACCCGAAGAGGTCGTCGTCGTCGCCGTTTCCGCCGTAGAGCAAGTCGTCACCGCTGCCACCGTAGAAGCTGCTGTCGTCCCCCTCGCCACCGAAGAGGAGGTCGGCGCCGTCGCCACCATAGAAGTAGCTGTCCACGCCATCGTCGCCGAAAAGGCTGTCGGCGCCGCTGCCACCGTAGAAGTAGCTGTCTTCGCCCTCTCCGCCGAAGAGGAGGTCGTCGCCGGCGCGTCCTTCGAAGGTATGGTCGTCGCCGTTACCCCCGAAGAGCGTGTCGTTTCCGGTATCGCCATAGAATCTGGTGTCGCTGCCACTATCCCCATAGAGCCTGTCGACACCCGATGCACCGATGAAGACCCCGTCGTTGCCGCTGGCGCCAAAGAGGCTGTCGTCACCGTCACGACCGTTGAAGTTTACGTCAATGCCGCTGCCCGCAAGCAGAACATCGTTGCCGAGGCCACCGGAGAAATAGGAGTCATCACCGCTGCCGCCGGTAAGAGTGTCGTCTCCATCGTCGCCCCGCAGAAGCTGGTCGTCTCCGTCGCCCCCGTCCACAGTGTCAACACCCGAGCCACCATAGAGAAAGACGTCGTCGCCTGCGCCACCGTAAAGACTATCCTCGCCGCTCAGACCGAGTTGTAGGCGGTCTTCGCCACTGCCACCGAACACCGTGTCGTCACCCGCACCGCCGACGAGGTCGTCATCATCTCCGCTGCCGCCGTAGAGTCGATCCGCACCACTGCCGCCAAAGTGGCTCTCATCGTTGAAATCTCCACCGTAGATCCGGTCATCACCACTGGCGCCATAAAGCAAAACGTCGAAGCCATCGTCGCCGAACAGTCGGTCATTGCCGGTCCCACCGAAGAAATAGCCGTCGGTGAAGGAGCCGCCGAAGATGCTGTCGTTTCCGTCCCCACCGAAGAGGGAGTAATCAAGCCCACTCCCGCCCCTGATAGTATCGTTGTCATTGCCGCCGAAGAATCTCTGGTCGCTGCCACGGTCGCCGTAAAGCTTGTCGGCGGCATTGCGGCCAAAGATCTCCACATCGGTGCCGTCGCCTCCGTACATCCGATCGACACCGCCGCCGCCGAAGAAGCTGGCGTCATCGCCGCTGCCGGCATAGATCGTGTCGCGCTTTCCTTCACCGTGGAAGAAGGAATCGCTACCGCTTCCGGCAAACATGGAGTCGTTGCCCGCCCCTCCATAGAAGGAATAGTCGTCACCGTCTCCGCCGTCGAGCCGATCCGGGCTGAGGCCGCCGTAGAAGAAGGCGTCGAGACCTGATCCGCCGAAGAGTTCGTCGCCGCCGCGCTCGCCGTAGACCAGGCTATCGTCACCGGAATCACCGTGGACAACGTCGTTTCCCCGCTCGCCGTCCAGCGAAACATCCGCGCCGTTGCCGCCATAGATCAAGTCGGCGTTGAGGCCACCATCAAAATGACTGTCGTCGCCGCTGCCTCCGGCAAGAGTGTCCAACCCATTCCGCCCGTAAAGGAAGCTGTCGTCGCCGCTGCCACCGGAAATGGTGTCGTCTGCCACGTCGCCGTAGAGAAAAGCGTCCGCGCCATCGCCGCCGTCGATCACATCGGCTCGTGAGCCGCCGAAGAGGCTGCTGTCGTCGCCGTCCTCGCCGGTGAGCAGGTCGCGGCCGGTACCGCCTTCCAGCCGTTCATCTCCACCGCTGCCGCCATAGAGCGTGTCGTCGCCTTGCGCCCCATAGAGGCTGTCGGCGCCGCTGGCCCCATAGAGCGTGTCGTTTGCCCCATAGCCAAGAATGGTGTCGACGTCGACGGTCCCGATCAGCGTGTCTGGACCATTGGTTCCCGGAATGAATGCCATTGCCCCTGCCTCCGATAAGCTCGGTCTTTGCCAAGTCCTGTGCCGGAGCACGGGCGCAGAGTTCCCCGCTGCGCGAGGTGGCACCTCCAAACGGAGCCACCTCGGCTCCATTCTGCCTATTGTCGCTGCACTATAGAACAGCTCGGCATTGCAATGCAATAGGACAAAAGTCGGACTGCATTAAAATTCTTGCATTGACCGCATGAGTGGCGGCTCTAGGCGTTACGAAAACCGCAAGCCGAACCGGTCCCGGTGGCCGTCGGGAGCGGGCACAGGTGTTGTAAGGGTCGACCCCAACTACGGCCTTAAGGGTGCCGATGACCGGACCCAAGGGGCTAGATCGTGACCTCGATGCCGCTGAGTCCGGCGCCGCCTCCTGGAATCGTAGCGCCGCCGCCGAGCACCAGGGTATCGGTTCCGGAGCCACCGTCGTAGAAGTAGCTGACGAAATCCCCCTGGCTCGCCACCATGAAGACATCGTCGCCGTCCCCGCCGAAGGCACTATCGAAGCCGGCGCCGCCGATCAGCGTGTCGGCACCCTCGCCGCCATAGAAGGTGTCGTCGCCAGCGTCACCGGAAATCCTGTCGTTACCGAGATCACCGTTCAACCTGTTATCATCGCCGCTACCGCCGTAGATGACGTCGGCTCCTGTACGGCCCAAGAGATAGCTGTCGTTACCGCTCCCCCCGTAGAGGGTGTCGTTACCGCTACGGCCATAGAGGCGTTGATCATTTCCTAGCCCGCCGGAAAGCGTGTCGGCACCCGTTCCGCCATCCAAGATAACTTCAGCGCCACTGTCGCCGAAGATTACGTCAGCACCTGATCGGCCGAAGAAACCAGTATCTCTGCCGCTGCCTCCGTAGAGGGTGTCATCTCCTATCTCACCAAAGAAGTTGACATCGTTGTCTCCCTCGCCAAAGAGCCTGTCATCTCCCTCCCCACCGAAGAAGCTGGAATCGTTTCCTTCGCCCCCGACGAGGAGATCGTCCTCCGATCCGCCGCGGAACAGGGTATCCCCGTCGGTGCCGCCATAGAGGCTGTCGTCACCGGATCCTCCAGATAGCGTATCGCTGCCGTCGTCTCCGTAAAGCCTGTCGTTACCATCGTCACCGGAGATCACGTCGGCCTCAGACCCGCCGTAGACTTCGGCATCGTCTCCGCTGCCTCCGTAGAGAGTGTCCTCACTGCCACCGCCCCGCAAGGCGGTGTCGCTCCCGTCACCTCCGAAGAGGGTGTCCGCTCCCGAACCGCCATGGAGGTTTAGATCGTCACCGCTGTCTCCTTGGATGACATCGGCCCCGGATCCACCATAGACCTCGACGTCGTTTCCGCTGCCTCCGTAGAGGGTATCGGCGGCGAGACCACCCTGCAAGGCGGTGTCGCTCCCGTCACCTCCGAAGAGGGTATCCTCCCCCGAACCGCCGTGGAGGTTTAGATCATCACCGCTGCCTCCCTGGACAACATCGGCCCCCGACCCGCCGTAGAGGTAAGTGTCATTCCCGCTGCCCCCATAGAGCCGGTCATCCCCCGACCCACCGAAGAGACTCAGGTCGTCACCGTTGCCGCCGAAGAGAGAGTCGTCACCTCCGGCACCTTCGAACCTGGTGTCGGTGCCGCTGTCCCCGTAGAAGAGTTCATCCTCGAAGAAACCCACGAACCAGAAGTCATTGCCGCTACCGCCGAAAATCGAGTTATCCCCGGAGAGGCTGAAGAAGATTGAGTCGTCTCCGATACCCCCGAAAATAGTGTCGCTCCCAGAACCGCCCAAAAAGGCCGTGTCCGCTCCAGTTCCTCCGTAAAGACGATCGTCCCCAATTCCGCCCAACAATCCATCATCATCGCCGTCGTTCCCTTCCACCGTGTCGTCGCCGCCGCCGCCGTAGAGACCTCGGTCCAAAAACTCGCCGCCAAAGATCAGGTCGTTGCCACTTTCACCGAACAAGAAATTGTCGAAGTATGAGCCGCCGTAAATCCGGTCGTTGTCATCGCCACCGTAAAGGAAACCGTCGGTACCGCTGTCGCCCCAAATAGTGTCGTTGTCATTGCCGCCGGAGATCAGGAGATCGCTGCCATCGCCGCCAAAGAGCTTGTCAGGACCGGCGCGGCCGTAGATCGCCGTATCGGTACCTGAGCCCCCGTAAATCCGGTCGGCACCGCCGCCGCCGAAGAAGCTGGCGTCATCGCCACTGCCGCCATAGAGGATGTCACGCTTGCCCTCGCCATAGAAAAAGGAGTCGGCACCGCTACGGCCGGACATGGAGTCGTTGCCGGCCCCTCCGTAAAAGGCGTAGTCGTCGCCGTCTCCACCAAAGAGCCGATCCGGGCTGACGCCGCCAAAGAAGGAAGCGTCGATGCCCTCGCCGCCGAAGAGGCGATCACCGCCGCGCTCGCCATAGAGCAGGCGGTCGTCTCCGGCGTCACCGTGGATCTCGTCGTTGCCCCGCTCTCCGTCGAGCCAGGTGTCCGCGCCCTTACCACCATAGATCAGGTCGGCGTTAAGGCCGCCGTCGAAATGGCTGTCGGCTCCAGTGCCTCCGAAGAGGGTGTCCAGGCCGTTCCTGCCGTAGAGGTAGCTGTCGTCGCCATCATCGCCCCTCAGGGTGTCGTCGGCCGCGTCACCGTAAAGGAAGGCGTCGGCGCCGTCGCCGCCGCGGATCTCATCGGCCCTTGAGCCGCCGAAGAGGCTGCTGTCGTCGCCCTCGTCACCGGACAGACTATCGCGGCCGCTGTCGCCTTCGAGCTTGGCATCCGCACCGCTGCCGCCGGCGAGCGTGTCATCGCCCTGCGCCCCGTAGAGGCTGTCGGCGCCGCTGGCTCCATAGAGCGTGTCGTTCGCCCCATAGCCAAGGATGGTATCAACGTCGACGGTCCCGATCAGCGTGTCCGGACCATTGGTCCCCGGAATGAATGCCATTGCCCCTTCCTCCGATGATCTCGGTCACTTGCCGAGATTTGTTATGGAGCAGGGGCAAGCCTCCCCCGCTCAGCGAGGCGGCACCTCCCAACGGAGCCGCCTCGGCTCCATTTTGCCATTTGTTGATGCACTATAGCGCAGCGAGGCACTGCAATGCAATGGGACGAAAGTCTGAATGCATTAAATTTCTCGTGTTGGGCGCAGCGGTCGAGGCCCCGGCAAAACCGAAAGCCACAAGCCGAGTCCTAGCCGCTGGCCGTCTGGAGCAGACTGCTTTGTTGCAGGTTCGACCCTAAGCGCGGCCTTGCGGCCGCCGATGCCCGGTTGCAAAGCGCTAAATCGTGACTTCGATGCCGGTGAGCCCGGCGCCGCCTCCTGGGATCGTCGCGCCGCCACCCAGCACCAGGGTATCGGTTCCCGAGCCACCGTCGTAGAAGTAGCTGACGAAATCCCCCTGGTTCGCCACTATGAAGACGTCGTCGCCGTCGCCGCCGAAGGCGCTGTCGAAGCCAGCGTCGCCGATCAGCGCGTCGCCACCATCGTCGCCATAGAGGGTGTCGTCGCCGGCGTCACCGAAAATCCTGTCGTCACCGAGGTTACCGTTCAGCCTGTTGTCGTTGCCGCTGCCACCGTAGAGGACGTCGGCCCCCGTGTCGCCTCGGAGATAGCTGTCGTTACCACTCCCGCCGAAGAGACTATCATCACCGCTACGGCCATAGAGGCGTTGATCGTTTCCTACACCGCCGTAAAGGCTATCGGCACCGGTTCCGCCGTCCAGGAGGAGTTCGGCGCCACTCTCACCGAAGATCACGTCAGCACCCGATCCGCCGAGGAATCCGGAGTCACTGCCGGTGCCGCCGTAAAGGGTGTCATCTCCTATCTGACCAAAGAAGTTGACATCGCCATCTCCGCCGCCGAAAAACGTGTCGTCTCCCTCTCCGCCAGCGAAACTGGAGTCTCTTCCTTCGCCACCGAAAAGCAGATCGGCCTCCGATCCGCCGTCGAACCGGCTGTCGGCGTCGCTGCCGCCGTAGAGGCTGTCGGCACCGGATCCGCCGGATAGTGTATCGCTGCCGTCATCACCATAGAGGGTGTCGTTGCCGTCATCACCGAACAGCACGTCCGCCCCCGATCCACCATAGACATCAACGTCGTCTCCACTGCCTCCGTAGAGAGTGTCCGCAGCGAGACCACCTTGTAAGGCGGTGTCGCTTCCGTCACCTCCAAAGAGGGTATCCGCCCCCGAAGCGCCCTGGAGACTGAGATCGTTGCCGCTGCCTCCTTGGACGACATCCGCCCCTGACCCGCCGTAGAGGTAGGTGTCATTCCCGCTGCCCCCATCAAGCCGGTCATCCCCCGATCCACCGTAGAAGGTCAAGTCGTCGCCGTCGCCGCCGAAAAGAGAATCGTCTCCTCCGCGACCTTCGAGTCTGCTGTCAATACCGCTGTCCCCAAACATGAGATCGTTGTTGAGAAAACCTAGGAAGAAGGAGTCATTGCCACTGCCGCCCCAAAGTGTGTTGTCCCCGGAGAGGCTGGCAAGAAAGCGATCGTCTCCGTCACCCCCGAACACAGAGTCCTTTCCTGAGTCAGCGACCAACTGATAGTCTGCTCCGGACCCGCCGTAGACACGATCGTCACCCAGTCCACCTCCTATCGCTGTATCATCGCCGTCGTTCCCTTCCACCACGTCATCACCGGCAGCTCCGGACAAACCTGAATCGTTTCCACTCTCGCCGTAGATCTTATCGACACCGCTGCCGCCATAGAGGCGTGTGTCGCTGAAGTCACCGCCGTAGATGACATCTTCACCGCTGTCGCCATAGAGACCTTGGTCGACGTACGCGCCGCCGAACAGCCGGTCATTGCCGTTTTCACCGAACATAAATCCGTCGACGAATGAGCCGCCGTAGATCCGGTCATTGCCGTTTCCACCGAAGAACCCAGCATCAATCCCGCTACCGCCCTTTAATGTGTCGTTGTCGTTGCCACCGTAGAAAAACGTATCATCGCCATCGTCGCCATAGAGCTTGTCGGCAGCAGCGCGGCCGAAGAAGGCCGTATCGATGCCCGCGCCCCCGTAGATTTGGTCGACGCCGCCGCCGCCGAAGAAGCTGACGTCGTCACCGCTGCCGGCATAGAGGATGTCGCGCTTGCCTTCGCCATAGAAGAAGGAGTCGGCGCCGCTGCGGCCCGACATGGAGTCGGTGCCCGCACCTCCATAGAAGGCGTAGTCGTCGCCGTCTCCACCAAAGAGCCGATCCGGGCTGGCGTCACCAAAGAAGGAAGCATCGTTGCCTCGGCCACCGAAAAGGCGGTCGCCGCCGCGCTCGCCGTAGACCAGGCGGTCGTCGCCGGAGTCACCGTGGACCTCGTCGTTCCCCCGCTCGCCGTCGAGCGAAACATCCGCGCCGTCGCCGCCATAGATCAGGTCGGCGTTGAGGCCGCCGTCCAGATGGCTGTCGGTTCCGGCGCCTCCGAAGAGGGTGTCCAGGCCGTTCCTGCCGTAGAGGTGGCTGTCGTCGCCGTCGTCACCCCGTAAGGTGTCGTCAGCCACGTCGCCGTAAAGGAAAGCGTCGGCACCGTCGCCGCCGCGGATCACATCGGACCTGGAGCCGCCGAAGAGGCTGGCGTCATCGCCGCCGTCACCGGCAAGGCTGTCTCGGCCCGTGCCGCCTTCCATCGGCCCGTCCGCACCGCTGCCGCCGAAGAGGCGGTCATCATTCTGTCCACCGTAGAGGCTGTCTGCTCCGCTGCCGCCATAGAGGCTGTCGGCGCCGCCCGCTCCATAGAGCGTGTCATCGTCCCCATAGCCAAGAATGGTGTCGGCGTCACTGGTTCCGGTCAGCGTGTCCGGACCATTGGTTCCCGGAATGAATGCCATTGCCCTTGCCTCCCGATACAGCAGTCTCTCGGCGCTTTTTTGCTTAGTGGAGAAGGGGTTAGGCCTTCCCCGTCGCTCAGGGCGGCAAGCGATCAACGAGCCACCCCGGCCTCATCTTGCCATTGGTTTATGCACAATAACACATGTCAGTGTTACATTTCTATAGTACCAAAGTCGATTTGAAGTAAACTGCATGCATTTAGCGCATAAGTGGAGGCGCCCAGGGATACGAAAACCGCAGGTCTGCCCGATGGGCGGCCGGCGCTGCCGAGGTCTGATGAGACCTCGTCATGCGATCCGGCAGCAGTCTTGATGGGGGAGGGGGCGGCTGCCTCGCCGCGGCCCTCCGCGTCAGCCGATCTGGCCGCGATGGCGCAGCAGGTGGTCGGCGACGACGAGCGCCATCATGGCCTCGCCGACCGGCACGGCGCGGATGCCGACGCAAGGGTCGTGGCGGCCCTTGGTGACGATCTCCGTCTCCTCCATCTCCGTGGTGACGGTGCGTCGGGGCGTGAGGATGGAGGAGGTCGGCTTGACGGCGAAGCGCACGACCAAGTCTTGGCCGGTGGAAAGCCCGCCCAAGACGCCGCCCGCTTGATTGGAGAGGAAGCGCGGCCGGCCGTCGTTGCCGGGGCGCATCTCGTCGGCGTTCTGCTCGCCGGTCAGCGCTGCCGAACCGAAGCCGGCGCCGATCTCCACGCCCTTGACCGCATTGATCGACATCATGGCTTTGGCGAGATCGGCGTCCAGCTTGTCGTAGATTGGCTCACCCAATCCTGGCGGCAAACCCTCGCCGACAATCTCGATGACCGCGCCGACGGAGCTGCCCTGCTTGCGCAGGACCGTCCAGATAGGGCCCCCAGACAGCGGCCGCTTCGGGGTCGGGTGAGAAGAAGGGATTGCGTTCGACCTCGCTCCAATCCCAGCGCGTCCGCTCGATTGCATGCGGACCCATCTGCACCACTGGGCGCCGCGGATCTTGGCCTGTCCCGCACCCAGCAAATGATCGATCACGGCCCAGCCCCCGCGCCACCGCGCCGGCCGCCACCCGTGCTGCGGTCTCGCGGGCGCTGGACCGCCCGCCGCCGCGGTAGTCGCGGATGCCGTACTTGGCCCAGTAGGTGTAGTCGGCGTGGCCGGGGACGGAACTTGGCCGCGATCTCGCTATAGTCCTTGCTGCGCTGGTCCTGGTTCTTGATCTGCAGTTGGATCGGTGTGCCGGTGGTTTGCCCCTCGAAGACGCCCGACAGGATCTCCACCTGATCGGGCTCACGCCGCTGGGTAGTGTAGCGGCTTTGGCCCGGCCGCCGCTTGTCCAGGTGGGGCTGGATCAGCTCTTCCGAGAGCGCGATCAGCGGCGGCACGCCGTCGATCACGCAACCCAGCGCGGGCCCGTGGCTCTCACCCCAGGTGGTGAAGCGGAAGGCGCTGCCGAAAGAGTTCCCGGCCATGACGTGCAAGAACCTTTGGCTCGTTCTCCTATTGGCCGCTGGCGTTCAACAGCTTGGCGAACTCCTTGGCCAAGGCGGTATTCATCATGCCGACCACGTGGTAGCCGCCGTCGGACGTGGTGCACCTCGCCCGTGACCCCGCCCGAGAGGTCGGAGAGCAGATAAAGCCCGGCGCCGCCGATTTCCTGCAGACTGACGTTCTTGCGCATCGGTGCGTTCAACTCGTTCCACTTCAGGATATAGCGGAAATCGCCGATGCCGCTGGCCGCCAAGGTCTTGATCGGGCCGGCGGACACCGCGTTGACGCGGATCCCCTGGTCGCCCAGGTCGGCTGCCAGATAGCGCACTGATGCCTCCAGCGCCGCCTTGGCGACACCCATGACGTTGTAATGCGGCATGACCCGCTCGGCGCCGTAGTAGGTTCAAGGTCAAGAGGCTGCCGCCGTTGGTCATCAGCGGCACGGCGCGCTGCGCCACCGCGGTAAAGGAGTAGCAGGAGATATCCATCGTCATGGCGAAGTTCTGACGGCTGGTCCTCCAGATACTTGCCCTTCAGCTCCTCGCGGTCAGCAAAGGCGATGGCGTGCACCACGAAGTCGAGCCGATCCCACTTCTTCTTCAGCTCGGTGAAGGCCTGGTCGATCGAGTCCTCGTCGGCGACGTCGCAGGGCAACACCAGGTCCGAGCCCAGCGTCTCCGCGAGCGGGCGGACGCGGCGCTCAAGCGGCTCGCCCAGGAAGGTGAAGGCAAGCTCCGCACCTTGCGCTGCCGCCGCCGAGGGCGATGCCCCAGGCGATCGAGCGGTCGTTGGCAACACCCATAATCAGGCCGCGCTTTCCCGCCATTAGGGTTACCGGTCTTCGCTGCGGGTTCCGCTGCTGCCTGGCTCATTGCTTCTCTCTTGTCCGCCTGTTGACCATCCAAACGATTTGCGCCCCTCGATCCTCTGGTCTCAAGGACCCGGTAGGCGCGGCATCCTACACCAAAGCCCATGGCCTGCAAGCTGAGCCGAGCGCCGCCGGCACATTCCTTTCTGCCGTGACGATCTTGCCGGGGCCCCGCCAGCCACGTGCTACTCTGGCGCTACCTCAATGGGGTCGGCCTCTTGCGGCTCGCCGGCGATACGCTCGACCAGAGCGTCGAAACCGTTTTCCTCGCGCGGAGAACGCGTTGGCCGCCAGGTTTGAAGGAAGTTACGAAGACGTTGATCGGGTGAAGCGGCAGCGCCAACTCCAGCTCCAAGATCTGATCGCCCTTGCCGGCGACCGCAATTGCCGGGCTCGAGCGGCAACCCGTATCCACTGAGTTTGAGCTTCGCCTTGCTGCCCAGGTCCGGCGGAAGGCGGACGCGCACCAGGCCCTCCAAAGTGGGAACCTTCAAGGACCCGCCCAGGACCGCTTCGTCCAGGCTGATCGGTACCGAGATGAAGATGTTGGCGCCGTCGCGGCGATACAGAGGATGTGGAGAGATGCGAATTCTGAGCAGGGCGTCGCCGGGTCGGCCGCCGGCCGGATTGGCCGCGCCCAGACCGCCGGCCCTTAAGGAGGGTACCTTTCTTCGACTCCGGCCGGGATCGGCACCTCGATATCGCGGTTGCCGGCCAAGAGGCAGGGCGCTGATGGCCGCCGCGCGCAGCCAGCATGAAGGGAATGGTGATGCTGTAGTGTTGGTCGAGCGCCTCGTGGCGACCCTTCTTGCTGCGCCTGCGGCCTAGATCCGGGCTGGCGTAGAGCTCGTCGAAGAGGTCCGGCCCTTGGTCCTCTTCTTCGCCCAGAGGCTCCTGCTCCTTCTCCGCCAGGTCGGGGTTCAGCCCTGCAGCCTCCATGGCGGTCCAAGGTTCCCTCCGGCCAATGGGGCGGCGGCGGCTCCACCGCGGCCTCGCTCTGGTCGAACTGCCAGCTCTCCTTATAGGGAAAGTCGGGGTCGGCCACGCGAATGGGCTCGCTATCGCGCCGATCCGGCATGGCCGTTTGCCTGAGGTCTTCGCGGTCCAGATCGAAGACGCTGCGGGTCCTGGCCTTCGGTTCGTTCTGCAGGTCGGTCTCGGCATCGGGCGGCTGGGCCTGGTCGACGATGGCACGCAAGGTGGGATCGCTGAGCGGTCGCGTAGGCCTCCGTCAGGTCGCGGAATGCCGCCTCGGCGAGCGGGTCGTCGGGGTTGCTGTCGGGATGGAGCGCCTTGGCGCGCTGACGGAAAGCCCGCTTGATTTCGGCATAGTTGGCACTTGGGTCTAACCCGAGGACGGCGTAGGGATCGCGCATGGCGGCCACAATAGCCTCTTTTGCCGCGTTAGGGAATCGCTTGCGAACAGTTCTTGAGCAGCCTTGCCTACATAGCTGTGTCCCGTTGGGCGGCTTGGCAAGCGCGGCGCGACCGCCCTAAAGGTGAGGTCTGTCGGACCCCTGAGGGGAGCTTTGTCGAGATGGCTGGAATCGCTGACGAACCGGACCCCTTTCGGCTCTTCGACCTATGGATGGCGGATGCCAAGGAGAGCGAGCCCAACGATCCCAATGCCATGGCGGTCGCGACCGTGGGCGCCGGACGGGATGCCGTCGATCCGGATGGTGCTGCTGAAGGGGGCCGATCCCGAGGGATTCGTCTTCTATACCAACTACGAGAGCCGCAAAGGGGGCGAGCTCTTGGCCCATCCAAAGGCGGCTCTCTTGTTTCATTGGAAGAGCTTGCGCCGCCAGGTCAGGGTTGAGGGCGCGGTCAGCCAGGTGAGCGACGAAGAGGCCGATGCCTACTTCGCAAGCCGCCCCAAGCAAAGCCAGATCGGTGCCTGGGCCAGTCAACAGTCGCGCCCATTGGACGGCCGGTTGGAGCTGGAAAAGCGGGTTGCGCTCTATGCCGCCCAAGTTCGCGCTGGGAAAGGTGCCGCGCCCTCCCTATTGGTCCGGGTTTCGGCATCACGCCGCTCGCCTTCGAGTTCTGGCAGGTCGGCGCCTTCCGTCTGCATGACCGCTATCGCTACACGCCTGAAGAGGGTGCTGCCGGTGCCAACCGCAGCTGGCGGCGCCAGGCGCCTCGTATCCCTAGGGTTCGCGGGGGCGAAGCTGGGCCTTTTTGAAACCCGCACGTCGAAGCTGCCGATTCCGCTGTCTGCGCCTGAATTGGCGGGCGAAGATCGATATGGCGATCTTCTCGGCGCAAAGGCGGTGCATGTCGGGAGAGGGGTAGGTGGAGTAGATCTCGTCTTGGGGGTCCGTGCCGGGCTGCAGGTAAGGCATGCCGGCGGTCGAGCAGGCGACAATGGTCTCTTCGAACAAGGGTGACAGTCGCTCCAGCAGCGCCTTGTCGAGGAACTGCGGATAGGCCTTGATCACCTGGGGTCAGGTTGCGCTTGTTGGCGGATTTCACCCGCTTGGAGTTGAAGTAGAGGAGCGTGGCCGGCCGTCCCAGCAGGTCTGCTAGCTTGCTATATTCCTCCACGATCCAGTCCTGGCACTTCAAAACTTGCTCGAGGCACTGGCGCGCATTCTTGGTGTTCTCCATCAAATTCAGAAGCTGTCCGCCACGGGCCAAGAGGCCTCTCGGCAGTTTCCGCGGCAAGCTCAAGCCCTGATCGATGCGGGTCGTCAGCTCTTCGGCAGAGATCCCGTGCAGCGCGCAATAGAGCTGCAAGTTTCCCGGATCCTGCAGAATGTTCAGAATCTGGTTTCGGCTGCTCGCTCTGGCGTTGTCTACGCTCAGAATGCAGCGGCGATAGCCTGCAGGCGTGAACCAGTCGCAGTGCGACCCGTCACCGGCACCGACCTGGATGATAGGATAGGCCTTGCTCTCGCGCAGGTAGGCAAGCAGCGGGCCGTTCTCGTAGATCGCCGTCGGTGTGCAGCCCGAAAATCCGATGTTACGGCAGAGGAGGCCGTACTCCTCTGGTCAGGATCCTCGAGAAAGGGGAGTAGAGGTAGCGCCCAAAGACCCTAGCCGAGCCGACGGCGTTGATGGCGGCCTCCTCATCCGGGTCCCAGGCGGGACCGCGCAAGTGGAGCTGAAACTGTGGGAACAGCTGATAGTCGATGAAGGCAGCATCTTCTTCCTGATAGGCAATATTGAACCGCTTCTTCTCAAAGAAGTGTGGATCTCGCTGTTCTGTCGATCCCTTGCCGCTGCTGTCTGTCATCACTGTCGTCGGTATGCTGATCCTTCACCCGCCTGTGGCGGCGTCCTGGGGTTGCAGAGAGGCGCTAGGCATCTCCTTTGTATGGGTTCCCCTACGCCAAGCCGGACCTCTTGTACACTGCGCCATTTCCGCCAGGGGCTTGCCACAGCCATAGCGAAAGTGCGGTTATCGTCTCTGCGGCCATGCCGAAATGTCGGTCGAGGTCGACGTGTGGCAACAGATATCTCGATTGCTGCCTGGGCAGCGTGTCGCTTGATACAGGTCAAGGTCGTTCCGCTCTGCCTCGTGCTGACTGCGGGAGTGGATCGTGCCATGCTGGCGGGGAGAGAGAGAGCTGATCATGACCATTGCACGCATAGTAGGCCTTGTTGTCGGCGCTGCAATCGGAAGAGGGGGCCTTCGCCGCGCAAGAGCGCGCGGCGGTGGAGACCGCCTTGAGCTTGGGCGCGGCCTTCAAGGCGGAGGTGCAGCTGCTGCATGTGGCAGTCGACCCGACGCGTGCCATCCCGCTTTTGAGCGAGGGCATGTCGGGCACCATGGCGTCCAGACTGTCCGCAGAGTTGGCGGCCGAGGCCGAGCGCGCCGGAGCGGCCGTCGATGCGCTTTTTCAGGAGCTCTGCAAGGATCAGGGCCTGCCGCTGATCGACCAGGGAGCCGCGCCCAAGCCTGGCCATTTCGCCGTCGGGCTGGAAAAGGTCGTCGGCGTCGAAGACGAGGTCTTGACCGCGCGGGCCAAACTTGCCGACTTGGTGGTGCTGCCCCATCCGACCCGCGAAGAGGGCGGCAGCAGCCCTACGGTCGAGGGCGTGCTGTTTAACAGCGGACGGCCGGTCTTGCTGACGCCGCAAGACGCGATGACGTCGCTGCCCTCGCGCATGGGCTGTGGCTTGGAACGGCTCGGCCGAATCCGCGCGCGCGGTCGCTATGGCGCTGCCCTTGCTGCGGCTGGCCGAGGAGGTCGTCATCATTTCCGGCGAGAGCGACGAGGCGCCCCCGGAGGCGCAGCCCAGCGCGCTTGCCGGCCTCTTGGCCGTGCACGGCATAGAGACGGCCACCTGGCGTTATCAGCCCGATGATTGGCCGGTGGCGCGCTCGCTGATCCAAGAGGTACACAAGAGCGGCGCCGGGCTTCTGGTCATGGGCGCCTACGGTCACAGCCGCATGCGCGAGCTGCTGCTTGGCGGCGCCACGCGCGAAGCCTTGCGCGCCAGCGACTTGGCCATCTATATGGCGCACTAACCGACAGCGACGCAAATCTGTTGATATGATGAATCTGCACCTGATCCGCTTGGAGTTGGCCCGCGATCCCGATCATCCGGAAGGTGATCGTCGTCACGGCTATGAGTTCGTCGCGCCGATCGACGAGATGGGCCGCCTGGACAGCGAGGCCTGGCGCGAGGTGCGCGAGCGCTGCACCGTTTTAAGCGCTTCCATGCGAACGACGAGCGCATGCGCGGCCATCTGGTGCACCGTGCGGGCGGGGCAGGGGGATCGACCTGGGTTTTTCACTACGATGTCGAGGGCGATCCGGACGAGGACGAGACCGGCTTTCACTTCGAAAGCCACACCTTCCGGCAAGGCGACTACGTGTCGGTGCGGGAGATGGACGAAGAGCTGCATACCTTCATCGTCGTATCGGTCCGTCCCCTGGACGGCTAGCTAGCCCTTCTGCGGCTCTTCGGTGAAGTTCCACAGCCAGTCGCAGCCATCCTTAGCCTTGGTGTCGAGATAGCCTGTCGCCATGGTGACGACGACCCTGGCGGGGTCCTGCGTTTCGGTCTCTTCCCGCTCGATCAGGCTCGGGCCGATCACGCCCTGACGGAAGTCGGCGATGTATTCGGCCGAGGTCCCTCCGCGCACGACGATGAAGCAGAATGTCCAGACGTCGCGAACGTAATCCATGGTGAAGCCCGCATCCGGATGCAGCCGTTCCTGTTTCACGGCCGTGGTGACGTAGAGCTTGTCGCTCTCGACGAGCCGTACTCTGTTGCAAGGCGCTTCACCTTCATCCGTCTTGGGCGCCCGCAGGCGGCAGGCGATGATCCCGCGCTCCTCCGAGGTCTGGCGAAGCAGGCTGGGGATCTGGCGCGACCAGTCTCCGGGATCTGCCTCCTCCTCGACGCGCGCATGCCCGCAGGCGCTCAAAGCGAAGAGCAGCAGGTAGAACAGGCAAGTCGCTCTGCGCATAGCACCAAGTCCCATCGGCTCCCTTTCGTTGGGTGGACGGCTCTTGTAGGACAGGGCCGTCGATATTCACAACCAGCCTGGAATCTTGCCGTCATGTCCAGTCTCGAAGCGCTTCCCGGACCGCAGGACATCGATGCCGCTGCTGCGCGCATTGCCGGCCATGTGCGGGAGACGCCGCTGTTGGCGAGCGATGGCAGGGATCTAGGCTTGCCCTTTCCCCTGGTGATGAAGCTGGAGTGCCTGCAGCACTCGGGCTCTTTCAAGGCGCGCGGGGCCTTCAACAACCTCTTGAGCCGCAAGCTGCCGGCCGCCGGTGTGGCCGCAGCCTCCGGCGGCAATCACGGGGCGGCGGTGGCCTTCGCAGCCGGTCGGCTCGGCACGCCCGCGCGGATCTTCGTGCCGGAGATTTCGAGCCCGGCCAAGCTGGCGCGCATTCGTGCGGCCGGGGCTGATGTCGTGGTGTCCGGCGCGCGCTACGCCGACGCCTTGGCGCTCTGCGAGGCCTTTCAGCAAGATAGCGGGGCGGCCGGCATTCACGCCTATGACGCCACCGAGACCATCGCCGGCCAGGGCACGGTCGGGCGCGAGTGGGAGGCGCAGTCGCCGGACCTGGACAGCCTGCTCGTTGCCGTCGGCGGCGGCGGCCTGATCTCGGGCATCGCTGCCTGGTTTCAAGGCCGCAAGCGCATCATCGGTGTCGAACCGGAAGGCTCCAGGGCGTTGCATGCGGCCCTGGCGACCGGCGAGCCGGTCGATGTCGAGGTGCATTCCGTCGCTGCCGATTCGCTCGGCGCCAAGCGGGCCGGGGTCTTGACCCACGCGCTCGCCGACCGCCATGTCGAGCGCGTCGTCTTGGTGCCGGACGAGGCCATCGAAGAGGCGCAGCGCCGCCTGTGGCGGGCCTGCCAGCTGGCGGTCGAGCCCGGCGGCGCGGCGGCACTCGCCGCCTTGCTCAGCGGCGCTTACGTGCCGGCTGATGGCGAACGGGTCGGCGTCCTCGTCTGCGGCGCGAACGTGGATCTTGCCCTCCTCGCGAAGCAAGCGGCCAACGGCGGTTCCTGATCGTATCGCCGCGCTTCACTCGCAGTAACGCCGATTTTGTGCAAAAGGGCGATGCCTCAGTAGGAGTTGTACGGCAGGTAATTCTAGACCAAGCGAGATAATTTGGCTTGTTCACACTGCGCACGCATTGGCACTACGTCATGGGCCCACACGCAAGTCTCGCTCTGTCTCAAGAGGCCCCGCCAAGCCGACGATGCTTACCAGGCGCTGGCCTTCTGTCCGCGGTTGGAGAGCGCACCGTCGCAGCGGTTGGCGACCGCGTCATAGCCGGGCTCACCTAGATGATAGGCGCGTACGGTAGGGTAGTAGGGTTCGAACGCGGTGGCTGTGGAGGCCGTCTCAACCGAGCCTTCGAGGCCAAGCTCCTCGGAGGAGAGCTCGGTCATGTAAAGCGTATCGCTGCTTCCAGCCGATAGCAGATTTCCCAGCTGCTGGGGGCTGCGTCGAATTCGATGCCGACCAGGGGCAGGGGGCTGGCGACGCGGATCCGGTCTCGGGCGGGAAGAGGGCGCCCTTGTCGCCCTGCTCGATCCATTCGCACGATGCGGTCAGGGAGACGCCGGGGCAGAGCAGCATGGGCTCGCGCTCGACACGCTCATGCAGCGCCAACACCACCTGATCGCTCGACGGCTGCGCCGGCGTGTCGCCCAGGCCGAATATGGTCAGCCCGGTCTCTTCCTGAAACGTCCCGCAGGCCGTTAACAGGAGCAGCATGGCGCCAAAAAGGCCGTAGGTGCGCATGCTAGCCAAGTCCTCACTCTCCCTTAGGCCAAGAACCTTACCGTCTTGAAAGGCGCTTGGCGAGTCCTCCTCGCCCTCATAATGCCACATAGCGCCCAAAACAAAAACACCAACTTCTACCAGAGCTGCATTACAATCGGGGCATGACCCCTCCTGATAGCGGTAGCGCAGAGCGCAGCGTTCGTCTGGGCGATGGTGCCAACCACCGCCCGACCGTCATCCTAACCGGCGCCAGCCGGGGCATTGGCCATGCCACGGTAAAGCGATTTTCGGACGAGGGCTGGCGGATCATCACCTGCTCGCGCGAGCAGGTGCCGGACGATTGCCGGCGTGACCGCAACTGGACTCATCACATCACTTGTGACCTTGCCGACAGGGTCTCCTTGGCCGATTTCGTCGAGGAAGCCAACCATCTGCTCGGCGGCGAGCCCTTGGAGGCCTTGGTCAACAACGCTGCGGTTAGCCCAAAACGCCCTTCAAGGAGCGACTCGGCTGCCTGAACGGCGACCTGGACGATTGGCGGCTGGTCTTCGAGTTGAACTTCTTTGCGCCTCTGGCACTGGCGCGCGGCTTCGCGACGGCTTTGGGCAAGGCCAAGGGGGCGGTGGTGAACATCACCTCCATCGCCGGGCATTCGATCCATCCCTTCGCCGGCTCGGCCTACTCCACCTCGAAGGCAGCCCTCTCGGCACTCACGCGCGAATTGGCGGTGGAGTTTGCGCAGCTGGGCGTCAAGGTGAATGCGGTCGCCCCCGGCGAGATCGAAACCGCCATGATCGGCGAGGAGTACGAGAGCCTGATCCGCGTATTCCCCTGCAGCGCATGGGCACGCCGGAGGAGGTCGCCGGTGCGGTCTATCAGCTCTGCTCGCGCGACTTCGCCTATGTGACGGGCACCGAGATCTTCGTCACCGGCGGTCAGCATCTATTCTAGTGCAACACCCGAGTCGATGGACTCGTCGGCGATGGTAGTTTATGTTGTGAAACAAAGGTTTAAGGAATTTCCTTGAGCATTCGCGGAGAGGAAATGCGCTAGTCAGCAAGGCGGGAGCGATATGGACGTCGAGCAACAGGGTTGCCGCGCACTACGCCAAGCGCGACTTGGTGGCCAAGATCTTGGCCACCTTGTCCGAGCATGGGATTGAGGTGGAGCGGCTCACGGCCAAGGACTTGGCGCCGGTCGACGAGTTCCACATCGGCGGCTCGAAGCGAGCCAAGACTTGGCCGATCAGCTGCAGGTGGAAGCCTCGCATCATCTTCTCGACATTGGCTGTGGCATAGGCGGACCCGCCCGTTTCTTTGCCGAGCGCTTCGGCTGTCGGGTAACGGGCATCGACCTCACTGCCGATTTCGTCGACGCGGCCAAGGCCTTGACGGCCAGGGTCGGCCTTACCGAGAGGGTAGCCTATCGCCAGGCAAGCGCACTCACGCTGCCCTTCGCCGATGACAGCTTCGATCTGGCGACCTTGCTGCACGTCGGCATGAACATCGCGGATAAGGCTGCCCTGATGACAGAGGTTCGGCGGGTGCTGCGCCCGGCGGCACCTTCGCGCTCTATGAGGTGATGCGCTTGGCCCCCGGCGAGCTCACCTTTCCGGTCCCCTGGGCATCGGCGCCGGAGGCGAGCTTCCTAGGGGGCCCGGAGGACTATCGCCAGGCGCTTGCCGCGGCCGGCTTCGAGATAACGGCCGAACGTGACCGCCTGGCTTTCGCGATCGATTTCTTCGCCAGGCTGCGCGCCAGGCTCGAGGCCGGCCAGGCAGGCCCCAGCCTGGCACCGGTGATGGGAGAGACCTTCCGCGAGAAGCTGGCCAACATGCAGGCTGGACTCGTCGCTGGCTCCATCGCACCCGTTGAGATGATCGCCCGTAAGCCTTGAACCCAGCCGGCGCTCATCGACATAACATTTCGGAATGTTTTGGGCGTAATTTCTCATTTGACGGCATAGACTTCTCTCTCAATGATGGCGCGTGAGGCAGGCGGCACCGCTCTGCGGCCACTTGCCCGACGCCAATGGAGTTAGGAGGAAGGCCAGGATGAAGCGAATTGCGGCTTCGGCCAGCGCGGCTGTGCTTATGCTCGGAATGGCAGCAGGGCTGCCCATGCCGAAAAAATCTATCTCGGTGGCTACGGCGGGTCCTTCGAGACCTTGCTGAAGGAGAAGATTCTGCCGCCGTTCGAGGCTGAGACCGGTGCCGAGATCATCTATGTACCGGGCAACTCTACCGACACGCTGGCCAAGCTGCAGGCCCAGAAGGACGCGCAAGAGCTGGACGTCGTTTTCCTTGACGACGGTCCAATGTTTCAAGCGGTTAACTTCGGTTTCTGCGACACCGTGCAAGACGCGGCGATCTTCGGTGACATCTACGACATCGCCCAAATGGGCACCGACAAGGCGGTTGGCGTCGGCTTCGTCGTGACTGGCCTCGCCTACAACGCCGATGCTTCGAGAAGAACGGCTGGGCCCCGCCCAGCTCGTGGGAAGACCTGACGGACAGCAAGTTCGAAGGCCAGCTCGTGGTGCCGCCGATCAACAACACCTATGGCCTGCACGCCTTGGTGATGATGGCGCGACTGCGCGGCGGCGGCGAGAACGACATCGATCCTGGTTTTACTGCCTTTGTGGACGAAGTGGGCCCCAACGTCCTGGTCTACGAGCCCTCCTCCGGAAAGATGTCGGAGCTTTTCCAGAATGGCGAGATTGCGCTCTCCGTCTGGGGCTCCGGGCGCTGAAGGCCCTGGCGGATACCGGCTTCCCCGGCAAGTTCGCCTATCCCAAGGAGGGTGGCGTCGCGCTGATGGTGGCTGCCTGCCCGGTGGTGGACAGCGACGTGCCAGAGCTGGCGCAGAAGCTGGTGCAGCATTTCCTGAAGCCCGAGTATCAGGTGCTTCTGGCTGAGACAGTGGGCTTCGGGCCGACCAACAAGAAGGCGGAGCTGCCGGCAGAGCTGGGCGACAAGCTGCCCTACGGGACGGAGCGCATCGAGGCCTTGAACGCCGTGGACTGGAACGTGATCAATCCGGCGCGCGGTGAGTGGACCAAGAAGTGGACGCGCCAGGTGGAGCGTTAAGGGAACTGACTGCGGCGGTCGAGCGGCGCTCCCGTCTCTCGGCCGCTGCATCCCATACTTAGAACTGCAGTCGGCTGTCACCGACGCGTTCTGAGGCGAGCGAGACGATGAGGGGTGCGCTACCTACCTTCCTCGCCGCAAAACGCGCTGAAGCCATTGTTCTGCAACGCGCTTTCCAATCAACGGGCGGACTAGTCGAGTAAATGCCATGTCTTCTTGACGCTGGACCGGCTGACCAAACGCTTCGGCGACTTCACCGCGGTCGAGGCTCTGTCGCTCGAGATCGAGCGGGGCGAGTTCGTCTCTCTGCTCGGCCCTCGGATGCGGCAAGACCACCACCTTGCAGATGATCGCCGGCCTGCAAGAGCCGAGCGACGGGCGGATCCATCTGGACGGCCGCGACATCACCGACGCCAAGCCTAACGCGCGGGGCCTGGGTATCGTGTTTCAGAGCTACGCGCTCTTCCCGCACATGACGGTGTTCGACAACGTCTCTTTCGGCCTGGAAATGCGCCAACTGCCCAAGGCGGAGCGTCAGCCCAAAGTGATGCGCGCCCTGCAGCAGGTGAAGCTGGAGGCCTTGGCGCAGCGCTTCCCCAAGGAGCTCTCCGCGGACAGCGCCAACGGGTGGCGCTTGCCCGCGCCCTGGTGATCGAGCCGCCCCTGTTGCTGCTGGACGAGCCGCTCTCCAATCTCGACGCCAAGCTGCGCGAGGAGATGCAATTGGAGCTCAGAGTGCTGCAACAGGACCTTGGCGTCACCACCATCCTGGTGACCCACGATCAGGGCGAAGCCTTGTCGATGAGCGACCGCGTGGTGGTGATGAACGACGGGCGGGCGATCCAGATCGACACCCCGGTCGGCATGTACGACCACCCGGCCGACTCTTTCGTCTCCGGCTTCGTCGGCAAGACCAATCTCTTGGAAGGCCGGGTGGAAAGCGTGCAGGAGGGGCGTGCGGACATTCGGCTAGGAGAGGAGCTTGTCTCCTTTCCATCCAACGACTTGCAGCCCAATTCTGCGGTGAGCGTCTCGCTGAGGCCGGAGAAGCTGGCCTTCGGCCCGGCCGACCACGCCGGCGGGGTTTCTTGCGAAGTGCTGGCCGCCGTCTTCCACGGTGCCCAGTGGCTCTATCAGGTGACCTCGCCGATGGGCGACCTCTTGGTGACCGAGCCCAACACCGGTGAGCCGCCCTATCGCCGCGGTGAGAAGGTGAAGGTCTCCTGGCCCGAGACCGCTGCCAGAATCTTGAGCAAGGAGCGCTAGACCATGGCCGCGGCTGCCAAGCTGCGCCCCTACCTGCTGTCGGGACCGGGCCTGCTCCTCTTCGCGACCCTGTTGGGCGCACCCTTATTGCTGACTCTCATGCTCAGCTTCTACAGCTTTGATTTTACGACAGGAATCCAGCCAGGATTCACGATTGCCAACTATATGGAAGTGCTGAGCGACAGCTACTTCCACCTGATCTTCGGCCGCACCTTCGGCATCGCCTTGCTGGTCACCCTCTTCTGCGTGCTGCTGGGGGTTCCGGAGGCCTACATCCTCTCGCGCATGGCCAATCCCTGGAAGTCGATCTTCCTGATCGTGATCCTGGGCCCGCTGCTGATCTCGGTGATCGTGCGCACCTTGGGCTGGGCCCTGCTGATCGGCAGCAAGGGAGTTATCAGCGAGACCCTGCAAGCCTTGGGCCTGGCCGAAGGGCCGGTGAGCCTGATGTTCACCACCGCCGGCATGGTGCTGGCGTTGGTGCACGTGCTGATCCCCTTCATGGTCATCGCCGTCTGGGCCTCCTTGCAAAGGATCGACGCGCAGGTCGAGGACGCCGCACTCACCTTGGGTGCCAGCAAGGCGACCGTGCTGCGCCGCATCGTGCTGCCGCAGATCATGCCGGGTATCCTGTCGGGCAGCCTGATCGTCTTCGCGCTGACGGCCAGCGCCTTCGCCACGCCCTCCATCATCGGCGGGCGGCGGCTGAAGGTGGTGGCGACCACGGCCTACGACGAGTACCTCAACACCTTGAACTGGCCCTTGGGCGCGGCCATCGCCATCCTGCTGCTGGTGGCCAACGTCATTATCATCATGAGCTACAACCGCTTCATCGAGCGGCGCTACGCCAAGGTCTTCGAGTAAGGGGGGCGGGGCATGCGCAAGAACGGACCCGTCGAGCTGATCTTCCACACGCTCTTCATCCTTTTCATCCTGGCGCCGCTGGTCGCCGTCTGCCTGGTCTCCTTCACCGACAAGGGCTATCTTTCGATGCCTTGGAACGGTGTCTCCTTTCGGTGGTTCGAGGCGATCCTGGACTATCCGGGCTTCATCGACGCCTTTTGGATGAGCCTCTATCTGGCCTTGGTCTCGGCCGCGCTCGCCACCGCGGTGGCGATCCCGGCGGCCCTGGCGATCGGCCGCTATCGCTTTCCGGGGCGCGACCTCACCACGGCGATCTTCCTCTCGCCCCTGATGATTCCGGCGGTGGTCCTGGGCGTCTCCTTCCTGCGATTCTTCAGCCAGATCGGTATCGGCGGCACCTTCGTCGGCATCGCATTGGCGCATGTCATCATCATCATGCCCTTCACGCTGCGCTTGGTGCTGGCCTCGGTGACCGGCCTGCCGCGTGACGCGGAGGATGCGGCGGCGACCCTGGGCGCCACCCCCTGGATCGTCTTCCGCCGCATTACCTTACCTTTGATTCTGCCAGGAATCGCAGGCGGTTGGCTCTTGGCTTTCATAACCAGCTTCGACGAGGTCACGATGACGATCTTCGTCGCTTCGCCCGAGACCATGACCCTGCCGGTGCGCATGTACCATCACATTGCCCAGACAATCGATCCGCTGATCGCCTCGATCTCGACCTTGCTGATCTTCATGACCGTGGCCTTGATGGTGGCCCTCGACCGCCTCTACGGATTGGACCGCGTGCTGGTGGGCAAGGGCTGATGGGTAAGGCGCATGTCGCCGTCGTCGGCGGTGGCCTGGTCGGCATGGCACTGGCCTATGGCTTGCTGCGCCGCGGCTGCCAGGTCACGGTCTTCGACGAGGGCGACGATGCCTTCCGTGCCTCGCGCGGCAACTTCGGCCTGGTGTGGATGCAGAGCAAAGGCGCGGAGCTGCCGAACTACGCGCGCTGGACCCGGCGCTCGACCCAGCTCTGGCCAGCTTTGGCGGCGGATCTGGCGGCCATGACCGGCACCGACGTCGGCCTGTCTCAACCGGGCGGCCTGGACATGGCCTTGAGCGAGGCGGAGCTGGCCGAAAAGGCCGCGCGCCTGGAGCAACTGCGCGAGGAGATCCATGACTATCCCTTCGAGGTGATCGGCCGCAATCGCCTGAAGGAGATGGTGCCGGAGATCGGCCGGAGGTGGTCGGCGCCACCTATGGTCCGGAGGACGGTCACGTGAACCCGCTGCGCCTGCTGCGCGCCCTGCACGAGGCCTTTTCGAAGATGGGCGGCCGGCGGGTCGCGGGCCAAGCGGTGCGCGAGGGTGCGCCCGCAGCCCCTGGGCTTCCTGATCGACAATGGCGAGCCCCATCAAGCCGACAAGCTGGTCCTGGCGGCCGGTCTGGGCAACGCCGTACTGGCGCCGATGGTAGGATTGGATGCGCCGGTCAGGCCCAACCGCGGCCAGGTCCTGGTGACCGAGCGGGTGCGTCCCTTCTTGAAGTACCCCAACTCGCTGGTACGCCAGGTCGACGAGGGCGGCGTGCAGATCGGCGATTCCAAGGAGGACGTCGGCTTCGATGCCGCGACCTCGGCACCGGTGGTGGGCCACATCGCCAGCCGCGCGCTGCGCCTCTTTCCATTGCTCAAGGACGTGCGCGTGGTGCGCTCCTGGGCGGCCTTGCGGGTCATGAGCCCGGACGGCTATCCGGTCTACGAGGAATCTCGGGCCCATCCCGGCGCCTATCTCGTCACCTGCCACAGCGGCGTCACCTTGGCCGCGGTCCATGCCGAATTGCTGGCTCCCTGGATCGGCCGAGGCAGCGACGCCGCCCTTTATGGAGAGCTTCAGTGCCGGACGCTTTCGCCTTCACACGGCTGCCTGAACCGGGGCGCCGGACGGTCACCCTCGACTTCGAGGGCGCGCCGATCGAGGCCTTCCCGGGCGACAGCGTCGCTGCCGCCGTGTTGGCGGCCGGCCACCGCCTGACCCGGACCACCCCGGTCAGCGGCACCGCGCGCGGCCCCTACTGCATGATGGGCGTCTGCTTCGACTGCCTGATGGAGATCGGTGGAGAGGCCAACCGCCAGGCCTGCATGGTCGAGGTGCGCGACGGCATGCAGGTGCGCCGCATGCAGGGCGCCCGTCCGCTGGCGGAGCCGCAGGCATGAGCCGCGCCGTCCCGCTTCTGGTGATCGGCGCGGGGCCGGCCGGATTGGCGGCGGCCGCCGCTGCCGCCGAAGCCGGTGTCGAGGTGGTGCTGCTCGACAATCAGGCCAACCCCGGCGGTCAGATCTATCGCGGCCTGGCGGCCGGCGGGGCGGGGCGCGAGGCACTGGGCGCCGACTATCTGAAGGGCTTGCCGCTGCTGGAAGGCGCCCGCCACGCCGGCGTCGAGCAGGTGAGCGGTGCTTCGGTCTGGCAGGTCTCCCGCGAGCGTCAGGTGCATGCCACGCGCGAGGGCAAGGTCGAGGCTTGGCAGGCCGAACGGCTGATCCTGGCGACCGGCGCGATGGAGCGGCCCATGCCCTTCCCCGGCTGGACCCTGCCGGGCGTGATGACCGCCGGCGCCGGACAGATCCTGCTGAAGGCCTCCGGCCTCTTGCCGCAGGGCCGCGTGGTGCTGGCCGGCAGCGGCCCTTTGCTGTTCCTCTTGGCGAACCAGTACTTGAGTGCAGGGGTAACGCCTGCGGCCTTGGTCGAGACCACGCCGGGCGGCCGCTTGATGCAGTCTCTGAACCTGCTGCCCGGGGCCTTACGCGCGCCGGCCTATCTCACCAAGGGCATGGGCCTGCTGCGCGCAATCCGGCGCATTCCGCGCTATCGCCAGGCCCGCGATCTGCAAGCCGAGGGCGGCGAGGCACTGGAGGCCTTGAGCTTCACCGCCCAGGGCGGTCGCCACCGCGTTGCCTGCGACCTGCTCTTGCTGCATCAGGGCGTGGTGCCCAATCTGCAGATGACCCGCGCGTTGGGGCTTGCGCACGATTGGGACGGGCGGGCGCGCTGCTGGCGGCCAAGGCTCGGCGCCTGGGGCGAGAGCGAGATCGCGGGCATCGCCGTCGCCGGCGACGGCGGCGGCATCGTCGGTGCGGCCGCTTCGGCCCTGCAAGGGCGCCTGGCGGGCCTGCAAGCCGCCCATCGTCTGGGCGCCCTCTCCGAGGCAGAGCGCGACCGGCAGGCCGCTCCCCTGCAGCGCGCTTTGGCCCGCGAGCGAGCCGCCAGGCCCTTCCTCGACCAGCTCTATGCGCCCGACGAGGCCTTCCTTGCACCCTCGGACGAGACCCTGGTCTGCCGCTGCGAGGAGGTGCGGGCGGGCCAGATCCGCGCCTGGGTCGGCTTGGGGTGTCTCGGCCCCAACCAAACAAAATCCTTCGGCCGGCCGGGGATGGGGCCTTGCCAAGGCCGCATGTGCGGGCTCACGGTCTCTGAGATCATCGCCAAGGAGCGGGGCGTCTCGCCGGCCGAGGTGGGCTATTATCGCATCCGGCCGCCGATCCTGCCGGTGACCCTGGGCGAGCTGGCGACCCTGGAAGACAGCACGGACCATGCCGAAGTCCCCGAATCACTATGACGCGCTGATCGTCGGCGGTGGCCTGCAGGGCCTCTCCAGTGCGGTGCACCTGGCGCTGGCCGGCCTGAAGCCGCTGGTTCTGGAGAAGGACTATCCCGGTCGCCATGCCTCCGGCGCCAATGCCGGCGGCGTCCGGCGCCTGGGCCGCGATCCGGCCGAGGTGCCCCTGTCGGTGGCCTCGTTGAAGATCTGGCAGGCGCTGGAGGACCTGGTCGACGACAGCGGCGGCTTCGTTGCCTGCGGGCAGATCAAGATCGCCGAGAGCGAGGCCGAGTTGGAGGGCCTCTGCCGCCGGGCCGAGGCGGTCAGGGCGCTGGGCTTCGAGCATGAGGAGGTGATTCGCGCCAACGAGCTGAAGGAACTGGTGCCGGCCTTAGCCGGGAGCTGCGTCGGCGGCCTGATCTGCCGCGAGGACGGGGCGGCCAGCCCCTTCCGCACGGTCAGCGCCTTCCGCCGCAAGGCCGAGGCCCTGGGTGCCACGGTTCTGCCCGGCGTGGCGGTCGCCACCGTCAAGCGGCAGCGCGGCCTCTGGCGGGCGGAGACCAACCAAGGCGCCTTCGAGGCGCCCAGCCTGATCAACACCGCCGGCGCCTGGGGCGGGCGCATCGCCGAACAGCTGGGCGAGCCGGTGCCGCTGACACCCAAGGCGCCGATGCTGATGATCACCGAGCGCGTGGCTCCCTTCCTGACGCCGGTTCTGGGCTGCGCCGGGCGCGTGCTCTCCTTCAAGCAGTTCGACAACGGCACGCTGTTGATTGGCGGCGGCCACATGGGCCGCGCCGAGCCCGAGACCAACCGCACCGAGATCGACTTCGCCGGACTGGCGGTCAGCAGCCAGACCGTCCAAGCCCTTTTCCCTCAGTTGGCCGGAGTCAAGGTCAACCGCGTCTGGGCCGGGATCGAGGGCGTGATGCCCGATCAGATCCCGGTGATCGGCGCAAGCGCCACCGAGGAGGGGGCCTGGCACGCCTTTGGTTTCTCCGCGCACGGCTTCCAATTGGGCCCGGTGGTGGGGCGCATCATCGCCGAGTTGGTGCTGGAGGGCCGCAGCAGCCTGCCGATCGAGCCCTTCCGCATCAGCCGCTTCCGCGAGGCGGCGGCGGCCGCCTGATTGGCCATGTGAGAGCCACGATGAAGCCGCGCCTCAACCATCGCCAGCTGGAGGCCTTTCGCGCGGTGATCGAGAGCGGCTCGGTCACCGGTGCGGCCGAGCGCCTCTTCATCACCCAGCCGGCGGTCAGCCGCCTGATCCAGGACCTGGAGGCCGCCGTCGGCTTCAAGCTCTTCCACCGCCGCCACGGGCGGCTCGACCCCACGGTCGAGGCCAAGGTGCTGTTCGACGAGGTCGAGCGCTCTTTCGTCGGGCTCGACAAGATCCTGAACACGGCCGAAGACATTCGCACCTTTCGCGCCGGTACGCTCCGCATCGCCGCCATGCCGGCGACCGCCCTGGGCCTCTTGCCGCGTGTCATCGCCCGCTTTCAGAAGATCCACCCCGAGGTCCAAGTCTCGCTGCAGATCCGCAGTTCCGTGCGGGTGCTCGAGTGGCTGGCGAGCCAGCAGTTCGATCTGGGCTTCGCCGCGCTGCGCCACAGCCACCCCGGCGTCGAGCAGGCCCTGCTGATCGAGTCCCCCTACGTCGCCGTGCTGCCGGCCGGCCACCGCTTGGCCCGGCGCGCCGTCCTGGAGCCGGCCGACTTCGCCGGCGAGAACTTCATCTCCGTCGGCGAGGAGATCGGAGCGCGCTCTCTCATCAACGAGATCTTCGAGGCCGCCGGCGTCGAGCGCCGCACCAAGATCGACACCCAGCTGGCCTCTGCCATCTGCCAACTGGTCGCCGAAGGCGCCGGCCTCTCGCTGGTCGAGCCCATCACCGCCTGGGAATACCGCCACCTGGGCGTCGTCGCCCGCCCCTTCCGCCCGGCGCTCTTCTTCCGTCACTCGCTCTTGATGCCGGCACTGAGGCCGCCGGCCAGGCTGGCGGAGGTCTTTGTGAAGCTGGTACGCGAGGAATTGGCAAAGAACCCGCTGCTGGCGGCTGGGGATGGGTGAGGGGCCTCTGCTTCACAATCGACCGGGCCGTGTTTCAAATTCGTTCGGAAGCCCTGAGCGCGTCCGGCTCGCTGTTGCTTCCCTAAAGCGCCCTAGTGGTCGAAGCCGAGCACGACGCCATCACCGGCGACCATCCTGGCCGTGCAGTCGTATCGCCGAGCAATCGTTCTTGCGGCCTGTTCAAGCTGACCCTCGCTCACACTCTTTGGCTGAGAGCCTTTCGGATCAAGCTCCGGGCTCGGTTTGATCGTCGCGAGAAGCCGGAACTCGTCGAAGAAGAGTTCGATGGTTGCCGAGTCAGCGCCTGTCGTCTCCGCTAGTTCTTCGCACCATTCCGTGATGGCCGGAATTGCACGGCCTATCACGTCGCCGCGTGCGCCCCAGCTAGCGCCCTGGCGCTCGACGAAGCGCGTGACGGCATCGGTAAGACCGGTCTCGAGAGAAAGCGATGTCGCGGCCTGACTCGACACCCAGACGTTCAACATGAGGTTCAGGCCCAGGGCCAGGATCGTTGCGACGGCGAGAGGGCTGGTCAGGAGCGTTTCGGCCCAAGGCGGCAGACCGGTAAAGAGGCCGGGCAAGGCAATGAGACCGACGCCGGCAAGCAAGGGCAGACCGATGACGTAGATGCGCCGCGCATCCAGCATGCGCGATGTGATCAACTCGGCCCCAGAGGCAACCAGATGGCAGGCGACATAGATCAGGCCCGCCCCCATGACGGGCGATGGTATGAGCGCTAGGAGTGCGGTCGCCTTGGGAAGAAAGGCAAGGAGGAGGAATAGCCCCGCCGTCACCAGTCCGATGACCTTCGCGGTGGCGCCGGTCGCGACAGCAAGGCCGACACTGCCCGCCGAAACCCCCAGGCCGACACCACCCAACGCGCCCGAGGCGATGTTCCCAAGCCCGCCGGCCACCAGGCCGCCGCTCATGGATCGCGTGTCCGGGCGCTTCCAGGCGGCATCATTCGCCTTCTGGCAGCTTATCACCAGGCCGGCGTCCTTCACGTTCGAGGCGAGTGCTGCGGCGACGAAGGGGATCACCAGCAGTGGCTCGAGCGATAGCCTGCTCCATTGCGGCAGTTGCAGGCCGACCAGGGGCAGGCCCTCCACATGCGCGAAGGTGGTCTCTTCGAAGAGCCCCAGCGCCGCTGCGCAGAGATAGCCGACGCCCAACCCGATCGCCGTGGCGTAGAGGCGGATGCGCCCGACCAGCACCGTCGCCAGGAGTATGGTCATCAAGGTGACCAGCCCGGTCAGCCATTCCCGCGGCTCGGACGTGATATCGGCACCGCCGATGCCGATGAATCGCGTCAGCGCCACCGGCACCATGGAGAGGCCGACCATCAGCACGACGACGCCCGAGACCTCCGGCGGGAAGAGCTTACGAAACCGCCGAAAGAGCTGCGAGATGCCGATGGAGACGGCGCCGGCCAGAATGGTCATGCCGAAGACCAAACCCAGTCCTCCGGTCCGTGCCGCCAAGAGGCTGGGTCCGAGAAAGATCGCCGAGGTGATATAGGGCGCGAGGAAGCCGGAGCCGATCGGACCGCGCCGTAACACCTGCAAGGCCGTCGCGACCGCCATCGCGATCAATGACATGCTGACCACGGAGGCCGCCTGAAGGCGGGTGCCGCCCGCCTCGAGCGTGATGAGAACGGGATAGGCGAGCGACATCACTGCGATGAGCAGGTGTTGGGCACCCAGCAAGAGCGACACACCAAGCGGAGGGCGATCCTCTACGCCATAGATCAGGTCCACCGGCTTGCGCGAGGTCGCCTTCAGGTCTCGGCCCAGCCGCACGACGTGGATCGCGGCCGCGGCATGCGCGGCAATGGCGTTCAGAATCTGCAGCTCGCCGGCGGCGAACTCCCGTGCCGTCCGGTTGCCCGCAACAAGCAGGCCGATCACCCGCTCGCCCGACGTCATCGGGCTGCAGACGATCGACTGCAAGGCGCTGGCGGCATCCAGCCCGCGCGGGTCCGAAGTCACCTCGTTGACGATCTCGCCGGCCCCGGATTGAAGGACCGACGCCAGAATGTCGTCGCCGACCTCGCGGGTGGAGCGGTCGTGGAAGGGCCTGCCGCTCATCGCAGCGACCTCCATGCGCCCGGTCTCGGGATTGAGGAGAAGGACGGCGACACTGTCGCATTGCATGAAACGGCTGGCCTCTTCGCAGACCACCGCGGCGATGGCGGGCTGATCGCGAGCGCCGATGATCTTCTCCGACAGGGAGTAGAGCATCGTGAGCTCTTCGTAGCGATCCAGCGACTCCTGAGCGAGCGCGCGGCTTTCCGCCTGCTGTGCCGCCAGAAGCGCGAGCAGGTGGGCCAGCGCGGCGCCGCGGGGGACCGTGGACATGGCCGATGATGCGGGCGTCAACGAGGATCTCCGCTCCTTCCTCGGATAGGCTCGTGGCGTTGCCGGCTAAGAGCTTCCCTTGGGCGTCAGTTACGGCATGGTCGCCGCCAAGCCGCCCCCATCTCACCTTTCAGGTAGTCCGCGATCGCAGGCTTACGCAGCAGTTGCCGCAGCAATCGTTCAGGCCGCGTCAACAAGCAGCTCCAGGCCCAATCAAGCCCCTGACCCAATGGTCTGGGACTTGGGGATCGCTCAGCCATCGTCGAGACCGACGACGCGGCGCGCCGTCGCCAAGAGCTCGTGCGGCCTGAAGGGCTTGGTCATGTAGGCGTCGGCGCCGGCCGCTTCACCGCGCGCCCGGTCGTAGGTTTGGCCCTTGGCGGTCAGGAAGATCACATGCGCCTTTGCCGCCTGGGGGTCTTGGCGCAGCCTCTCACAGACCTCGAAGCCGTTCATCTTCGGCATCATCACGTCGAGCAGGATCAGGTCCGGCTGCTCCGCCAAGATCAGCGACAGGGCCTCCTCCCCATCGGCGGCGGCCAAGATCTCCACGCCTTCGTCCTCCAGCTCCTCGATGCTCTGCTCGATAAGCAGGCGGATGTGCGCCTCGTCTTCGGCAATCAGGATTTTCTTCGTCATCACTCGGCCACCCGCTCAGACTGTCGCTCTTCCGCCGGAGGTCTGACAGCGGGCAGCCAGAAGGCGAACCTGCTCCCTTGCCCCAAGCTGCTCTCCACCGTGATCTCACCGCCCAAATGTTCGATGATCTCGCGGCAGATTGGCAAGCCCAGACCGGTGCCCGAGGGCTTTTGGGTCAGCGTGTCGCCGACTTGGCGGAACTTCTCGAAGATCGCGGCCTGGTCTTCACCTGCAATACCAGACCCTGAATCCGTAACGCTGATCGCAATCCTGTCGTCGCCTTGGGCTTGGGCGCGACAGACGATGCGTCCGCTCGGGCTAAACTTGACGGCGTTGGAGATGAGGTTGACCAGCACCTGCACGACCCGGTCGTGATCGCCGCGCATCTTCGGCAGGTCTGCTGCCACCTCCGTTTCGAAGTCGAGGCCTTTCTGGCGATAGAGGCTCTCGGTTGCCGTGGCGGCCTGATGGATGACCGCGTCGACCTCGAGCGGCTCGATGGTCCAGACCATCTCACCCGCCTCGATCTTCTCCAGATCGAGCACGTCGTTGACCAGCTTCGTCAGGCGGTCGCCCTCCAGCAGGATGATGTCGAGGTTGCCGCGGATCTGCTTTACCGCGCGATCGACCCGGCGATCACCCTGCCCGACCTGCGGCAAGACCACGGATTCCAGTCGGTTCTGCACGATCTCGGCAAAGCCGAGGATCGAGGTGAGTGGCGTGCGCAGCTCGTGACTGACGTTGGCGAGAAGCTGCTCTTGGCCTCGCTCACCGCTTCCGCACCTTCCTTGGCCTTCAGAAGCTCGAACTCGCGGCGCTTCAGCTCGGTGATGTCGGAATAGATGACGACGGTGCCGCCGTCACCGGTCCTGCGCTCGTCGATCTGGACCCAGCGGCCGTCAGCGTACTCCAGCGCGAAGGGCCCTTCCGGTGTGCGGAATCGGCCAAGCCGCCAGGCCAGCCAGCGCTCCGGATCCTCCGAGGCGCCGACCACCAGCCCGCGATCGATCACCGCGCGCAAGATGACTTCGAGGGAGACTCCGGAGGCGACTACCTCGCGCACGCCTCGCAGGAAGAAGTCGCGGTAACGGCTGTTGGCGATCATCAGCGTCTCGGCCGCATCGAAGAAGGCAAAGCCTTCCGAGGTGCTCTCCAGCGCGTCCTGCAGGCGGCTCTGCGCGCTTTGCCGGGCCTCTTCGGCCAATTGGCGCGCCCGGGCCGCCTTCTGCTGGCGTGCCGCCAGCCAGACGATGGCGCCCGCCAACGCCACCACCGCGCCCAGCACCAGCATCAGCCGGTCGCGCAGCTGGCTCAGCTCCGCCGTCTGCTGCGCCAGATCTCGTAGGCCACCCGGTCGGCCTCGGTGGTCTTGTCGAAGACCTTGCTCATGGTGTCGCGCACGCGGGTGCCGACGAGGTCCAGCAGGATCGGCGAGGTGGGGGTCAGCGCACCGAAGCCCTCCGTCAGCCAGATGCGGGCGTCGACCACCGCGGGGTTGATCAGCGCGTGCAAGGCCGAGGCGCCGATCAGCGTGTCGAAGGTATAGCGGCTGCGCAGGGTCTCCAGGTCGTGCTCGACGCTGGCCAGGTGGTTGCGGATGTTCTCGACGTTGCCTTCGGTCGGATGGGCCTGGGCGGCCTCGGTGGCGGCGAGAAACTGGTAGAGGTTGCGCGCCGCGCGCTCCATGTCGCGCTTTTCCTCCATCACCCGCAGCGGCAGCTCTTCCTCGATCTGCTTGATGGCCAGATAAACATAGCCGATGACACCGACGCTGGCGGCCAGGAGCAGGGCGACCAGCATCAATCGGCCGATCGACGACCGGCGCACGCCGCCCTCCCGCCCTTTGCCGTCGCGCTGCATGAGCCGGCCTAGTCCTCGATCAGCCCCGCCTTGCGGTAGAAGGCGGCGGCGCCGTCGTGCAGCGGGATCGCGATGCCTTTCAAGGCCGTCTCCAGGCGCACCTGCGCCCCCTTGGGATGGCCTTCGTCCAGAAGTTTGGCGGCTGCGCGCGTTCCAGAGCGCGGCGGTGAGGTCGCGGACGAGATCTTTGGGGAGGCTCTCGTTCACGATCAGCTGGGTGCCGATGTCGAGCGTCGGTACGGGCCCCTCGATGCCCGGATAGGCGCCGGCGGGGATTTCGCCGGGCGCGAGATAGGGCCGCTCGGCGGAAATCGCCTCGATGGTCGCTTGGCTGAGCGGCACCAGGCGGATCTCGGTGGTCTCGGCGAGGTCGAGCACCGACCGGGTCGGATAGCCGGCGACGAAGAAGAAGGCGTCGAGCTCGCCTGCCGCCAGCATCGGCCCGGCATGATTGTGCTTGATGTAGAGCGGCGAGAGGTCCCCCTTGCCGATCCCGACCGAGGCCAGGATCAACTCTGCCGTGGCCAAGGTGCCCGAGCCCGGCTCGTCCAGCGCGACGCGCTTGCCCCGGAGGTCGCTCACGCTTTCGATGCCGGAATCCGCCGCCGTCACGATATGCAGGCTGCCCGGATAGAGGTTGGCGACCGCGCGCAGGTCGGCGAGCGGCTCCTGGCCGGCAAAGCGCCCCTTAGCGCCATAGGCCCAGTAGATGACGTCGGCCTGCGCCAGGCCGGCCTCGACGGCGCCGGCGGAGACCGATTCGACATTGGCGACCGACCCGTTGGAGACCTGCGCGATCGCGATCACCCCCTCGACGCCGCAGTCTTCCTGGCTGCTGCAGTCGGCCTGGCCGGTGATGCCCTCGGCGATGAGAGAGCCGATCGGGTAGAAGGTGCCGGCCTTGCTGGCGGTCGCGATCCGGAAAATCAGCGGCTCCGCACTGGTCTGCGCGAGCGCGCCCGCCGCCGCCCCGAAAGACATGAGCAGCGCCGCCGCCAAGGCACGCGCGCAAAGCTTTCCTGCCGATCCGATGAACATGGCCGATCCTCCCGTCCTTTCTCTTCCCATCACCCCGTTGGTCCGTCCTTGCCACCCTACTCGGCGATCAGGTGATCCGGAATCGTAAGTCCCCTCTCCCTGAAATAGCGGGCTGCCCCCGGATGCAGCGGCATCGGCAAGCCGGCGAGCGCATTCTCCAGCGAGAGCGCCTGCGTGGCCTCGTGCATCGACTGCAGCAAGGGCAGGTTCTGATAGATCGCCTTGGTGATCAGATAGACCTGCTCCTCGTCGACCGCCGCACCCACCGCCAGCAGGTTTGGCTGGGCGATGGTCACCACATCCTCCGGCTGTCCCGGATAGCTGCCTGCCGGAATCAGGTAGGCTTGCCAGAGGTTCCGCCCGCCGTCGGCCTGGCGCGCCTCCTCTTCGCTGAAGCCCAGGATCACCGCCTCTTCGCCCATGGCCGCTTTCAAGCGGTGTCAGCGACTGGGTCGGCACGCCGGCCGGCAGCGCCACCGCCGCCACCTCGCCGCGCTGCAGCGCCTCGGCCGCCGGCCCGTAGCCCAGGTGGATCAGCTCGAAGTCCCGCTCGATCGCCAGCCCCAGATTGCCCAGCAATGCCCGGCTGGAGCTCAAGGTGCCGGAGTTCACGTCGCCCAGCGCCACCGCCTGGCCCTCGAGCCCCAGCAGGTCGGCGATGGTGCCGGAGTCCGCATCCTCCTTGCGAACGACGAACTGCTCCACATTGGGCCAAAGCGCCGTTACCGCCCGCAAGGCGCTGTCGGGCCCGGCCTCGGCGAAGGCACCGGCGCCCGCCCGCGCGTCATAGGCCACCAAACCCTGCAGGATCGCGAAATCCATCTCGCCGTCTCTCAGCAGGCGCACATTCTCCGCCGAGCCGGCGGTGGCAACGGCGGTGAGCCCGATGCCGTGCTCCTCCTGCAAGGCCACCTTGACCAAGGTCGCCAGTGCCACGCCGACGGGATAGTAGGTGCCCCCGGGGCTGGCGGTGGCGAGCAGGTAGCCTCCCTCCTCGGCCCTTGCGGCAGGGTTGGCGAAGAGCGCGCCGACGAGGCAGAGGAGGATGATGAGACGCCGCGTCGTGATCTTGCCCTCCTCCCGCTGTCGGCCTTTCCCCCCGGATCGACAGCGATCTTACGGTGTCGGGAGGTCGGCTGCCAAGCGCTCGCCCGGCGCGCCGGCCTCGCCTTGGCCCAAGCCATCTCCGCCGGGATATCCCGCGTGGATTGACAAAGGCGTCCCGTCCCATCCTTATCGTCCCGAGAGACCTGATGGCACCCAGCTATTCGAAAGGCCCTCGAGAGGGTGCTCCGGCCTTCTTTGCCGAGAGTGCGTGTCGTGCGACGATCCCTCTGTCAGAGAGGGGAGACCCCAGCGATCCTAGGAGAAAACGCGAATGGATGCCGCCTGCGGCCGTGAAGTGGCCGACCTGCATGTCTTCCTCCAGGACTGGCTGACCGGCAAGCTGCCGCTGCGATCAGGCGAGCTTCGCCCGCTTCGCCGACGTCATCGCCGATCCCGTCCTGGTCGTCAGCCCCCGCGGCACCCTCACCGACCGCGCCGCCCTGCTGCCCGAGTTCGAAGCCAGCCACGGAGCCCTCGCCGCCCAGGCCGCCGATTTCCGCATCTGGGTCGAGAACTACCGCTGCCTGCACCAGCTGGGCGACCACGCCCTGGTGCTCTACGAAGAGTGGCACCGGCTGGGCGACGCCACCTCGGCCCGCCTGACCACCGCCCTCTTCGAACGCCGCCCGAGCGCGCCCAACGGCGTCGCCTGGGTGCACGTGCACGAGACCTGGCTGCCGGGCCACGCCCCGGCGGCCGGGGAGCGCTATCCGGAGCCGCGGGAGGGGTGGAGGGCAAGGGCTTAGCGGTAGTTCCTTTTTATTGGGCGCCTGAGTATTGGCCCATAGTCAGCAGCCCTCCGCCGCCGCCGTCGATGGGCGGGCAGCGGTGCGGGGAGGGCGCGCTTTGCTTGCCTTTCAGCGAAGGCGGCCTTCGTCGTCGACCGGCTCGAGCCGGTCGGACTCGCCGCTGTTCCAGCGCCAAAGCACGAGATTGAGATCGCTCGCATCGCTCCCCCGGGCGAAGCTGAGCGCTAGGAGGCCGGCGAAGCCATCGGCGATGAGCTGTTCGGCGAAGGCTTGCGTCGGCACGTTTCCGCCGCGCAGCATCCGCTCGCGCCATGCGGGATCGGCCAAGTCCTCCCCGCTCAGCCGATAGCCCGAGAGCCCGGAACGGTCGCGGGTGTCGAAGAGCAGGTGGATGTCGGCCCGGTATGCGACCAAGGTGGTCGGCTGCAGCGTACCCACTTGATTCGCCTCGCGAATGGCCGTCATGGGGGTCAGCGCCAAATAGAGCGCAGGGCGACCCTTCTTGTTGAAACGGCCGCCAAAGAGACCCGCGCCTCGGCCGGAGAGCGGCTCACGCGCATAGACCGGATTAAGGGCGCGGTAAACCAAGCCCCGGTAGCGCAGGCCCTTCAAGCGTAGACGCCGGCATCGACCGCGTCGATGTAGGTCAGCACCTCATCGGCCCGCCCGTTGCGCACCAGCTGCATTGCCGTCTGCCCCGCGAAGCCCGCCAAGGGCTCGGAGCGAAACCAGGCATAGGCCACAAGCGCCGAGCCGAAACGCGGCTCGACCTTATTCAAGATCTCCACCATCTCGCGCAGCCGCCGCTGAGTGCGGTCGGACTGTATCCGCTCCTTCCGCTGCACGGCATCCTTGCCCAGCCCCACGCTGCGCGCGACCTCTTCACTGGTGGTCCGCAGCGCCGCTGCAATCTTCTTGGGTGCAAAGACGCCGTCTTCGGCGTAGTTGGCGAGGGTCATATTGGCCTCTCTTCCGACGCATATGTAGACGCTATATAGCGTCAATTAGAGCGGCATGCAAGATCGGTGAATGAGCTGGCAGCGCTCGCAATCGCTTCTGGTCCTGCGAACCGCCAATGCGATGCCGACGAGAGCTTGATCTATCCCGGCGGCGGATTGCCCGCGCGATGGTGGACCTCTGCGGTGTCTTAGAGGGCCCTGGGGCGGAGGAAGGCCAAGGGCCAACACCTCCTTCCCTTCCATCTTCCGACCCTTCGTCGCTGCACATGCCGACGGAGGCTAGCCGATCAAGGCCTACGTCATCTCTTGGGTCCCATTCACTGCGTCGAGAAGCCAAAAGAACGCGGTCGTCCTTGGGTCGGCGCTATTCTTGCGTGGCACGGGGAGAATGCGCATTGCCTAAACCCTTTCTACCTTGGCGAAACGTCAGAAACCGTGCGAAAAGAGGTCATGCCGTTTCGAGGTGTCGAGTAGTCTGTCTGCCGATCAAGATTGAGACTTCGCCGACAGAGTATATATCATCACCCGCGAGATAACTGATGAGTATTGAGGACTTTGTTGCTAAAACAAGATCAGGGATAGATGGCCTTGGTTTTTTGTTCGGTGCAGGGACATCTTTCGAATCTGGATATCCGCTTATTTCCGGGTTGACCCGGCAAGTAGTGGACGGATTGAAGCAGGAAGAAGTGGCTACTCTTCATGAAGTCCTTGCAGCAAATGACATGATGTACGATACCGAGTCTGCTACACCTAATGTAGAGGAGATTTCAGATCTAGTAACAGAGCATTATACGAACAGCAAACTTAAAAAATTTGGTCAATTGGTCGATCGACTGAAGATGATTGTGAGTGACGTTATACTAAGCATTCATGATCCGGATCTGTCAAATCATGTCGCTTTCTTTGAGGCTCTAAAGAGGCGATCATTTGATCGTCCTACAACAGTCTGGATATTCACGACGAACTACGACCTGCTTGTCGAAGACGCTGCTTCTGAGGTGGGTGTAAAGGTCACTAATGGTTTCTCTGGAGTGACAAATCGCTTCTTCTCAGAAAAGGATTTCACTCTCGTTCGAGGAACAACGCACGCACACAGATTCAGCGAAGAAAGCTGTCTGTGCGTTCGGCTTGTAAAGTTGCACGGATCGACGTCTTGGTACAAGAACGATGGCAAAGTGTTTGAAAAGCACCCCGGTCAGATTGACCCCTCCCTGGAACGTTGCATGGTACTGCCAAGACGTAGAAAGGTTGTGGAGACTCTAACCCACCCTTATGATCGCTTATTCTCCCTAGCAAGTAATACAATTGGAAGGAAGTGCGGCAATATTATCTCGTCAGGTTTCAGTTTTAGCGACGATCACATCAATAACGTTCTCATAAACCCAAAAATCGAGACTGGCTCGATAGCGCTCGTAAACTTTTGCTGCGATGAGCCAGTTAATCTGACTGAAGTTAGAAGCCGACCAAATCTTCAGCATATATGCAAAGATAAGGTAATAAAGGGTGGAAGAAAAGTGGGAGGGTCATCTGAGTACTGGAAATTTGGCAAATTCGTAACGTTGTTTTAAAGGAGGTTGAGAAGTGGTTTATCAAATTGGGAAAGTGGTGGAAGTTCGGGGCGATCAATTGCATATCTCTCTAATTGATTTTGATGAAGAAATCCTCTCAGGGGTGCCTGAGGGGATGTCAGTTGACGTTCCATCAAGTAGCGGACCGGAAACAATCCTGATCGGGCAACCTGGATCATTCGTCGAAGTTTCGCTTCCAGCGGGCACCTTATTGTGCCTGGTGACCGAAACGCGCATGAAGGAGGCGACTTTCTCGTCTGCCGACGAAAGGTCATCTGCCGAGGCCGACGAGTTCCTGATCGAACGCGCGCACCGCGTGTTAGTTTCTGTTCCCGTCGGAACACTCGATGCCACACGGGTGTTCTCTCGCGGGACGAATGTGCTTCCGACTGTAAATGCGCCTGCATTTGCTGTCACCGGCAGCACAATCAACAATATTTACACCAGCTACGCCGAGGGTGATTTTTCGCTTGGTAAGCTATCTTTGCTACCAGCGCAGGAAGCGAAAATGAACCTCGACGCGTTCTTGGGTCGTCACGCTGCGATTTTGGGCCAGACAGGAGGCGGGAAATCTTGGACAGTTGCCTCCATACTTCAAAAAATCGCCTCGTTTCCGCGGTCGACGGTTCTGTTGCTTGATTTGCACGGCGAGTACACCAACGCGTTTGGCGATGAGGCAGAGGTTATCGCTGCCGATCAGACCGAAATGCCATACTGGCTCATGAATGCGGAAGAATTGCTGGGATTAATGGTCGACCGGGCGGAGTCAACCGCTCCCAATCAAAATGCGAAGTTTAAGGAGCTTCTCCAAGATGCCAAGGAGAACAATGATGAGAACAGAGCACTTGGTCTCGAAAAAATCACGATAGATACCCCAGTATTTTTTGACCTAGAATCGATTATTGATGAATTTCGTCGACTTGACGTGGAAACGGTCACTGGCACCAACAATAGACAAAAAAATGGACCGCTACATGGTCAATTTACGCGCCTCTTGATGCGCCTGGAGTCTCGGCTGAATGACAGGAGATACGACCTTATATTTAAGCCAAAGACATATAGAACAAGCGCGTCTATGAACGACCTGTTTCGCAAGATTCTTGGTGAGGACGAAGGAAGCAGAAAGAAGATCGTAGTCCTAGATCTTAGCCCAGTGCCATTCGATGTTAGGGGATCAATCATATCGCTCACGCTTAGATGCTTGTTTGATTTTTCCTATTGGTACAGCCGTGTGCACGGTGGTCGGTTTCCTATTGCAGTGTTCGCGGATGAGGCGCACATTTACTTAGGAAACGGGCCTGATGATGAGGCACCGAGGAAGTCCGCGGAGAGAATTGCCAAAGAAGGTCGAAAGTACGGTATCAATCTCACCGTGATTAGCCAGCGCCCACGCGAATTGTCATCGACTATTCTCTCCCAATGCGGGAGTTTTTTGTGTTTCAGAATTTCG
This sequence comes from Rhodospirillales bacterium, assembly GCA_963669385.2. Taxonomy (GTDB): domain Bacteria; phylum Pseudomonadota; class Alphaproteobacteria; order Kiloniellales; family JACOMY01; genus JACOMY01. The sequence goes on from CAXXGD010000006.1 coordinate 62,560, forward strand.
AATCCCGACGATCAATCCTACGTCCGCAATCTTCTGCCTGACTCAATTCGTGGAATTACATCGATGTTTTCTTCTCTGAGGCGCGGCGAAGCAATCCTCATTGGCGACGCGATGATGATGCCTACGCGAATTGCGATGGATCCGCCGAACCCAACTCCCGACAGTAATGACGCCTCATTCGTAAAGGCGTGGTCAGAAGAGCCGGGGGTGCTCAATGTCCCACAAGTTCTTCATGCATGGAGAAATCAGAAGGTACCCAATTCTGGCTAATCCTGTTGCGCATTAACACCAGAAGAAGCTTCTTGTCTTTGGAGCCGACCGCTTTGGATTAATTGCTGCAGGGCTGCTCCAAACTGTGCTTGCCGCACGAATGTCTGAAGTTGGGATGAACAAAGATGAATGCGATCGCCCGAAATCGGCGCTTGTCAGACGACTTGGTCGAATCAGCTCAGTGACAGTGTTGCGTCAAGAGTGCCCTCCTGCGCCCAGGAAGTCGCGGAAAGCACCGCGCCTCTCTTCCCTTCATTGCTTACCCCACCCTTCCGCGCTCCGAAAAGGAGGGGCAGCCGTCCGGCCACCTCTCGTCACGTCGACAGTGACGATCCGCCCCTGTTCCACCGCCTTCACCTGCGCGTCCTGAGTGTTGCGCGAAATCAAGGCCGGTCCAAGCGGTAGCTCCGCAATCTTCACCGCATACGGACTTTCCGCATCCACGATGGCATTGGAGAGCGTCCCTGGAATGGCATTGGAACGGCCCTCGTCGATGTCGCGGCCGCAGCCCGCTGTCTCGGGCACCACCGAGCCCTCCGCAACAGCCGCCGCTAAGAGGCCGCCGGCAGGAGCGGCCACCGCGCGCTGCCTTCGCAGCGTCGAGGCCACCCCCCCAAACCCTCACCTATGCGCCAGCACCTCCGCCGGGACCAGCGGCATGGTGTCGGCGGTGTCGTCCGGCGGTTGCCAGAAGAGCTTCAGGGTGGAGGTGTTGCGGCGCTCGAAGTAGCGGATGGAGACGGGGTACCAGCCGGGCTCCTTGGCGCGGAAGGTGCCGAGGTCGGAGAAGCGGTCCTTGTGGACGTCGGGGTCTTGGGTGACCAGCATGCCGCCGATCCTGAGCCGCACGCCGTCGTTCGATTCGAAGGCGAAGACGTAAGGACCCGCCTTCTCCAGGTGGATGTAGCCGGTGATCTTGGCCAAGACGCCGTCATTCCAGCGGCTGGTCAAGACCTTGCCGCGCCCGGTCTTGTAGTTCAGCTTCTTCAGCGGCGGGCCCGGCTCGCAGTCGTCCTCGCGGCTGAAGATCTCGTCGACGTGGCGGACCATGGCGTTGACGTAGCAGACCGCCAAGCCCGGCTTCAGGCCGGCGTCCGAGGTCAGGACCTCCACCGCGCCTGCGCTCGGTGCCGTCAGCAGCAATGCCGCGCTCACACCCATCAAAGACAAAACCGATCGCAGCCTCACCATGATGCCTTCTCCCAGATCTGTTTCTTTGCCCCGTCTCCTACGTCAGCCGGCGCCTTCCCGCAACGGCGATTGCGCGAGCAGGACCTGCGCCGCTTTCGAGGAAAAAGTGAGGGGCGCCCCTGTCGGAGCCACCCCTCGTCCAAGTCGACAGGGAGGAACGGGGCGCTATTCGGCGGCCTCAGCCTGCGCCTCTTGGATTTTGCGCCAGATGACGGCGGGCCTCAGCGGCAGTTCGGTGATCTCGATGCCGAAGGGGCTCAGCGCATCCACGATGGCGTTGGAGAGCGTGCCGGGGATCGCACTGGGGCGGCCCTCGCCGATGCCGCGGCTGCCCAGCGGCGTGTGCGGGCAGGGCGTCGGCTTGTGGGTCACCGTGATGTCCGGCACGTCGGCGGCCGTCGCCAGCTTGTAGTTCTCGAAGTCGGCGGTCAGCTGCTGGCCGTTCTCGTCGTAGATGAACTCCTCGAAGCAGGCATTGGAGATGCCTTGCACGATGGCGCCGTGCATCTGGCCCGCCACGATCTGCGGGTTGATGATGCGGCCGACGTCCTCCGAGGTGGTCCAGGACAGGATCTTCCACTGACCCGTATTGGCGTCGACCTCCACCTTGGCGCAGTCGGCGTTGAAGCAGATCATCGGCTTGGCCGCCTCGAAGAAGGAGGTCTGCTCCAGCCCGCCGGAGACGCCCTCCGGCAGGTTGATCGGCGCCATGATGATGCGCTCGACCATCTCGCGGAAGGTTTTGCGGACGTTGGTGGTCTTCTTGTAGATGATCTCGCCCTCGATGAAGTCGAACTCCTCGGGGTCGACCTCGCCCAGCTCCAGGTCGTGCGCCATCACTCGCACGATCTTCATCTTCAGATCCTTGCAGGCATTGAAGGCGGCCGAGACGAAGTAGGAGCCCGAGCGCGCGCCGATGGTACCGGAGCCGAAAGGCGTGGTGCCGGTATCCCCGGTCTGCACCACGATGTCGTTGGGGTGGATGCCGAAGGCATAGGCCACGACCTGGGCCACCGTGGTCTCGTGGCCCTGGCCGCCCGGCGCGTCGCCCTCGTAGACCTGGACCTTGCCGCGCGGGTCGATGCGCACCGTGGCCGCACCATAGCCCGGCTGGTTCTCCATCGGCACCAGCAACTCGGAGGCGACGCCCGAGAGCTCTACGCCGATGCCGAAGCCGATGCCGATGTAGCGGCCTTCTTTGCGGGCGGCGGCCTGCTCCTTCCTGAAGCCCTCCAGGTCGACATGGTCGCGCAGGTTCTGGAAGCAGGCCTGGAAGTCGCCGCTGTCCATGTATTCCCCGGTGACGGAGGTGTGGGGGAGTTCCGGCACGATGTTCTTGGCGCGCACGTCGGCCGGCTCCATGCCGCAGGCCTTGGCCACCATGTCGACCGCGCGCTCCATGGCGAAGCGGGTGGGGAACTCGCCGAAGGCGCGGGCCGGGCTCAAGGCCGACTTGTTGGTGATCGCGACCTTGATCTTCACGTCACCGATCGGCCAGTTGTAGCCGTTGGGCAATTCGACGGCGCCCAGGAAGGGCATGAGGAAGCCCCAGTAGACGCCCTCGCAGCCGTCGCCGCAGTCGGCGAGGCCGCGGTTGCGCAGGGCCAGCAGAGTGCCGTCCTTGCTGGCCGCTACCTCCAGGTCGTGGATCTGGTCGCGCTCTTGGCTGACTGCCATCAGGTGCTCTTGCCGGCTTTCGATCCAGCGGATCGGGCGGCCCAGTTCCTTGGCCAGATAGGCGACGATGATGGGCTCGCGGTAGAAGGGCGCCTTGACGCCGAAGCCGCCGCCCTGGTCGCGCGGGGCGACCACCCGCACCTTCTCGGCCGGGATCTCCAGGATGTCGGAGAGCGCCAGGCGGTCGATGTGCGGGCGCTGGGTGGTGACATAGGCCAGCAAGCCGTCGGACTCGTCCCAGCTGCAGAGCGCGCCGCGGGTCTCCATCGGCGTCACGCCGCAGCGGTGGCAGCGAAAGCGCTGCTTGATCACCACCTCGGCGGCCTCGAAGACCTTCTGCACCTCCTCGTCGTTCTTGGCCTGCTCCTCCGGCGTTCCGCCGCCGGTGAAGGTCATCTCGAAGATCAGGTTGTCGTCCCAGCCCTCGTGCACGATGGTGGCGCCGGGCTCCAAGGCGGACTCGGGGTCGCCGACGTAGGGCAGATCCTCGTACTCCACCTCGATCAGGTCGGCGGCGTCTTGGGCGACGTACTTGTCGCGGGCCACCACCACGGCCAAGGCGTCGCCGTGAAAGCGCACCTTGCCGACCGCGATCGGCCAGTGCTGCGGGAACTTGGCCGGCATGTTGGGCAGCACCACGTTCACTGGCATCGGCGTGATCTTATCCTTGATGTCGGCACCGCAGAGCACGGCGACCACGCCCGGCACGGCCTTGGCCTTCGAGGTGTCGACCGAGATGAGCTTGGCGTGCGCCCTGTCGGAGCGCTTGAAGACCAGGTGCAGCATCCCCGGCATGTTGATGTCGGCGATGTACTTGCCCCGCCCGGTGATCAGGCGGTGGTCTTCCTTGCGGCTGAACTTGGCGCCGAACCAGCCTTCGCGGGTCTCGGCATCTTGGTGTCCACTCATGGTGTCTCTCTCCTGGCGTCTGCTGGCGCGTCCCGGTGGGGAGGCAGCCCTTGATCCCTACTCGGCGGCTTGCTTGGCGGCGGCGCGCACGGCGTCGACGATGTGCACATAGCCGGTGCAGCGGCAGAGGTTGCCGATCAGCCCGTGGCGGATCTCCTCGTCGGTCGGGTTGGGGTGCTTGGCGATGAACTCGTCCATGTTCATCAAGATGCCCGGCGTGCAGTAGCCGCACTGCAGGGCGTGATGCTCGTTGAAGGATTTCTGCAAGGCCGAGAGCTCGCCACCCTTGGCCAGGCCCTCGACGGTGGTGACCTCATGGCCGTCGGCTTGGGCGGCCAGCAGCAGGCAGGACTTCACCGCCTCGCCGTCGATCTGCACGGTGCAGGCGCCGCAGACCCCTTCATAGGTGCAGCCGATGTGGGTGCCGGTCAGGCCTGCGCGATCGCGGATGAAGTCGGAGAGCAGCATGCGGATCGGGACCTCTTCCTCGAAGGTCTCGCCGTTGATGGTGATGGAGACTTTGGTGGTGCTCATTGTCTGGAGGCTTTCCTCTCGGTGTCTCTGGTCGGTGTCCCTGGCGGGTCGGGTCAGCCGGCGGCGCGGCTAAGGGCGGTCGCGGCGACCTCCTGGCCCAGGGAGCGGATCAACTGCTTGCGATAGGCGGAATCGGCCCAGATGTCGGCTTGGGTCTCGATCTCCTCGGCGGCTGCGGCCATGGCCTCGGCGATGCCGTTTCCGTTACCCGTGGAGGCGCCGACGAGCTTGCTCTCCGCAGCAGCGGCACGCGTCGGGCCATTGGCGAGCCCGCCGATGGCGACGCGGGCGCTGGTGCAGCTCCCCGAGCCGTCGCAGGTGACGCAGACGCAGACGCCGACAACCGGCAGGCCGTCGCTCATGAGCGACCACTTCTTGTAGGCACTGCCGGAATTGGCGGCCGGCAGAGGCAACTCGATGGCCTTCAGGATCTCGTTCTCCTCCCGCGCGGTCTCCAAGGGGGCGCCCAGGAAGTCGTCGGCGGAAAGCCGCCGCTCGCCGTTCGCCGAGACCAGGTGCATCACCGCGCCCAAGCCCAAGGCCACGGCCGGCATGCAGGCGGCGAGGTAGTTCCAGCAGAGGCTGCCGCCGATGGTGCCGCGGTTGCGCACCTGGCGGTCGCCGACGTGGGCGGCCGCATCGCCGATCGCGGCATAGGCCGGCGCCAGGCTTTGGTCCGATGCCAGCTCGACATAGCGGGTCATGGCGCCGATCGCGACCTTGCCGTTTCTGGCGACCCCTTTGAGCTCGGCGACGTCCTGCAGGTCGACCAGGCAGGAGGGCTGCACCAGGCGCGACTTGACGGCCTGCATCAGGCTCTGGCCGCCGGCGATGAAGGCCGCTCCATCGCCATGCCCGGAGAGCGCCGAAAGCGCCTCGGCCACTGTCTTGGGGCGGTGATAGGCGTCTATCCTTGCGGGATACATGGTCTGGTAGCTCCTCCCTGGCTGCTCGGCCGCCCCGCGGCCGGAATTGCTTGCTTGGTGCCCGTCACGCAAGCGGGCGCATATGAGCATCTGCTCATCATGGGCCAGTCTCGGCGGCGGTGCAAAGGGATCGTCATCGCCCGAATCATCCGGCGAAGCGCGGCTCGGGCAGGCCGCGAATGCCGAGGCCGGTGACCTTGAAAAGCGCACCGGCGCAGAACTGCGGCTTGGCCTCCACCTGGAAGAGATCGTGCACGGCGGGGTGGGCCACCCGCGCCATGGAGGTGACGTAGATCTCGTCCAGCTTGTCGCCGCCGAAGGTGAGGCTGGTGACGTTTCTGACCGGCATGCCGATCCGCCGCTCGACCGAGCCGTCGGGCGCATAGCGCACCAATTCGCCGCCGATCACCTGAGCGTTCCACATGAAGCCTTCCGCGTCGACGGTGGAGCCGTCGGCCACGCCCAGGTCCTCGTCGGTGCGGGCAAAGACGCGCTTGTTGGAGAGCTCGCCGCTCTCGATGTCGTAGTCGTAGGCCCAGAACTCGTTCTGAAAGGTATCGGCGAAATAGAAGGTCTTGTCGTCCGGGCTCCAGCAGGGCCCGTTGGAGCAGATGATGCCGTTGTCTACCTTGTGCACGCTGAAGTCGGAATCCAGGCGGTAGAGCCCGCAGATCTTGAACTCCTCCTTGTCGTCCATCCCGCCGGCGAAAAATCGGCCGCGGCGGTCGCACTTGCCGTCGTTCAGGCGGGTGCGCTCGACCTCGCCTTCCACCTTCTCGATCAGCTCCAGCGCCTGGGTTTCGAAGTCGAAGAGGTAGAAGCCGTCGGCCAGGGCCAGCACCGCACCGCCGCCGCGCCGCAGGGCCATCGCGCCGATGTCGCGGCCCAAGGTCCAATTCTCGACCTTGCCGTTTCGGGGGTCGAGGCGCCAGAGGTCCGGCTTGCCGACTCGCCGGCCGGTGCCGTCGACCCAATAGAGTCGCCCTTCCTCGACGTCCCAGATCGGTCCTTCGCCCAGGTGGTTCGCGCAGTCGAGGACGCACTCTATTCTGTAGCTCACGGCTGCGCCTCCCCGACGCTATGCTCTTGGGCGGACTTATTGGCGATCCCGGTCCGAGTGTCCCACCGGCTCTCGGCGGCCAGCGATCGCTTGTCTCGATAAGCCAGCTTAGCCGTCAATAAAGCAAGTGATCAATAAAGAAGATTGTAGAGAGGGTCGAGGAGAGTGGGAGCGAGCCCGCAGGGACTCTTCGCAGCCCTAGCGGCGGCCGGGCCTTGCCAAAGGGAAGGAGGGCCGGGCACCACATGCGTTTCCGGCCGCTTCGGCTCGACGGGCGTCACACCTCCTCGGCCAGCGATCAGATTGAAGCAGCCCCGCACTCCCGGCGCTCGATCGGCGCGCTATGATCGGGGTGCTATGATCGGGGTGCTAGCCGGTCTCGTGAATGCCCTGCTTGGGCAAGGGTATCCGAGGCTCCTCGATGCCGTTGGCGCGGGCCGTGTTCCAATCGGCGCACCAGTCCGAGCAGAACAGCTTCCTGTCGCCTTTGACTTCGGCTGCCTTGCCTTTGTCGTAAATCAAGACGCCGCAGTTGTCGCACTTGATGTAGCGCTCGATGTAGTAGCCGTTGTCAGAGAACCGCATGCCGGTCTCCCTTGGGTTCGACTGTGGGCGCGCCTAGGGATAGGGTCGCCCGGATGACAGCGCGCCGCCCGCTCGATCGAAACCGCCCGCTCGATCGAAACCTCGGCGATCACTCCGCCGCGGTCGGCAGATCGGCAGGTGCGAAGGCGGCGATCCAGCTTTCCTCGAAGCCATAGTCCTGGGCGGCCTTTTCGCGACTGATGTAGCCTTCCAAGACGTCCTCGACCACGGCGCGCCGATCCCGCTGCTTGGGATCGCCATAGCCGCCGCCGCCGGGCGCCTTGACCGAGATCCGGTCGCCGGGACGGATCGGCACGTTGGAGTACTTGCTGGAAGAGACCTTGCCGAAAGCCTCCTTGATCGTGCGCCAATCGTTGGCGCCTTTCTTCTGGTAAAGCGTGGCGCCCGGAACGGATTCCATCCCGCCTTTCAGGCCCCAGGAGGTGCGCTTGTGCTTGTTGCTCATTTGGCTGATCATCACGCTGCCGGTGGCCAGCATGGTCTTCGAAATGCTGAGGCCGCCGCGATGCCGGCCCGCGCCACCTGAATCCGGACGCAGCGCATATTCTTCCACGATCCAGGGGTAGCGGGTTTCGAACACCTCGGTCGGTGTGTTGGCGCAGTTGCCGTTGATCGAATCGGTCGCGTCGTTGCCATCGGCAAACTTGCGTCCGCCGTAGCCGACATAGGTGAAGTCGAAGGCGCCGAAGGGCTCGTCGTTCTCTTCGTCGTGTCCGCCGAAGACGAAACAGCCGTGGGTCGTGCCTTCCGAGGCCATGACGCGGTGCGGCACGCATTCCGACATCGCGCCGAAGATACAGGCGACGATCAGGGGATGGGTCTCGGTATTGCCGCCGACCTCGGAGCCCGGATAGTTCACGTTCATGATCGTGCCGGCCGGCGAGATCACCCGGATCGGCCGAAAGCAGCCGGAGTTCTTGGGGATCGTCTGGTCCGTCAAATGCAGCATTGCATTGTAGGAGGCGGACCAAGCGACACCCAAGGTCGCGTTGATCGGCCCTTGGGCCTGGGGCGATGAGCCGGTGTAGTCGATCACCACCTCGTCGCCTTGGACATAGACGGCGACGCGGATCCAGAATTCCTTGTCCTCGATGCCGTCGTCCTCCAGGCAGTCCTCGAAGCTGTAGCGGCCGTCGGGGAAGGAGGCGATCTCGGCGCGCATGCGCGCTTCCGAATAGTCCATGAGGTCGTCGACCGTCTGGCGGAAGGTCTCCCTGCCGTATTTCTCGATCAGCTCGACCATGCGCTTTTCGCCGAGATCGACGGCGCTGATCAGCGCGCGCAAGTCGCCGTAGTTGCCGCGCGGCGTGCGCACGTTAGCGAGCAGCAGCTTCCAGACCTCCGGCAAGTCCTCGCCGCGCTTGATGATCTTCACCGGCGGAACGCGCAGGCCCTCGTGGAAGATCTCCGTCGCCTCGCCCGGGAAACCGCCAGGCACCATGCCGCCTACCTCCACGAAGTGGCCGATGGCGACGGCATAGCCCATCAGTTCGCCATCGACGAAGATCGGCTTGAACATGGTATGCTCGGGCGTGTGTGCAGGCCACCCCTATAGGGGTCGTTGTGCACGATGACGTCGCCGGGCTCGATGACGTCGATTTCCTTGGTCATCGAACGAACCAGCAGCGGGACCCCGCCGATCTGGGCCGGACAGAACTCGGCTACGGAAATCATCTCGCCATCCGGGCTGGCCAGCGCGCAGGTGAAGTCCTCGGCCTCGCTGAAGATTGTCGAGTAGGCTGTCTTCTGAACGTTGACACCCATCTCTCGGCAGACCGCTACCATTGCGGAATCGATGATGTTCATGGTGACCATATCCATGGTCGCACCCTCCTTTCGGGTCGAACGAATGGGTCTCAAGCCTCTGCGATCTTACCCAACAGTATGTGGCCATAGTCGTCAATGCGCACTTTCTGGCCGGGTCGGACCACGGTGACGGAGGCTGGCTCTTCGATCACGGCCGGCCCCTCGAAGCGATGCCCGCCCAAGAGCGATGCGCGGTCGTAGACGGCGGCATCACAGGCGCCGTCGTCGAACATCACGCGGCGGCGGCCCGTTGGGGTCGGTGCGCCCTCGGCGGCGGCAAGCTTCGGCAAGGTCGGCTTTCCGGTGGCCGAGATGGCCGTAATCTTGATGCTGATCAGCTCGATCTTCTCGCCCGGAATGTCGAAATTAAAGCGCGCCTTGTGGGCGGCGTGGAAGCTCTGCCACATCGAGGCGATCGCCGCACGGTCGAACTCCTCGAAGCCGATCGGCACTTCCAGCTCGTGGTTCTGGCCGAAATAGCGCATTTCGAGCGAGCGAAAGATCTCGATGTTCTCCGTATAGCCCTGATCCTTGAGCGCGTCGGTCGATTCCCGCACCAAATCGTGCATGACACGATTGGCGTGCTCGCGCTTGAAGGCCTTCGAGGTCATCGGCGCGGTGCGTTCGACGTCGATCCTGGGGTCGGTCATGATGAAGCCGAACGCCGAGAACTGGCCGGGGTGGTTGGGCACGATGCCGCTCGGAATGTTCGCCAGCTGCATCAGATCGGAAATGTGCACCGGGCCCGCGCCGCCGAACGCCAAGAGCGTGAAGTCGCGCGGATCCAGCCCCCGCTCGGTCAGGACCGAGCGCAGCGCGCCGACCATGTTGTTGTTGGAGATCTGAACCATGCCGAGTGCCGTTTCCTCGACCGACTTGTCGATCTCGGCGGCGACAGCCGACACGGCCTTTTGGGCTGCCTCGACGTCGAGGTGCATTTCACCGCCCAGGAAATTGTTCGGATTGATGCGGCCCAGGACGACGTTGGCGTCCGTAGCGGTGGCCCTGGTGCCGCCCTGCCCGTAGCAGGCCGGTCCCGGCATGGCGCCGGCGCTTTCCGGTCCGACGCGCAGCATGCCGCCCTTGTCGATCCAGGCGAGGCTGCCGCCGCCGGCACCCATCGTGCGGATGTCGATCATCGGGATCTGGATGGGGATGCCGAACTCGATCTCGAAGCTGGTGGTGAAGCTCTCCCGCCCGCTCACCACGGTGGAGACATCGGTGGAGGTGCCGCCCATGTCCAGCGTCACCAAGTGATCCACGCCCGCCAGGCGCGCAATCTGCTTGGCGCCCACCACACCGCCCGTCGGTCCTGACAGGGTCAATTGGATCGGCAAGTGGGTTGCTGCATCCAGCGCGATTTCGCCGCCGTTCGACTTGATGACGGCGATCCGCTTGTTCACGCCGCGCTCTTCCAAGAGTGCCGCCAACGAGGTCAAGTTCTTGCTCACCAAGGGCTTGATGTAGGCATCTGCGATGGTCGTGGAAGAGCGCTCGTGTTCCTTCCACTTGGGTAGGACGTCGTAGGAGATCGATACCGGCTTGTCGGGCAGATCTCGGCAAAGATCTCTTCCACACGCCGTTCGTGAACCGGCGAGACGTAGGAAAAGAGGAGGCACACCGCGACCGACTGAATGGCGTCGTTTTGCGCGATCTCTCGGGCGACTTGGCGCACACCCTCGATGTCGAGCGGCCGGTACTCGTCTCCGCGCGCTGTGATCCGGCCTCGCACTTCGAAGCAGTGGCGCCGCTTCATCAAGGGTTTGGACTTGATCCAAGCGATATCGTAGTGGCTTTGGCGTTTGCCGCGTTGGACGAAGGGAACGTCCTTGAATCCCTCGGTCGTGACGTAGCCGACCACAGCGCCCTTGCGCTCCAATATGGCGTTCGTCGCGATGGTGGTGCCGAAGCGCAAATGCTCTATGTCATCTACACTTTTTGACTGGTCGAGCCCGCCGACTATGCCTCTGCTCGGATCATGCGGGGTGGAAAGCGTCTTCCAAACCTCCAGCCTCCGATTTTCCGCATCATAGGCGACGAAGTCCGTGAAGGTGCCGCCCACGTCGATCCCAACCAGATGTCCCACTTTCTTGCGCTCCCTTCGCCATCGTTTCCGGTTCAATGGTGCGGTAATCCAAGACTCGTCAGTGCCTTCTTCAACCGGCATTTCTCTAACGGTGGCAGTCTTCTTTGCGAGTTGCCCTAGCTACACGCTAATGCAAAGCCATCGATTGCGGCGCTACATTGACAAGACAAGTCTCTCGATTGCTTGCACCTCCTGGACTCTGTCATTCCGGTGTTTTGACTTTGGAATCAGCGTGATATGGAACTCTAGAGTGGAGATCAATTTTGAGTCAAGCCGGTTGGCTGACCGTGGTCTGCGGCAGCGAGCCAGTCTGGAACGGCCGCATGGAACTGGAGCAAATGACCTGCGGTGAGGGTGCTCGCGCCCTGCTGCAGCAGGGCGTGGCTGCGTGACTCACATTAAACAGTCTCCGATGAACTCGGGGCGGTTCATTTGGCAAGAGACCATAGACTGGGCCAACTGCTTCCAACCGCATCCCTTTGATGAGCTCTCGCCGACCGAGGTGGCACAGCGCACTGGTTCCGATCGGCACATCGCTGGCGTCTTCGAGCCGACGGCCGCAAGCGTTCAGCCCGCGCTTCCGGCGCGCGGCCTGCGCCGCGTGGCCGAGGAGAAGGGTGTGCGCATCTTCGAGCGTACGCCGATGACGAAGCTGCATCGCGGACGGCCGCCCGGACCGCCGCACCGGGGGGCCCCGCCGATACCGGGCTTTTCGAGACCTTCCCAGACGGATCAATGGCCTGCGCTAAGCGGTATCGTTGATGGGCGGGCTGGTTCCCGGCGGTCCAGGGCGATCAGAAAAGCGCTTGCGTCAGTCCCTTCGCCTGGATAACAATAAAGCAAGTGATCAGTAAAAATAGTGTACACTTAGCGCCTTGATCGCTGAAGAAGCTCACGGGCGACCGTTGGTTCTGTTTGGTCCGTCCGATGAGAGGAGAATCGCAGGGAAGAGAGCGAAAGGGAGACCAAGTCGATGAAGTCCGGATTTACCCGCAGGGATGCGTTGAAGGCAGGCGTCGGTGGCGCCGCGCTCACGGCGGCGCTTGGGATCATGCCCCGCTACATCAAACCGGCCCGCGCTGCGGGCGGGCTTGCGTCCGGGATGACCGGCGGGCCGACCGGCTTCGACGGGGCGGAACGCTTCCAGTACAACGAGGACATGTCGGAAGGCCGCGCGATCGAGGGCATCAAGCAGCTTCAGGCCGCCGGCAAGGCGCCGAAAAAGCTCACCATGCTGCTGACCGACGGGGCGATCGGCCAGATCACCAAGCCCTTCCCGGTCGGCAAGGTCGGCCAGTTGGGACCCTTCCCCGAAGGCGCCCCTCGGTCAAGGAACTCTGGGAGAAAGAGACCGGTATCGAGATCGAAATCATCGGCGCGCCGGCCGAGGACATCTTCAAGAAGGTCATGCAGGACGTCACCACCGGCTCCGGCTCCTTCGACGTATACACCGGTCCATGGAACTCGACAGGCGACCTGGTCACCTCGGGCGGCGCCGTCAACTGCGACGACTTTGTCGCCAAGTACAAGCCGGATTGGGGCGATCCCGAACGCGGCACGCCAACTCCGGAAATGGAGCAGCTGCTCTACACCTATAACGGCAGCTACTATGCCTTCAGCATGGATGGCGATTTCCAGACTTGGTTCTACACCAAGGGCATCTACGACGAGGGGGACGTTCAGAAGAAGTTCTCCGACAAGTACGGCGTCTGGCTGGGCGAGCCGCAGACCTGGGAGGACATCGACCGCATCTCCGAGTTCTTCACCGGGCTCGACGTCGGCTATGGCCCCATGTCCGGCAACGGCAACCTGATGAGTCCCTTCTGGGGCTTGGCGACCTTCTATGGCCGCTTCGCCTCCATGGACTTCCCGAACATGTATTTCTTCAACGAGGACGGCTCGCCGGCGCTGGACAGCGATCTCGGTATCCAGGCAGCGACCGAGCATGTGAACTCCTTCAAGTGGTCGCCGCCCGATGCACTGACCTTCACCTGGGCCGAGGCCTATGCCAGCATGTGGAACCTGCAGATCCCGCATACGGCGATCTACACCAACATCGTCAAGTTCGGGGATGGCTACAACCCAGACGGGACGCCGAAGAGCAAGGCCACCGGCAAGCTCAATTCGCATCTTCCCCCGGGCCGTCGCTTCGGTGACAAGATCAATCGCCGCTCGGTGCTCTACTACCACATCACGGCCTGGATCTCCTCCAAGAGCGAGTACCCGGAGGCGGCCTATCTCTTCATGCAGTGGCTGAGCTCGACCAGGATCTATTCCTGGATGGCCGGCAACCCGGGCGGTTACTTCGATCCCATGCAGCAGGCCAACTTCAAGGAGCCGCTGGTTGCGGCCACCTATCACGACTTACTCCATGCGGTCGATCCCCGAGACCATCGCGCGCTCGGCGCCGA
>CAXXGD010000007.1:0-11116 GCA_963669385.2 Rhodospirillales bacterium
TTCGAGGTGGAGAGCAGCACATGGCATTCATTCCGGGAACGCCTGGTCCGGACACGCTTTTCGGGACGTCCGTCACCGACACCATTTTGGGCTATGATGCCGACGATACACTCTCGGGGGAGAGCGGTGCCGATAGCCTTTACGGTGGCGCCGGCTCCGACACTCTCTTCGGCGGTCCCGGCGACGACAGTATTCTGGCCGGCAGCCTCGATCCCGACCTGATCTACGGCGGCGAAGGGGCCGACGTCGTCCTGCTCGGTGAGCGGGGCAACGACCTCGTCTTTGGCGACGCGGGCGATGACAGCCTGATCTACGGCGAACGCGGCTCGGACCGGCTCTACGGCGAGAACGGGTCGGATGCCTTTATCTTCGGTGGCGCCGGTGCGGACAGTCTCGTCGGCGGGCAGGGTGACGACACCTCCTTCTATGGTGGAGGTGCCAAGGACCTTCTGCTGGCCGGCAGAGGCGACGATTCCTATTTCGACGGCGATGCCGGGGACGATACGCTTTTCGGCGGTACTGGCAAGGACGTGGCCTTCTTCGGCGGTGGCGGAAACGACACACTCTACGGCGGCGCGGGTTCGGACGCCGGTTTCTTTGGCCGCAACGGGACCGACCGTCTCTATGGGGGGAGTGGCGCGGACTCCGGCCTCTTCGGTGGTAACGATGACGATGCCGTCTTCGGTGGCACGGGCAGCGATCGCATCTACGGGGGCGCGGGAGACGACACCCTCGATCCGGGATCGGGGAGGACAAGGCCTACGGCGGTGACGGTAACGATCTCTTGGTCATCGGTGACCTGAACGAGATCGAGGGCACGCAGACGCTGGACGGCGGCGACGGCGTCGATCTGGTGGCCTTCGGCGGACGAATCGACTTGTCCAATCTGGTTTTGGTCGATGTCGAGTACCTTCTCGGGCAGGCTACGGGATCCGGCGACGATTCCCTCAGAGGAACGCCTTACTCGGACATTCTGCTCGGATCTTCGGGAATGAACGTGCTCTACGGGGAGGAAAACAGCGACCGCCTCTATGGCGGCCCTGATCGCGACCTCATTTCCGGCGGTCGAGGCGCAGACACTGCCAGAGGCGGTGAGGGCGACGATGGGATTGTCGGTGATAGCGGAAAGGACCGCCTCTACGGCGGTACCGGCTTGGACGGCATATTCGGTGATACCGGTAACGATGTCATCTTCGGCGGCAGTGGAGCGGATTTTCTGGTCGGACGCGACAACAACGACTCCCTTTACGGTGGAGAAGGAAATGACGATCTGGAGGGTGGCCAAGGCTTTGACACGCTATTCGGTGGAAACGGCGCTGACTCTCTAAAGGGTGCCGATGTTGCCGACTTCCTCTTCGGCGACAGCGGATCGGACTACATCGACGGGAACGGCCCCCTCGGCAGGCTCTTCGGCGGAAGCGGATCGGACCGGCTGGTCGGCGGGAGTCTTAATCGGCTCTATGGCGGAGAAGGAGACGATGATTTCCTCTTCTTCAGAGGCCTGACCGGATTGCAAGGAAGCATCAATGACTTCGAAGGGGCGGCCGACGGCAGGCGGCGATAAGGTCGAGATTGACATCCCGATAGCTGCGGTCTGCATCACGCGGGATGGCGAGATTTGCAACCAGTTCATCGGCACGGCCGCCTTCTCGGGAACGGGTGAGGCGGAGGTGCGTTTCACCGACCCGGACAATGGCTACGGCGGTTTGCTTCTGGTCGATCGCGACGGCAACGGTCTTGCCGACTTCAGCGTCGAGACGACGGGCATCTTTGACGTTACGGCCTTTACGCAGTCGGATTTCATCTTCCGGATCTATTGAGCCGCCACGGCCAGGCTCGAGGCGGAGGTCTGGGGTCTAGTAGACCGATTTGCTGCAGTCTGCGTCGCATGCTGGCGACCCTTGCCGGATCCGGGCGTGCCAGCCTTCATGCATGCACGAGGAGACCGCCACGGAATTTCACTTCAAGCGGGGCAGGGGCCAGACTCTGCTGATCGCTTGCGGTGCCTTGGGCCGCGAGATCATCGACCTGATCGAGCGGAACCGCTGGCGCCACCTCGATGTGACCTGCCTGCCGGCCAAGCTGCACCACCGCCCCGAGCTCATTCCAGGCGCGGTGCGCGGCAAGATCCGCGAGGCGAAGGGGCGTTACCGCAAGATCTACGTGCTCTATGGCGATTGCGGTACGGGCGGCCTGCTCGACGCAATGCTGGAGGAGGAAGGCGGCATCGAGCGCATCGCGGGTCCGCACTGCTTTTCCTTTTTCATGGGCAACCGATACTTCGAGGCAAGCGCCGAAGACGAGATAACGACCTTCTATCTCACCGACTATTTTTGCCGGCACTTCGACAAGTTCGTCTGGGAGGCCTTGGGCCTGGACCGCCATCCGGACATGCCGCAGTTCGTCTTCGGCAACTACCGCAAGATCCTCTTCATGCCGCAGACCAAGGATCCGGAGTTGGAGGCCAAGGCGCAGGAGATCGCGCAGCGTCTCGGCCTGGAGTACGAGTGCCGCTTCGCAGGCTATGGCGACCTTGCGGATTTCATGAGTGCCGCCGAGACGCTGGCCTAAGGGTGCTGGTATCTCACTTGGAGATCGCTCCCAGCAAATTTGATCGTTTTACCTGAAGCTCAGCGGTTCATAGGGTCAAGCTGCGGACCTGGGGCGTCGCTCCTTCCGAGCTTAGGAAAACGACTATGTGGCCCAAGCGCGACCTCATCGATCTCCTGGGAACAGAGCTGCCCATCATTCAGGCGCCGATGGCCGGTGCAAGCGGTGTGGCCATGGCGGTGGCGGCGGCCGACGCGGGAGCGCTGGGCTCCTTGCCTTGCGGGATGCTGGAGCCGGATCGGATCCGCGCCGAGGTCGCGGCCTTTCGCCGGCAAAGCGGCAAGCCGATCCACCTCAACTTCTTCGCGCATCGCGCAGCGGCGCCCGACCCAGAGGCGCAAAGCGCCTGGCGCGAACGCTTGACGGGCTACTATGCAGAGTACGGTGTCGATCCGTCAGCCCAAATGGCCGCTGCGCAGCGCTCTCCCTTCGACGAGTCGCGCTGCCGGCTGGTAGAGGAACTGAGGCCGGAGGTCGTCAGCTTCCATTTCGGCTTGCCGGGGACCCACCTGCTGGCGCGGGTCAAGGCAGCCGATTGCACGCTTCTGTCCACGGCGACGACCGTGGCCGAGGCGCGTTGGCTGGAAGCCAGCGGAGTCGATGGCGTGATCGCACAAGGCTACGAGGCAGGCGGGCACCGCGGCAGTTTCCTAGACGAAAGCCCCGAAACGCAGCCGGGCACCTTTGCCTTAGTCCCGCAGGTGGTGGACGCTGTCGCGCTTCCGGTGATCGCTGCCGGCGGCATTGCCGATGGCCGCGGGATAGCTGCCGCCTTTGCGCTGGGCGCTGCGGGAGTCTTGATCGGGACGGCCTTCCTGCTGTCGCCCGAATCGCTCGCCAGAGAGCTGCACCAGGCCGCGCTCGCACGTGCCGGCGACGACAGCACGGCGGTGACCAATCTCCTGTCCGGCCGGCCGGCGCGTGGTGTGATGAATCGCGTGATGCGCGAGTTGGGCCCACTGTCGGACCTTGCTCCCGCCTTCCCGACCGCCGGTGGCGCTTTGGCGCCGCTCAAGGCCAAAGCCGAGGCCAAAGGAGATGACAGCTTCTCGATCCTTTGGGCCGGTCAATCCGTTGCGCTCACCCGTCGGGAAGGCACGCGAGAGATTCTCCGCCGACTGGTCAAAGAGACCGAGACTGCTCTCGAGGGCATGAGCCGGACCCAAAGATCAATCTCTGCGGAGCCCTGTCCTGCTTGACTTGGAAACCTGCCTGACGCTGGACTGCTCCTCTCAGCTGGAGAGGACGAGCCATGGACTTGAGAGCAGGAATCAGAGCCGCTGCATCCGATGCCCCGGAGACCGCTATCACCGGCCTCGAAGAGGTCCGTGACGACGTCCTCGCGCTAGGCGCCTTGGACAACGAGCGTCGGGCTGCCCATCTGATCGGCCAGTGCGCGCATGAATCACTGCGTTTCACCAGGGTGTCGGAATCGCTCTTCTACACAACGGCTGAGCGGGTCCTGGCAGTCTTTCCCCGTCACTTCACCGGTCTTAGCCATGCCGCGCAGTTCCTGCGCAACTCCGAGAAGATGGCCAACCACGTCTATGCCAACCGCATCGGCAATGGCCGGCCGGAGTCGGGCGACGGCTTCCGCTTTCGCGGGCGCGGCTACCTGCAGTTGACCGGCCGCGCCAACTACCTGGCCTTCAGCGATCGCATCGGCTTGAACTTGATCGCCAATCCCGACCTTGCAGCCGAGCCGGGCACCGCCTGGTTGATTGCCGCCAGCTACCTGGCCTCCCGCAGCCGCGCCGGACGCACCGCGCTGCAGTGGGCCGACGACGACAACGTCGAGATGGTGACCCGAATCATCAACGGCGGCACGCACGGGCTGGACGACCGGCGCAACCGCACGGCGCGGGCTTTGACCGCCCTCGGCGGCCTGCCGTCTCGGCCCACCTTGCGCGAAGGCGACGAAGGCCCATCGGTCGCCCTTCTGCAGCGCGCGCTTGCCGCCAAGGGCTCCTCTCCCGGAGCGATCGACGGCGACTTCGGCCCGAAGACGGTTGCCGCCGTCAGGGCCTTCCAAGCCGCCCAGGGCCTCGGCGTCGACGGCGTCGTCGGCAAGAACACTTGGAAGGCGCTGGAGCCGCTTCCTTCTTAGCCTGACACTCTTACTCCGCGGCGGCCGGCAAGGGCTGCGGGGCGGTATCGCGATAGCCGTCGCGGGTCTGCGGTGTCTTGATTCCCAAGATCTTGCCGGCCACCAGGTTGCGCAGCATCTGTGCGGTGCCGCCGCCGATGGTGAACATGCGGGCGTCGCGCGCCATGCGCTCCAAGGGCAGGTTGCGGGAATAGCCCATGGCGCCGTGCAGCTGCAGGGCGTCGTTGGTCACCTTGATGGCGGTCTCGGCGGCCATGATCTTGGCCTCGGCGGCCAGCAGCGGGTCGGGGAAGCCGGCTGCGCTCTTGCGGGCGCTGTCGGCGGCGCGCCAGAGCAGCATCCTTGCCGCATCCAGCTGGATGCGCATGTCGGCCAGCATCCACTGCAGGCCCTGGAACTCGGCCAGCGGGCGGCCGAACTGGCGGCGCTCCTTCACATAGGCCAGTGCCGTCTCGTAGGCCCCTTGGGCGATACCCAAGGCCACCGTTCCGGCGCCGACGCGCTGCGCGTTGTAGGCATCCATCAGGCCGGCGAAGCCGCGCTCCAGGCCTTCCGGCGGCATCAGCAGACGGTCGGCCGGCAGGTAAAGGTCCCGAAAATGGATCTTGGTCTCGGGGATGCCGCGCAGACCCATGGCGGGCTCGCGCTCGCCGACGATCAGTCCCTCGTCCTCGCCGCGCAGCGCGATGAATCCGCCGATGCCCTGCTCTACGCCGTTCTCGACCACGCGCGCGAAGATCAGGTGCAGCTTGGAGACCCCGCCACCGGTGATCCAGTGCTTGGTGCCATTCAGCACATAGCCCTCGCCCCGCTTGACGGCCGTCGTCCGCATTTCGGTCGCCGCACTGCCGGCCTCCGGCTCGGTGATGCAGATCGCAGGCTTGTCGCCGGAGAGCACGAGATCGGCGGCGAGGCGCTGCTGCTCGCCCGAGCCGTAGCGCAGGATGGCGCCCAAGGCGCCCATGTTGCCCTCGACGACGATGCGGCCGGTGATGCCGCAGATCTTGGCCATCTCCTCCACCACCAGGATGGCGTCCAGATAGCTGCGCCCCTCACCGCCCAAGGCCGTGGGGATGGTCATGCCGAAAAAGCCTGCCTCGGCCAGCTTGTGCACCAGCTCCCAGGGATAGGCTTCGCTGCGATCCACGTCCGCGGCTTTCGCCCGGCAGTGCGTCTCGGCAAAATCACGGGCCCGCATCTGCAAGGCTTGCTGGTCTGCTGTCAGGTCGAACATGGCCGGGCTCCCCTTCGAGGGCGGCCTCGATTCCGATCACGGCCGCGTGAGTAAGGATATAGCTTAATCAGTGCCTGGATAAAAACGAGTTGTTTTCACCAGGAACTTTAATTCTGCTTAAGTAAGGGAGCTTGGCTGTTGGCGACCGACCGCAGCGCCTGTCCGAGAGCGGTGATCAGGCGGTTCTTCGGGCTCTCCGCGCGTTCCAGCAGGACCAGCGGGCGCATGAGCGGCGGATCTCCGAAGGGGAGCGCCTTGAGGCCCATCTGCTCGGGCCTTCGCCCGAAGGGCAGGGGGACCACCGACACGCCCAGGCGATGGCGCACCATCTCGATGATGGCCTCCAGCGAATCGATCTCCATCGAGCGCTGCACCACGATGTGGCGTTCACGCAGCGCGCGATCGATCTCCTCGCCCGCCCACGCACGGCGGCTGAACTGAATGAAGGGATTGGATTCCAAGAGGTCGCGGTCGCTCCTGCCCTTGGTGTCCGGCGGGGCGATCACCACGAGCGGGTCCTGGTGGACCGGGCGGGCCAGGAGCCCCTCGGCCAGATGCTGCGGCTCGGAGACCAGCGCCGCATCCAGGGAGCCGCTGCGCAGCAACGCGGCCAACTCCTCGGACAGCCCGCTGGTGACCCGAATCGAAAGCTTCGGGTGCTGCGTGCGAAGGGCGGCGAGAGCCGGCGGCATGATGCTGCCCAGCGCCGTCGGCACCGCGCCCAACCCCAGATCGCCCGCCAGCATGCCGCCGCCGTCGGCCTGAAAGAGACGGTCGTAGAGGCTGAGGATCTGGCGCGCTTCGACCACCAGCTGGCGGCCCTGTTCGGTGAGCTGCGGCGGCCGGTGGGAGCGGTCGAAGAGGGACTGCCCGAGACTGACCTCGAGCGCCTTGATCTGCAGGCTGACCGCCGACTGGGTCAGGCCCAAGGCCTCCGCCGCAGCGGCAAAGCTGCCGTAGTCGGCAATCGACACCAAGGTCCGGAGCGGGCGCAGCTCCATGGCTGAGGCGGCTTTAGCTCCCTTCCGCCCTCATGCCGCCATCAGCGACTGCGCCCTCGCCTCAGCCTTCGCTGCACGGGCAGCCGCGCCGAGCCCGGCGTGGGCGCGCGCGGCCATCTTCCAGTTCTGCGGGCTGGAGGGCTTGAGCCCGCAGCGCTCGTGCGCCAAGGCCAAGGCCAATTCGTAACGCCCGGCACGCAGCGCCGCCTCCAGCAAGGTCCAGCCGATGATGTCGCGCTGCGCGAAGCTGCCGCCCAGCCGGTGGGTTCGATAGCGCACCGGCAGCAGGCGCTCGACGCAGTCGTCGTAGAGCTCGAGCGCGAAATCCTGCAGTGCTTTGAGGAAGGGGATACCGATCTCGCGGCTCATGGCGACATTGGCGTCGTTGGCGTGCGCGCAGTAGCGCTCGTTGGTGTTCAGGAGGAGCTGGGCAGCGCGCTGGCGCCCGGCGGAGACGAAGGACATCATGGCGTGCACGTCGTTGAAGGCGTAGAGCGTGTCCTCGGCCGAAGGCTCCCACTTGTCGGCCAGCTCTTGCCAGCGGTCGCCGACGTCGACGTCAAGGAGCTTCAGGCGCCACAGCAGGGCCGCGGCATCCAGCTCTTCATACTTGTCGCCATGCGGATTGCTGCTGCGCAGGTTGGAGTCGTAGATTTCCAGCACTCGGTCGATTTGGCCCAAGTCGACATGGAAGAGGCTCAGGTGCCACCAGAGGTGGTTCTTGAAGTTGCTGTCGGCCCAGTCCTTTTGGCGGCTGGTCATGAACCAGATGCCGCCGGATTGCCGGCCCTGCATCTCCATGACGTGCGCCACCGCATGAATCGCATAGGGATGGCCTGGGCGAATCGCCAAGGCGCGGCGGCCGCATTCCTCGGCATCTGCGAAGTCGCGGTTCTCCTCCAGGCCGAAGGCATAGAAGCCCAGGACGAACTCATAGCCCGGCACCGATTCGTCCCACAGCGGGAAGACGCGGGCGACCGAGTCGCGCTGACCGGCAACATCGCCCAGCAGCACATCGGTCAGATGAACCATCTGCAGTGCCAAGAGGTCGAAGGGCTGCAACACCAGCACCTCCTCCCAGCGCTGAACGGCGCCGAAGAAGTCGCCGTCGACCCAGGCGCGCAGCGCCAGAATGTGGCCGCGTTCGCGGGCGTTCGCGCATTCCCAAAGGCCTTCGGCAGCCACCACGCTGGCCAGCATCTCGTCGTAAATCCGGGTCTCCATCGCTTGCGTCAAGAGTGCCGCTTTGAAGATATGACCCAAAATGAAGTCGGGGTGCTCTTCGAGGATCTCGCTGGCGCCTGTCACCGGATCGCCTCGAAAGGCGAGGCAGTCCTCGAACAGCGGCTCCAGCGCTGCCACCAGCTTGGGGTCCTCGCAAGAGGTCGGCACGCCTCGGCAATCACTTACAGCCATCTCTCAGCTCTCCTTTCGGCAACGGACTGTCGGTGCGGAGCTTACCGCAGTAGGCGGGCCTTGGCACCTGCTCTCGCGGTACACCTCGCTCACGGCCTGGCAAAAGCGGGTGAAAGCGGTAAGACTGCGGCCGCTCAAGGCAAGGCAGCAAAGCGCAAGAGAGGACAGATATGGCGAGCAAGCGGAAGGTCATCATCACCTGTGCGGTGACCGGGTCGATCCACACTCCCTCCATGTCGGAGTACCTGCCGGTCACGGCAAACGAGATCGCCGAGGCGGCGATCGGCGCGGCCGAAGCCGGCGCGGCGGTGATTCACCTCCATGCCCGCGATCCCGAAACCGGACGGCCCAGCCAGGATCCCGCCCTCTTTCAGCACTTCCTGCCACGCATCAAGCAGACCACGGGCGCGGTGGTGAACATCACCACCGGCGGCGGCCCGGCCATGACGGTGGAAGAGCGCTTGGCGCCCGCCGCCCACTTCGCCCCGGAAGTGGCCTCGCTCAACATGGGATCGATCAACTTCGGCCTTTTCCCCATGCTGAACCGCTTCAAGGAGTTCGAGCACGATTGGGAACGCCAGCACCTGGAGAAGAGCCGCGAGATCGTGTTCAAGAACACCTTCGCCGACATCGAGCACATCCTTCGGACCTGTGCCGACAACGGCACGCGCTTCGAATGCGAATGCTACGACATCGGCCATCTCTATAATCTGGCCTATTTCCTGGATGCCGGCATCATCAAGCCGCCGCTCTTCGTGCAGTCGGTCTTCGGCATCCTGGGCGGTATCGGCCCGCACCCGGAAGACGTCGTCCATATGAAGCGCACCGCCGACCGCCTATTCGGCGACGCCTATCAGTGGTCCGTCTTGGGGGCCGGCCGCAATCAGATGCCGATCGCGGCCATGGCCGCCTCGATGGGCGGGAACGTACGTGTCGGCCTGGAGGACTCGCTGTGGGCCGGCGCCGGCAAGCTGGCGGAGTCCAACGCCCAGCAGGTCAAGATCGCCCGCCAGATCATCGAAGGCCTCTCCCTCGAGGTCGCCACGGCCGACGAGGCGCGCGAAATCCTCTCCTTGAAGGGGGGCGATCAGGTCAACTTTTAAGTTGAGCCTCGATGGCGGCGGCGGAATTGGATAGGGAGTGAGCGCAGTGCTAGGCTCGCGCCCAAGCAAGACTGCCGCCTTACGCTGACGCTATGCGATGGCTGGGGGCGTTGCTGCGCTTCTGTCGGTCTCGACGTGAATTCATGGTGGACGCCGAAGGATGTCCCGGAGGTCGAAAGAGATCAATGATCGAGGACATTGAGCTCCGCACGCTCTTTGATGCAGTTCCCGTATCCGTCAGAGTAGAGGACTTCTCTGCGGTCAGGTCGCTTATCGACGACCTCGACATCGACGATCCAGAGCGCTTTGCCGCCTATCTCGACTACAATCGGGATTTCGTCGCTAAGGCGGCAAAGCGCATCCGCGTGATCGACGCCAACACGGCGGCACTCTTGCTGCACGGCTACGACAGCAAGGAAGAGTTCATCACGACCGTCACACGCAGCTTCTCGGAGAAGAATCTGCAGGCGGTCCGGGGTGGGCTGATCGCTATCCACGCCCGCAAGCGGTTACTGGAGTTCGAGACCAGCATAGCCCGGCGCGACGGCACTACCCGATCGGTCTTCGTGCGTTGGACCGTGCCGCCGGGCTATGAAGAAACCTATGCACGCACGCTACTGACCTCCACCGACATCACCGAGCTGCGCCGCACCGAAGAACTTCTCCATCACGCGCAAAGATTGGAGGCTGTAGGCAAGATCGCCGGCGGGGTGGCGCACGACTTCAACAATCTCTTGGCCGTAATTCAGGGCAATGCAGAACTGCTCTCGGACGAGATCGGCAGCAACAACGCCTCGATTAGGGCGATCGAGCATGCGTCTCTGCGGGGCGCGCAGCTGACCCAGCGGCTTCTCGCCTTCTCCCGCCAGCAGTCGCTCAGGCCGCAGTCGACCAATGTAGCGGCCCTGGTGCAGGGCATGCGCGAGATGCTGCAACGAAGCCTTGGCGAGACAGTCGCGGTTGAGACTTGGTCGACCGACGAGCTGTCTCACGCCATGACCGATCCAGGCCAGCTGGAGCACGCCCTCTTGAACCTTGCTTTGAATGCGCGCGACGCGATGCCGGGCGGGGGCAAACTGTCGATCCGATGCGAAAATGCCGGCCTCGACCAGGAGGGGGGTGCCCAGGAGTCCTATGGCAAAGCTGGCGCTTACGTCGTTGTCTCGGTGAGCGACACCGGTCAAGGCATGTCCCCAGAGGTGCAGGCGCAGGCCTTCGAGCCCTTTTTCACAACCAAGGAAGTCGGGCTGGGCAGCGGCCTCGGTCTCTCTATGGTCTATGGCTTTGCCAAGCAATCGGGCGGGAGCGTCATGATCGAGAGCCAGGAGGGCCAAGGAACGACGGTGAGGGTTTATCTCTTAGCGGCCGACACACCGCCGGCGTCGCTGGACGGCAAGCGAGCGGCAGCACTTCCCCGAGGTAAGGGCGAAGTCATCCTTCTGGTTGAAGACGACGAGGACGTCCGTGCATTGGGACGGCAAATGCTGATCGGACTGGGTTTTCGAGTGATCGAGGCTGGAGACGTCGCGCAGGCTCGCCAGGCCTTGGAGAGCGCAGCCCAACTCGATTTGGTGCTTACCGACGTGGTGCTGCCCGGTGGGGCAAGTGGCTTGGACCTTGCCGACGAGCTGCATAAGCGATCGCC
>CAXXGD010000008.1:0-26594 GCA_963669385.2 Rhodospirillales bacterium
AGGCGGTATTCCTTGAGGGTGTCGCCGCTCTTTCCTCCTTGAACAGAATCCCGACATACATCGTTGCGAACGATCACGTGCGTGATATCGGACACCAGCAAGTTTTGTGCGCGGCCGGCCTGATCCGGGCCTACGAGGCCCTATTCCGCGATTCCATCCGCGCCTCCTTTGGCGGGCCCGCTTCGTCGGATTGCCGCCTTGCCCACGCCGAGCCTTTCCGCACGGAGGCCTGCTCACTCCGCCATAAGGATAGTGCATCCCTTGCGTGTGTATTGGCTCCGGGAGCCTGCTGAAAAAGTGGTTTACAAACTTTCCCCGTCCTCTTCCATTGCCTCTGCGATCATGGATTCCGGCACAAATTCCACAGCCTTAGAGGAGAACGGGCGATGGCCTACATCTATGGAAAAAACCAACCAGAGACGATCTTCGGCACGATCCTCGACGACCTCATCTACGGTAAAGACGGCGACGATCGTGTCTTGGGGCGAGACGACAACGATGCCTTTTCGGCAACAGCGGAAACAGCATGGAGCTCTTCGGCTTCGGGGGCAACGATACCCTGTTCAGGGGCAGCGGTGACGATAACTAGCTTTTCGGCGGCGGCGGTGCCGACAGCGTCGATGCCGGTGACGGCGATGACTCTTTGGTCTAAGGCGACTTTGTTGCTTGCGGCGGCATCGATGGGGATGACAGCATCGCCGCCGTCGGCGGCAACGACCTCAGTTTCGTCGGCGAATCGAGCGCCGATGTGATCGACGGTGGCTCGGGAAATGACACTGCCTTCGATGGCAATTCCGGTGCCGACAGCCTGTTCGGGGAGCGGTCTTGATGCCTCTTTCTTCGGCGGGTCGGGTGCCGACAGTTTGTCCGGTGGCAGCGGTGCCGATGTCTTCGTGGTGGCGAGCCAAGGAGACTTCGTCACCTACTTCTATGACAGCGGTTCTGGAACGGATACGCTGATCCTGGGTGGTGGTGCTACCATCCCCGGCGGCGGCGGCGGGCTCGCCAACATCGACGTCACCTTGTGAGGCGAGCCTCGCAGGAGACTACGAGCGCTTCCTGATCAAGATCTGGCCGTCGCCAATTGGCAGCGGAGAGATATCGACCCATTGGTCGTCTTGGTTTCGGCGTGCAGAGCAGCCAGCACCGGGTGACCGCAAAAGTCGTATCGAGGGTTTGGTCCTTTGACGAGCGGGTGACATCGATGATGTGCCTGGTCATTCTGTCCCCCTTGACCCTTGCTTCGCCGCGAACCCTACAAGGCCTGCTCCCGGGACGCTGGAAAAGAAGCCGGCGGAGGAACAATTGGCACTGCTCTCGCCTGCCTCGACGGAAGCTTCCAATCAAATGGCACCAATGGTGGAGATGGACGCCGCTGGTGGTACGCCTCTAACAAAAGGATCGCAGTTGAGAAAATGAAGAGCACGATCGGCCAGACATGTACTCCAATCTTTCGTCCACATTGCACGGTAATGGGATCGTCATCGCAAGCGATAGCGTGGCGATCCAAGTACTTTGTGCACCGTGCTACAGACTGAATTGCTTCGTCGCTAACGCTCCTCGCAATAACGGCTCGTGTTGAGAGATTTGATCTCCATTGATCGAGCTGATATTTGTCGTAGCAAAGTGCCCATTTTTCAATTTGTAAGAAAATGGGAGTCATCCCTCTGCCCTGCTACCCTTGGCGCTCTTGGACGCTACGGATCCTTACGCGGAACTCCAATCGCTAGTCCGCTGGTCAACATCGACGCCTCCACCTTGGCGCTCTACGACTTCGGTGTTGTGTACAAACACAGAGATCGCTGTTAGGCTTTCCATCACTTGGAAGGAGTCTCTCAGGCGTCGAATCGCCTGGTGATCGACCACCCTTGACGCCGCCGGCACCTTTCAAATGCAAGTCCTTCGAATCGCTAAGGAAGACGGACTGACAGAGGGGAGTCGCGGGCAATGGCCTTCATTCCGGGCACCAATTTAGCCGACACGCTGACCGGCACCGACGATGTCGATACCATTCTGGGATACGAGGCGGACGACACGCTCTATGGAGTGAGCGGCGGTGACAGCCTCTACGGCGCACAAGGCGACGATAGGCTCTACGGCGGCAGCGGTGGCGATGCCACGCTTGAAGGGGGAACCGGTCGGGACAGCCTGTTCGGCGATGGCGGCGATGACAGCAGCCTCAGCGGCGGCTCCAGGGCCGATGTGGTCGACGGCGGGGAAGGCGCGGACGCCTTTCTCTTCGGCGGCGTGAGTGACGACACGCTCACCGGTGGCAGCGGCGACGACAGCTATCTCTACGGGAGCGCCGGTGTCGATACCTTGTCGGGCGGCACCGGGGCCGACAGCCATCTAGACGGCGGCGCCAATGCCGACCTGATCGAGGGTGGCGATGGGCAGGACGCTTCCCTGATCGGCGAGCGGGGCGAGCGACGTCATCTACGGCGGCGAGGGCGACGACAGCTTTGCCTACGGCGAGCGTGCCGGCGACCAGCTCTACGGCGGCAATGGGCGCGATGCCTTCTTCTATGGGGGTGTCAGCCCCGACCGCCTGGCTGGCGAGGCAGGCGACGACTATTCCTTCTATGGAGGTGCGGGCAACGACAGCCTCTTCGGCGGCAGCGGTGGCGATTCCTTCTTTCACGGCGAAGGCAAGCGCGACACGATTTACGCCGGCAGCGGAGATGACGCCACTTTCTATGGCGGCGGCGGTGTTGACCGGATCTATGGTGACGCCGGCCTCGACGAGTTCTTCTTCGGCCGCGCCGCGGCCGACAAGCTCTACGGCGGCGACGGGACCGACCGCAACTTCTTCGGCGGCAACGACAACGACACGCTCACTGGCGGCAGCGGCGTCGACTACTCCCTCTACGGCGGCGACGAGAACGACAGGGTCTTCGGCGGCTCAAATGTAGACGGCCTGTTCTTTGGTGAGAGTGGAAACGACCGCCTCTTCGGCGACGACGGAGATGACCTCTTGCTCTTCGGAGCAAGCGGAAGCGACACCCTCTACGGTGGCGGCCAGGAAGACCAGAGCCTTTATGGTGGCTCGGGGGCAGACGGTCTGCATGGTGATGAGGGGGATGATCAGTCCTTCTACGGCGCGGAGGGCGCCGACAGACTTTACGGCGGCAGCGGTGCAGACTCCAATCTCTTCGGTGGTCCTGAGGCCGACACGCTGGCCGGCGGGTCTGGGGACGACGAAGACCTCTTCGGTGACCAGGGAGACGACAGTCTTTCCGGAGATGATGGTGATGATACCCGCTTGTACGGCGGTGCGGGAGCCGACTGGATCTCAGGAGGCCGCGGCCACGACCAGATACTGAACGGCGGAGACGGCGCCGACACGATTGCAGGCGGAGATGGGGATGATGGCATCCTCGACGGTGAAGGCGGCGACGACGTTCTGTCGGGCGACAGCGGAAACGACGAGCTCGAAGGCGGCGCGGGCTCCGATCGAGCCTTTGGAGGCTCTGCCAACGACAGGCTCTATGGCGGTGATGGCGGTGATCTAGAGCTCGCCGGAGGCGATGGCGACGATGTCATCTATGGCGACAGTGGAAACGATCGCTCTCTATTCGGCGGGTCGGGGGGGCGACAGCATTTTGGGCGGCCTCGGGTCGGATTCCCATTTGAGCGGTGGATCGGGTGTCGATACCATCGAGGGCGGCAATCGCTCGGATGTCGACCTCGGTGGCGATGAGGGAGACGACAGCCTCTTCGGCGGCAGCGGGCTGGACCGGAGCCTTTGGGGAGGGTCCGGTGCCGACAGCGTCTTTGGTGACAGCGGCGCAGACAGCTTCCTCTACGGCGGATCGGCAGTCGATAGCATTGCCGGCGGCGAAGGGCGCGACCATGGGCTCTTCGGAGGAGCGGATGACGATTGGCTCGAGGGCGGCGAGGAGAGTGACTATGACCTCTTCGGCGGCTCGGGATCCGACATGGTTTTCGGCGGCAGCGGGGATGACGTTCGTCTCTTCGGCGGAGAAGGAGGAGACGTCGTTCAGGGTGATGATGGCGACGACTCCTACCTCGGTGGTGGCGGGGGAAACGACAGCGTGGTCTCCGGTAGCGGCAGCGACGCCTACCTCTACGGAGGCTCGGGGGCGGATGCCATCTCCAGCCGCAGCGGGGCCGACAGATACCTCTACGGCGGCTCGGGTGCGGACCGCCTCTTCGGCGGTGCGGGTGACGACAACCGCCTCTTCGGGGGCGACGGCGCCGATAGGCTCTACGGCCAGAGCGGACAGGATCGCACGGTCTCCGGCGACTGGGGCAGCGATACGCTGTACGGCGGCGATGGGGATGACACGAGCTTCCTCGGCAAGGAAGGCGACGACAGCATCTTCGGTGGCACCGGTAACGACTTTCGTCTCCGCGGCGAACTTGGGGATGACAGTGTTTCCGGCGGTCTGGGCGGGGACAGCCTGCTCGAAGGCGGGGAGGGCGACGACAGCCTATCCGGCGGCAGCGGCAGCGATTCCGCTCTCTTCGGCGGTACAGGTTCCGATACGATCTCGGGCGGTAGCGGAGCAGACACACTCTTGTTTGGATACTCCGGCGCAGACACCCTCGATGGCGGCGATGGTGATGATGTCAGCCTAAGAGGCCATAGCGGAAATGACAGCCTCTACGGTGGCAGTGGGGATGACTACGGTTTCTAACGGCAATGACGATGACGACAGCCTTTTTGGTGGCAGTGGAAACGATGACGTTCTCGTAGGCTCCGAGGGGGCCGACACGCTGGCTGGCGGTGATGGGGATGACAGTCGCTTGTTCGGAGGGAACGGAGACGACAGGCTCTCAGGCGGCAGCGGTGACGATCACACCCTCGCCGCCTTCAATGGAGATGACACTCTGTACGGCGGCGAGGGAGCGGACTTCTACTTCTTCGGACAAGGAGGATACGACGTTCTCTTTGGAGGCAGTGGCGACGACACCAGATTCAGCGGCGGTCTGGAGCAGGATACGCTGACAGGTGGCAGCGGCAATGACACCGCCTTCTACGGCGGGTCCGACGACGATACGCTGTCTGGTGGCGACGGGAACGACTCCAGCTTCTTCGGTGACTTCGAAGACGACCGGCTTTATGGCGGTAACGGTGACGACACTGCGTTCTATGGCGGCTTTGGGATGGACCGTCTGTCCGGTGACGCCGGCGACGACTATCTCCATGGCGATGACGGCGCCGACACACTGACCGGCGGTGCCGGGTTCGATACGGCCTACGGAGGCAGTGGCGACGACATCTTTATGGTGGCAAGCCAGGGTGACTTCGTCAGCTACTACTACGATGGCGGTGCCGGGACCGACACTCTGATCCTGGGCGGCGGCGTCACAATCCCTGGCGGCGGCGCCGGACTGACCAGCGTCGAGGTAACGATCTGAGATGGCAGTTCTGGTAGCCTCGGTATCGGGGCCTCGTATCACCTCATCGCGTGCGTCGGACCATCACCGATCGGCGCGGAATCGACAGCCCCCTGCCCTGCTCGCTACCAACTGCGTCCAACGGCCGGCAAAGCGCACTTTCACCTGACCTCCAGGCTGAAAGTCGCTAGTGTTTGCCCTGACCCGACATCGTCCAGCCCTTGAGGAGCAGAAATCATGAGCCGAGCCGAAGAGGTCCTGAGCGACGTTCACAGCGCGCTTGAAGAGACGGAGGCCAAGATTCGTCGGCATCCATACCTGGCTGCGGTCAAGGCCGGATCGGTGACGAGGGAGGCCCTGCGCGCCATTCCGGGCCATCAGTATCACATGTGGCAGAGCGACCTGCGCTCGGC
This sequence comes from Rhodospirillales bacterium, assembly GCA_963669385.2. GTDB lineage: Bacteria > Pseudomonadota > Alphaproteobacteria > Kiloniellales > JACOMY01 > JACOMY01. The sequence goes on from CAXXGD010000008.1 coordinate 5,778, forward strand.
CGCCCATCTGGTGGCGCGCTTCGGAACCAGGTCTTATGGCGCCTTCTTCTTCGGCGACCTGGAGGCGGAGATCGCCGCGCGCGCGGGCATCACCACCATGGCCGCCAAGCTGGGCATGAGCGAGACCGACTTGGCAGGCTACGAGCCATCGCCGGAGGGCTTCGCCTATGCCGCCTACTTCGCCTGGCTGGCACTCTACGGATCGGCGGCCGAGGTGGCCTGCGGCTTGACGGTCAATCTCTCCGCCTGGGGCCACAACTGCGCCGAGGTGAGCAAGGGTCTCAGCGCCCACTACGGCTTCACCGCCGAGGAGACCGCCTTCCTCGACGGCTTCGCCGCCCTGCCCTCCTTCGACGAGATCGCAATTGAGGTTATCGCGGACGACCTGGCCCGTGGAGTCGCGCCACGAGAGATCATGCGTGCCGCACGCCTGATCCAGGCCTATGAGGCCAAGTTCTGGGATGCCATGGCGGATGCGGCCGGCTTGTGATTGAGGGCGACTCTATCAAACTTTGCCCATCTCCCGACCGCACGCGTATCTTCCGCTCGCGCCTCCATGTGAGCCCTGTGTCATTGCAAGCGAAGCGCGGCAATCCAGTGTACAACGAATGGCGTTTCGACAATGGGTTGCTTTGCTCCCTGTCTTCGCGCCATTCTCTTTTAAGTGAATTGCCGTTCAGAGGACGAGCCTGAGGGTATGCTAACGAGAGTCGCCATCGGCCCGTTCGAGCCTTCGCAGCCTCCAGGGACCAGGGGGCGGACCTCGTCGTCTTGGACAGCGCTCCGGTCATGAGCGCCAACCACGCCGCAAGCGGCGGCCTGCAGCGGCGGATCACCTGGGTCGGCGTCTTCTGGGTGGTGAGCGGCGTGCCGGCCTATGTGCTGATCACCTTGGGCGACATCGCCGCCACCGTGGGCACGCCGTCTTGGCTGATCTGGACCGCCTCGGTTCTGATCGGCTTCGTCCAGGGCTTCATCTATGCCGAGATGGCCGGCCTCTTCCCCAACAAGTCCGGCGGCGCCTCGGTCTATGGCGCGGCCGCCTGGGTGCGCTACAGCAAGATCATCGCGCCGGTGTCGGTCTGGTGCAACTGGCTCGCCTGGTCGCCGATGCTGGCGATCGGCTGCGGCATCGCGGCTGGATACGTCCTGGATAGCCTCTTCGCGCCGGGCTCTCAGGTCCAGGACTGGAGGCTGGTGCTCTTTGATCTGAACTTCATTCGGCCCGGCCTGCATGTGCGTATCGACAGCACTTTCGCCATCGGCCTGGGTCTTATGCTGCTCTGCTTCGCCATACAGCACCGCGGCATCATGGGCACGGCACGCCTGCAAATGGTGATCGGACTTGCCGTCATCGTACCGCTGCTGCTGGTAGGCCTGGTGCCGATCCTGATCGGCGAGGTCGAGATTGCCAACTTCGAGCCCTTCGTACCCGGCCCCGACCCCGCCACCGCCACCTGGGACAAGGAGGGCTGGGTGCTGATCTTCAGCGGGCTCTTCCTGGCCGGCTATTCGGCCTACGCCTTCGAGACTGCGGTCTGCTACACCAGCGAGCTCACCAACCCCAAGTCCGACACTTTGAAGGCCATCGTCTTTTCCGGCCTGCTCTGCATCGCTTGCTTCTTTCTGGTGCCCTTCACCTTCCAGGGCGCCTTGGGCCTTGAGCGGCTGATCCAGCCGGACATTGCCGACGGCACCGGCGTCGCGGCGGCCCTGGCCTCGCTGATGGGATCCAGCGGCGGGGCGCTTTTTGACGCCTTCGTGGTGATGATGGTGCTGGCCCTGATGCTGGGGATCATGACCGGCATGGCCGGCAGTGCACGCACGCTCTATCAGGGCGGCGTCGACGGCTGGCTGCCCAAGTACCTGGCCCATGCCAACAAGAACGGTGCGCCGACCAGGGCCATGTGGACCGACCTCTCCTTCAACCTCTTCCTGCTGTCTCTATCGGACTATCTCTTCATCATCGCCATTTCCAACGTCTGCTACATGGTCTTCACCTTCCTGAACGTGAATGCCTGCTGGCTGCACCGCATCGACGCCGGCCATGTCAAGCGGCCGTGGCGCGCGCCCAACTGGCTCCTGGCCCTGGCTGTGGTCTTTTCCTTCTTCAACCTCTTTCTGTTGGGCGCCAGCGTGCATGTCTTCGGGCCCGATACCTTGATGGAGGCCGGCATTACCATCGCCATGATCCTGCCGGTCTTCCTCTTCCGCCACTACGTGACAGACCGGGGTCGTTTTCCGGCACGCATGCTCGAGGATTTGCATCCCGGACCCGGGCGGGCCCTGCCCCGGCCAGCCGCCGGACTGCTGCCCTACGCGACTTTGGCGCTGGGGTTGATCGTTATGTTGGCGGCGAACTGGTTCTTTTCTTGATTGCATGCGGGCGCTGCACGGGTTGTGCGTGCCAAAGCGAGGAGCACTCTGGTGCCGTGCCGGCAAAGTGCTCTATAGTCATCCAGGAAGCTGGACTTGCTCGCGGCAAGGTGTCTCACATCTGCACGATGTTCAGAGGCCGAGAGGAGAGGAAAGAAATGGCATACATCTATGGAAAAAACGATCCGGAAACGATCTTCGGCACCAGTCTTAACGATCTCATATATGGCAATGATGGTGACGATCGTATCTTGGGTCGAAATGACTATGACTTTGTCTTTGGCGGAAGCGGCGCCGACACGCTCGAAGGGGGATCCGGGCCGGATACAGTCTTCGGAGCCTCTGGGGACGACATCTTGAAGGGCGGCTCTGAAGGTGATGAACTAGTAGGCGGTGACGGCAAGGACACAGGCTTCGGTGGAGACGGAAATGACAAGTTCAGCGGAGTTGACGGGGCGGACATCTTCAGAGGTGGCGCCGACGACGATCTCGCCTATGGCGGAATGGGTTCCGATCTCCTGCTGGGGCAGAATGGAGTGGACATGCTCGTTGGCGGGTCGGACGACGACACACTTCGCGGCGGAGCCGGCGGCGACTCTTTGGAAGGAGACGACGGCAACGACAGCCTCTTTGGACAGGGGGCGGACGACCAATTACGTGGCGAGTCCGGGCTCGACTTCATCGTCGGCGGAGGCGGTAAAGACACGATTTTCGGAGGCTTTGACGATGACTCCATTCAAGGCAACGACGCAATTGACTACCTCTACGGCGACTCCGGCTCTGACGATATTCGCGGGGGAAATAGCCGCGATACAGTCCTGGGCGACACGGGAGAAGACGTCCTGCGCGGTCAGAATGGCAACGATTCGCTTTACGGCGGCCTAGATATCGATACGCTTTTCGGCGGTGCCGATCAGGATCGCCTCAATGGCCTCGACGCCGCGGATGCCATCTATGGCGACGGTGGAGACGACAGGCTCTATGGTGGCCTGGGCAACGACCGGTTGTATGGCGGTGCCGGCGCAGATACCTTGTCCGGCGCTCTCGGAACCGATGTCATGAGCGGCGGCAACGGTCAGGACACCTTCAATTTCAACGCCTTGGGTGTCGGCGTGGAGGCGACGATCACAGACTTTACCTCCAACGTCGTCTCGGCAGGTTCGGCCGACCTTATCTCGCTCCAGGTCTCCGGCACTGTCGGCATGTGGATCGGCGATGCCACCTTCGACGGCAGCGAGCCGCAAGCGCGCTTTGACTCGGCGAGCGAGCTGATGGAAGTCGATTCCAACGGCGACGGTTCGGCCGACTTCGAGATCGAGCTCACCGGCATTACCCAGGCGAGCCAATTGACGGCGACCGACTTTCTGTTCAGCTAGACCCGCGGTTTACGGGACGGAAGAGCCTACAAGAAGCTGTATCTCTACAACCCGACGCCGTGTTAGGGTCACAGCCTCGCTCGCCGGGAGAGATGGATCTGTGGGTCGGCAGCGGCGCAAAGCACCCGCTGTGGTGGCGGATCGTCCGACCCGCCTGCCACGAAGGCGGAATTTCTGACCGCGCGTGCGATCCGGCACGCTCGATGCCTAGCACTGCCTGAAGAGCACAGCCCGTACGCCCAAGGAGGAGAAACGATAAATGGCAAGCATCTCTGGAAATGAGTATACGCAGACGATTTTCGGTACCAGTGCGACAGACCTTATCTACGCCAACTCAGGAAACGACCGAGTCTTTGGCCGCAACAATCCTGACCAGGTGAACGGAGGCAGCGGCAACGACAGCATCTACGGTGGTTCGGGTAACGACCTTCTGATCGGCACATTCGGTGACGATCTGCTGAGAGGCGGAACCGGAGCTGACCAGCTCGTAAGCGGTTCAGGCAATGATACGGGCTTCGGCGGCGCCGGTGGTGATGACTTTATGGGAGACACCGGCACTGATGTCTTCCGGGGCGGTGCCGACGGTGACGATGCTGCTGGTGACATCGGCGCCGACACCCTTCTCGGCTAGAACGGCGATGATGATCTTCGTGGCCAGGGAGGTGTAGATGTCCTTCGCGGCGGCGCCGGCGACGACCTTATGGCAGGCGGCAGCGACAAGGACAGCCTCTATGGCCAGGGTGCGGATGACCGGGCCTATGGCGGCTACGACAGCGACTTCATAGTCGGAGGCGGCGGCAAAGATACGCTCTTCGGCGATAATGGGGACGACAGCATTCAAGGCAACGACGCAATCGACTTCCTCTACGGCGGCAATGGTGCGGACGATATTCGCGGAGGCGCCAGCAATGATACCGTTGAAGGACTTTCCGGCTCGGACGTCCTTCGTGGTCAAAACGGAAACGACTCCCTCGGCGGCGGCCTCGACGGCGACACACTCTTCGGCGGCGCCGAACAGGACTACGGCGTCGGCGGCGATGGCGCGGATCGCCTCTATGGCGATGGCGGGGACGACAGCTTGTATGGTGGCCTAGGCGACGATTCTCTCGACGGCGGAGCCGGTGCCGATACGCTCTCCGGTGCGATGGGAACCGACGTTCTGACCGGCGGGGCGGGTCAGGATACCTTCTACTTCAGCTTTCCCGGCGTCGGCCTGGAGGCCACCATCACCGACTTCACATCCAACGTGGTCTCGACCAGCGATGCCGATCTCATCTCGCTGGCGGTCTCGGGCAGCAGCGGCATGTGGATCGGCGAGGCCGCCTTCGACGGCAGCGACCCGCAAGCCCGCCTCGACCCGACCAGCAAGCTGATCGGGTCGATTCCGACGGTGACGGTGTGGCCGACTTCGAGATCGACCTCACCGGCATTACCCAGGCGAGTCAGCTCACCTCGACGGACTTCCTTTTTTCTTGAGCACATGATCAAGGCAACGGCAAGGAGCGGACCAGGAGCACCCAGGCCCTCTTGCCCCTACCGGCCCGACGTCCGCTAGGCCGAGCTGAGCGGGCCCGACGACGCCCACCACCAATGACAGGACGAGGCTTGATCAGCCTCAACCGCCAATCCCCATGAAATCTGCAGCCAATCCCCAACATCTCCTCAAGCAGGCCTGACCCAACCAACCTACCTTTGCCTCGCAACAGCCACACTCAGGCTCTCGGCGCAAGCCGGCCGGAGTGAACGGGCGCTCTCGTCTCGAGCTCGATGGCAGCCGCTTGATCGTGACTGCTGCGCGCGAAGTTCGACGAGGTAGGGCGCCTGGGAGGCTGCAACTGCTTAGGAGGACGGAACAATGGCGACTATCTTCGGCGACCCAATCGACCAGACGCTCTTCGGCAGCAGTGTCGACGACCACATCTACGGCAATTCCGGCAACGATCGCCTTTTCGGGCGCGACGGTGACGACCGAATATTCGACGGCAGTGGTGATGATAGCGTATACGGTGGTTCCGGCAGAGACACTCTGCATGGATATCAGGGCAACGATATCCTCAGAGGCGGTTCGGGGATTGATCTTCTGGACGGGACCGAAGGCTACGACACGGGCTTCGGCGGAGAGGGTGTTGACCGCATATTTGGTGGCGAAGCGGGAGATATCCTTAGAGGCGGCGGCGATAGGGACTCTCTCATTGGCGGCATCGGCGCCGACACTCTGCTTGGGCAGAACGGCCCCGATACCCTTGCCGGCGACAGCGGCGTCGATACGCTCCGCGGCGGAGCAGATGCCGACACTCTAAGTGGTGGCAACGGCAATGATCACCTCTTCGGCCAGGGTGGTAATGACAGTGCATTCGGCGGCGCCTATAACGATGTCGTCGTTGGAGGCGGCGGCAGCGACATCCTCTCTGGCGGTCAAGGCGACGATTCGATGCAAGGCAACGATGCCACGGACCGCCTTTTCGGTGAAACGGGCGCCGATGAGCTGCGTGGCGGCGACAGCAGCGACTCACTGCTGGGGGAAGAGTCCGACGACCTGCTTCGCGGGCAGAACGGCGGCGACCTCCTCTACGGCGGCCTTGACGACGATATGCTCTACGGCGGGGCCGCCGCGGACTTGGGCTTTGGCGGCGATGGCGAAGACTCGCTCTTCGGCGATGGCGGCGACGACGATCTGTTTGGCGAGCAAGGCGCGGATGCGCTCTATGGTGGCGCCGGAGACGACCTGCTGGATGGTGGGACGGGATTGGATACTCTGACTGGCGGCAACGGCGAGGATATCTTCCACTTCGACTATGGCGTCGGCCTGGAGGCCACCATCACCGACTTCTCCTCCGACGCCGTGTCCACGACCTCCAGCGATCTCATTGTGTTGCAGGTATCAGGATCCGGCGGCCTGTGGATCGGTGATGCCGCTTTCGACGCCAGCGGTCCGCAAGCGCGACTGGATGCCGTGAGCCAGAGGCTCGAGGTGGACACAAACGGTGACGGGGCCGCCAACTTCGAGATCGCTCTCACCGGCATCAGCCAAGTAGACCAGCTGACCGCGACGGACTTTCTCTTCAGCTAAGTCCGGAACCAAGCCAATAGCTCAGGGAAACGAGGGTCAGAAGCAACCTGGCCCTCATTTCCCTACCAAGGAACAGGGCAGCGGAGATGGACTGACACTGTATTCATCAAGACCTCTTGTGCCAAGACCCTCACCAGGGCTGCCGGCGTTGCCCAACCGCTGCCCCAAGCGGCGTAGCAGACCGGCATCCGCTATCCCCATCCGCTGTTCCACCGCCGCTTGAAGGCCGCATTCTTTCATGAAATCTGAGGGGTTCCTAGCACCCTTCCCCTTCCATCACTGTGGTGCCGGGCGCCGCCTGCGCCCCACCGCTCGCCGGCGTGTCCACAGCCGGGAAGGAGCCAAGGCGCGCTTGGCTGGCGGTCCGCTCCCCTACCCTTCGCGATCCGGACTATGACGCTGGCGGTGGTGCCAGCCTCGACCTGCTTCCTCGCCACTCTGGCAGTGCGTTGCAGCGACAGTCCTCACCCGTAAAATTGTAGGGTGACAAAATAATTACGCAGATCTCTTAAGTACCGTTTGACCTCCCTTTGAGGATAGCTATCTTAGTAGTCGAAACAGACAAGTGCGCAATCTACCGATCCGCACCGGCTCCGCCCCCTCTGCGAAGCAGGGCGGGCGACAGTCTAGTCTGCGCACATGGTCAGAGAGTCGCCACATGAGCTGCGCGCCGCCCTCCTTGGCGGTGTCGCGCCCGCGCGCCCTCCCCGACCTAAAGGTTCCTTGTCAAGACCGACGTGCGATCCGACACCGCTAGCTCCAGAAGGTCAGGGTTTCTAAAGGAATTCTACAGGCAATCCCCATGCAATCGCCAAGCAAGCCCTCTCTGGCCGGCCCATAGTCTAACAAAGGTAGCCGCAAGGCCTTCGGTCCGAGCGAGCGTTCGGCAAGGGGCCGACCCATCCACTGAGGAGGTAGCAATCATGCCGACGATCTTTGGCGACAACGTAACCGACACGATCCTTGGAACCAGCCGCGCTGACAGCATCTACGCCGATTCCGGCGACGATCTTGTCCAAGGGCGCGATGGAGAGGACTCGCTATTCGGAGACAGCGGTAACGACAAGCTATTTGGCGGTTCAGGTGCCGACTGCCTGGAAGGCGGCCTAGGTGACGATACTCTGCGAGGTGGGAGCGGAGATGACAGCCTCGATGGCGGCGCCGGGAGTAATACCGCCTTTGGCGGAGATGGTGAAGACGACTTCACAGGAGCAATCGGCTTCAACACCTTCAGAGGTGGCGCCGACGATGACCGTGCCGTGGGCCACAGTCAGGCCGACGTCTTCTTAGGCCAGAACGGCTCCGATGATCTCTTCGGAGAAGGTGGTTCCGATACGCTTCGCGGCGGGGCCGGAGACGACTTCCTCAATGCTGCGAATGGCAACGACAGTCTCTTCGGCCAGGGTGGGGATGACACGGCCTACGGCGGAGATGACAACGACTTCATCGTCGGCGGCGGTGGCAAGGACACACTCACCGGTGACAGCGGTAACGACAGCATCCAGGGCAACGACGCCGTCGATCTCCTCTACGGCGAGGAAGGCGACGACGACCTTCGCGGAGGCAACGGTCGTGACACCCTCTTCGCAGACAGCGGCATGGACGTCCTGCGCGGGCAGAACGGCAACGATATCCTCCATGGCGAAGACGACGAGGACACCCTCTTCGGCGGCGCCGATCAGGACCGAGGCTACGGCGGCGGCGGAGCCGACAGCCTCTACGGTGACGGCGGCGACGACAAGCTCTACGGCGGCCTTCTCGACGACGCCCTCTACGGCGGCGCCGGCGCAGACACCCTGTCGGGTGGCCTGGGAGATGACGTCCTGACCGGCGGCAATGACAGCGACAGTTTCTACTTCAGTGGATTCGCATTCGTTGGCGTGGACGCCACGATCACCGACTTCACCTCCAACGTCATCTCCTCCTCCGAGGCCGATGTCATGGCACTGCAGGTCACCGGCGGCGACGGGCAGTGGATCGGCGACGCCACCTTCGACGGCTCCGGGCCGCAGGTGCGCATCGACCTCGCCAGCGAGCTCCTCGAGGTCGATAGCGACGGTGACGGGGCGGTCAACTTCGAAATCGAGCTCACCGGCATCACCCAAGCCGATCAGCTGACCGCAACGGATTTTCTCTTTTCGTGAAGCCTCCCACGAAGTGGTCGACGCAAGCTGGCAACCGCGGTTGACCGTCACCGCTTCTTGCGACCCGGCCGCGTGGCCGTCCAACATCCGGGTCCCCACAAGGTCGCGCGCCCACGAGGGGCCGGGCACGGCCAGCCCCATCTCTCGCGGTCGCGGGACAGTAAAATGCTTGGCAAGTGACCGGTTGATGAACGAGTGGGTTTGATGAGCGGGAGATGCCCCTGCCCCGGCGATCGATGGCGAGCCGTCTCCGATTAACCAACAAAGTGGCATCTTTCTCGACTGAACGCCCGCTTTACTCGATCTCTAGGAATTCTCAAGAGTTTCTAAAGGAATCCCTCAGGCAAGCCCGCGTCTGTCCGCCTATTTTGGGCTTGCACCCGTCAATGGGGTCCGAGCCGCCGCCAATCGGACCGCGCTTGGAGGGCGGTATGCGAGCGACCCCGACGACCTCTTTAAGGTGCGGCGCCGACGGATGCGGGCAGCAAAGGACAGCAGCAGAGGTCTCGAATCACGGACCATCTCTCCGCTCTCCCGTCCAGAACGACGCCTGATGGAGAACGCCGTACGACCTGCTCGATGTCCGGCAATCGCGGAGAGAGAGAGCAATCAACCAGGAGATCAGCACAATGACGACGACAATCTTTGGCTCCCCCTACACTCTGACGATTATCGGCACCAGCGCGTTGGACAGAATCTATGCCAACTCCGGTGACGACCTCGTTCGAGGGCTCAATGGCGATGACTCCCTGCTTGGCGGCAGTGGCGATGATAGTCTCTATGGTGGCATCGATAATGACGGGCTATTTGGCGGTGTCGGAAATGATACTGGGTTTGGCGGAGATGGTGATGACGATTTTCTTGGAACGACCGGAGTGAACGTCTTCAGAGGCGGCGCAGGCAGCGACTCCGCCTTTGGCGGCGCCGAGGCGGACACCTTCCTAGGCCAGAACGGAACTGACGAACTCTTCGCCAGCGGCGGCGCCGATACGCTCCGCGGCGGTGGCGGCGACGACGTCTTATCCGGCGGCCTTGGCAGCGACCGCCTCTACGGTCAGGGCGCGGATGACTGGGGCTATGGAGGCGGGGAGAGCGATTTCATAGTGGGTGGCGGCGGCAAGGATACGTTCTTCGGTGCCGATGGTGACGACAGCATCCAGGGCAACGATGCCGTCGACACCCTCTATGGCGATGACGGCGCCGACGACCTGCGCGGTGGAAACAGTGGTGATAGGGTCGAGGGAGGCACCGGTCTGGACGTTCTTCGCGGCCAGAACGGCGATGATTCTCTCTACGGCGGCCTGGACGGCGACACTGTCTTCGGCGGTGCCGACCAGGACAGCGTGGCCGGCGAGGGCGGCGCCGATCTGCTCTACGGCGACGGCGGGGACGATAGCCTCTTGGGTGGGCTCGGCGACGATGGGCTCTATGGCGGTGCCGGTGCCGATTGGCTAAGCGGCGGTCCGGGAAGCGACCTGCTGACCGGCGGCAACGGAGAGGATACCTTCTACTTCGCAAGCGGCGTGGGCCTGGAGGCCACCATCACCGACTTCACCTCCAACGTCATTCAGCTGAAGACCGAGAGCGATCTCATCTCGCTGCAGGTCTCGGGCGGCGGCGGCATGTGGATCGGTGACGCCACCTTCGACGGAAGCGACCCGCAAGCCCGCATCGATCCGACGAGCAAGCTGGTCGAGGTCGATAGCAACGGCGACGGCGCCGCCAACTTCGAGATCGAGCTCACCGCCATCACTCAGGCCGATCAGTTGACCGCAACCGACTTCCTCTTTTCCTAAGCACGCGGCCAAGCCGACCACCTGCTAGAGCGGAGGGCTTTGAGTGGCGCAGCGCCGGCTCTCTCAGGGATGAAGTGCAACACCCCAGGTGCGAGGAAGCACCTTGTTCGAGTTGGCTAAGATTCGGGGGTGTTGCGATGTCAGGAAAGGTGCATCTGTTTTGGAGGAAAGGTTTGCGATCGCCCGGCTTCATGAAGCCGGGCGATCGCAGCGCTCGATAGCCAGGGAGCTTGGCCGGGCGGCCTCCACGATCAAGCGGGAGCTGTTGCGCAATGCCTATGCCGACGGCGGCTACCGGCCGCAGACGGCCGAGCGGCGCTACCGGGCGCGCCGGCAAGACCGCCGAGGAGACCGCCGGCGCCATCATGCGCATCTTCCAGCGCCTCGACCCCGCACTGCGCCGCTCGGCCACCTTCGACAACGACACCGCCTTTGCCAGGCATGGCCTGCTGCGCCAAGCCCTCGACCTGGCTACCGCGCGCAGCGCCGGCCTACGGTCTCTGCGATGCCTACGCCTCCTGGCAGAAGGGCGGCGTCGAAAACAGCAACGGCCGATTACGAAGAGACCTGCCAAGGAAGATCGACATCGACACGATCTCAGACCAGGAACTCCAGGACATCCTGCTCATGCACAACCTAACGCCGCGCAAATGCCTGGGCTTCAAAACACCTGCCCAGGCCCTCTTGCTACAGCTCGGACTCGACGTCAAACTCTCCTTCAACAGCGGCGTTGCACTTCATCGCTGAATCCGCAGCCGCTCCAGCACTCACGAGCAAAAGGGAGCCGGCGCCGGCGCGGGTCTGCCAGCCATCTTGTGACAAAGTGCAGCTCGTGGCTGTCGGCAAGGATGCCTTTGCACAGAACCCTCGCCGCCGAGTAGCGGAGCCGAGGGGAAGGTGACGCTTGCGATTGCAGCCCCCGAGGCTCTACCATCACGGAAGCCAGGCTTCCCGCTGGAAGACCTGAGACTGCGCACAGCAAGCATCCGACGAGGAGGAATTCGAAATGGCCACCACGATCTATGGCTCTCCCTACACTCTGACGATTTTCGGCACCAGTGCAACGGACATCATATCTGCCAATTCCGGTGACGACCGTGTCTTGGGGCGCGATGGCTTTGACACCTTGTTTGGAGGCAGCGGCAACGACAGCCTCTACGGAGGTTCCGGAAATGACGTGCAGCAGGGTGAAAACGCTAGCGATCTACTGAGAGGGGGAAGCGGAATAGACTTTCTTTATGGCGGAGATGGCGACGACAGTGCCTTTGGCGCAGGTGGGGCAGACTTATTTTTGGGAGACAACGGCGCTGACATCTTCAGGGGCGGCGCCGAGGGTGATGATGCCGCCGGCTTGACCGGCTCCGATACCCTCCTCGGGCAAAACGGCCCTGACCAACTCTTTGGTGGCGCGGGTGACGATACCCTTCGAGGCGGCGCCGATGCCGACCAGCTAATCGGGCAAAACGGCAATGACAGCCTCTTCGGTCAGGGTGCGGATGACACGGCAGCCGGTGGATTCAATGATGACTTCATTGTTGGCGGTGGCGGCAAGGACACGGTCTACGGCGACGATGGAAACGACAGCATCCAAGGCAACGATGCCGTCGACTTCCTATACGGCGGCTCGGGCGCGGACGACCTTCGCGGTGGGAACAGCAGCGATACGGTACTCGGCGGCACCGGTGGTGACGTGCTGCGCGGTCAGAACGGCGATGATTCACTCTACGGCGGCCTAGACATCGACACCCTCTTCGGCGGCGCCGATCAGGACCGCGGCGTCGGCGAGGGGGGCGCCGACTTGCTCTATGGAGATGGCGGGAACGACAGCCTTTACGGCGGCTTCGACGGCGACGGGCTCTACGGCGGCGCCGGCGCCGATACGCTCGCGGGTGGCCTGGCGACCGACATTTTGACCGGCGGAAACGGTCAGGACAGCTTCTATTTCACCGCCATCGGCATCGGCGTGGAGGCCACCATCACCGACTTCACATCCAACGTCGTCTCCCTCAGCGAAGCCGATCTCATCTCGCTGGCGGTCTCGGGCAGCAGCGGCATGTGGATCGGGGACGCCGCCTTCGACGGATCCGACCCGCAAGCCCGCATGGACCCGACCAGCAAGCTGGTCGAGATCGATAGCAACGGCAACGGGGTCGCCAACTTCGAGATCGAGCTCACCGGCATCACCCAAGCCAGCCAGCTAACCGCGAGCGACTTTCTCTTCAGCTAACACTAGACGCAGTCGGCCGCCTTGAGAGAGCCAAACACAGCCTGGCCCCACTCTTCTTTCGCAGAGCTCCCAGGCCCGGCTGACTGCATGCGGGGGCCCCTGCTCCACAGTCTCCGGGATCGGCTGCCGGCTGGCCGACCACCTATACGGCGGCGCGATCAAATTGCCTCTGTGACGAAGAGGATCAGCCAAAGCCCAAGCGCCAGACTCTGATTTGTGCTATGACGACTGCAAAGGTCACCGGCAAGGCAACTCCATGGAGAGCGGCTCGGCCGGCTTGAGAAGCAGTCGGATCCTCCTGCCTGGGCGTCCAGCCGAGACCTGCAGGCGAGACTGCCAGGCTTGCCACCGGACGGCGCAGGGAAATGCAAGCCCCATAGCCAGCGAAGAGGACGAGGCATTGGCGACGATTTTTGGCGACCCCGTCACCCAGACGATCTTCGGGACCAGCGAGCGGGACATCATCTTTGCCAACTCGGGTAACGATCGCGCCCTAGGGCGCCTGGGCGACGACTCGCTCTTCGGGGACAGCGGCGACGACAGCCTCTACGGCGGATCGGGCTCCGACTATCTCAAGGGTACCTTTGGAAACGACATCATGCGGGGCGGCTCTCTCTACGACCGTTTGTCCGGCGGCTCTGGGAATGACACCGGCTTCGGCGGAGACGGCTCCGACACCCTATTCGGCGGCACCGGGTCCGATGTCTTTCGCGGTGGGGCCGGCCAGGACTTCGGCTTCGGCGGCAACGGCGCCGACACGCTTCTGGGCCAGAACGGGCCCGACAGCCTCTTGGGCTTCGGCGGTGACGACACGCTTCGCGGCGGCGGCGACCTCGACATCCTGAGGGGGGGCGACGGCGCAGACAGCCTCTTCGGGCAGGGCAGCAACGACAGCCTCTATGGCGGAAACCTGGACGATTTCCTGGTCGGTGGCGGCGGCAAGGATATCCTCTTCGGCGGCTACTCGCAGGACAGCATTCAAGGCAACGAGGCCATCGACCGGCTTTACGGTGGCGACGCCGCCGACGACCTGCGCGGCGGAGACGGGCGCGACTACCTTCTGGGAGGCACCGGGGCCGACTTGCTTCGCGGCCAGAACGGCGACGATTCCCTCTACGGCGGCCTCGAGCCCGACGTGCTGTTCGGAGGTGCCGACAAGGACCGGGGTGTCGGCGGCGAAGGCGGCGACTTCCTCTATGGCGACGGTGGAGACGACAGCCTGTATGGCAACACGGGCAGCGACCTGCTCTTCGGCGGTGCCGGCAATGATACTCTGAACGGCGGATCTTCCGGTGATCAACTGAATGGCGGTATCGGACAGGATACTTTCCAGTTTGCCGCTTTTGGCACTGGCTTGGAGGCTGTAATCGCCGATTTTTCCTCCAACGTCGTGTCTATCTCCTCTTCCGATCGCATTGCGCTGGAAGTCTCCGGCGGCGACGGTATGTGGATCGGCGATGCTGCCTTCGACGGGACCGACCCGCAAGTTCGGATGGACCCTACGAGTAAGCTGCTGGAAGTGGATTCCGATGGTGACGGTGCGGCCAACTTCGAGGTCAATTTGATCGCCATCACCCAGGCGGATCAGTTGACCGGGACCGACTTCCTCTTCACCTAACGAGTTGTTCCGGAGCTCTCGGCACGGGAACTAGACCTCCCCTGGCCCCCTCTTCCCCCGATGATGCCTGGCCCAGGCCGAACCAATCAGCGGTACGCGCCGCTGGAGATGCCTTTGAGCTGGCCCCAAGATTCGACCCCTTTATACCCACTCTCGCCGTGCTAGTGTATCGTCATCCTGCAAGGCAGGAAGAGACTGAGGAGAGGACCGAAGCAGCTGGCCTCAGGGAAATGACCCGACCCAATCGATCGACAGTGCCGCAGCCCCCTCTAGGCCGCGGTCACTTTGCACCGCTCTTGGGCTCTCGGCAGCACGCGGCATCGTCCATCTAGTGGGGAGGAGAAAGCAATGGCGACGATCTTTGGCGCACCCATCGAGGAAACGATTCTCGGCACCAACAACTATGACTACATCTTCGGCAAATCGGGAGACGATCTGATTCAAGGCCGCGGTGGTGGCGATTCCCTGAATGGTGGCAGCGGCAACGATCGGCTCTACGGCGGATCTGGATCGGACGACATCAATGGAACCCTCGGCGACAACATCATGAAAGGTGGTTCCGGCAATGATGACTTGGTGAGCGGTGCTGGAAACGATACGGCCTTCGGCGGAGACGGCGTCGATACCTTCAGCGCTCTAACCGGGACGAACATCTTCCGCGGCGGCGCCGAGGGCGACGAGGCCTATGGCGGCAATGAAGCCGACAGCTTGCTGGGACAGGACGGCGCCGACCACTTGCGCGGCTTCAGCGGTGCCGACGAGCTGCGCGGCGGGGCAGCCAACGATGTCCTTGAGGGAAACGTCGGCGAGGACCGCCTCTACGGCCAAGGCGCTGACGACCGGGTCTACGGCGGAGACCAGAACGACTTCATCGTCGGCGGTGGCGGCAAGGATACGCTGTTCGGCGGGCTGTTGGACGACAGCATTCAGGGGAACAACGCCATTGACTTGATCTACGGCGATGACGAGTCCGACGACCTGCGCGGCGGGGCCGGCCGCGACACCGTCTACGGGGGCTCCCATAGTGATATCCTGCGCGGTCAAGACGGCAACGATTCACTCCACGGCGGCCATGACTTCGATACCTTGTTCGGCGGCGCCAATAACGATCTTGGGCTCGGTGACAATGGTGCCGACAGCCTCTACGGCGACGGCGGGGACGACAGCCTCTACGGCGGAATCGACAGCGATACGCTGATGGGCGGCGCCGGCGCCGATTTCCTATCCGGTGGCTTCAATAGCGATGTCCTGACCGGCGGCAATGGGCAGGACACCTTCTTCTTCGACAGCTTCGGGGTCGCCACGGAGGCCACCATTACGGACTTCACGTCCGACATCGTCTCGCCAAGTAATGCCGACCGGCTTCTTCTACAGGTCTCGGGCGGCAGCGGCATGTGGATCGGTGACGCCACGTTCGACGGATCCGGTCCACAAGCTCGCTTCAACGCGCTCACCGACGCAATTCAGGTTGATGGCGACGGCAATGGCGCCTCGAACTTCGACATTGAGCTGACAGGGGTCACAGCGGCAAGCCAACTGACCGCGACCGATTTCCTCTTCTCTTGAGGAGACCTCGGCGCACTCAATTCTTGCTGATAGTGCGTGCCAATCGATTCCTCCCCTGCCCCGGGACCCGACTATCGGAAAGGTCAGGCGGCACAGTGGCAGCTTGACGCTAAACAGTTAGCTCTTTTCGCTCTGTGACAATTGGACTGGCAGTTCCTGTTTGCCTGCACGCCAAGCTTGTGTATCACATCTCTTCCTAGATCGCCGGGCGGCTTTGGCCCGCCAGGGGCCTTTGGTGCCCACAAACAGGCGATCCAGGCGGTGCGTCGCCTATCGCTAGCCGGCCGCGGGCGGCGCAGGTCCTATGGAAATGGAGGAGGAAGAGGCAATGGCAACTATCTTTGGCGATTCGATCGCCGAGTCACTCTACGGCGGCAATCTGACGGACACGATCTATGCGGGCTCGGGTGATGACCGGGTTGCAGCTCGCGATGGAAATGACACTGTCTATGGTGGCAGCGGGAATGACAGCCTCTACGGGAACTCCGGAAACGACTCTCTGGACGGCACCCGCGGTGACGACATCGTGATCGGCCAATCAGGTAATGACGACCTTGACGGGGACGATGGCGACGACACTGGCTTCGGAGGCGACGGCGACGATGCCTTCAGCGGCGACAGCGGTGTGGATTTCTTCAAAGGGGGCTCTGGCGACGATCTCGCCTTCGGCGACGACCAGTCCGATACGCTACTCGGACAAGGCGGCTCCGATTTGCTCTTCGGCGACAATGGTATCGACAGCCTGCGCGGCGGAGATGGCGCAGACACGCTCTACGGCGATGACGGCGACGATAGCCTATACGGCAATGCAGGAAACGATGTCCTTCTTGGCGAAACGGACAGCGACTTCATCATCGGCGGTGGTGGCAAGGATGCGCTCTTTGGCGGCGGCGCAGACGACATGATTCAGGGCAACGCCGGATCGGACCTTATCGTCGGCGACTTCGGCGATGACGATCTGCGCGGCGGCGGCGACAAGGACCGGATCTATGCGGAGGCCGGTGAGGATCTGCTGCGTGGCCAAGGTGGCGCAGACTATCTCTTCGGCGGGGATCAGGTCGACACGGTGTTCGGCGGTGCCGACAAGGACCTTGCCATCGGCGGCGACGCAACGGATTACATGTTCGGTGATGGTGGCGATGATGTCATCATCGGCTTTCAGGGTGACGATCAGCTGTACGGAGGGGCCGGGAACGACGTCCTGATCGGCGACATCGGCAATGACCTCCTGACTGGCGGCAAGGGCCAGGACACCTTTTACTTCTACTATCCAGGCGATGCCCAGAACGCGGTCATCACCGACTTCGTCTCCAACGTGACCGACCCGGGCACGGCCGACCTGATCGAGGCCGACGTGCTTGGGGGTAGTGGCGCCTGGATTGGTGATGCCACTTTCGACGGATCGGGACCACAAGCACGCTTTGACGATACCAGTGAACGTGTTGAAGTCGACAGCGACGGAGACGGCACCGCCAACTTCGAGATCGCATTGACAGGCATCACCGACGTGGACCAACTGACGGCCACCGACTTCCTGTTCACCTAGCAGCGATCGGCGCCAGCGGCCCTTGCACCATTTCTGCACTCGGACCGCTGGCATCCGAACCAGTGTCACTTGCTCTCAGCGGCTGCCTTTGGCGGCCGGGTTTGTGGCCTGCCGGGTAATGCATAGCTCCCCCTTAGACTTGGACGAAGAAGAGGAAGTCGGTCGACGTCAGTTGATCCACGTCGGTGATGCCGGTAAGCGCAATTTCGAAGTTTGCGGTTCCATCACCATCGGAATCGACCTGAACCCGCTCACTGTCTTCGTCGAAGCGCGCTTGCGCCTCTGACCCGTCGAAGGTGGCATCACCGATCCACGAGCCCTCGCCGTTCTCCTCGGCGAGCGCGATGGTGTCGGCCGTACCCGGTGCGACGACATTGGAGCTAAAGTCGACGACCATGGCTTCCACCCCATTGCCGGACTGGTTGAAGACGAAAGAGTCTTGACCGTTACCGCCGGTTAGAAGGTCATAGCCTTGGTTGCCGAGCAAGTAGTCGTTTCCTGCCCCTCCGTAGAGCCTGTCGTCACCGGCGCCGCCTACGAAGCTGTCGTCACCACCGTCACCATAGGCAAAGTCGTCTCCTTCACCACAGAGCCCGCGGTCATTTCCAGCACCGCCGAACATCGTGTCAACTTGATAACCTCCGTAGAGTTCGTCGTTGCCGTCCTGGCCACGCATGATGTTTCCCGAGCCGCCGGCATGAAGACTATCTCCTCCGGCGCCACCGCGAAGGTTGTCGCTACCTCTCCCGCCATACAGCCTATCTATACCGTTGTTGCCTTGAATCGAGTCGTTTCCAGTGCCGCCGAAGATGCGGTCACTGCCGCCTCCACCCACGATAAAGTCGTTGTGCGTATCGCCGTACAGTCTGTCGTTTGCACCCTGGCCAAAGATCGAGTCGTTGCCGGTGTTCCCGTACAAAGCATCGTCATGGGCGCCACCCCGCAGCCAATCGTCACCGTCACCGCCCAGCATCAGATCGGCCTGATCCTGCCCAAGGAGCGTGTCGGACCCCTCTTCGCCGGCCACGGTGTCGTCACCGTCGCCGCCCCTGAACTGATCGGCCCCACTGTTCCCTTCGAAGGAATCGATGCCCACGCCACCGAAGCCACGGTCCGACCCGGAACCGCCGATCAACCTATCCGTACCGGATGTCCCGCTCAAGGTGTCGTCGCCGTCGCCGCCATAAAGGCTGTCGAGGCCGGAGTTTCCGTAGAGGGAATCGGCACCGTCGGCGCCGTAGACAAGGTCGTCCCCGCCTCGTCCGGCGACGCGGTCGTCTCCGCTGTTGGCGTAGATCGTGTCATCTAGATTGCTGCCGTACATGCTCTCGGCCGCGGTCTCTCCAATCAAAATCGCCATTGCCTTCTCCTCCAGCTTAGTGCCTTAGTTTTCCTGTTGCCCGCCTGCCTCATGCAGCCAGTAGAGGGAACTGACCAATTGGACATCTGGTCCATTGAAAGGTGCTCTTGCGTCCTACTCTCCTCGCTGCGGGGTAGGACCGATGCGCTTTCCTCCTGCACCGCAGCGCTGTGAAGGGAAGATGAGGGGCGACGGTCAAAAACCCGTCAAAAATCACGTCAAAAAGCGATCAAAGCGACGAGGGCGGTCCAGGAGCTCGCCGTTGCCGAAGGACCAGGCTCAGAAAAGCCGTGTCTGCGCCACCTACCAGCACTTCGTCATGATCTCCACCAAGGGTGACAGCAGGGCCTTCTTGGTTGAATAGGTTGTTGCGGCCGGTTGCCCTGCCGAGACACACATCCCTGGCGCCGCCTCGCTCGCCGTCATCGCCCGACAGCCGATCCCTGCCTTCCTGACTAAGCACCAGGGCGGAACAGCGACCGCCAAGGGCTCCAACAGGGCGATCACCGCGTCGTTGGTCATCCATTCCGCTGCCTCCAACGACAAACCCGTCGCCGACAGTAAGCTATCCACGATCACTGCTTTCATCGCCAAGAAAACGATGAGCGCCAGAAGAGCCGGCAAGGGCTTCATCCCCCAACGCTCGGAAAGGCCGCTGGGTGCCAAGTCAGGGAGAGATCCCCTCACCCGGTGTTCGACGACAGGGGTTTCCCGCAAAGAGCGCCCCACAGAGTGCTGCCGTTGCATGACATTTTTCTCGCTTTGGCACCTGCCGCTGGCTTGGCCCCTTGCGGGCGAGAACGCCGCTTAATCCGCGTCCACCCCCTCAGATTGCCTTGCCGCCGGCTCGAGCGACTGCCGGCGCAGCAGCATACGTGCTGGTCTCCTCCAACGCTCTGCAACCTTTGCCAGCGGGTGTTGGTTGGTTTCACACCCTTTCCTGCGAAGGTCGTCACGAGGAATACCCGGGGGCGATCAAAAACGCGTCAAAAATCAGGTCAAAAATGGATCAAAACGCTCGTTTTCGGCAGATTCTCGACCGTGAGCTCGCTTGTCGCCCTTGGATTCGAGCGAATCTTGGTCGTATGTGCGCGCTTTGCCCTGTGCCGGCCAGCGACAGCGGTTGCCGGGCGTCCCGCTCTAAGAGCGCGGCCCTAGGAGAAGAGAAATCCCGGTCGCCGGCGGCTGGCCGACTGTGGTCTGGCTGGCTATGCAGACATCGACGTTGGCAAGGCCGTCTCCGTTACTGTCGACCCCGGCCAGCTCACCTAACTTTTTGATCCCGGCGGTGCGTGAGAAGGGCCGGGAGGCGCAGCGATCCCGTCCTGCCTACCATCACGCTCGACAATTCGACGGCCGCAAGCTAGTGTGAACAGGAAGTCCGTCGCGGTCAACTGGCCGACGTCGGTGATGCCGGTGAGGCTGATCTCGAATTCCCCCACACCGTCGCCGTTGGCATCGACCTGAACGCGCTCGCTGGCATCATCGAAGCGGGCCTGCGGTTCCGATCCATCGAAGGCGGCGTCGCCAATCCACAGGCCACTGGAGCCCGATACCTCGAGTTGGATGAGGTCGCCGGCAGCGGGGTCGGTGACGTCGGAGGTGAAATCGGTGATGACCGCCTCCAGCCCGCCCGAGCCCGGACCGAAGTAGAAGGTGTCTTGGCCATTGCCACCGGTGAGGCCGTCGGCTCCCTCCCCGCCTTCGAGAAAGTCGTCGCCGGCACCACCGGAGAGCA